>CAYTIL010000012.1:0-96807 GCA_964437985.1 uncultured Acidobacteriaceae bacterium
CGCCATGGGGACCGTGGGGGGCGTCGGGTTGGCGCGAGGAGCATAGGGAGGTGGTACCGGCAGTTCGAGGCTCTCGCGCCAGGCCGTGTACCACAGGTTAAGCAGCATCTGGCTGCCAGCGGCCAGGCGGCGGCGCGTAAAATCGTGTCCCTCGGGCGTGCCCGGTCCGGCAAAGGCGCCGGTCCGTTCCAGGCGGTAGAACGGCTCCACCAACTGGTTCGACTCCCGCAGATACTTCACATAATCCGCAAACGGGTCGGACAGCCGGACGGGTGCTTGGACGAGATCCTGAAAATCCTGAACCTTCAAGTTGGCGGCGACATATGCCGACTCGAACGCTGAGTGGATCCTGCCATCGGTGGTGTACCGGTTGGGGTTTTCGCCGATCCATCCGTGGTGGTGGATGGTGGTGTGCAGCGGCTGGGCGCCGTCGGCCACGTAGTGGCCCAGCCATCCGGCGTAGAAAAGAATCTTCTTCTCTACTTCCTGGGTAGGTTTCTTCTCCTGTTGCAGAGCGCGGTATTCGCGGAAGGCGGCCCGCAGCCGCTCGTAAACCTCCATAGTGGCGTAGGGCTGGAGGCCGACGCCTTCGGGCAGCAGGTCGTTTAACTTGCCATCAGGGGACTTGCTATCAGGGAGCTTGCCAACAAGGGACTTGCCATCAGGCTGGGCGGCGGAACTTGCCAGCGCGGCGGCGCGCTTCTCGTAGAGCAGCTTGTAGAAGCTGTAGCGCTCGCGGGGAAGCTCACTGACGTCGGCCAGCAGCTCGAAGTCAATGAAGTGGTCCGGGCCCTGGGCGTCGCGGAGTGAAACCTCGCGAGCGTCCCGCCAGCGGTCGGGCTCGTACCCCAGGTAGGCGATCAGCTTCCGCCCTTTGCGGAAGAAGCGGGGCATGTCGCTGGGGATCTTGCTGGCGGCGACCTGGTTGACCAGGGTGTGCCCCTCGTATCCCCAGCTTCCGGCAGGAAGCGGAATCAGGGAGAACATCAGGAACACAGCCAGCACACGCTTGAGGGAACCCATGGGCGTTAGGTTTTTTGCGAGAAGCCTTTCTTGCCGAGTTGCTGGTGAAGAACCCTGATGCTATCAGCAGGGCAGAGCAGTGTCACTCGCGGGCCCCGATTGAATCGGGGCGGGCCGGGGCGGGCTGGGCAGCAGCAGGCGGAGACGCAGGGGCCAGCGCCTCATGCAGCACGCGGCCGCTGGAGTGGCTGGGAGGCGCGATGCCCAGCAACGTGCTCAAGGTGATGGCCAGGTCTGCCGGCTGGCTGCGGGTGCGATACGTGCCGGGCCGAAAGGGAAGGCCATACAGGGCCAGTGGGACGTGCGTGTTGTACGCGTAGGGCGACCCGTGATTGTTATACGTAAACGCAGCCCCGCTGTTGGCACGAACGTCGGATTCGCCGGCGTGAAAAGGCGGAAGCACGCCAATCACGTACCAGCCGCCATAATTCAGATAGCTGTTGGCGTATTTGCGCGACATGTCATCCCGGGGCAGGCTGCCGCTGGCGATTTGCGCGCGGGTGTAATAGCCGCGGAAGGGGGCCGCCTGCAGCAGGGCTTCCCCCACTCGCCGCTCGGCCTCCGCTTCGTCGCGGATGCCGGCTTCGGCAAACGCTTCCGGGGAAACGAAAGCGACATGATCGCGGAACAGGTTCACATAGTTCCGTGCGGTGCCGGGAGAGAGCGACAGGGAGAGGCGCGCATTCAGGCGTTCCTGAACCTGTTTCCTGTAAGGGAGGTGCGTGCCCGGCAGACGGAAGCGCTGGGCGTACTCGGCTGCCGGCTCAAAGCCGTGATCGGCCGCCAGCACCATCCACACATTGGCCAGGCCCACCTGGCGGCCCAGAAAGTCCACAAAGTCCGCCAGTTGGCGGTCGGTGGCACGCACCATGGCGGCCGCTTCCGGAGCATTGGGCCCCACGTTGTGCAGCAGGATGTCGTTCGCGGAAAGACTGACGATGAGCAGGTCGGTGGCCGGCCCGTTGCCCAGCTTTTCACTCACGATGAGCTCGCGCGAGAAATCGAGCAGGTACTGGTTGGCGAAGGGGGTGCCTCCGACGATGTAGTAAAACTTGGTTTCCTTGTCCGCGCGGCCCTCGCGCTCCGTCGTACGGAGCACAGCGCCGGCTTCATCCTTCCACTCCAGGTTCCACAGTTTTTCGTTGTGTGGACCATCGTTAAAGGTGTTCACCCAGCCGGGAAGGGCATCCATGTAATAGGACGAACTCACGAAGGTGCCGCTATCGCGATCGATCCAGTATGCGGCGTCGGCCGAGTGCCCGCCGGAAATCGCGGCCGCGGTGTCTTTTAGGGAAACCGCAAAGACGCGCGACTTCCCTCCGGTGGCCAGCTTCAGCTCGTCGCCCAGGGTGGTGGCCAGCAAGTTGCGCGGAGATGAGCCCAGGACGGCATCCTTGCCACTGACTCCCAGGAGTTGGGTCGCGTCGTCCTCCACGGGGGTGACGGCGCGCCGGCGGCGGGCGTCCCACCAGTAGTTAGCGCCGATACCGTGAGCGGCGGGTTGCGCGCCGGTAACCAGCGTGCCGTGTCCCGCAGAAGTCCAGGTGGCCGCGTGATCGTAGTGGCAGTTCGCAAAATACGCGCCGCGCTCCAGGAAAAGCCGGAAGCCGTTTTCAACAAAACTGCCGCGCTGTCGTTCGAGTGCGTCGGCGCGCTGCCCGTCGATGACAATGAGGACCACCAGGCGCGGCCGCCCATCGTAGGCAGAGGCCCAGCAGTAGACCGACAGAAGCACGAACACCAGAAGGGCAGATGCGCGTCTGAAGCGGAAGTTCATGAAGGGGAAATCATAGCTGATGCCCCCTCAGCCCGACAGCCTCGGGGGATTCTGGATAGGAGTGTGGAGGCGCGGGTGGGAATCGAACCCACGTATAAAGGTTTTGCAGACCTCTCCCTTACCACTTGGGTACCGCGCCGAAGAGCAGTGGCCAGTGCTCAGTGGCCAGTTGCCAGCAACTGCAACATCTAAGGACGCTCCAGACAGCGGAACGACTCAAAAAACCCCCGTGGTCCCTTGCGTCCTCTTGCTGATGAAGGAAAATCTGGAGCGGGAGACGGGATTTGAACCCGCGACTTCGACCTTGGCAAGGTCGCACTCTACCGCTGAGTTACTCCCGCTCGACCTCTGAAATTATTGTAACCGAAGAAGGGTCGGTCAACGCGCTGGGCCGTGGGCGCGGGCAGGATGCCCGCGCGACAGCCCCGACACGTCGGGGCACTACATTCGCGGGCGAGGTCGCCCGCTTCCACAAGTGCCCGGCCGAGGGCGGCCGGGCTACACACTCTCACGTCCTGCTCTAGTAGCTGGGCGATTCGCCGTGGCCGGTCATTTCCTTCTGTCGTTCGGCGTTGATGTTGGCGGTGATTTCGTTCCGCACGTCCCACAGCGCCTTGTAGAACAGGTGCTCCTGGCGCTGGCGCAGGACCTCGACGGGAGTGCCCATGGTTCCCACCACGCCGCCGCCGATGATGCGCTGCGCCAGCTTCAGGTGGTGGAAGCGGAACACCTGCACGCGTTCGTCGAAATCGAGCATGCACTCGGCTACGTCGTGCAGCCCGAAGAACTCGCTGTGACGGCGATAGAGCTGCTCCACGGTGAGGCCGGCCTTGCTCAGTTGGTCGAAGAAGGTGTCGCCCAGGCGTGGGCCGACGTGCAGCAGGGCAGAGAAGCCGGGTGAGTCCAGGCCGCTGCCGTGTCCCAGCCCGCCGCGGATGATTTGATAGTCGTAGGGAGTGATGGTTTCCAGGATGTGCAGTTGCCCGACCGGGAAGTCGAGCATGAGGTTGGCGCGGCGGATCAGGCGGGCTGCATTTCCGCAGTCACCCTCGTCCAAGCGGGCGCGCGCGCGCTCCAGTTCCCAGGCAGCGCCTTTGAGCAGAAGCTCCGAGCTTTGGTGGGTGACCTGGAAGGTGAGCTCGTCGGGATGGAGCATCTCGCCGGCGGGCTTCTGCAGGGCGAGCAACTCGTCGGTGCGCAGGTAGCGCTCGTAATCGGACGCGCCTTTGCCGGGCAGAATCGGTTTGCGCAGGTCGTCCATCAGGGGTCCTCTTCGAGGCGGAGTTCGAAAGCAGCGGGCAGCGGCCTCAGCCCCGGAAGGTCAGCTCGACCACGGTGCAGTCGTCGTTCAGGGGTTTTTCTTCGCAGAAGCTGCGGACGCTGTTGAAGATTTCGTCGAACCCGTTGCTGGCCGCGGCCGCCTGTTCCAGGCGCTCGTCGCCGAAGAAGTCGCCGGCCGGGTTTTCGGCCTCGGTGACCCCGTCGGTTACCAGGATCAGCCGGTCGCCGGGGATCAGCTTGCGCCGGGCGGGGGCGTAGGTGGCGTCGGGCAGCAGGCCCACGGGCAGGTTGGATTCCTCAATACGCACCGCCTTGCCTCCCGACACCAGCACCGGAGGAACGTGGCCGCAGTTGACGAACTCCAGCTCACCATCGGGGTGCAAGCGGCCGATCATCACGGTGGCGTACTTTTCGCCCACCGCCTTCTCACACAGAAAGCGGTTGGAGTTGCCGACGATGTCCGCCAGCGGCACCTTGGCCACGATTTGGGAATAGATCATGCCCTGCAAGATGGAGGCCAGCAGGGCCGCGGAAACGCCCTTGCCGCAGACGTCGGTGATCACCAGAGCGACGCCCTCTTCGGTCTTGATCACGTCGAAAAAGTCGCCACCGATGTCCTGGCAGGACATGTTGCGGGCTTGCAAGGTGGCATACGGCAACTCAGGAATGGTCACCGCCATCAGCCGCTGCTGGATGGAGGCGGCGATGGCCATCTGCTGCTGGTAGCGCTTGTTCTCTTCCTCCGACGCCACTAGCCCGGCGTTTTCCACCAGGGCCGCGGCTTCGGTCGCGATCGCGGCCAGAATGTCGTGGCTGACGCGGGTGATGTCGCGCGAGGTGAAGCGGCTGTCCAGGTAGAGCACGCCGATGGTGGTTTCGTCGCCCTCGCGCCCCTGCGCCTGGGTGACCTGGGACTTGCGCAGCGGGATGCAGATGACGGTGCGCAGGTCGAAGGCCACGATGCTGTCGCGTCCCTGCATGGCGCTGGACTTGGTGGTGTCGCTGACCACGAATTCGGAGGCCGAGCGCGCCGCCTCCTCGATGATGGAGCGCGAAATATCGGTGTCGTCCTTCAGCGTATCGCCCTTGGCGTTGCGCCCCGCTGCCAGCCTCAATCCGCCGTCAGGTTTGCGCAGGAACACATAGCCGCGCTCCGCGCTGGTAAGCCGCAAGGTCGCTTCGATCAGCGTGAACAGCACCTCCTCCAGCACTCCGGTGGTGTTCAGCTTGCGCGCCGCGTGCAGGAAGAGGGTGAGCTTCTCCAGGTCGGAGGCATCGCTGCGCACCTGCATGCCATGGACCTGGCTGAGGAACTCGCGCGCCGTGGAAGCCTGCGAGCCCGCGGGATTGAACAGCAGGAAGGCGCCGTCGCGCATCCCGAACTCGATGCGGTCGTCGCGCTTGAGCTTGCGGCGCTCCACCTTCTCGCCGTTGACGTAGGTGCCGTGCTTGCTGCCGTTATCGACGACGAAAAAGTCGGGGCCATCGGCGATGATCTCGGCGTGGTCGCGAGAGACGCGCGCGTCGGCAATCACCAGGTGCTTGTCGGGCTTGCGCCCCACGGTGAAGGGCGTCTGCTCCAGGGTGATCTGGCGCTGCTCCGTCCCCTGCACAAACACCAGGATTGGGGTCCCGGTGGAGCCGTGCGATCCGGTTGGTGTCTGCAAAGGAGTACTAGCCATAGGGGCACTAGCCATGTCTCGACGCCTTCTGGAAGGGAAAAGAGTAGCACTAACCGCGTTTCCGTGCTACCGCTGAGGGCCAGGAGCTAGGACGTAGGCAGTTCGTGGTGGGTCCACTGCGGGTCCTGGTCGGGAGAGACCAGGTGGCCGTCGCGCATGTGCAGGATGCGGTCGCCGACGGTGGCTGCTTCCGGGTTGTGGGTGATCATCAGCACCGTCTGGCCCAAGTCCTGGTTGGATTGCCGCAGCAGGCCCAGCACGATGTCGGAATTCTTCGAGTCCAGGTTGCCGGTGGGCTCGGCGGCCAGCACGATGGCCGGCTGGTTGATCAGGGCTCGCGCCAGGGCGATGCGCTGCTGCTCGCCGCCCGACATCTCCGAGGGGCGGTGCTCCATCCTGCCGGCCATGCCCAGCATGCTTACGATGCGGTCGAAATGCGCCGGGTCGGTGGAGCCGTTGGTTCCGGCAATGTCCTGCGCGATGGTGATGTTCGAGCGCGCATCCAGCGTGGGCAGCAGGTTGAACTTCTGGAACACAAACCCGATCTTGCGCCGCCGCATGCGCGTAAGCTCGGCGTCGGAGAGCAGGGCGAAGTCTTCGCCGTCAATCAGCACGCGGCCGGTGGTGGCTCCCGTGAGCCCGCCCAGGATGTAGAAAAGCGTGGACTTGCCGCTGCCCGACGGTCCGACGATGCTGACGAACTCTCCCTTCTCCACCGCCAGGGAGATGCCGGTGAGCGCGGGAACGTCCACCTTGCCGACCCGGTAGGTCTTGGTGACCTTGTCTGCCTGGATTATGGGGGGCATGGAGTGAGAGCAGGATGATTATTACATGAACCGCGGTTCAGGCCATGTGTGATGTGCGATGGGTGATGTGTGAAGTGCGAGCCTGAAATCCAGTTGAATGGCGCCCGGGTGGGCCGAGGAATGTGTCAGGCGCAGGTCGGGTTCGGGGGAAGGCGGGGCTGTAACACGAGTTTCTAGGCGGCGCCGGCCGGGTGCCCCACATCTGCCGCAGTTAGCAGATGTGGGTCTTTGCGGCGACCTGAGTGCTACGGCCTCAGCACGGCCTTGGGCTGAAACGACCGCCGACGGGAGAATAGAGAACTCCCATGCGGTTGAGCCCGCCAGGACGGGATGAAATCAACAAACCCACATCTGCCAACTGCGGGCAGATGTGGGGCACCTTCGCCCTCGATTGCAGACTAGAACTGGTTTCGTTCCTTTACGCGGCGCCCGCTATGGGCCGTGGTGCGGCGGGCCCGGGGGCGGCTGCGGCCGGAAGCGGCAGTCCGCGCTTGGGGCCGCGCTTGCGCACCAGCAACTGGCGCACGCGCTCCAGCAAGTCCATGGGCTCGTGCGCGCCTTTGGGCAGGAAGAGGTCGGCGGAGGTCTCCTTGGGATACACCTTCACCTTGCCGGAGAGCAGGATGGCGGGGGTGTGTGGCGAGAGGGCCTTGATTTTTTCAACCAGCGCGGCGCCGTCCATATCCGGCATAACCCAATCGGTGAGCACTAGGTCCACTCCTCCCTGGCAGAAGGTCTCGAAGGCGATCACGCCGCCGTTGCAGGCCAGCACCCGGTAGCCGCGCGTTTCCAGCACCACCTTGCGGATGGAGAGCGATTGCTCGTTGTCGTCCACGCACAGGATGGTCCGCTTGGGCTTCATAGCTCCTTGCCAGACTCTACCGGGATCACTTTGGACAGAAGCTTGCCCTTGCTCCGGCCTC
Organism: uncultured Acidobacteriaceae bacterium; assembly: GCA_964437985.1. GTDB lineage: Bacteria > Acidobacteriota > Terriglobia > Terriglobales > Acidobacteriaceae > CAZXVY01. Next base: position 7,493 of record CAYTIL010000012.1, read on the forward strand.
GGGGCCGGCAGGAACGCTGCTGCTGCCGTGAGACGATGGCGCATACTACGAGCCGCGAAGGAAGATGTAAAGTACCCGGCGCAACAACAAGCGATGAATTTTTTCGGAGGCCGCACACGCGCGCTTGGGCGCGTGCCAGCAGGAAGTTGCCGATGCGCGGCGTCTACAGCGTCACTTCTCCGCGAAGAATTTCCACAACGTTTCCACCGACGCGAACGTTTACCACCCGGTCACCATCGCGTCCGGCGCGAACGTAAATCAGGCTGCGGCGGTTGATTTCGAGTCCCTGGTCGATGCGGGCCGTCTCCTCGGGCTGGGCTACGCCGTAGCGGACCATCCATGCAGCGGCACAACCCGCGCCCGAACCCGTGGCCGGGTCCTCGCCGTTGTAGAAGATCATGCGTACCTGCACCCGGGCGGCGGGGTCAGAGGTCTGGCGGCTGAGGAAGTAGATGAACTTGGCGTCGGTTTTGGCCGCGTAGTCGTCAGCACGCGGCCAGTCCAGGCGGATCTTCTGCAGCGCCTTGAGCGAACGCACCGGCGCGATGGCGAAAGCCAGGCCGGTGGAGACGGTCTGGATGGGCAGGGAAGTGTCCATGTCAGAGGCTTCGAGGCCAGCCAGCCGTGCGATGGCCTCCGCCGAATGGGTGGAGCCGAACTCGGGGTCGCGCTGGCGCATTTCTCCGAAGATGCGGCCTTCCGTATCCTTGCGGAAAGAAACAGGGATAGCGCCGGCTTTCAGGTCCAGCTTGATCTCCGGCTGTCCGGACTCCCGATGCAGAAGGTAGGCCGTGCCCAGCGTCGGATGCCCGGCGAAGGGCAGCTCCTCTTCCGGGGTAAAGATGCGAACCTGCACTCCGCGCTGCTGCTCGGTGGCGGCGTCGCGGGGGATGATGAACGTGGTCTCCGAGAGGTTCATCTCCCGGGCCAGGGCCTGCATTTCCTGGTCAGTAAGGCCGCGACCATCCGGGAAGACGGCCAGCGGGTTACCTTCCAGCGGCTTCGAGGTGAAGACATCCAGTTGTACAAACGAATAGCGGCGCACGTGCCTCCTTAGGGTAGCGGTTTGACACAGCTTTTGGGCCGCGCCTATTCTAGGAACTGGATGCGGAATCTGCCAGTTCCCTGCGGTCGCTGTTGTTGCCGTTGACGGCGGCGCAGGTTCGCCCACGCATTTTTCAGGCTCCCCGCGTACGTAAGCGCAGAATCCCCGTTGGGTGCCGCCGCATCTGCTTAAGCTATGGTTCGGCAAGGGCCGGGCCTTGGCAATATCCATTTCTAGATTGGAGGAGGTTTCCTATGTCTGAGTATGCGCATCCCGAAACCCTGGTCAGCACCCAGTGGGTGCTGGAGCACGCCAGAGACGCCAACGTCCGCGTGGTGGAAGTGGACGTGGACACCAACGCCTATAGCGAAGGCCATGTTCCCGGCGCCATCGCCTGGGCGTGGAACACCCAGCTTTCCGACACCGTGCGGCGCGACATCCTGTCGCCGCAGGACTTCGAGGGGTTGATGGCCAAATCCGGCATCACGCCGGAGACCACCCTCGTCCTCTACGGCGACAACAACAACTGGTTTGCGGCCTGGGCCTTCTGGCAAGCCAGGATCTACGGGCACCGCGACGTTCGCATCATGAATGGCGGGCGCAAGAAGTGGCTCGCGGAAACCCGCGAGCTCACTACCGACGTGCCCACTCTCAAGCCCGCTGCCTACAAGGCCGCGGCCCCGGACCTGGCGCTGCGCGCTTTTCTGCCTCAGGCGCAGGCCGCCAGCCACAAGCACACCGCCGCCCTGGTGGACGTGCGCAGCCCGCAGGAGTTCACCGGCGAGGTGCTTTCACCGCCGGGACTGCCGGAAACCTGCCAGCGCGGCGGCCACATCCCCGGGGCACGCAGCATTCCCTGGGGCAAGGCCTGCAATGACGACGGCACCTTCAAGTCCGCCGACGATCTGCGCCACCTCTACGCCGGCGAAGGCGTGGACGGCGCGCAGCCGGTGATTGCCTATTGCCGCATCGGGGAACGCTCCAGCCACACCTGGTTCGTGCTCAAGTACCTGCTGGGATACAAGAACGTGGCCAACTACGACGGTTCCTGGACCGAGTGGGGCAACCTGGTGGGCGCACCCGTGGAACGCGGCGCCGCGGCTCCGGCTGCCGAAAAGGTCGCCTGAGAATGAAGCCGGAAGAATACGCCGAGCGCCAGATAGAGCTCGCAGGCTGGCCGGTGCACGTGGTCACGTATCGCCTGGGGAAACTGTTCTACTGCAAGGTGGACAACGTTTCCCCCGGCGCGCAGGTGGCCCGGGCGTCGGCCGAATCCCGCGAAGAGGCGGAACAGCAGGCGCTGGCCAAGGCCGGCGAGCGCCTGGCGGCTACGCGCCGGCAAAAGGTGTAGGCCTTTACTGACAACTGGCCACTGACAACTTGTTTTTGGAAGCGCATGGGGTCCGGTGACTCTCCCGGTCTTCAAAACCGGCGGGAGGCGGGTTTCCCCGTCTCCGGTGGGTTCGACTCCCACTCGCTTCCGCCAGACCTTGGAGTTCCTTCGTCCGCCGCGGCGGACTCAGGATTTCGCCTGCGGGCTCCCGCTCGTCCGCCACGGCGGACTCGCTCACGCCCGCAAAGCGGCTCAACTTCAAAACCGGCGGTCGTCATCTCTGATGGCGACGGTGGGTTCGACTCCCACTCGCTTCCGCCATTTGTTCCTTCGACCGCGCGGCGCCGGCACGTGCTTCGCTCAGTATTTCGCCTGCGGGGGGGAATGGTATAATCAGCGTCCCCTCCCCGGAGACATCTCCATGGACGAAGGTCTGCCCAGCAAAGCCAGTATGGAAGATCCATCCAAGCCTGAGACCAGCCACCCGAAGGCCAACGAGAGCCAGCCCAACCTGCGCGGCCGGCGGACCTTTATGCATCAGCTTGGCGGCGTGGCCGCGGGAGCATCGGCGCTGGGCCTGACCCCGCTGCTCGCTCCAACGGAAGCCAATGCTCAGAGCCCGGTTCCACAAGGTCCGGACCATCGCCTGGCCCGCGGCTACTTCTTGCGGCGCGATGCGGCCCTCCGCGACCGCAATATGGGACTTGCCGAGCAGCGCACCAACGGCGACGAGGCGCGCTATCCCAGCCACATCGGCAGCTTTTCCAAGGGTCTGCCGCACAACGGTTTCGGTGAGGTCGACCACGTCGCTTACCGCAGCCTGGTGAAAGCCCTGGATTCCGGCCGGCCCGAGGATTTCGAAAACATCATTATGGGCGGCGACGCCAAGCTGGTGAACCCGCAGGCGGGGCTGGCCTTCGACATGGAAGGACTGGATTCCCACCAATTGGCGCAGGGCCCTTCCCCTGCTCTAGCCAGCGCAGCCAGGGCCGCCGAAGCCGTGGAAGTTTACTGGCACGCGCTACTCCGAGATGTGAATTTTACCGACTATGCCAGCAATGCGGCCGCGCTCGAGGCGTGCGCGGAACTCAGTTCCCTGGGAAGTTTTGCCGGCCCCAGGCAGAGCGGCCAGGTCACGCCCCAAACCTTGTTCCGGGGCTTCACCCCCGGTGACACGATTGGCCCCTATGTTTCTCAGTTCCTGCTGCAGCCGGTGGAGTTTGGCGCCCTTCCCATCACCCAGCGGTACACCACGTATCTGCCGGGAATTGACTACCTGACCGACGCGTCGTCCTGGCTGGCGGCGCGGAACGGACAAGGCCCATTTGCGGGGAACAGCCGGGACGCGGTGCTCCGCTACCTGCGCAACGGCCGCGATGCCGCCGCCTGGGTGCACGTGGATGCGCTCATCCAGGCGTACTTCATGGCTTTGCTGTGGTTGCTGGGTAACGGGGTTGCGTTCAACCCGGGCAATCCCTACAACGCGTCCGCGACCCAGGCGGGTTTCGGCACCTTCGGCGGGCCGCACATCATTGCCCTGATGTCCGAAGTCTCCAGCCGCGCTTTGAAGGCGCAGTGGTTCCAGAAGTGGTGGATGCATCGCGCCCCGCGGCCGGAGGAGTTTGGGGGCCTGGTGCACTTTACCAAGACGGGCGCGAGAAGCTATGCGCTGCACGCGAGCATCCTGAATTCACAGGCAGTGGCGGAAGTCTTCAACCAGCACGGAACCTACCTGCTTCCCCAGGCCTATTCGACGGGCTCTCCGCAGCATCCCAGTTATGGATCGGGGCATGCCACGGTGGCGGGCGCGTGCGTCACCATGCTGAAGGCCTTCTTCAGCACCGACGACGCCGTGTTTCCGCAGCCGGTGGCGCCCAGCCCGGATGGTCTGTCTCTGCTGCCCTACACCGGCTCCGATGCCGGGCAGATCACGCTCACCGGCGAACTGCACAAGCTCGCCGCCAACATCGGCATTGGGCGCGATCATGCCGGGATCCATTGGCGCTCGGACTACCAACAGGCGGCGTTGCTGGGCGAAGCAGTTGCTATCAGCGTCCTGCACGACCAACGCTTCTGCTATAACGAGACCTTCGCGGGCCTGACGTTCACCAAGTTCGACGGGAGCGCCGTCACCATCTGAACGCTTCGCGGCCGCTTGCGGCTGGCAACGCCCGCGGGACGCTACTCCGTTGAGCTCCTTCTTCCGCCAAGGCGGACTCAGGACTTCGGCGCGCGGCTCAGACGCCGCGCAAACGCCTCAGCTTGACTTCCGGCGCAATTGGGATAGAGTTCTCCGCACTCCAGCAACGGTCGCCGCCGGTCACATGGAAACTTCCACCCGCTAGACCCATCCGTTAGCGGCGGCTGCTCCAGGAGCGCAACCATCCAACCATCCAAGGAGGCAATATCAAGATGCTGAAGAAAGTTTGCATGCTGTTCGTCGCATTGACCTGTCTGGGCAGTGTGCTCTTAGCCCAGGCGCAACAGGTGATGCTGACGCCGCCCAAGGTGCTGGTCATCACCCGGGAAGTCCTCAAACCAGGCAAAGGGGCTGTCCACGAAAAGTGGGAGGCAGGCTGGCCGCGCGCGTTCGCCAAGGCCAAATGGCCGACGAATTACCTTGCCGTTTCCTCCATGACCGGCGAGAACCGGGCGCTGTACATGACCGGATATGATTCGCTGGCAGCCTGGGAGGCCGACTTCAAGGCCATAGAGAAGAATGCTGTCCTCTCCGCCGAACTGGCGGCGCTTTCCGACAAGGACGGCGACTACCTCACCGAACTCCGGACGGCTGCCTTCACCTTCCAGCCCGAGCTGAGCTACCGTCCCGACGCTCCTTTAGTGGGGACGCGATATTTCCTGATCGTCTCGCTGACGGTGAAGCCCGGTCACGGAGATCATTTCACCGAGGTGCGAAAAGCCGCGCGCCAGGCGCATGAAAAGGCTGGACTGGACGAGCACTTCGCCGTCTACCAGGTGGCGGCGGGCAGGCCTGCCGGTCTCTACCTGATCTTCATTCCCATGAAGTCACTGGCCGAGGCGGATCAGGCTGCCGAGAGGCACGGCAAGGCCTATCAGGAGGCGCTGGGGGAAGAAGGGCGGAAAAAGGCTGACGAGTTTCAAAGTCAGGGGCTGGAGAGCGCGGAATCGCAACTCTTCGCTTTCAGTCCGAAGATGAGCTATCCCAGCAAGGAATGGATCGCCGCCGAGCCGGACTTCTGGGCGCCGAAACCGGCCGTTGCCAAGAAGGCAGCTGCAACTCAGTAGGGAACAAGGCCGGAGCAACTCAAGGGGGCGGTTCGAAGTTTGAAGCCGCCCTCCATTTTTTTGCCGCGGATGAGCGCGGAATCGACGAAGGCAAAAGTAAAAAGGCAAATGTGCAAGGTGCCAATTCAGGGAACGGGCAGCAAAACGGGAGTTAGAAACGGCAGGGGAAAATTATAAGGGCTGCGACATTGGTTATGCTCCAGCCCCCGACTCCTGCGAGGGAGTCAATAGCGTGGACGCATTCACCGCCGCAGCCCCTGATGCAATCACCGCTTTCGCGGTCTCTGACCCCGGCCACCCCTCGCAGGGCCTGCCGGTTTTTTCGGGTCCTAGTATCCGACGGGTTGCCCCGCCGGACTGATCACTCAGTCTACTTCGGGCCGGCAACTAGTGTGGAAGCCAACCCTTTCGACCGTCGACGGAAGCCAAGTTAAATCCCAGCGAACAAGTTGTCAACGCCCGTTTTTGGTGCAAAATACGCTTGCATTTATTGCACCTTCATGTGTGCAGCTCTGCGAAACACCCCCGTCATTACTGGAGATTTGCGATGGCGGCCCGGATTTCCGGCTCAAAACGTTTTCCACAATGTGTGGAAAACGAGTCACCCAATTGCGAGTCAAACAATTCTCTTGACGTGCAGAGACTTCTGACTCATCTTGTTTTGAGACGCACACTCGCGAAAAATGGCAGACCTCGTAGCCTACGTGGACGGCGGCTCGCATGGGAATCCTGGGCCGTCGGGTATTGGGGTGGTGATTGAGGATTCCTGCGGCGCGAAGACCAGGATCGCCAAATGGATCGGCCGCCAGGACAGCAATGTGGCCGAGTACGTCGCCCTGCTGGAAGCCCTGCAGTTTGCCCTGTCCCGCAAGGCCACCGCCCTGCACGTCTATTCCGACTCCGAGGTGGTGGTTCGGCAAATGAGCGGCGAATACGCCTGCCAGAGCCCGCGGCTGTACTCCCTGAACTGGATGTGCCGCAAGCTGGCGCGCTCGCTGGAGTTCTCTATTGCCCACGTGCCCCGCGAGGCCAATGAGGAAGCGCACCACCTGGCCAACCATGCGGTCCAGCTCCGCAAAGATTCAAACTCCAACTAACCAGCGCGGTTGCATCCACTTGGCGCCTGAAAGGGCGCGCGGGGTGACCGGAGGCCACCCCGCTTGGGCAGCCGGATCGTCTATTTCGAGGCGATCACGACCTTGGGAGTGGCCAGGTAGCCGCTCACCTTGTTCTTGTCCACGCTGAACACCACCACCTCGTACAGATGGCGGTCCCTGCCGGTGTAAAACTGCACGGGCTCGAGCACGGTCTTGTCTTTCTTTTCGATGGTGCGGTCGTCGGCCAGCACGTTGAGCGTGAATTTGCTGCGCTTGGCGTCGGACTTCTTGAGCTGCAAGCTCACGGTAGCTAGCTGCGTGGGGCTTTGTCCCTTCAGCAGCGTGAACTCGTGGTAGTTCTTCTCGCCGCGGCGCCGCAGCTCGTCCAACTCTTCGCGGGTGCGCGCGATGAGCCCGCTTTGCAGGCCCAGGTCGCCGATGGTGCTGTCCAGACGGGTGCGGGTGGCGTCCAGGTCGGTGCGGGCCGTGGCGATGTCAGTCTTCACGGTGCCCACCTCGGTCTTCACTCCCTGCACTTCTCCGGTCACCGCGCTGATCTGCTCCTTCTGCTCCTTCATCATGCGGTTCACCGAAGCACGCTGCTTGCGCAGCAACTGGTCGGTCTTGGTCTGGAGTTCCTGCTGGGTGACGCCCAGCTTCTCGACCACGGTGTCATTGGTGGCGCGCATGCGATTGTCAAAAGTGTCCATGCGCTCCGTGATCTGCAGTTGAGCGGACTGCGCCGAGGCCTGGGCGGTCTCCATGGCGCCCAGCCGCTGATGGGAATCCACCAGCATGTACAGCGATCCCGCCATATAGATTCCAGCCAGGGCCACCAGCCAGAGCACGCCTTTTCCTGCCTTTACTGCTACGTTGTCAGACATAAGGGTTCACCTCACAGGGATTTGTTGGATTTTCAAAGCTGTCTTCGTCGTTGATCGCTTCTCTCGTCCTCTGAATCTCGTTGCTTTTGCTGCCGTGCAAAATTCATGGGGTTCAGCTCGCGCACCGCTCCAGCCAGCGCTCCACCGCGGCCGGAATCAGTTCCTCTTCCTCCCGGCGCAGGTGCTCGCGCAGGTGGCGCGCCAGGTCTCCACCCAGGGCGCTGATGCTCCAGCGGTCGTGGTCGTGGTCCTGCTCCTCGCCCAGCTTCTCGATGCACTCCTGAATGCTCCGGCGGATGAGATCGTGCTCGGCGCGCAGCTCCATCACCAGCGGGCTGAGCTCCGGAAAGTCCTTCTCTACGCGCGCGTAGAGGCCGGATTCTTCCTCCGCGAAGCTGCGCAGGATGTCGTGGGCCAGCAGTTCCAGTACGTGCTGCAGCAAGCGCATCACCTGGGGCCGCTCCAGCCGGCGGCGGCTCCCCACCTCGAACAGCAGCAAGTCCCAGGTAAGCAGACGGCTGCGCAGCAGTTCATTCGCTTCGGGCGCGGCCGCTTTAGGCGATGTGCGTCGAGACATGGCTCTCCTCGGGCTCTGCCATCGGCGGGGCGATGATCCAGTGAATGAACAACTGCGAAAGCAGGCCGCGACCCTCGAGTGTGGCTCCGGTGCTGTGCATCTCGCGCAGCAGGGCTCGGCCCGGGGAATCCACCCAGCTCACGCCGGCCAGATCAACGATCAGGTGGACCGGTTTCGCGGTGCGGGTTACGCCGCGCCAACAGTGCTCCAGCTCCGGAATCCACGGCCCCACCAACTTGCCTTCCAGCCGGAGGGTGGTGGAGTTCGCCTGGTACTTGATGGAAATGCGGAGCATGGATGCTGACCTTAAGCCTTGATAGGGCAGATCAATGGCCAAAGTGAGGTCGAGGGGATGTTGCTGAAAGAGAATGGGTTATGCTCCTGCGACGCAGGCTAGACGGACGCTCATCTGACGATATGACGGCACGGCGCCCAAATATGGGCGGGGGCTTACCTTGGAGAGATCTTGCTCCGAGCCAACACCCGGAACTGATCGGCCTCACCGGGAGCGAAGGCTCGTTTGGGAAGGAATGAAAACATCCGTTCGCCCTGGTAAAGAACAAAGAGACCCTTGGTTTCGAAGAACTTCGTGTACAGACTCCAGCGTTGATCCCAAGTGCCGTTAACAGAGGTAGATCGAATGGCCTCGTCAGAAATCTCCACCTTAAAGAGCTGGTGCAGATGGGGGTGCTTGGCGAAATCCCGGCGGGCGAACCAGTCGCGAAGGAAGCTCACCGTACCTATCCAGAAAATCCCCAAGAGAACTATCAGTAGGTCGTAGAGGTCTAGGCGTCCGCGAACTGCAAGAGCCCGAAGAGCAACGAGCACCATCAGTCCGCCCAATACCATGATGGGGTATCGAATCAACCTGCGGGTGGAATTAACCGTCCAGTATGCTCGCTGGGCTTCTGCGTAATCTGCGGGAGTGCATTGATATTCGATCTTCACGTTACATCCCGTCGTAGTTAGGCCCGCCGCCGCCTTCGGGCGGCACCCAGGTGATGATCTGGTACGGGTCCATGATGTCGCAGGTCTTGCAGTGGACGCAGTTCGACGCATTCAAATGGATGCTTTTGCCCTGGGGGGCGGTGGCGTCTTCCACCATTTCGTAAACGCTCGCCGGGCAGAAGTGATGGCAGGGATTGCCGAACTCGGTCACGCAGCGTGTGTTGCAGATGTTGGTGTCGTGGATGACCAGGTGCGCGGGCTGGTCTTCCTCGTGCTTGGTGCCGGAGTGGTAGAGGTCGGTGAGCTTGTCGAAAGTGAGCGTCTTGTCGCCCTTGGCGTCGCCCAGCATGTGCGCGCGTGCGGCCCCGTCCGCGGGGAGAGCGGCCAGCTTCTGCATGCGCGTATGCCCGGCGTGCGACGCATAGCGCGCCGCCAGGCCGCGTCCGCCGGTAATCTGCTGCACCGCGGTGTGGAACATGCCGGCGAAGAATCCGCGCTCGAAGCCTTGATGGAAGTTGCGCACCTTCCACAGCTCATCGCGGATCCAGCTCTTCTCCACGCGCGACTGGAAGCCGGCGAGCGTGGTAGCAGAGAAATCGTTTTTCGTGAGTGCCTCCAAAGCGGTCTCGGCGGCCAGCATCCCGCTCTTAATGGCCAGGTGAATTCCCTTGAGACGCTGCGCGTTGAGGAAGCCGGCCGAGTCGCCCAGCAGCATCCAGCCGTCACCAGCGACGGGTGGGATGGCGAACCATCCTCCGTAGGGCAGGGACTTGGCGCCGTAGCGGATCATCTTGCCGCCCGCAAGCAGCTTGGCGACGAAGGGGTGCCGCTTGAACTCCTGCAACACGCGCTGCGGATCGAGGCGCGGGTCGGCGTAGTCGAGGCCAATCACGAAGCCCAGCGAGACCACGTTGTTGCGCGAGCCGTAAATCCACGCTCCGCCATATTCCTGCGTGGTCAGCGGCCAGCCCATGGTGTAGATGACTTCGCCGGGCGCGATGCGCCCTGCGGGCAGCTCCCAGAGCTCCTTCACGCCGACGCCGTAGGTTTGCGGATTGCGGTCGCGGTCAAGATTGAAACGCTCGATGAGCTGCTTGGTGAGCGAGCCGCGCACCCCTTCGGCCAGGATCACCACCTTCGACTTCAGGTCGTAGCCGGGCTCGAAGTTGCCTTTGGGCTGGTTGTGCTTGTCCACGCCTTTGTCGTCGGTGCGCACGCCGCAAACGCGGCCTCCGTCGTAGAGCAGCTCCGATCCGGCAAAGCCGGTGAACAGAGTGATGCCCGCGGCTTCCACCTTCTCGCCCATCCATTTGACGAACCGGTTGATGGAGATGACGTAATTGCCGTGGTCGCGCAGCGGCGGTGGGGTGATGGGGAACTTGAACTTCGATTTCGCGGTGAGGAAGTAGACCGCTTCCTTGGTCACTTCGGCGTCGAGCGGCGCTTCCTTCTCGAAGCCGGGCAGCAGCTCGCGCATGGAGCGCGGGTCGAGCAGCGCCCCGGAGAGGCAGTGCTGGCCCACCTCGCGGGCCTTCTCCAGGACGTAGATGTTGTCCTTGCTGAGTGGGGCATCGGGATGCGCGGCGCTGTGCGCGTCGATAAGCTGCGCCAGGCGCAGCGCACACGCCATCCCTGCCGGCCCTCCGCCGACAATGACCACGTCGGCCTCCATCTGGGGGCGGGTGATGCCTTCGAGAGGTTTCCGGAAGATAATCATCGTTGCGCTGGGGGCGGGATACCCAAATCCTTGCAGATATTCCGGGCGGTGAAATTGTTCACCTCGCGATGGCGAGGGACGGCAGTGAGGCGCTTCCCGTCGCGAGCGGCATACATGGAGTGGCTTCCACCTTCGCGGACCAGGCGGCAACCGTGGGACTCGAGGTAGCGGACAAGGTCGTTCCTTTTCACTCGCGCGCCGTATCAGCCGACCGTGACGGAAATCTTTTCGCGAATGATGCGGTGGGGGCCGACCTCTTCGCCCAGCATCTCGCGACGCGTCTCCAGCAAGAGCTTGATTGCATCCTTCAGATTTTCACGCGCATCTTCCAGCGTTTCGCCCTGAGTGTTCGCTCCGGGGAGTTCCTCGACGTAAGCGCAGTATCCCCCGCCTTCGGATGACGGTACTTCCTCGAACACGGCCGTAAACGTCAGTTCCATCATGGGTGCATGCCTCTTAGCGCTCGCGATCTTCGCGGATCAAGACCGAACTGTCGGGCAAAATGCCGTATCGCGCCTTGATTTCCTCACGGTTTCTATCCATTCGTTCAACTAATTCGTTCAACTCTTTGCCGAACTTGGCGACGCGGCGGCGCGTGGGTTTGCGCTCAGGCTTTCCCGGAGTTGGCTTGGGGTGGGTGGCCATGGGGAGATTATATCGGCTAGGCACCCGCCAAGTCGTCTCTCCCTGCGGTTATGCGGGAACTCGAATCTTCTCTCGAATGGTCCTTTTCGCGTTCGGATCCAGGCTCTCTTTGGCCTGTTCACGCCGGCATTCCAGGATCAGACTGATTGCCTCCTGAAGGTTCTCCCGAGTCTCTTCCAGCGTTTGGCCCTGCGTGATGGCTCCGGGCAGCTCTTCCACGAAAGCCCAGTATCCACCCCCTTCCGATTCAGAGAGCTCCTGAATTACAGCCGTGAGTACGACTTCTTCCATTTGCTCCATAGCCCCTTTATCTGTCCCGATCTTCGCGAATGAGGACCCAACTAGGGGGTTTCATCATGCCAAAGCGCTTGCGAATTCGTTCGCGGCGCGCATGGATCCGTCGCAGCAGAGGATCCGCCTGCAGGCGCTTGGTCTCCTCCGGCGTGCGTTTCCGATGGCGGGCGTCGTTGGGGGCGGGAATCGCCCTGGGTTTGGTGGCCACTGCAAGAATCATATGGCAGTCACGTCTAACGACCGCGAAAAATCCGGCGGCTCAGGTACCAGCCTTGACTCTCTTGATCTCCTCGATGCCGAGTGCGATGTTGGCGTCATTTGGGGATTGGCGGGTTGAAGGCGATGACTTTCAGTTTTCCATCTTCCATCGCCCCGATCCACACTTCACCATTGTGAATCATCGCACCTTGGTAATTACAAAAGAGATTCGCAACATCTTGGTCAGCGATGGCACGCTTCACTAGGGCTGTTAGCACGAGGTCGTACTTACGCAGGAATTCGCGCCTGTTGTGGATGCTTTGCCTTTTCTTGCTTATCCACACCCTAATCGGATATCGAATCATTCCCGCGACCAACGGTCTGTCGTCACGTGCCACCGCATTCTTTAAGGCGACAACAAAGTCGCGCAGGTCCGACGGTCGTTCGATTCCCGCTACCTTGTAATTACATCCGCTGTGGGGGCGTTTCTCGAGCTGGCTCGCGGCCTGCGATCCGCAAAGTGCCACCGTTACCAACAGAGCCGGGAAGCCGAAAAGTGAAAGGTGACGGGACAAGTATTACGCTCCAGATTTCGCCTTCTTGATTTCCTCAATCAACGGCGGCACCACGTCGAACAGATTGGCCACCACGCCGTAGTCGGCGACCTCGAAAATGGGAGCTTCGGAATCCTTGTTGATGGCGATGACGGCCTTCGATCCCTTCATGCCCACGATGTGCTGGATGGCGCCTGAAATGCCCAGCGCCAGGTACAGCTTTGGAGCGACCGTTTGGCCCGACGAACCGATCTGCCGGTCCATGGGCAGCCAGCCGGAGTCGCAGATGGGGCGGGAAGCAGCAAGTTCGCCGCCCAGCGCATCGGCGAGCTGCCTGGCGAGATCAATGTTCTTGGGCTCCTTGATGCCGCGGCCCACTGCGACGATGACCTCGGCTTGAGTGAGATCCACGGCTTGCTTGGCTTCCTTGAAGACCTCGTGCGGCCGGTTGCGGACCACGCCGTCGGCAATCTCTACGCTTACGGTTTCCACCGGGGCCGCGGCCGCGCCCGCTTCCGCCTGATCGCCGCGGAAGGCGCCGGTCTGGAAGGTCACGAACCAGGGAGGATCGCCGGCAAAAGATACGTCGGCTGCGAACTTGCCCTGGAACATCTGACGGGTAAACAGCAGGCGCTCGCCGTCCTTGCGGTAACCAATGGCGTCGCTGATCAGCGTGCGTCCCAGCGCCGTGGCCAGCTTGGGCGCGAAGTCGCGCACCTGGTAGGTGTGCGGCATCAGCACCAGGTTGGGTTTCCGGCTTTCGAGGAATTGCTTCAGCGCGGCCGCGAAGGCGTCGGGAGTGTAGGGCTCGAGCTTCGCGGATTCCACCGCATACACCTTGGCGACCTTCCTGGCAGCGACTTCGGCGGCGATGCCGGCCACAGCGGCGCCCACCACCGCGGCTTCCAGCGTCCATCCGGTTTGGGCGGCGATGGCTTGCGCGCCGGCCAGCGTCTCCCAGGAGACGCGGTTCAGCCTGCCTTCGCGTTGTTCGACGATGACGAGTATGGAGTCGGGCATACGCTAGAGCACCCTGACCTCGTTGCGCAGCTTGTCCACCAGCTTCTTGGCAATTTCGGTGGGCGAGCCCTCGATCATTTCCGTCTTCTTGGTCTTCTGCGGCAGGTACAGTCGCTCGATCTTCTGCTGATTCGCGGCCAGCGCGGGCTGCACTTCGGCCAGCGCCACCTTGCGCAGCGGTTTGTTCTTGGCCTGCTTGATGCCGATGAGCGTGGCGTAGCGCAGCTTGTTGATGCCCGACTGGATGGTCAGCACTGCCGGCAAGGGCATGTCCACGTACTGGAAGAATCCGGCCTCCAGCTCGCGCTTCACCCGAATTCCTGAAGCAACGCCGCCAGTCTCCGACTTCTGGATTTCCATGATGATGGTGGCGTGCGGCCAGCCCAGCAGTTCCGCCAGAATCACTCCCGTCTGCGCGTAGCCGTAGTCATCGGACTGCAAGCCGGTGAAGATGAGGTCGAAGGTCTCGTCCTTGATGGCGGCCGCGAAGGCGCGCGCGGTGTTGAAGGCGTCGAGCCCCACGAAGGCCGGGTCTTCCAGATGGATGGCGCGGTCGGCGCCCTTGGCCAGCGCCTCGCGCAACACCTGCTGAGACCGCGCCGGTCCCGAGGTGATCACCACCACTTCGCCGCCGTGCTTTTCTTTCTGGCGCAGCGCCTCTTCCAGCGCGTAGGCGTCGGGCTCGTTGACTTCGTAGGTCACGTCCTCGCGGATCCAGGTGCCGCCCTCGTTGAGCTTGAGGGGCGCGTCTTTCTGCGGAACTTGCTTCATGCAGACGAGAATCTTCATTGTCAGTGGTCAGTGGCCAGTTGTCAGTTGTCAGTGAAAGGCCGAATCAGGGCGGACGAGAAGGGGAAGTATAAATGAAGGGAGATTCATGCGTCAGCAGGCGCCCGGAGGCCCGCGCCTAGCCTGGGCAACTCAGGACTTGAAACGGCTCACTTCAGGATGCCTTTCAGCGTCATCCACGGTCGGGCGTCAATCACCAGCCGCCCCGCCTTCACTGCCGGATCTCCCGCCGCCAGCTGTTTCGCTTCTTCCAGGCCGGCCACCCGGTAGACCACGACGCCGCGCCAGTCCGAATCATCGAGAAATGGTCCAGCCATGACCAGCTTGCCCTGCTTGTGCAGGCCATCCATGTAGGCGAGATGCTGTTTCTGGATTTCCTGAGCTTCGGCCGCAGGGTGCGAGCGGTTGGGGCCGCGCATCAAGAATCCGAACACCAGGTTTTCCGGGACCATGGGATCGAGCGGCGGATGGAACCAGCCCTTGGGGCCCATCCAGGGCTTTACCTCGATCGTCAGGTTGCCGGCCTTGACGTGCGCATCCTCGGCGAACAGCTTCTTTGCGGCATCGGCATCCGCAACATCCAGTAATGCGATGCCGCGGAGATCGGTGTCATCGAGAAACGGCCCATACAGCAGGTTGATCCGCTGCTGGTTCAGTTTGGCCAGATGAGCCAGGTGTGCCGCCTGGACCTTCGCCGCATCCGGGTTCTCCGCGCCGGCGTTCGGCCCTTTGCGCAGGAACACCATCTGGTAGGTCATCATCTGGAACTCCGCTTCGTCAGCGCGAGAGCCAGGCGCGAGCGCGAATAGCAGGCCGAAGCCGAGCATCAGCAGTGCTGCCGCACGAAACCCGAGCCGCCAGCCGGGAATTCCAGCGTCCGCAACCTTCTTCATCGTCGTACCTCCGTGCTGAGTGCCAACTTTTCGAGGGGGAACAGTCTAGGGAGTGGCCGGTGGCGCTGTATTGTACGAATTCGACCGCCTGGAACTAAGGTAGCTGGCCTGATCCTTAATCCAGAAAGGCCACCGACTGCACGCCCGAAACTTCGATGCGCTTGCGGCAGCGCACGTTCTTGCACATCACCAGGTCGTCCTTGCGGACCATGTAGGAGCGGGCCTTGGCGAACTTGGCGCGGTCGCGCTCGTCGGCGCGGCCGGAGAGTTGGTGCTTCTTGGTGCGTACCAGCCATGCGAGCTCGTACTCCGCCGATTCCCGGCAGCTCGGGCAATTGAGAGTGGCCGGTTTCTTCTGCTCCCGCTCGTCGTAAAATTCGCGCTCGTCCATAAGAAGAAGCCGTCAGCTTTCAGCCATCAGCAATCAGCGAAGGATTATTGCATAATCGAGGCAGCAGCGGACGAGAGGCAGTGTGGGCAAGAAAAGGAAGAAGCGCCTGGCGGTGAAGATCATCAAAGAGATGGCGCGGGAGCGGGTGGGCGCGCCGCCTCCCACCCGCCGCGGGCCCGACGCCAAGAAGCAGCGCACGCAGAAACACAAGCCGACGCTGGGCCGGCTGCTGAGCGAGGAATAGCGCGTGGCAGACAGTGTGATGATTCGTGAAACCACCTTGGCCGACGCTCCTGAAGTCATGCGCCACCGTCGCTTCATGTTTCGCGACATGGGATACCGCGACGAAGCGGCGCTCGACGCGATGCAGGCCACCAGCGAGCCCTACCTCTTGGCGCGAATGAAGGATGGCGCCTACCGCGGCTGGCTGGCGTAAACGGATGATGGCCACGTGGCGGGTGGAGGCGGAGTGCTGCTCTATCCCTGGGTCAGTAACCCGCGCGATCCCAACCCGATGCGCGCGTATCTGCTGAACGTTTACGTTTACGAAGAGTTCCGCCGCCAGGGCGTTGCCCGCCGCCTGATGCAGGTGATGGTGGACTGGTGTCGCGCGCAGGGCTTTACCACCGTCTGGCTGCACGCCAGCGACGAAGGGCGTCCGCTGTACGAGTCCATGGGATTCGCCGCCACCAACGAGATGAAGCTGACCTTCGAGCCCCAATCCTCGCCGGAAGGATGACCGCGAGAAGAATAACGATTGGGAGTAGCGTCAGCTAACGTCGCGCCTTGGCAGCAGTCCAACCCTCCACCAGAAAGCTTGGAGGATAGGGATGAGAAGACTGTGGCTACTTTGTTTCCTCTGCGCAGGCGTGGGCATCGCTTCGGCAAGAAATCCATCAGCCGACGAGGTAATTGACAAGGCGATCCAAGCCCTAGGCGGCCACGCGAGGATCAAGGCCATCCAAAGTTTGAACATGTCCGGCGTGTACAGGGAAGGCCAACACCAGGGAGAGGCGCACATGAGCAAGATGCGCCCGAATCTGCGCCTGGTGGGATGCCTGCCGGAAATCTGTGACGGCAAAGCGTCGAGCTACCTGGAGGGCTACGATGGCAGCCGCGGCTGGGAGGCGAATCTGAAAAGGCAGCGGATGATCCGCACTCACCGCAAGGCGGAGCTTGCCCTGCGTTGCGGATCCGAGTTCGACCCTATGTTCGTGGACTACCGACAGAAGGGCCATCGAGCGGAATATGTCGGAGAGGAAAAGCTGTTCGGCAACACTGCAGTCTTTGTGGTCAGGATCACTCCCCGCGAGTGCCAGGTCCACGATTTCTATTTCGACCAACAGTCCTACCTGCCCATCGCCAACCGGAAGCTCTACAGCGTGCACGCACGCGGCGCGGCCGTCGACTTGCTGACTGTCTTCAGCGACTTCCGCGAAGTGAACGGCGTGCGCATGCACTTCCGCGCGGAAGAGCGGAATGCGAAGACCGGCGAGCTGATCAGTTCCGCTCAATGGGATCGCATCGAAGCCAATACCATCAAGGCCCCATCGATGTTCGACGCTCCTGTCGTACATCCCGGGCCGGGAACGAAGCTGGTGATTGAAATGCTGGAGGCGTCCGAGACTCGACCAGCACCCGAGGTGCTCGCCCTGTACCACGCTTTCCGCAACCAACCGCAGAGCACAGACATCCACCTGGAAAGCGACCTGACGTTCCTGGGCTACGAGCTGCTGAAAGCCGATCGCTACGATTCCGCGATCCCGGTCATGGAGATCCTGGTTCGCGAGTATCCAGACTCCGCTGGCAACTACGACAGTCTTGGGGACGCCTACTTGCAGAAGGGCGAAAGGGAGAAGGCCGCAGCGGCCTTCCGCAAAGCGTTGGGAATCGATCCCAAGGCGCTCGACGCAAAAGCCAAGCTCGACAAGCTCGCGACGAAATGAGTGGCGCGCTGAATCCCCAGCTTTCGCCGGAAGGATCGGGGTGCGAGGTAAGCCACTCTCTGCCTAGCCCGCGGCCCGCCGCGGGCGCGGGCTAGGCCCCGGTGCCACTCTGAGGCAGACAACGACTCCCGCTGCCCGCGCATCTCATCGGCATTCCGGTAGTAACATATCCCTAACCAGTCCCATGTCCAGCCCGCTGCCCATCCGCGACGATGCGGTTTTCGACGAACAGCGCTACCGCGCGCTGCTCGACGCCGCCGACCTGATCGTGCTGCATTCCACGCTGCCCGAGCTGTTCCATCAGCTCGCCAAGCGCCTGCGGCAGGTAACCCCCTACGACGTGGTCAACTTCGTTTTGCACGAAGATGGCCGCCACCTGATGCGCATGAACATTTGGGAAAACGTCACGCCGGAACAGTCTCCCGTCCCCATCCGCCTGGAGATTGACGATCCGGCCAGCGCCCTGGTGTGGGAACAGCAGGAGCCGCTGCTGATTGCCGACCTGCAGACCGAGACGCGCTTTCCCGAACTCCTGAGCGTGTTGCGCAAGCGCGGGCTGAAATCCTACTGCGTGTTGCCCATGACCACCGCGCAAAACCGCCTGGGCGCGATCGGGTTCGGCAGCGCCCGCGCCGGCGCCTATCTGCAGGCCGACATGGAATTCATGCAACGCGTGGCCAACCTGGTGGCGGTAGCCGTGGAGAACCTGCGCACGCAGCAGGCCCTGGCACACGACCGCGACCGGTTGCAGGTGCTGCTGGATGTGAACAACGCGCTGGTCGCGCACCTGGAACTGGGAGAGTTGTTGCCGGCCATCACCGCATGCATGGGCCGGGTGATCCGTTTCGAGCACGCGCGGCTCGCGCTGAGCCAGCGCGACAGTGACCGCGTTCGCATCTACGCCTTGGAAGCCGCGCCCGGCAGCGGGGAGCTGAAAGAAGAAGTGGTGCTGCCCGCCGACGCGGTGCTGGGCTGGCAGACGCTCAAGGCGCGCAAGGCGTTCATCCTCGAGTCCGAGGAGATTGCGGGGTTGGAATCGAAAGGCGGCCTGGCAGCAAAACTGCAGGGGGTACGCTCGGTGTGCTGTCTGCCGCTCATCACCAGCAAGGGAGAACTGGGCACTCTGAACCTCTTCAGCTCGCAGAAGGACGCCTTTGGCGAGCAGGACCTCGCTCTGCTACGCCAGATCGCTGATCAGGTGGCGCTGGCCGTGGAGAACGCCGCGGCTTACCGCCGCATCGCCGAACTGGCCGAGGAGAAGCTGTATCTGGAAGAGGAAATCCGCACCGAATACGGGTTCGAGGAAATTGTAGGCGAAAGCCAGGCGCTGAAGCAGGCGCTGGCGCAGGCCGAAACCGTTGCTTCCAGCGGCGCTACCGTGCTGCTGCTGGGCGAGACCGGGACGGGCAAGGAGCGGGTGGCGCGCGCCATCCACAATCTGAGCCGCCGCAAGGCCCGCAACTTCATCAAGCTGAACTGCGCGGCCATCCCCACCGGTCTGCTGGAGAGCTAGCTCTTCGGGCACGAAAAGGGAGCGTTCACCGGCGCCATCAGCCAGAAGATCGGGCGCCTGGAACTGGCTCATCAGGGCACGCTCTTCCTCGACGAAGTGGGCGACATTCCGCCGGAACTGCAGCCCAAGCTGCTGCGCGTGCTGCAGGAGCACGAATTCGAGCGCCTGGGCTCCACGCGCACCATCCGCGTGGACGTGCGCGTGGTTGCCGCCACCAACCGCGACCTGGAGAAAATGGTGGCCGACGGCCGCTTCCGCAGCGACCTGTTCTACCGGCTTAATGTATTTCCGCTGCGCGTGCCTCCGCTGCGCGAGCGGCGCGAAGACATCCCGCTCCTGGTCCGCTACTTCGCGCACCGCTTTGCCCGGCGCATGGACAAGGAAATTGAAACCATTCCCGCCTCTGCCATGAATGCTCTGGTGGCCTGGGACTGGCCGGGGAACGTGCGCGAACTGGAAAACATCATCGAGCGCTCGGTGATCCTGTCGAAGGGCAGCGTGCTCAACGTGCCGCTGGCCGGCCTGCGGACGGAAACTTCGCCCAGCAACGGCGAAGCCGAAACCCTGGAGTCGGCCGAGCGCAAACACATCCTGCGCGTGCTCAAGGAGGCCAGAGGGGTGATCGCCGGGCCGCGCGGCGCCGCCTCCCGCCTCGGCCTCAAGCGCACCACCCTCCAGGCCAAGATGCGCAAACTGGGCATCACCCGCCAGGAACTGGGCCACTAGCCCGCGTTCCTGTACCCTCTGCTATCCTGAAATTCCATCATTCCCGATGAAGAAGATTGCTCTAGCCCTGGGGCTTGGCCTGATGTCTCTGCCGCTGTTCGCGGCCGATCGCGCTTGCGTGGCGGGCAAGGGACAGGTGGAGAAAGAAGTTTCCGGGTTCCGGGTCTCGATTGCTCCGGCGACCTCGGCCGAGCACCAGGGCGAATGCCAGGTGGCGGTGCTGTCGGCGGCGGGCGCGGCGATCTTCGAGGCGCACGGAGCGCACGGCGCCGTTCACCCCATCAGCGGCAAAGACGTGGACGGCGACGGCACGCCCGACGTGGTGCTGGAAACCGTTTCCGGCAATGCGCTTCGCTACGCCGTAGTCTCGCTGGCCGAACCGCCGGGGCTGAAGCGCGAGCTCGCCGTCTCCGTGCCCCTGCACTTTGAGGATCTCGACGCCGACGGGCGGGTGGAGATTTGGGCGCGCGACTTCGCCTTCCTCGACTTCGACGGCCTGCCGGCGGCGGTCTCACCCGCGCCCCGCGTGGTCTTCCGCCTGAAGGGCGCGACCCTGGTCCACGTGAGCCAGGCTTTCTGGGGCGAGTACGAAAGGGAGATCGCGGAGGCCCGCGGCCTCATCTCCAAGGACACACTCGACGACTTCCTGGCGGTGCCCGTTCAGGGGGATGAAAGCAAGAAGCCCAAGGAATTGGGCCCGGAAGAACAGCGCAGGGTCACCGAACTGAAGGGCATCGTGCTGGATATTGTGCTGGCCTACCTGTACGGCGGTCGCGGGCAGGAGGCGTGGAAAGAGCTCGACAACATGTGGCCCGCCACCGACCGGCCGCGCATCCGCCAGATGATCCTGAAGGCCCGCTCCTCGGGCATCCTCAGCGAAATCAACCGGCCGAAAAAGTAGGCCGCGGCTACCTCTTGTGCCTTCTGCTGGATGAACGATGAACTCGGTTGACGCCTGGTTCCGAAGCGGTGAGCGGGTGCGCGTGGAACTCCCGCCCGCGCCGGGTGGCGGCGCGGCGCGCGCGTGGGACATCTACTGCCGCGTCGCGGGAAGCGGTCCGTGGCTCACCTTGCTGCACGGTTTTCCTACCTGCTCATGGGACTGGGCGCGCCTCGCGCCGTTGCTCGAGCCGTATCGCAAACTGCTGCTCTTCGACTTTCTCGGCTTCGGTGATTCCGACAAACCGCTGCGCCACAACTACAGTCTTTTTGAGCAAACCGACATCGTCGAGGCTTTGTGGCGCCGGTTCGGAATCGAGCGCACGGAAATCGTCGCCCACGACTACGGCGTCACCGTGGCCCAGGAGCTGATCGCGCGGCGGAACGCAGGGGCACTTGCGGCGGAGGTGGAGAGCGTGCTGTTTCTCAACGGCGGCGTCTATCCCGGCCTGCACCGCCCGCTGCGCATCCAGCGCCTGCTGGCCAGCTGGGTCTGGGGGCCGGTGGTGAACCTGTTCGTCAACCAGGAAACCTTCCGGCACAATTTCGCGGCGATCTTTTCCCGCCAGCATCCTGTCTCCGATGCAGAGCTCAGCGAGCACTGGAAAGCCATCGTGCGCCGCGACGGCCTGCGCAACTACCATCGCCTCATCCGCTACATGCACGAGCGCACCGCGCACCGCGAACGCTGGACAGGAGCGATGGAGTCGAGCTCCGTGCCGCTGCGCTTCGTGTGGGGCATGGAGGATCCCATCGCCGGCGCTCCCATGGCGGATCACATCCGTGAGCGCTTGCCGCAGGCGGACTTCACCGCCCTGGAAGACGTGGGGCACTATCCGCAACTTGAAGTTCCGGAGATGGTGGCGCAAAATATCCTGGAAGCCAACGCCCGGCTCCGGCATGGCATCTAAGTCGAAACGCAGAGACCGATCGAGTTCCACTCATTCTCATTCAGGAGGTTATGCAATGTCTGGCAAGATCATAGCTTTCATTTTGACGGTTGCGCTCGCGGTTTTCGCCCAGGGGCGCAGCGGAGGATCGCAGGCAGGACGCGCAGCGGGAGGACCGCCCACAGGCGTGGGGCAGCCGGCCAGCGTGGGACGCCCCGCGGACGCAGGTCGCCCCGCGGAGCCCGGACGCCCGGCGGATCTTCCCGGGTCGGACTCCCAACAGGGCCAGTCACAGACGCAGCGCACGCTCAAGGAATCGCAGATCAACAGCGGCGCCTTCCGCATGTTGCAGGAGAAAACCGGAAAGTCTTCCGAGGAATTGCAGCAGATGTACGCTTCCAGTGGCGCGAAGAACTTCGGACAGTTCGTGTCGGCGGTGATGGTGTCGAAGAGCCTGGAGCTCGATGCCAGCGCTGTGCTCGAAGGCCTGAAGACCAAGAGCCTCGGGCAGACGCTGAAGGACCTGGGTGTGGCCGAAGATACCGCGAGCGCGGAGGTCGCCAAGGCCAAGAAGGAAACGAAGAAAGCCAACCGGAAGAAGAGTTCCTGACGCTCGTGATACACAGCCGGGGATGGCCCGGTCCTTGAGTTTGCGAGGCCGGGCCTTTGTTTCTTAAAGCCTGTAACAAAACCCAACCCGAGATTCGCAACGGCCTAACGTCCGGTAAGCCCGTATTACGTCCAAGTGACCGCGTGCCTGCGTCGGAGGGCAGCTTCTAAATAAACGAAAAAAGTTAACCGGCGCCGAAGGCGTCCGGGTTTGAACGCTGTTAGACCGCCCGTTACTTTTTGGATTTTATGAAAGCCGCTGCCGGAATAAGTCCAAGGAACAAGACGAGCGCCAGCAACGGGACAGCCAAGGAAACCCTTATTCTGTCAGTGGTCAAAAGAACGATGACTAGAGTTTGTAGTAATGCTGCAAACTTAATTAGAAGTAAAGTTGTCGCCCCACTAGGTTTGGGTTGGTCAGTCATATCTGTGCTCCTGTATCAACTGGGTTGCGGCCTGAGCCGCGGCGCGCCAGCGAGGTTTCGCGCCGCCTGCTCCAGGCCGGTGTTAGCGATAGGTCGCGCGGGCGCATGGTCACCCCCTTTCGGTGGATTCCGGGGGCGGCGAGTATAGTCGTATAAAGAACGAGTTACAATCAATACGAGCATGATCCAGTTCAGCTGGACGTATAGTCGGCTTCTCGTCCAAGTGACCCCATCATTGCCGGTGTGGCGGCACATGGAACCATAGCCCGTTATACAGACAAGTGCATTACTTTCGAGTGCGCCGTCACTCGGGCACAGTCGCGGGCGATTGTTCGCAGCAGGGACAGCAGGGTTACGACACAAAACAGCTGCACAAGAGCCGCTGACTACCTGCGCGAAGTTCCCCCAAGCACCATTGGATTGGCGCGCGCTTGACCTGCTTGTGCCTGGAGGGTAACGGGCGTTCGAATCCCCCTCTCCGCCAGAACGCAACTCTCACGTTACGCTCGCAGCGCAAAATACATGGGTGGGAGGACCCAAACACCGCCCATCGGAACGATTGTAGGACGGGCTTCGAAGTATCCTTCGAACGGCGGACGCAGTTGCGGTACGCGGCTCACCGGTGAGCGCCGGTGTCGTGGTGCTCACGGGTTGGCGGCACAATCGGCAATACTACATAGGAGGCGTGCTTGCGGTCGTGATGGATCGTCTGCTCTGCCGCCTGCATACGCGCCGTCTTGCCGAGTGGCTCGCCGGTATTAAGATTCCGGTCGTATTTCGGAAAAGCGCTGGAGGCGACTTCGAGCCGGATGCGATGGCCCTTTTTGTACATCTGGCAGGTATTCCAAAGATCCAGATCGTAGTCGTAGACGCGCCCCGGCTCGATGAGCGAGGGCTTATCCATCCCTTCGCGGAAGCGGGAGCGTTCCATACCATCGGTCAATCGTTGCGCGAAACCGCTGGGCCAAACATCAATCAGCTTTGCCATGAAGTCCGTATCCCGCGCCGATGAAGCCGCAGCCAATCGCACGCGGATGGGCCCGCACACTTGCACGTCTTCCGCCATGGGCGCGCTGGTATAGACCAGCACATCGTCGCGTTGCTCGACCGGGCGATAGTCGTCGGGTCCGCCGACCTGGGCGAAACTCGGGCTGGTAACGAACGGAACCGGCTTCGCCGGGTCGTAGGTGTAATGATCCGCTGGTTCACTTGCCGGCTCGGCGACGGACAGCGTTCCGTCGCCGGAAAGAGTGTTCGCGCGCCCGTTGCTGTGGAGGTAGTACTTCGTCCATTGGGTGCGGGCGATCGGCCATTCGCTTTCATTGACCCAGGCGTTTTCGCCCATCACGAAGATACGCACGGGCGCCTCTTTCATGATCCCGCTGTCGGTTCCTTTCAGCCAAAAATCAAACCAGCGCAGCCAATAACCGTTCATGTCAATGACAGCCGTAGGGCCAAAATCAACATCCCCGAGCTTGGTAGCCGAGTTGATGGCATGCGGCCAGGGGCCTATCAGGAGCTTCTGGCTGCGGCGGACCTGCTCGGTCGCGCCCTGGGCGGTCATGCCGATGAAGTTCAAAGGGGTGCCAACCTGCTGATCGTCATACCAGCCGGAAATGCCCAGCACTGGCACACGCACACGCTCGTACTTGTTCTGATAACGCTCGGACTCCCACCAACTGTCCAACCGGGAGTGTTCGACCTGGTCTTTCCAGTGGGGGCTGGGGCGGCCCATGGCATCGTCCATGGTGAGGAGTGGAAGGTGCCAGTGGAGCTGATTCCAATCCACCGCCTCCATGTTTTGCGTGACCCGGCCCGCCGTAAAGTGATACCAGCTAACTGACATGGGCAGCGGCTGGCCCGTAGGCCACTCCACGAATGGGTCGGAGGGAGAAGCCAGCACGATCATGGCTGCAAGGTGCGGAGGCTGCTGCACGGCGGTGAGCCACTGGATCTTGCCGTTGTACGAACCACCGATGGTGCCCACCTTGCCGGTGGACCATTCTTGAGCAGCGCACCACTCAATGGCGTCGTATCCATCCAGCCCCTCGTTCCGATAAGGAACGAAGGCGCCGTCCGAGTCCCCGCGACCGCGCACGTCCATGGTGACGAAAACGTATCCCCGGGAGGCGAAATATCGCGCGATGTTCAAGGTGCTGGCGCTGGTCTTCGTGTATGGGGTGCGGTTCAGGATGACGGGGAAGCGCCCGGGCCCTTTCGGCCGGTAGAGGTCGGCTGAGAGCTCAATGCCGTCGCGCATGCGAACGCGGTGATTGAACTCAATTCCTACAGCCTCCGGCTGTTGGGACAGGGCAGGCGCAGGAGGCTTACCTGCCGGTGTTGACTGCTGACCCAACGCTGCGGGAGTGAGCGGGGCAAACAAGAGAAGAACAAGGGCAACAAGGGTGCGCATGGGTTTCCTTTCACGAACAGGTTGTAGCGATGGGCGCGTCGCGCTAGGTCCATTCCCGCCACCCGCCGCCCGGCTCAAACCAGCCGTTTCCAGCGGGGATACTTCTGCCAGTCCTTGCTTGAGCAGCGCTCTCATTCCGGCTCCCCGTTGGCCCCAATGTGCTCCGGCGACTTGCTGGTCGAGCGCCAGATAAGATAGGCGGGCGCGCCCAGCAGGACGATGCCGAGTCCAACCCCCGCGCGAGCCGGCTGGGTAGCGATGGTGTTCAAAGCGAGAGCGACGGCAGCGGCGATGAAGAGCAACGGCGTGAACGGGTAGCCGGGCACGCGATAGGGCCGCGCGGCCTCGGGCAGACGCTTCCTGTACACGAAGATGCTGGCAGCCCCCAGGGCATAGAAAATCCAGCCAATGAATACGACATAGGTCAGCAGTTGCTCGAAGGTTCCGGTGACGGCGAGAATGGCGGACCAGACGGCTCCGGCGAGGATCGCGAACGCCGGGGTTTTGAATCGCCCGTGCACTTCACCCAGACGCTGAAAGAACAGCCGGTCGCGCGCCATGGCGTAATAGACGCGGGGCGAAGCCAGCATAATGCCATTGGTGGCGCTGAAGATGGAGAGCAAGATCATGAGGGCAATGAGCCTGGCTGCTGCCGGATTGAACACCGTGGCCACGGCCGTCGCAGCCAGACGATCGGAGTTGGCGGCGCCCGTTGGACCCAGCGCCGCTAGATAACCGAGGTTGGCCATCAGGTAGATCGCGATCAGAGCGACCATACCAATCAGTAATCCCCGCGGGAGATTTCGCTGCGCATCGACCACTTCGCCGGCGCTGTAGGTGACATACTGCCAGCCTTCGTAGGCCCAGAGCACGCTGATCATGGCCAGCCCAAACCGGGAGGCGAGGGACGACGGTTCCAGCACCGGCCAAGCCGCCAGGCCTGATCCCTGAAATCCTCGCCCCAGCCAGAGCAAGGCCACGCTCAGCCCAAGGATGCCGATCACCTTGGTCGCCGTGGTCCAGTTCTGCAAATCGGCGCTGGCCCGCGTGCCCCGCACGTTGACCAGGGCCACGACGGCAATCATCAGCACGGCGATCAGCTTGGCCAGCGCCGGTGTGAGCGGCACGATCTCACCGAGGTAAGCGCTGAACGCGACGGCCAGCGTTGCCACCGAGCCGCTGGTAATAACGAAGAAGAGCGTCCAGCCGAACAGGAAGGCGGGAAATCTGCCAAAGCCATCGCGGATGTAAACGTAGAGGCCGCCCACCGCCGGTTTCATCGCGCCCAGTTCGGCGTAAGTCAGCGCGCCCAACAGCGAAACCAGGCCGCCTGCCAGCCAGGCCAGCATGGCCGGAAGAATGAAACCGTCGAATTGCCGCAGCACCGTGCTGGGGACGAGGAATATGCCGGAGCCGATCACGGTCCCGATGGTCAGCCAGATCAGATCCCGCAGTCCGAGCATGCGCGGCAGACTGGGCATGCTATGCAAGCCTCCGGCTCCAGTACTGGCCATCTGTCGCCCGATGCCGCACCGCGCTGCCTCGAGCTGCATGGGAGCAAGACCGTGCCTGCCCTTTTCCCGCTTGCCGGCAGGGCTTCAAAAGCTCGAACTGAAATTCAGCAGGTTCCCCGCCACGGCGAACCAGAGGAAGCCGAGCGCGGCCAGCGCCAGAAACGTTGCCTGGAGCTTGATCCAGATGCTCTTCTGGGGATTCGTCCAGGAGCTGGTTGCGTTGTAGAGCACTACGGGCGTTCCCAGTGCTCCCAGAAGTCCTACTCCCTGTATGAGGTAGAACCACTTCACGCCGCGATCACTGAACACCTCCAGGTGCGTAAACCCGTACGTCACCAGGCCGGTCAAAGCGGCCAGGAAGATCAGGTTCAGCGCAAACGCCAGCCGCACAGTGATCCGCAGCCGCCGTTCTTTCGGGGTTAGCTCCAGCTTACGTCCGTAATGACGCCGGACCAGGGCCGCAACCGGCCACAACAAGAGCGTGAGCAGCATGATGAGAAGCGAAATCACGAGCACGGGTTGGAGGACACTCTGGTTCTCCCAGAGTCCCACGCGGTGAAAAACCCAAAACGGGAACGTATGGATCAGCTGCATGCGGCCATTCTGGTCGGACTTGAAGATCAGCGAGTCTTGCCCATTCACTTCGCGAAAAGTCCCGGGAGCCACGGCCTGCCAGCGAATGGGCTTCCCGTTGGGGCCCTTCAGGGCCGCAACCTCGATCATCCCCTCCCCAACCGCGGTCACCGTGGCCTGCCCAATCAGGGAAGCCGCCCGCAGGAAGGAACGGTCGTTGCGCCGGCTTACCATGTACGAGCCGCTTACGGCTTTGGCCTCTTCCTGCGCACCGGCGAATGCAGGGGTGGAAGGAGGCGTGTAGGGAAAATAGCGGTCCAGGAACGATTCCCAAAGCAAGGTTCGGGGCGAAGTTTCTCCCTTGCCACCGCTGTTATAGGAAATGAATAATCCAAGGCCCTTTTCCAGGACCAGGTGCAGGTCGCTATGGAAACAGATCGTGTCCCCGGCATGTCCGATGATCCGGAGCCCATTGCGGGATTCTTCGTAGAAGCCGTGAGCCATCCCGTTGGCCGCATCGTCCAGGGCGAAAAGCCTGCTGTGCATGAGGCGTGCCGTCTCCGGGCGAAGAATCCGGGCATCGCCCAGTTGACCCTCCTGCAGGTGGGCGATCATGAATCGCGCCATGTCGGTAGCCGAACTGCTCAGGCTGCCCGCGGGTTCGGGGCCCACGATTTCAAACTCCAGGGGTTTGTCGGATCCCAACTTGTAGCCGTTGGACATGTTGCCAGCCAGGTGGGACGGAAGGGGCTGGACAAACGTGGAATTCGCCATGCCCAGCGGCTTGAAAATGTGGGCCTCGACATATTGAGGGAAGGGCTCGCCGGAGACTCGCTCGACCACATATCCGGCCACGGCTGACCCGTAATTGGAGTAGGCGGGCGTGGTGCCTGGAGGAAATATTCGAGCCGGAATGCGGTTCTTCACGTAGTGCGCCAGCGTGGTTCGTTGCGAAGCGGAGGTAAACAGGTCCTTGACCTGGTCGTCAAATCCGGGGGTGTGGGTGAGCAGGTTCTTGAGCGTGACCGGCTTGCCATGGGCCTCGGGTATCTGGAAATCAAGATAAGTATTCACGTCACGGTCGAGGTCGAGCTTACCCTGCTCCACCAGTTGCATCACCGCCGTCCAGGTGAACAGCTTGGAGACCGAGCCTGGCCGGAACAGCGTCTTCTCGGCCGACACCGGCTTTCTCTTTTCGACATCCGCAAACCCGTACCCGCGCGAGAACAGGACCTTGCCATCCTTGACGACAATAATGGTCGCGCCGGCAATGTCATCCTTGGCAAGCTGCAACGGCACAAGTCCGTCAAAAAACGCCTCCACATCTTGAGCCGTCAACTCGTGGACACCGGAAGGCTGGTTGGCGGAGGGCTCCTCTTTCGCTTCTTTGGCCGGGGTACCCTGCGCAGCCGGAACTTGTCCCCACACCGGCGAGGAGAGGAACAGACCGAGCAGTAGAAAGACCATCACTCTTCTCATGATCGTGGCTCCTGGGTCTTTTGAAAAGACCGCTCTGTTTTTTGGGGCAACCAGACGCAATGCCCGTCGTTGTCGGCCCCTTACGGAAGCTTCCGACCGGGGCCGTAGAGCACTTGTCCGGGCCGTGCACCAGTGTGTTTTCCCTGCTCGACCACCACCTGGCCGTTCACCAGCACGTACTCGATCCCCTCGGGATACAGGAGCGGGTGCTCGAAAGTCGCCCGGTCCTGAATCTTATCGAAGTCGAAGATAACCACATCCGCCCAGCAGCCCTCCTTGATCAGGCCGCGGGAGGCGAGGCGCAGGCGGGTTGCGGGCCAGGAGGTCATCTTGCGGATGGCCTCGGGGAGCGAAAGCACGCGCTGCTCGCGGACGTAGCGCGCGATGAGGCGGGGAAAGTTTCCATAGCTGCGCGGGTGCCCCAGGCCTACCCCGTCGGTGGCCGCCGGCTTGAGGGCCGCGCTGCCGTCGCTGCCCAGGCTCGTCCAGGGAAACTTGAGCGCCGTAACGATGTCTTGCTCGCTCATCATGTAATAGAGCGCCATCGCTTTTCCGCCGCTTTGCTCGATTAGATCGAGGGCCGCGTCCGCCGGCGCCTTGCGCCACTCTTTTGCGATCTGGGCTACGTTCTTACCCTCAAAGCGGGCGTTCTCCGGGTTGCCGGCGCCGGCCAGCACGATGCCGTTCCAGCCGCCTGTCGCTTCGATGATGTTCCACCATCCGGGCGAACCTGAGGCCATCTCCTTCTTGAGCCGGGCGCGGACGGCCGGGTCTTTGAGGCGGGCCATGAGTTTTTCTTCCCCGTCCTCGAACGCCCAAGACGGGATCACAGCACTAAGCCCGGTGCCGCCCGCCGTATAGAGATACATGTTGGCGGCGACATCTACCCCGCGGGCTCGCGCCTGCTCGATTCTTTCCCCCGCCAGCCGCATGAGCTTGCCCCAGCCCGGCCGGTAAGCAGCTTTGAGGTGAAAGATTTCGACGGGTAGCCCGCCTTTTTCCCCAATGGCAATCGCCTCTTCGATGGACTGGAGGAGTTCCTTGCCCTCGCCGCGGATGTGGCTGGCATAGATGCCCCCGTAACGCCCGGCCACTCGCGCCATCTCGGTCAATTCCTCGGTCCGGGCGTAGCTGGAGGGCGGATAGATCAGGGCTGTGGTCATACCCAGGGCGCCCGCCTGCATCGCGCTTTCCATCAGGGCCTTCATGCGCGCGAGTTCGTCGGGTTCCGGTGCTCTCGAGGCTTCCCCCAGCACCGCCACCCGCGCCTGCCACTCGGCATAGTAAGTGCCGAAGTTGAGGCTGATGCCGCTGTTCTCCAAGCCGGTAAGATATTCGCTGAGCTTCTCCGCCGGTACGGGCGTTCCACCCTCGCCGGCGATGGCGGTGGTGACGCCCATGAACAACTTGTTTTCCGCCAGCCCGTTCTGCGGCAGCACCTGACCGGATTGATCCAGTCCATCGATCCAGCCCGGCGAGACGTACTTTCCGCGGGCTTCAATCTCCCGGCGGCCACGTCCTTCCACCCTGCCGATGCGGACAAAGCGGCCGTTCAGGATGGCAACATCGGCCGCGATCCAGGGATTGCCCGCGCCGTCCAGCACGCGGCCATCGCGGATCACGATGTCATAAACAGGATCGCCAACAGGATCGCCGCCCCACGCCGCGGCCGGCATCCCGCTCAACGCGACCATGCAGAGGAGTGTGCGGGTGAAGATGCACTGTAGCTGGTTCATGATGGGTTGCAGCTTCGCGCCGGACCCGGCCATCCTGTTGCGCACTGAGCCGCCTCTAGATTCCGACGGCTCGCCCTGCTCGATTCCGGTTCTCCCTGGCCGAATCAGAACTCGATTCTGAATCCTATCTGCCCTTCTCGCCCGTGCAATACCCCCGTTGTCGAGCCGAAAGGCTGGGTCGCCACGTTCTGTCGCTGCCCGACTGCAGATGGGTTCTGACGGTTCAGCAGATTGAAGAACTCGAACAGGACTTGCGCCTTGGCCCGCTCGCCGATGTCGAACCGCTTGACGACGCGCATATCGAGATTGATGAAGGCAGGTGCGGTAAAAGCATTCCGCCCGGCGCCCGGACCATGATCAATGCCGTTGGTATTTCCGTCACCGTCCGGGTCATTAAAGGCGGCGATGGCATTGCGGCTGAAGTGAAAGCCACTCTGAACCCGGAAGATGCTGCTCGCCTGGATCTTCCACGGGAACTCCACCAGCCCGTTGATCTGGAAGATATGATCCACCGCCAAAGCGGACGGTCCCTTATCAAGGTCAGGTCCATTGAGAAATGTCCCGGCCTCTGCGACGAAGTTGCCATTGGCCGCGGTGAACGAACCGCCGATATTGGTGCCCGTCCCTGCTTCGGTCACTTCCGGCACTATTCCGATGAAGTTGTCCGAAGGATTATCCTGGATACCACGCGAGTTGTCGGTGGCGTGGGCAAAGGTATAGTTCGCGCCGAGTAGGAAGCGGCGGCTGAAGCGTTTATTGAAGTTGACGATCAGCGCGTCGTAAGTGCCTTCAAAGAAAGGTCCGAAAGTACTGATTGATCCTCGAGTGAACGGAGGTAAGAAGGTGCGGCCAATCACCCGCGACTCGAAGGCGAGATTGCTGAGTCTGACGCCCAGAAGATTACGGATGTCGCGGTGAAAATAATCCACCTCCAGCATCGTATCTTTCGTGATCTCACGCTGCACACCGACACTAAAACCGAGCGTATGGGGAGTCTTGAAGCTGGAGTCAATCGTGGTGGGAAAAAGATCAGGGGGGAGAATGGGATTATTCAATACCCCGAACGGACCGAAGGCAAAGTATCCTGCCGGTTGTCCGATGGCGGCACTTGCCGCATCCGCATACTGCGCCGGTGTCAGCCCCGTCAGTGCCTGCACGTTGCTGACGTTAATCGCCTCGTTGGCTGGAATTCCGGGCGCGCCCAAGTTGTTGAGCCTGTCCACTCCGGTAAATGGAAATCCCGGTGCTATCGGACAGGTCAATCCGAGGAGTGTGATTTGGGCATCGGTCAGGTTGCCGACAAAGCCGTTTGAAAAGCACCCCCCTGGGAGACCGACTAAGAAGGCGATGCTGGAGACAAAAGACGGGGATCCGTAAAACCCTCGCGGAAACAACAACAACTGTTGAAATCTTCGATCGGCGCCGCCGAACGAAGGAACGTCGCGCGCCAGCCCCAGCCGGAACTGATCATAAAAGACACCGAAGTGTGCACGCACGACGGTCTTGGGCGTTACCGCCCAGGCGACACCCAGACGCGGCGAGAAGTTTCGCTTGGTCACGAATTCGGAGTCGTAGTCCCAACGGAGTCCGAGATTGAGGGTCAGGTTGCTCCGCAGTTTCCAATCATCCTGCACGAACAGCCCGTTGTAATTGTTCCGCAGATGGATCTCGTTATCTGCGGGCGTAGGTCCTCCAACCGCCAAGAGTAAAGAAACGCCGCTGTTGACGGGTCCGAACGTCGCAAAGTCATCGACCGCGGCAAAGAGTTGACTTTGCAAAATCTGCGCCTCGATGCCGTCAACTGTTGTCCGCAGGAAATTCCATCCAAACTTCACATCGTGGTGGCCAAAGAGCTTGGCGGCGTTGGCTGAAAATGAAATGTATTTCTGGTCCAGCTGTGAAGCCGTCGACTCATTGCCGAAATTCACGAAAGGCAGATCGCCAAAAAGGAAGCAGCATGTGCTGGAACTGAACGGGACGAACAACGTTCCCGCCCCCGCCTCCGGGTGCGAGGGTTTTATGACCGAAGGCTCGCCGCGATAGGCACCGCGCAGCGTCACCACCCACGGTTTGCTCTGATCACCCAACAAGATCGTGTCGGCGAAGGCC
This sequence comes from uncultured Acidobacteriaceae bacterium, assembly GCA_964437985.1. GTDB lineage: Bacteria > Acidobacteriota > Terriglobia > Terriglobales > Acidobacteriaceae > CAZXVY01. The sequence continues at coordinate 40,017 of CAYTIL010000012.1, forward strand.
AGCAGCAGATGGCGCGCGCTGGAGTCATCTCGCGCTGACGGCAAACTGTCTGCCTGGGAGAGCGGCAGGTACTCCCGCCTGACTCGGTTGGTATGATTCAGCTGCTGCGTCAGATGATGACGCCCAAGCTGCTCGTCAAACTTCAAAAAGGCCCGCGTCTCGAAAATGCGCAGCGGATCATCGAACCCGGCCTCTTGGTCACGCAGCAGTTGATTGACAACCGCATTTCCGGTATCCGGGAACGTAAAATCCTGCCGGCGGTTCTCCGTGATCCGCTCTGCTGAGGCGAAGAAGAAAACCTTGTCTCGAATCAATCGCCCGCCTGCCGCCAGGCTGTAGTCGAACCTTTCCAGGGGGAGGGGCTCGGTTTTCGCCGGATCGAGAGAGTTCAACCCGTCGAAAGCATCGTTGCGATAAAACAGCGATCCGACGCCGTGATAACCTTTCCCACCGCTCTTGGTGATAACGTTGACGATGGCTCCTGATGCTTGTCCGAACTCGGCTTTGTAGCCTGCTGTCAACACCTGGAACTCGGCAATCGTCTCCTGATTGAACTGCGCTGCAGGCCCGCCGTCGACGGTGTTTTTGTTCGGATGTCCGTCAATCAGGAAGTTCGTGTTTCCGCTGCGTTCGCCCAGCGCGGGCGTGCGGGCGTCGTCGCCCTCATCGAACTGGTCGTTGATGGCCACCCCGGGCACAAGCTGCAGCAGGCCGAGGTAGTCCCGGCCGTTGACCGGCAGGTCCTGAATCTGCCGCGGCAGGATGGTCGAGCCCGTGGAAGCCGCATTCCTCTCCAGCAAGGGCGCCACATCGGCGCTGACCACGACCTCTTCCGCGACCCCTGCAACTCGCAGTTGTACATCGAGCGTAACCACGCGATTGAGCGTCAACTCGAGCGTGGAGGCGCGGGTAGCAAATCCAGCATGCGAGACCTTGAGGGTGTAGGTTCCCGCGGTTAAGGTCGCGAGCCGGTAGAAACCCTTCCCATCAGTGGTTGCGCTGCGCTCGGACGCAAGGGTGGCGCCACTCGCCTTGACCTCTGCGCCCACGATCACCGCACCCGCCTCATCGGTAACCGTTCCTTCAATGGTGGAACTGATGGTCTGAGCGGCTGCGCTCGCAGAACCTAGATGGAAGAGAAGGGCAGCGAGGAAGAGGGTCAGCAGCGAGGAACCATACCTGCGGCGTTGGGCTTGCCCCCCTTGTCCTGGCCGCCTGCAGGCCGGTGTCATGACAATCCAGTTCATGATTTTCCTCCTTTTATATGCAACATCTAAGCCGTGGTGGTTCAAAGGCGTAGTCCGCACGCCGCTCCGCAGCGCGCGCGGGTTTCCTCGCGTGGCCCTAACCGGTCGCGAAGTGGCATTCCATCAAGGCGCCCATCTTGAGCGCCAGTTGTATAGCACCCATCGTTGCGGCTGTCAAGGAATCTTGCAACAAATGTTGCATTGTCCACTCTGCCCGTGTTACCTTCGCCGCCCGTGCACGCTTCGTCCATCTTCGCCGGAGGCTCCGCCTCCGACGCCAAAGTCGGTTTCGACAGCATCGAGATGCGCCTGCTCCGTCTGCCTTTGCAGGAACCTTTTGAGACCAGCTTCGGACGCATCGGCTCGCGGCTGATCTTCCTGATCGCTGTCGAAGCGGAGGGACTCAAAGGCTGGGGCGAGGTGGTCGCGGCCCCGGAGCCCCGCTACAGCTACGAGACGGTGACCACGGCCTGGCATGTCATCCGCGATTTCCTCGGGCCTGCGTTGCTGGCTGAACCCGTAGGCCATCTCCGCGAGCTCGCCGGCCGCTTTGCTCCCTTTCGCGGGCACAACATGGCCAAGGCCGGCTTGGAGCTGGCCTACATGGACCTGCGGGCGCGGCTGGCGAATCGGCCCCTGTCCGAGCTGCTGGGGGGCACGCGCCGCCGCATTCCCGTGGGAGTGAGCCTGGGCATTCAGGCGGAGCCGGCCCAACTCCTGGAGCGTGTGGACCGCTATCTGACGCTGGGTTATCAGCGAATCAAGCTCAAAATCAAGCCTGGCTGGGACAATGAAATCGTGGCCGCCGTCCGGCAGCGCTATCCCACGATCCTGCTCTCAGTGGATGCCAACTCTGCCTACACCCTGGACGATAAGGATCACCTGAAAGCGCTCGATGCCTTCGGCTTGCTCATGATCGAACAGCCGCTCGACCATGAGGACTTGCTGGATCACGCCAAACTGCAGAGTGAATTCACAACCCCGATTTGCCTGGACGAAAGCATCACCGGAGTGCAGCAGGCCAGGCAAGCCCTGGAGATAGGAAGCTGTCGGATCATCAATATCAAGGTGGGGCGAGTAGGCGGATACTCTCAGGCGCTTGCGATTCACGACTTGTGCGTTTCGAAGAGCATTCCCGTGTGGTGTGGCGGAATGCTGGAGTCGGGCATCGGCCGCGCCCACAACATCGCCCTCGCCAGCCTTCCCGGGTTTACGCTGCCCGGGGACATCTCGGCCAGTTCTCGCTATTTCGCGCGGGATGTTATCGTGCCTGAGGTGAGCGTTGCGCCGGATGGAATGGTGGAAGTACCCAGCAGCACAGGGCTCGGATTCAGCGTGGATCAAGATTACATCGAGAATCGGACCGAGACGGTTGAGTTGCTGAAGCGAAGGACGTAGCCAGCAAACCAGAAAACGCAGACCGGGAGGAAAACATGCAGGCGAAAGCCGAATTGGCGGGTAAGGATGGGGCGCAACGGCAGACTTCTCCTACCTCGCTGGAGGTTCGCTTCGCTCAATCCCAACTGAGCCTCAACCGCCGTCAGCTGATTCGCTCAATTTTGGAGAACCACGAAAAGACTTTCTTTCTTTCGTCGCGGGAAATGGCGAAACGCTACAACGTTGACGCCGCTACCATCGTGCGCACGGTTCAGGCCCTGGGCTACAAGCGCTTCGCGGACTTCGCCGCTGACCTGCGCCGTCATTTTGTAAAACAAGTAACCCCCTACACCGTGCTCAAGGCAGCCACACGAGAGAAACGCAGCGTGGCCGACCAGGTGCGCTACAGCGTGGAACGCGATACGGAGAATGTGAATGTGCTGCGCTCCAGTCTGGATGCGGATGGTGTCGTTAGGTTGGCGAAGCTCATCCATCGCTCCCGGCGCATTCTGGTAGTGGGGGTGGACCTGGCTGCTTCGCTAGCCTGGTTTCTTGCCTATGGCTTGATGCCACTCGGATTTGATGCCGAAGCACCCGTGGGGAGCAGCGGGAACGTGCAGCACAAGATTGATGTCTTGACCCGCAAGGATTTGCTGGTGGCCATCAGCTTCGGGCGCTGCCTCCGGGAAACGGTGGAAGCGGTTCTCCGGGCGCGTGCGCGGGGCGTGCCGACCTTCGGAATTACCGACGGGAATGTCACCCCGATAGCGATGCACAGTGATGCTCATCTGATCGCCTCCACCAGCAGCCCTTCTTTCACTGGTTCCTACGTGGCTCCGCTGGCGCTGATTAACACTGTCCTTGTCGCTAGCGCTCACCTCCGACCCAAGCGCGCTCTCGATCGGTTGGGCCGAACCGAGAAAGAATACAGAACCGGAGCGCGTTGGTACCACGAACCGCCTCGCCAGGCTCCATCCGCGAACGGCGGCCATCGTTGACCGGTGGAGAGCGGACGAACTCTCTGGGCAACGGTCAGGGAATCGTGGTTCTGTCCGCCTGGTAATCGGACGTCCGGGTCGTGCGGCAGCGAGACACATCGACGATCCTAATTGGGGATGGATTCTTTCCGTGGGTCGTCTTTGCTGGACTTTGCAGCGAACGCCAGCGCGAGGCCGGAGCTTTTCAAACGGAGGACATGCAACCCTCTGGGCAAGAAGACGCTGGTCTTTCCTGAATTGATGTTCTTGGTCAGCCCCGATACCGAGTTGCGGACCTAGCGGAAAGACGTGTATGAGCTCCGCAGCGAAGTCGCACACGGCAGAGAAATCTCGCCCAAGTAACTGGCGTGTTCTGTTCACATTCGGAAATCAGTTCGGCGATCCAATCACGGATTACTCCGCGGTGAAGAACTGCGCAGCTCTACTCGAAAGAGCATTCCTGTTGTGTGCAGCGCTCCGAGTTGCGCTTCGGGGCTTGATTGACGCTGTGGCAGATAGAAAGAAACTGCGGCAAATGCCGGAAGATTCCGCGCGAGCACTGGCCTGGGCGTCGTCTGCCCTGGACCCGCTGTCTTGGGTGCCCTTCGCAGAGAGACGCGAAGCCCCCGCGTTCACATGGACGTATAGTCGGCAAACCGGACTTGTGCCTCAGCCTGCATCAAAAGGACGAGAAAGCTCGTTACACGGCCAAGTGAGCGGCGGCAGCCAACAGATTACGACCATTACCGCCCTTTCGGAACTGAGCCGCCGCGACGGTCAAGATCAAGAGAACGAGTCTCGACAGGGTCCACAGGAATGCGTATAGTTCCTTCCTGTTGCAAGGCTTTTATTTCAGGAGGGTGAGCATGAGAAAGCTAGTGTTGGTTGTTGGCCTGATGTGCTTGAGTGCTTCACTGGCCCTGGCACAGGGCAAAATAGAGAACGGATGGGCGTGCGCAAAACCGGCAGTCGCGCACAGTATCGAGGTAGGAGATCAGCCCAGCCACGCCTACTCGATCGACCAGATCAAGTGCACCTCAACCAAGGGCGAAATCGCGGGCGTGCGAGAGAAGGAGGGCACGGGCACCGAGTTCGCCGAGGTCACCGGCAACAGCTCCCAAGGCCACGGCGTGTTCGTCGAGACCATGGCCAACGGAGACAAGATCCACTTCACCTACCAGTTCACCGCCACCATTAAGGACGGGCAGATGCAGTCTGGTTCCAACAAGTTTCAGGCCACCAGCGGAACCGGGAAGTTCAAGGGTATCGCGGCCAGCGGCACCTGCACCGGAACGGGGAGCGCGGACGGGTCCGTGACCTGGTCCTGCACCGGGACGTACTCGATTCCCAAGTAACATTAGAAATCGGGCAGTCGGGGGAAGTACGACCTGGGGCACAACATTTCCCGATTTACCCGATCCGACTTTCATGCTGGCGCACATGAAACTCACAACTCAGTAGTTGCCACTCGCGACTAGTAAGGCGGCAGCAGCCGTCGCAGGCCGTGCAGCAGGATCACCAACAGAAAGAACAGGTTACGGGGCAGGATGCCCCAGACGGCCAGGGGCACGGCCGGCTGCGGCTCCCCCCCACTCACGACCTGAGCAAGCCTTCGGCCCAGGGCCTCCAGCCAGCGCGTCGAACGCGGCCAGTCGCGAACCCCTACGAGCCAGTCCCTCGGGATGCCATCCTTTCCGACGCGGGCCCCGACTAGGGCGCCCACGATGGCGGCGACGGTGTCGGTGTCGCCACCGCAGCGGATGGCCTTGAGCACCGCGGCGCGAAAGTCCGTCGGATGGAGATTCCACGCGTGCAGCGCCACCGGGACCGTATGGAACACGTATCCGCTGACGCCCTTGTGCAGGCCGAGGTCCCTGGCGAACCCTTCGGTCGTCAGGCCGGTGGCGTGCAGTGCGCGTTCGGCCAGACCGATCATCTCGCCGGCGTCCTGGCCCAGCATCTTTGCCAGGGCCCCGACGTACCCCTCTTCCGAGACATCCTTTCCCTGGCTGGCAAAGTAGGCGGCCACGGCCACCGCCATCGCGCCGTGCTCTGCCTTCGGATCAGTGTGCGTGATCCGCGTGTTGGCGCGGACGAGCGCGCGCAGCTTCTCCGGGTCATCGCCATAGCAGACGCCCAGGAGCGCGCTGCGCATGGCCGGGCCATTGCCCGCAGAGAAGACGCCGCTGCGCGCGGGAGGAAATCCAACCCAGAGCTTTGCCAGGGCGCGCAGCGTGGCCAGGCCGACGGCGGCGGGCAGTCCCAGCAGCCACCCGCGCAACCGCCAGGCGAAATCGCGCGCGAACCTCTCCGCGTCGCCCGCAGAGACGATGAGCGCCTGCGCCAGCATGGCGGTATGCTCGGTGTCGTCGGAGGTCATGCCGCGGCCGAACAGAAAGCGGTGGCCGTCGAGGTCGGGAAACATCCGCTCCAGCCGCTTTCTGGAAAGGCCCTCACAGGGCAGGCCGATGGCGTCGCCTACCGCTGTGCCCAGCAGGCAGCCGAGGATGGCGTCCTCTTTAGGCATTTGGCTCTTAGCATTTGGCATTTGGCCCAAATGCGTAACCGGAAGCATACGAGGGCGGACGCGGAAGGCAAGAGGAAAAAGGAACCAGTTGATCCCGATTGCCGAGTGCCAAGTGCCAAGTGCTGCTCTGCCCCATGCGAGAATAGAGCCGATGACCGACGTGAAACCAGTGGAGCGCCAGACGCTGGATGCCGAGATGCTGTTCGGCTTCTGGCACCGCGCGCTGCCCAGCGCCGCGCGGTGGCATCGGTGGGCGCTGGTACCGGCCGCGCAACCTTGGCCAGTCCGAAGTCCAGGATCTCGATTCACTTGGCCGTGAAGTCGGCATACCGGAAGGTTGGCGCGCACTTTCCGACAAGCCCGTTACACGTCCAAGTGACGGAGGCCAGTTCCCGAACAGCCCGAAATTTGGGAGGGTTGGCTGCCCGTTGCCCCTTTTGGGGCGCAGCCTTTCACGGTAGAATCCACCCACCTTGATGGGTGAGCGGATGGGCCTTGCTGTTGGAACCAAACTCGGTCCGTATGAGATTCTCGCCCCGCTCGGCGCGGGCGGCATGGGCGAGGTGTGGAAGGCGCGCGATCCACGGCTGGGTCGGGACGTTGCGATCAAGATCTCCGCACAGCAGTTCACGGACCGCTTTGAACGCGAAGCCCGCGCCATTGCTGCTCTGAACCATTCCAATATCTGCACTCTGTTCGATGTCGGGCCGAATTACCTCGTGATGGAGTTGATCGAGGGACCAACGCTGGCCGACCGAATCCAGCAGGGTCCGATTCCTCCCGAAGAAGCGCTCGGTGTTGCGAAGCAGATTGCCGATGCATTGGAAGCGGCCCATGAGAACGGCATCGTGCACCGCGATCTGAAGCCCGCGAATATCAAGATCCGGCCGGATGGTTCGGTGAAGGTTCTCGACTTCGGTCTGGCGAAAGCCGGCGAAGCGCAGGAAGTGACGCTCGATTCACCGACCATGATGCCGGGGACGCAAGCCGGTATGATCCTCGGGACCGCTGGCTACATGAGCCCCGAACAAGCACGCGGGCAGGCCGTCGACAAGCGGGCGGACATCTGGGCCTTCGGCGTTGTCTTGTACGAAATGGTGACCGGGAAGCGGCTGTTCGACGGCGCGACGGTCTCGGATTCGCTGGCGGCGATTCTGAGGGAAGAACCTGACCTGACACGGGCGCCGGAGAGGACGCGGCGTCTGCTGCGGCGGTGTCTGGAGAAAGATCCGAAGAAACGGCTGCGCGATATCGGCGACGCCATCCCGCTCCTCGAAGATCTCGGACCCGCGGCGACGACAAGCCGCGGCAGGCTGGCGTGGACCGTTGCCGCGCTGTTCGCCGTCTCAACGACTGCGTCATTGGTGTTTGCGCTGTGGAGCCGGCCCACGGCCGTTCAGAAGACCGCAGTTCGCTTTACGATTCCGCTTCCGCCGGGTCAGGAAATCACCTCGTATCCGGCCATTACGCGCGACGGCCAAACCGTGGCCTACGTCACGCAACAAGGGACCGATGATGCGCAGCTCTACTTGCGCGATCTGAATTCGTTTGAGTCTCGCGCGGTGGCTGGTTCGAGCGGCGCCCGGCAACCGTTCTTTTCGCCGGATGGTAAATGGGTGGCGTTCTTCGCACAGGGGCAGCTTCAAAAAGCTGAGGTCACTGGGGGCGCTCCGATCCGGCTGGCCGAAGCCGCCTATCCCTTCGGTGGAACGTGGAACGAGGACAACACGATCATCTACGCCGGGTCGCTCGGTTCCGGACTCTTGCGGATTCCTGCCAGCGGCGGAACGCCCGAATCTCTGACCAAGCCCGACGGTGCGGCAATGGGGTACGCTCACGTTTTCCCGCAAGCGCTTCCCGGAGGGCGAAGCTTTCTTTTCACGATTTGGGGACAAACGCAGGGCGGCGCGGTGCTCTCACTGGATTCAGGCCGATGGGAGGCGGTCCTGCCCGCGACGGGGTTTGCCGTCGGGACTTTCGAAGCGACAGGCGGCTCCACGGGTCGCCTCTTGCTCGTCGACCAGGCTGCCGGCATCAGAGCCGCGCCGTTTGACACCGCGCACCCCGCCCGCACCAGCGTCGATTCGTCGGTCCTGGCCAATGTGTACTACGAGGTGGAAACCGAAAGCCTTGGCTGGCTGGCTGTCTCGAATACCGGCACGGCCGTGTACGCGACCGGCAACCCGGCAAAAACATCGCTGGCGTGGATCGACCGGGAGGGAAAGATCGGATCGCTGGGCAAGGAGCAGGATGTGTATAGGGAGGCAAGCCTTTCGCCGGACGGGGTAAAGGCAGTTGTCAGGCACGGTCTCGACCTGTGGATTCATGATTTGCAACGCTGGACCCGCAGCCGTCTGACGTCGGGAAACGGCAGCAATCTTCTTCCGCTGTGGAGCCGTGACGGCACGCGGATCATTTTCGCTTCGAATCGCGGAGGCGATTGGGACATCTACGCACAACCCGCCGACGGATCGCGGCCCGCGGAAGCGCTGCTCAAACGGCCCTACGACCAGTTTCCGCGCTCGATTTTGGCCGACGGGACCCTGCTTTACAATGAAGTCCACCCCAAAACCGGTCTGGACCTTTGGACCCTGTCGCCGGATGGAAAGACCTCGCCTTTGCGGGTAACCCCATTCAACGAAACGGATGGCCAATTCTCGCCGGGCCTGGAGGGCGGGCCGCGTTGGGTTGCGTATTCGTCTGACGAGTCGGGGCGAAGCGAGATCTACGTGCAGTCGTACCCCGGTGGAGAGAACAGAATCCCGATCTCCATCGGAGGCGGAATCCTGCCCAGGTGGTCGCGCGACGGCAAGGAGCTGTTCTACGTAACCGGGGACGCGTTTGTGGCCGTGGCGATTCGGCCCGACGGGTCCTTCGGCGCTCCCCGCAGGCTGTTTGACCGGTCGAACTTTCTCTTAAACTACCGGTTCCATAGCTACAGCGTTTCGCCGGACGGCAAACGGTTTTTGATGATTCAGCGCGATCCCGGTTCCGTGCCGCGCCAGCTCAACGTGATTCTCAATTGGTCTGACGAACGCGATCGGCCCGCGCCGGCGGGGAATAAATAACCGCCACCTCTTCACGCGGGAATTGCGGCACCGCAGTCTCACTTAAGATCGTTGGCCGGATTGTGGACGTGTAGTCGGCAAACCGGACAATTACGGGGATGTCGGCACAAGCGAGTTTCGTTACAGGCTCTTAGTCCACCCAGCGGGCGATGAACAGGTTGGTTTCGCCGGACTCGGGATTCGCGCGGTTGGAGGCCCACACCATCCAGCGTCCGTCGGGGCTGAAGTGCGGGAAGCCGTCGAAGCCGAGCGCCGTGGTGACGCGCTGGGGCTCGCCGCCACGCTTGTCCAGCACCCAGAGGTCGAACTCGCGCGGGCTTTTGGCGCTCGCGTTCGAGCTGTAAACGATGCGGTTGCCGTCGGCGTGGAACGCAGGGGCAAAGTTGGCGGCGCCGTTGGCCGTGAGCTGGCGCGCTCCCGTGCCGTCCGACTTCATCACAAAAAGCTCCAGCGCTCCCGGCCGCACCAGACCACGCGCCAGCAGGCGGCGATAGTCTTCCAGGGCTTCTCCCTGCGGGCGGTTCGCCCGCCACACGATTTCCGATCCGTCCGGGCTGAAGAACGCGCCGCCATCGTAGCCCGGGGTGTGGGTGAGGCGGCGGACTGCTCCGGCCTCATCCATCACGTAAAGCTCCAGGTCGCCGTCGCGCACGGAAGTAAACACCAGGGAGCCTCCGCGCGGGTTCCAGGTGGCTTCGGCGTCGTAGCCGGGAGAGTCCGTGAGCCGGCGCGGGTTCGAGCCGTCGAGGCCGGCTTCGTAGATATCGTAGCCGTCGTAGAGCGCCCACACGTAGCCCTGGGACCGGTCGGGCGGAGGCGGGCAGGCCTCCGCTGCGCCGTGCGTCGAGGAATAAATGATGCGGTCCTGTTCGGGATGGTCGAAGTATCCGCAGGTGGTGCGACCCGCTCCCGTGGAAACCCGCCGGGTGTCGCCCGATTCCAGATCCACAATGTATTGCTGATCGCAGCCGCCGCCGCGTGGGGTGGCTTGGTAGATCAGTTGGCGGCCGTCGGGACTGAAGTAGGCTTCGGCGTTCTCGCCGCCGAAGGTGAGCTGCCGCACCTCGCGCAGGTGGCTTTCGCCCTCGAAGGTTTGCGCGAACGGCTGCCCGGCCTGGATGACGAAATCCGCGCCCGGGCGGCCCTCATAATACGCAGACGGAGCCCAGGCCTTGGGCGCGGAGGATGATTCCGCTGCCCGCCCCGGTGGCGCCGCCGGCTGCGGAGACGCAGGAGCGCCGTGAGCAGGTGCAGCGGCGGCGGCAGCAGCAGGTGCGCCGCGTCCCGCTGCCGAGCGTTCGCCCAGCGTGGCCTGCAGACGCAGCGTGCCGCCATCGCGCACCACCACCACTTCCACGGTTTCCCCGGGCTTGTTGTCCTGCAGCGCGTAGGTGAAGTCGTAGAGGTTGGCGATTTTCGTTCCTGCCAGACCCACCAGCCGGTCACCGCCGCGGATTCCGGCGCGCTCCGCAGGACTTCCCGGCCGGACGTCGGCCAGGCGCACGCCGCCTTCCGGGCTATCCATGGAGCCGAAGTCAGGCACGGTCCCGAGATACGCGCCATAACCCCGGCCGTCGCCGGCCATGGGCGGAGCGGTGCTGGCGCGTGCGTATACAGGGCGGGCATCGCGCGTCGCAAGTTCAGAACTCAGAATTGTGACCAGGCGCGTGATGCGCGCCGCGCCTTCCAGGTTGATGGACTCGGGCTTGTCGTCGGGTGTGTGGTAGGCGTCGTGAGTGCCGGTGAAGAAGTGCACCACAGGGACGCCGGCCGCGTAAAAGTTGGTTTGGTCGGAGGGACCGTAGCCGTCGCCTCGGGCGGTGACTTGCACGGCGGCGGCGCGCGCCGCGCGTTCCAGCAGGTCTTTCCATTCTCCGGCCGATTCCGCGCCCAGGGCCAGCAAGCGGTCGTCGCGCAGGCGGCCCACCATGTCCAGATTGATCATGGCCACAACATTATTCATGGCGACCGGAGCGTGGGCGACGAAATACGACGATCCCGCAAGCCCCACTTCTTCTCCGGAGAACAGCACCACCAGCACCGCGCGCCGGTTGCGGGAACCGGCCAGACTACGCCGGAGTTCTGCCGCCGCTTGCAGGGCAACCGCAGTGCCCGAGGCGTTGTCGTCGGCGCCGTTGTGCACCGCTCGCTGCCCGGGGCGCAACGACGACTGCCCGCCGTAGCCGAGATGATCGTAATGCGCGCCGATCACCACCACTTCCTTGGCCAGCGGCCCTCGTCCGGGAACCAGTGCGGCCAGGTTCTGGCCTTGGGCATTGGTGGTGCGCAAGGCAACCGTGCCGCGCAAATGGATTCCGGTGGCCGCGCGAGAACGCGGAGTCAGGTCGCGGTCCACCGACTTCTGAAATTCCTCCAGGTTCACTCCCATGCCGGAAAGCCAGCGCTGGGCCACCGAAGTCTTCACCTGCACCACGGGAATCCCGGCCGCGCTTTCCGGACCGTCGTTGCGCAGGGCGGGAAGCTTGTCCTGGCCTTCGTCCTGCAGCGGGCCGGTGACGAAGACCACCGCCACCGCGCCCCGTTCCCGTGCCTGCAGGACTTTGTAGCGCTGCGACGACCAGCGGCTCGGGCGCTTGCCGTCAAACGGCGAAGCCTCGTCGCGTTCCTGGGGTTCGTAACGCAGCATCAGCGCCACCTTGCCACGCAGGTCCACGCCCTCCAACTCGCGATAGCCCACCGCCAAAGCTTCGACGCCGTATCCCACAAAAGCCAGCTCACCGGCGAAGCTGCCGGAGCTGGAAAATCCCAGCGGAGTCCATTCGTCTGGCTTCAGGCCTTCGATGGAGTTGCCCTCGCCCAGGGCAACGCCCGTCTTCACCGGAAACGACTGCCGGTAGCTGCGGCCAAACGCTGGAGTCAGACCGGAAGCGCGCAGGCGGCGCTCGATCCATGTCGCAGCCCGGTCGAGACCGGCGGTGCCCAGCCCGCGGCCTTCCATCTCGTCGGACGCGAGAGCGAAGACGGCTTCGCGCAACGGTGCGATCAGTGGATCGGAAGCTTTCGGCGCTTTCGGATCCTTGGTATCTTCGGCAGGACCGACCGCGCCGGCAAGCGCGGCCGCGGTGAAAAGAAGAGTGCAGAGAAAAATGCGATGACGGTGGTTCATCCGGATGATCCTAGCAGGTGGTTCCGGTTTCTATCCAGCAGCCAGGCGGCGGGGCCGAGAGGCGTATAATCAACCTGTTTCCGACCGCTGCGGCCTACGGGAATACCCTGGCTGCGACGGCGGTGGGCCGAGCGTGCAGGATGTGACGCACGGCTCCGAGGGTGCGGAGCGGAAACGCCCGCGCCTCCCGTGCTTCCTCTATCCCGCTTCGAGCGGGATGCGGGATGCGCTTGGAAAGGGAACGCTCGCCGTATCTTGCGCGCGAGTCTTTTCCCCTTCCAGCGCATCCCAAAGCAGTACCGAGTAGCGAGTACCGAGTCGCCAGGACCAAGTGGCATTAACTGAGCACTGGGTACTAGGTACTGAGTACTGAAATGCTTCGCCTCACCGACAAACACGGCCGCGCGATTACCGACGTGCGGGTCTCCATCACCGACCGCTGCAACTACCGCTGCGTGTACTGCCGCTCGGGCAACGACGGCGCGCAGTACTCCGAGCTTCCGCTCAGCGATTACCTGCGCATGGTGCGGCTACTCACCGACTTGGGCATCGAAAAGGTGCGCATCACCGGCGGCGAGCCGCTGCTGCGCGGCCACTTGGTGGAGTTCGTTCGCGAGCTGGCGCAGCTGCGGACGCTGGACGGCAAGCCGCTCGACCTGGCCATCACCACCAACGGCCATCTGCTGGCGGAAATCGCCGAGCCCCTCCAGCAGGCCGGGCTGCGGCGGGTGACCGTCAGCATGGACGCGGTGGACAGAGACGAATTCGCGCGCATCACCCGGGTGGCCAACGGGTACGACGCCGTGCTTGCCGGAATCCGCGCCGCGCGGCGCGCGGGTCTCGATCCGGTGAAGGTGAACTGCGTGCTGCTGCGCGGCTTTAACGACGACCAGATCGTCCCCTTCGCCCACTTCGCGCGCGAGGAAGGCGTGGTGGTGCGCTTCATCGAGTTCATGCCGCTGGAAGAAGACCGCATGTGGACTCCGGAGATCGTCATCACGCTTGCCGAGATCGTGGAGCGCATGCGCTCGTTCCGGCCGCTGGTCGAGATACCGCGCGCCTACAGCGAGACCGCCCGCCGCTTCACCTTCGACGACGGCGTGGGCGAGATCGGCATCATCGCGCCCGTCTCCGAGCCTTTTTGCGGACACTGCTCGCGCGTACGCATTACTTCCGACGGCAAGATCCGGACCTGCTTGTTCTCGCTCTTCGACCACGACCTCGCCGGACACATGCGCCGCGGCGATTCCGACCAAGAACTCTCGGCCTACATCCGCAGCGTGGTGAACCAGAAGGAAGCGCGGCACCATATCGGCGAGCCGGGCTTCGTGAAACCCTCGCGCAGCATGGTGCACATTGGGGGCTGAAGGAAGCACTCAGCAGTCAGCACCCAGCACTCAGGCAAAATAAAGGCGCCGCACTTCGCGACGCCCTCTAATCACTAACCACTAGCGACCAACCACTGTTTCTAGAACGTCACCCGCACTCCCAACTGAATGTTCCTCGGCCCGCCGCCCCCCAGGAAGGGATTGCCGATGCCCACGTCAGGCGTGGCCCGCAGCGGCAGAAAGCCGCTGCCGCGTCCGGTGACCGGATCCACGCCGTTAAAGCTGGCGTCCACGGCAAAGTCGGGCAGCAGCGGGTTGGTGAAGTTGGGATGGTTGAAGAGGTTGAAGAAGTCCGCCCGCAAGTTCACTTTGACGCGCTCGGTGACCTCGAACGCTTTGGAGAGGGAGAAGTCGAAGTTGCGGAAGCCGGGCCCGGTGAGCGCGTTGCGGCCCAGGCTGCCGAAGTGCTGCGAACCGGGCGCACAGAAAGCGGCCGAGCCGTCGCTGATGTCCACCACCATGTCACCGTCAATGTCTTGGTCCACCAGCGTGCAGGGCACAGCGAACGCGCTCAGGTTCAGGTAATTGAAGGGTTCACTGGTTCCGGCGAAAGGATCTCCCACCAGGTCGGGGCGGGGAAAGAATTCGCCGGTTCCGTTGTAGTCGTCGAAGAAGACCAAGTGGAAAGGCTGGCCGGTGCTGTAGCTGAACACGCCATCCACCGACCATCCGGAGAGCAGCCATTTGGCGGTATCGGTCTTGGGCAGGGCGTAGTTGAAATACCAGGTAAAGCGGTGCCGGCTGTCAAAATTGGAGTTGGCTCGCTCGCCCGAGGGATTGAAGCTGTTGTCAGGCTGGGTGGCGTTGGCCACGTAGTCCTGGCCATCGCTGGCGTTGTCGATGGAGTGCGACCAGCTCCAGTTCACCTTGGAAGTGAATCCGTGCCATTTGCGGATGGTGAACTGGGTTTGCAAGGCATTGTAGTTCGAGCTCGAAGTGGACTCGAACTGGTTCACGTAGAAGAATGTCCCCCCGCTGGGTGCCAAGGGTCCCAAGTCGAACGGCCGTGCGCCGCCGGCATTGGGCAAGCTCTGGTTGATGTCGCGGTAGCGGAACAGGCGGCGGCCCGCCGAACCCACATAGCCCACCTGCAGAGCGGCGTGCCCGCCGATTTCCTGCTGGATGTTCAGGTTGTAGTTCTGGATGTAGGGTGTGGCCAATTCTTGGTCCACGGTAAAGACGTCGGAGTCGAAGAAGTCGGCGTCTGCATACACGGGCGGTGCGCACATGGCTGATCCGGGGACAGCGATGTTCGGCGCCGCGCACGGGCCGGCTACCAGCGCCAGGTTGCCGGGTCCGAAGTTGAACAGCACGGCGTCCGCACCGATGGGGTTGTAGGCCGGGCCCGGATTGAAGGTGTTGAAGGGGAGCTGACCCACAAAGAAGTCCTGCGAAAAAGCGTCGTAGTAGATGCCCCAACCTCCGCGGATCACCGTCTTGCCGGTGCCGAAAAAGTCGTAGGCGAAGCTCACGCGGGGGCCAAAATTGTTGAAATCTTTGGGATAGAGCTCATCGACGAACACCAAGCCACCAGAAACCGGGTCTGGATCGAGGATGCTGAAGCGGCCCTTCTCCTCGCCAATGATGCCGTAATAGTCCCAGCGCAACCCCAGGTTCAGAGTCAGCTTGCGCGTCCAGCGGAAGTTGTCCTGGATGTAGAAGGAGTGGTTGTTCTGGAAGGTATCGCGGTCCGAATTGCCGCGGGCCTGGCGGTTGCCCCCTCCCGAAGTGACCCCACTCAGGAAGGAGTCAAAGTCGTCAAACGTAAGCCGGCCACGGTAGCCGGCGTCGAAGAACGCGTTGACAAACGTCCGGCGAAACTCGTATCCCGCCTTCCAGTTGTGGCGTCCGGTGTTGTAGCTGAGGTTGGTGAAGATCTGGCTGTTGGTGTCCACGCGCCCGCGCGGCACCGACAGGTTGGCCCCGATGTTGCTCACTGCTCCGCTGAAGCGGATTAACGGCAGGCCGAAGTCCTGCGGATTGGTGACAGTGTTCAGACCCAGCGAGGCGGGATCGAGATCGGAGTCTTCCGGGAAGAACGTCTCAAAGAAGCGGTTGTAGCCGGCGCGGACTTCCATCAGCAGGCGTTCATTGAAGGTGTGCGTCCAGGAGAGCGAGACCACGTTCACGGTGGTCGGGGTGACGGTGTTGTAGCCGGGCACGGCGCTGCCGCCCACCAGGCCCAGAGGGAAGCTCTGGTCGGAGTCGCCGAAGAAGTAGCGGCCGGTGATCAGGTCCTTGTTGCTGTTGAAGTTGTGGTCCATCTTGAAGATCAGGCTGTGCAGGTTGTTGGACCCGGCGGCATCGAGGGTCGTGGAGAGCGGCGTAGCCGGATTCGCGCAGTTTATGCCGACCACACCCCCGTCCCCCGACTGCGGCAGAGGTCCCCCCTGGGTCCAGGGGCCCAGATTGAGAATGTTCTGCGCGATGGGGTGGATCATGCCGCCGCCAAACAGGAAGCAATCGATCTGGTCCTGCGTGGGAATCACCGACGGCGTGGGGATGCCGACTCGCTCCCGTTGTCCTTCGTAGGCAAAGAACCAAAAGGTCTTGTCCTTGATGATGGGTCCCCCGAGGGATCCGCCGAACTGGTCGTTGCGGAACGTGCTCTGCAGCGCCGGTTCCTGGTTGAAGAAGTTGCGCGCGTCCAGCGCATCCGAACGTCCGAAGTAAAACGCGGCTCCATGGAAGGCGTTGGTGCCCGACTTGGTTACGATGTTCACGATGGCGCCGGAGTTGCGCCCGTACTCGGCCTCGACGGAGTTCAGCACGGCCATTTCCGCTATGGCGTCCACCGGCAGCAACGTAGCCGGGGTTCCGAATACACCCGCTTCATTGATGGACGGCAGGTTGCGGTAGCCGTCGTTCATGTCGGTACCGTCGAGCAGGTAGTTGTTGGAGCGGCCACGGTTGCCGTTGATGCTGAACAGGCCGAAAGAACCCGGCGAATCGGTGACCGCGCTGGGGTCGGCGGCCACTCCGGAGACCAGCCCGATCAGCTTGATGTAGTCGCGGCCGTTCACCGGCAGCTCGCTGAACTCCTGCGCCTGAATGGTTCCGCCCTGGCTATTGCCGGTGGTTTGAATCAGAGGCAACGTAGCGGTGACCTCAATCTTCTGCTCCACGCTCCCCGGAGTCAGCGAGAGGTCCACGCGGCGCACGGCGGAAACGGTTACCGTGGCGCCGGTGACGGTCTGCGTCTGGAAGCCGGACTTGCTGGCGCTGACCGAGTAGCTGCCGATGGGCAGTTCGGTGAAGGCGTACTCGCCGGTGTCTGCGCTCTGTGCCGTGCGGCTCAGGCCGGTGCCTTCGTTGGTCACCGTGACTTCGGCGCCGGAAACGGCGGCCCCGCTCGAATCCGTCACCACTCCCTGGATACCGCCGCGAAACGTCTGCGCGGAAAGTGTTACCGCCAGACCCAGCATGACCACCAAGAGCATCAAGCGCGACTTCATCGGGTTGCCTCCTCTGAAATTGCCGCTGGCGGCGATTATAAACCGGGTTTCCGGTTTTCGGTTTCGGGATTTCTCTAGTCAACGCGATCGCGGACGAACCACGAGAAACAAGAAACCAAAAACCAAAAACCGAAGACCAGGAACCGGTGGCCTCGTGCCATTGCAAACCAGCCCGGCACGGTGCGAGAATAGAGGCGTACTGCTGGCTTCAACATCCCCGTAGGCCGGGCCCGCCGCAGGTGGGCAGTGGACTTACTGGAGCCGGTGGAAGCTTTCAACATCCCCGTCCCGCTCAGCCGGGACTGAAGGCGGCAACACCGATGGCAACGACGGCGATTCCCACATCCTGTTCTCTCGAAGACTACCTCGTCCTGCCCGACTACTCCCTCGACCAGCGCCTGGCCGCGGCCAGGCAAGCACTGGGCAAAGAGGCCGTAATCCTCGGGCACCACTATCAGCGCGACGAAGTGATCCAGTTTGCCGACTTCACCGGCGACTCCTACAAGCTGGCGCAGCTAGCGGCGCAGGCCCAGGGACGCTTCATCGTTTTCTGCGGCGTGCACTTCATGGCCGAGAGCGCCGACATCCTCAGCCGCGACGACCAGCAGGTAATCCTGCCCGACCTGAACGCCGGCTGCTCCATGGCCGACATGGCCGAAATCGGCCAGGTGGAAGACGCCTGGGAGCAACTGGTCAGCCTCGGACTCACGGCCGACTCCGGCGACCGCATGACGCCCATCACCTACATGAACTCCACCGCTACCATCAAGGCTTTTTGTGGCGAGCGCGGAGGCCTGGTGTGCACCTCATCCAACGCCGCGGCCGCGTTGAAGTGGGCGTTCGCCAAAACTCCCAAAGCCTTTTTCCTTCCCGACCAGCACCTGGGACGGAACGTGGCCTACCGCATGGGCATCGCGCTCAGCGACATGACGGTGTGGGATCCGTATCAACTCCTGGGCGGCAACACTCCCGAAAAGCTGCGCAGCGCGCGCGTGATCCTGTGGAAGGGACATTGCTCCGTGCACCAGCGCTTCCTGCCCGAGCACGTGGACCAGGTGCGGCAGAAGCATGCGGGCATTCACGTCATCGCGCATCCCGAGTGCCGCTGGGAAGTCTGCGAGAAGGCCGACTCCATTGGCTCCACCGAGGGCATCAAGAAGACCATCACCCAGGCGCCATCCGGATCAAAGTTCGCGGTGGGCACGGAGATCCACCTGGTGAACCGGCTGGCCAAACAGAACCCGGACAAGCTGGTGATCACGCTCGACGATTCCGGCTGCTTGTGCACCACCATGTTTCGCATCTCGCCGCAACACCTGCTTTGGGTGCTGGAGAACCTGGCCGAGGGCCAGGTGGTGAACCGCATTGTCGTACCCGGCGCCGTCAAGCGCTGGGCGCGGGTGGCGCTTGACCGCATGCTGGAAATTCACTGAACCGAGTACTCAGTACCTAGTACCCAGTTACTCAGTTCCCAGGCGCCTCCGGCGCTTGACCGAATACTCGAATCCACCGAAGATTGCTATGTATGGCCGACCGCACGTTTACGCTGGAAGAAGCTCAGGGACTGCTGCCCGTCCTGGAGTCCTTGCTGAAGCGCGCCCTGGACAGCAAGAAGCTCATCGAAACCATTGACGGCGAATTCGAGGAACTCACCCACCGCATTTTCCTCGAGGGTGGCATGCTTCTGCAGGTTGGGCAATGGTCGGCGCGCAAGGCGGAGCGCGCGAAAGCCATGCAAGCCGTGCGCGACTCGCTGGCCGAGATCGACGCCATCGGCGTGCAGGTGAAGGACCTCGACATCGGCCTGCTCGATTTCCCCTGCCAGGTCGGCGACCAGATCATCCTGCTGTGCTGGAAGCTGGGCGAAGCACGCATCACGCACTGGCACGGCACCGAGGAAGGCTTCGCCGGCCGCAAGCCCATCGACGCTACCATCGCCAATCCCGGCAAACCCAAGCAGTAGCCGAGTACCGAGTTGCGAGTACCGAGTAATTCCGCACTCGTTGGCTCTACTGTGGATTAAAGGCAGGACGACTCGACACGTCAGCTCGTAACTCGCAACTCGGTACTCGCAACTCGCCTACGGCTTCATTCCTGGCTTCCACGCCGGCTTGAAGTCGGAGTTGGCCAGCCAGCGCACCGGCGCGATCATGGAGGTGATGGCGTCGGTGAGGTGCGCGAAGTCGATGCGCTCGATTTCGTCGTCCGGCTGGTGATACTCGGCGTGCAGGCCAAAGCTGGAAACGGTGTGCGCCACCACGCCTTCCTTGGCGAGCCCGTAGTTGTCTGAGCGCTGGAAGAAGTCCTGGTCGGGATGCGGATCCGCCACCAGGCGAGCGCCGTGAGCAGCCAGCTCCGGCCCCAGGTCGGAGCGCTCGTGTCCAGTGAGCCAGAGCGTGCGCGGCGGGACCTTGGCGTCCGGGCGCCCGATCATTTCGAACTGCAGGTTGGCCACCACTTGAGCCAGCGGAACCGGCGGATGCTCGCGGAAGTACGTGGAACCAAAGCCACCGTTTTCCTCGCTGCCGAAGAAAGCGAAAATCACCGTACGCCGCGGTCTCGGCCCTGAACTCAGCGCCCGCGCCAGCTCCAGCACCGCAGCCACTCCGGAAGCATCGTCGTCAGCGCCGTTATAGATGGAGTCGCCGTTCACCGGCTTGCCTTCGCCCACGTGGTCCAGATGCGCCGAGAGCAGAATCGCCTCCGGCTTGAGTTGCGGATCGCTGCCCGGAATACGGCCCACAACATTCCAGGTGTAGGCGGGCTGCTGCGGCTTGAGCGGCGCCTCCAGGCGGACCTCGGTGCCCGGCGGCAGCGAACTCATCGCGCGGGCAGCGTCGGTGCTCAGCGCCACTCCGGTCCATGACGATCCCGCCTTTCCGGAACCCTTGACCTGGGCCGGCAGCTCGGGTCCCTGTCCCGCGAAAAGGTTCCAGTTAGACCGGATCCTCGGTGTCTCGGCAAAAAGAACTGCGGCGGCGCCGCCCTGCACCAGGGCAAACGCCTGGGCGAAGACCGAGGGCGCACCGGCCCCGAGCCTGGGGGTAAGCAACACCACGGCTCCGGGTTGCGCCGGGGAGGGGCTTGCTGCGGTGGCGTCAATCTTCTGCAGCGGCCCGGAAATGCGGTTCACCGCCATATTGACCACCACCATCTCCTGGCCGTGCCGCCAGCGGGTCTCCTTGGCGCCGGGAGCGCCTGTCTTGAAAACGAGTTCCGGCGGAGCCGCCAGTTCGCGCCGCGACAGTTCTACCGTTTGCACGAATCCGCCCTGGTCCCCCGCCGGTTCCACTCCGTACTGCCGCAACTGGGCAGCGATGTAAGTGGCCGCCAGCAGCTCGTCGCGGGTGCCGCTGCCGCGGCCGCGAAGGGCATCCGACGCCAGAAACTCCAGGTGGCCCCGCACCCTGAACTCAGACGCCATTTCCGGTGCTTCTGCGACCTGTGCCCTGGAGATGCCTCCCAAGATCACCATCACCACGGCGCCGCACAACATCCTGCTTCTAGTCGAACGAGAGTGGGTCACTCGAGTTTTCTCCGCGATTCTTTTCTCCGCGACGTTTTCTCGGCAATTCTTTCTCTGCAATTCCGGGACGGGCCCGCCTCAAAAGATAGAGACTGGCAGGGCGTCACAGTATACGGTGCTCTTAGACGGGCCTGCGGGTTCCTGGTAAGTGCGCGGAGCCGACATTCTGCATCCAATGGAGTCGAGGGCAGAGCCGGCCCGGCCCTTTTTGCTAAGATTCAGACTTCCGGCAGCGCAACCCGCGCCAGTGAGGATGCCTTGAACAAGAGACAACTTTTGCGAGCGATGGGCGGACTGGTTTTGCTATCGGCCCTGGTGCTGGGTTGCAACGGCTTCTTCACCGACGAGGACGACGGAGGCGGCGGCGCCACCGCCCGCTTTGTGTTTGTGGCCAACTCCGGCTCCAACAATGTTTCCGCTTTTGTCGCCAACACCACCACCGGCGCGCTGACTGCGGTGGCCAACTCGCCGTTTGCCGCAGGCACCAGTCCGGAGTCGGTGGGCGCCGACGAGCAGGGACGCTTTCTCTACGCGGCCAACAGCGGCGGAGGCGTTTCCGCGTACCTCATCAACCGCAATGACGGCACGCTTGCGCCGGCGACGGGCTCGCCGTTTGCCGCGGGCAGTTCGCCCTTCGCCATCGGAGTGGATCCGGACGGCCGGTTCGTCTACGTGGGCAACACCGGGTCGTCGAACGTCTCCGGTTTCTCCATCACCGCCGCCACCGCCGTGCTGACGGCGGTGCCCATGTCGCCCTTCCTCGCCACCGCCAACCCTTTGCGCTTGCGCGTGGATCCCGCGGGACGCTTCGTCTACGTAACCACGGGAGCCACGGGCACGGACATCTTTCCCATCAACACCGATGGCTCGCTGGGCGCCCGACTCACCGAGCCGCCCACCGCCGGCCAGCAGTCACGAGATGTGCTGGTGGCCCCCAACGGGCAGTTTGCCTACGTGGCCAACGGTGTCGGCGGAGTCTCCGCTTATGCGGTCAACGCCTCCTCCGGCGCCCTGACCCTGATTCAGCCCACCGGTGGCGGCGACTTTTTCGCCGTCGGGACCACTCCCGTGTCGCTGGCAGTAACGCCGGGCGGCAACTTTATTTATGTGGCCAACAATGGGTCGAACAACGTCAGCGGCTTCCGCATCGGCGCCGACGGCCGCCTGGCCGCAGTGACGGGTGCGCCGTTCGCTGCCGGCAGCAATCCCACTTCGTTGAGCGTGGATCCTTCCGGCAGCTTCCTCTACGTGGCCAACGAAGGCGGCAGCCCTTCCGTCTCCATTTTTACCATCAGCGCTACCACCGGCACGCTTTCCTCCAGCGGAACCGCCGGGGCCGGGAGCAATCCCGCCTCCGTGGTGGCCACGCCGTAACCAACCCTCATGGCCGTGGCGCTGGTGTAAAATCCCGGCTCGACCGGCGCGCACTTGGGCTTGCAGTTGGGCTGCGTCCAGCGCGACGGAGGCCGCCATGACCACCATACGAACCATCGGCATCTCCACCGGCGGAGGCGACTGCCCCGGCCTGAACGCGGTAATCCGCGGCGCGGTGAAGGCCGCCATCCTCAAATACAAGTGGAGCGTGCTCGGCATCCAGGACGGCTTCGACGGCCTGCTCTGGCCCCAGGAAGGGAAGTGTCGCGAACTCACACTCAAGGACGTTAGCGGGATCCTGCCTCGCGGCGGCACCATTCTGGGCACCACCAACCGCGGCAATCCTTTCCAGTACAAGGTGGTGGAGGGCGGCAAGGAAGTCGTGAAAGACCTTTCCGCCGACGTGATCAAGAACGCGCGCGCGATGGGTCTGGATGCCGTCATCGTGATCGGCGGCGACGGCACGCAGAAGATCGCGCTCGACCTGCATCAGAAGGGCATGAACGTGGTGGGCGTGCCCAAGACCATTGACAACGACCTCTCCGCCACCGAGATCACCTTCGGCTTCGACACCGCGCTGCACGTGGCCACTGACGCCATTGACCGCATCCATACCACCGCCGAATCGCACCACCGCATCATGATCGTCGAGGTCATGGGGCGCGACGCCGGCTGGATCGCGCTCGAGGCCGGCATCGCCGGCGGCGCCCACGTCATCCTCATTCCCGAAGTTCCCTTCCGCATCGACAAGATCTGCGAGTACGTGCGCCAGCGCGAGTCCTTCGGCAAGCGCTTTACCATCGTGGTAGTGGCCGAAGGCGTCAAACTGCCCCCCGAACTGGCCGCGCGCGTGGAGGAGGAAAGGCGCGCCCGGCACCGGCCGAGCGCCGTTTCCAACCTGATTGGCGATGCCATCTCCACCGGCACCGGGCGCGAAACCCGGGTCACCGTGCTGGGACACATTCAGCGCGGAGGCTCGCCCTCGCCCTTCGACCGCATCCTCTCCACCCGCTTCGGCGTGGCCGCCGTGGACCTGATCGCCCGCGGCGAGTTTGGCAAGATGGTTTGCCTGCGATCGGCCCGCATCCAGAGCGTGGACATCGCCGAGGCCGTGGGCGCCATGAAGGCCGTGGACCCCAACGGCGAAATGGTCCAGACCGCCCGCGCCATCGGCATCAGTTTCGGCGACTAGGGGCACCACGCCCGCCAACCGCATGTGTTTCTCCGGCTGCTATAGTTGCCCTTGGCACGCCGTGTGAACGTCCCTCAGAGCAATTCACGTCTGGTCGCGCTGGCGCTACTGCCGGTGTTGCTGCTGGCCGCGGCCTGTAGCGACGAGAAGTCGAAGAGCTATCCCGCGGGTTACGTCACCGCGCCCAAGGTCGTGCTCCGCGACCGCCTGGCCGACGTCTATAACAAGGTCGCCACGGTGGAGAACGGCGAGCGCGTCGAGGTGATCGAAACCTATAAGCGCATGGTGCGGGTGCGTACCGCGGCCGGCCAGGTGGGCTGGATGGAACAGCGCTACCTGGCCGGTCAGAACGTCTTCCAGGCTTTTCAGAAGCTGGCCGCCGATCACCGGCAGACGCCGGTGGCGGCGCGCGCTCTCACCCGCGCCATCCTCAACATGCGCGCGCGTCCCGGACGCGACGGCGAGCGCCTCTACCAGATGCCGGAGGGCGAAAAGCTGGAGCTGCTGAAGCGTTCCTCCGCTGACAAGCCCGTGCCCACCGGAACCTTACCGGCCGAGGGCGACGACAACGAGCCCGCGCCCAAGCCGCTCGAAGACTGGTGGCTGGCTCGCAACTCCCACGGACAGGTGGGCTGGGTGCTGGGCCGCATGCTTGACGTGGACGTTCCGATGGACGTGGCTCAGTACGCCGAAGGCCAGCGCATCGTGGCCAGTTTTGTGCTCAACGAGGTGGAGGACGGGGACAGGAAAATTCCGCAGTACCTCATGCTGCTCAGCGAACCCAAGGATGGTCTTGCCGACGACTACAACCAGGTGCGCGTCTTCACCTGGAACCCGCTGCGCAGCCGCTACGAGACCGCCTATCGTGAGAAGAAGCTGGCTGGACGCCTGCCGGTCACCGTCGGCCAGGAAGACTTCGGCAAGGAAGGCAAGCTGCCCGTCTTCACCCTGCGCCTGGCCGATGCCGAGGGCGGCGCAGCCGAAGTGAAGTACAAGATGAATGGAGTGATGGTGCGCCGGGTGACGCCGCCGCCCGCGAAGCCGGCCGGCGGGCGCAAGTAACGGGTTTTGAGTTTTTGGTTTGTGGTTTTTGGTTTCTAGTTCTCTTGGTTTCGAGTGTCCGGTTTCGGGTTTCCGGTTTCTCCTTGGCCGGTTCGAGCGCGAGAAAACCAAAAACCAAAAAACCACAAACCAAAAACCGGTCAAGAGTAGAAATCCGCGATTGCTTCCACCACCGCCGCTTGTTCCTCCGCAGTCAGTTCGGGGAACATGGGCAGGGCCAGCACTTCGCGCGCCGCCCGCTCGCTTTCCGGGAAGTCGCCCTCGGCGTAGCCCAGGTAGGTGTAGCTCTTCTGCAAATGAAGCGGAGCCGGGTAGTAGACCTCGGTGCCCACACCGCGCTCGGTCAGGTGGCGGCGGAGGTCGTCGCGACGGCGCGCCCGCACCACATACTGATGAAAGACGTGGTGCGCCTGGGGTGAAGTGACCGGGATCTGGATCGGGTCGGTGGCCGATTTCCCGGTCAGCCCGGCCTGGGCAAACAGCCGGTCGTAACCCGCGGCAACCTCCCGGCGGCGCGTGTTCCATTCGTCAATGTACTTCATCTTTACCCGCAGAACGGCGGCCTGCACGGCGTCCAATCGGCTGTTCCAGCCGATCTCTTCGTGATGGTAGCGCTGCTTGCTGCCGTGATTGCGCAGCAGCCGGATGCGGTCGGCCAGCGCGGGATCGCTGCTGGTCACGCACCCACCATCGCCGTAGCAGCCTAAATTCTTGGTGGGATAGAAGCTGAAGGCCGCGGCCAGTCCCAAGGATCCGGCGCGCTGTCCGCGCCAGGCGGCTCCGAAAGCCTGGGCCGCGTCTTCAATGATCCACAGTTTATGCTCCGCGCTCAGGCGGCGGAAGGCGTCCATGTCCGCACACTGCCCGTAGAGGTGCACCGGCAGCACCGCGCGCAAAGTGGACGACTTGCGCAAGGTCAGCCGCCGCTCCACCAGAGCCGGGTCGAGGTTGAAGGTCTGCGGGTCGATGTCCACGAACACCGGCCGCGCCCAGCAGCGCAGAATGGCGCTGGCCGAGGCAAAAAAGCTGAAAGGGGTGGTGATCACCTGGTCGCCCGGCTGAATGCCAGCCGCCGCCAGCGCCAGCCACAAAGCGTCGGTGCCGGAGGCACAGCCTACGGCGCTGGCCGCGCTGGTGTAGGCAGCCACTTCCCGCTCCAGGCTCAGCACTTCCTCGCCGAAAATAAAGCGCTGCGAACTGCACACCCGTTCGATGGCCACCAGAATCTCCTGGCGGATGGGTGCGTACTGGCGGCGCAGGTCCAGCAGCGGCACCTGGGCGGCACTGAGCGCGCCGGCGCCCGCAGCGGCGGACGGTTTGGATTGTCCCGATTTGGTCACAGGCGCAGCGATTTTAGCACCGGGCGCCGCCTCCAATCGCGGAAAAGGCGGTAGCTCTGCGTCTGCGGCAAGCGCCGCCAGCCAGGCGCGAACCGACGCTTTGAGCGCCGCCACGTCAATTCCGGCGTAGATTTCCGGATAATCCTCCAGCTTGCTGCCACCGCGTGCCAGCAATGATCGCGCGCCCGCCATGTTCCCGGTGCTGTGGTGATGGAGCCCGACGGCAATCTGAATCAGCGCCTGGAGGAACAGACGCACCGGCCCCTGGGCCTCGCGCCAGGCGTCTTCCAGAGCCTCGTGGGAGTCGTAGAACCGCCCTTGGTTGAACAGGGAAATGCCTTCTTGGGCGTGGGTGGAAAGCGCCTGGGTTGGGTCGGATGGTGTTGTCCTGTTCATCACGTTAAAAAGCCATTTAACACCTAAAAAATAGCGTTCCGTCCCTAAAAATACGGAATTCCATA
Source organism: uncultured Acidobacteriaceae bacterium (assembly GCA_964437985.1). Classification (GTDB taxonomy): domain Bacteria; phylum Acidobacteriota; class Terriglobia; order Terriglobales; family Acidobacteriaceae; genus CAZXVY01. Next base: position 66,138 of record CAYTIL010000012.1, read on the forward strand.
ACTTACCCCAGCTGGCCCTCTCACAAAGCGTATCAAAGCGGTGGATATTGGTGATTAAGTTGTTGAAAATAAAGAGCAAACATATTGGCCAGAAAGCTGCTTTTGAGTAGGGTACCGTTTCTCAGTTTCACCAAAACTAGCAAGTGAGTCCTACCAAAATCTTAGGAGGCACGATGGAATACGACTTTCGTCGTAAAGCTACCCCTCTGCTCATCGGCCTGCTGCTCATCCTGACATCCACATTCGCTTTCGGCCAGGGTATTGTCACCGGGTCGGTTTCGGGCGTGGTGCAGGACCAGCAACAGGCGGTAATCAGCGGAGCCAAAGTAACAGCCAAGAACACAGAAACCAACCAGGAGTACACCGCCGAGACCAACTCGGTGGGCTCGTTTAACCTGCGCGGCCTTCCGACGGGCACCTACAACGTCACCGTCGAAGCGCCCAAGTTCCAGAAGCTGCGCTTCACCAATGTTCCGGTCACCGTGGCCAGGGATTACAACCTGGGCATCAAGACCCTGACCATCGGGACTGAGGAAATCGTCAACGTGGAAAGCACACCGCCGATGGTCGAAACCCAGACCACGCAGATCTCCACCAGCTTTGAGAGCAAGAAAATAGGTGACCTGCCCATCGGCAACGGGTTTGACGTGCTGGCCCTGTTCGTCCCCGGGATTGCCCCGGCGGGCAGCGCCGGGTTCAGCAACAACAACGGCGCCGACATCTCTTCCAACGGGCAGCGCGGCCGTTCCAACAACTTCATGATTGACGGCCAGCAGAACAACGACAACTCCGTGGCCGGCCCGTCGCTGTTCCTGGGCAACGGGGACTTGATTGCTGAGTTCCAGGTAATCACCAACTACAGTGCCGAATTCGGCCGCAACACCGGCTCGGTGATCAACACCATCACCAAGAACGGCACCAACGCCTTCCACGGCACCGCCTACGAGTATCACGTTAACAAGTCGGTGTTCGACTCCTACGCCAACGAGGAGAAGTCGGAAGTGTTTGGCTTTTGCCCTCCGGGTGTCACTGCTGATGGTCCGGATGGAATTCCCAACAGCGGGGATGAGTGCACTGAACCGGTTCTTTCCCGGGTCATCAACAACCGCTTCGGTGGTACGGTCGGTGGTCCCATCCTGAAGGACAAACTGTGGTTCTTCGGCTCCGCGCACTGGGAGCGTTTGCGAGCCGCGGGCGGCGCCGAGAGTTCGGGGGCCAACCTTACTCCGACTCCGACGGGCTTAACCCAGCTCGCAGCCGCTTTCCCGGGCAATCCCTAGAGTGGCTGCGCTACAGGCCATCGGCCCTTACGGCGTAACTCTGGGGAATCCAACCCCCGGCACACCGGTGAATCGCACCGTCTCCGACGGTGTGACCGCAGCCGCGATCGAGTTCGCCGCCGTCAACCGGTTCATCCCCTCGGTCTCCAACGATCGGCAGTTTTCGGGAAGGCTGGACGCCCAGCTGTCCTCGAAAGACCGCCTCTTCGGGCGGTACATCATCGAGGACTTCTTCACGGGCGCTGCTGCCGGCCGCTTTCCCGCCGGCGCCTTCGTGGACGTTCCCGGCCGCACGCAGCAGATTGGTCTGGACTGGACCCGCACCTGGAGCAGCCGCTTGGTAAGCACCTTCCGCTTCAACTTCTCGCGGGCGGGCTTCGGCTTCGAAGGCGGATCGTTCCCCGCCTGCACGCAGGGGAACATCTTCGTCTGCCCCACGGGAATCACGTTGCAAAGTACGAACGTCTCCTTCGGCATGCAGAACAACCTGCCGCAGGGGCGCCTGGTCAACGTTTCCCAGTGGCAGGGCAACGCTTCCTGGGTGCGCGGCCGCCACACCATCAAGTTCGGCGGCGAGTACGGACGGCAGCGTTCGCCCAACGTGTTCCTGCCCAACATCAACGGCACCTACACCTTCAGCAGCGCCACCGCAAATAACGGCGTAGCGGGCAGCCCGTCCTGCGCGACCCAGGTAGGTTTAGGTGGGCTCGTCTCTGGCGGCGCCCGCTGCAGCTTCTCGCGTTACCTGGCGGGCATCGTCAGTTCGGGCACGGGCCTGGCCTTGACCGATGGTCCTCCCAAGTTCAACTTCAAGGAGCAGGACTTAGGTTTCTACTTCCAGGATGAGTTCAAGGTGAAGGACAACCTTACGCTCATCATGGGAATCCGCTATGAGTACTTCCAGCAGGCCGTCAACCTTTTGAACGATCTCTCGGTGGCCAACCAGGCTGGGGCCAACCCGTTCTGGAACACCACCCTGCCGGACAGCGTGACCACGCTTCCCCGGGTTTCCGAAGATAAGAACAACTGGGCGCCCAACATTGGATTTGCCTGGACGCCCCGTTTCTGGCCAGGCCTGTTCGGGCAGGACAAGACGGTGGTTCGTGGCGGCTTCCGCATCAGCTACGACCCCTCGTACTACAACATCTTCCTGAACGTGGCCACTTCGGCTCCGGTGGTGAACGCGGGGTCGATCACCTTCGCGGGTTGCACCGCGCCCTGCTTCCCCACCAGCGGCTTCCTGGGCAGCGACGTCCGGGCCCTGCACCTGTCGGACATCCCGACCGGTGTAAACCCCGGCGCGCGCAACCAGACCCGCGTGACCAGCGACTTCCACAACCCTTACTCGCAGCAGTGGAACGTGGGCGTGCAGCGCCAAATCACCAGCAAGATGGCGGCGGAAGTCCGCTATGTGGGCAACCACACCGTGGGCAACTTCGTCACCGTCAACGCCAACCCTTCGCTGGCGGGCCTGGTCGGCAACGGCTTCGGGTCGCTGATTCCCTCCGGAATCACGCCCTGCGCCACCGCCGGAACACCCGGTGATGCCTCCGACCGCGCAGACTGCAATTTCACCAACGTCCGCTTGCGCAGCAACGGCGCCTACTCCATCTACCACGGCATGCAGACGCGGTTTGACGTGTCCAACTGGCACGGCCTGACCCTGGGTGCGGCGTATACCTGGAGCAAGACCCTGGACAACGTCAGCGAGATCTTCTCGACCTTCAGCGGCGGCAACACCGTTGCGGCGTCGCAGAACCCGTTTGACATCAGCGTGGCGGAGCGGGGGGTGAGCGGCATCTCCTATCCTCACATCCTCACCGTGTACTGGAACTACGACCTACCCTGGTACAAGAGCCAGCAGGGCGTGCTCGGACACTTCCTGGGCGGCTGGTCGGTCAACTCCACCTACCGCTACACCAGCGGCCAGGTTTGGACCCCGGCACAGTTCACGGGAAATAACTCATCCTGCCAGGGATCGTTTGAGGGCGCGTTCTTTAGCTCGGTCAGCACGTGCCGGCCGATCGCGCTCGATCCCACGGCAGCCACGGATACGTCCGGTATCTTCTGCGACGGGACGACTCTGTGCGAAGACGCCTTGGGTGCCCCGCTGGCCTTTGGCACGTTGGTCAGCCTCTACGACCCGTGCCTGGGCGGAACTGGCGGTTTGGGTGGCTGTAGTGCCACTCAGATCTCCACTGCGCACTGGGTGCTCAACGACGATACGGCGTCCAGCATCCTGGGGACACCGTTCGGTGGTGTGAGCCGGAACACGGAGCGTGGCGACACCATTCAAGCCGTCAACCTCAGCATCTTCAAGACGACCAACATCACCGAAAGGGTGAAGATTCGCTTTGAGGCCCAGGCGTTCAACCTCCTGAACCGCCAGTTCCGCGGTATCCCCGATCCTTTCATCGAGGACGGAAACTTCGCGGAATCCAACAGTTCGTTCGGCAACACCTTCTTCAACGACACCGGCGGCGATTCCACCAACGTCACGTTGAGTGGCATCGGCCGCCGTCGCCTGATCTTCGGTCTGAAGCTGATCTTCTAACCGAAGCGCAGCGACACCAACTCTCAGGCCACCCGCAAGGGTGGCCTGATTTTTTAGAGACCGTTTCTGGTTTTTCGTTTCTGGTTTCTCGTTCGGAGGTTCGGGTAAAAGATCGTTTGTCGTTTCTGGTTTCTGGTTCTTCGTCTCTTGCTCCTGGCGTCTACATCTTCTTTTGGGTTGCCGAGGTTCCAGAAACGAGAAACGCAAAACCAAAAACCCAAAACCAGGAACCCGAAACCAGCATTTCCATCCGCGTTTATCCGCGCAAATCCGCGGCAAGCCTCTTCCAGTCGCGCAGCGCCTGATGGGCCGCGTTGTGTCCGGGAGCGCCGGTGACGCCGCCGCCAGGATGCGCGCCCGCCCCGCACAGGTAGAGTCCGGCTATCGGGGTGCGGTACTGTGCCCAGCCCGGCACCGGGCGCATGAAGAACATTTGCTCCAACGACAGATCGCCGTGGAAGATGTTGCCCTCGGTGAGCCCGTAGGTGCGCTCCAGGTCGAGCGGCGTCAGCACCTGGCGCGCCTCCACCGCGCCCGGCACGTTGGGCGCGTATTCGGCGATCTTCTTCAGCACGCGGTCGCCCAGCAGCTCCCGCTTCTCATCCCACGTCCCCTGCCGCAGCCGGTAAGGGACGTACTGCACGAAGCAGGTCATGATGTGCTTGCCTGCGGGCGCGAGGGTTGAGTCCACGTTAGACGCCACCACGCAATCCACCCACAGATCTTCTGGAATCTCGCCGTACTTGGCCGCGTCGTAGCAGCGCTCGGCGCCTTCGAGCGACGGCGCCAGCGTAAACAGCGCGCGCTCCGACGGAGTGGCGGCCGAGGACGGGGCAGCCGAGGACGGCCGCCCCACACGCGGCTCTTCGCCCAGCACCAGGTTCACCTTGGCGCAAGGACCGTCCATACGGATGCCGCGCACCGAGGAGCGGAAGTCCTCGGGCAGGTCGCTCGCATCCACCAGAGAAAGAAACGTGCGCTTGGGATCGGCGTTGGACAACACCATCGCGGCGTCGACTTCGCTGCCATCCTCCAGCGCCACTCCGCGCACGCGTCCGTTGCGAACGACGATCTTCGCCACCGGCGCCGAAGTACGGATCTCGGCGCCCAGCTTGCGCGCCGACGATGCCAGTGCCTGCGTGATCGCGCCCATCCCGCCAATCACGTGTCCGTAGAATCCCTGCGCTTGGTGCTCGCCGCCGCTGAGCAGATGGAACAGCAGCCCCATGGCGGTGCCCGGCTGGTAGGGTCCGCCGTGCTTGCCGTAGACGCTGTTGGCCAGCATGAGCGTCTTCACCTTCTCGTGCTCAAAGTTGCGGTCGAGAAACTCCCCCAGGCTGCCGGTGAGGAAGGAGATCATTTGTCCGATCTCCTCGCCGGAAATGCCGCGAAAGCGCTTGCCCACACGCATCAACTCCATCAGACCAGCGAGCCCGCGCCCATCCACCTGCGGCGGGGGCTCGAGGAAGAACGGCTGCAGATACCGCGCCAGCTTCTTCAGGCGGTCGTCCAGACGCGCGAAGGTTGCGGCATCGCGCGGCGAGTAACGGCGCAGCTCGGCGAGCGTACGCTCCCGCTCCGGCCACCAGCGCACGGCGTCGCCGTCAGGGAAGGGAACCAGCAGCGCAGGCTCGCAGGGCACCATGCGCAGTCCGTGGTGGGCGAGCTCGAGGTCGCGAATGACCTCGGGCCGCAACATGCTGGCGATGTAGGAGGTGGTGGAGGCGCGGCATCCGGGCGCGATTTCCTCGGTGACGCAGCAGCCGCCCACGATCTCGCGCCGCTCCAGGACCAGCGTGCGCAGCCCGGCGCGCGCCAGATACGCAGCCGCGGTCAGGCCGTTGTGTCCCGCGCCGATGACGATAGCGTCGTAGGTCATGTGAAGGTAATGTGCGATGTTTGATGTTTGATGTGCGATGTGAATTCCGAAACTTCACACATCGCACATCAGACATCGCACTTCATGACAACAATGACTCCATGAGCTTATCTCGCGCGCCGCTGTCCCAGCCAGTAGATGAACGCGCCCAGTCCCAGCAGCAGCGCCGTTCCGCCGGCAATCTTCAGCACCGCCAGCAGCTTGTTAGGTTCGTCCGGCGGCGGCAGAAACGAGAGCACGATGGCGACGGTGGTGGTGGTGAATCCCAATGCGCCCAGCAGGGTTGCCACCGGACGCCCGCCGGGAATGCGCATCACCTCGGCTCCTGCCGGCTGGCGCTGCACCCGAATCAGGGACGCGAACACGTACAGGTAGGGCACCATGTAGGTGATCACGCCCAGGCTGACCAGCACGTCGTAGGCGCCCTTGACGGTGGTTCCTGCCTGCCCAAGAATCGTAAAGACAGCGGCGGCCAGGAAATACGTGAGCAGCCCGACGTGCGGCGTCCCCCAGCGCGGATGCAGGCGGGCGAATGCTTCAGGCAGGAAGCGGTCAATGCCGGCGACGAAAGGCAGCCGCGCGGAGGCCGCCAGATACCCGCCCGCAGCCCCCAGGTTGCTCAGCAGAATGAGCAACGCAACCACGGGAACCAGGGGCAGCAAGCCCAGGCGTGCGGCGGCGTGCGCGATGCCCTGCATCATTCCCAGCAGCCCGCTGATCTCACCTTGCGGAAGCAAGACCAGCAGCGCGACCGTTCCGCCAATGTAGCCCACCGTCACCAGCACGCCCGAGGCCAGCAACGCGCGCGGGATCAGGCGGCGCGGGTTCTGGATTTCGTCGCCCATCAACGACGCGGTTTCGCATCCACCCAGCGCAAAAGTGATGGTGGACCAAAAGATGATCTCCTTCAGTTCGAGCCTGGGCGTCATGCCGGCGAGGTTGAACTCGGTGGCCGATCCAAACTTTGCGGCGAACACGCCGCCTAGGAGCATGACGATCAGGATGGGCAGCCACATGCCGAAAGCGCCCAGGTTGTGCAGCCATTTGCCCACGTCCAGTCCGACGATGTTCAGCGCCGTCACCAGCGCCAGCGCCAGCAGCGAGAACACCATGTAGTAGAGGGCGTCGTCGTTCAGGCTCTGCCAGCTTTCGCCGCCCAGGAAGAGTGCGTTGCCGGCGGCGAAGTAGAGCACCGCGGGAAAGTAGGGCAGGTTGCTCGTCCAGTAGGTCCAGGCGGCCATGAAGCCGGAGAACTTTCCGAAGGCGCGGCCGCTCCACACGTAGAGCCCGCCTTCGTTGGGGTAGCGCGAGGAGAGCTCCAGCACGCTCAGGGCAAGCGGCAGGTAGAACATCATCCAGGCAGCAATCCAGATGACGATGGAGCTGGGTCCGGCCGCGGCCGCGGTGGCAATCCAGCGCAGGCTGATGCCCGTGACCACGTAGAACAGCAGCAGGTCGCGGAACCCCATGACGCGGCGCGGCTGGGGGGGCGTCTCCGGTTGGGCCATGGACGCCGGGAAAGCTACGTCGGACAGCCGCCAGAGTCAAGGCAGAAAAACGTCACCCAGAGGCCGCGGAGGCGCCCGTCTGAAAGTGAGGTGCAGATTTCCCTGGCCAAGAGACGGGGTCTTGTGTATACTGCTTGCAACGTTCGATATCGAAACGGTGGTGAGCGGCTCTGCTTTGCAGGTCCTGCCTCTGTAGTCTCCGGTTCATCTCAGCGTAATTCAAAGAGAAAGATTGGTAAAAGAACACAATGGAACAAGGAACAGTGAAATGGTTCAACGACGCGAAGGGCTACGGCTTCATCAGCCGTCAGACGGGAGAGGACGTTTTCGTCCACTTTTCGGCCATTCAGGCGAGCGGTTTCCGCAGCCTGCAGGAAGGTCAGACCGTGCAGTTCAACGTGGTAAAGGGCCCCAAAGGCCTGCAAGCCGAGAACGTGCAGCCGGTCTAAGTCGTCGAACCGCAGTAAACCTAAGGGCGACCCCGCACCGCGGGGTCGCCCTTTTGCTTGGGGCGAAGCCAGCACGGAGGCGCCGGGGTAGCGCAAGGGCCTGGATCACGGCATGAGGCGACCGTCGCTGATGCGGTGGAGCCAGCGGTCGAGCCGCGGCGCCATTCTCTCTGAGACGTGCGCAGCGGCCAGCGCCGCCAGGATGGCGGCGAAGACATCCATGGTGTAGTGCGCGCGCAGCGCCAGCACCGTGAGCACCTCGAAGATCACGATGGCAAGGGCCAGCACCGTGAGCCAGCGCCGGTTGCGGCGCGCGAGTTCCAGGGCGCCGAGCACGGCCACCGCCGTGTGTCCCGAGAAGAAGAAGTCGTTGGCCACGCCGTAGGTAACCAGCAGCGACGGGAAACCCGGGTAGCGCCAGAGCATGCCGGGAGGAGCGGGCAGCGCCACCAGCGCCTGTATCACCTGGCGCAGCGCCAGCACCAGGACCAGTCCCAGCAAGGGGCGCGAGGTGGAGCCGAAGATCCAGCTCGCCAGAAGAAAAACCGCCAGGGCGTCAATGAAGAAAGAACTGACAATCAGCAGGGCGTCGGTGGCGGTCGGATGAAGTTGCAGGTAGAGGGTCACCGGCGCCAGCAGGCTGTGCAGGCCGTCGCCCAGGCCGGACTCGGGAAGCGCGCGACTGCCAATCAGCGACTGGGTCCAAAACCAGAGCCCGACGGCCAGTAAGGTAACGACAAAGCGGGCCACATAGACTCCGGCCCCGCGCCTCCCCGGCGATCCTGCCTCAGTCACTCCGTCCTGATCCATGGCACCGGGTATTACATCAGCATCAGTGCCGGTTGGGCCAGAGGGAAAAATTCGTGCCCTGATTGCAGAGGCGGGTGCGCTTTCTAGTCAGTATCGTCGTCAACCTCTATCCTGACCTTGCTCCTCTCCTCGCGGCGGAAGCGCATCGTATCTGACTATAGGGGGACCCCTGACCGTACTCGTGAGCCGGCAACTTGTTCTGACCTCGCTGTTCAATGAAACCCTTCACACGCTCATTGACCTGGAGTTCCACTTCGGCCAGAAAGCCGTCATTCGATTTCCATGAGGCGATCACGCCGTTCTTGAAATCGGGAAAGGCCATCGTGTCCGTCACAGGCTTCGTGGTGAAATGCTTTGTGTTCGAAGCCTTGATCAAGCCTTTCTTGTACTCGAGCGACTGGATTCTGAACGGGCGGGCCATGTAGTAGTACACCGCTCCCGGGTACGCTTCTCGTAGCGCCTGGCCATAGGACAACGTCCCGAGCTTAGCAGAAATCAGCAGAAGAACAGTTTGGTCAGAGTTTGGGCAGGGTTGCACCCAAAAACGCTGATTCGGGCATCTTCTCCCCGCGAACTATTCCGCCGGTCAACTAGCTGTGTCTGAATGGGTTGGACTTTGGTGCCGGGAGGGGGAGTTGAACCCCCAAGGGCCGAAGCCCGGCGGATTTTGAGTCCGCTGCGTCTGCCAGTTCCGCCATCCCGGCACGGTGGAGCTATGTTTTTGACTGCAAGTGGCTTAGTTCACGGCAGCCACGCCCTCGCTACCCTTCTCGCTGTCGCTGGTGCGAGTTGAGGTGCGAGTTGCTCCGTTCTGTGGGGCACTCCCAGTATTGCACAGCTTCTGTACTGCTGCCAGCAGGTGCTGCGGAGCTAGGTGAGCATACCTAACCGTCATTTGAATTGTTTTGTGCCCCATTAGTTCCTGCACCGCCCGCAGGTTCTCACCGGCCATTACCAGTCGGCTTGCAAACGTATGACGCAGGCAGTGCCACGTGAAGCCCGCCAAGCCCGCTGCTGCGACGGCTGGGTCAAACCACTCTCTCGGCCCGACCAGCCGCTCACCGTAACGGTTCAGGAATACCCACTTCGCACCGTTGGACTGACGCCTTGCAGATTCTAGGGCGGCGAGGGCGGCGTCGTTTAGAAAAACATACCGATGCTCCCCGTGCTTGCTGCGGGGGATTGTCAGCACCCTACTGTCGAAGTTTACGCAGTCCCAACTCAGCCCGTACTGTTCGCTAAGTCGCAAGCCTGTATGGATGGCTAGGTCTAGTTCAGGAAGATGGTGCGGACACTGCGCCTCTACGGCTTTCCTCAGCTTGGTTTCCTCTTCTTCTGTGAGCCAACGCAGCCGCCCGTTATTTTCACGACGCAACTTGACCAGCCGGGCCGGGTTTGAGGTTACCTTTCCATTCTGTACTCCGAGCCGGAACGCCAGCGACAACAGGGCACGATAGCGGTTCAACGTAGCTGGCTTAAGGTGTGTTAGCTCCGCCAACCTGCGTTCAATGTCCTGTGGCGTAATTGACTCTGCCGGGCGGTCACCGAACCACTGTCGCAGTCGCTTCATTCGGATTACGTCGTCGTGGTAGCTCCGCTTATGCACCCGTGAGTATTCGAGGGTGTGTTGAGCGAGTTGCTCGAAGCTCACCGCCTTCGCTCTGAAGTGCTCCGGCAGCTTTTTCCGTTGCAGCACCTCGGTCTTGCGCTTGTGGTAGAGCTTGATTGCCATGCCCTTCGGCCCAACCTTTTCACGCCGTATCTTGCGAGAAGCATCTGCGTACCAAACCCACCACACACCGGAACCCGGCACCTTCTCGAAGATACCTCTTTGCTTTCTCGCTTCCTTTTCCTTGCTCATTTCGTCTTGTCCTTTTTCGGTGGTCTGCCCCCGAGCTTGGCCCATTTGCTCAGCGTGGCTTTGTCGTGCTTCGCAGCCCGAGCCTTGCCGCCCTTTCTGCCGATTTGGGCCAGAAACTTTCTGACGGCCCTTAGTTCCTCGTCCTGCATAACTTAGCAGCCAAGTTAATAGCTCTTTTCGTTCAGGTTGTCAACAGAAGAGGCCAGACGCTAGGTCTTGATTTCTTCTGGCCGCCACAGGTGTTCTGGAGGTCTTGAGGTCATCTGGTGCTAGGACACAGCACTGAAGAGAAGAGGGAGAGACATTCTAGATTCAGAGATGTTCTCTCCCTTCTTCCTATTCAATCTTGCCCGCTGCCCAGAGTTCTCTGTTATTGAACTCTCCTTACGTGGTCACGGCTGGCGAACTGTTGCAGTGCTCGGATGTGGATGGTCACCCTTTTGCCGATGCGCCGGACTTTGATTTCTCCATCGGCTATCAGGTAGTCGAGCTTTCTGACGCTAATGGAGAGCATCTGTGCTGCTTCTTTCTTCGTGTACAGCAACTTCACTGGTTGTTGCGGAGACGATGGCATCCCCGCAGCGTGTTCTTGCAGGTGCATTCCTTAGGTACCTCTAGTTTGATTTCCCGCTTGTTCCAGCCGGGATAACTGGTCTTCCGTTCAGCAGCGAGGCCACAGCGGTGTTTCTGTTGCGATTTGTTCCAAGGAGCCTCTTCCACTCACCTCCAAAAGAATCGGGGCGCAATGCGATGGGTCGCACGACGCCCCGTTACGACATTCACTTCTGTTGTCTGGGTCTAACGCACCGCTGCCCTACACCTCAACTGGCTCCGGCTGCGGCACCTTCGCGTGCCTGACCCAATCGCCCATGCGGTCGATTAGCTCTTCTTTGCTGTGACCCTGCTCTAGGTACTCGGTCACATCCTTCGCGCCAACGTCCGAGAACGTCACCACACGATAGGGGATTCCACGCCGTTCCAGCGAGGCTCGAATCGCAGCCGCATACCGTGCGCCTGCTTCGTCGCTATCCGGCATGACGATAACCTGCTTACCAAGCAACTCATCGGCCAGTTCGTCACGCCAACTATCGGAGCCACCTGAGGTGGTAGCAACCACATCGTGGCCGTAGCTATCTTCCAAGCCCAAACGCATCAGCGTGTCGCAGTCCTTCTCGCCTTCACACAGAGCAGCAGTCTGGGCAAACTCAAGTCGGTGGAGGTTGTAGAGCATGGGCGGGATTCCGTCCGTGTCATAGACCCACCAGCCGCCCGCTGGCCGACGCTGCTGAAATTCCTTGCCGGGGAAGCGCAACACTTCCTTGACGAGCTTGCCGTTCTTATCTAGCCAAGGGTAAATGGCTTCAGCATCTTCGTCTGGCCTGTGGAAGTCAGTTCTAAAGCCTAGTGACGCGGCCATGAACTGAACGGCTTCGGCTTTGCTCATGCTTCTCAGTCGCATAAGCAACGCGGTGAACGTGCCCTTCTGGCGGCAGCCAAAGCAGTAGAAGCAACGCTTCTCCGGGCTGACCGAGCAGGAAGGATTCTGGTCTTCATGGAACGGGCAGCATATCTTCACGTCTCCGTTCTCTTGGGACACGACCTTAGCGTTCTCAGACAGACAGGACAGAAGCAAAGCCCTCACCTGCTCCGGGGTTCCGCTATTCATGTTCAGCCGTTTGGCCCGGCCCTTTTCGGCGACTTCGTAGTAGTTCGCAGGGTCATCCTCTGAGATTCCGGTCTGCTCGTGAATAGGCTCGCCTGTGTACGGGTCGCAGAGAGTCACACACAGGTCTTTCTGGCCGCCAGTAATCCAAAGCAGGTGCCGACACTCCAATCTTTCAAGGGCCTCGTCGAACGTCGGGCGACCAAGCCCACTGAGCTTCCTGAGCGCGGACTCGCTGGTTTTTAACATACCGCTGCGAGGCGGTCTGTTCGCAAGCCACAGGACAGCGACGTACAAACGAATTTCAGAGCCAGTCAGTTGAGCCAGCGACCAGTCGGCGGCAAACTCTGTGACAAGACACTTTGGGACGTTGACGTAACGTACCTTGTTTGGCAAGAACAGATTGCTGCCTATCGCTAAGAGCGGTTCGCCGCTGCTGGGGTTGCAGACCAGATACTCGTTAGCACCAAATTCCCCGCGTTTCCTGCGGCCTCCAGTGATGCGCTTGATAAAGCCCTTGGCATCCAGTTCCTTCGTAGCTTCGGTGATGGTGTTCTTGGAGAGACCGGTTCTTTCTGTCAGGCTCTTCAGCGTGACCTTGGCGGCAGCAAGAATCTGGTGCTGCTTCTTTCCTGCCTGTCCCTTCGCAACGTACAGGATGTAAAGCAGCACGGCCAGAGCACGTGCACTCAGAACAAGCGTTTCGTCTTGAACAACAGAAGTCGGAACCTGAAACTGCTTAAGCGTTCCCCAGTAGTTTATGAATCGAGACCTCATGATGAACGTATCTCAACTTTCTCCTTCGTGTCTGTTTCTACGATTGCGGGTGAACCGGGTACTGCTGGGCTTCCCCTTGTACTGTAACTAGGCGCTACTTTTGTTGATAACATTGCATGACCGTTCCCAAGTTTTCTGAAAAGCCCTATCAAAAACTGGGAGCGGCCTAGACTCTGCACACTGTGCGGACGTAGTACAGCACCCGGTCTAACGCAGTTGAGACGGAGCAGTCTGACGCCAGTGGTCTGAGCCAGAGACACCCCTAGCGTCAGTTCTCCGGCTACGGAGTCGAAGGTAGATAGTCGCTATGCAGCACTCCCAGACCAGCGGCTATCTGAGTTCGGGCAGCGGGGTGCTCGTGGTCACTTGACCCTTGAGACGCCTTGCTGCTTGCGGCAGAAACACTCTCCGCACGCGGCCAGCTACCCACGGCGGAAGTCCTCATCGAACTCTAAAATCTAGTGTACTACAACTCGGCGTGGCAAGTCAACTATCTTTTGTGTGTGCTATAATACCCTATACCATGTTCATCTCGATGTTCGTTACGGCAGTCCACCGCCGGGGGTACAACCGATATGGCGCTTGAAATCGAACCGAAGGGACGTTTCGGCATAGCCCTGTACGAGGCCATGCAGCGTAAGGGCATTGATAACCTGCGAGAGTTGGCAACCAAGACAGACTCCACCTACGAGCACATGCGGAAGCTGCTGAAGGGGATGGCTTACCCCAGCAAGTACCTGCTCCGTATACTGTGCAAGGTGCTGGACTTGGAACTCGGTGAGATGGAGAAGATTCTCACCGCCGACCGAATCCAGAAAAAGTACGGCAAGATGCCTCACCTGCTGTCCGGCAAGAACCCTGAGCTTGACCCCATCGAAAAAGACTGGGAAGCTCTGACCGAAGACCAAAAGAGCGCGGCCAAGCTGATGATTCATGCTTGGGCCAGTGAAAACCGGCGACGGCGAGGGAAAAAGTCTTGACGCAACCGTGTATGAGTGCAGCCCAAATGGATAGCTCCACCCCGCACAGTGTGCAGTGGTCTCTAGGAAACCGCGCAGAAACGTGGCACTGCCATCTTGACCTCAAACTGGCCTCGGGTGGCCCCATAGTCCGCCACGGCTGCCCGCCCACGTGGTATCTGTAGACGTTATGGCTATAAGGAGCACACAATGCTGGCCCTACGAACGAAATTCAGCGTGACACAAACTGTAGAATCCATGCGTGCGTAAGGAGAACCACACCCAGCGTGGAACCTGTAGACCCCGCCACGCCATTTCTGGACGCTTTGGGGGTCGCAACGTCCTTGTACTCTTCAACTTAATAGCGGTCAAAGCAACTAGCACGAACTAGCACGAACTTTCGTTATTTGGGGATTTTTGCTGTTGACAGAGTTTTCCGGCGCTTTTCTGGCGCAAGGAAGCCGTTTCTTGCGGGGTGGCGGGGGTAGGGGTAGGGCTTGTTCCGAATCCCAAACATCCCGCCTATTCCGTGACCGCCAGCCTCCAAGATGGGGTATGTTGTACGGTTTGCCTCTAGCAACCGGTAGGGAGCGCAAGGATGCCGCGAATAAAGAACGCCGGTCGCCAACCCAAGACCAAGCCAGCCGAGAACTATCGGCACCCCGAGTCAGAAAGCCCGATGCGGCCAGACGTAGGCACGCAGGCGCAGTTCAAGAAGCGGCTGCCGCCCAAGACCTACCGCTACGACTCGTCGCTATCACCAGCCCTTGACTGGGACGGCCAGAACCCGGCCCGCGAGCAGGGCGAGGCGCTTGTCCGCGAAGTGCTGGAAGCCGACTCACTGGAAAAGGCCAAGGCCGCAGCCTCAAAGCTCAAGGCCCTCAGCAAGCCCTTCCTGAACTGGGCGGGGAAGGCAGAGCGTCTCTCGTTTGACGTACCCACCCTGCCGCTGTTCATTCACGAGCGCCTATCCACAAAGGCCATTCTCGAAACCCTGAAGGGTCACAAGCGGGACAGGCAGATTGATATGTTCAACCTGTTCGGTGACCCACAGCACTCAATTACCGACCAAGTGCTGCGCGCCTACGAGCACCGGGACAAATGGGTCAACCGGATGATTCTGGGCGATTCCCTCGTGGCGATGAACTCCCTGCTGCATTACGAGGGGTTAGGCGGGCAGGTGCAGATGATTTACATAGACCCGCCCTACGGTGTGAGGTTTGGCTCTAACTTCCAGCCTTTTGTCCGCAAGCGCGACGTGAGCCACGGTGACGACGAGGACATGACCCGTGAGCCGGAGATGGTGCAGGCGTACCGGGATACGTGGGAACTGGGACTGCATTCATACCTAACGTATCTCCGAGACCGCCTACTGTTGGCCCGTGAGTTGTTACACCCCACTGGCAGTGTCTTTGTACAAATCAGCGACGAGAATCTCCATCGCGTGAGGGACTTGATGGATGAAGTGTTTGGCCCAGAGAACTCCTGTGGAATCATCGCCTTCAATAAGACTTCTGGGTCGTCTTCCGACCTCCTTCCAACAACCGTTGATTATCTGCTCTGGTTTGCGAGAGACAGGGAGCGGGTCAAGTTCCAGAATCTCTACACGGAGCGCGCAATAAACGACGAGGAATTCGACTACTGCGAGTTTGAAGATGGCACGGTTTGCCGGCTAGACGACATCAGCCCCGAGGAAGCAAGAAAGTACCGCAGGTTTGAACTTGATGACTCCTCATCGCAGGGCGAGCCGGCGGGTGGTGCCAAGCCCTACCGATTCCGAGGCAAAGATTACTGGCCAACTCCCGGAAGGCACTTTTCCCACGACACCGCCGGGATGGACAGGCTCGTCTCTTTGGGATATGTGATGGCAAAGGGAGAGAGGCTCTTTTTCAAGAGCTATCAGGACGCAGCACGCACTCCACGCCTCGGAGATGTGTGGCTTGATACGCAACTCGGCGGCTACAAGCGACGGCAAGAAAAACTCTACGTAGTGCAGACAGCCTCAAAAGTCATTCAGCGATGTGTTCTGATGACCACGAGCCCCGGTGACCTTGTGCTTGACCCCACGTGTGGCAGCGGCACGACCGCATACTGTGCAGAACAGTGGGGTCGTAGATGGATAACGATTGACACAAGCCGGGTGCCGCTTGCGCTGGCCCGCCAAAGACTCCTGACTGCGACTTACCTGTGGTACGAACTACAAGACGAATCGCGTGGCCCAGCGGGCGGGTTCGTGTACAAACGTCGCCAGAACAAGAAGGGCGAAGAAATCGGCGGCATCATTCCCGACGTTACGCTGAAGTCAATCGCAAAGAGCGAACCACCTGAAGAAATTATCTTGGTTGATAGACCGGAAGAGAGTGCAGCAACGACGCGAGTGGCCGGCCCGTTCTGCTTTGAGGCTACGATTCCCACGCCTGTTGACTACGAGCAACAGGCAGCAGAGCAAACCGCTTCCAAACCTGCCAGCGAGCAGGAATCCTTCGTTGACCGAATGCTGGAAGTCCTCCGCAAGTCGCCCGTCCTGCGACTCGAAGGCAACAAGACCGTCACCCTAAAGAACGTCCGCCCACCTGCCAAGACGCTCTCGCTTTCTGCTGAGGCAATGGTTGACGCCACGGCGCTGGGCAACGGCAAGGTGACTCTGGCCGAAGCAGTCCAAGAAGCCAAGGAAAAGAGTGGCGAATCCCTGCCTCTTTCGCAGAAGCCCGTCGCTTTCGTTTTTGGCCCGGAGAACGGTGCGGTCAGTGAGAGCCTTGTGCTCCATGCCGCGAAGGAAGCGAACGCAAAGAACTATGCCCACCTTTACGTAATCGGGTTTGCTATCCAGCCGAACGCCCGCCAGCTAATAGACAATGCGGCTGCCGTGTTCGGACTACCTGCGACATACGTTCAGGCCACGCCCGACCTGATGATGGGCGACCTGCTCAAGAACATGCGCTCCAGCCAAATCTTTAGCGTTTGCGGCTTGCCGGAAGTCGAAGTCAGGAAGGTCAAGGCGAAAATCAAAGATGTGCCGCAGCAGTACGAGGTTCAACTGTTAGGGCTTGACGTATTCGACCCGGTAACGATGGAGGTTCACCACGGCAGCGGCGACGACGTTCCGGTTTGGTTTCTGGACACGGATTACAACGACCTCTGCTTCCACGTAAGCCAAGCCTTCTTCCCACGCACCGGCGCATGGGAGAGCCTGAAGAAGGCCCTGAAAGGCGAGTACGAAGAAACGGTTTGGGAGCATCTGGCGGGCACGACCAGCGCCCCCTTTGAGGCAGGAGAAAAGAAGCAGGTAGCCGTCAAGGTGATTGACGACCGGGGCAACGAACTCTTAGTCGTTAAGAACCTGACTGAGGCGCGATGATGCGGTGGTGAACATCTGCCCTAACCCGCGCCGCTGGCACGCCATTCACGAGCGTCTACTGGTCCTGTGTGCTGAACGAAAAATCACGCCGCTGCCGCCGAAGCCGCTGATTTTGAACGGCTGGGCGTATACAAACGATGTCGAGAAAGCCGATAGGTGGACTGAGACAGTGGACTGGGCCAAACGGCACGGCCTTATCGACTTGGTGGCAGTTGAGCCTGAAGACTGGTACTCGGTTGAACAGCCTTCGTCGGGACCTGTGGAACCCATATGAGCCAGTACGCAGAAGTCGCAGAACCGATTCAGAACTCGCCCTTCGAGAAACCGACGCGCTACTGGTACATCCAAGAGGGCGAAGAGGCGAAGCTTCGGGATGGGCGTCGGCCATCGGTTGTCTTCCCGCCCCGCGACCAAAAGGAACCGTGGACTCTGGACGAAAGACTCCTCCGCCCATCCAAGGAATACCCGGTTGGCTATGACCTTGCGCTAGTGAACCTTGTCCGCGAGCGTGTCGAAGTATGGCGGCACGAGGGCTATCCCGGCGTCACCCGCACCACGCTGGAACTCATACAGTGGTGGACACGCGAAGGCCGCGAGAAGCGCCTGTTCTACGCTCAGTTAGAAGCTGCGCTCGCCATCATCTTTCTCAAGGAAGCCCGCGCCAACTTCCTGCAAGGCGTAGACGTTCCCCGAGACGAACCCAGCGACGACCGCAAGGCCGAAGGCTACACGGGCTTCCAGCGATACGGCTGCAAGATGGCTACCGGCTCCGGCAAGACCACGGTCATGGGGATGCTGGCCGCATGGAGCATTCTCAACAAGGTTAACAGCCGCAGCGATGGCCGCTTCTCTGACGTGGTGCTGGTTGTCTGCCCGAACGTCACCATTCGCCAGCGCCTAGCCGAGCTTGACCCCGAACGCGGCGAAGCCAGTATCTATCGCACCCGCGACCTTGTTCCGCCCCACCTAATGCCCCGACTGACCGATGGCAAGGTGCTAGTGACCAATTGGCACGTCTTCGAGCCGCACACTATGCAGACGGGCGGCGTGAGCGCCAAGGTCATTAAAGCCGGTATCGCCACGCCTGTCCGCGAGTGGATTCATATAGGAACTAAGACCACCACGGCTCGGGGAAAGCGGTATCTGACGCTCAAAGAGTACGAGCGCCAAGTCGCTGCCGGGATTCTGAAGGTAAAGCACGAAGACAACGATACCGATGGCACTTTGAAGCGCGTCCAAGTCGAAACCACGAAGTACGTTGAAAGCGATAGGTCACTCATCAACCGCGTGCTGGAACGGGAAATCGGCGGCAAGCAGAACATCCTCGTAATGAATGACGAGGCCCACCACGCCTACCGGATTAGAAAGGACGAGCCTGAACCGGGAGAAGAAGAGGAGTTTGGAGAAGAGGAAGAAGCAGAAGAGTTTTTCAAAGAAGCTACCGTCTGGATAGACGGGCTGGACAAGGTTCAAAAGCTGCGGGGCATCAACTTCTGCGTAGACCTCTCCGCAACGCCCTACTTCCTTGGCAGGGTCGGGCAGGAAACCAACAAGCCCTTTCCGTGGGTGGTTAGTGACTTCGGTTTGGTGGACGCCATTGAGTCCGGGCTGGTCAAGATTCCGCAACTAGCCATCCGGGATACAACTGGTGAAGAGATTCCCGGCTACGCCAACATTTGGAAGTGGATTATCGAGAAACTGACCTCGACTGAACGTGGCGGCAGGAAGGGCACTGTCAAACCCGAAGCTATCATCAAATACGCCAACACCCCAATCGCTATTCTGGGCGGCCTCTGGGAGAAAGAACGAGAAGAGTGGGAGACGCAGGGGACTGACCCGCGCCCGCCGGTCTACATCCTTGTGTGCAAGAACACGAGGATAGCGAAGATGATTTACGAATGGCTTGCCGAAGACGCGCAACCAGCAGGCATCCCGCCAGCACGCATCGAGGGCTTCCGCAACACGAACGGCAAGATAAATACTATTCGCGTGGATTCCAAAGTAGTCCACGAGACGGATGTTGAAGGAGCCAAGAGCGACGAGTCCCGCTGGATGCGTTCCACGCTGGACACGGTGGGCAAGTCTGCGTGGCCAACCGATAGTCAAGGAAGACCCATCTATCCAGAAGGCTTCGAGGAACTGGCCGAGAAACTGGGCCGACCGCTGCATCCGCCGGGCCGGGACGTGCGCTGCATTGTGAGCGTCGGGATGCTGACCGAAGGCTGGGACTGCAACACCGTTACTCACATTGTCGGCTTGCGACCTTTCATGTCCCAGTTGCTCTGCGAGCAGGTCGTCGGGCGCGGACTGCGGCGTGCCAGCTACGAGCTAGGCGAGAACGGAAAGTTCACGGAAGAAGTGTCCACGGTCTTTGGCGTCCCGTTTGAGGTAATCCCGTTCAAGGCATCTGACAGAGGGCCATCCAAGCCCAAGCCGAAGCGGTATCACGTTCACGCCATTCCATCGAAGGCCCAGTTCGAGGTTCGCTTTCCGCGAGTCGAGGGGTATACACAAGCGATTCGTAATCGCATCACCGTGGACTGGCCGAAGGTGCCGGGACTTGTTCTTGAGCCAGACCGTATCCCGCCTCACGTGCAGATGAAGGGGCTGAGCGTGAACACCGCTGGTAAAAAGTCTCTAGCGGGGCCGGGAAAGTTGACCGATGCTTCTCTGGCGGAATACCGGGCAAATCTGCGCGTGCAGGAGTTGGCCTTTGACCTCGCAAAGGGCTTAACCAAGCACTACGTCACGCAGCCCACGTGCACCGTTCCCGCGCACGTCCTGTTTCCGCAAATCGTGGCCATTATTCAACGGTATCTGAGAGAGAAGGTCGAAGTACGCCCGCCCGCCGACATCAAAGACGTGGGTCTGTCTCCGTACTACGGCTGGCTGGTCGAGATTCTAACTGAACACATGGGGCCAGATACTTCGGCAGGCGAAGCACCTGAAATTCCGCTGTACGAGTCTGGCCGTGGCCCCGGCTCAACTGCTGAGGTGGATTTCTGGACAAGCCGCGAGCCAAGGGGAGTGGTCAAGTCCCACTTGAACTACGTCGTGCCGGATACGAAGAAGTGGGAGCAGGCTGCCGCGTACTATCTGGACATCCATCCGCTCGTGGATGCCTTCGTAAAGAACGCCGGGCTGGGGTTCGCCATTCCTTATCTGCACAATGGGCAGATGCACGACTACATGCCCGACTTCATCATCCGGCTTAAGACCGACCCACTCACTCACCTGATTCTCGAAACCAAAGGCTTTGACCCGCTGGAAGAAGTCAAGGCTGCCGCCGCTGAAAGGTGGGTCGCCGCCGTAAATGCGGATGGGACATACGGGCAGTGGAAGTATGCGGTAGCGAGGAAGACGACTGAAGTGGCGGAGCTAATCAGCGCGGCTGCAAGCGTTGAAGTCGGGGCTTAGCCCATCACTGCCCATACAAGGAAGCACGATGCCGTTTAGAGACACGCTGAAGGAGAACTTATGGTTCACGCTTCTCAACTACGAATACGAGAGGCATGTCCAAGACCGTCTGCTAGAGGGTCTTAGAGATGACTGGCTAGACTGGGCGGAGATGGCCTCCTGTAACGGCCCCGAAAAAGAAGCCTACCTCCGGCAGCAGGCAACTCCTTTCATTTGCCTGTCCGTTCGCCAATCGAAGGAACTGTTTACGGCAGCAGAGCAAGCGAGTGATGCGACTAAACCGGTACTTTCCTATTACGGGATGTTGAATCTCGCAAAGGGTCTCATGGCTATAGATTCTCCGGACTTCTTTCAGAACAAAGAGAATCTTCGGCACGGCCTAAGCGTCAAGGAAGGAGAC
Source organism: uncultured Acidobacteriaceae bacterium (assembly GCA_964437985.1). Classification (GTDB taxonomy): domain Bacteria; phylum Acidobacteriota; class Terriglobia; order Terriglobales; family Acidobacteriaceae; genus CAZXVY01. The sequence goes on from CAYTIL010000012.1 coordinate 87,053, forward strand.
AAACATTCCTTCCGCTATGACACCGAAGCGGTAGTGCTTCACCAGAAGGGGCTTTATTCACTTGGTCGAAAGGCCATCGGCCTGCCGCCTATTTGTGCCCCAGATGAGCGAGTCGTCGTTAGGATTGCCGACATACTCAAGGCTCTTCCCGACCTGTACTGGGACTACTTCAAATTGACTAAGACTGAACCGCACGAGATGAATACCTTCAGTTTTGGGATTCCAGACCGGCAGTTCAACTCCTACTTGCAGCAGTTCTATGTGGACACCCACATTGATAAGCAGACCTACATGAAGGTCAAGGAGCGACTTCCTGTTGACCTTGAAGAGCACTTCATTTTCGAGTCCTTCGACCCGAACGGTATTCATCTCAAGTCGAAGCTGAGCACCCCAAATATCCAAGAGCTACAAAATCTGCTCGATACATTCAGCACTTTGCTGTTGGCAACGAACAACCGGTTCATCACTTTGACCTTTGATTGTCAGGTCGAGAGTAAAGGTGCAGCGAAGACAGAGAGGCTTAGCTTCAAGGAGTTGGAACTTATCTATCTTCTGACCTTCTATATGAGCAATCTGGCGCGGTACAGGCCCCACATCTGGGACGCTGCAATATCTGGCAGAGAGAACGAGTTCGTAACTCTCTTTAAGAGGTTTCTTTATTACGCAGACTCCAAGTTCATTGGTCTTGTCGCGTCACGTGTTAGTCAACTGGCCTGAGACAGGGAACGAAGGCAAGAGGGCACATGCACTCCAGTTTGCAGTCATCACAAACTCCGGAGCAGCCGTGGGTTTACTGGTACGGTGGGTCTGGCTGAGTGCTCTAGCGTGGGAAACAGAAGCCATCTAGCGGTTGTAGATTCCTTTATCCAGCCCGCGAACCAGCCGGTCAATCCTGACCCCGAAGGTCTGACAGATTCGCAGCAGCGTCGTCACCGTGATGGGCCGTCCCGTCTCAATCTGCTGCCAGTGGCGCGCTGAGAAGCCGAACGAAATCATGTCCTCTTGCGAATAGCCCTTCTTTATCCGCAGTTCGCGGACTCTTTTCCCCAAAGCACGGAAGAATTTCTCTTGATTCGGCACTCCCCATGCTTGTAGAGTCCCACGAGCAGAAACACCACGAGCAGATTAGCGGGGAAGGGGGGCTGCCGAAGCACAGACCTTATGACGAACAGACGTTTGGTTTGGGGAACAGTGGCGCTTTTTATCGCAACGTCAGGAGCACATGCTCAATCCCTGAGGGAACTTAAGGCCAAATACCTAAACAATCGCGTCCTTATCCAGATTGGCAACATTCCGCATTTCCGAGATGAACTCCCTTCGGGTTACGACATCGCCGACAAAAAGGGCCTGAAAAAGGGCGTTTACGAATCTTCCTACAACAGGTTGCCAGTGTCATATTTGGGCAAACCGGCCACCGTTGTGGAAATTCGTGTTAAGCGTTTCGACGAACTCCTCGACGAACTCCGGGGCGACACGAAGCCCCGTCAACCCAACGCGCTCGGCGAACAAGTGTCCGATGATGACCGAGAGATTGAAATGAAATTGATTGAAGCTGTGCTTCGATTCGATGATGGCACAGTGGCTCTGTATTCCGAGATGTATTCAAAGACCGCGCTCTTGACCGGAAGGGCCGAGTTTACGGGGATACAACTGTCGTCAGTCCGCGACAAACACGCCAAAGCATTCGCCACGGACTTCGATTCGATTATCGGCAAGGACCTGTACATTCCCGGATACGCAGCCGTCTTCCCGCTCGATGCCACTGTTGATGACATGGAATCTTATAGTGGACGGATTACGTTCGAGCTACCTTTGCTCACCCCAGCGAAGATTGTGGCTGCTAGGTACTTAGACCTGCATGACAAGGTCGTACTGAAGCTTCGGCTGGTTAATGGTCGTGAAGTCCTCTCGGCAGCACAGTTTCGCGAGGAGAACGCCGAATTACTAACGGACGGCCTAAGCGTGACGGACGACTCTACTCTCGGCAGGATTGCGGGACACCTGCTGCTTCGCATACCGCCGACCCTAACTGAGGAAGAAGTAAGGGCCATTCAAAACCTTACCCTATTCAAGGGCATGAGTGAGTTGGCACTCTACTATCTACACGGTAAGGTAACGGCCAATCGCTCCGGGGATGGAACAACCCAGCTAGTCTATAGTGAGCGTTTCTACGTCTATTTGGATAAGAACCACAAGGTTTCAAGCTGGCAGTTACTGGGGAGGTAAGGTTTGGCAGTCGAGGTTTTCTCTCGACATGAGAAAACCATAGCCCACCTTCACCGGAAAACGGATGGCGACGCCACATATCGAATCCTGACGCGATTAGCAGCCATCATGGAAGTGCTCCGCGACACTTCCGCTCGTGGCGAAGCCAGAAAACCTGAGCGGCTGCTGCGCCTCTTGGCAGGAGAAAGCCACAGTGGGCGGAGAGTAGGCTGGCTTTGTGGAAAGATTCGGACTGCACACTGTGCGGTACTGGGAGAAACCTGTAGACAAGGCCATGCGACCGCAAAACTTGCAGGCCTCCTGCGCCGCGTGGTGGGCGAAGAGGTCGCCCTACCATGACCTTCTTGGTGCGAGTTCTGGGGCGAGTTGGTTTCTGACTTCCATGCAACCGGGTGCGGGATGGTGCTGGACTGGGTTGCAGCAAGGCCGCATGAACACTGGGCTTTGCGAAGTCGGGCATCCGTGTGCGACCTTGTGCGTACCCGGAAAAAGGATTTTGAGTCCGCTGCGTCTGCCAGTTCCGCCATCCCGGCAAGGCTTCCCCTAATCTAACACGGGCCGGAAGCGGGCACAGGCGCTTCGGGCGGGGCGGGGGTCACCCGCTTCCGCATGGGCCGGGTGGCCCGGCCAGGGTAGCTGGCTCTCCCTCCCAAGGCGGCGCTTGCGTGCCGCCGAGCACCTGACGTATGGTCTTCCTTCCCCCGGGTGCCGGACATTCCTGATCAGGAGGCCGCGATCATGGACCTTCGCCGACCTCTAACCCTCTGGCTGATTCTCGCTCTTCTCATGCCGGTGCTGGCGGCGGGCCAGGGGCAGTGTCCGCCGATGCCGGCGGCGGGGCTGCCGCGGGGCGCGAACATCTTCAGCGAAGAGCAGGAGATGTACCTGGGCGATGCCATCGCGGAGAACGTACAGCGGGACTTCCGCGTGGTCGAAGACCCGCAGGTCACCAGCTACCTGCAAGGCGTGGGCGAGCGGTTGCTGCGGCACATGCCGGGGTCGAAACTGCGCTTCCAATTTCTGCTTTCCGATGTCCCCGACGCCAACGCTTTCGCCATGCCGGGTGGAAGGATTTACTTCACGCGCAAGCTGGTGGCGTTCGCCCGCAGCGAGGATGAGATTGCCGGGGTGCTGGCCCATGAACTGGGGCATGTGATCATGCGCGACGCGGCCGTGGAAATGACGCGCCGCCTGCAGAAGTTGCTGAAGGTGACCCAGGTCGGCGATCGCAAGGACGTGGTGGAGAAGTACCACCAGTTGATGGAAAACTGGCGGCGAAAGCCGGAAGTGCTGGAGCACCGCGAAGGCGACGACCGCCATGAGCAGGTCACCGCGGATCAGATTGCGTTGCACGCCGTGGCTCGCGCGGGTTACTCACCGCAGGCCTACGTGGACCTCTGGGACCGCTTCACCGAGACCAAGGGCAAGACCGGGAACTGGTTGTCCGACCTGTTTGGCACCACCAAGCCGGAAGCGCGGCGGCTGCGGGAGATGTTGAAGACCACCACGGCGCTGCCCGCGGGGTGCGCGGAAGCACGCTCCAGCACAGGAACAGAGGGCTTCCGCAAATGGCAGGGGGCGGTGGTGGCGTTTACCGGCTTTGGCCGCCAGGAAAGCCTGCACGGCGTGATCGAACAGAAAGTGCTGGATCCGCCGCTGCAGGGCGATGTGCAACATCTGCGCTTCAGTCCTGACGGCCGCTACGTTCTCGCCCAGACGGACTCGCAAATCTTCGTGCTCACGCGCCAGCCCTTCGACCACGTGTTCGAAATGGAGGCGGTGGAAGCCCAGCCCGCTCAGTTCACTCCCGACTCGCAGTCGGTGGTTTTCTACGACCGCGCCCTGCGGGTGGAGAAGTGGAGCCTGGCCACCCGGCAGCGGACCTCGGTGGAGGAAATGGTGGTGCGCAAAGGGTGCCTGAAGTCGGCGCTCTCGCCGGACGGCCGGGTGCTGGCGTGCTTCAACAGCGACTACGACCTGGCGCTGCTGGATGTGGCCGGGGGCGCGCCCGTCTTGGAGAAGAAGTCGTTCTATGTGCCCAGCCAGATTTCCGTGATTATCGTCCGCTTGCTCGCCATGCTGGATCTTGAGGACCTGGGCGACGTCGCCTGGGTGCGGATGGCGTTCTCGCCGGACGGGCGGTATTTTGTCGCGGGAACCCGCGATGGCTCACCCCTGGCGGTCGACCTGAGCGCGCGCAAGGAGCTCTCGCTGCCCGGATCCGTCAAGAACCTGCTCACCATGAGCTTTGCGTTCGTGGCGGCGGACCGGTTGGTGGCCGTGAGCGGCGAAAAAGGGGAAAAATCGGCGGTGGTGCGCTTTCCGTCGGGCGAAGTGGTGACCAAGCTGGTGCTGAGCCCCAACAACAAGCTCGCGGGCACGGCGCGCGGCGATTACCTGCTGCTGCGGCCGGTGGACCAGTATCCCGTGGCCGCCATGGATTTGAAGACCCAGAAGATCTTCATGGCCAACCGCAAGGAAGCGCTCGACTTCATCGAGGGCCACTACGTGGGCGAGCGCGTGGACGGCGAACTGGGGCTCTACCGGCTGACCGGAGCAGGCAGCGAGTTGGTGGGCACCGCGCTCATGCCTCGTGGCCGGCTGGGGCGGCTGCGCGCTGCGGCACTTTCTCCTGACCTGAACTGGCTGGCCATCTCCGAGCGCACGCGCGGCGGCATTTGGGACCTGGAGGAGGAGGAGCGCGTGGGCCATATGCGCGGGTTCCGGGGAGCGTACTTCGCCGACGATGGCTCGCTCTACGCCGACTTTCCCGAACTGGACAACACCGATCGCGCCATCGCGCGCTTCGATCTGGAGAACCGGCAGATTATGGACAGCCGTCCCCTGGACGAGGACCTGCGCGCCCGCCAGCACGGACCCTATCTGCTGGTCACGCTGCCGGAGAAAAAGGATGCCGGCTACCTGAAGAACGTCACCCTGGACGTGCGCGACACGCGCACCGGAGCCAGCTTGTGGACGCGCCTCTTTCCCAAGGAGAACCCGGACAAGTACGCGCACGCCGAGCAGGGCACCCTGGTGCTGGCCTGGGAAGTGACGGACGGCGCCGCCAAGGACGCCATCCAGCGCGATCCCGCCCTCAAGGCCCGGCTCGCCGCCATGAAGGAGAAGGAAGGCGACTATTACCTGGAAGTGCTGGACGTGCGCACCGGCGCCCTGCGCGGACGATTGCTGGTGGAAACCAACCGAGGGTCGTTCCGCATTGACGACATGTTCGCCGGGGGTGACTGGGTGGTGATCAGCGATACCGGGCACCGCGTGCTGGTGTTCTCGCTGAAGGAAGGAACGCTGGTGGGGCGGACGTTCGGCGAGCGTCCCTCGCTCTCTCCGGCGCGCAATTTGCTGTGCCTGGAGACCGAGCGCGGCGAGCTTTCCCTGTTCAAGCTGGGCTCCATGGAAAAGCGCGATGAGTACGTTTTTCCCAGCCCGGTGGCGCTCTCCCGGTTCAGCGACGACGGCAAGAAACTCTTCGTCCTCACCGCCAACCAGACCGCCTACTGGCTCGACGGCGAGAAATGGTAGGGCGGCTGCTGAGTCCGCCCTTCCTGGCTTGACCCCGCCGCCAGCATTCCCTAACATCAGAAGCCCTCTTCTCATGGACCCAAAGATCGGTCAGACAATCTCCCATTACAAAGTCTCGCGCAAGCTGGGCAGCGGCGGCATGGGTGTGGTTTACGAAGCCGAAGACAGCCAGCTGGGACGGCGGGTTGCGCTCAAGTTCCTGCCCGAAGAACTCGCGCAGGACACCCAGGCGCTGGAACGGTTTCAGCGGGAAGCGCGGGCGGCCTCGGCGCTGAACCATCCCAGCATATGCACGGTGTACGCCATCGAGCAGCACGAACGGCAGAATTTCATCGTCATGGAGCTGCTGGAAGGGCAGTCGCTGGCGCAGATGATGGTCCGCCAGCCCCTCGAGCTGGAGCTGATCCTGGAACTGGCCCTGCAGATCGCCGATGCGCTGGAGTCGGCGCATGCCCGTGGCATCGTGCACCGCGACATCAAGCCCGCCAATCTGTTCGTCAACCCGCGGCGCCAGTTGAAGATCCTGGATTTCGGCTTGGCCAAGATGGAAGGCGCGCGGCGCACCGATGGCCACGCTCCCTCGCAGGCGGAGACCGTAGGGAATGAGCCTCATCTCACCGCGCCCGGGACCACGCTGGGCACGGTGTCCTACATGTCGCCCGAGCAGGCGCGTGGAATGCTTACGGATGCCCGCACCGACCTGTTCTCCTTCGGCACCGTCCTTTACCAGATGGCTACTGGCATCGTCCCCTTTCAGGGAGACACCGACGCCGTCATCTATGAGGCCATTCTGAATCGCGATCCGGCGCCCGTCACCCAGTCCAACCCTACGCTGCCGGCGGAACTGGGACGCATCATCGAAAAGGCGCTGGAGAAAGACCGCAACCTGCGCTATCAGACCGCAAACGATGTCAAGACCGACCTCAGCCGGCTGAAGCGCGACTTGGATTCGGGCCACAAGCGGCCTGCCGACAGCCAGGCGCGCGCCGCCTCCGGCACCGCCGAGCGCTCGGTGGCCGTTCTCTACTTCGAAAACCTCAGCGGAGTGAAGGAAGACGAGTATTTCCGCGACGGCATTACCGAGGACATCATCACCGAGCTTTCCAAGATCAAGGGGCTGAGGATCTTCTCGCGGCCCACGGTGCTGGCCTACCGCGACAAGCCGGTTACGCCCGCGCAGATCGGGCAGCAACTCCGGGCCGCGTATGTGCTGGCCGGCAGCCTGCGCCGCTCCGGCGCCCGCCTGCGCATCAACACCCAGTTGGTGGATACCCGCACCGATTTTCCCTTGTGGTCGGAACGCTACGACCGCGAGTTGAAGGACGTGTTCGAGGTGCAGGACGAAATTGCGCGCAAGATCGCCGAGGCCTTGCGCATCACCCTTTCGCCCCAGGAACGGGAGGGAATCGCCGCCAAGCCTACCGAGAACCTCCAGGCTTACGACCTCTACCTGCGAGGAAAGAGCTTCGCGCGCCGCCGAACCCGCCAGGACCTGGAGTTCGCCCTGCAGATGTTTGAAAGCGCGGCCGCCATGGATCCCAACTTCGCGCTCGCCCACGCCGCCGTGGCCAACGTCTGCGCCCAGTATCACCTGCATTACCAGAAGGAGGCCTCGTGGATTCAACGGGCCATGGCCGCCTGCCAGCGGGCCGCTGCCTTGCAGCCGCAATTGCCGGAAGTGCTGGTGGCCCAGGCCTGGCTGGCCTACGACGACCAACGGTACGACGAAGCCATTCGCTGCGCCCGGCAGGCCATCGAGCGCAAGCGCGACTGCGAAGGCGGCTACTACATCCTGGGACGATCTCTGTTCTCTTCCGGCCGTTACCAGGAGGTGGTCAGCATCGCGGAGGAGTCCTTGGAGGCCTGCGGCGACGACTACAACGTCTACGTGCCTATTCAGAATGCGCTGGGCGCCTTGGGCAAGGACATCCGCAACCTTCGTCAGCAGCGCATCCAGGCGCTCGAAGACCAGTTGGTGCAGGTGCCGGAAGACGCCCGGGCCCGCTCGCACCTGGCCGTGGCCTATGCCACCACCGACCGCTACGACGACGCCGTCCGCGAGATGAACATCGCCATAGCCCTGCGGCCCAACGACGCCCTGCTGCTCTACAACGTCGCTTGCATCTATTGCATCATGAAGCGCAAGCCGGAGGCCCTGGAAATGCTGCGCAAGGCCTGGGGAGCTGGCTACCGCGATGCCAGTTGGGCGCGTCGCGATCCCGACCTCGCCCTGCTGCACGGCGATCCCGAGTTCGACCGCCTCTACCCCGAGACCGTTTCCGGCGATTGAGGCTGGCAAAGACCGCTACCGAAGCAGCCAACCGCCGCAGTGGGTCAAAAGAAGCCCAGAACCTCAATCCAGATAAATGGCCGCCACCACCCGCTGCTGGGGAAAGATGCGGCGCAGCAAGTTACCCAGCTTGCGTTGCCAGCCGTACTTGCGGTCGAGGAACTGGTCACCGCGGGCAGCGGTTTCTCCCTCGAGGATCTGCGCGGTGGCATCCACCCAGGCGCCTCGCACCTCACCGCGCATGGTACAGGGCACAACGCGCACCCGCGGATTGCGCCGAATGCGCTTGATCTTGCCCGCGTCCGCCAGCGAATAGATGTAAAGCACGCCGGCGTCCTCGGCAAACCATACCGGCGTGCGCACCGCTTCGCCGTTGCGGCGACAGGTTTCCAGGTTCAGGTACTTGTGGCCGGCGAACGGGGCGAGCTTCTCTGGGGTTGCGGGCATTGGGCCTCATGTGCGATGTGTGATGTTTGATGTGTGAAGTATAGTTGCCGCTGAAGCGAACGGTCCGGGCCCTCCCTGTTTTGGTTCCATCGCACATCGCACATCAAACATCACCATCCAACATCGTACATCCGCCCTACCCAGTACCCTTGGAGTTACTATTCATGGGTATCCAGTACCCTTTAAGTTACTATTCCTGGTCCGGCTTGCGTCGTAGGCTGGGACTTGTCATGGGAGCCCTCCCTCAGCTCCGGCGGCTCAGTCTGCGCCAGCCCGTGCACGCGCTCGCCTACGTGAACCTGAGCCGCGGCAACGGCGGTGTGGTTCTGGACTTGAGCGATACTGGCGTGGCTCTGCATGCGGTGCAACCCCTGGGACGGGAGAACGAGCCGGTGGGCCTGGAGTTCCATCTGCTGGAGACCAGCGCCCGCGTCCAGGCCAGAGGCGAAGTGGTGTGGGCGGAGCAGTCGGGAAAGACCGGCATCCGCTTCGTGGAGATCACCCGCTTCGGCCGGCAGCGCATCAAGGAATGGATGATGTACAACGCGCTCTCGGCGCGCGATGACAGCGAAGCCGTGGAGGGCTGGTCGCTGCGGCGGCATCCCCGATTGACGGGAGCGGAAGCTACCGCCGCGGCCATGAGTGCGGCGGGCCTGCTGGCGGACACTCCACGGGCCATGGACTTTATCTGCGAGATTCCTCCGACCGCCGACTTGCCGGAACTGCGGCGCTTGCTGGCCCGGCGATTCGAAGCTGGGCCGCGATCGGGGACAACGGTGCTGCTGGCCACTCTGCTGTTCTGCTCGCTGGTGCTGCAAGTCTCGCCTATGCCTTTGACCTGGGCCCTGGTCCTGATGCTGGGATTGGCGGCTCCGCTTTCGTTCTGGTGGCTCTACCGCCTAGCCAAAGAGCTGGGGCAGGGAGAGTAGGGAAATTAAAAATTTAAAAGTAAAAAGACAAAAGTTAAATGTGCGATGTTTGATGTTTGATGTGCGAAGTGAATTCCGAAACTTCAAACATCGCACATTTACTTTTTGCCTTTTTACTTCCTGCCCGGTTCGGCCCGGCCCACAGAGAAAGGCGGGCCCGTATCCTCGAACGAGAGCGCCAGTTGCGGATCTGTCAGCTCGATGCCGCGCGCCCACGACTTCGCATTGCGGGTAGCGGCGGGCTGTGATACCTTGCGCCGCGTTCGACGATTCCGTGTTCGACAATTCAGGGAACAGGAAGGACGATGCGCTTGATCCTGATG
>CAYTIL010000013.1:0-3060 GCA_964437985.1 uncultured Acidobacteriaceae bacterium
CTCGGCAAAACGGTCGTGAGCGAAAACGGCACTCTCCAGGAACTTCCAGCCGGGAATCCGTCCCTACCCGACACCAGTAACTCCGGAGACCGAGATCTCGAGTCGTAAATGAATGGACTCGGTTTTCTTGATTTTGGTCAGTTAAGAGTTTAGATCGCAAGGACCTTCCGTACGATGCTGTTTGGGAGGAAATGAAAAATCTTGCTCTGATCCGATTCTTTTCTGTTCTTCACCCTCGCAATGAGTTACCTCCGAGAATTTTATTAATCAATTATCGGTATTAAATAGGATGAATCTATGACGAACAACCTTGCCCCCAAGAGGATAGGTATCATCGGTTTTCTCCTTGTGGCCTGTGCCGCTACACTCTTTAGTCAAATCAGAATTAATGAAAAGATTGTCATTACACCAAAACTCCGAGGCACAAACAACCCTGGAGATGGCGGGGAAGGACCCACTGGAGGAGTGAGTTCTGGTTTGGTCATGCCGAAGAAAGGAATGCTGCAAGTCTATTATGCATACGCAAACAGGTTTTTTTCGTGGACACCTGACTCCGTAATGCTCTATGCTAACCCAAGTTCGACAGTCGCGGGAAGAAAATAGCGATTCCGATTGAATAACGAGGAAAACATTAGAAAGTTTTCACTACATTTTGCAGTTTCATTTGAAGTCGCTCGGGCGGACGTAAATCGAGTTTCTGTAAGAGAGTTGCCAGATGTTGCTCCGGTTTCGATACGCAGCGGAGTCGGATCTCGATGCCCTTGCGGGTTGGCAACACGACATCTACCAGAGTGAGATTCTTGATTTCTTCGAGAATCTTTCTCGGCTCGTTACCGAGTCCGGCTCGCTTGCACATTTGTGCCAGACATTTCCAGAGCACATAGGCCAGGAAGCAGACCAGAATGTGCGCTTGCACGCGATCTTGGCGCTGATGCCAGATGGGGCGAAGCTTCAAGTCTTGTTTGTGGATGCGGAAAGCTGCTTCAGCTTCGGTGAGTTGGATGTAGGCTTTCCACAGATCCTCCGGCGTCCAATCCTTGATATTGGTCCGGAGAAGGTAGCACCCCTCACTCAGGCGTGCCCAATCGGCGTAGGCATTGTCTGTCATCCAAGTGAGATCAATCTTGCCGTCACGTTCTTTGACATTGATATCAAACAGTGCAGAAGCCCGACTGTAGCGCTCGAGTAAACGGCCGATGCGACGACCGACAACTTCTTGGCTCTTGACACGACCAGAGACACAACTCTTCTTCACTCGCTCGAGACCTCGTTCAAGACGGTCGGCGAAACGGTTGTGAATCGCTTCTTCCTTTTTCTGGCGGGCAGCACTGCGGCAAAGAATGAAAAGCTCATCTGTACCATCGGGTGAAGGGCAGAGTTTTACTTCAAGTCCCTCGTAGACCTGATTCCAGTCCTGGGCGAGAAGTTGCTGTTCGAACTTCTTCAATTGATTCTTTGGTGTTCCGATAATGTACCGCCGGCCTTCCTCTTGTAGCAATTCGAGATTTTCGGGACTGGCCATGCCGCGGTCCATGATCCAGACACGATCCGATTTACCGTAGAGTAATTCCATCTTTTCAATGATCGTTTCCACGGTTGTGGAATCGTGCCGGTTCCCTTCAAACAGCTCGTAGCCAAGGGGGATACCCTCTTTGGTTACAACAAGACCAATGCAAACCTGTTTGCAGTCTGGACGGCTATCACGTGAATAACCATGCTGGGCTTGTGGATTGTTGGATACCTCTCCCTCAAAATAACTCGAGGTGACGTCATAGAGGAGAATATCGTACCTGATATCGAACAGATCGCCTAATCGCTCCTTGAGATGTCGCTGAAGTGCATCTTTGTGTCCCAAGAGTTTATCGAGCGCCCGGTAGAGGCGGTTGTCGTAGATGTCCTCGTCAGGAATACCCAGAAGGTCTGAGAGTGCACTCTTGCGATAAAACTCTTCTGCGATGTGCAACTCACTGGACGGTTCACAAAATCGAGAGATGATTAAAACATTGGCCAGCATAGCCCATGAAATCTTCGGGTGTGTCTCCGGCGTCAGGCACTCCAGCAGATCGCCGAGGCCGAGTTTCTTGATCAGTTCCAGAGCAAGCCACACATCGCCGAACCGGCGGATCCGTTCTGTGCGGACTTTCGCCGTGTTGACCTCGATCCATTCAGGTGTGGTCTCACCGAAAAGTGAATCCTGGATCGGTGGATGTCCTTCGGCCGCATGCTCGATGCCGAGACGTCCAGCTTCATCCATGTCGCCCAGATAGGAGACAACTCGATGACGAGGCCCTCGTTCAGTTCGTACCGATTCGATAAGCGCCCAGTAGTCGTGTCGCTTACCGCCTTTGTTGACCGATATCTTTCGGAGGAACATGCATCAATATACAACATCGAGGTAGGGGTACGCAAGAGGCAAAGTTTTCACTACACCAACTTTCCAATCATAATCAATAAGAGCAGGCAGCATTCCATAGAAAATATTTTTTCAAGGCTCCCAACTGTCGAACTTGGGCTAGCTTCTTTCCAGCTTCGAGATATGCCCACAAGTGAGTGTAGCCATACTTGATTTGTGCTTCAGATAACTTGCAGTTAAGCAGGAAGAGCTTTTTCACCAATCTCGGGTTGCCGTACTCATCTGCCGCAATCTCATCTGAATCAACGTATCTCGGACCAGGGAGTATAGGAACCAGAAACTCCAACGGTATATCATGGCGAGCAATCTCTTCCGCCGGTAGGATGAAGAAACTGTTGGCACCTGTTGCCAGCCCCCGCTTAATCTGGAAGAAATGGGAAAGCGTCACACCTCTTGAGGGCTCGCGGCCACTGGACTGTTTGCTGACAATCTTTGACCATTTGGTATTCTTCTTCAAGTCGGATAGCGGAATTAATGTTGATGCTGTCGGCGAGGAAAGCGTCCCTCCGACGGTGAAGCTCACGTTGTTGTTTTCTCGTGGAGGTATTTTCTTGAACCACACAACCACCGAGGATACAAGCGCATCATCGAATTGAACCTCGTGAATGTCGAAGCGATGAACGCGGAGAAGGGTAACCTGTTCAGTG
>CAYTIL010000014.1:0-71417 GCA_964437985.1 uncultured Acidobacteriaceae bacterium
CCGCTTGGATCCCGCTTCGCGGGACCCACTTTCCCCCAGCCTCGACCGCGGCCAGCAACCTTCGAGCAGTGTTATGCTCGCAACCCAAAACCCGGAGAAAGTCTCATTATCCGTGGACTAAGAACGGGGGGCAGGTCAGCCACTCGACCGTTATTCGGTTCACCTGGTCCAGGCTGACCGGGAAGGGTGGCGAGGCCCCGCGCAGTCCCCTAGAAGCTCTCGAAACGCCGAGTGCCCCTTTTGGCAAACGTTCCCAGGTAACCTCCAATGAAAAGGCTTGCGCTTACGGTGAGCTGCACCTGATTCCGAAATCGTGACTAAGCCAAATTGCCACCAGGACATACTCACCTGTAGTCAAATGTTTCTCCGGAACTACTTCATAAATATCGCTTGCCACGCGATTCACTCTTAATTTGACGGTATCGGTTTCGGGGTAGCCCGTGCCGACAGAGAACATGGATGCCCTCGCTACTTGGAGTTCCCGCTCCTTCTCTTTCTGTTTCAGGCGAACAATCAACCACTCGCGTTCGATGCCTGTGTAGCCATAGGTGCGGATGAAAAACTTCGGTTCGCATTCTTGGATTTGCACCGGCGCTTCACGACCGCGGTAGACACGCTTGACCTTGACGCTCACAAAGCCCGTGGCCTTTGTCTCACTAGGGGCTTGTTGCAGCGGAATCCACGAATCACCCTTCCGGTAGTACGCACCCGATTCTGATGGCAGCCCTGGGACAGGTTCAGAGGCGGGTTGCGGCTGGTAAGCCGCTGGCTGCGCCACGGGCGTGGGCGTGGCCTTCGCCTTTGATTCCAGCAGCACGACGATAACACGATCGCTCACGCCTGCCTGCTTGAGCTGCTTGATTCCGTCAATGCTCGTATCGCATTCGCAACGGGAACTCTTGATCTTTCCTATGATCACGTCATCGCCCAGGCCCGCGCGGGACAGTTCCAGAATGTCTGCCGTGGTTACCGTTTCAACTGAACCCTGCTGCTGCAAGCGCTCCAGTTCCACTACAAAGCCTTGAGGGTTGTGCCACTGCATCCGGTCTCCGTTGCGGACAACCGACACTACTTGCTTGTGCCCACCTGTGGCAAACTCCAACCGGGTCGCGTCTAATACGCGGTAGGTACTCCTGCCGCTCGTGCCCTGACCAGGGCCCTGCACGACGATGGTTGAGGCGGACCCATCAGGATAGAACTCCAACTCAGAGACTGACGTGCCCATTCCCGTTACCTGCGTTGTGGCCCGCCACTTGCCAACTAACGCCGCACTCCAGTCGTTTTGCGCCTGTTGTGATTGCGTGGTGGAAGTAGCCGCTGGCGGATCTTGGGCGCCGGCACTCTGAGGGGTGAGAGAGAGTAGGCTGGTGAGCAACGCCGCGCTGACAAGCGCTCCGATGGAGGTACGGGTAGTCGCCTGAGTACTCAAGGGACAATCCACTACTGAGTCTTTAATCTGTATCTGTGTCTAAGTTTCTGTTCGCATTGATTTGACGCAGCGCTGGGGGCCCAGCCTCGCCTAAGCGGCCGTCAACACTAGGGGCGCGCGTACCTGAACGAGGCCATAAACGGACTAATTGTCTGCCGGTAGTCGGCCAATGTCAAGCTCCAAGGAAGGATTTGCATGGGGGGCTGGCCCACGCTTTCGCCCTCATCGCTACCCCCGAGGTTGCCCCACCCTTGTCCCTCCCGTCTTTGGAGGGGACAGGGTGGGAGGGTCTAGAACTTCTAGAAACTAAGGCGAATAAAACACAAAATACTTCTTGACAACCCCACCAACCTACTATATCATTGCAGTATGTATTCACAAGTAATTATAACTCTTGTGTTTTCACATATCGAGCACCTAACCCATTCACCCTCTTTCACTTACGACCGTATCCCCCCTGTAAGTGCTTGATTCAACTCACTTCAGGCTGCTAGGGAGGGGGTACATACCCAGAAGAAACGAGGAAAACACAATGCCCATCGATCCCAGCATTCCCCAATGTAAGCACATCAAGGTCAACGGCCTGCGCTGCGGCTCCCCCAGCTTGAAGGGCCGCAAGTTCTGCTACTTCCACTACGAAGTCACTCGCCCGCTCATCCGCACCGACATTCCCGTACTCGAGGACGCCGGCGCCGTGCAGTACAGCCTCAACCGCCTGGCCGAGTACATCCTCGAAAAGCGCATTGACTACAAGCAGGCCTCGCTGCTGCTCTGGCTCATGCAAATCGCCTCCACCAACGTTCGCAACGCCCGCCTCGAGCCGTTCCTCAAGGAGGACATCGTCCGCGAGCACCCCGACGACTCCTATTTCCCCAACCCCGCTTCACAGTCGGAAGAAGATTCCGAGATGGCCGTCTCCTCAGCCGACCTCGAAACCCTCGGCGAATTCGCCCCCTCCGCCGATCCCCAGGATTCCTCTGCGCCCTCTGCGAGCTCTGCGTTGAAAGCAGTGAACCCGAAACCCGAAACTCGACACCCGAAACCCGCTTCCTCCGTGTCCTCTGCGGTGAATCCCGCCTTGCGCAAGCGCCCCACCCGCCAAGAGCTCGCTGAGGCAGAGGCCCGCGCCATCGAAAAGTTTCGCAACACCCCTCCCATCCAGGAGGATGTACCCGGCAGAAAACGCCGCCGGAGGTCTTAGGGCGGTCTTGGGTTTTCGGTTTTTCGTTTCCAGTTCGACAACCAAAAACCACAAACCACAAACCGAAAACCGGCACCAGGCGCCGAGCGCGCCGTCACCAAGCTATGTGTCAACCGTCACAGACAGGCAACCTCCGGTCTGCGACCCTTGTGCGCAGATGAGGGCGCACGGGAACATGAAATAAGCCTTCATCGCAAGCGGGATTCGCGTCTGGTGAAAGGTCGCGGATTCGAGGCAACGGCGGCTTCCATGGCCGGATATCCCGTGCGCCCCACAGAGTTACGGCAACAGAACCACACATTCTGCAAAAAAGGAGACTTACATATGTTTGCCCGGATTCTTCAATTCGAGATGAAGCTGGAAAAGAAGGTGGAGTTCGTGAAGCTGTTCAAGAGCGAGATCCTGCCCATTCTCAGGAAGCAGCCTGGTTTCCTGGAAGTGCTGCCCTTCTTCCCCGACATGGTGGATGACAAGAAGGTGATCAACATCAGCTTCTGGACCACCAAGCAGGATGCCGAGCGCTACGAGCGCGAGTGGTATCCCAAGGTCTACGACCTGCTGAAGCCCTACGTGACTTCGCCGGTCACCCTGAAGTACTACACCCTGGAAACCACGCTGTGCGAGCACTTCGAGAAAGCGTTCGTCGTCTGACGAACAGAAGAAAGTCCCAATCCCGGAGCCGCTTTGGCTCCGGGTTTCTTTTGCGACCGCGCAGGGTCAACGACGGCATGACCAGCACCGCCGAAAGTAAAGAGGTTGTCATTCCGAGGAATCTGACTATTCCTCGACCGGCGTCGACAGGCTGAGCTGTGAAGACAGATTCCTCGCGGCCTGAAGGCCACTCGGAATGACAAGTTCCGCGAGTCGCGAAGCGACGGCAGTTCGATAGCCCGGCACGTGAGTGCCGGGAAGGGAAGGGAGAACGCGCCGAGTCCCGAAGGGACGACACTCAATCTCGACGCTGCGCGCGACGCATCCTTTCACGGAATGTTAATCTTGTTCTCGCTTCGCACGGGCTAGAATGCGCCTCAGGCGCTAACGCCAGATAAGCACACGCACCATGATCGTCTACTTCCTACGCCACGCCAATGCTGGAGAGCCGAAAGCGGATCCCGCCAAGGACGAAAAGCGTCCTCTGGACGACGACGGCATTGCGCAGTGCGGCCACATCGGACGGGCGCTGGCGGCGATGGACGTCCACGTGGACCTGATGATTTCCAGCCCGCTCAAGCGGGCCACGCAGACCGCCTCGCTGGTGAGCAACGAGATCGGCTACGAGGGCAAGCTGCAACTCGACGACGCGCTGCGCCCCTCCGCCAACTTCCGCGACTTCCGCGACCTGCTGACGCGCTACCAGCAGCACGAGTCCATCATGGTGGTGGGACACAACCCCAACCTCAGCGAGTTCCTGGGACGCCTGATCTCCAGCGGTTCCGCGGAAGCCTTCATAGACCTGAAGAAGGGCGCAGTCGCCAAGGTGGAAGTGGGTCGCCGCAACGGCGAGCTGCACTGGTGCGTCACGCCCAAGCTGCTGCGCACGATCTACGAAAGCTTGGCGGCCAGCTCGAAGAAGAAGTAGTAGCGCGCACTCTAACATCCCGAGCGAAGCGAGGGATCTCTACCCAACGCGAAGCTTTCATGTGCGATAGGGCTCCCTCGCTCCGCTCGGGATGTCACATACAACGGCTTACGAGAGTTTCGCCGCCAGCTCGCGCCCGAACACCTCACGAAAATAGCCGCGCTCCTTGTCCAGCGCCCACAGTTCCAAATCGGCGCCGGCGCCGGCCTGCGGCCGCGGCTGCAGCCTCAGCACCACGCGGCCGTTCTTCACCCGTGCGCGCAGCGCGCGCACCGCTTTGCGGCGTCCCTGATTCAGCGCCGCCGCCAGGCGGACCAGCGCCACCGCCTTCGGCACCAGAGCGCGGTCGGCCGCACTCAGCGGCTTGAGAGACTGGTCGCCGGGTCGAGGACGCGACTTGCCCAGATAACGCGCGATGGCGGCAATCAACTGGCGTTGCGCCTTGGTGTAGCCGAAGATTTCCGAGTGGGCGATGATGTAGTGCGCGTGGCGATGGCGTCCGGTGCGGTTCACGTAGTTGCCCACCTCGTGCAGCATGGCCGCGGCGGAGAGCCATTCTTCGTACTCGGGCGGCAGGCGGTGCACGGAACGCAGCTCGCGGAACAAGCGCACGGTCAGGGTCCGCACCTGCTGCGCGTGTTCCATGTCGAGTTCGTAGCGGCGGCCCGCGGCCAGCAGCGCGTCCCAGCGGTCGGACACGATCTGCCGCCGCGAGCGCGTGCCCTGGTCGTAGGTGGCGGCCATTTCCGCCAGCACGCCGTCGCGCAATCCCAGCGGCGAGTAGCGGAACGACCGCAACTCGCAGCGCTGCATCAGCTCGGCAAAGACGGTCACGCCGGCAATGATGATCTGCGCGCGGTTCGGTCCAATGCCCGGCAACCGCTCCCGCTCCTGCTGGTCGAGCTTGGCCAGCTTCGCGGCCAGCTTGACCACCGCTTTCTGCGGGATGATGTTGCCCTTGCGCTTGCCCTTGGTGGCTGCCTGATGGACGGCCATGGCCGCCGCCGTGCCCGAGGTGGCCAGCATGAGCCGGACTCGCGCGGAGGAGATCTGCTCCAGGACGCGCGCGATTTCCTCCACGATGAACCCGCGCATGCGCTCCACCTCGTAGCGCTTGGGAGGATCGTGGCGCAGGAACTCGCGGGTCAGGCGCACCGCACCCAGCGGCAAACTGGCGGTGTCGCGGATATGGCCCTGGCGCGAAACCGTGACTTCGCAGCTTCCGCCGCCCAGGTCCATGAGCAGCACCGGCCCGGCAGGCAGGCGCATGCCGCTGGAGAGAATGCCCAGGTGGATGAGGCGGGCTTCGTCGAGGCCAGAGATTACCTCCACGCCCCATCCGGTTGCGGCCCGCGCCCATTCGAGGAAAGTTGCGCCGTTGCGAGCGTCGCGCAGCGCGCTGGTGGCCACAACGCGGACCGCGTCGGCGCCGTACTTCTGGGCGGCGCGGTGAAAGCGCTGCAGCACGCGGATGGTCTGCGCGATAGCCTGCGGCGCCAGCATGCCGGAGCGGAACACGGCCTCGCCCAGCCGCGTTACTTCGCGGTCTTCGTGCAGCGTCTGCAAGCGGCGCCGCACCAGGCGCGCGATCTTCAGCCGGACCGAGTTGGCTCCGATGTCGACCGCCGCAAAGATGGGCATGGGGCCAGTCTGAAGGAAAAAGGCAAAAGGCAAAAGGAAAAAAAGCAGGGGTCAGGTTGCATCCTTCGGCGTGGCTTGAGGAACGAGGAAGGAGAAACAGAAACCAGAAACCAGAAACCATTGCTCCACGCGGCTCGCACCGGGCGCGCAATATCAACGATAATCATTGCGACGTGGGCGGGTCGCCCGCTTCCACGCCTTCATGGACATTTCCCGCGCCAACTCGGTCTTGAAGGTGGCGCGCGTGGTGCTGCTGCTGAGCATGGTGGCCGCGGCTGGAAGGCTGGCACTGATCTTCTGGGAGCGGCGGGCGGAACAGGCCCGGGAGACCGAGGCCGAACTCAAGAAACAGGCAGCGTCCCGGCTGGACCCGGACTACTACGTCGTGCCCCGCAAGCTGCGTGCCTACGACTTGAAGTCGGCGCGCGAGCTGACCCGGCAACCGGTCTGGGTGCGCGATGGCTACCGCTATTTCTACTACCCTTACGATGCCACGCTGAAGAGAGCAGACTTCCGCCGGCCTGCCGGCATGCTGGGCCCGATCGAGCGCCTGCAAGTCACCGACGTGGTTATCGGCGTCTCTCCGCACTCGCCGCAGCGCCAGGTGCTGGCCGTATTTGAGAAGCAGGGCCGCAGGTTCGCCTTCTCCATCGGCGCCATCATGGGAGAAACCTACTACCTCTACGCCGACGAAATGCTCTTCCTCCAGAATCCGCGGGAGCTTTACCGGCACTGGCCGGAGGAAATCTGGCAGGCCGTGGAGCGCGGCGAAGTGCAGAAGGGCATGAACGAGCTCCAGGTGACGTTCGCCGCGGGCTTCGGCTCGCCGGAGCGCGGATCCGACTCCACGCTGCGGACCGTGGTTTATCCGCGCAACGGCGGGCCGTTGCGCGTCACCTACCGGCAAACCTTAAGGTGGAGACAATGGAGCAGGGTGCTGCACCGCCGTAGTTCCGGCCGCACCATGGTCGGTGGACCTTCGATACGCTCAGTTCTGCGAGCGCCACTTCCCATCGCCCGCGATTGACGGTATGCTGGCGGAGCTTTGATGATGCAGGGAGCGAAGTCATGGGCACAGCTTCCAAAAAGCCGCGCATCCGAATCGCCGTGGTGGAGAGCGACCCGCTGCGGCTGGTGGGCTTCCGCTCGCTGTTCGAATCGCAGACCGATCTTTCCATGACGGGCGCAACCCTGGCCGAGCTGACCACGCGCGACGACGTGGACCTGGTGCTGCTGGGCAGCCGCGGCGGACAGAACCTGTTCGACCTGATGGCCAGCATGAAGGTGTCGCGTCCCGACCTGCGCATCATCGTCACCGGCAGCGGCACCGACGACGAGACCGTGCTCAAGGCCCTGGCCGCGGGCGCCAAGGGCTACGTGGACGAAGCCGCCACGCCCGACGAATTCGTCATGGCCATCCGCATGGTGTTTCAGGGATCGGTGTGGGCGCCGCGCCGCGTCATCTCGCTGTTTATTGAGCGCGTGACCTCCGCGCCGGGACGCTTTTTCCCCGGAGGCGGTCGCGGCACCTTTACCGACCGCGAGAAGCAAGTGCTGGAACTTCTGGTGGCCGGCCGTTCCAACAAAGAGATTGGCGCTGCGCTGGGGATTGAAGAGCGCACCGTGAAGGCACACGTGGCCAAGCTGATGCGCAAAGTGGGCGTGCGCAACCGCATCGCGCTCTCCGTGCACGCCATCACCAACTCATTGGTCGTCACCCGGTAGCCGCGAGCACTGGTACTGATTGCAGCCACCGGATGGCGTTGCTCTCGGTCGATTAACGAGGATTGAAATTACCCGGGTACAATGGCCTTCCGTTATCTTGCTGCGTTCGGCGCCTCGGAAGATACTGTACTTACCTACCACAGAACCTGGGAGACAGGGGTTGGGGGTGGCAAGAAGTAGCGCCATCCCCAACCCCTAAATCTTTTGCCAGCAATAAGATAGCCATCCAGTAGCGCGGAATACCTAGGCCATCGCCTTCTTTCCTGCTGCAAGTCCGCATCCTTGGCGAAGAATCATTAATTTGACGGGCAGCCTGAGGCCGGCCGCGGCCATCCCACTTGGCATGACGCAGAGAATGATCAGCGGAGCTTTCCTGTTAGTGCTGGCCCTGGTTTTGACCGGATGCCCGGAGCAGGTGACCATCGGCAAGATCAACCAGGATCCGGGGCGCTACGCCCACAAGGACGTGGCCGTGCGCGGCCATGTGGTGGACTCGTTCGGAGTGTTCCAAACCGGCGTCTACCAGCTCGACGACGGTACCGGACGCCTATGGGTGTTCTCCGACCGATACGGCGTTCCCGGCGGAGGCGCGCAGGTGGAGGTGGCGGGACGCATTATCCCCACGCTCACCTTCTCCGGACGCTCCTTCACTAACATCCTGCGCGAAAACCAGCGACGGAAGTGAAGTTGATGGTTTCTGGTTGATGGTTTCTGGTTTTTCGTTCCTCGTTTCTCGTGGGTGTCGAGAAACCGGAGACCGGAAACCGGAAACCGCAAACCGCCTGACCGAAAGGGTTACTTCCTGGCTTCCTGCCCGCGACTGAAAACCGCGGAGGGGCGCCAGGCGGTTTACTATCGGCTCAAGGGAAAGGACGGACCATGAAAAAGTCTCTGATCGCGCTGCTGCTGGTAATTCTGACCTCGACTCTAGCCTGGGCCCAGGACCGCAAGGACGAATTAGAGCGAGTGGAGGAGGCGGGCACGATCCTGAAGGAAATCATGGCCGCGCCCGACAACGGTATTCCCGGCGAAATCCTGGAGCGCGCCAAGTGCGTGGCCGTAGTGCCGTCGCTGCTCAAGGGCGGGTTCATCGTGGGTGGCGCTTACGGCAAGGGAGTGGCCACTTGCCGCAACGACCAGGGCCCAACCGCCGGAGAATGGAGCGCGCCGGCTTTCTTCCGCATCGAGGGCGGCAGCTTCGGACTGCAGATCGGCGGCCAGGCCGTAGACCTGGTGATGGTGATCATGAATGAGCGCGGCATGCGCGCCCTGCTGCAAAGCAAGTTCAAGCTGGGGGCGGACGCTTCCGTGGCCGCGGGTCCCGTGGGCCGCCACGTGGAAGGCATGACCGACTGGAAACTGCGCGCCCAGGTGCTCACCTACTCGCGCGCGCGGGGCGTGTTCGCGGGCATCAGCCTGAACGGCGCCGTGATCCGCCAGGACAAAGGCGACACCCGCAACTTCTACGGGCGCATGGTGCGCTTCAAGACCATCCTCAGCGGCGCGGTGCCGCCTCCCGAGGGCTCCGAGCCCTTCTTGAGCGCGGTGCGCCACTACTCCACCACCACCACGGCGGAGAAGACCGAGTAGCGAGTACCGAGTTCCGAGTACCGAGTTCCGAGTACCGAGTTGCCAGCTAAAAGGCCATAGACTCGCAACTCGGTACTCAGTACTCGGTACTCGATCATGAACTTCGCCGAACAGCAGGCCTTTCTCCGGCGGTTCCGCTTGCAGGCAGCGCTTCCCGTGCTGGCTCTGCTAGGGGCAGGCGTGCTCGCACTCGACCGGGCTTCCGCGAGCGGGCTGGTTTCGCAAACGATTTGCGCGGCGGTCATCCTGGCTCTGGTCTACGGTCTCCACTACAACCCCAAGTATTTGCAAATCGGAATCGAAGAAGAGAAGAAGTACCTCTGGCTGGTGCGGATCCGTTTTGTGATCGCCGGCGCGGGGCTGATGGTTGGACTGGTCGTGGGAATGGCCTCGGCCGATTCGCTCTGGCAGGCGGCCATCGTGCTGGGCTCGGTGGCGTGGGTCGCGCTGATGATTGCGCTGGCGAAGTTCTCGCTGCGTCGGCGCGCCCACATTCGTTCGCGGCTCCCGCTTTTTTTCTTTGCCACCGACATCGCGCTGATCCTGGTGCTGGCGCATCTTTGGATGCCGTGGATGTGGATCGCCGTCTGGGTTGCAGCGGCTTCTCACCTGGCGCTGGCCGTGGGCAGAGAAGAAGGGATCCAGGATGCGATCGTCCTGCTGGCTGGGCAGGTTCTGCTGCTCTACGTTGCCCGGGAACTGCATTGGGGATGGAAGTCCGCCCTGATCGCGCAAGTCATGGTGCTGTCTGCGGGCCTGGGAACCGCCGGCCTGGTGCGTCTGGCGCGGGAGAGAAACCGGATGAATGTGGAGAACGCGCTGCGCAACCTGACGGGCTTTACCGGTTTCAGCGAAGCTGAGGTGAGGCAGCGCTGGCAGACCAGCAACCAGACGCTGGCGGAAAACTGGAAGCGCGCGGCCTTGCCGCCGGACGACAAACCGGCGCTGGCGAACTGGTACCAGGAGAACTCCATCCACTATCTGTTCGCTTCCAGTGGCTTCAACTTGCGCTACAAGCAGATGGTCTTCAACCTCGACCTGCTGTCAATGGCCCGCGGCCGCTCCCTGGACTACGGCGCCGGAGCCGGAGACCTGGCCCTGGAGCTGGCCCGTCGCGGACACGACGCCACCCACTACGACGTCGAAGGCAAGACCCAGGAGTACTCGCGCTGGCGCGCGTCCCGCGAGGGATTGAACCTGGCCTTCACGTCGTCCAAGGAACAGCTGCGCGGCGGCGGCGGTTTCGACACCATCATTTCCGTGGACGTCCTGGAGCACATGCCGGACCTGGCGGGTGAGCTGGACTTCCTGTGCTCGCTGCTCAATCCCGGAGGAATGATTGTCTTCAATGTGCCCGCCGGCGAGACCGAAGCGCATCCCATGCACCTGGTCCACCGTCTGGATGTGAAGAACTACTTTGTCCGCCGCGGCTTTGTGGACCGCAAGTCGTTCCGGCTGCGCTGGTTTTCGTCAGAGAGTTTTCGACGGAGCGCGGTGTACGTGTACGGGAAGTGAGTTCCGAGTACCGAGTACCGAGTTCCGAGTTCCGAGTAAGAAAGCTCGCAACTCGGTACTCGCTACTCGGTACTCAGTACTCGTTCAGTGCTGGTGCGCCTTGCCGTCCTTGTGGGTGTGGGTGGAGCCGGGCTTGCCCTTCTCGGTGCTGTGCTGCTCGGCTTCTTCTTTGTAGACGTCGGGGACGCCCAGGCTGCCCTTGGGCGGCAGATTGCGGATGTAACGAACCATTTGCCACATCTCCTCGTCGTCCAGGATGCCTTTCCACGCCGGCATGCCCGAGGGCGCGATACCGTTCTCGATGATCCACTTGAGCTGTCCGTCGGCGTAGTCCTGCACGTCCTTCGCCGTCAGTTCCTCCACCGGCGGGTCCATGTTCTTCGCGAAGGGGACGCCGGTGTTCTGGCCGTCCAGACCGTGGCACACCTGGCAATGATGCTGGAAGTGGGCGGCGCCGGCCTTGACCGTGGCTTCGTCATCGGGCGTGGGATTCTTCGAGTCCTTGCCGCCGACGGTGACCTGCTTGACCTCCCGCGCAACCGCGGTGTGCAGCTCGCCCGGCTGGGAGACCTTGCAGGCCGCGAGCGTGAGGATTGCGATCAGCGAAAAGGCGGTCCGGCAAGTCTTCATGGAGAGGTCCTTTCCTGATGGATGCAGGCTGCATGCCTAATGTAACAAAGTTTTCCAGATGTTCCGGCGCGCAGGGATGGGGCGCCGGGTCAAAGACCCGGCGCTACACAAGGCCGGCCGAGGGCGGCCGGGCTACACGAGCGCGGGCGAGGTCGCCCGCTTCCACACGGGCGGTGGTCGTACTCGTTTGACACTGCTTTTCCCGCGATGCTACCGTCGCGGCGCGGGCGAAGTCGCCCGCTTCCACACGTACAAAATGCGCCACCGACTTGAGTACGCGCCGGTGTGGCTTCTGGTGCACGGCATCGGCGTGCTGCCGCGTTCCTGGGCGCGGGCGCTGTGCATCCTGCTGGCCCGCCTGGTTTACCTGCTGCACGGTCGCTTGCGGCGCGTGGGCCTGCGCAACCTGGAAATCGCCTTTCCCGAGAAGACCGTGGCCGAGCGCCAGCGCATTGTGAAGGCGCTGTTCACGCATCTCGGACGGCAGCTCGCCGAATTCTGTCTGCTGCCGCGCTACACCCAGGAGAACGTCTCGGAGACGGTGATCTACGACGGCTTCACCCACTATGATGCCGCCCGCCAGCGCGGCAAAGGCGTGGTCTTTCTTACCGCGCACCTAGGAGGCTGGGAGCTGGGGTCGTTCGTGCACTCGCTCAACGGTTATCCGCTGCACATCGTGGTGCGCGCGCTGGACAATCCCTACGTGGACCGCCTGGTGGATGGCTACCGCACTCTGCACGGCAACAGCACGCTCGACAAGCTGGACTCCGCCCGCGGCTTGCTGGGCGCGCTGCGCGCCGGTGAAACCGTGGGCATCCTGATCGATCAGAACATTACTCCGCCGCAGGGCTTGTTCGTGGATTTTTTCGGGCACAAGGCCTGCACCGCCAGCGGGCTGGCCAAAGTGGCACTGCGCACCGACGCCGCGGTGGTCCCTGGCTTCACGATTTGGGATGAGCAACTGGGCAAGTACCGCATCCGCTTCGATCCTGCGCTGAAGCTGGTGCGCAGTGGCGACGAGGAAGCCGACGTAGTCGCCAACACCGCCCTGTTCACGCGCGTGATCGAGGACTGCGCGCGGCACCATCCCGAGCAGTGGCTGTGGGTGCATCGCCGCTGGAAGACGCGGCCGGAGGGAGAAGCGCCGATGTATTAGAGTACCTAGTACCAAGTACCCAGTGCTCGTCCCCGGCAACTGGAAGCCGGAAGCTGGCAACTAGGAACGAAAAACCAGAAACCACATTCAATGAAACATACCCTGAAAGAAGTTGCCAAAGCGGCGGGAGCGAAGCTGGTGGGGGACGGCAACGCGCAAATCGGCGGCATTGCCGGCATCGCCCACGCCGGCGCCGACGACCTGGTGCTTGCCGAAGATGCCAAGCGGCTGGAGCAGGCGCTGAAGTCGGCCGCCGGTGCGGTGCTGACGGGAGAGTTCGCAGCCGGCAGCAAGACCAGCAAGCCGCTGATGCTGGCGCCCCATCCGCGGCTGGCGTTCATTCGCGCGGCGGAGTTGATTCGCCCGCAGCGGCGGCGCGAGCCGGGAGTACACTCCACCGCCGTGATCCATGAATCGGCGCGCCTGGGCAAGGGGGTGTCGGTGGGGCCTTATGCGGTGATCGGAGAAAGTGTGGTGATCGGCGAGCGCACCCGCATCGGGCCGGGAGCCTGCATCTCGTCCAATGTGGAGATCGGCAAAGACTGCTTCCTCGATGCCCACGTCACCGTTTATGCCAGAACGCGCATCGGACATCGGGTGACGGTGCTGGCCAACTCGGTGCTGGGCAGCGACGGCTTCGGTTACGTGCGCGAGGAAGCCACGGGGCGCTACCACAAATTTCCCCAGGTGGGGCGCCTGGAGATCGGCGACGACGTGGAGATCGGCGCCGGCGCCACCATTGACCGGGGCGCGCTGGACGCCACCGTGATCGGGAGCGGAGTCAAGATCGACAACCTGGTGCACATCGGCCACAACGTGCAGATTGGCGAGAACGTGGTGATCGCCGCGCAGACCGGGGTTTCCGGCAGCTCGACCATCGGCGAGAACGTGATCGTCGGCGGGCAGGTGGGCATTGCCGACCACGTGCGCATCGAAGCGGGCGCCATTCTGGGGGCGCAGACCGGCGTTCCCACGAAGAAAATCATTCGCGGCAAGGGTGTGATCTTCTGGGGCACGCCTGCTCGCCCCATCCGGGAGTATCTGAAAGAACTGGCGGTGCTGGCCAGGCTGGCGAAGAAAGAGAAGTGAGGGATGGAGCCGGGATGGCGGTAGTGGTGGTAGGCGGGCACTCGCGCAACCTGGGCAAAACCAGCGTGGTGGCCGGACTGATCGCGGCGCTGCCCGATCGTCGCTGGACGGCGGTGAAGATCACGCAGTACGGCCACGGCGTCTGCTCGGTGAACGGCGAATCCTGCGGCTGCGCCGTGGACGAACACACCTGGGCCATCACCGAAGAGCAGGACCGCAGCGGCCAGAGCGACAGCTCGCGCTTTCTGGTGGCGGGCGCAGCGCGGTCGCTGTGGGTGCGCACCAAGCAAGGAAGACTGGCGGAGGCCATGCCCGACCTGCGGCGCAAACTGGCGGCGGCGGAGAACGCGATCCTGGAGTCGAACAGCGTGATGAAGTTCCTGCACCCGGATGTCTATCTCACGGTGCTCGACCCCTCGACCGCCGACTTCAAGGACTCGGCGCGCGAGTTCCTGGATTTCGCCGGAGCGGTCATCCTGCACGAGAGCGCGCCTGGGGAAGGCGCAGCCTGGAAGGACGTTTCGCTTAAGCCGGCGGCGGGCAAACCGGTGTTCCGCATCCGCCCGCCGGTGTACGTGACCGAGGAGATGGTGGAGTTTGTGAGGAAAACAATTCAAAATGCAAAATGACAAATTCAAAATGAAAAATGCAAAAGTGGCGGCTCGTGGTTTTGACTTTTGCATTTTACATTTTTCATTTTGCATTCTTCCATCATGAATCCCTTCGAGATTCTTTTCGACAACTCGGAACCCAGCGAGCGGGAGGATCCCGCCTATGGATCGTACGGGCGGTTGGGATTTCCTTCCCCGCTGGAGGACCGTCCGTGGGTCTTCAGCAATTTTGTGCAATCGCTGGATGGCATTGCCTCGCTCACCGGGAAGCACGGTTCGGGGCTCCACATTTCGCAGTCGGAGGAGGACCGTTGGCTCATGGACCTGCTGCGGGCGCACGCCGACGCGCTGCTGGTGGGGGTGAGAACGCTGGCCGACGAGGTGGAGATGAGCAACTACGGGCCGCGGGGGCCGGTGTATCGCATCGTGCATTCGGAACTGGCCGAGCTGCGCAGCCGCCTGGGGCGCAAGCGGGAGTTGTGCATCTTCGTCACCGGAACCGGCAACCTGAAGCTCGCGAACTTCAAGATTTTCGACGGCGACCTGGTGGACACCGCCATCGTCACCACGCGCGCGGGCGCGGAGCGGCTGGCGGCACAGACTTCGCATCGGCATGTGCGCGTGCTGGCGGCGGGCGATGGACGCTGGGTGGACCTGTCGCTGGCCATGGCCCTGCTCCGGCTCAAGCTGGGAGTTCGGTACCTGCTCTGTGAGGGCGGTCCCACGCTCAACGGGCACCTTTCGCGGGCCCGCCTGGTGGACGAACGCTTCCTCACGGTGAGCCCCATGGACGTTGGACAGACCGCGCCGCTGGACTCGGAGGAGGTTCGCTACGCCATTGATATTCCCCTGCGATTGCGTCCCACCAGCTTTGCCGGCGCCGGCCTGAGCAAGGACGACGCGCTGTGGTGGCGCTGGATGAGCTGCCGCAAGGTGGGCGATCACCAGTTCCACCGCTTCCGGCGGCGGTGATTCAACGCAAGAACCGATTCAACGCAGAGCCCCAGTGGATCGACGATTTCTTCATTGAAGATTGACGATGTGGGAAGGCCTCGGCCAAAGGCTGACTGCTGATTGCTTCTTTTCCTCTGCGATCTCTGCGGGCTCTGCGTTGAATCCGTTTCTTCGTCCGCCGCGGCGGATTCAGGAAGACGCCTGCGGGCTCCGCCCGAGATCCTTCGTCCGCTCCGGCGGACTCAGGATGACCGCCGCCGGCTCAGACGCCGGCGAAGGCGCGGTCACTTGCACTTCCGCCCCAGGTTCTTCAGGATTTCTTCGCGGTTGGGGCCGTTGTAATCGCGGACGAAGCGGGTGAGGGCTTCGGTGATGATGTCGGAATGGTGGAGTTTCTCCAGGCCCGGCTGCTTGGTGGCGTCCAGCCACAGGCGGTGCACCAGCAGCACGTCTTCGGTGGTGAGGTCGGGGGCGTGCGGCCCGATGCGGAAGGAATCTGCGGTCATGTCGGGCTTCACCACCTGCAACAGGAATTTGCGCTTGGGTTCGGGCATGGCCTCCCAGGCCCGGCCCAGGTAGAAGCCCTGCATCTGCGCCGGCATTTTGGTGGAGAGCCCGGCCACCACCGCCGAAGACTCGAGCTGGTTGGCAGTCTGCACGATGGCGGACCACACGTCGCGCGCCGGCACCACCAGCAGCGAGACGTGCTTGCCGTGGCTCTCGGCCACGGAGACGGCGCGCGTGAACAGGGTCTGCTCGTAGTCGCTGAACACCTGGTCGGCCGACATATTGAGATCGCCGCCGGGGCCGCTCACCATGCGCGCCGCCATCACCACCACGTCCTGTTCTTCGGTGTTGGTGCGCTCCAACACCCATTTCAGGTGGTTCATGGTGTTGTAGTCGCGCACCGTCACCAGCAGACTGCCGGGGCGGATGCCCAGGGTCTCGCGCTGCACGCTCTCTTCCTGCAGGAGCTGGAAGTGCTCCTTCATCTGCGCCCCGGAGGCAGCCAGTTTGCGCTGGTTGATGCGCTCGGAAATGGTGAAGATAAGGAAGAACGAGCCGGCGAAGGTGAGTCCGGCGATGGTGGCGATGGACTTGGTAAGCAAGTTGGTGGTAGCCGTGGCCAGCAAGATGAAAAACACCGTGGCCAGGCCCAGTGGGATCTCCCTGCCGAAGAGGGTGAAGTTGGGGGGCATCTTCCAGCCGCGCGGTCCCTTGTGCTTGTAGCGCAGCACCAGCATGGAAAAGCTGTTGAAAGTAAAACTCCAGATGACGCCAAAAGCGTAGGCCTCGCCCAGCATGTAAACATTGCCACCGCTGGCCAGGATGGTGGCGATCTGCAGGCCCACGACCAGGTTAATGATGCGGTAGGTGGTCCCGTAGCGCTTGTGGGGCTTGCGGAACCAGTCGGTGAGTACCCCGTCCTCGGAAATGCGGTTCATGACGCCGTTGGAGCCGATGATGGAAGTGTTGATGGCGCCCGACAGCATCAGGAAGCCCACGAAGACCACGAACACGCGGAAGATGAGCTTCAGAAAATGCGGTCCGTACATGTGCATGGCCAGGCCGCTGATCAGGTTGTCCTTGTAAACCGAGATGCGGACGTCGTCGGGGATGATCATCACCGCCAGCAGCGAGCACAGGCCGGTAAACAGGAAGCTGAAGACGCCGATCACGATGGCCGCGCGTTTCAGGTTGGGCAGCTTGGGATGGGCAATCTCGCGGTTCACCTGGGCCAGGGTTTCCTCGCCGCTCATGGCCAGCACCGAGTGCCCAAAGGCGATGAGGATGCCGAACACTCCGAACATTTTGTGCCAGTCGGCGCCGTGCAGGAACCCCAGGGCGTCTTCGCTGAAATTGAGGTTCGAAGGAACCGGCCAGGGCGGCAGATGGTAATCGCCCTTCAGTAGGGTGATGGCCGACCAGCCCAGCAGGACCACCACCATGACGGTGGTGATCTTCATCACGGTCAGCGCCTTTTCGCTGGACTCTTCCAGGCCCTTGGTGTTTTGCCACCAGTAGAACAAGGTCGCGGCGATGCAGAAGACCATGGCGGTGAGGTTGGTGCTGACCTGGGGTGTGCCGCCGAAGATCTCGTAGACGGCGCGCGGCAACCAGCCGTGGGTATGGGCGGAGAGGAACACCTCATTGATTAGCCCGGCGATGTAGTGGCCCGCGGAAACTCCGGAGATGGGGCCGGTGAGCATGTAATCGAACATCAGGGCGGAGACGCTCACCTTGGCCAGGGTCCCGCCCAGGGCCTCCTTCACCACGCGGTACACGCCGCCGCGCACGAACATGGAGCAGCTCTCCACGTACACCGCGCGCACGCAGAAAGCGAACACCATCACTCCCAGGATGAACCAGGGCGCAGCCTTGCCGATGGCCTGCTCGGCAATGCCTCCGGCATAGAAGGCAGACGAACCGAGATCGTTGAGGACGATGGCGGCAGCGCGCCAGAAGGAGATGAAGGTGAGCATCACCGAGGTCGCGACCACGATGCGAACCCGGTTGGATCCCGGAGAGGGCTGCGCTTGCGGAGAAGACATGTTTCCGGGCTAAGACTTCACGGCCGCCGAAGCGCAGCAGCCGCCACACAAACTCTGCGAGTCTAACCCCGGGGAGCAACAGCGTCAACGTTTGCTGGCTGGTTCCGCCTTTTTGTTACACTCGGCGCGTGAGCAGGATCTCCGCGAAGGCGTGGCTGCTGGCAGGCGCGTCGGGCGTGTTGCAGGCGTTGCTGTTTCTTTTCCCGGAGGTTTCCGCGCTCAGTTGGATGGCGCTCGCGCCGCTTCTGCTGGCGGTGATGATGCCGGCGGTCTCCGGCGCGGTGCCTACAGCCCGGCAGGGATTTCTGCTCGGATATCTCAGCGGTACCGTCTTCTACCTCGTTTCCTGCTACTGGATGCATCACGTGGTCGCGACCTACGGCGGCGTGTCGAAACTGCTGGCGGCGGGCGTACTCCTCCTGTTCAGCCTTTACCTGGGCCTCTACCACGGATTGTTCGCGCTGTTGCTGGTTCGAGTCGCGCGCGCCGAAGGCATCGGCCCGGGTCGCGCCCTGGCGCTCGTGCCGGTGCTGTGGGTGGCGACGGAGTTGGCGCGGACCCTGGTCACCGGCGTGCCGCTCAACCTGCTGGGGACGGCGCAGGTGGACAACATCCCCCTGACCCAGGTGGCAACTGTCACCGGGGTTTACGGAGTCTCGTTTGCCATGATGGTGGTGAACACAGCCTTCGCTGCGGCCCTGTTACTGCCCCCGGCGCGGAGGCGCGCCGTGCTCCTGGCTTCGCTCTCCGGGGCCGCCGCGCTGCAGGCCGGGGTGCTCGCCGATCCGCCCGCCTATCCTGCGTCGCACATTGCGGTTCTGATGCAGCACAACATCTCTGTCACAGAAGGCCAGTGGACCGCCGAGCGCTTCCATGCGACGCTGCGGGAAATCGGGGCGCTAAGCGCTCAGGCCGCGGCCCGCAGCGCAGCGAAGGGAAATCCGCAGATCATCGCCTGGCCGGAGTCGCCGGCGCCGTTCTACGAGGCTGATCCCAGCTTCCGGCGTCACGTCAGCGCGCTGGCGGTGGCGACCGGATCCTTCGTGGTGGCCGGCGACATGGCCCTGCAGCCCAGTCCCAAAGACGACCGGCGCAAACAGGCGCTCAACTCCGCCTCGCTGGTGGCGCCCGACGGCAGCTGGACGGCGCGCTACGACAAGATCCACCTGGTGCCCTTCGGGGAGTACGTGCCCTACGAGAAACTGATTTTCTTTGCCGGGACCATCACTCGCGAAGTGGGCGACTTCGGCCGCGGCAGCGAACGCAAGCTGCTGCCCGTGGGCGAGCATCGCGTGGGCGTATTCATCTGCTACGAGTCGGTGTTTCCCGGTGAAGTGCGCCAGTTTGCCGACGGGGGCGCCGATGTGCTGATGAACATCTCCAACGACACCTGGCTGGACGGCACCCGCGGGCCGGAGCAGCACCTGAACATGGCGCGCATGCGGGCCATCGAGAACCGGCGCTGGCTGCTGCGGCCGACCAACTCGGGCATCACCGCCTCCATCGATCCCTACGGGCGGGTGGTGGCGAGCGCGCCGCGGGGTACACGCACGGCGCTGGAGGCGCCCTACGGGTTCATCTCGGAAACCACGTTTTATACCCGCCACGGCGATGTGTTCGCGTGGACCTGTGCGATAATTTCTCTGGCGGCGCTGCTGCTCACCTGGCGCCGCAGAAGCGCCTAGGACGGACTGCCATGGTGGAAGAACTCGAACGCGAATACGGAAGCGTCCGCGAGAAGGCGCGCGAACTTCGGGAGTACCTTTGACGCGCCCCGCTTGCGCCTCCAGCTAGCCGAGATCGAGAAGAAAGTCTCGGACCCCAGCCTGTGGTCGAATCCTGAACAATCGCAGCAGGTGATGCGCGTGCGCAAGCGCCTGGAAACCGCGCTGGCCACCGAAGCCGACCTGGCGCGCCGCGCCGCCGACATCGCCGCCTACTTCGAATTGGCGCGCGAGGGTGAGGCCGTCACGCCCGACCTGAAGCGCGAAATTGATTCCCTGCGCGCGCTGGTGGAAAAGCTGGAGACCACCACCCTGCTGGCCGGCGAGCACGACGCGCGCAACGCCATCGTGACCATCCATCCCGGCGCCGGGGGCACCGAGTCGCAGGACTGGGCCGACATGCTGCTGCGCATGTACCTGCGCTGGGCCGAGCGCCAGGGTTTCACCACCGTGCTCAACGACTACCAGGCGGGCGAGGAAGCGGGACTGAAGTCCGCCACCTTCTCGGTGAACGGGGAGTACGGCTACGGACTCATGGCCGGTGAGATCGGCGTGCACCGGCTGGTGCGCATCTCGCCCTTCGACCAGGCCAAGCGGCGGCACACCTCGTTCGCCAGCGTGTACGTTTCGCCGGAAATTGACGACACCATCGAAGTCGTCATCAAGCCGGACGAGCTGCGCATTGATACCTTTCGCTCCAGCGGCCGGGGCGGGCAGCACGTGAACACCACCGACTCGGCGGTGCGCATCACCCACCTTCCCACGGGCACCGTGGCCAGTTGCCAGAACGAACGCTCCCAGCACAAAAACAAAGAGCGCGCCCTGAAGATCCTGCGCTCCCGGCTCTACGAGCTCGAACTGGAAAAGAAGCAGGAGCAGTCGAGGAAGATCGAGGATTCGAAGCTGGATATCGGTTTCGGCTCGCAGATCCGGTCGTATGTCCTCCAGCCCTACCGCATGGTGAAGGACCACCGCACCAAGCTGGAGATGGGCGACGTGGACCGCGTGCTCGACGGCGACTTGGGCAGCTTCATCCGCGCTTACCTGCTGGCGCGCAGAGCGGAGAAGGCGAAATGACTGCGCTGGCGGCCGTAGCTCCGGATCGCCCGGCCCTGGTGCAGCGCGGGCTGCGACTGGAAACGCTCACCGTGGTCTGGAACTCCGCGGAGGCGGTCATTGGCATCGTGGCTGGAGTGGCGGCGAGCAGTATTGCGCTGGTGGGCTTCGGGCTGGACTCG
Organism: uncultured Acidobacteriaceae bacterium; assembly: GCA_964437985.1. Classification (GTDB taxonomy): domain Bacteria; phylum Acidobacteriota; class Terriglobia; order Terriglobales; family Acidobacteriaceae; genus CAZXVY01. The sequence goes on from CAYTIL010000014.1 coordinate 20,635, forward strand.
GTGATTGAGGTGTCGTCGGGCGCGGTGCTGCTGTGGCGCCTGCGAGCGGACCGTGATCACATTCGTCGCGAGCAAGCCGAGCGCCTGGCGTTGCGGCTGGTGGGCGTGAGCTTCCTGGCGCTGGCCACGTACGTTGCGGCGGATGCGGCGTTCTCGCTGTGGCGGCGGCAGGCGCCGGAAGAAAGCCTGGTGGGCATCGGCCTGGCGATCGCATCGCTGGTGGCGATGCCGCTGCTGGCGCGCGCCAAGCGCCGGGTGGCCGCCGAATTGGGCAGCGCCGCGCTGCACGCCGACTCGCAGCAGACCCAGATTTGCGCGTATCTTTCTGTGATCCTGCTGACGGGGCTGGCGCTCAACGCCGCCTTCGCCTGGTGGTGGGCCGATCCGGTGGCCGGGTTGCTGATGACGCCCATCATCGTCAGCGAGGGCGTGGAAGCGCTGCGCGGTAGGACTTGTTGCGACGCCGCGTCCTGCGGCTGAAATCGGAGTGTCGATGACGCGAAAACGCAAACCTTCTCCGCCACGCAAGCCAAGCCGGGCGCGAACGCGAGCGCGGCCCGTGCGCAAGGCCGATGCGCCGCTGCTCTCGCCTCGCTTCGAGCGCGCCCTGGCGCTGGCCAACCGGCTGCATGCCCGCCAGAAGAGGAAAGGGACTGATATCCCCTACATCGCCCACCTGATGACCGTGGCCGGCCTGGTGCTGGAAGCCGGCGGCGATGAAGACATGGCCATCGGCGCGCTGCTGCATGACGCGGTGGAGGACCAGGGAGGCAAGCCCACACTGCGCATGATCCGCAAGCGCTTCGGCAAGCGCGTGGCCGACATCGTGGCCGGTTGCACCGACTCCGACACCGATCCCAAGCCGCCGTGGCGTGAGCGCAAGGAGAGCTACATTGCTCACCTGCGCCACGCTTCGCCCGAAGTGCGCCTGGTCTCGGCCGCCGACAAGCTGCACAACGCCCGCAGCGTCCTCAGTGACTATCGCCGGGTGGGGGAGGCGCTGTGGCCCCGCTTTTCCGGGCGCCGCGACGGCACCCTGTGGTACTACCGCACCCTGGTTGACACCTTCCGCGCCGTCGGATCGAACTCGGTGGTGGACGAGTTGGGACGGGTGGTGGCCGAACTCGAGCGCTGGGCCGCGGAAGCCGTGCGCAAACGCTCGGAACCCTGAGAGCCAAATTCTTACCGCCGAGTACGCAGAGATCGCCGAGGGTGGGAGCACTGAAGTGACAGATTGTGTCGAAGCAACGACACAGTTTGTCATTTCCTCCAACGCTGCTTGGTCTCGTCCGGAGCTGTCCGACGGCTTGCTCCACTAGGCGCCGGGTCGAAGACCCGGCGCTACACGGACCCGCGTGGTGGAGGAGAGAAAAAACCAGGATCCCTCGGCGCGCGCGCCCGCGTCCGCCGTGGCGGGCTGGGTCGTCCGCCGCGGCGGACTCGGGATGACAGAGCTTGATGCGGACGGGCAGGGCTTGCGCCGTGGGCTAGAAGCCTTAACATCCCGAGTGTGTGATTTCGCGTCGTCCCTACGGGACTCGCTGGTCCTGGGCCGGCTGTCCCAGCGCTGAAGCGCTGGGCTACTTTCGGTCGCGCCGACGGCGCTCAATCGTCAATTTCAGGTCGCCCGGCCGAGGGCGGCCGGGCTACACGCGGCAGTTGGCACGCGGATTGCTCTTTCTTCCGATAGCTCCCAGGCTCGATTCACTCCCCAGCCAACAAGGCGCGGACTGTGCGTGCGTGCTTTGGCGCCAACTGGCGTGGAAGCGGGCGACTCGCCCGCGAAGCACCTGCAAGTTTTCAGGGGGCGACCGTTCTATCCCTGAATGGAGGCAAGTGTGAACCTTATCTACGATGGCGAAACAGGTAAGTTGCAATGGTCGCGGGTGACGGCCGTGTTGGTGGTAACCGCGCTCGTCCTCAGCGTTGTGCTGGCCAGCATCCCTAACCTGCTGCGCTCGCGCTACTCCACGGGCAGAAGCGTCGAGACTTACCATGGCGATGGGCCGCTGCCCAGTGCTGTTCCCACGCCCGCTGACACGCTCGGGAAGAACGTCGCCGACAGCGCGGGCGGGGATGCTCAGCGTGCCGCGGAGCCGCTTGGCGGCGCCATTGCCGAGCTGCGCCGGGTGATCCGCACCGGATTCCTGGCCATGGTGGTGGCTAGCCCGGCGGAAAGCATGGAAGCGGTGCGCGCCATTGCTGCGAAGCACGGTGGATGGGTGGAGTCGGCGCAGATGAGCACCACGCGCAGCTCGCTGCCTTACGCCGCCATCACCATCCGCGTCCCGCAGGAGCGATTCGACGCCGCCCGCCGCGAGATCCGCACCCTGTCCGGTCAGATTCAGAACGACCGCACCGAGACCCAGGACGTTACCGGCCAGTACGTTGACCTGGAAGCCACCATCAAGAACTTCCGCGCGGAAGAGGTCCAGTACCAGGAAATCATGCGCCGCGCCGGCTCGATCAAGGACACTTTGCACGTGGCCGAGCGGCTGGCCGACGTGCGTGGACGCATTGAGCGCGCCCAGGCGCAGCTCAACGTGCTGTCGCGCCAGGTGGCCATGGCCACGCTCACCGTCAACCTGCACGTGGAGCCGGTGCCGGTGGCCCAGGACGTCACCTGGCATCCCATCGCCAAGTTCAAGGCCGCTTTCGCCGACGCCCAGCGCGACCTCATCACCTACGGCGACTTCATAATCGTGGTGATCGCCCACACGCCGGTGGTGCTGGTGTGGATGCTGACTTTCCTCTTCGCCGCCGCCCTGGCCTGGAAGCTGCTGCGCTTTACCTTCCGCAAACTTTTCCCCCGCAGGGCGACCGCCGCGCAGCTCGCATCGGCGTAATTAGGGGTTGAACGGCGAGTAGTCGAGCAGGCGCCACCGCAACCCGGTGGCGCTTGCGCTTTCCAGCACTTCTTGCACCTCGAACTCCATCACCCGTTGCGCGCCGGGAAACTGGGCCACGCGCTCTGCGTCCCAGATCACTTGGGTCCGGCCGGTGAGTTGGAGCGTCGCGCCGCGCTCAAAGTCCACCAGCAGTATCCCCGAGCTGGGATTCAGCTCCAGGTTGCCCAGGGTCTGAAACAGGTTGTTGCCGCGATAGTCGGGCCAGGCCAATGTGGCGGCATCGAGCACGCGCACGAAGCCGGGATTGCCGCCGCGATGCGAGACATCGGCGCCGCCTCCGGGATGGAAGCTGGCGAGAAAGAAAGTGTCGGCCTGGGTGAGCAAGCGCTGTTGAGCTTCCGAAAGGCGCTGGCCGTGCCCGGGCAGGGAAGCATGGGCAGAGTCGCCCGTGGCGCCGTCCGCCAAGGCAACTCGCGCTTGGATGTACTTGGGGCAAAGTGCCATGACCTCGCGCGCCTGTACTGCTATGCCCTCCGGCGTTATCGCCGCTTCGCCGTTCAGCCGCATGCGGCGGCGAGTGGCCAGGTCCATGGTCAGGGTTCCGACTTGCGGGTTGACGAGCAAATTCTCGGCAAGAGGGTCGCCGGGCGCGGGCCGCGCCGCGATGCGCAGCGTGTGCTCGTCGGGAGAATCGAGAAAGCCGGGCGTGCCCGTGAGCAGCGATGCCCAGACGCGGCCGCCCGCATCCACCGAGCCCAGCACGATGAACCGCCGCTGGCTCAGGAACTCGCGCGCCCGTGGCGGGATCACGGATTGCAGGACCTTGCCCAGGCGTGCTGCTTCGGCCTGGACTCCGGCGCGCTTCTGCACTGCCAGTTCACCGGCATGAAATTTGGGACTCATCGTTTCTCCTGATCAGGGGCTAGAGCCCCTGTGCTGTTTGTGGCTTAGGAAGCGGCGCGGCTAGAAGCCGCGCCCTTTCAAAGCTAGAAAAATCCGCAGGCCGGGCCGTCGGTGACTGCCGGTTTTCCACTTGCTCCGGTGGCCGCGAAGATCTCCAGGCGAATGCCGTCGGGGTCCTCAAAGAAAATGCCGCCCGAGGCCTGGCCCTCGGCGTGAGGCACCACGCCGTCGTAGTGGAAGTGGACGCCGCGGGCGCGCAGCTTGCGCTCGGCCTCGCGCACGGCTTCGATGCTCGCGGCCTGGAAGGAGAGGTGGTGGAGCCCGGGACGGCCCTTGTCGAAGCGGCCGTCGCTCTGCTGCCAGAGGGTGAGGACAAGGTTGGAGCCTTGGCCGAGGAAGACGAAGCGGCGCCCGTCGGCTGCCGATTCTCCCAGCACATCGAAGCCGAAAATGCTGGTGTAGAACTCGCGGGAGGGTTCCAGGCTGCTGACGTTCAGCCCGATGTGGCCGGTGGTAAGGGGAGTGGTGGCGGTGGTCATGGCAGGATTCCTTTCCGGTTGCCGGATGCAACCCGTTCCTGGATGTAACCGTCTAATATAATAGTAGACGGTTAACCATTGGACTAACCAGCAAAGCAAAAGATTCACGGTTATACTAGAAAAGATAGGAGAAGGGATGGAGCGGAAGGCGGACGCCGAGACGGGGCAGCACGGGTTCCTGTTCGTGGGGAACCACCTGTGCCTGGATTTTCTGAACACTCAGCTCATCGAGCACGGCCGCCGCGTGGACCGGCTCAGCCACCCCCGCGACCTGGCTGCCTGGCTGCGGCGGGCTGGTGTCTCCACGGCACCAGCCGCTGCCCGGCTGGTGCCTCGGGAGGGTGCCCGCATCCTGCTCCGAGCCAAGGCCTTGCGGGCGGCGCTGCGGCGTATGGCAGAGGCTCTGGCCACGCACCGCGAAGTGCCGGTGTCGGTGGCTCCAGCGATCAACCGGGAATTGCGGGAAGCGCGAAACTTTCAGGAGCTGGCCCGCACCGCGAAGCGCTACGAGCTCCGGTCGCGCTCCGACGAGGCCGCCGGAGGTCTACTGGCGCCCATCGCGCAATCGGCAGCAGAACTGCTCGCGGGCCAAGGTAGTTCGCGAGTCCGGCGCTGCGGCAATCCGGCCTGCATCCTCTACTTCTACGACACCACACGCAGCCGCACCCGCCGCTGGTGCTCGATGGCCGGTTGCGGGAATCGCATGAAGGTGGCGGCACATTATCATCGCAGGCGAAAAGACTGGGGATTGAGGAAGCCGAACCGGGCTGGAATTTCGCCGTTCGCTGCTGCGTTACTACCAGTCGGCATGCGAACCGCCCCGAAGCGCGGAAATCGTTGCCCGGAAAGAGCTTCTCTGTTAACTTATTTACACCCACGGGAATGACTTCTGCGGCTGTCCGGAACCTCCTGCCGTAGCGTCTGAATCGAACCAAAGAGAGAGGAAACAAAACCTTGAGCACGAAGAAACGTTTTCTATTCACCTCCGAGTCGGTCACCGAAGGCCATCCCGACAAGATTGCGGACCAGATTTCCGATTCCATCGTGGACGCCTGTCTTACCCAGGATCCGCACAGCCGCGTGGCCTGTGAAACCCTGCTGACCACCGGGCTGGCGTTCATTGCCGGCGAGATCACCACCAAGGCGTACGTGGATTTCCCCGCCATCGTGCGCGGGACGGTGCAGTCGGTGGGTTACACGGACGCCGGCTACGGCTTCGACGCGCAGACCTGCTCGGTGATTTCCTCCATCCACGAGCAGTCGCCCGACATCAAACAAGGGGTGGACCCGGGCGGCGCCGGCGACCAGGGCATGATGTTCGGCTATGCCACCAACGAGAACGCAGAGTACATGCCCACTGCCATCCTGCTGGCCCACCGGCTCACGCAGCGCCTGGCGGAAGTCCGCAAGAGCGGCCAGCTTGAGTACCTGCGGCCCGACGGTAAGTCGCAAGTCACCGTGGAATACGATGAGAACCACCGTCCGGTGCGCGTGGACGCGGTGGTCATCTCCACCCAGCACTCGGAGACCGTGGACAACGAGAAGCTGCACGCCGACATTCTCAAGCACGTCATCCAGGCAGTGATTCCCGCCCCCATGCTCGACCAGGACACCAAGTACCACATCAATCCCACGGGACGATTCGTGGTGGGCGGACCCATGGGCGACACCGGCTTGACCGGCCGCAAGATTATCGTGGACACCTACGGCGGCATGGGCCGGCACGGCGGCGGCTGCTTCAGCGGCAAGGATCCGACCAAAGTGGATCGCTCGGCCTGCTACATGGCCCGCTACATCGCCAAGAACATCGTGGCCGCCGGCCTCGCCGACCGCTGCGAAGTGCAACTCGCCTACGCCATCGGCGTGGCCGAGCCGGTGAGCGTGCTGGTGGACACCTTCGGCACCGGCAAGCTTCCCGACCAGGAGTTTGAGAAGCTGGTGCGCGCCCACTTCAAAATCACGCCCCAGGGCATCATCGAGTCGCTGAACCTGCGGCGCCCCATTTACCGCAAGACCGCATCCTACGGGCACTTCGGACGCAAGGATCCGGACTTCACCTGGGAGGCCACCGACAAGGCGGAAGCGCTGCGCCAGTCGGCCGGGCTGGCGGCGGAGCCCGCGGTGAAGACGCGGTAGCGAATCTCAAGCGGGAACGCGAACCGGCGTTCCCGCGAACTTCCCAAAACTGGTTTCTAGTATTCTTGAAGACTGGCGGACGGTTGCGGGCGAGTCGCCCGCTGCCACACGGACAGTAACCAAATCCATGACAGCGAGAGATCAAAAAGAAAAACCTATGCCTACCGCAACCCAAGTAAAGTGCGACATCAAGAACCTCGACCTGGCCGAGCAGGGCAAGAAGCGCATCGAGTGGGCGAACCAGTCCATGCCGGTGCTGCAGATCGTGCGCAAGGAGTTCATCAAGAACCAGCCGCTTGCGGGCCTGCGCATCGCTGCCTGCCTGCACGTGACCACCGAGACCGCCAACCTGGCCATCACTTTGCGGGACGGCGGAGCCGAGGTAACACTGTGCGCGTCCAATCCGCTCTCCACCCAGGACGACGTGGCCGCCTCGCTGGTGCGCGACTACAGCATTCCGGTGTACGCCATCAAGGGCGAGGATAACGAGACCTACTACCAGCACATCCTGGCGGCGCTCGACTCCCGGCCCCAGATGACCATGGACGACGGCGCCGACCTGGTCACGGTCGCGCTCACCAAGCGTCCCGACGCCGCCGAAGGCATTTTTGCCGGCACCGAGGAGACCACCACCGGCGTCATCCGGCTGCGCGCCATGGCCGCCGAAGGAGTGTTGCGCTATCCCATCATCGCGGTCAACGATGCCCACACCAAGCACATGTTCGATAACCGTTACGGGACGGGGCAGTCCACGATTGACGGCGTGATTCGCGCCACCAACATCCTCATCGCCGGATCCAAGTTCGTGATTGCCGGCTACGGATGGTGCGGGCGCGGCCTGGCTTCGCGCGCCAAAGGCATGGGCGCGGACGTGATCGTCACCGAAATTGATCCGGTGCGCGCACTGGAAGCGGTGATGGACGGCTTTCGCGTCATGTCCATGGCGGAAGCAGCCCGCATCGGCGACATCTTCGTCACCGTCACCGGCAACAAGAACGTGATTGGCCGCGACCACTTCGAGGTCATCAAGAACGGCGCCATCGTGGCCAACTCCGGCCACTTCAACGTGGAAATCGACATCCCGGCGCTGGAAAAGCTGGCTTCTTCCAAGCGCGTCATACGCGAGTTCGTAGTGGAGTACGCGCTCAAGGACGGACGCCGCGTCAACCTGCTGGGCGACGGCCGCCTGATCAACCTGACTGCCGCCGAAGGGCACCCGGCCTCGGTCATGGACATGAGCTTCGCCAACCAGGCGCTTTCCGTCGAATACCTGGCCAAGAACCACGCAACCCTGGAGAAGAAGGTCTACCCCGTGCCCGAAGAACTGGACAAGCGCGTGGCCCGGCTGAAGCTGGAGGCCATGGGCGTCAAGATTGACCGGCTCACTCCCGAGCAGGAAGAGTACCTGGCAAGCTGGAGCGAAGGAACGTAAGCGAGTACAGAGTTCAGAGTACAGAGTTGCGAGGCGGGGCGGCGAGAGCCGCCCCGTTTGTTTGCGCGTCGCGCCAGGGAAGGGTAGTCACTGCTGCATGGGCCGCCGCAGCAGCCGACGACATTCGTAGGGCGGCGGGATCTCGTCGCTCGAGCAGGGAAGCAGGGGGTTGGCAGCCGGTACGGCAAGCGGCCGAGCCGGGATTTTTTCCTTCTTGAGCTGGCTTACGTCCACCGGGGCCAGCAGGTCCACGCGACGCTGGGTCTCCTGCAGGATCTCAATGCGGCGTTTTGCGGAAAGGGCCTGCTGCAGGGCCATAGCCATCACTGACTGGGCAAAGCGGACCTCGTCCCACTCGTTCAGATAGATTTCTACTGTTCCCTTCTCTTCGTTGGTCAGATAGCCCACCTGCGAGTGCACTGCCAGGGCCAGAGTGAGCTTGAGGTTTACCAGCTTGCCGCCCGCGGGCTTCACTTCCTCATACACCAGTTGGCGCACCACGTCATAGATCACGCTCACCCGGGCTTCGGGTACGGGCAGCTTCTTCGGGTTCTGGATGGTGACTTGTCCCCAGGCAGGCAAGGCAAGGATCAGCAACGGCACAAGGCAGGCCAGCTTCTTCATGACTACCGGGCTTTCCGCCTTAGCCGGGCACGTCCAGGGCGCTGAGTCCAAGGTCGGGCGCGGCCTAGGCAACTGCTACTTTCCAAATACGGGCGCGGGCAAAGAAGGTTTGGGGTTTGTGAGGGAACGAGCTATAGCGGTGACCATCGGGACGAAACAGGGACGGGGCGTCCCTGGGCAGCGCTACCTAATCGCCCGAGTTCAGTTGCGGCGGGGTTTCCGGCGCCGGTCGGGCGCCGCGCCCGTGGCCAGCATTTGCTGATACACCATGGCGGCCCGGTCCAGGGCTTCCTGGACGTTGGCGCAGATATTCTCCGCCCCCAGGTGCTGCTGGAAATCCGCGCGGTGCAGCATGCGAGTGGGCTGTTCCGGAGCGCCGCACATCAGCAGCTCGCGGCCGGAGGCATGCAGCTTGTCAGCCAGGCCCTCCAGCGCCTGCAGGCCGGTGGAATCAATGGCGGTCATGTTGCGCAGGCGCAGCACCACGATGGGCGGCAGATTGGCCAGGTCGCTGACGATCTGATCCACCTTGTCGGTGGCCCCAAACAGGAAGGGGCCATGGATGCGGAACAGCACCACGTAGTGCGGGATCACCTTGTCCTGCAAAATGTGCACCCGCCCCTTTTCCACGTAGCTGGAGGTCACGCGCGAGACCGTGGTGGTCTGTGTGACTTTGCTGATGAACACCAGCACCGCCAGCACCATGCCGAACTCCACCGCCACCGTCAGGTCGGCAAAGACGGTGAGCGTAAACGTTACCAGCCAGACCGCAACTTCCAGATTGGTGAGCTTGAGCAGTTGCGGGATTTCCTCCCAGTCGCCCATGTTGTAAGCCACCACCAGCAGGATGGCCGCCAGCACCGCCATGGGGATGTGGCTGGCCAGCGGCGCCGCGAACAGCAGGATGCCCAGCAGGACCAGGGCATGGATCATGCCCGCGACGGGAGTTTGCGCGCCCGAGCGGATGTTGGTGGCAGTGCGCGCAATGGCTCCTGTGGCCGGCAGGCCTCCCACCATGGGCGAGGCCAAGTTGGCCAGTCCTTGCGCCACCAGTTCGACGTTGGGGTTGTGCTGGTCGTCGCTCATGCGGTCGGAAACCACGACCGACATCAGCGACTCAATCGCTCCCAGCAGTGCCACCGTGAGCGCCGGCGAGATCAGCGACGGCACCAGTCCCAGTTGGAACGGCGGCAGCGAAAACTCCGGCAGCCCCGAAGGGATGCCTCCGAAGCGCGTGCCGATGGTCTCCACCGGAAGCTGGAAGGCCGCCGCCAGCGCCGTGCCCCCGACCAGGGCGATGATTGAGCCCGGCACCTTGCGCGCGTAGCGCATGAACAGCAGGATCGTAACCAGCGCAATCACAGCCAGCGTGGTGGCGGCGGGAGAAATTGTCCCCAGATGGCGGCCGATTTCGGCCATGCGTCCGGCGAACGAGCTGGGCATGCGCTCGATCTCCAAGCCGAGGAAGTCCTTGATCTGAGTGCTGGCGATGACCACCGCGATGCCGTTGGTGAATCCCACCACCACCGGTCGCGGAATGAACTTCACCGCTGAACCCAGCCCGGTGACGCCCAGCACCACTAGCAGGAAGCCGGCCATGGTCGTGACCACAAACAGACCTTCCGTCCCGTGGGTGGCGACAATGCCGGCCACCACCACCACGAAGGCCCCAGTGGGGCCGCCAATTTGTGTTTTCGAGCCGCCCAGCGCCGAGATGAGAAAGCCGGCGACCACGGCGCAATAGAGTCCGGCCTGCGGCTTAAGGCCCGAGGCAATGGCAAACGCCATGGCCAGGGGCAGCGCCACTAGTCCTACGGTGACGCCAGCGATCAGGTCTGCAGCAAACTTGCGCGCGCTGTAGTCCCGCAGGCACAGCACCGACTTGGGAAGCCAGTTGTTCATGCCGAGTGCGAAGGCCTTCATAGTAACGACTGGGAGGCAGAAATCAATCTGTTACCATGTCGCTCCGGATTCCCCCATGAAAGAAATCGCCGCCTGGGCGCTGGACACTGCCGCGCAACGCGGGGCCGCTTACGCCGATGTGCGCCTGGTGGACGATCGCCAGCGTCTGCTGCTTACCAAGAACGGCAAAGTGGGCCATGCTTCCGATTCCGAGTCCCTGGGACTGGGCGTGCGCGTTCTGTCTGGAGGCGCCTGGGGATTTGCGGCCACCCAGGAGCTCACGCGCGAGGCCGTCGAAGCCACCGCGGCGCGCGCCCTTTCCATCGCGCGCGCATCGGCCCGCGTCAAGCAGCGCGACGTGGCGCTGGTTCCTGAGGACGCGCACCAGGCCGATTGGTCGTCGCCTTGCAGGATCGATCCCTTCGGAATTTCCGTCGAAGAAAACCTGGCGCTGCTGCTGCAATGTGACTCCGAGCTGCGCGCGGTGGCGGGAGTCACGCTGGCGGAAGCCAGCCTGCATTTTCGCCGCTACGAGCAATGGTTCTACTCAACCCTGGGCTCCGACATTCATCAGACCCGCTACGTCACCGGCGCCGGCTACGCGGCCAACTCTTTCGAGGGCAGCGAAATCCAGAAGCGGTCGTATCCCAACTCCTTCGGCGGCCAGTACCAGAACCGCGGCTACGAGCTGGTGGAAGAGTTGGCACTGGTGGAGAACGCGCGCCGCATCGGAGAAGAAGCGGTGGCGCTGCACCGGGCCGATCAGTGTCCGGAGGGCGTGTTCACCCTGATTCTCGACTCCTCGCAGCTGGGCCTGCAGATCCACGAGTCGGTGGGGCATCCCATCGAGCTCGACCGCGTGCTGGGCATGGAAGCCAACTTTGCCGGCACTTCCTTCCTCACCACCGAAAAGCTCGGACACTTGCGCTACGGCAGCGAGCTGGTGAACGTGGTCGCCGATGCCACCGAGCCGCACGGTCCCGGCCTGGGCACGTTTGCCTACGACGACGAAGGCGTGCCCGCACAATGTACGCCCATCATCACTCGTGGAGAGTTTACCGGCTATCTTTCCTCGCGCGAGACCGCGGGCGAAGTCGGCCTGGGGCGCTCCGGCGGTTCCATGCGCGCCGAGGGCTGGAACCGCATTCCGCTCATCCGCATGACCAACGTCAGCCTGCTCCCCGGGGAAACCCCGCTCAGCTTCGAGCAGCTCCTGGCCTCTACCGACGACGGCATCTACATGCAGACCAACCGCTCCTGGTCGATCGACGACAAGCGCTACAACTTCCAGTTCGGCTGCGAAATCGGCTGGGAGATCAAGGGCGGAAAACGGGTGCGCATGCTCAAGAACCCTTCTTACTCCGGCATCACCACGGAATTCTGGAATTCCATGGACGCTGTCTGCTCCCGCGATCACTGGACCATCTGGGGCACACCTCATTGCGGCAAAGGCCAGCCCATGCAGGTGATGGGCACGGGGCACGGGGCGGCGCCGGCGCGGTTTCGCAACGTGCGCGTGGGGTCGGCGTATCGAGGCAGTTAGCATGCTGACCCGCGACCAATCCGCCGCCCTCTTCGAACGCGTGAGGAAGTACGCCACCGCCGACGAGGTCGAAGTTCTGATAAGTTCCGGTCGCAGTGAACTCACGCGCTTTGCCAACAACACCATCCATCAACACGTGGCCGAAGAACAGTCCGTGGTGTCCGTACGCGCCGTAGTCAGCCAGCGCACGGCGCGCGCCACCACCAACAAGCTGGACGACGACAGCCTGCGCCGGGTCGTGGCCTCCGCGGAAGCCTTGGCGCGAGTGCAGCAACCCGACTCCGACCTGCTTCCCATGGCCGGGAAAGAGGCCGCGGAAGGCGGACCGTCCGCGCCCGCGCGCGCGTTTGAGACCACCGCCGCGCTCACTCCCGAAGATCGCGCCGCCGGCGTCGAGAAAATCGTCGGCGTGGCGCAGAAGAACGGCTTGAACGCCGCCGGCATTTTTTCTTCGGGGGAATCGGCAGAGGCCATCCTCAACTCGCGCGGACTGTTTGCCTGGCACGAGCAGACTTCGGCGGAAGTTTCGGTGACCATGCTGGGCGCGGACTCCTCCGGCTGGCAGAAGTCCAACTCACCCGACGTCCAGAAGCTCGATCCGGTGGCGCTGGCCGAGACCGCGGTCCGCAAAGCGCGCGAGTCGGCAGCGCCGCGCGAGATTCCTCCCGGCAAGTACACCGTGGTGCTGGAGCCGGCGGCGGTGCTCGACCTGGTGGGCTTCATGTTTTACGACTTCGGCGGCATGGCCCTGCTGGAGCAGCGTTCCTTCCTCAACAACCGCCTGGGCGGCCGGATCTTTGGCGAGAACGTCACCATCTACGACGATGTTTACCATCCGCTGCAGTCGGGCGCGCCTTTCGACGGCGAAGGCGTGCGCCGGCGGCGCGTGCAACTGGTGGTGAAAGGTGCGGTGAAGAACCTGGTCTACGCGCGGGCCACCGCGGAAAAGATGAAGCGCTCGGAGCTGGCGGCGCGGGCCGGCCGCATCGAGTCCACTGGTCACGGCTTTTCGCTGCCCAACGAAATGGGCGAAGCTCCCATGAACATCGTTTTCGACAGCGGTCCCGCGGCCTCCACCCAGACCGTGGAACAAATGGTTGCTGGAACCGAGCGCGGCATTCTGGTCACGCGGCTGTGGTACATCCGCGAAGTGGATCCCTACGAGAAGATCCTGACCGGCATGACCCGCGACGGCACGTTTCTCATCGAGAGCGGCAGGCTGAAGCATGGCGTGCGCAACTTCCGCTTCAATCAGAGCCTGGTCGGGATGCTCTCCAGCGTCGAGGCCATGAGCGCCCCGGTGCGCACCAGCGGCGAGGAAAGCTTTGACATGGTGGTGCCCGCCATGAAAGTGCGCGACTTCAACTTCACGGAAGTAACCAAGTTCTGACGTGGCCCGGCCGTCCCCGGCCCGGGGAAGAAGGGAAGCCCTCCACACGCCGAACCAAGCTTGGCGCTTGCCCAAACGCCGCCCTTGCCCATAAAGTAGCTGCCAAGCACGAATCTGCGTTGCGGGCGAGGGCCATGGCCGACGAACTGGATCCCGAGAAGGAACATCGAGGCGCTGCGAGGTATCCGGTGCGTCTGCCGGTGTCGGTGAAGGGCGGAGCCGCGGCGCCGGCGGAGACGCGCGACGTTTCCTCCACCGGCGTGATGTTCTACGTGGACGCCGACATCCACGTGGGTTCCATCATCCATTTCAGCATCGCCATGCCCGCCGCCGTCCTGGGGACCAAAACCGACGTGGTGGTCAACTGCACCGGCCACGTGGTGCGCTCGCTGATGGAGAACGGGCGCAAGGCGGTGGCCGCAGTGATTGACGAATATCGTTTCGAGGCCGGAGCTGCCTCGGGCGAGGAGTAGGCAGGAAGTTTTGGCGGACGAGAAAAACAAAGGCGCGAGCAGCAAGAATCCCATCCGCGTGGTCCTGGCGGACTCGCAGGCCATCTTTCGCGTGGGACTGCGCAAGATCTTTGCCCTGGAGCAGGACCTGCGCGTGGTCGCCGAAGCCGAAACTCTGGGCCAGACGCTGGCGGCGCTGGCCAAGATGCCCGCGGACGTGGTCCTGTTCGAGGCGGCCATGACCGGCAACTCCCCCGAGGCGGGCGCGGAAATCCTCAAGCGCCTTCCCGGGGTGCGCCTGATCGTGCTGGTCGAAGACGCCGGGGACAATGAAGTGGTGGAGTTCCTGCGCCGCGGCGCCAGCGGCATCGTGCAGCGCGCCGTCCCGCCCGAACTGCTCATCAAGTGCGTGCGCCGGGTCCACGAAGGTGAGACCTGGCTGGACAACCGCGGCGTCAACTCCCTGATTGACGCCTATCGCTCCGGCCCGCAGGGTGGCGCCGGCGCGCGCCCGCGCTCCCAGCTCACCGACAAGGAACTGCTCATCGTGTCCTACGTCACCCAGGGAATGAAGAACAAGGACATTGCCAACGAGATCGGTACCACCGAGCAGGTGGTGAAGAACTATCTGCGCAAGGTGTACGACAAGCTGGGCGTCTCCGACCGCCTGGAACTGGCGCTCTACTGCATCCATCATCGCCTGCTGCACGGCCGCTTGGGCGCCGCCGCCGAAGTACCTCCCGCCGAAGCTGCGCCGACTACGCCAACGACGAAGGCGTGAAGAGCGGCATTTGGCCCTTAGCATCTAGCACTCGGCCTTCCCAGTAGTTAAGGAGTCAGCATCGGCATTTCCACGATCGGCAACCGTGCGGTGGCCGCTCAAGTGAAGCCAGTGCGTGGAGCCTAAGGGCCAAGTGCCAATTGCCAACTGCTAAGTGCTTCTGCTATCGTTCCGCCCTCTTTACCGCCCTCCTCCAAGAGGCCTTATGACCAGACAAGTTTCCATTCGCGTCAACGGCAGCGAGCGCCGCGCCGCGGTCGAGCCCCGCCTGCTGCTGGTGCACTTCCTTCGCGAGAACGCCGGGCTCACGGGCACGCACATCGGCTGCGAGACCTCGTTGTGCGGTGCTTGCACGGTGCTGCTCGACGGCCGCGCGGTGAAGTCGTGCACCCTGCTGGCGGTGCAGGCCGATGGCCGCGAGGTCACAACCATCGAAGGCCTGGCGTCGAATGGCAGCCTCCATCCCCTGCAGGAAAGCTTCCAGGAGGAGCACGGCCTGCAATGCGGGTTCTGCACCCCGGGCATGATCCTGTGCGCGCACCACCTGCTGTCGCATTCGCCCGCGCCCTCCGACGGCGAGATCCGCGAAGCCCTGGGCGGCAACCTGTGCCGCTGCACCGGGTATCAGCACATCGTCAACGCGGTGCGGTCGGCATCGCGCAAGCTGTCCAAAAAAGCGCCGGCCCGGACCAAACCGGCGCGCCAGCGCGCGGGAGCGAGGTGAGCCATGGCTGCCAAAAGTAAAGTCGCCGCGAAGTCCAAGGGGAACGGGCGCTGGGTGGGACGCCGCTTGTTGCGCAAGGAAGATCCGCGCCTCATCCAGGGCATCAGCCATTACACCGACGACCTGAAGCTCCACGGGATGCTGCACTGCGTGTTCGTGCGTTCGCCGCACGGCCATGCGCGCATTACCGGCATCCACACGGAGGCTGCGCGCCAGGCGCCCGGAGTGGCAGCAGTAATTACCGCCGATGACCTCACCGGCGTGGGTTCGGTGCCCTGCGCGGGAGCGCTGCCCGATCTGAAGGTGCCCGCGCATCCAGCCCTGGCCCGCGGACGCGTGCGCTACGTGGGCGAGCCGGTCGTGGCCGTGATCGCCGAAGACGCCTACTTAGCCCGCGACGCCGCCGACCTGGTGGAAGTGGACTACGACCCCTTGCCCCCCGTGGTGGACACTGAAAAGGCGCTGGAGAAGGGAAGCCCGCTGGTCCACGAGGAGTTCAAGACCAACCTCGCGTTTACCCACGCCATGAAAAACGGCGACGTGGAGGGCGCTTTCCAGCGCGCCGACGTAATCGTGAAAGAGCGGCTGGTGAACCAGCGCCTGGCGCCCATTCCCATGGAAGGGCGCGCGGTGCTGGCGGAATACAAACCCGGGGAAAACGTGATGACGCTGTGGTCGGCCACCCAGATTCCGCATCTGCTCAGGACGCAGGTGGCGGTGATGCTGGGAATACCCGAAACCTCGATGCGCGTGATCGCGCCCGAAGTGGGCGGCGGCTTCGGCAGCAAGCTGAACGTATACGGCGAGGAAGCGGTGGTGCCCTGGCTGGCGCGCACACTGGGCCGTCCGGTGAAGTGGACCGAGGGCCGGCGCGAGAACATTGCCGCCACCATCCACGGTCGCGACCAGATTGATTACCTGGAGATGGCGCTCCAGAAAGACGGAACCATTCTGGCTCTGCGCGCGCGCATCCTAGCCGACCTGGGCGCGTATCACCAGTTGCTCACGCCCATCATTCCCACGCTCACCGTGCTGCTCATCACCGGCTGCTACAAGATTCCCGCTGTGGAGTGCACGGTGCAGGGCGTGTTCACCAACAAGATGTCCACCGACGCCTACCGCGGCGCCGGGCGTCCCGAAGCCACCTACATCATCGAGCGCATGCTCGACTTGGCTGCGCGCGAGCTCAAGATGGACCCGGCGCAACTCCGTTCGAAGAATTTCCCCAAGCCCAGCGAGTTTCCCTACTCCACTTCCACGGGCGTCATCTATGACTCCGCCAACTACCAGAACAGCCTGAAGAAAGCCTTGCGCATCGCCGGCTATGACAAGCTGCGCGCTCGCCAGAAGGCGGGATGGAAGAACGGCAGATACTTCGGCATTGGACTCTCCACCTACGTGGAAATCTGCGCCATGGGGCCATCGTCGGCCATGCCCGCGGGCGGCTGGGAGAGCTGCACCGTGCGCGTGGAGCCCACGGCCACGGTCACCGTGCTCACCGGCTCCTCGCCGCATGGGCAGGGGCAGGAAACCAGCTTTGCCCAGATCGCCGCCGACGAACTGGGCATCCACCCCGACGCCGTCAACGTGGTGCATGGCGACACTGCCGCCGTTCCTTACGGCATCGGCACCTTCGGCAGCCGCGCTACCGCCGTCGGCGGCACAGCCATGTATTACGCTCTGCAGAAGGTGAAAGCCAAAATGTCAACCCTGGCGGCGCACCTTTTGGGAGTGAAGCCTGCGGCCATAGTCTGGTCGGGCGGACGCATCGGCGCCAAAGGGACCAAGAAGTCGCTGGCCTTCGGCGAAGTGGTAGGAGCCGCCTACGTGGCCAAGAACATGCCGCCCGGGTTCGAGCCCGGCCTCGAGGGCACGCACTTCTTCGAGCCTTCGAACTTTACGTTTCCTTTCGGTGCGCACGTGGTGTCGGTGGAAGTGGATCCCCAGACCGGAGAAATCAAGCTGGAGAAATACGTGGCCGTGGACGATTGCGGCAACGTCATCAATCCGCTGCTGGTCGAAGGTCAGATACACGGCGGCATCGTGCAGGCCATGGGGCAGGCGCTGTGGGAGGAGGTCGTCTACAACGAAGACGGCCAACTGGTCACCGGCTCGCTCATGGACTACGCCATCCCCAAAGCGGAGCAGATTCCGGAGATGATTCTTGACCGCACCGTAACTCCCTCGCCGGTGAACCCCATGGGCGTGAAGGGAGTGGGCGAAGCCGGCACCATCGGGGCCACGCCCGCTATCGTCAACGCGGTGTGCGACGCGCTGGCGCCCTTCGGCATCCGCCATATCGATATGCCGCTCAAGGCGGAGCGAGTGTGGAGCGCGATTCGGCAGTCTCAGAAGAAAGATTCCGGCAAGAAGACGGCAGGGAGGCGGGCATGATTCCAGCATCGTTCGGTTACGAATCTCCGCGCAGCCTGGGCGAGGCCCTGGCGCTGCTCAAGTCGAATTCGGAGGCCAAGGTCCTGGCCGGTGGGCACAGCCTGCTGCCGGCGATGAAGCTGCGGCTGACGTCGCCCGCCGTGCTGGTGGACCTGGGACGCATCGCTGGCCTGAAGTACATCCGTCACACCGGCGACAGCTTCGCCATCGGCGCCATGACCACGCACGCGGAAGTGGAGTCGTCGGAAATGTTGCGCGCGTCCTCGCCGCTGCTGCCCGAGGCTGCGGCCTGTATCGGCGACGTGCAGGTGCGTAACTGCGGCACCCTGGGCGGCAGCCTGGCCCACGCCGACCCCGCCGCCGACTATCCTGCCGCCATCCTCGCGCTCGATGCCGACCTGGTCGCAACCAGTTCCTCCGGCGAGCGCATCATCCCGGCGCGCCGGTTCTTCACCGGACTTTTCTCCACCGCGCTCAAGCCGGGCGAGATCCTCACCGAAGTGCGCGTGCGCGCGACCGGCGGCAGCGTGGCCTACAAGAAGTTTCGGCATCCTGCTTCGGGCTTTGCCGTGGTGGGCGTGGCCGCCGTGGTCAAGATGAAGGGCTCCAACATCGAAAGCGCCGCTGTGGGCATCACCGGAGTGGATGCCTCCGCCTACCGTGCCCGGGCCGTGGAAAAAGCGCTGCGCGGCAAGCCGGCGAGCGCGATCGCCGAGGCCGCCGGACACTCCGCCGATGGCGTTACCGGGTTGAGCGACAACTACGCTTCGGCGGATTTCCGCCGCCACCTGGCTTGCGTCTTTACGGAGCGGGCGCTCCTGGCCGCAGTCGCCCGGGCCGCGCGCAAGTGAAGCTCGAAGGCTCGCACAAAATCGCCGCCCCCAAGGCGGCGGTGTGGCGGGCGCTGCTCGACCCCGCCGTGCTCCAGCGCGCTATTCCCGGCTGCGAAAAACTGGAAGCCATCGGCGAGAACACCTACCGCGCCACCCTCAAGGCGGGCGTGGGCAGCATCCAGGGAAAGTTCGCGGGCGAGGTCTCGCTCACCGACATCGTCGAAGGAAAATCCTTCACCCTCACCTCGCGCGCCAAGGCCACCGTGGGTTTTGTCGAGGGCAAAGGGAAAGTGGCGCTGGAGGCCGCGGGCAAGGACACGCTGGTGAAGTTCTCCGGGGAAGTGAAGGCCGGAGGAATGCTGGCCGCGCTGGGCGGGCGCTTGATTGAGGCCGCCGCACAGAAGAACCTGAACGAGATGTTCGAGAACCTGGCGCGCGAGTGTAAGAAGCTGTAGCGAGTTCAGAGTACAGAGTGCAGAGTACAGAGCCACAACAGGTCGAGCCGGCTCAGGGGCTCTGGTCTTTGAACTTTGAACTGTGCAACTGCACTCTTAACTCTGAACTCTGAACTCTGTACTCGCTTCTGGTATCCTTTCTAGCCGTCAAAGAGGAGAACCACCGTGAAAGGCGATCCCAAAGTCGTGGCTGTGCTGGCCGACGTGCTCAAGGCCGAGCTTACGGCCATCAACCAGTACTTCCTGCACGCCGAGATGTGCCACAACTGGCACTACGAGAAGCTTTACGGCTTCATCCGCAAGGAAGCCGTGGACGAGATGATCCACGCCGAAAAGCTCATCGAGCGCATCCTCTACCTCGACCACACGCCCAACATGAGTGCCTACTTCAAGATCACCATCGGCAAGACGGTCGAGGAGCAGTTTCGCAACGACCTGGAACTGGAGTACGAAGCGGTGGATCGTCTGAACAAGGGCATCAAGGCCTGCGAGGCCGCGGGCGATAACGGCTCCAGCGAACTGCTGAAGACCATCCTGGTGGACGAAGAGATGCACATCGACTGGCTGGAAGGCCAGTTGAACGCCATCGAGCAGATCGGCATCCAGAACTATCTGGCGCAGCAGTTGTATCCCGCTGCCGGAGCGGAAGGCGGCGCGGCCGGAGCGTAGATCGCGCCTGTCCGCCTGAGTACGGGGTACTGAGTCTGGGTACTGTCTTCCCGCCTGCGCTAAAATTGAATCACCCTCCGGAGAGATGGCCGAGTGGCTGAAGGCGCACGCTTGGAAAGCGTGTTTACTCGAAAGGGTAACGTGGGTTCGAATCCCACTCTCTCCGCCAGCTTCTTGCATACAAGTGGGAACCGGCGGCGCCTAACCAACCCTGGGTGCACGCCCGCGACGAGCCCGCATTAGCCTCATCAGGCTCATGGCCGAAAGCACGATCAGCAGACCGGCTGTCCCTCGAACCCAAGTGCTGGCAACCGTGGCCATGGTTTCCGTGGATCCGTCGCCCCGAACCTTGAGCAGCCTGGGGCTGCCGACGAAGTCTGCCAGAAGCACGGGAAGGGGCCAGTCTTCGAGAACATAAATGCTGCCCCCTTGGAGGCTGACTCCCGTAGGCCTCCAACCCCAGCCCGAACCTGTCAGCCAATTCGCTAATCCTTCAGACTGGGCGACACGGGTGAGGCTGCCATCGGCGTCGATTCGTACGATCCTGCGATTGCCGTAATCCACCACATAGACGCTTCCCGCGGAATCCACTGCCATCCCCATGGAATGGTTGTAAAGGCCGGCTACTCCCGGCAACCCGCCCGTGAGCGTGGAAAGAATCGGGGAAGTGACGGTCGAAACCACCGCGTCCTGATTGATTCTGCGTAAGCGTCCATCGTCGGCTACGTAGAGAATTCCGTCTGCAGTGACCGCCATGGCGCCAATGTTACCCATACTGGCGGCCTCCCCTTTTCCGTCTAGATGCCCCCACGCGCCTCCGGCCAGCAAGGACACCGATCCTTCCGGAGTGCGCTTGAGAATTTCCGAGGTAGCTCCGGGCTGGCCCTTCCACGCGTAAATGTTGCCGGCGGCGTCGCGAATCAGCCACCAGGACGGGTCGGGCTGACTGGTCAGCGCGAGAAGGTCTTCACGTTGGCCCGCTGGAGTCATTCGCCACAATGCCACTCGAAGTTCGCCACGAGACTCGCCGCCGATGTCTTCGGCGTAGAGGTTGCCGTCGTAGCCCAGCACCAGGCTGTGGCAGTGATTCTGAGTGGCTACCGTGCGCAACTCTCCGGTGCTTTCCAGCTTCCACACCCGGTCGCGTGTAATGTCACAAAAATAGAAAGACCCTTCCGGCGTTGCGGCAACTCCCCAGCTCGCTTGACCAAGCGTAACCGAGACACACCCCAAGCATACAGACGCCACCGCCAAACAGGCGGTGGCGAAGCGCGTCACCAGGCAACTCCACGGTCGCAGCTTCCAACGCCGGTCATCGCAGCCCATCCTTAACTCCAGCCTCAGCACCACGGACGCAGTTGTACACCCCCGCAGCTCGGTAGGGAGGCGCAACCTCCCCAAAAGGGCGTCCGTGACCACGAACCACACCAGTAAACCCTACCCCTTGTGGTCGTCGCCTGGCTCAGCCCGAGCCCTCGTGCTTTTCCGATGGACCACCTAGCCCCCCTCTAAACATCAAATATTTCTATTGACAGTCAACGAGATAGGACTTATTGTGTGGTCGAAAGTGGTCTAGAGTGGATGAGACAGGTGTAGCTGTCAGGGGATGGTGGTCGTAGGTGGGCACAGATCCAAGGGCTGGAGAACCAGCGAAGTGGAGATGAAGACCCAACATAACGAGCCCAACGAACCAAGAACAGACGAACTTAGCGCCACTTTGGCCATTCTCGCAGGTGCAATTGCAGCACAGAGCAGGCTGAAACACCCAGGAAACCAGGCAAACAAGCATGTTTCGCGGCAATCATCCAACCCGGGTAGACGAAAAGGGACGCCTCAAGGTCCCGGCGGAGTTCAAGCGCCTGATCGACGAGAAGTACGGCCTGCAGTTCTACATCACCAGCGTCGACGGGCAGCGGGCTCAAGTGTATCCCTTCGAGGAATGGCAGCGCATCGAGGAAAAGCTGGCGCGGCTTTCGAACTTCAATCCTACGAAGAAGAAGCTCTTGAACCGCACCAATTATTACGGCCAGGCAGTGGAAATGGACGCGCAGGGGCGGGTGCTGATCCCCACTCTGCTGCGCCAGGCGGCCCAATTGCGGGGCGAAGTGGCGGTGCTGGGCAACCTGACCTACCTGGAAGTGCGGAACATGGAAGCGTTCCGCAAGGAGCTGGAGGAGCACCCGTTCACGGCTGAGGATGAGAAAACGCTGGACGAACTGGGCATCTGAAGGCGGTCACAGGATTGAATTTTGCCCTGGGGCCGGGGGCCGGGAGTGAATGGCCACTGGTCGTGGGGACGAGGACGCCCCTCAGTGGGGCGGACATGGCGGCGGCAGCGAAGTTGGCCATGTTTCGGTTCTTTTACAAGAAGCGATCACTTTCTTGTCGGTGCAGCGCGGCGGCACCTATATCGACGCGACTTTGGGCTTGGGCGGTCACGCTTTCGCAGTCGCAAGACGCCTGGGCGCACAGGGTCGTTTGATTGGCTTCGATAAGGACGCAAGCGCACTGGAGATCGCCCGCCGGCGCCTGGCGCCTCCCGCAGATGCGGGCGGCGACTGGCCCGAAGTCAGCCTGATGCAGGGTTCGTTCACGGAAATTGCCGGATTACCACCGGCGTCCGCCGACGGCCTGCTGGCCGACCTGGGCCTGAGCTCAATGCAGCTCAGGGAGGCAGCGCGGGGATTCAGTTTTCTGGCGGAGGGAGCTCTGGACATGCGGATGGATATGCGGTCCGGGCCCACCGCCGAACAAGTGGTAAATCGCATGGACGAGGTCACACTCGCCCAAGTGATTTACGAATTCGGTGAGGAAAGGAGGTCGCGGAGAATCGCCAGAGCCATTGTCCGGGCGCGGCCGATACGCAACACCATGCATCTTGCTCAAGTCATATCGGCCGCGTTCCGGTCAATGAAACCCGGGCGCATTCATCCCGCGACAAGGACTTTCCAAGCCATCCGAATTCACGTGAACCGCGAACTGGAAGAGCTGGAGGCGCTGCTGAAGGTGGCGCCTCAGGTGCTCCGGCCGGGCGGGAGGCTGGTGGTAATCAGCTTCCACTCCCTGGAGGACCGCCGGGTGAAAGACGCGCTGCGGCAGGGGGTGCGCGCCGGGTTCTACGGCATCCTGACGCGCAAGCCGGTCACGGCGTCCGACGAGGAAGTAGAAAGCAATCCGCGGTCGCGCAGCGCGAAAATGCGCGCCGCCGAAAAGATTTAGGTTTTCCGCATGATGCAGAGAGCGAACCAAGATCCTTCGACTCGGCCGCCGAGCGGCCTCGCTCAGGATGACATCCTGCGGATGTCAAATTTCCGGGACGGCATCGCCTCTCTGACTAGGGCGAATGACAGAAATTCCACGAACACCACCTACCTTTCGATGCCGTCCCGGGAAAAGGTTCAGGGTGGATGGAGGTGAAAGATGTACCAGGGAACGATCATTGACCAACTGATTGCCAGCGTGGAGCGTGCCGAAGAGCACACTCGCCTGGAAGCACGGCAGCCCCGGGTGTCCAGCATCGAGCTGGGCACGGCCTACCGGCTGGAAGCGCAGTACAGCGACGAGTTGGTGGGAGTAGCGTAATGCCGGCGGCAGCCCTCCCCCGCGGCGCTTCGCCGCGAACCGCCAGCCGCTCGAGCGCGCAGCCGCACGCGCGCGCCGTACGCTCGCAACTCACCGGTGGCCGCGCGCCCATTTCGGCGCCGCGGCCGGTGACCCCGGTGCGTCGCGGGGCTCCGGAAATCTATTTCTCCAAGTCCATCGACAACTCCCGCCTGGTGAAGGTGGCCGATCGCGAGCGCAACCGCGAAATGGCCCAGTTCACAGTGGCGGTGTGCGCGCTGTTTCTGCTGGTGATGGTCTACGCCTGGCAGCATTTTGGCGCCATCGAGTACGGCTACCAGATTGAAGCGTTCAAGGCGCAGCGCCATTCCTCGGTGGAGCTGAGTCGCGCCCTGCGTTTGGAGGAAGCATCCTTGCGCAACCCGGAGCGCATTGACATTCTGGCCCGCCGTTTGGGTTTGGACTCACCCCAGGTGGGCCAGCTCGTCCGGCTGGAGCCGGCCGGGGCGGGAGAGCCGGGCCCGCCAGTAGTGGCTAGCGCCGCCACGGTGTCGGTGGTGTCGCCGCAGAGATAGAGGTTTTTCGGATTCCCCCGGGAACTCCGGGGATTAGTTCCGGCCTGGCTTGAACCAGAGTTAAAGGCCGGGCCCCAGCGGGCAGAAAACGCCCTCTGGGGTTTAGGGATCGAAGGCATGGCGGCCGTCCGCAATTCCCGGCCGCCATCTCCATCTTATGGCGGGGAAAGCGAACGGCAACGGCTCCGGCCGGCGACTCCACATCCTGGTGGGGCTGCTGTTTTTGTGGATCGTCGCCGTAGGATTGCGACTGGTCTACCTGCAGGTTTTCCAGTACGGCGAATTACTACAGCGCGCCCAGCGGCAGCAGCAGCGCACCATCGAGGTGGCACCGCGCCGGGGCATCATCTACGACCGCAACGGCCGCGAGCTGGCCATGTCAGCCACGGTGGACTCCATCTTCGCCGTCCCCAGCGAAATTCCCGATCAGGCCAGCGCCGCAACCCTGCTGGCGGGCGTGCTGCGCGCGGACGCGGGAGAAATCACCAGCAAGCTGAAGTCGTCGCGCGCCTTTGCCTGGATTGCGCGCAAAGTGGATGCGGAAACCAGCGCCCGCATCCGCGCACTGAACCTGCGCGGCATCTACTTCCAGCAGGAGTCCAAGCGCTTCTATCCCAAGCGCGAACTGGCGGCGCAGACCCTGGGCTACGTGGGCGTGGACGACGAAGGCCTGGGCGGGCTGGAGCACGCCTTCGATAGCCGGCTGCGCGGCGCTCCGGGCAAGATGCTGATCTCCATGGATGCCCGCCGCCGCTGGTTCGGGCGGGTGGAGCGCGAACCCGATCCCGGAGAAAACCTGGTCCTCACCCTCGACGAAAAGATCCAGTACATCGCCGAGCGCGAACTGGATGCGGCCATGAAGAAGACCGGCGCCGCTGCCGGCACCATCGTGGTGCAGGATCCGCGCAGCGGAGAGATCCTGGCCCTGGCCAGCCGTCCTACGTTCAATCCCAACACCTTCCGCACGGCGCCGCGCGAGGCGCTGAGGAACCGCGCGGTGAGCGACGTTTACGAACCGGGCTCGACCTTCAAGATCGTCACTCTCGCCGGCGCCCTGGAGGAGAAGCTGACCACGCCCGAGGAAGCGATTGACTGCCAGAAGGGAGCCATCTTCCTGGGCGGCGTGCGCATCCGCGACCACAAGGCCTTCGCCACCCTGTCGGTTTCCGACGTGCTGGCGCATTCCAGCGACGTGGGCGCCATCAAGCTGGGTCTGCGATTGGGGGAAGCTCGCTTCGACCATTACATCCGCGCCTTTGGGTTCGGCTCTCAAACCGGGGTGGAACTGCCCGGCGAGACGCGCGGCCTGGTGAAACCGGTGAACCGCTGGTCCAAGGTGTCCATCGGCGCCATCTCCATGGGGCAGGAGATCGGCATCACGCCGCTGCAACTGGTCTCCATGGTGTCGGCCATCGCCAACAACGGAGTATGGACGCCGCCGCGCATCGTGGCCGGAGCCACCCAGCCGCAAAGCACGCCGCAACAAGTGGTTTTCCGGCCCGCCGGACAGCGCCGCGTGATCTCGCCCCTGACCGCGATCGCGATGAAAAAAATGATGGAAAGCGTGGTGCTTCACGGCACCGGGCGGCGCGCCATCCTCGAGGGCTACACCGCCGCCGGTAAAACCGGTACCGCGCAGAAAATTGACCCGGCCACCGGAAGCTATTCTCGATGGAAGCACGTGGCTTCGTTTGCCGGATTTGCGCCCGTGCGCGAACCCGCCATCACCGTGGCCGTGATCCTGGACTCGCCCCCCGGCCAGCACGAAGGTGGGCAGATTGCCGCGCCCGTTTTCCGGCGCGTGGCCCAGCAGGTGCTTGCCTACCTGCACATCCCCCAGGACATCGAACCCAACAGTGTCCGCCAGCGTTTGGCGCTGCGCGCCGCCTCCCAGGTCAAAGATGAAGAAGTAGCAGAGGGCTCTCCTGACCGGCTGTCGTGGGGTGTGGAAACGGGTGACTCGCCCGCATCTAATCCGGAAGCGAGCGACGCACTCGCAAATAGTGTGGAAGCGGGCGACTCGCCCGCGCAGTTCCAATCGCCGGCAATGAGAGCGGAAGGGAAGGCTCCGCCCGCATCCAACGAACTGGCCAGCAACCTTCCACCAACGCCCGCGCCTGCGAGTTCGACAACGGTGGTCCTGGACGTTGAGGGCGGGATGGTGGTGCCGTCGTTTATCGGTCGGCGCCTGCGGGAGGTAGTAGTTGCGGCCCAGCAGGCGGGCGTGGAAATTGAGGCCGTCGGAACCGGAATCGCGCGCGAGCAGTCGCCGCCGCCCGGCGC
Source organism: uncultured Acidobacteriaceae bacterium (assembly GCA_964437985.1). GTDB lineage: Bacteria > Acidobacteriota > Terriglobia > Terriglobales > Acidobacteriaceae > CAZXVY01. Next base: position 46,680 of record CAYTIL010000014.1, read on the forward strand.
CCGCATCCCCGCAGGGACACGCGTAGCAGTGCGCTTCTCGCGCTAGAATCGAGCCACATGACGTTTCAGCAAGTTCTGGAAGGCGTGGAGGCCCTGGCCTCGCGGGGCGACCCGGAAATCCTGGGCATCCAGTACGACTCCCGCCACGTTCTGCGGGGCGACCTGTTCCTGGCCATGCGCGGGGAGACGGTGGACGGCAACCGCTACATCCCCGACGCCATCGCCCGGGGAGCGGCAGGGGTGGTCAGCGACACTGCCGAAGCCGAACCTCACTCCGGAGTAGCCTGGGCGCGGGTGGAGCACGGCCGGCGGGCTCTGGCCGGGCTCTGCGCCAACTTCTACCGCCGCCCGGCCCAGCGCCTGACGCTTACCGGCATCACCGGCACCAACGGCAAGACAACCACCTCATTCCTTTTGGAATCCATGTTGGGAGCGAGTGGTCGCACCTCCGCCTTGATCGGCACCATCGAATACCACATCGGCCCGGAAGTCCTGCGCGCACCTCACACCACGCCCGAGGCGCTGGAGCTGAACCTGATTTTTGACCTCGCCCTCGGCTTCCTGGCCGGCGAGGCGGTGATGGAAGTTTCCTCGCACGCCCTGGCGCAGCAGCGGGTCTGGGGGCTGGGCTTCGACGTGGCCGTCTTCACCAACCTCACCCGCGACCATCTGGACTATCACGACGACATGGACGACTACTTTGCCGCCAAGCGTACGCTGTTTACCGGCTGCGGCGCCGAGCCTCCGCGCGCCGCCGTCCTCAATGCGGACGACCAGTACGGCGCGCGTCTGGTGCCCCTGGCGCAGTCTATGGGCTCGGAGGTCATCACCTACGGCATCTCCCGCGGCGAGGTGCGCACCGAGGGCATCGAGATGGGACGCCAGGCCACCGCGTTTCAGTTGCAGACGCCGCAAGGAAAGATCCGGGTGGTGAGCCCGCTGGTGGGACAGATGAACGTCTACAACATCCTGGCGGCGGCAGCCGCAGCGTACGCGCGCGGGTGTCCACTGGAAGCTATTGCCAGGGGTGTAGCCTCCTTGCAGAGCGTCCCTGGCCGCTTTCAGAGTGTGGACTGCGGCCAGCCCTTCACTGTGGTGGTGGACTACGCTCACACCGACGATGCCCTGCGCAATCTAACCGCCGTGGCCCGCGAGTTCGTTTCCCGGGGAAGCAAGTCCGGGCGCGTCATCACCGTGTTTGGATGCGGCGGCGACCGCGATCGCGCCAAGCGTCCGCTCATGGGCGAAGCCGCCGGCCGGGGCAGCGATTTTGTCGTCCTCACTTCCGACAATCCCCGCAGCGAAGACCCGCTGGCCATCATGAACGACGCGCTCATCGGACTGCAGCGCAGCGGCGCGCGCTACCAGGCCGAGGCCGACCGCCGCAAGGCCATCGCGCTGGCGCTTTCTCAAGCCAAGCCGGGAGACATTGTTCTGATTGCCGGCAAGGGGCACGAAAAGGTGCAAGTCACGGCCCAGGCCACGCTGCCCTTCGACGACGTTCAGGTGGCCCGCAAAGAGCTCGCAGCCCTGGGACACGCTCCGCTGGCTGAACCCGCGGGAATTGCAGGAGGCCGCGCCTGAAGCTGCCGCTCCATCGCGTCGCCGCATTCATCTCCGCGACCGGAGAGTTTGACGGCCATGCGGTTGCCTCCGGCTATTCCATTGACTCCCGCACCCTTCAGCCGGGAGACCTCTTCTTCGCCGTCAAGGGAGAGCGCCTGGACGGGCACGATTTTGTGGAAGCCGCGCTGGCGGCCGGCGCCGTCGCTCCGGTGGTACAGCGGCAGGAGCTGCCTCGCTATGCCGCCAAGACCCGCCTACTGGCCGTGGCCGATACTCTGACCGCGCTGCAGACCCTGGGCGCGGCCGTGCGCCGCCTGTGGGGCAGGCCGGTGATTGCGGTCACCGGGTCCACCGGCAAGACCACCACCAAGGACGCCATCGCTCACCTGCTGGCCACGCGTTTTCGCGTGCACAAGTCCGAAGGCAACCTGAACAACCACTTTGGCCTGCCGCTGCAACTGCTGCGGCTGGAGCCAGAACACGACCTGGCCGTGCTGGAGCTGGGCATGTCGCAGTCCGGTGAGATCGCCGCACTGGCCCGCCTGGCACAGCCGGAGATGGGCGTGGTGACCAACGTGGCTCCAGTGCACCTCGGCTTTTTCAACTCCGTGGCGGAGATCGCCCGCGCCAAGTACGAGCTGGTAGCCGCGCTGCCCGCGGGGGGCACTGCGGTGCTCAACGCCGACGATGAATACGTTTCCCAGTTCGGCCGCGACTTTCACGGACGGGTGATCACCTACGCGCTGCACCATCCCGCCGACGTGCGCGCGGAAGCCATCGAGGACCGGGGCAGGGAAGGCAGCCGCTTCGAGCTGGTTGCCGGAGCCGTCCGCGAGCCCGCCGCACTGCCGCTGCTGGGCACACACAACATCTATAACGCCCTGGCCGCGGTGGCCGTGGCCCTCGAACGCGGGCTGTCCCCCGGCGAAGCCGCCCGCGCCCTGGCCACGCTGCAGCCCGGAAAGCTGCGCGGGCAGGTACTCGAAGTGTCAGGGGCCACGGTCATCAACGATTGCTACAATTCGAATCCGAAGGCGCTGGACGCCATGGTGGACACCCTGGCCGTCATGCGCGCGCGACGGCGCATCGTGGTTGCCGGGGAGATGCTGGAGCTGGGCTCAGCCGCCGCCGATCTGCACCGCCGTTGCGGCGCGCACCTGGCGGCGCGCGGTATCGATGTGCTGGTGGGAGTTCGCGGCGCTGCCGAGCACATGGTGGAAGCCGCGCGCGACGCCGGCGTGGATGCGCGCTTCCTGGCCACGCCCGAAGAAGCCGGCGAGTGGCTGGCGCAGGAAGTGGAAGCCGGCGACGCGGTGCTGCTCAAGGCATCGCGCGGCGTGCGTCTGGAGCGCGCGCTGGAAGTGTGGAAGACGCGGGTGGAAGCGGCAGCGACAACTACTTGAAACGGTTGTTGGTTTTTCGTGTTTGGTTTTCGGAAAACAAGGAACCACAAACCAAGACCAAGAACCAGAAACCAAGAACCGGAAACCGACTAACGAGAAACGGGGTTGAAGATTGCTCTACTGGCTGCTCTATCAACAGTTGTTTGAGCACTTCTCGCCCTTCCGTATTTTTCGTTACCTCACCTTCCGCACTGCCTTTGCCAGCCTCACCGCATTGTTTATCGGATTGATCATCGGGCCCGCGGTCATCCGCCGGCTGCGCCAGTTCCAGATTGGCCAGTACATCCGCGAAGAAGGTCCCAAGGCCCACCAGAAGAAGGCGGGAACGCCCACCATGGGCGGGGTGCTGATTGCCATCGCCATCGTGGTGCCCACGCTGCTGTGGGCGGACCTGAGCAACAAGTTCGTGTGGCTGGCGGTGCTCTCCACGCTGGCCTTTGCCGCCATCGGCTTCGCCGACGATTACCTGAAGGTGGTGCACCATCGCAACCTGGGACTCACCGGACGCACCAAGCTGGCTCTGCAGACGCTCACCGGCGTGGTCCTGGCCGTGGTCCTGGTTCTGCTGCAGGCGCGCGGAGATTACTCCACGCAGCTCAACGTGCCCTTCTTCAAGGCCTTCCGCCCCGACCTGGTCATCCAGTCGCTCACCGACACGCACTACCTGTGGCCGGTGGCGTTTTTACCGTTCATTATTTTCGTGGCCCTGGTGGTGGTGGGCTCCAGCAACGCCGTCAACCTCACCGACGGTCTCGACGGGCTGGCCATCGGCTGCAGCGTGATCGCCGCCGGCGCCCTGGCCGTGCTCACCTACGTGAGCGGGCACGCCGTCTTCGCCAACTACCTGGAGATCCAGCGCATTCCCCAGATGGCCGAGCTCACCATCTTCTGCGGAGCCATGGTGGGGGCCTGCATCGGTTTTCTGTGGTACAACGCGCATCCTGCGGAAATCTTCATGGGTGACGTGGGCTCGCTCGCCCTGGGCGGCGCCATCGGCACGGTGGCCGTCATCATCAAGCAGGAACTGCTGCTGCCTTTCATAGGCGGGATTTTCGTCATCGAGGCGCTCTCGGTGATCCTGCAGGTGGCGTCCTACAAGATGCGCAAGAAGCGCATTTTCAAGATGGCGCCCTTGCATCACCACTTCGAGCTGCTGGGCTGGTCGGAGTCGAAGATCATCGTGCGCTTCTGGATCGCTTCGCTGGTGTTTGCACTCTTTGCTCTGACCACGCTGAAGCTGCGCTAAGACGCGGCGCTCGTGGCACAATGCCTGTAGGCTGGCAACTGACAACTGGTCCCATGGACGTCAAAGGCAAACGCATCCTGGTAGTCGGGCTGGGGAAGTCGGGAGTGGCCTCAGCCATGTTTCTGCACGCGCGCGGGGCGCGGGTGACCGTCTCCGACGCCAAGGCGCAGGAAGAACTGCGCCAGGAGATTCCTGCGCTGCTCGACCAGGGCATCGTGGTCGAGGCCGGCGGCCACGGCGAGCGCACCTTCCGTGACCAGGACATGATCGTGATCAGTCCGGGCGTACCCGTGGACGTGCCGCAACTGGAGCAGGCGCGCGCCCAGGGCGTGCCCGTGATGGGAGAGATCGAGCTGGCTTCGCGCTTCCTCAAGGGCCACATCATCGCCATCACCGGCTCGAACGGCAAGACCACCACCACCGCGCTGGCCGGTGAAATCATCGGCTGGGGCGGCTACGAGACCCAGGTGGGCGGCAACATCGGGACGCCCGCCATCTCCCTGGTGGCCGAGTGCACCTCCGACACTTACAACGTGCTCGAAGTTTCCAGCTTTCAACTGGAAACCATTCACACCTTCCGGCCGGAGGTTGCTGTGGTGCTCAATGTTTCTCCCGACCACCTGGACCGCCACCGCACGCTCAAGGCTTACGTGGACGCCAAGGCACGCATCTTTGAGAACCAGACGGAGAGCGACTACGCTGTGCTGAACGCCGGCGACCCCACCTGCCTGGAGCTGGCCGGCCGGGTTCGCGCCCGCACCTGCTGGTTCTCGCGCCAGGGAGAGATCAAGCAGGGCGCCTACGTCGAGAGCGGCAAGATCTACTGGCGCGACCAGGGCGAAAGCCACGAGGTGATGCCGGTCAGCGCCATCCCGCTCAAGGGCGCGCACAACCTGGAGAACGTGCTGGCGGCGGTGTGCGTGGGCCGCATCGTGGGAGTGGAGCCGCACCGCGTGGCCAAGGCCGTCGCCGAGTTCAAGGCGGTGGAGCATCGCCTGGAGTACGTGGCCACCATCGCCGGCGTCGAGTACTACAACGATTCCAAGGCCACCAACGTGGACGCCACCATCAAGGCGCTGGAGTCGTTTCCCGGCGGCATCCACATTATTCTCGGCGGCAAGGACAAGGGCAGCGACTACTCCGTGCTTTCGCCGCTCCTTAAGCAGCGCGCGCGACGGGTGTACACCATCGGCGCTGCGGCGGAGAAGATCGAGGCCCACATCCGGGGATCGGTCGAGGTGCTGCGCGCCGAAACTCTGGAGAACGCCGTGCGTCGCGCCGGGGAAGCTGCCGCACCGGGTGAGATCGTCCTGCTGGCTCCGGCCTGCGCCAGCTTCGACCAGTTCCAGAATTACGAGCACCGCGGCCGCGTCTTCAAGGAAGCGGTGGCGGCGCTGGCCGCGCGCGCGGCCAAGGCCCCGGCCTCGGCGGGCGGCGAAGGCAGCCCCCAGGGTGGAGCGGCGGCGCATGGCTAAGCGCGTCAGCGTAGACAAGACGCTGTTCGTGGTCACGCTGCTGCTGGTCTTCACCGGCCTGGTGATGATCTTCAGCGCCTCCGCGGTCATGGCCGCCGAGCGTTTCGGCTCCGCCTACCACTTCCTCTTCCGGCAAATGGCCTGGGCGGTAGCGGGAATGGCCGCCATGGTCGGGCTGATGAACTTGGACTACCGGCGCTACCAGCATCCCGCGTTCGTGTTCACCCTGCTGGGACTGACCACGCTGCTGCTGGTGGCCGTGCTCTTTCTCGACCGCACCGCCAACACCCATCGCTGGATCCGGCTGGGCATGTTCTCCTTCCAGCCCTCGGAACTAGCCAAGCCCGCGCTCATCTTCTTCCTCGCCTGGTTTCTGCAGAGCCGCACCCGCTCCATGGACGACTGGCGCAACACCCTGCTGCCGGCCGCCATTCCCATCGCCGGCCTGGCCGGGCTCATCGTGCTGCAGCCCGACTTGGGCACGGCCATTGTGCTGGCGCTGGTGGGCGCGGTGGTGCTGTTCGTGGCCGGGATGCAGCTTCGCTACTTCGGGTACGCGCTGGCGGCCGCGCTGCCTTTTCTCTATGTGCTGGTGTTTCGCGTGCAGTGGCGCTACGAACGCATTCTCGCCTTCCTCGATCCCTGGTCCGATCCCCTGGGCCGTGGCTTCCACGTTATCCAGTCGCTCATCGCCGTGGGCACGGGCGGCATCACCGGCGTCGGCCTGATGGAGAGCAAGCAGAAGCTGTTCTACCTGCCCGAGCCGCACACCGATTTCATCTTCGCGGTGCTGGCCGAGGAAACCGGACTGGTGGGCGCCCTGGCGGTGGTGGCGCTGTTCGGCGTCTTCCTGTACCGCGGAGCGCACACCGCGCTGGGCACCCGCGACGTCTTCGGACGCTACCTGGCCGCCGGCATCACTGCCATGGTCGCGGCCCAGGCGCTGCTCAACATCAGCGTGGTGCTCGGCTTAATGCCCACCAAGGGCATCCCCCTGCCGCTGGTCTCCTACGGAGGCTCGTCGCTGTTCGTCACCCTGGCCTCCATCGGCGTGCTGCTGAACATCACTCAGAACGCGGACTAATTCCATGAGCCTGCGCGTCGTTCTGGCGGGCGGCGGCACCGGCGGACACGTCATCCCGGCGCTGGCCATCGCTCGTGAACTTAAAGAAGCCCACGGCGCGGAAATTCTTTTCGTCGGGACGTCGCGCGGCATCGAAACCCGCCTGGTCCCCGCCGCCGGATTCAAGCTGGAGCTGGTAGAAGTCGGCGCGCTGAAAAACGTCGGACTGGCAACCCGGTTGGGGACGCTTATCGGACTGCCGCGGGCGGTCGCCCGTTCCTCGAAACTGCTGCGCGCGTTCCAGGCGGACGTGGTCATCGGCGTCGGCGGATACGCCTCCGGCCCGGCCATGCTGGCCGCGGTGCTCGGCCGCATCCCCACGCTGGCGTTCGAGTCCAACGTAGTGCCCGGCTTTGCCAACCGCATCATCGCTTCCTACGTCCGGGCCGCCGCAGTTCACTTTGAGGAGACCGCGCGCTACTTTCGCCACGCGGTGGTCACCGGCGTCCCCGTTCGCAAGGAGTTCTTCAACCTGCCGCCGCGACCCGCAGGCTCGCCACCCACGCTGCTGGTCTTTGGCGGCAGCCAGGGGGCCAGCGCGCTGAACGGCGTGGTGATGGCATCGCTCGCGGCGCTGCGTGCCTCTATGCCCGGGCTGCGCATCATTCACCAGACTGGAGCGCGTGACCTGGAGCAAGTGGCAACGGCCTATCGCGAGGCCGGGATGGACGCAGAAGTTTCCGCCTTCATTGACCACATGCCCGAGGCCTTTGCCGCCGCCGACCTGCTGCTGTGCCGGGCTGGGGCTTCGACCGTCGCGGAAGTCACCGCCGCCGGCAAGCCTGCAATCTTCGTCCCCTTTTCTCGCGCTGCCGACGATCACCAACGGCGCAACGCCGAAGCCATGGCAAGAGCTGCCGCCGGGCAACTCATCCCGGAGGCCGAGCTCTCAGCGGAAACGCTCACGGCTGCGGTAGTAGCGCTCCTGAAGGATCCCGGGTGTTTGGCGGGAATGGGCGCCACGGCCCGCAAGCTGGCCCATCCCGACGCGGCGCAAAGGATCGCACAGATGGCGGTGGAGATTGGTTCGGGCAAGACCTGAGTTGCGGTAAAAGCGCGACGAAAAAATCCCGCTACCTTGTTTCCTGCCTGCGGGTCACTCGTCTGCATTCGTGAACCCACGGCGCAGCCCTGGGTTCACTTGCAACGACGAGTGACCCGCAGGCAGGAAACAAGGTAGCGAGGGAAGGGAAGCCGGCACAGCGGTGGAGCGTCAGGGCCGGGTCAGGGGCCCACCCGCCGCCGCAGTGCTCTCTGCGTTTAATATAGGTCTCGTTCATGTTTGCCCGCATCCATCACGTGCACTTTGTCGGCATTGGTGGCATTGGCATGAGCGGCATTGCCGAAGTGCTGCTCAACCTGGGCTACAAGGTCTCCGGGTCTGACCTGAAAGCCTCGGCCATTACGGAGCGCCTGGAGCGGCTCGGTGCTACCACCTACGAAGGCCATCGGGCGGAGAACGTGGCGGGAGCAGAAGTGGTCGTAGCCACTTCCGCCATTAGCCGCGACAACCCGGAAGTAGCCGAGGCCCGGCGCCTGCACGTCCCGGTAATCCAGCGCGCGGAGATGCTGGCCGAACTGATGCGCCTGAAGTACGGCATCGCGGTTGCCGGCATGCACGGCAAGACCACCACCACGTCCATGGTGGCGGCGGTGCTGGCCGCGGGCGGGCTCGATCCCACGGTGGTCGTCGGCGGACGCGTGGACGCCATGGGTTCGAACGCGCGCCTAGGTAAATCCCAGTATCTGGTCGCTGAAGCCGATGAGAGCGACCGCTCCTTCCTGAAGCTCTCACCCATTCTCGCTGTGGTCACCAACATTGACCGCGAGCACATGGACTGTTACCGCGACATGCGCGACGTGATGCGCGCCTTCCGCGACTTCGTGGAGCGCCTTCCGTTTTACGGCATGGCCATCCTATGCAACGACGACCGGCGTCTGCGCAAGCTGCTGCCGCGGCTGACCCGCCGCGCCGTTACGTACGGAACGCGCGAAGGATCCGACTTCCGCATTACGGGAATGAAGACCCGGGCCGCCGCCGGGCAGCCGTTGAGCCGCTTCGAGGTGAATTTCCGGGGACGCTCGCTGGGCGAGTTCCGCCTGCACGTTCCCGGCGCCCACAACGTGCTCAACGCCACCGCGGCGGTGGCCGCCGGCGTCGGCTTGGACGTGGCCGCCGACCAGATCCGCGAGGCGCTAGAAGCTTTCCGGGGCGTGGATCGCCGCTTCCAGCTTCGCGGGCAAGCGGCGGGAGTCGCCGTGCTCGACGACTACGGCCATCATCCCACGGAAATTCTGGCCACGCTTCAGGCGGCACGCCAATGCGGCTACCGTCGCATCCACGTGGTCTTCCAGCCGCACCGCTACACCCGTACCCGCGACCTGCTGGACGATTTCTCGACCGCCTTCGGCGACGCCGATTCGGTGTTCGTGCTCGACGTCTACGCCGCCAGCGAAGCGCCCATTCCCGGCGTCAGCGGAGAAGCGCTGGCCGAGCACATCCGCCAGCACGGCGGCCGGCCTGCGACCTACCTGGCATCTTTCGACGACGCGGCCCGAGCCGCCACCGACGCCGCTCGCGAGGGCGACATGGTGCTCACTTTGGGTGCGGGCAATGTTCACCAGGTGGGGCCCCTGGTGCTGGAGCATCTGGCCGCCCGCGAAGCCAGCGCCGTGGCAGCACCTAAGGCATAGCGAAGGCGCGGGCAAGATGCCCGCGCGACAGCCGCCAGAGGCCGGCGGTACAAAGACGCGGGCGGGGTCGCCCGCTTCCATACCCACTGGAAAATCCCTGGTAACCAAACTCATCCCAGCAACGTCTATTACTGTGACCATAAATTGGAACCGGGCGAAGGGCCCCAGCGAAAGCCCAAGAGAAGGGCAGGCCGGTGGAGGAGTTGAGCTATGGCAATGAGAGCCTTAGGACCGATTGCGGGATTCGTGGTTGTGCTGGCGAGTTTCCATCTGGCCACTACGGCCGCGCCCGCACCGGCAGCGCCGGTGGCTGCGACCACTTCCAGCAGTTCCTGGGCGGTCAACGATCCGCACCTGCTGTTCCTGTTTTCCCAGATGGAGATGGCGATGGGCGACGTGAATTCTGCGGTGGCGCTGGCGGACCGCGCTGCCGCGCTGGAGCGCGCCAGGAAAGACGCACCCGCGCAAGCGCAACCGATTTCCATCGACGAAGATTGCCCCATCTCCAAGCAGACCGCTGGGCGAAGCTGAACCCGCGTGTAGCCCGGCCGCCCTCGGCCGGGCAGCGCCCGCATCTGCCGCAATTCGCGGGCCAGTGGCCCGCTTCCACACGGGTCCAACCGCTGCGATGTTCCTCATTGGTCAACACCTGCCTGTGAATTCCGAAAAATTCCCGCTGCGCATTTCCGCAAATTGAAGTTATAGTGATGAGTACGGCGATTTCTCTGTTGACCAGCGCGAACTGGTAAATGTCGAGAGACGACGCATACTCCACGCGGGAGGGGAAACTCCCCGCCCCGACGCGCGGTGGTACGGCGCGGCCCGTGTCTTTTGCGGCCGACGACGAAGACCTGCCCCGCGCCCTGGACCTGGAAACGGATGAGGAATCGCCCTTCCTCCGCGGCCAGAAGCGCGTACCCGTGCGTCGCGGGCCGCTGCCTCGCAAGACGGCTCACCTGCTGAAGAAAGTGGTCCTGGCCTTCGTGCTGCTGGGACTGCTGGGCTGGTCGGGCGTCATGCTGTACGCCTACGGCGCCTCTTCCTGGCGATTCCGTCTGGATTCCCGCGACAGTATCCACATCGAAGGCATGGAGAACGTTGCTCCCGAGCAGGTGGCCGGAGTGTTTCGCGCCGACGTGGGGCGCAACCTTTTTCAGATTTCCCTCGACGAGCGCCGCCGTGCGCTGGAGCAGATTCCCTGGATCGAGTCGGCGGCGGTGATGCGCCTGCTGCCCGACCGCCTGCAAGTCAGCCTGCGCGAGCGCAAGCCGGTGGCCTTCGTGCAGATCGGCTCCCGCATCTCGCTGATGGACCTGCATGGCGTGGTGATGGAAATGCCCGCCAGCCGCCAGAAGCAGTACTCGTTTCCGGTGGTGGTGGGCATGAGCGAGAGCGATCCGCGTTCCACCCGCGAGGCGCGCATGAAGATCTACTCCGCGCTGATCGGAGCGCTGGACGCACAGGGCGGCCGCTACTCCGAGGATCTGAGCGAAGTGGACCTCTCCGACCCCGAGGACGTCAGGATCACGGTGGCCGACCCGGCGGGAGCGGTGCTGGTGCACCTGGGATCGTCGCACTTTCTGGAGCGTTACCAGGTCTATCTGGCGCACGTCGCCGAGTGGCGGCAGCAGCTCCAGCGGCTGGACTCGGTAGACCTGCGCTACGAGCGGCAAATCATCGTCAATCCAGACCCGCGGCGGGCTGCGAGTATTGCGCCGGCCGCACCCAAAGCACCGACGACCGCGCGTACCACCTCAGCGCAGGCGGCCAAACGCAGTGCAACGAAATCCAAACCGCCAAGGAAGAAACGCTAGGCAGAATGCCCAAACCGCAACCCAACCTGCTGACTGCGATAGATCTGGGCAGCGCCAAGACGGTGGCGCTGGTCACCGAGCTCACCGACCTGGGCCTGCGCTACCGCGGGCACGGCATCGCGGAGTCGCGGGGCACGCGGCGGGGCATCATCGTGGATTTGGAAAAAGCCGTGGCCGGCATTCAGCGGGCCGTGGACCTGGCAGAAATCGCGGTGCTGGCTTCGATTGAGCGCGCTGTAGTGGGCGTGGCCGGGTCGCACATCCGCGGCGTAAGCAGCCGCGGCGGCCTGAGCCTGGCAGGACGTTCCCGCGAAATCACGCGCGACGACATCCGCCACGCGGTGGAGCGCGCGCGCGCCGTTACTCTGCCCTCCGACCGTGAGGTGCTACATCTGCTGCCCCAGGAGTTCCTGGTGGACGATCAGAACAGCATCCGCGATCCGGCCGGGATGATGGGCTCCAAGCTGGAAGTGAAGGTCCACATGGTGACTGCGGCGACCGCGGCCACGCAGAACGTAGTCAGCGCCATGAACCGCGCCGGCATCCACGTGGACGACACCGTGTTCGAGGCCCTGGCGTCGGCCGACTCCTGCCTGCGCGCCGAGGAGCGCGAGCTGGGCGTGTGCCTGGCCGACATTGGCGCAGGGTCTACCGACGTGGTGGTGTTCCACGAGGGTGGAGTGGCCCACACCGCGGTGGTGCCCATTGGCGGCGACCACTTCACCAACGACGTGGCCGTGGGCTTGCGTACTCCACTGGCCGACGCCGAAATGATCAAGCGCAACTTCGGCCGCGCCCTGGTGGCCCGCGTCCCGGAAGGCAACGAGATTGAAGTTCCTGCGGTGGGCGACCGTCCGCCGCGGCTCATGCCGCAGCGCTCGCTGGCGGAAATCGTCGAACCTCGGGCGCAGGAACTCTTCGAAATGCTGCGCGACGGCCTGGCCCACGCCGGGATGCTCGACCTGTGTACCGCGGGCGTGGTGCTCACCGGCGGGGGCGCCCGGCTGGGCAATATGGCCGAGGCGGCGGAAATGGTGCTCAAACGGCCGGCTCGCGTGGCCTCCCCGGCAGCCATTGCCGGGCTGCCGGCGGCCCTGGCCGAGCCCGAGTATGCCACCGTGATCGGACTGGTGCTTTACGGACACCGGGCGCGCGCCGCCCGCGCCACCCACCCGCAAGGTCTGGGTGCGCGGCTGAAGGCCTTGCTGGGAAGAAACGGGAACGGGAAGAATTAGTTGCGAGTACCGAGTATCGAGTACAGAGTCCAGAGTACAGAGTTGCGAGAGCTAAAAAACACGGAGCCCACACATGAGCGACAGGACAAAGGACGACGATATCCGCATCCGGTATCAGGAGGATCCGCGGCACAGCGCCCGGATCAAGGTGATCGGCGTGGGCGGCGGCGGCGGCAACGCCGTCAACCGTATGATCAGCGCCAAGATGGAAGGCGTGGAGTTTGTGGTGGCCAACACCGACCTGCAGGCGTTGCAGCTTTCCCAGGCGCCGGTGAAGATCCAACTCGGGATCAAGCTGACCAACGGGCTGGGAGCAGGCGCCAATCCCGAGGTCGGCCGCAAGGCCGCGCTCGAAGACACCGACAAGATCATCGAAGCGCTGGAAGGGTCGGACATGGTGTTCGTCACCACCGGCCTGGGCGGCGGGACGGGCACGGGCGCCGCGCCTATCATTGCCTCCTTGGCCAGCGAGATGGGCGCACTGACGGTGGCGGTGGTCACCAAGCCGTTCGCCTTTGAGGGAAAGCGCCGCCGCCAGCAGGCCGAGCGCGGGCTGGCCGAACTGGTGGACTCGGTGGACACGGTGATCGTGATCCCCAACGAAAAGCTGCTGGCCGTGGCCCAGGACGCGGGCTTCTTCGAGTCGTTCCGCATCGCCGACGACATTCTGCGCCAGGGCGTGCAGGGCATCTCGGACATCATCACCATCCCCGGCATCATCAACCGCGACTTCGCCGACGTGAAGACCATCATGGCGGGCATGGGGTACTCGGTGATGGGGACAGCGACCGCCTCCGGCAACCGGCGCGCCACCCAGGCGGCACAGCGCGCCATCGCCTCGCCGCTGCTGGAAGAGGGCGCCATTGACGGTGCGCGCGGCATCCTGATCAACGTCACCGGCTCGAGCTCGCTGAAGCTGGCGGAGGTGAACGAAGCCTCCAGCATCATCCAGACCGCGGCCCATGAGGATGCCAACATCATCTTCGGCGCGGTGCTCGACGAGAAGATGAAGGACGAAGTGAAGATCACCGTGATCGCCACCGGCTTCAAGCAGACGGCGCGGCGCGACGGCGCCCTGTCGGCGGCCGCGGCGGCCATCTCCACCGCGCGCACTTCCTCGGCCTATACCCCCGCCGCTGCCACCACGGCCGCAGTCCGGGCGGGAACCACCGTCGCCTCTCGCGTCACCAGTGGCCTGCCCGCGCGTGAAACGCCGGCACTCGACGCCGTGCGCGAGTCGGTGAAGGACGCCGTGGAGCACGACGACCTCGACGTGCCCACGTTTATCCGCAGAAGGGGAGAGATCAGGTAGGAGGCAACCTGCTATCTTTCTGGTAAACCCGGCCACCGCAAGGCCATGTACCTTTGGCCCATAGGGGCCAAGTTTGGGCTTGCCTTGCTGTTAGCGACTCGCTTACTATCGGCCTGACCGCATCTCCCCCGAGTGGACGCCTGCGCCTTTGTGGCGTACGGAAGTCTGAAGAATCGGGGGTTTTGTTTAGGCGCCATGCGGATACTGCAGTCTTCAAATCGCTATTCTTCCCACTGTCGGCGCGGCCCTTTGGCGCTGCTGTTGGTGATGATTCTTGCGTTGATCGACGCGTCCCCCGCTTGGGCGCGACCCGCGGCTCGCACTACCGCTAAGACGACCTCCAGCAAAGCGACGAGCGCCGGTGCCAAGACACCCAAGCGCGTGACCCGCAAGAAGTCAGCTTCCCGCAACAAGCGCTACAGCGCGATCCATAACCGCCGTCGTCGCGGGCGCCGCTACGAGCGCTTCCGCACCAGCTCCTACGCCGAGAACGTCACCGTCGGCGACATTACCGCTGGCGAAGACCCGGTGGTCCGGGCCGCGGCCATCGATGCGCTGGGCAACATGAACGGAACCGTGGTGGCCATTGATCCCGACAGCGGGCGCATCCTGGCCATGGTGAACCAGAAGCTGGCGCTCTCGGAAGGCGCACAGCCCTGCTCGACGTTCAAGATTGCCGTGGGCCTGGCGGGAATCCAGGAAGGCCTGGTGACCAAGGACTCCGAACTCCTGCTGGGACGCACGCGCCGCCGGCGCCAGCCCATCGTGATGAAACTTACCGACGCCACCGCCCACTCCGACAACCGATATTTTCAGGTGCTGGGGCGCAAGCTGGGCTTTGAGAAAGTGAGCCACTACGCCGGCCAGTTCGGGCTGGGCGAATTGGCGGGCTACGGCATTGAGGGCGAGCAGCCGGGAGTGTTTCCGCAATCGGAGCGCAAGGTGAGCGGCGGCGTGGGCCTGCTGTGCTCGCACGGCATGGGAATCTCCATGACCACCTTGCAACTGGGCGCCATGGTGTCCGCTTTCGCCAACGGCGGCGCGCTTTACTTCTTGCAGCACCCGCGGACGCCGGAGGAGGCCGCCGCCTTCCAGCCTCGGCTCAAGCGCCAGCTCGACTTCGCCGCCGCCATCCCCGAAGTTTCCGAAGGCATGATGGGTGCAGTGGAGTACGGCAGCGCCCACAGTTTGCGCTACGTCTTCAGCGAAGAGCCGGTGTACGGCAAGACCGGAACCTGCTCCAAGGACGGCACCCGCTTCGGATGGTTCGGCTCCTGGGCCAGCGGGCAGCGCGGACGCATCGCCACCGTGGTCTTCCTGCAGGGGGGGCGTCCTACCTTCGGCCCCAAGGCCGCTGAAATCGCCGGCCGCATCTACCGCAACCTCTACGACCGCAACTACTTTTCCGCGCCCCTGCCGGAGACGGCCAGCAATCAGTTGTCGGGCGGCAGTCAGTAATCAGCAGTCAGCCTTCAGCCCTCAGCCCTCACGAAAGACGTCTGAAGACGTGACGGGCTGCTGATTGCTAGTCCTAAGCGCTGTTCCTGCCCTGATTGCAGCCCTCGGCCGCAGCTACTGCTTCTCTTCCCAGCTACTGGGATGACTCTTGCCTAGAGCGACCTTGCCCTGTTCTTCGTCGATCTGCACCACCTGATTGCGCGCCTTCATGAAGCCCATCTTGACCTTCTGCTGCAGGTAGTAAGTTTTCCCTGCCTCTACCTTCAGCTTCACGACGCTTCGGTTTTCCGCCTTGGAGCAAAAGTAGTGCTCGCCGGGGTCGAGGGCAAAGAAGAAGTAGTTGTTGCCGCGGTTCACTCCCACCCACTTGCCATCCATGGCCAGCTTGGTCTGTACTTTGTTGCCCCACTTGGTGGGCCGCACCACGTAGATCGTGGCTTTGTCCTTGGACGATTCCGCCATCGGATGGCGCGTCTTGTCAGTTTCGGTCTTGAACTTGACGTCCACCGCCGGGCAGCCTTTCTTCTCCCATTCCTCCTGCATCGCCTTGTCGGCCGGAGTTTGGGACCCCTCTTCGATGTCGTCGCCCTTGCCTTCCTCCTTCTCCTGTTCTTTCTGTTCCTTTTCTTGGGCCAGCGGCGCAACCGGCCAAGAGAGGGCTGGCTGCGGAACCGCAAGGGCCGAGATCAGCAGTACGAGCAACAGCGTCCTGCTCTTCTCTTTGAGTGTCATCGGTGCCTCCGGAGACAAACTTCGAAAATCGAAGCGCGGCCCCCGGCTCGGCAGGTCGCGTGCCTGAATCTTGGAACCGGGAGAAGCGCAGCAGATTTTCGTGGATTGAGCGCTGAGATTATGCCACAAGCAAGAGGCTGGTGGCTTCCTTCGACGAGTTAAGGTTGGTGCCCGTCGTTCGCCTACTCGGGCGACTGCCAGCCCGCCTACTTCCGGCGCTCGTCGCTCTCCACCTTACCGTCGCGGATGTGGACCACGCGGTGGGCGTGTTCCGCGATGTCGTGCTCGTGGGTGACCACGATGATGGTGTTGCCCTGCTGGTGGAGGCGGTCAAACAGGGCCATGATTTCAGCCCCGGTCTGCGAGTCCAGGTTGCCGGTGGGCTCATCGGCCAGGATGATCGAAGGATGGTTCACCAGGGCGCGGGCAATGGCCACGCGCTGCCGCTGTCCGCCGGAAAGCTCGTTGGGTTTGTGGGTCATGCGGTCTTCCAGGTCCACCAGGCGCAGGGCTTCGCGGGCGCGCTCGATGCGTGCTCCCGAGGGCGTGCCGTTGTAAATCAGGGGCAGCTCCACGTTGTGCAGTGCGGTGGCCCGGGCCAGCAGGTTGAAAGTCTGGAAGACGAAGCCGATTTCCTTGTTGCGGATGCGGGCCAGTTCGTCGTCGTCGAGATCGCTGACCAGTTGGTCGTTCAGCCAGTACTGGCCCTTGGTGGGCGAGTCCAGGCAGCCAATCAGGTTCATCAACGTGGACTTGCCGGAGCCTGAAGGCCCCATGATGGCTATGTACTCGTTGCGCGGGATGTTGAGGTCCACGCCGCGCAGGGCATGGACCTCCTCGGCGCCCATGTCGTAGGTCTTCCACAGACCTTCGGTGCGGATCATCAGCGAATTGTTGGACGGACTATCCACCACGCTCTCCAGAGCGTCCACCAGCTGAGTGGCCATCTATGTTCTCCCGCTTATCCGGACCCAGGTTCAAGACCGGCCCTTTCCCGCTTAGACGTTGACTGCTGTGATTGGTTACGACTCTTCCTCGGGCTTCTTCTCCGAAACTTTTTCCTTCTTTACGCCGGCGCCGTTGCGCAGCGTGCGCAGCACCCGGTAGCTGCCGGTCACAATGTCGTCGTTTTCCTTCAGACCGCTCAGGACCTCGATTTCCGTCACCCCGGTGATGCCGGTTTCCACCTTCACGAACTCGGCCTTGTTTTCCCTCACCACGAACACACCCTGCAGCTCTTCTTTCTTTTCCCCTTTGGCCGGCGACGCCGCCTCGGCCGAACCCTTCTCCGCCTTCTTCTCCAGGTCCGCTTTCTGGCGGATGGTCAGCGCCTGGATGGGAATCACCAGGATGAGGCTGCGGCTGGCGGTGGTGATCTTGGCGGTGGCGGAAAGCCCGGGCCGCAGATTGGCGGGCGGGTCCTCCAGCGTCACCACCACCTTGAAGTCCTTGGCTTCCTGGCTGCCGGCGGTGGTCTGCGAGGTGGCCAAGCCGGTGGAGCGGATCACGGCGATGTTGCCGATCTCCGTCACCTTGCCCTTGAAGATCTTGCCGGGGATGGCGTCGATGGTGACTTCGGTGCTCTGCTCGAGTTTCACGTTGACGATGTCGGTCTCGTCCACCTTGACTTCGGCGGTGATCACGCCCAGGTCGGCAATGGTCATCAGGGTGCTGCCCGGTGAGTTCTGAATTCCGATGACCACGGTTTCGCCTTCGCGCACCGGCAGGTTGGTGACCACGCCGTCGTAGGGCGCGGTGTACACCGTCTTGCTGAGCACGTCGGAGGCGCGGGTGAGCGTGGCCCGGGCCTGGTTCACGCGGCCGCCCGCCGATTCACGCTGCGCTTTGGACTGGGCGATGCGGGCCTCGGCCTGCTCCTTGCCGGCCTCCGCCGACTCGTAGGCGTTCTTGCGGCTGTCGTACTCCGCCTTGGAAACGAGCTGGGCCTTGTACAAGCCCTCGGCGCGGGAGTAGTCGAGCTGGGTGCGCTCGTGGTCGGCGCGGGCGCGGTTCAGGTCGGCCTGCGCGGTCCTCATGGCCGCATCCGCGGCCACGGCATCGGTTTGGGTGGCTCCCAGCGAGGCGCTCATCGCGGCCACGTCGGCGGCGGATTGCACGTTCTCCAGTTGCGCCAGCAATTGCCCCTTCTTCACCGAGTCGCCTTCACGGACGTACAGCTTCACGATCTTGCCGAAGGCGTTGGCGCTGATGTTGACGTAGGTCTTGGGCTTGATCTCGCCTGAGGCCGTCACCACCTGCGCCAGGTCGCGCCGTTCCACTTTGCCCAGTTGCACCTCCACCACGTTCTTCCGGCTCTGTTGGACGGAGAAGCCCACAATGCCGAGGACGGCGACTGCGCCCCCTCCGATGAGTCCGATTTTCTTCCAGTTCATGGCTGTCTCAAATCTGCCGCCCCGGGCTGCCGGGTGCCTGCGTCGCGCAGAGTGCCCCTGCGCCAGGAATACGTGAAAAGCCTGCCAAAAGTTTCGCCAAATGGGACTTACAGGATAAGCCAGAGAAACGCCTCTGCGATTATAGCGGTTTCTCCACCACCCCGCATGCCTGCCCCCATCCTGCGGAGACCGGCAGAGCAACTCCCGCCGCCCTCCCTGCATCGGGGTCAGGAACCGAATCCCGGGGTCCCAGCCGGGCGTTCGCAAAGGCGGTTAAATTCTTGATTTCACGGACCCAAGCGCCTAGAATCTACTCTGTCCCCAAAGGAGTCTCCCTCTGATGCTGTCCAAGCTTTTACGTCATCTGTTTGTATTGGCAGTGATAGCTGGTCTTTTTGTGGTGAGCGGGGCGGCGTCCCCGCAGAACACCGGCGCCCAGGAAGAAGACCCCCTGAAGCGCCAAAAAACCGAAAAACAGAAGAAAGAGCAGGAAAAGAAGCTCAAACATGAGCTGGGCAAGACCTACCAAAAGTGGCTCGCCGAAGATGTGCGCTGGATCATCTTAGACGAGGAGATGAGCGCATTCAAACAGTTCTCCAACGACGAAGAGCGGGAGAACTTCATTGAGCAGTTCTGGATCCGCCGCGACCCCACTCCCGACACCCTGGAGAACGAATACCGCGAGGAGCACTACCGGCGCATCGCCTATGCCAATGAGCGCTTCGCCGCCGGCAAGGCGGGATGGCGCACCGACCGCGGGCGCATTTACGTGATTTTCGGCCCCGCCGATCAGATTGACTCGCATCCCTCGGGCGGCGCCTACGACCGGCCCATGGAAGAGGGCGGCGGCCGCACTTCCACCTTCCCCTTCGAAACCTGGCGTTACCGCTACCTGGAGGGTGTGGGGCAGGAGATCGAGCTGGAGTTCGTGGACACCTGTATGTGCGGCGACTATCACCTCACCATCGACCGCTCGGAAAAGGATGCGCTGCTCTACGTGCCCAATGCCGGCCCCACATGGTTTGAAGAAATGGGCATGGCCAGCAAGACCGACCGTTTTACGGGAGGTGGCTTGGAGCGGCTGGGTACCGGACCCTTCAATCGCAACCTGCAGTCCAAGCAGTTCGACCGGTTGGAGATGCTGGCCAAAGTTTCCAAGCCGCCGGCCATCAAGTTCAAGGACCTGGAAGAAAAGGTGACCCACAAGATCAGCGTGAACCTGATGCCCTTTGACGTGGGCGTGGACTTTGTGCGGGTCACCGCCGACACCGTGCTGGTTCCGGTGACCGTGCAAGTGAAGAACCGCGACGTCACCTTCGTCAACAAAGACGGCATTCAGCGCGGGGTGGTGAACATCTTCGGCCGGCTGACCACCATGACCGCGCGCATCGCCCAGACCTTCGAGGACACCGTGCAGGTCGATGTGCCCGCCGAACTGCTGGCGCGCACCGTGGAGAACGTATCCATCTACTGGAAAGCCGTCCCGCTGCGTCCGGGGCGCTACCGCCTGGACATCGCGGTGAAGGACGTGAACGGCGATCGCGTGGGCACGTGGAGCCGGGGCATCGTGGTGCCCAACTACGACGAAGAGCGCCTGGCGGCCTCCTCGCTGATCGTGGCCGACGTGATGGAGAAGGTGCCGTCGAAGAATGTGGGCGCCGGGAACTTCGTCATCGGCAGCACCAAGGTGCGCCCGCGGCTGGCTCCCGCCAGCGGCGGCAAGCCCGCCACCTTCAAGCGCGTCGCCGGACAGAAAGTGAACTTCTGGATGCAGGTGTACAACCTGGGGGTGAACGAGCAGACCAACAAATCCTCGGCCACCATCGAATACGAGATCCTGGACATCAACACCCAGAAGGCGGTTACCAAGTTGTTGGAGTCCACCGAGCAGATGGGCAACGTGGGCGAACAGGTGACGCTGGAGAAGAGCCTGGACCTGGGCAGCCTGCCGGTGGGTACCTATCAGCTCACCATCAAGGTGAACGATAATATTTCCAAACAAACCATCGCGCCGCAGGCCAAGTTTGCGGTAGAGTAGGGAACTATCCAGGGATGAGAATTACGGGGAGAACGCTGGGCTGGCTGCTGATGGCGGCGCTTGTGCTGCCCGCGGTGGCGGCCCCGGTCAAGACGGCGTCCATCTCCGGACTGGTGCGCTCGGCCACGGGCGTGGTCCAGATGGGAGCCCGAGTGGAGGTGTTCACCTCCTCCACCGCGGAAATCCTCACCCTCTACACCGACGAGCGCGGCCAGTATTACGCCCGGGGCCTGGTCCCCGGCAAGTACTTCGTCAAGGTCAGCGCCTCGAGCTTCCTGCCCACCCTGCGCGAAAACGTGGGTCTGCGCGGGGGCGCGCACCTGGTGGTCAACCTCACGCTGAACACGCTGTCGGAAGCCATCCAGATGCTTTCGCCCAGCCGTCGTCCGCTCTCCGAAGACGACGACTGGAAGTGGACGCTGCGCTCCACCGCCAATCGTCCGGTGCTGCGGCTGCATGATACCGGGCCGCTGATTGTAGTCACCCGCGCGGGCGACTCCGAGAACGGCGTCCTGAAAGCCAGCGTGGCTTTTCTGGCCGCGGCCGACGTCGGCGGTCTGGGCGGGCCTGATGTGGCCACCGCCTTCTCCGTGCAGAGGTCTCTTTTCTCTTCCGGAACGCTCTCGCTGAACGGCAACGTGGCCCCGGGGCAGGGCAATCCAGCGGCCATCCTGCGCGCCGCCTATCGCCATCGGCTGCGCGACGGCTCCACTCCCGAAGTGGCGCTGACGGTGCGCCGCTTCGCCACCATTGAGGATGCGGTCCGTTACGGCGCGCTGGAGTCGCTGGCGCTTTCCGTCTCCGACACCATCACCGTGGCCGAGTTCGTGGAAGTGAACCTGGGCGGCGAGTTGCAAACCGTGCAGTATCGCGGACGCGCCTCGGCGCTGCGTCCTTTCGGCTCCTTGAGCGTCCACCTTTCGCCCAACACCGTGGCCCGCTACCGCTATGCCACCTCCCAGCCCTCGACCCGGCTGGCCAAGGGTTTTGATACCGCCCCCGCCGACCTGAGCGAATCAGGCCCGCGCATGTCGCTGGCCGGCGGCGCTCCGCTGCTGGAGCGCGCACGCCACCACGAGCTTTCGATTTCGCGCCGCATCGGCGAGACCAGCCTGCAGGTGGCGGCTTTCTCCGACACTCTTGCTCACCCCGCCCTGACTGGAATCGGCGATGTAAACGCCGCCCAGGGTGACCTGCTGCCCGACGTCTACTCCGGCACCTTCGCCTACACCGGCGCTCACCTGGAAACCAACGGCCTGCGCGCAGTGGTAGAGCGCAAGTTCACCGACCGCATCCTGGGCACCGTGACTTACGCCTACGGCGGCGTGCTCGACCTCGAAGGGGAAGAGGTTCCCTGGGAGCAGGTGCGGGCCCTGATGCGTACCGCGCGCCGCCACGCCGTCACTGGAAAGCTCGCCGGCAGCCTGCCGGGCGCCAAGACCCGCTGGATCGCGTCCTATAAGTGGCTGAGCGGCTCCGCCCTCACCTCCGTGGACATGTTCGACGCTTCCCCCGGCCAGGCCGATCCCTACCTCAACATTTTCCTTCGCCAGCCCATCCCTTATTCCGGCTCCCTGCCGGGACAGATGGAAGCCCTGGTGGACGTGCGCAACTTGCTGGCCCAGGGCTATGTCCCGGTCATCGGGCAGGACGGCCAGACGGTGTACCTGGTGCAGTCGGCCCGCTCCATCCGCGGCGGCATTTCGTTTACCTTCTAGGTGTGGAAGCGGGCAACTCCGCCCGCGCTTTCAAACAAACTCCTTCGTGCTCTTCGTGTCCTTCGTGGTTAGACTTTCTTCGCCGAGCCCGGCGGGCGCCGCTCCCTCGGAGCGATGCTATAATCAGTTTTTCGTTCCCGCCGCCAGAAACCTTCGTGGGCGCGTAGCTCAACTGGCAGAGCAACTGACTCTTAATCAGTAGGTTGAAGGTTCGATTCCTTCCGCGCTCACCACCTAACCCACTCACTGAGTTTCAGTTACGTCGCCTCGGCCGACGCCGGCCGATTCCAGCATTTTCGGCAGGTGACCACCGTGGGTGACCACTTGCTGTCGGGCGAAGCTGGCGAAGGCCCGCTCGATTGCATCGGCCTGGGGATGGCAGTACCGCTGCGTGATGGTGATCGAGCTGTGCCCCGCGATCCGCGCCAGCGTGAAGGCGTCGCAACCCGCCTCGGCCAGCCGCGTCAGAGCCGTGTGCCGCATCGTGTAAACCGGAAACGGCCTCAACTCTGGCAGGTTGTTTTCCTTCGCTTCCTTGTTGACCCTGGTAATCGCCCGCGTGTGCTGGCTCTTGGCTGTGCCCTGTACCAGGTGCCCGCACTTCGACTCGGAAGGGAAGACCCAACCTTCGGCAGGGCTGCCCTGCGTTTCGTGGCGTAATTTCAGCGCCTCGTACACTTCGGGAATCATCGGCAGGAGCCGCCGCGCTGCGCGAGACTTGCCTTCCGAGACGTGAATGAACCCGCCGGAGCCGTTGAGTAGCACAAACTCCCAGCGGAGCGTGTAGACCTCTCCAGGGCGCATCCCCGTGCCGAGCATGACCGTTGCAGCGTCTTGCCACGGTTGAGGGCAGGCCGCCAGGTAGCGTGCAACTTCGTCCTGGGTGAGGACCCGCTCCCGCTGCCGTTCTCCCTTCGCCAGGCTGATCTTCGGCTTCCTGTCCAGCTTCCCCCATTCGGCGGCCAGCGCGAGCGCCCGGCGCAGTGTCCGCAGACCGCAGTTGATCGTAGAGGGTGACAGGTGGGAGCGCGAGGCGGCGAACTGACCCGCGTGCTGGTCGGTGACCTCGTTGAGGCGCAGCCGCGCCGCGTCCGAAGCTTGAAGCGCCTTCGCACCGTAGCGGTAGTACTCCAGTGTGGCAGGCTTGGTGCGGAAGCGCGTTTCGGTGAAGGGCAGGAAGTCGCTTTTGAGGAACTCCGAGAGTGTCTGTTGCGGCTTCGCCTCTAGGACGTTCCAGTTGTCGCGGGCCAGTTCGACCCGCAGCCTGGCCTCGATGGTGCGGGCAGTCTTTCTGTCAGTTGCTCTCGTGGACTTGCGAATTGTCCGGCCACTCCACTGAAACTTCACCATGTAGTAGCGTTTGCCGGGTGGCTTGTAGATCATGGTCTCTCCCTTCTGGATTTGGTCTTTCTTGGTCTTCCGCCACGCTTGCCGTTCTCACGTGAGGCCCGTGCTTTCCTGGCGGACCGCAAAGAGCCTCGGCAGGCTGGGCAGTAGCAGATTAGTGGGATGTTGTGAATTGGGCATCGCATAGAAGGACAGCATAACCCATAGTGTTAGGTTTTACCATGCTTTGAGGCAAATTCTTTTAGAACATCGCGGAATGAATAGAACTCGCTCTCCGGGGGCTGATTTTCCCTTTCTTTCTTTTCACTTTCTAAATGCTTATAGGGTGAAGCGGGTTGCAGGAGGGAGGGTGAAGTCCGGTTCGCCGGGTTGGTGAACTGGGCTTCAGGGGGCAGTGAACTCGGCTTCGCCTCGCCATCTCTTGTGTCCGCTGGAGGGGTGAAGCTGGCTTCAGGGGAGGGCGAAGCCGGTTTCGGCATGTTCTGCCATTCACCCAGGCCAGGGAAAGTGTAGAGATTCGTGGGCTGGGTTCCATGGTGATCCGCACGGTACACAACTCTGAGAAGCCCCTTGCGTTGCAGGGAGCGAATGATCTGCTGCACTCGCCGGTCACTAAGCCCCGTCTGTCTGGCTAGACGGCCCACGCTAGGCCAGGCTGCATTCTGCGCTTGGTTGTGGTAGGTGGCGAGCAGGAGCAGCAGGTGGCGCTCGCTGGGCAGGAGTTTCTCTCCGTCGGCCTGCGGTTGCACTGCCCTCGCGTACTGGATGGCGTCCAGGCTCACTGATCCCGTTGCCTGCTTCCAGGCTCGCCGCTACCCGGATTCGGGTTTGCGGCGGGGTTGTGAGGCTGGTATGCTGGGGATGCGTCCGGGGCACACCAGCCTCGGTTGACGTTCAGGCCGTGAGGCGTGCTGCTAACACACCTCCCGGCCTACTTGTTGTAGGCCTACTCGCTTAAGTTTCCGCCGCGTAGCCGTTCGGTGATCCAGGCTTCCACATCCTCGCGCCGGTAACGAACCAGCTTGCCAGCCGTGAAGTAGCGCGGCCCTCTGCCTTGCCGCTTCCAAGCTCGCAGGGCGGCCTCGGAGCAACCGATCAGTTCTGCCGCATGTCGTGGTTTCAGAGCTCTCTCGTCCATCGTCTCCCTCGTCGTAAGTCACCGTGACGGGCTAGAGCCCGGCGCA
>CAYTIL010000015.1:0-165606 GCA_964437985.1 uncultured Acidobacteriaceae bacterium
GCCTCCGACTCCTTCAGGATGGCGATGATCTGTTCTTCGCTGAATCGACTCTTGCGCACGACTCCTCCTTCGCCCCTGGCGGGGCATCGTAAATGGAGAAGTCACATTGCCAATGGACTAGTTTTGGGGGGGCAGGTCAGGCTGGATCCCCCGACACGATATCGTAAAGAGCCGCGAGTTGATCGATACGTGGAAGGTGATGATTCCTCAGGCGGGGTCGGATGGCGGTCAGCGGCTTCCGGATCCGGTACTCGGGAAGCCGCTGGTGGCTACTTCTCCATCGGTATGTACCCAGTCATACCTGTTCTTCCATGTCGCATCTGCTGAAAAGGCCCGCAGCGTCAACAGCTACCTGCGCACACGGTTCTTCCGGTTCCTTGTCTCACTCCGTAAGATCACCCAGCACGCCACACGCTCGACGTACACTTGGGTGCCTCAGCAGCGATGGGACGGCACTTGGACGGACGCGGCACTGTACAAGAAGTATGGCCTAACCAAAGAGGACATCGCTTTCATCGAATCGAGAATCTGTCCTCTGGGTGGCAACGATGAGTAACGACTTCTTTCCTCCGCGCCCTGAATCGCGGCCCGCCATCTACGCTTACGAGGACACGAACCCGCAGTATGTGGGCCTGCTTAAGGTCGGCTATACGACCGTGGATGTCCAGACCCGCGTTGCCCAGCAGTATCCGACGTTGCGCCCCGGCAAGCCGCCCTACCGGATCGTCCTGGAAGAGCCCGCTATGCGGAATGATGGAACGGTGTTCACCGACCGTGACGTCCACCGGATGCTCCGGATCAACGGCGTCAAGAACCCGGAAGGCGAGTGGTTTCGGTGCACGGTCGCCCAGGTCAAGGCGGCCATCATCGCCGTACGCACCGGCCAGCTGAACGAAGAGAACCGGTCACTCGATTTCACAATGCGGCCGGAGCAGAAAGCGGCGGTCGAAAAGACGGCTGCATACTTCACTAGTTGGCGTAGGGAAAAGGGCAACCGGAACAAGCCGCCGCACTTCCTGTGGAATGCCAAGATGCGGTTTGGGAAGACCTTTGCCGCCTATGAGTTGGCGAAGAATATGGGGTGGCGGAAGGTGCTAGTTCTGACGTTCAAGCCGGCGGTGCAAAGCGCTTGGGAAGAAGACTTGAAGTGTCACGTGGACTTCAAGGGCTGGCAGTTCATTTCCCCGGGCGGCTTGTCGTACGAGGAAGCCGACAAGAAGAGGCCGTTTGTCTGTTTCGGGTCGTTTCAAGACTACCTGGGCCGGAACCCAAGCACCGGGGGCATCAAGACGAAAAACGAATGGGTCCATTCGACGAACTGGGATTGCGTAGTTCTGGATGAATACCACTACGGGGCATGGCGGGAGAACGCGAAGGAACTGTTTGAAGCGGAGGACAAGAAGGAGGTCGAGTTCGGGGAGGGGCAAGGCATTGAGGACTTTGACGAAGACATCCTGCCGATCACCACGGATGCCTATCTCTACCTGTCCGGAACGCCGTTCCGGGCGATTGCGTCCGGCGAGTTCATCGAGGAGCAAATCTACAACTGGACCTATTCGGACGAGCAACGGGCAAAGCGGGACTGGAAACGCCCCAGCAACCCCTACGCCGCATTGCCCCGGATGGTGCTCCTAACCTACCAACTCCCGGACGCGATCCGGGAAATAGCCATGCAGGGCGAGTTCAACGAGTTCGACTTGAACGTTTTTTTCTCCGCCGAAGGCATGGGCGACAATGCGAAATTCAAGTATGAGGACGAGGTTCAGAAGTGGCTCGACTTGATCCGCGGGGCGTTCATGCCGGCGAGTGTTGACAATCTGAAACTGGGCGCGCAGAAGCCGCCCATGCCGTTCTCGGACGCGCGGCTCCTAAACGTGCTATCTCACACCTTCTGGTTTCTCCCCAGCGTGGCTTCCTGTCACGCCATGCGCAACCTGTTTGCAAAGAGACAGAACCGTTTCTATCTCGACTACAAGATTATCGTTGCCGCAGGGAGCGCCGCCGGGATCGGCGTCGCAGCTTTGCCGCCCGTGTTGGAAGCCATGGACGAGCCATTGAAGGCCAAGACGATTACCCTTTCCTGCGGCAAGCTCACAACAGGCGTGACCGTGAGACCGTGGACTGGCATCTTAATGCTTCGCAACTCATCCAGCCCTGAGACGTACTTTCAGGCCGCGTTCCGTGTTCAATCGCCTTGGACGGTAAGGAACCCTGATGGGGCGTCCCCGAACGAGGAGCAGATTATCAAGGAAGAGTGCTACGTCTTCGACTTTGCTCCGGACCGAGCGTTGCGGCAGATCGCCGATTACAGTTGCCGTTTGAACGTCGACGAGACAAACGCGGAAAAGAAGGTGGAGGAGTTCATCAGCTTCCTGCCTGTTTTGGCCTACGATGGCAGTTCCATGAAACAGATTGACGCTGCGGAAATTCTCGACATGGCGATGAGCGGGCACCACGGCAACCCTGCTGGCGCGGCGCTGGGAAAGCGCTTTGCTGGTCAACGTGGACAACGACACCTTGCGCCGCCTGATGAACAACCAGAAGGCGATGGATGCCCTCATGAGCATCGAGGGTTTCCGCAATCTCAATCAGGAAATCGAGACCATCATCAACAAGTCGGAAGCCGTGAAGAAGGCCCGCAAGGAGGCTAACGACGAGGAGTTATCCGCGAAGGAGAAGAAGGAACTAACTGAGCAGGAGAAGCAGTACAAGAGCTTGCGGAAGGAGATTCAGGAGAAGCTCATCAAGTTCGCCACGCGGGTCCCGATTTTCATGTATCTGACCGACTACCGCGAGCGCTCGCTGAAGGACGTGATTACGCAACTGGAACCGGGCCTATTCAAGAAGGTGACGGGCCTGACCGTGAAGGACTTCGAGTTGCTGGTCAGCCTAGGGGTTTTCAACAGCGCCCTGATGAACGACGCGGTCTACAAGTTCAAGCGCTATGAGGACGCCAGCCTGAGCTACACCGGGATCAACAAGCACGAAGGCGAGGACATCGGACTGTATGACACGGTGATCACCCGCAAGGATGCGCAGAAGGCGTTTGAGAATACCCCAGTAAGGGAGCTCTAAGGACTAAGAAGAGCACTACGAGGTGCGATATGCCAAAGGGAAGAGTTAGCGGCAGCGTAATGCAAAGTTCCGGCAATGTTTTTGCGGACCTGGGCCTGCCCGGCGCAGAAGAAAGGCAGGCCCGTGTACGCCTGGCGCTGGCCATCAATCAGGCGCTCCAGGAGAGGCGCGTGTCGCAGACCCGGGCCGCCGCCCTGCTGGACGTGAGCCAGCCCAAGATCTCTGCCCTGGCGAACTATCAGCTCGACGGCTTTTCGGTGGAGCGCCTGATGCGCTTTCTGAACGCTCTCGGTCGGGACGTGGAGATCGTTGTCCGTAAGAAGCCCAGGTCGCGGAAGAACGGAAGGGTGCGGGTGACCGCGGCCTGACGGGCGGTTCGCGGTGGAAGGTCGCGAAGTTGCTGCTTCCTGCAAGCTGCCTCCTGCTGCCTGGTTCCTGAGTTGACTATTCCCCCCAGCTTGCATAGGATACGGAATAGGGCATGGCGCCGTGGGCCATGCACGTCGAATCGCCCAAACATCCAGACAGTCTTCCAGGTAGACACTTCGGTCCGCTGTCCAAATCCACCAGCCCAAGCGTGAGCTATGGCTGCCAGATTGGGAGGGAAGTGCTATGGCGTGGTATGCGTACTGCATTACCGAGCAGGAGGCGTTCCAGGGGCACGCGCGGGCCAGGCGGCCCTTTCCCATTTCTGGGCTCAAGGGCATCCGGGGAGCGCCGGTGCTGGGTTATCCCAGCGGCGAGTTTGCCGTAGTGGTGAGCGAGTACGAGCGCCGCAGCGACCTCGACCAGCAAGCGGTAGTAGACCATGCCCGCGTGGTCAGCGAATGCTTTCGGAACTCCACCGTCCTTCCATTCCGGTTCGGCACAATCTTTGATACCGACGACGCGCTCCGCCGGGCGGTGCGCGCCAATCGCCGGGCGCTGGTGAGCAGCGTGGGCAAGCTGCGGGGCAAGGCGGAAATGCACCTCAAGCTGCTGGTGAAGGACGGCACGCTGATGGCGGCCATCGATAACGTGGATCTGCCCACCACCGCCGGAGGCGAGTATCTGACCAGGCTGCGCGAAAAGGCTTCGCGCCAGCGGGACCGCCAGACCAAGGCGCGGGCGCTTTCGGTGCAGGTGCACAAACTGTTTGGGCCGCTGGAAGAAGACGTTTGCTGCCGCAAGATCGATGCCCAGGGCATGCTCATCGACATTGCCCACCTGGTGGACCACAAGTCGGTGGAGAAATATCAGACCCGCTTTAATACCGCCCAGCGCCAGCTCAAGAATTGCGAACTGATCATTACCGGCCCCTGGCCCCCGTACCACTTCACTCCGGATAAATTCAGAAACGGGAACGGGCATAGCTAGTAGCCAGTACCCAGTACCTAGTACCCAGTTGCCAGTTGTCAGTGCGGGCCGCGAGAGCGGCCCTTTTCAGTTGCCAGTACCCAGTTGCTAGTACCCAGTACTCAGTTGCCAGTGCACGAGTAACTTAGTTGTTCGGTTGTGCTGGCAACTGGGTACTGGGTACTAGGTACTGACTACCAGTTGACGGCCCTGCGGGATGGGCCTATCATCTTTCCTTTTCGGATGGTCTGTGGAGACGCGCCGGAAGGCGCGCGTCGCAGACCGGGCGCGCTCCCGCCGAGTCGGGGCGGCGCGCTACGCAGGTAACGCTATGGACAAGAGGCGTCTGGAATACTTCAAAAAGCGGCTGGAGTCGAAGCAGCAGGATCTGCGGCGCACGGTATCGCGCACCGAACAGGACGGGCGCGTGGCCGACAGCGATTCCGCGCAGGACATCGCCGACAAGGCCGCCAGCTCCTACACCAAGGAGTTTCTTTTCCACCAGAGCAACAGCGAGCGCCAGTTGCTGCAGATGGTGGAATCGGCGCTGGGCCGCATCCGCGAGAGCGAGTTCGGCTCCTGCGTGCATTGCGGCAACGAAGTCAACGCCAAGCGCCTGGAAGCCGTCCCCTGGACGCGCTACTGCATCGACTGCCAGGAGAAACTCGAGCAGGGCCAGCTCGAAGACGCCGGCGCGTAAGCGAGTACAGAGTTCAGAGTGCAGAGTACAGAGTTGCGAGTTCAGAGTTCAGAGTGCAGAGTTGCGAGTACCTAGTACCCAGTACCTAGTACCCAGTAAGACCCTTCCGCGCCCCTTCCGAGTTCACCTTTCATTGCGGCTGTTCGGGCGGCGCTTGTGGCGGCTGCTCTTTGGGTTCGGATTCTTGGGGTTTGGATTCTTGGGGCTCGGATTCCTGGGGCGCAGTTTTCTTTGCCGGCTTTTTCTTCTGGCCGGTGAGCGTGCCCAAAATTTCCTCCAGCGGGCTTGCGGGTTTCGCCGATCCCTCCTCCGCGGCGGGCTCCTCTTCTTCTTTCGTCGCCGGTCCCTTCGGTTCCTTCGAGCCCTTCGGAGGCTTCTTGCCGCCCAGGGTTTCCAGGATCCCGCCCAGCGGGTCGTTGGAACCTTCCGAGGAACCCTCCGAACCTTCGCCTTCGGCGGCGGGCTCCTGCTGCTTTCCGTCTTTTCCCTTTTTGCCGAAGATGGCGCCCAGGACGGACGTCAACTCGCCGGGATTGGAGAGCGTGGGCGCCAGGTTTTCCAGCTTCATCTCCGCAATCTTCCTCAAGTCGGGAGCAAAGCGTGGCTTCTCGAAGGTGCCGGTGACGATCAGCGGCACCACCAGTTCGCCGTTTTTGTTGGCGAGCGCGGTGGTGAGGTATCCGCCTACGCCCGCGCCGCCCACCTCTTCACTGAAATCCTTGGACAGCACCGCGGTCACGCGCAGGTTAAGCGACTGGTCCACCAGGCTGGCGGTGCCGGTGGCCGCCATGCGGCCCTCGCTGATTACGGCCTTCAGGTTGTCGGTGCGCACCACGCCGTTCTGAATGTCGAGGTCCCCGGCGAGCTGCGCCAGATTGGTGAAGGGCTTCATCTTGCGGCCCACGGCCAGGAACTTGCCCGCGGAGGCGATCTCGTAAAGCAGGTCCATGTTGTTGATCTTGCCGTTGCGCAGGTCGAGCGTCACTTTGCCGCCCAGGGTGCGGGCCACGTCGCTCGCGGAGGAGGCGGTGAAGTGGGTCTCGCCGTTCGCGGTTAGCAGTCCGAAAAGCTTGTCCTTCACCGAGGAAACCGCGGAGAGCAACTGGTTGGCGTCCACGCGATCCATTTTGGTGGTGACCGAGTAGGTGAGGGGCGTGGAGCGCGCGTCGAGCACGATGGTCCCGCTCTGCTTTCCGCCGTAAACCCCGGCGGTGAGCGGCGACATGCGGATGAGCCCGCGGTCGAGCGTTACCTGCGCGCTCACGTTGCTCATGGTCAAGCGGTCGTAGATCACGCTGCCCACGGTGAGCGATCCGGAGCCGGTGGTGCGAGCCAGCAGGCTGGGCGATGCTGCGGCGGCGTGGGCGCGCGGCAGAAGATTCCAGAGCGAATCTGCGGAGGCCTGCGTGCTCGATGTGGCAACCAGGAGTTGCTGCCACTCGTCGAGGTTCATCTTATCGGCGGCCAAGGTGAACTCCACCCGCGGCGCCGCGAAGTCGCGCAGGCGGAGAGTTCCGGTGGCGCTGGTCTGGCCCAGGGACGCAGAGAGCTCTTCGATGGTGGCCGAATTTTCAGTGAAGCGCATGCTCGCCTGTCCGACACGGAGCGGCTGGGGCAGCGCCGGCAGCTTGAGCAGCGCGTTGCGCAAGCGTCCCGTGCCCGAGTAGCTGCGGCCGGCGGCGCCGGCCAGCGGGCCGGTGGCACGCAGGGAAAGCGACGCCTCGCCCGAGCCGCTGATGCCTTCGGCTGCGGAGACGCCCCAGGCGCGCGCGATGGCCAGCAGTTCGCCCAAGTCGGCGTCTGCCGTTTCGAGGGTGGCGTCGAGCCGCGCGTTTTCCGCGGCGTAGTCGGTGAGCAGCACTTCCGCGGTCACGTTGGTGCCTCCGGTGGAGGCGGTGAAGCGGTTGGAGCGCAAGGCGGTGGGCGTGAGCGCAAGCTCCACCGATTCGGCGCGCACCGGCTGCGGCAGATCGCCGCCGGTGATGACCACGTTCTTCGCGGAAATATTGCCGCGCAGCGCGGGGCGGCGGGCCGAGCCTTCGGCTTCGAGGCCGGCGGTGAGGCGTCCGGCAATCTTGGTTTTAGGATTGAAGGCCACGCCGAACGCGGCGCCCAGCCGCGCCAGCTCTTCTAGGGAAACATCCGTGGCGCCGATCTTCAGAATGACCTGTGCGGGATCGGACGCGGTGCTAACCGTCCCGCGGATGGAGACCGGGGTCGCGCCCAACTGCAACTTGCCCTGGTGGATGGTGTACGCACCCAGTTTGGTATCGCCGGCCACATCGAAGTCCGCGGCCAGAGGAAAGCCCAGAGCCACTCCGCGCAAGCGCGGCTGCTCCAGCTTCAGCGATCCCTTCGACTCCAGTTTGCCGCCCTGGTTGCGCAGCGTGGCTTCACCTGAGGCGACGGCGTCGGTCTCCGCGAGTGCGGCGGTGTGCAAGAACTTCTGCAGGGAAGCAATCGAGACCTGGCTGAGCCGCAGCTTGCCGTCGAAGGGCGTGGCTGCCCAGGCATCTGCAACCGGGCCGGTGCGGCCCTCGAGTGCGATCTCTTGCATACCGGCGCCGGGCAGGTGCGCAGCTAGGCGAAAATCAAATGCGCTGCCGGGCGCGTAGCCGGTGAGTGTGAGGTCGATGTGATCGTAGACGGCGCGCGGCTCGCGATGGCGCACAACTTCGCGCAGATCGGGGTCGCGCAAATCGGGGTCGCGCAAATCAGTGATCGCCACCTGGCCGTCGGTGATCTTCAAGCTTTCCAGCGCCAGCGCAGTTCCCTGCGGCGCTGGGGGCGCAACCGGAGCGACCGGCGTTGCTGCGGAGGGCGGCGCCGCCTGAGGTTTGCCCAGGCTGGCGAAGTTCCACTCACCTTCGGGGTTGCGGATGAGCTCGACGCGCGGGCTGCGCATTTCGAGCGCGTCCATCTGCACTTCGCCCTGGAGCAGCGGCCAGAGCTTGGCAGCGACGTGGACTTCCTCCGCTTGCGCGAAGACTTTGCCTTCGCCGAAGCGGCGGTCTTCGGCAATGGCCACGTCGCGCACGCGGAAGGCGAGCGGGAACACGCTCAGGTGCATAGCGCCCAGGGTCACTTGCCGGTGCAGGCGCTTTTCCAACTCGGACTGGATGGGGCCGCGGTAGCGGTTCACGTCCAGCAGGCCGGGAAGCAGCAGCGCCGCGACTCCGAGGAGAGCGGCGACGATGGCCAGGCGGATGGCAAACTTGCGCATAGGAAGCCCTGATAGTTGGAAGCCAGGCGCGACGCGTGCGGTTGTACGCGCGTCGTTCCAAGCGTGCATTGTACCCCGCGCGCAGGCGGCTGGTTTGACAGGAGCGGCGCTTCAGCGATAGCGTTTCGCGTTCGCGCCCTTCAATGCGGCAGAGGACGCGGAGGAAAAAAAGCGAACCACGAAGGACACGAAGGTTTGGGATCGATACAACTTGTGGGGCCTTGGGCCGCGGGCCTGCTTGCAACCTTCAGCGGTCCACGACGGACGCTGAACAAACCGAGGGATTCAATGCACAGAATCATTTTCCATCGCTGGATCCGAGCAATTTCGCTGAGTCTTGTTTTCTTCGCCGCGGGACTTCCGGCGAGTTTCGCCGAGTCCCCGGCTGAATCCTACGACGTGCTGATTCAGGGCGGCGCCGTGTACGACGGCACGGGCGGGAAGCCGCGCAAAGCCGACGTGGGCATCCGCGGCGACCGCATCGTGGCCGTAGGCAGGCTGAAGGGCGCAACCGCGGCCAAGGTCGTAGACGCGCGCCAGCTGGCGGTGGCGCCGGGCTTCATCAACATGCTGTCGTGGTCGAACGAGTCGCTGATTGTAGACGGGCGCTCGCAGGGCGAACTGCGCCAGGGCGTGACCACGCAAATCATGGGCGAGGGCTGGTCCATGGGGCCGCTGAATGAGCGCATCAAGGCGCGCATGCTCGAGGAGCAGGCCGACCTGAAGTACGACATCGAGTGGAGCACGCTCTCGGAGTATCTCCAGTACCTGGAGAAGCGCGGGGTTTCGCAGAACGTGGCCTCGTTCATCGGAGCCACCACGCTTCGCGAATACGCCATCGGACTGGAAGACAAGCCGCCCACGCCCGAGCAGCTCGACCTGATGCGCGAGCTGGTGCGGCGGGAGATGGAAGCGGGAGCGCTGGGCATCGGGACGTCGCTGATCTACGCGCCCGCGTTTTACGCCAAGACGGAAGAACTCATCGAGCTGTGCAAAGTGGCGGCCCAATACCAGGGCAAGTACATCTCCCACATGCGCAGCGAGGAAGGACGGCTGATCGAAGCGGTGGAAGAACTCATCCGCATCAGTCGCGAGGCCGGGCTGCCGGCGGAAATCTATCACCTGAAGGCCGCGGGCGAGGCCAACTGGCCGAAGATGGATCGGGTGCTGGCCCTGATCGAAGAAGCGCGCAAGCAAGGGCTGAAAACCACCGCCGACATGTATCTGTATCCTGCGGGGTCGACCGGACTGAACGCGTCCATTCCTCCCTGGGCGCTGGCCGGCGGCTATCCGGAGCTTTTCAAACGAATCGAGGATCCGGAGGCGAGAAAGAAAATAGCGGCAGAAATGCGCGCGCCGCAAAACTGGGAAAGCCTCTACCTGGCCACGGGCTCGGCGGAGCGCGTCAAGCTCATCGGATTTCGGTCGGAGGCGCTGAAGCCGCTCACCGGGAAGACGCTGGCCGAGGTGGCGAAGATGCGGGGCACCGATCCCATCGAGACCATTCTCGACCTGGTGCTCGAAGACCGCTCGCGCGTGGACGCGGTGTACTTCCTGATGTCGGAAGAGAACATTCGCAAGCAGCTCCAGCGGCCGTGGATTTCCCTGGGTTCGGACGCGGGGTCGATGGCGCCCGAGGGCGCGTTCCTCAAGCGCTCCACGCATCCGCGCGCCTACGGCAACTTCGCGCGCCTGCTGGGAAAATACGTGCGCGAGGAGAAAGTGCTGACTCTGGAGGAAGCGGTGCGCCGCCTCAGCGGGCTGCCCGCCACCAACCTCGGCCTTGATCGCCGCGGATTCTTAAAGGAAGGCATGTTTGCCGACGTGGTGGTGTTCGATCCCAAAACCATTGCCGACCGCGCGACGTTTGATAATCCGCACGTCTACGCCGTGGGCGTAAAGCAAGTGTTCGTCAACGGCGTGCAGGTGATCCAGGACGGCGAGCACACCGGCGCCAAGCCTGGGCGCGCGCTGTGGGGGCCGGGGAAGAAGAATTGAATCATTGAGTCATTGAATCTTTGACGGCGGCTCAGAAAGGCCGCTTTTTTCAAATGATTCAATGACTCAATCATTCAATCGCTCCAGTTCCTTCGTCCGCCACGGCGGACTCGGGATTTCGCCTGCGGGGCTCCCACTCGGCTCGGCCGCCGCGGCGGCCTCGCGTCGCTCACGCCCGCAAGGCGGCTCAACGTGCTAAACTTCCTTTCCCTCTCCTGCATCTATATCCGTAGTGAGGCTGCGCGGTGCCGTCCATTGAAGTCCGGGGAGTGACGAAGTCGTATCCCGCCGGCGAATCGCGCCGGGCGATGCTGGGTTGGCTGGCGGGACGCCGCACGGCCGACCGCGTTTTCGCGCTCAAAGACATTTCCTTCACTGCGGATGCCGGCGAGATCGTCGGCCTGGTAGGGCCGAACGGCTCCGGCAAGTCCACGCTGCTGCGCATCCTGGCGACCCTGGAGCAGGCCGATGCCGGCGAGGTGGTGGTGGGTGGCCTGGAGCTCTCCGAACACGGCGCCGAAGTGCGGCGCAAGAGCGGAGTGGTTCCCGCCGAGGACTGCGGCTTCGAGCCGCGTTCCACGCTGCGCGAGAACCTGGAATTTTACGGCACGCTGTGCGGGCGGCACGTGGGCCGTCCCGACATCTATTACGCGCTGGACGCCATGGGTCTGGCGGTGCTGGCCGACGACCCCGCGGGCACGCTGGGCAGCGGGCAGTTGCGGCGGCTGTCGCTGGCCCGGGCGCTGCTGGGCGATCCGCGCGTGCTGCTGCTGGACGAGCCGGCGCGCAGCGTGGACGCCGAGTTTGCGGCGCGTATCGCCGACGTGATTCGCCACGCGGCCCACTTCCGCGGCGCCACCGTGATGCTGGTGTCGCACAGCCCGGACGAAGTGCGCAACCTGTGCGACCGCTCGCTGCTGCTCGACCGCGGACGCCTGCTGCACGTCACCGCTCCGCGCAAGCCGGCGCAGCCGGCGCACACCGCGGTGGGAAGGTAAGTATTTGCGCCGGGTCAAAGACCCGGCGCCACACAAGCATTTATGACCCGCACTCTGCAAATCGTCGGCGCGTTCACGCGCAGGGAAGTCCGCATCCGTCCCCCGCTGGCCGCGGAATTGGGATTCCTGGCGCTGGAGTCGGCGTTGCCGGTGGCGGTGTTGTGGCAGCTCTCGCGAGTGTTGGAAGGTCCGGTGGGGGGAGCGCGCGATTATCTGACCTTCGCCGGCCCGGCGGTGGTGCTGGTGCTGTTCGCAATGGCCGCCGTGCTTTCCGGAGCGCGCGTGGCCGAGTGCGCGCGTCGCAACGGCGCCCTGGATGCCCTGCTGGTGACCGCGGCCACTCCGGTCAGCGTCGCCCTGGGCATGGCGGCCTATCCGGTGGCATCCATGTTTCTGCGCGCGTTGCTGGCCTGCGGCATGCTGATGACCGCGGGTCTCGCGCCGCAGGGCTGGGGCGCATTGGCTGCCCTGGTTTCCCTGCTCTTGGCCTTTGCGGTCGCCGTCACGGCGACGCTGTTGTTGCAGGCGGCCTCCGTCGCCGGCACAGGATGGATGCGAGCGGGCGTCTTGATGACGGTGATGGGAAGTCTGCTGAGCGGGGCTCTGTTTCCGCTCTCCGCATTGCCGGGTGCGCTAGCCGGAGCTTCCGAATTGTTCCCATTTCGCGCCATGGCGCAGGCCATCCGGCTCTCCTACAGCGGGGCGCCGCCGGCTTCGCTCACCCAGGCCTGGACCACGCTGCTGCTGTGGCTGGCGCTGCTGGTTCCGTTGTCGTGGATGGCGCTGGAAGCGGCCTTCCGCCAGGCGCGCCGGGTGGGAAGGGTTCGGTGGTAGTGGTGCTTGCGATGAAAACGACCAGCCAAAACTCGCAATACTTGAGGGGAGGTTCCCATGAAAGAGTTCGTTCCTCGACCTACGCGGGCGATGGTTCCGGTGAGTAGGTTGTCAGTCTTCTTGCTAACAGCGGTCACGCTTGTAGTGACTGCCCTGCAGCTCTCGGCCATCCCCTTCAGCAGGACGAAGATCATCATCGAGGTCAACGCCACGGATGGAGACGCGGGCATGCAGATCTCTCTCGATGCACCGGGTTGGCAGCGGCTCGAAGTCTTCGACCCCAACGGACAGAAGATCGTCAACCTTCACGGCAGCGGCAGCGTGGGAATGCAAGGCATCACCGAGCTCTTTTTCGAAAGCGCGGAGCCGTCGTTCGAAGATCAAACGCTGGACGAGCTTTTCGCCCGGTTCCCGGTGGGCGACTACACATTCGTTGGCCTAACGGTGGATGGAAAAACACTGAACGGCAAGGCGAAGCTCACACACAGCATTCCGGCCGGACCCGAAATTGCTCTTCCTGCGGAAGGCGCAGCGCTGGACCCCAATCTGCCCGTCGTCATTGATTGGCAGCCCGTTACAGGCGCATTTCCGGGTACCGATTCAGCGGTCACAATTGCCGGCTACCAGGTCATCGTTGACCGGGTGAAACCGCAACCTCTCCGTGTCTTTAGCGTTGACCTCCCGGCCACAGTCACCCAAGTAACGGTTTCGCCCGAATTCATCCAGGCCAACGCGGAGTACACGTTCGAGGTGTTGGCGATCGAGGCAGGCGGAAACCAGACGATCTCGGTGAGTTCCTTCACGACGAAGGCGCACTGATGCTTGGGTAGTGGGTGCGGATCGGCGCCGCGCGCGCCGCGTCGCGTCAAGCGACGGAAGTAGCTTTGCGAGGTTCGATGCGCTGTAAGTCTTTGCCCAGCTCTGCTCTCGCCCTCCGCACTTCATAGGCACTCTGCAGGTTCATCCAGAACAGATCGCTGGTGCCGAAGAACCTGGCCAGGCGCAGCGCAGTGTCGGCGGTGATGCCGCGCTTCTCCAGGACGATGTCGTTGATGCGAGGCGTGGGGACGCGGAGCTTGCGGGCCAGCCCGTACGCCGAGAGATGCAGCGGCTTCAGGAATTCCTCGCGCAGGATCTCTCCCGGATGGATGCTCCAGCCGGACGCTCCATTGCGCTTCCTAGTGGTAGTCCGTGATTTCGACCTCATGGGCATTGTTGTCCTTCCATGCAAAGCAGATACGAAACTGGTCATTGATGCGAATGCTGTGTTGTCCCAGCCGGTCACCCCGCAGGGCCTCCAGGCGATTGCCCGGGATCCTGGCCAAGTCCTGCAAGGAAGCGGCGCTGTCCAGCATGAGGAGTTTGCGAAGAGCGACGCGGCGCAAGTTGGCGGGCGGCCTGCGCGAACTCTTTCCGGTCAGCCAGAATCCCTCGGTCTCTCCGTCCTTGAAGCTGAGGATCATCCCCGCTCCCCTGGCCCCGGGCTCACGTCTGGGCCATAGTAACGCTCTCCGTTAATAATGGCAAGCGAGTTGCATTCCTATTCCCACTGGCAATTTGACCCCTTCGATTTCCGGCTGGTAAACTCAACTTTCGCGGTTCCTCGCAGCATTTCCAAATTCTGAGAAGGTTTCCCAAGGACATTCGTGCCCGGATACACCCGACACCAACTGAAGGAAGACCGGTTCGCGGACGCCGCCAAAGGGACCGTGCATTGGGCGGTGGCCCATCGCGGCAAGATGATCGCAGCCAGCGTGACCGTGGGCGTGCTCTTGCTCGCCGGCCTGGGCGGATGGCTGTTTTTGCGGCACCGCGACGGGCAGGCCAGCATCGCGCTGGGCGCCGCCATGCGCACCTACAGCACCCAACTGCGCTCGCCCGACAGCCCGGCGCAGCCCGGCGTCCCCAGCTTCACCTCAGCCAAGGAGCGGGCGCAGGCGGCGCAGAAAGAGTTTCTGGAGATCGCGGCCACGTACTCTTACACGCGCTCGGCGGAAGTGGCGCGCTACATGGCGGGGCTGGTGGCCGTGGACCTGGGCGACGTAGCCGCCGCGGAGCGCGAGCTCCAGGCCATTGCCGGGTCGCACAACCGCGATCTGGCGCCGCTGGCCAAGATGGCGCTGGCATCGCTGTATCGCTCGCAGAAACGCGAGGCCGACGCGGTCAAGCTCTACAAGGAATTGATCGAGCAGCCGGCGCGCACCGTCCCCAAATCCATGGCGCAGCTCGAACTGGCGGCCATGTACGAGGCCTCACAGCCCGCCGAGGCCATGCGCCTCTATCAGCAAATCAAGGCCGAGAACCCCACCGGCCCCGCCGGGCGGCTGGCGGAAGGACGCATCGCTTTGGTGCAGAAGTGAAGAGTACCGAGTACCTAGTACCGAGTACCGAGCGTTTCCCGAAGCCCCGGAAGCGCCTTTCAAATCCTCCTTGACGCAAACCAGGTCCAGGACTGGGTACTAGGTACTAGGTACTAGGTACTTTCATTTTCACGGCGCGGCGGCGCGCGCCTTCTTGGAAGCGATCCACTGGTTTACCTGGCGCTCCAGGATGTCCAGCGGGACGGCGCCGGAGCCCAGCACCACCTCGTGGTACTCGCGCACGTCGAAGTCCTTGCCCAGTTCGCGGGCGGCGCGGG
Source organism: uncultured Acidobacteriaceae bacterium (assembly GCA_964437985.1). Lineage (GTDB taxonomy): Bacteria > Acidobacteriota > Terriglobia > Terriglobales > Acidobacteriaceae > CAZXVY01. The sequence goes on from CAYTIL010000015.1 coordinate 14,802, forward strand.
CGCGCAGCTCCTTGATTTTCAGCTCGCCGATCTTGTAGGCCAGCGCCTGGCCCGGCCAGGAAATGTAGCGGTCAATCTCGTTGACCACGTCCTGCTCGGTTTTGGCAGCGTTGTCCAGGAAGAAATCAATGGCGCGCTGGCGGTCCCACTTCATCACGTGCATGCCGGTATCCACCACCAGGCGCACGGCGCGCCACATCTCGTAGGTAAGCTGGCCGAATTTGGAATAAGGGTCGGAGTAGAGGCCCATGTCCTCGCCCAGCGATTCCGCGTACAGCCCCCAGCCTTCGACGAACGCCGTGTAGCCGCCGTAGCGGCGAAAGTTGGGGATTTCGCCCAGTTCCTGGGCGAGCGCGATCTGAAAATGATGGCCGGGAACGGCCTCGTGCAGCGACAGCGCCATCATCTCGTACTTGGGCCGCACTTCCGGCTTGTAGAGGTTCACGAAATACATGCCGGCGCGGGAGCCGTCGGCCGCGGGCTGGTTGTAGTAGGCGGTGGTGGTGTCGGGCGCGGCCGCGGCGGGAATGGGAGTAACGCCATAGGGCATGCGCGGCATGGTCTTGAAGACTTTGACCAGGTGGGGATCAATCTGCTTGGCCATGGCGCGATAGGCGTTCAGCAGCTCCTCCGGCGTCTTGTAATAGAACTGCGGATCGGTGCGCAGGAAATTGAGGAACTCCTTGAACGTGCCCTGGTAGCCTACCTTCTCCATCACCGCCTGCATTTCGGCGCGGATGCGCTTGACCTCGCTGAGGCCGAGCTGGTGAATCTCCTCGGGCGTCATGTTGGTGGTGGTGAACATGCGCGCGCGGGCAGCGTAGAGCTCGCGGCCGCGCGGGGTTTGCCACACGCCCACCTGGTCGAAGCAGGCGGGAAAGTATTCTTCGTCGAAAAACTTCTTGAACTTGCGGAAGGCCGGGACCACGCCGCCGGCGATGGCTTCGCGAGCCGCCGCCGCCAGCCGCTCCTTCTCGGCCGCGGGGACGGTCTTGGGGAAATTCTTGAAGCGGCTGTAGAACGGGCTGGCCGCGGGGTCTTCCACAATCTGGTGAGCGATCTGCGCCGGGATGCGCTTCATGATCACCTTGGGCTGCACCAGGCGCTGGCGCATGCCCTCGCGCATCAGGGCCGTGGTCTGTTCCACCCGCAGCGGCAGCGCGCGCAGGCGGGCGATCCAGTCTTCGTAGTCTTTCACCGTCTCGAAGCGGAGGTTGTCGGCGAGTTCGTTGGCCGTGTGCACGCCGCCGCGCTGAGTAAGCGGCACCAGGTACCAGCGGTACGCATGCTGCTCCACGTCCACCTCATAGTCCTTGCGGAACAGGTCGTAGTTGAGCTGGTCGGCGGGCGAGAGGCGGCTGCGGTCAATCTGCTTCAGGCGATCGAGCACCTGGAGGTTGTGCTGGTGGCGGCGCTCGTGAGCTTCCAGGCTTTCGTCCTGCCAGCGGTCGTTCCAGCGCCGGTCGCCCAGCTGAGAAGCTTGGGTTGGTCTGTCCTGCATGCGGTAGTCCCACTCGGCGGCAAACAGTTCGTGCAGCGCGCGGGCGGGATCGGGCTGCTGGGCGGCGCATGATGCAGTGAGGCAGAGTGTCAAGAGAAGCAGGAACAACGCGCGTCTAACGTGCATGAGAATGCTCCAGTCTAGAGATAGGGATTCCTCGCTGCGCTCGGAATGTTGAGTCATGCGCTCGGAATGTTTAGGCAAGGGCCGCCAGCACTTCCTCGGCGTGGCCGTCGGCTTTAACCTTTTCGAAAATGCGCGCGATGCGTCCGTCGGGTTGGATGACGAACGTGGTGCGCTCGATGCCCATCACTTTCTTGCCATCCCTGTCCTTCTCTTTCAGGACGCCGAAGGCCTGGGCCACCTTCTTGTCGGTGTCGCAAAGCAGCGGGAAGGGCAGGTCGAACGCGTCCTTGAATTGTTTCTGGGCGGCGGGAGCGTCCGGGGAAACCCCCAGCACCACCAGGCCCGCCGTCTGGATCCGGTTGTATGCGTCGCGGAACCCGCACGCTTCGATGGTTCAACCCGGCGTATTGGCCTTGGGGAAAAAATAGAGCACCACGTGCTTGCCGCGGAAGTCTTGGAGCGACACCGTGGCGCCGTTCTCGTCTGAGAGGCTAAAATCAGGGGCCTTGTCGTTTACCTTCATCCGCGTTTCTCCCCGCAGCATGTCCGAACTGCGCCAGCCCTTATACCGCAAACCCGGGCGCGCCGTCATCTGCTGCGCCTTGCTGGTTGCGCTGGTGGTGGGAGCGCCGGGACAAACGCCTCGGCCCAAGCGTAAGGAACCGGCGCTGCGCGCGCTGGCGGTGCTGGAACTCACCGGCGACAGCAAGACTCCGGGCCGGGGGCGGCTGGTTCCCATCTACGTCCTCGAAGACGGCAAGTATTACGACGCCGGCCTGTATAAAGTGCGGCCGCGGCCCATGGCGGTCGAAGCAGGGACGGTTTACGAAGCCGAACGCAGCGGCGAGCCGGCTGGGCTGTTTACCGTGGAGCAGTCGGTGGAGCGCGAGCGCGCGTGGTTTGCCGTGGGCGGATGGGTGCCGCGCGAGTTCGAGCAGGCCAAGCCTGCGAAACCGGTGACCGTGAAGACTGGAGATGACGAAGATGCGCCTCCGGTGTTGCGCCGGCCCAAAGCAGGGGAGGCCGCGCCCGAGAGCGGATCCGCGCCGGGTCAAAGACCCGGCGCCCCAGTCGAGGCGCCACCTGAGCCTGATGATCCGGATCGTCCGCTGCTGCGCCGCGGCAAGCCCAAGCAGCCGGAGCAGGACGCGGCCGCGTTTCTGGAGGAGTTCGCGAAGTCCAGCGTTTCGGGAGCGAACCGGGAGCCGGAGCGACTGGTGGCCATTTCCGACCCCAGCCTTCCGGAGCGCCGCCCGTACGGGTTCCCCTGGATACGGGACGAGGAGGAGCGGCTCACGCGCGAGATCACGGAAATGGCGCAGGTGGCGCTGGCCAAGTCGCTCGAGTCGCAAGCGGCGAAACCGGCACTCTTGAAACCTGCGCCGGGTCGAAGACCCGGCGCCACACGGCCCAAGGCGGCGCCGCCGGCTCTGGAAGACGTCCGCATTCGCGCCTTCGATCTGAACCGCGACAACAACGCAGAAGTGGTTTTGACGGCGCGTCACACCGTAGCGGCCACCGCCAGCGCGCCCGCGCGGGCCCATTACGTCACCGTGGTTGCGGCCGTGGCCATCGGCGGCGAGCTGCGCAAACTGCTGGTCTCGGTGACCGACGAGCAGCGGCTCGACTCCGTGCCCCGCCTGGAGTTGATTGACGCCGTGGACGCCGAGGGCGGCGGCGACGGCGAGTTGCTGTTCCGCCGCGTGGGGCGCACCCGGCAAAGCTACGAATTGTTTCGCGTGGGTATGGACAAGTTGTGGACGCTGTTCGAAGGCGCGGCCTCGCCGCTCTGAGACCGCCACCCTTACCGCGGATTTGCGCGAATGCACGCGGATGAGAAATGCTGAACCCCGTCGAGCGCCGTGCTCATCTACAGTCCTGACCGCACGACAACTCATTCCCCAGGAGTGTTCACACATGAGCATCAATTCCAAGCTAGGACGACAGACCCAGGTTACCCAGACCTACACCGACGGCGCGCGGAAGCAGCGCCCGCTCAGCGTCCCCATTGTGCAGGCGGTGAACTTCGAGGCCGAGTCCAGCCGCCGGCTGGGCGAAGACTTTCGCAAGCGCGACGAACACGTCTACCTGCGCTTCGGGCATCCCACCACCAAAGCGGCGGGCGACAAGATTGCGCTGCTGGAAGGCGCGGAGTCCGGTCTGGTCTTCGGTTCGGGCATGGGAGCGATCGCAACCAGCCTGATGACGCTGGCCGGCAAGGCGGGCAGCCACGTGGTGGCGCAACGCCAGATCTTCGGCCAGACCTTTACCTTCCTCGACCAGACCCTGCGCGGCCTGGGGGTGGAGACCACATTTGTCGAAGGCACAGACCTGGCGGAGTGGCGCGGAGCCTTCCGGCCGAACACGGTGCTGGCCTACATTGAGACGCCGTCGAACCCGGTGATCAAAGTGATCGACATCGCCGCGGTGAGCGCCGTGGCCCGCGAGCATGGCGTGCCCCTGGCCGTGGACAGCACCTTCGCCAGCCCGGTGGTGCAGAATCCGCTCGAGCTGGGCGCAACCCTGGTGCTGCATTCGGCAACCAAGTTTCTGGCCGGCCACTCCGACGTGATGTGCGGCGCGGCCGCCGGAAGCAAGGAACTGATCGCCCGCATTCACCTGATGCAGGAACTGCTGGGCACGGTGCTCGATCCGCACGCTGCCTGGCTGCTGCTGCGCGGCATCAAGACGCTGGGCGTGCGAGTGACCCGGCAGTCGGAGTCGGCGCTGCGCATTGCGCGCTTGCTGGAATCGAGCGCGGTGATTGCCGCCGTCCACTATCCGCTGCTGGAAAGTTCTGCCTACTTCGCCACGGCGTCGCGCCAGATGCGCAGCGGTGGAGGCGTGGTTTCCTTTGTTCCGCGCGACGGGCTGGCCGGTGCGCGCCGCTTTGTGGACGGACTCCAGCTCATCCCCACGGCCACCAGCCTGGGCGGTGTAGAATCCGTGGTCGAAATTCCGGCAGAGCTGGACTGGAGCGAGGAAGAGTTAGGAGCGGCGGCCGCCGATACGGGAATCCCCACCGGGCTAATCCGGTTGTCGGTGGGCATTGAGGACCTGGACGACCTGCTGGCCGACGTGGAAAGGGGCTTGAAGGCGGTGGGTGCGGTAGCAACGGTTTCCGCAGCGTGAAGACTTTTTGCCGCGGATGAACGCGGATGGACGCGGATCAAGAAACAAGGAGAGTGGAAATGATGAAAGGGCGCGGATGGACAGCGGTTCTTGTGCTGTTGGTTGCGGTGACGGTGGCGAACGCGCAGGGCCCCGACTTCGCGAAGATCGAAATCAAGGCGGAAAAAGTCGCGGGCAACGTCTACATGCTCTACGGCGTGGGGGGGGTTGCCGGCGGCAACATTGGAGTAAGCGTGGGCCCCGACGGCACCGTTCTGGTGGACGCGCAGTTTGAGCCGCTGGTGCCCAAGATCGAGGCCGCGCTGAAAGGCATTGCGGAGAAGCCGGTGCGCTTCGTGCTCAACACGCATTATCACGGCGACCACACGAACGGCAACAGAGTGTTTGGCCGCACTGCTACCATCCTGGCGCAGGAGAACGTTCGCAGGCGTATGGCCGAAGACGGCCAGCAAAACGACCCCGCTCCGCCGCACGCGCTGCCTATCATCACCTTCAGCGAGCGCGCCACCGTGCACCTGAACGCTGAGGACATCCGCGGCATCCACACGCCCCACGCCCACACCGACGGCGATACCGTGGTGTACTTCACGCAGTCCAACGTGATTCACATGGGCGACAACTTCTTTAACGGCATGTTCCCGTACATCGACCTCGATGGCGGGGGTTCGGTGAAGGGCTACATCGCGGCCTCGGAGCAGGTGCTGCGCGAGGCCAAGCCGGACGTGAAGATCATTCCCGGACACGGCCCGCTGGCCACGCCCGGCGACTTGAAGAAATTTCTGGCCATGATCCAGGACAGTGCGGCCATCGTGGAGCGCGGCATCAAGGCGGGCAAAACCCTGGATCAACTCAAACAGGAAAAGGTCCTGGCCAAGTACGACTCCTGGACCTGGGAGTTCATCACCACCGACCGCTTCCTGGAGACCCTGTACAAAGACCTGACCAAAAAGCCCATGGGCTACCAGCCGCACGGGCACCTGCACGAATCGCCGGGCGGGCGCTGACGAGCCCACGTTCGCCGCAGTCTGCAGCAAGCCCGGCCGACTGCGGCCGGGCTACGTCCGCTACTTGGCGTACTGGTCCGCGCCCCCGATGTGCAACGACACGTAAGGCTCGTCGCCCACCACCCAACTGTCGTGGCCGGGCGCGATGTGGAACAGGTCGCCCGGACCAAGCTCAACCTCCGAGCCATCCCGCATGCGCACGCGGGCGCGGCCGGTTACCACCAGGCCCACGTGTTCCACCTCGCAGAGACTGGTGCCCACGGTGGGCCCCACGTGCTCCGACCATTTCCATCCGGGCTTGTAGCTGGCGCGACCCAGCTTCACGTTGCCCACACGAACCAGTTCGAATTTTCCCTTCTCGAATTTGCGGACTTCGTCCGCATCCTCAAAGTGCTTGACTACGATGCCTCCCAAGTGGTGCCTCCCCAGTAACTCGCGACAGAGAAATTGCCGGGATTCTAGCAGGGGGAAGCCGAGGGGGTGCAAGGAATCGGGGATGAGTGCCCCGGAGTCTGTGGCGCACCGGCGGAGGGGTGGGATGAGGTGCGGTTTTCACCGCAGGGACGCTGAGGAAGAATTGACGATTGACGATTGGGGATTGACGATTGAAAAAACCAAAATCCCTCGACTTCGCCCTTCCTCGCCCCGACAAGTCGGGACTCAGTCGGGCTCCGCTCGGGATGACAATTCGTGGGGAGCGCTCTTCCGAAGAAGTATCGTTTATGCGCCGTCCAGCTTCTTCTCGACTTCGCTCTTCCTCGTCACGACAAGTTGGGGCTCAGTCGGGCACCGCTCGGGATGACAATTCGTGGGGGAGCGCTTTTCAGAAGGAAGTATCTTTATACGGAAGGATGCGGCTTTAGGCGTCATCGAGCTTCTTCTGCAGCAGCTCGTTGACCAGTGCCGGGCTGGCCTGGCCCTTGGACGCCTTCATCACCTGCCCGACAAAGAAGCCCATCACCGTCTTCTTGCCGGCGCGGTACTGCTCGAGCTGTTTGGGATTGGCGGCCAGCACTTCGTCAATCATCTTCCCGAGCGCGGCAGAGTCGGTGATTTGCTGCGGTTTTTCCTTCTCGTAAACCTGGGGAAAATCCTGTCCGCGCTCGAAGGCGAGGTCGTAGAGGTCTTTGAGAATCTTGCCGGAGATGGCGCCCGATTCCACCAGGTCGGCGGAAAGCGCCACTCCCTTCATGGAAATGGGCGACTGCTCGATGGAGAGGCCCTTGGCCTTCAGGCGTCCCATCAGCTCGCTCTGCACCAGGTTGGCGACGCGCTTGGGATTCTTAGCGGCGCCGGCTGCGGCTTCGAACTGGCCGGCGAGCGCCTGGCTGGCCGTGAGCACCTGCGCGTCGTACTCGGTGATGCCGTACTCGGCCACCATGCGCTTGCGGCGCGCGTCGGGAAGTTCCGGCAAGGTGCGGCGGATTTCCTCCTGCCACTGGGCGTCCACCACCAGCGGGAGCAAGTCGGGCTCGGGGAAATAACGATAGTCGTGGGCGTGTTCCTTGGAGCGCATGCTGTAGGTGCGGCCCTCGGCGGAGTTGTAGAGCCGCGTCTCCTGCGCGATCTTCCCGCCCGACTCCAGCACCTCGATGTGCCGCGCGATCTCGTACTCCAGCGCCTGGCGGATGAAGCGGAAGGAGTTCACGTTCTTCACTTCGGCCTTGACGCCCAGTTCCTTCTGCCCGCGCGGGCGCACGCTCACGTTGGCGTCGCAGCGCAGCGAGCCTTCTTCCATGTTGCAGTCGCTCACGCCGGTGTAGAGGATGATCTCCTTCAGCCGCGTCAGGTACTCGTGGGCCTCGTCGGGCGAGGCGATCTCCGGCTCGCTGACGATCTCGATCAGCGGCGTCCCGCAACGGTTCAGGTCGAGGTAGGTGCGCTCGGCCGAATCTGGAAAACCTTCATGCAGGCTCTTGCCCGCGTCCTCTTCCAGGTGCAAACGGGTGATGCCGATGCGCTTGCCGCCGCCGCCGGCCGCAATCTCAATCCAGCCGTGTTCGGAGAGCGGCTGGTCGTACTGGGAAATCTGGTAGCCCTTGGGCAGGTCGGGGTAGAAGTAGTTCTTGCGCGCGAAGACGGAAGTTGAGTGGATGCGGCAGTTGAGCGCCAGGGCAGCGCGCACCGCGTACTCGACGGCGGTGCGGTTCAGCACCGGCAGCGATCCCGGCATTCCCAGGCAGACGGCGCACACGCTGGTGTTGGGCGGCGCCCCGAACTTCGCCGAGCAGGAGCAGAAAATCTTGCTCTCGGTGAGCAGCTGGACGTGCACTTCCAGCCCGATCACCGGCTCGTACGCCGTGGAAACCGTCGAACTCATAGCAGGCGATTGTAGAACAAGGCAAAAGGCAAAAGGAAAAAGGCAAAAGGGAGCTTCCGTGGGCGATCCAAGCGGCAAGTCCTGGTCCCAAGGCTGAGTCCTGGGCCGCCGCCTCGGTAGTTGGCGGCTGGGGCACGCAGGCTTCAGGGCTTGGCCGGGCCGGGCGTGTAGGTCAGATATTTCCCCATCGGGATTTCGAAATAAAACAGTTCCTGCCCGTCGACATTGCGCAGGCCGGTGACATAAAGGTGAGCGCCGGCCAGAGGGTTGGGGACGTCCTCGACGTCGAAGAAGAAAAATCCCGCCTGGGTGGCGCCCGCTTCCACGGCGCGGGCCAGGAAGCGCAGCCGGTCGATTTCCTCGGCGTACTCGCGCTTGATGCTGACCGCGGGCTTCTTGCGCGGCAGCGGAATGGGCAGCGGGTTGCGGCTGGGCTCGTCGCCGCGGCGCGTTTGCCGCGTCAGCTTGCGGTACAGATCGTCGGGAGTGGCAGGCTGAATCTTCAACCGCTTCACCGTGATCAATTCCACCTTCATGTCCAGCAGCGAAACTGGTTGGATGCCGTCGTTGGAAAAAATCAGGTGCACCGGAAGGATGCCTGCCCTGCGGTACGGCGTCACGAAGACCGCGGCCTTGTCGGGCATGTCGTACGGGTCGGCGGCGATGGAGAGCTTTTCCATCGCGTGCGCGTCGTGCGCCGGGTAGGTCTTGGCGTGGAAGGCCTGGGGCGTGGCGGGCGCGCGTTCATCGAGCAGCAAGGCGGCGGGCGGCAAGGCAAGCAAGGTCGAAGCAAAAACAAGGGCCAGGATCAGAACAACCTCGATTCTGCCGCTACTCCTTGGTCGACGGGAAGTTACAACGAAGGGTAGAGATTCCTCGACTCGCTCGCCGTCGTCCGCCGCGGCGGACTTCGTTGCGCTCGCTCGGGATGACGGAACTGAGCTGGGCAACCAGGCCATGTTGGGATTATCCCCGGGGAATGGTTTCTCTACAACCGGCTCGAGATGTGGGTGGGATGGCGCGGAAGCTAGAATGGTTGCCGCATGTACCTTCTCTATAGCCTGGCGCTCGGTCTGGCGCTGGTAGTGAGCGCTCCCTGGTGGCTCTGGCGCATGGTGCGCCATCACAAATATCGCCACCGCCTGGGCGAGCGTCTGGGGCGAGTGCCGCCGCGCCTGCTCGCCGTGGGAATTCCCGCAGCCGGTTCCCTCTGGGTGCACGCCGTGTCGGTGGGAGAAGTGCTGGCGGTGAGCGAACTGATCGGCGAACTGCGGCGCCGTTTTCCCGGTCACCGCGTGGTGGTTTCCACCACCACCTTCACCGGGCAGAAGCTGGCGGGTGAGCGCTTCGGTGAAGAAAACGTTTTCTATTGTCCGCTGGACTTTGCCTTCGCTGTGCGCGCGTACCTGCGGGTCTTGCGACCGCAACTGGTCGTCCTGGCGGAGACCGAGTTCTGGCCCAACTTCCTGCGCCTGGCGAAGCGAAGCGGGGCGCGCGTGGCGGTGGTGAACGCGCGCATCTCCGATCGTTCGCTGCCCGGGTACGTGAGGTGGCGCGGGCTTTTGACCGAAGTGCTGCGCAACGTGGATCTGTTTCTGGCGCAGAGCGACCAGGACGAGTTCCGGCTGGTGGAGATCGGCGCGGTGCCGGAGCGGGTGCGCGCGGCCGGCAACTTGAAGTTCGATGTGAAGGCGCCGGCGGTGTCGGCGGGAACGGAACTGGTCCGGGCGGCGCTGGAGCGCGGCCAGGCGCGCCCGGTGGTGGTCTGCGGCAGCACGCTCGAGGGCGAAGAAGCCATCCTGCGGCGGGCATTTGAGGTGGTGCATTCGCACTATCCCGCGGCGGTGTTTGTTGTGGCGCCGCGCCATCCCGAGCGCTTCGACGACGTTTGCCGGCGGATGGAAGCCTCCGGCCTGCGCTGGTGGCGGAGGTCACAGCTCAATTCCAGCGATGCCGTACAAGGCGGGTTGCTGGTGCTGGACACGCTGGGCGAGCTGGCGTCAGTGTATGGGCTGGCTTCGCTGGCCTTCGTTGGGGGAAGCCTGGTGGCGCGCGGCGGGCACAACATCCTGGAGCCAGCACAGCACGGCGTACCCATCCTGGTGGGGCCGCACACGGAAAACTTCCGCGACATCATCGGCATCTTCGCGCGCGCGGAGGCGCTGCGCGTGGTGACTCCCGATACTGTGGACGATGCCATGATCGAGCTTCTGGCCGACGAACCCGCGCGCGCGGCCCTGGGGCGCCGCGGCGCCGAGGTCTTCCGCGCGCAAGCCGGGGCCACGGCCCGGACGGTCGCAGCGCTGGAGTTGCTGCTTGCATCCGCGGCCGAGCCAGCGCCCGCCCCGCCGGTAGCGGAGAAGGCGGCGCGGTGAATCCGCTGGGATCCATCTTCGGCGCCGTGGTAAGTGCGCGCAACGCGCTCTACGACAACGGGACGCTGAAGGCGCAGCGGCTGGCGGGACCGGTGGTCTCGATCGGCAATCTTTCCGTGGGCGGCGCGGGCAAGACGCCGTTCGTCATCCTGCTGGGAGGCTTGCTGGCGGAGCGTGGTGTCCGCTTCGACGTGCTCTCGCGCGGTTACGGACGCCGGCGCGGCGGTGTCCGCGTGGTGGATCCCGGCGGGCTGGCGCAGGATTTCGGCGACGAGCCTCTGCTCATCGCGCGGCGGCTCAACGTGCCGGTGGTGATCGGCGAAGACCGTTACGCCGCGGGAAGGCTCGCGGAAAAACAGTTTGGCACGCAACTCCATCTGCTCGACGACGGCTTCCAACACCGCAGCCTGGCGCGCGATTTCGACATCGTGCTGGTCATGCCCGACGACGCCCGCGACCGCTTGCTGCCCGCGGGCCGTCTGCGCGAGCCGCTCGCAGCGCTCCAGCGCGCGGACGCCGTGGTGCTCGCCGCCGGCGCCGCTGCGGGAGATTTTCCGGCAGCGGGCAAGCTGCTGTGGCGCGTGCGAAGGGGCCTGGAGCCGGTGAAGATTCCCGATCGCCCCGTGGCTTTTTGCGGCATCGCCCGGCCGAAAAACTTTTTCCTTCAGTTGCGGACCGCCGGGGTGGAGCCCGCGGCGCACGCCGTGTATCGCGACCATCATGCCTACGGCGAAAAGGACGTGCGGGAACTGCTGGCGTTGCGGCAGTCGAGCGGCGCCGGCGGCTTCGTCACCACCGAGAAAGACGCGGTCAACCTGGGCGGCTATCTTGCCGCGCTGGAGCCGCTGGCCGTGGTGCCCGTGAAGATGGAGCTTCAAGACGCGGCCGCGGTCGTAGACGCCATGCTCGGCAAGATCGCTGAACGGCAGGCGGGGCGGGCATGAGAGAATCGGGCCGGTGTGCGGGCGAGGTCGCCCGCTTCCACACAGAATGCCGAGCGGGCGAGGGCGCCCGCTCCTACATATGACGGGATGAAGAAGCGCACCCAAGCCGGGGAGCACAAAGCCAGGCTGCTGCGCCTGGTCGACGCCTTCCCACGCATCACGGTCACGGTGCTGGGCGACCTGGTGGCGGACGAGTTCGTCTACGGCGAGATTGCGCGCGTGTCGCGCGAGGCTCCGGTGCTCATCCTGAAGCATCGCGAGCGGACCGTGGTGCCGGGCAGCGGCGGCAATGCGGTATACAACCTGGCCGCGCTCGACGTGCAGGTGCTGCCCGTGGGCGTGGTCGGCGATGACGAGCCTGGACGCCTGTTGCTGGATTGTTTCCGCGAGAAACGCATCCCGGTCAACCGCATTGCGAAACTGAAGGGGTACGGCACGGTGACCAAGACGCGCATCCTCGCGGGCATGACCCACAGCTCGCGGCAGCAGGTGGTGCGCATTGACCGCGAGCCCAGTGAAGCGCCGCCTGCGGCCGCGCTGCAGCGCCTGGTGGCCAGCGCGTCGGCGTGCGCGCGCACTTCCGACGCGCTGCTGATCTCCGATTACGGATACGGCGCGGCCACTCCGGAAATTCTGGAAGCGGTGCTCGCCGGAACCAGCGTCAACAGCATTCCCATCACACTGGACTCGCGTTACCGCATGCTGGAGTACGAGGGCGTCACCGCGGCCACCCCCAACGAGCCTGAGGTGGAAGCCGCGCTCAGCGTCGTCATCGGCAACGATCGGGAGCGCTTGCACGCCGCCGGGCGCACGCTGTTCAAGCGCATGAAGCTGCAGCAACTGCTGATCACGCGCGGGCGCGACGGCATGGCGGTGTTCACGCCCGGGCACCGGCCGGTGGAAATTCCCATCTTCGGTTCCGACCAGGTGGCCGACGTGACCGGCGCCGGCGACACCGTCATCGCCACCTTCACCGCCGCGCTGGCCGCGGGCGCCGGCCCCGAAGACGCCGCGCGCCTGGCCAACTACACCGCCGGCCTGGTGGTGATGAAGCGGGGCACGGCCACGGTTTCACGGCCGGAACTGCGCGCCGCCATCGAGCAGGACCAAGAGGAACGCGCATGAGAGACGGAAGCGAAGGCGCGGCCAAAGTTCTGGATCGCGTCTCGCTGCGCTCGCGTGTGGCCGAGTGGCGGCGCGCCGGCGAGCGCATCATCCTGACCAACGGCTGCTTCGACGTGCTGCACGTGGGCCACGTGCGCTATCTGCGCGCGGCCAAGGCGCTGGGCGGGCGGCTGATCGTCGCCGTCAACGCCGACTCGACCGTGCGCGCGCTCAAGGGAGAAGGGCGTCCGCGCATGCCCGCGGCCGAGCGCGCCGAACTGCTCTCCGCGCTCGAAGGTGTGGATGCGGTGGTGATCTTCGAGGAGCCGGACGTGCGCGCCCTGGTCCGCGAATTGCGCCCCGACATTCACGCCAAGGGCACCGACTACACCGCGGAGAGCGTCCCTGAGCGCGACGTGGTCGAAGAGTGCGGCGGGCGTGTGGCCATTGTGGGCGATCCCAAGGACCATTCCACCAGCGAAATGATCGGCAAATGGAACGCATCCTGATCGTGCGCCTGGGTGCGATGGGGGACGTGCTCCACGGCTTGCCGGCGGCGGCGGCGCTGCGCCGCGCGCATCCTTCGGCGCACATTGGATGGGCCATCGAGCCGCGCTGGGCCGAGTTGCTGTGCGCGCCGGGCGAGGCCCGCACCGCTCCGCGCTCTCCGCTCAAGCCGCTGGTGGACGTGGTCTACGAAGTGGACACACGCGCGCTGCGCTCGGCGTCGTCGTGGGACTGGAGGCAGGCGGGGAACACACTGCGCCGCATCCGCGCTGCGAAGTATGAGGCGGCGCTGGACCTTCAGGGCTCCATGAAATCGGGACTTCTGGCCTCGCTCAGTGGTGCGCGCGAAGTCGTTGGCTTCGCCCGGACGCGAGAAGGCCCGGCGGCCATGTTCTACGACCGCGCGCTGGAGAATTCCGCCCAGCACGTGGTGGAGCAGAATCTGGAACTGGCGGCGGCGGTAGCGGAAAACATTGCGCCCGCGCCGGCCGAGCTGCCGCACGACCCCGGGGCCGGTGGCTGGTGTGAACTCGAATTGCGCAAGAGGGGCCGGTTCGATTACGCGCTGCTCAGTCCGGGCGTGGGCTGGGGCGCGAAGCGCTGGCCCGCGGAACGCTACGGCGAAGTGGCGAAACAGTTGGCCACCCAGGGCCTGGCGTCGTTCATCAACACCGGGCCGGGAGAAGAAACGCTGGCGCTCGAGGTGGAAGCCGCGAGCGGCGGCGCCGCGCAGCGCGTGCCCTGCACACTGGGCCTGCTGATCGCGCTCACTCGGCGGGCGAAAGTTTTCATCGGCGGCGACTCCGGCCCCCTGCACCTGGCGGCGGCGCTGGGCATTCCCGTGGTCGCCCTCTTCGGTCCTACCGATCCCGCGCGCAACGGTCCCTACGGCACGCGCGCGAAGGTGCTGCGCAACGAGCGAAGCCGCACTTCGTATTCTCATGTTGCGGCGCAAGACCCCGGGCTGATGACCATCATGGCCGACCAGGTAGTGGAGGCGGCGCGTGAGCTGCTGAGGAGCGGCGGTGGCTAGCTGGCAGCAGACCGCGCGCCGCATCCGCGTGCCGTTGAGCTTCGTTTTCGCCGCGGCGTACCTGTGGCTGGCGAAACCGGCGTGGATGTTCCTGGCGGCGGGAAGTCTGTTGGCGCTGCCCGGACTGTGGTTGCGCGCGGTGGCCTCCGGGCACGTGCACAAGGACACCGAGCTCGCAACCACCGGGCCTTACGCCTACGTCCGCAACCCGCTCTACGCGGGCTCGTTGATTCTGGCGGGAGGATTTGCTGTGGCCGCGCGCAGCCCCTGGGTGGTCGTGCTCATGCTCCTGATGTTCGTGGGCGTTTACATGCCCGTGATCCGTTCGGAGGAGGACTACCTGCGGCGCGCCTTTCCCGAGTTTGAAGAATACGCGCGCCGGGTGCCGCGCTTGCTGCCTCGCCTGCGGGCGGAGAAGGACGCGGAAGGAAATTTTTCCTGGGAACTCTACCGCCGGCACCGCGAGTACAATGCGCTGCTGGGCGCGGCCGGCATGATGGCCGCGCTGGCGGTGAAAATCATCTGGCTCCCTGCATGAGATTCCTGTCCTGCGAATCCGAGCGAGCGTGCGCTCTCCTGATTGTCTTCGCAGTGCTCCTGGCTTCTCCGGCAACCGGCAATGCCCAGGAAGCCGATCCGCCTTCTGCGGCGGCGCAGGAGCCGGCGGCCGCCGAGCCGGTTTCTGAAATCCGTCCGCCACCGCCGGGACACCGTTTTCCCAATGGCGAGGTCTGGGTGTACCAGGTGGAGTGGCGCATTTTTGATGCGGGCGTGGCCACGCTGCGCACCGAGCCCGCGGGCCGCGAGCAGCGCGTGACCGCCAGCGCCAATTCCACCGGAGTGGTGGCGCAGCTCTACGCGGTGCGCGACCGCTTTGAGGCTTTCTTCGATCCCCGCACCTTCTGCTCGCGCCAGATTACCAAGCACACGGAGGAAGGCTACCGCCGCCGGGAGACCGCGATCCGCTTCGACGCGGCCCGCGGCAAGAGCGTGCTAGAGGAAAAGAACTTGAAGTCGGGCGCGACCAAGCGGCTGGAAAACGACACCCCGGCCTGCGTCACCGACGTGGTCTCCGGCATCTACTACCTGCGCTCGCTGCCGCTGGAGCCCGGCGAAATCTACACCTTTCCTCTGAACGACGGCGGCAAGACGGTGGACGTAAGCGTCCGCGTGGAAGAGCGCGAGGAAATTCAGGCCCCGGCCGGCACCTTCCGCACGCTGCGCGTGGGGTCCGCAGCTACAGGCGGCGAAGGAAAAGACCGCGGCCAGATGTGGATCTGGTATTCCGACGACGCTCAGCGCATTCCGGTGCAGATGCGTGCGCGCATGTTCTGGGGCACGCTGACGTTTCGGCTGGAACGGATCGAGCAGCGCTAGAGCAGAACCATTAGGCCTTCAAATCAAAACCAAGATCCCTCGACTCGCCCTCCCTCGCCCCGACCGGGGTCGGGGCTCGGTCGGACTCGCTCGGGATGACAACTCCTGATGATGGAATGACTCTGGTCGGCACGGCTGAAGCTGTGCCCTGATACGAATCAAAGGGATCAGCATTTTAATGAGACGCGGCTACCTTTTCACGATTCGCGCGACTTCTTCCAAGCAGCGCTCGATGTCCTTGTCGTCGTTGTAGATGTGCGGCGAGAAGCGGACTGCGCCCAGGCGCGGCGCGCATACGATGTCGGCCGCGCGCAGGCCGGCCACGACGTCTGCGGCCGAGAATCCGGGGAAGCGCGCAGACAGCACACCGGCTCGCCGCTCGGCATCGCGAGGCGTGACCATGGTTGCGCCCACGGCTTCCAGTCCCTCCCGCAGGCGTGCCGTGAGGCGCAGGTTGTGGGCGAGGATGCGCTCGATGCCGAGGCCCAGCAGGTAATCTATGGACGAAGCCATGCCCAGACCGGCGGAGTAGGCGACGGTGGAGTACTCCATGCGGCGCGCCGACTGCGCCAGATGGATGCGCGTGGCGTCGAAGGTAAACGGGTCCACGGTGCTGTGCGGGCCCACGAAGGGCGGATCGAAACGCGGCCAGAGTTCCGGATGCAGATAACAGAAGGCCGCGCCAAACGGACCGCACAGCCACTTGTAGGCGCTGCTGAGAACCACGTCCAGCTTCGCCGAGCGAACGTCAAGGGGAACCACTCCCGCCGACTGCGTGGCATCGAGCACCAGGATGGCGCCGTGCGCGTGCGCGATGGCGGCCAGCTTTGCCGGGTCGAGACGGTGTCCGGTGGCATACTGCACGTGGCTCACGCACACCGCCACCGTGTTCTTGTCCACGAGCTTGGCAATGTCGTCCTCGGAAAGCGATTCGGGGTTTGCGGCCACCGGCGCCAGTCGCACTTCCGCGCCCGTATCCTTGGCGATGCGCAGCCAGGGATAGGTGACGCTGGGGAACTCGATGTCGAGCGAAACCACGTTCTGGCCGGCGACCGGGCGCAGCCAGCCCGCCACCTGCGCGATGCATTCGGTGGCGCTGGTCATGATGGCAACCTCTTGAACATCAGCCCCGATCAGCCGCGCCACCGAGGAGCGCGCCCCTTCATAGACGCGGGCTTCGGCGGCGTCGTCGAAACTCACCGTGCCCTGGCCGGCGATCTGCGCCTCAAACGCCAGCATCTCGCGCTGCACGGGCACGGGAACCGCGGCCACCGACGCCGAGTTCAAATAGGTGAGCTTTTGCAACTCGGGGAAGTCGGCAGCGGGCGTGAGCGGTCCGGTGGTTTGCGTGTGGTGGCTGGCTTGCGGCATGGTTGTCCTTGTCGAAGTGCGCCAATCTAGCAGCGGGTTGGAAGACAGTCAACCGCGCGCGCCCCGATGAACACCCTACCGCGGATTCGCGCCGATGAACGCGGATAGGGCTTGCGTGACAAACCATTCTGTTTTGGCGGCGCCCCTTGTGGTGGAGGAGGAAATGAGAGAAACTCTGCTCCCCGCCGTTTGCAAATAGAGACGCGCGGCCTGGGTTCGATGTTACACGCGTGTGCAACAAGCGAACCGGGCCCGGCGAGGAATGGAGGCAATCATGTCCGGCGAGAGCACTCCCAATCAGAAGCTGGAAACCGTGTTTGACAGCGCCGATGAAACCGAAGCCATGGCGGTGCAAGGACTGCTGGAGTCGGCGGGCATCGAGTCGCTGGTGACTTCACCGGATGCGCCCGGAGGAGAAGTCATGTCCGGTCTGGGCGGCGTGGTCCTGCAAGTACCGGCGGAGCGCGCCGAAGAAGCGCGGCGCCTGATCGAGGAATATCGCCAGCGAATCGTCACTGTCTTCCGCACCAGCGATCTAGCTGAGGCCGAACAGATTCAATCGCGCCTCGAATCGGCGGAGATTGCTACGATTCTCGCCGACATGCCGGGCCAGGGCTCGATGACCGGCGAAATCCGCATCCTTGAGGCCGACCTAGAAAAGGCACGGCCGATTCTTGCTGAATTCGGTGCGACAGTCGATATCTTAGGTGAAGATGAGAGCGAAGAGCCTCCGCAGGCCGCTTCCGCGTGAGCAGCTAGCGGCCGGCCACCGCCGGCTTCACCAGCTTCCCATCGAGATAAAACGTCAACGCGCCCAGCGTGTCGGTGCGATAGGTACGGACGCCGCGCTCTGCCAGGCGCGCCAGCACTTCCGGCCGCGGATGTCCAAACGGGCTGCGGAATCCCACCGAGATGGCCGCAAACTGCGGCCGCACCGCGTCCAGCAGCTCCAGGGAAGTGGAAGTGGCGCTGCCGTGGTGCGCCACCTTGAGCAACTCCGCCTCGGGCGCGAGTGCAGCCAGGCGGCGCTCGATGCGACGCTCGACGTCACCCGCGAGCAGCGCCGAAGTCCCGCCCAGGGTAACGCGCAGGGCGAGCGAGTCGTCGTTGCGCGGGCGCTGGGTTAGTTTCCAGTCGCGGGGCGGGGCCAGCACCTCCACGCGCGCGCCGCCGAAGTCGAAGACCTCGCCTTCCACGCGGCCCACCGCCTTGACGCGCTGCGCGGATGCTGCCTCCAACAACGAGCGAAATACTGGCACGGGCGGATTCGGTCCCAGCCAGATCTCCGCCGGACGAAAGTTGGCCATGACGCTGCGCAGGCCTCCGATGTGATCGGCGTGGGCGTGAGTCAGTGCCACCGCATCCAGGCGCGAAATGCCGCGCGACCACAGGTAGGGTGAAACAACATCCTCTCCTACGTCGAAGTCCGACGCCGGTCCGCCCAGCGAGCCTCCGGCGTCAATCAGCAGGGTGCGGCCCTGGGGCGAGACCACCAGGATGGCGTCGCCTTGGCCCACGTCGAGCACGGTAACTTCCAGCACTCCCGGCCGCAGTTGCGGATGCGGCGGAAACACGGCCAGCGCTACCGCGGCCGCAACCAATGCTGCGAGTCCCGCGGCGGCCAGCGCCGGCCGGCGGCGGATGGTGATCATGGCCAGAACCAGCGCGGCCACTGCTGCCGCAGCAACCGGGAGCGACGGATCGGGCATGCGGACCTCTGCGGCCGGCATCGCGCCCAAAGTTGCCACCGTCCCGGTAATGCCGTGCAGCGCCCACTCGGTGACACTCGCCGGGATTGCGGCCAGCGCCGGCGAAAGGTAGCTGACGGCCAGCGCCAGCAGCGCCGCCGGCATCAGCACCGCGGTGAGCGGCACGATGACCGCGTTGGCGGGCAGCGCCAGCAAAGTGGCGCGGTGGAAGTACACCGCCATGGGCAGGGCCAGGGCCGCCTGCATCAGGGCAGCGATCAGCACGACGTCGTAGAGCGCCAGCAGGCTGCGGCCGCCCGCTACCAGCGCCGCGTGCGACACGCGCCGCCCGAACAGAGCCGCAAGCCGGCCTTCGAGGAGGCGCAGGTCCAGACGAAACTGCGCGAGGCGCGGCTCCAGCGAGACGTCGTAGTCGAGTGAGTCCAGGTGGCGAAGCGCGCGGCGGTAGGGATGCGAGGTGCGCTCGATGAGCGGGAGTCCGATGCCGGCGATGGCCATCACGGAAAGAAACGTGAGCTGGAATCCGGCGTCGAAGAGCGCGCCCGGATCGAGCACCAGCAGCAGCAGCGCTGCCGCTCCGGTGGAGTTCAGCAGCGCGCGGGCGCGATACACCAGGCGCGCGCCCAGATACAGCGCCAGCATCAGTGTTGCCCGTTGCACCGGGACGCCCTGGTCGGTGAGCAGCGCGTATCCCGCGCACACCGCGAGCGCCACCAGCGTGGTGAGAAGCTCGGGCGCGCGCAGTCGTCGCATCACCCAGAACACCACCAGCGCCAGGATGCCGACGTTCATTCCTGAGACCACCAGGATGTGGTAGGTGCCGGTGCGCTGGAAGTCGAGACGCTGGCTGCGCCCGATGGAGACGCGCTCGCCGAACAGCATGGCGGAGAGCAGCGCGGCGTCCTCCGGACTCCACAGCGACTGGATGCGCCGCTGCAAGTTGCGACGCAGCGCGCCCAGGGCGGCACCGGCGCGCGAGCCCACAAAGCCCGGAAGCCGCTCCACCTGCTTCGCATTGGCCGAGGCCAGCGCCACGATTCCGTTGCGCTCCAGGATGGTGCGCATGTCGAGCGCGCCCGGATTGCCAAAGTTGCGTACCAGACGCAGGCGCGCCGGGAAACGCAACTGCTCGCCCGGGCGAAGGAAGGGGAAGGCGAACGGCTCTGCGGAGGAGGCATCCGCGCCGTCGTCGGCGGATTGATAAATCGTCAGGCGGACGCCCAGCCGGGCCTCGTGAGTCACGCCTTCGATCTGGATGTGGTGCGTCTCGAGGTCCGCGATTTGTCGCGGACCTCCCCAGGCGGCCGTGCGTG
Source organism: uncultured Acidobacteriaceae bacterium (assembly GCA_964437985.1). Taxonomy (GTDB): domain Bacteria; phylum Acidobacteriota; class Terriglobia; order Terriglobales; family Acidobacteriaceae; genus CAZXVY01. Next base: position 34,618 of record CAYTIL010000015.1, read on the forward strand.
CCACCGGATCGCGCAACACATGCGCGGTAATCACGGCTTGACGGCCGTCGGTGAATTGAGTTGGGTCGGCGGAGGGAGGCGCTAGATCCTGTGCCGCAATGAGCAGCGCGCCCAGGGTCGCCATCGCCGACAGGGCAAGAAGTCGAGCGGCCAACGCGCGGCGCGCGAGTACCTGCGCGGACGCAGCCAGCAGGATCACAGCCGCGATCAGCCACCACAGGGGCGGGCGCCACAGATGCGTGCCCATCAGGATGCCGGCCGCCAGGGCCAGGGCCGCCCACAGCAGCGGGTGACGCGGCGCGCGCGCGGGAGTAGCCGCCAATCTCCACCTCAAGGACGGAAGCCTTACTGCACCCGGGGGTCGAGACGCAGCCAAGCGTCTCTGAAAGGCTCCTGCTCTGAGCCGGTCTTCCGGCCAGCCGAGGACGGCTGGCCCACACGGCTGGCCCACACCAGGCTCAGCGCACGAGCTGAAACACGCTTTCGATATGGAAGGTGTTCGGGAAGAGGTCCAGCAACTGAATCTCCTCCACGCGATAGCCGGATTCTAGCAGGACGCGCAGGTCGCGCGACAGCGTGGCCGGGTCGCAGGAGACATAGGTAATGCGGGGCGCCGCGAGGCCGGCGAGCGCGCGCGCGGCCTTTTCGCCCAGGCCGGTGCGCGGCGGATCCAACACGATCAGGTCGTAGGCGGCGCCCTCTTGCGCGGAAGCCAGGAAGCGCTCGGCGGTCGAGCGGATGGCGGTGACGTTCGACGGGCAGTTGTGGCGCAGGTCGTGGTGCGCAAACGGCGCCGTTTCCACCGCGGTCACCTCGCGGAAATTCTGCGCGAGCAGCAGCGAAAATAGTCCCACTCCCGCGTAGAGATCGAGCGCCCGCGATCCGTTGCGTCCGGCGGTACCCACCTCCGCCAGGCGGTCCACCAGGAAGCGGTTGGCCTGAAAGAACGAGCCGGCGCTCACACGGTACTGCGCATGTGCCGTGCGGTAGGTGAGCGAATCCGCGCCCAAATGCGTCTCCAGTTTCTCCGGAAACTCCATGCGCACCAGCGGGCCTTCGCGCGACTTGCGGAACACGGCCACGCCCGCAATCGAGGGCAAGCGCTCGCGGAGCCAGCCCGCGAACTCTGCCAGATATTCACGGCCGGCGCCTTCCTGCTCGGCGAGCACGGAGACTTCCACCAGCAGCTGCGCGTCTTCGGCGTCGGCGAAGAGTTCCATCTCGAAGACGGCGCGGCCTACCTGGTCCGCGCGCCCCAACTCCCAGAGCGCAGCAATGCCGCGGTTAATGAGCGGTGAACTGATGGGGCACTGCTCCACCGCCAGCAGTTCGCGCGTCCCCAGCTTGTGGTAGCCGAGCGCGAAATTGCGGCCGCCGCGCACCGCCAGCCGGGCGCGGTTGCGGTACTCGAAGGGTTGCGCGCTGTGGACGGGAATCTCTCCCGGCCAGTCCACGCGCGCGGTGCGGCGCAGCGTCTCGCGCAGGATGGTGGTCTTCAGCGCCAACTGATGTTCGTAGCCGGCGTGCTGGTAGTGGCATCCGCCGCAGCGTTCGAAGTACGGACACGCGGGGGCGATGCGTTGCGGCGACGGCTCCAGAACGCTGGTGGCGCGGGCGCGCGCGAAGCCCGGCTTCTCTTCCACCAGATCGGCCTCTACCCGCTCGCCCTCCAGCACGAAGGGAAGAAAGACGGCCTTGCCGGGGCCGCGTTCGTCGGCGGGCAGGCGGGCCAAGCCGTCGCCGCCGTAAATCAGTTTGTCGATGGTGAGCTGCATTGGGACAAAATCAAAAGTCAAAAGGTAAAAGGCAAAAGGGCAAGGAACTGCTGTAGTGGTGCAGCTTGCATCCAACCACTGATTCTGTGGCATGATGCCTCCATGCCAAAGAAGAGCAAAGAAACCGCCAGAGACAAAGCCCGCCAAGCCCGCGAAAGGGCCAAGTCAGCCGCAGATCGGGCCAAGAAAGCCAAGCGCGAGGACTTCAGCCCAGTCGCCGCGTGCATTGCACGAAAAGCAACAGAAAACAAATAACGTTAGTCGGTACGACGCGGGCGGGACATGAAACAAATTACCCTGCCGTAGACTGGTCCATTTACTGCATCGACGGTGTGATGGCGAACATCTTCAAACTGCCCGAGTTTACTGGACCATTCGCCAGACTCAAGCTGAATGGCCGCATGTGTTGGGATTATCGATCCGTCTTGATTCTCCTTCCCGAAAATGGCCACCTTTTCCGAATCCGCCACCAAGGAACCATCGACACCGAGCTTGTATCCCAGCGTCTCGTAAGCGTGCAAAAACGCTTCCACGTTTACTTCTCTGGGTGCGCCCTGGGGCCAATATCCAATCCCCATCGGATCGGGCCACCAGTTGCGGGAATCATTTCCGGCCGCCCAGGCAAGACAGTTATAACGTCTTGAGGCAGGGCTTGTTACTTGGCAGGTTTCATCGGTCAGATATGGAAGTTCGTGGGGCGGCCAGCTACCCGGCATAGCCCTCATCTTCTCCCCACTTGAGCCATGCCCTTGCCATCCCTACAAAGTCGCCTCGATCCTCTGGCTTGACTGGGTCAATTCCAGTAATCGCTTTAAGCGCCCAAAACCACTGGTCGGGTTCATCACCTTCGGACTTGAGCTCCGCGAGGAGCAATGGGATCGCCACTTCGCCCATCCCAACGAGCTTCTGATAGGAGGGCAACATCGACATCTCGGTGATTGAGGACATCGCCCCTCTTTCGTTTCGCCAGTGATGGATAAGACTTTGAAATTTCGCCCAATTCTTGCTAGCCGGGTCTGCAACAAACTCGCTCCCCGGCGTCGGGCCAGGTGAAACATGAGACGAGGCGATAGGGGGGCAGGCGATCTGCTGAGTTGGCACTGCCCAACGGGCGGTGACGGCATTTCTCGCGCTTTCACTGCGCTGCTCTGGAGTCATGCTGGCCGCACGCGCAGGCCCGCCCTTGCGGCCACCCCTGCGACCTAGCGCCACAGCATACGGGTTTTTCCTTTTTCGGGCCACGGTTTATTATACGTGAGCGGTCAGGAAAGTCAAGTGCTTGTCGCTTGGTATATACGTGAGCGGTCACGTATGGTGAGTGAGCTGGGCTCTTCAATCCGCTCCTCTCTACGCCATATAGAACAGGCTCAGCCGCGGCACCTGGTGGCGGTCGAGCAGGCGTTTGTGAACGTACTGCCGATGGAGCTGTTCGATCTGCGCCGCGGGCATCTTGCGGCGGTAGGGGGCCAGGTCGCGGTCGGCGTCGCGGCGCACAGCCAGGACTTCCTCGTCCGGGGTCGCCGAGAGCAGGACCGCGAACAGCTTTTCTTCCAGCACCGTCAGGCGCCGCTCCAGGTCTTCAAGCGCAAGCTGCACGGTGGCTTGACTGATGGCGTCGGCGAGCTCGCGCAGTGAGCGTACCGTTTCAACGGCCAAGGTGCGCGCCGCTAGCGGAAGGTCTGCCTTCTCGAGCTGAGCGGCGCCGGCGCTGAGAAACTGGGCGATGCGCTCGGGCGTGAGGCCTGCCGCCCCGGCTCCTTCCGCCGGCAATGCCCCGACCGCGGCTTCTTTCATGTCCTCGGCCGCGGCCAGCACTTCCTGCAGACAGAAAGCGAGGCTGTTGACCTTGCGCGTCCTCGAGGGCCGGCGCTCGTGATGGTCGAAGCTGGAGTCAATGCCGCGCAGCACGGCTTCCAAGGGAATGCCGGCCTCCTTCCAGGTCTCGATCAGCGCCCAGTCGAGCGTGGAAAGCAGCAGCAGAGTACCGCGGCGGCGCTGGAAGTGTTCCTCGATTTCGGTGAAATAGTTGAAGTAGTTTTCCACGGCCGCGGCTACGACGTGCGCCGCGCGGCGGCCACCGCCCGGGGGCGCTTCTCGGCGGCGGCGTTGCGCTCCCAGATGATGCGCAAGCCTTCGAGCGTCAGCAGGTCGTCCACTTCCTTCAGGTAGCGCGAGCCCTCGGCGATGAGCGAGGCCAGACCGCCGGTGGCAACCACTTTGGTTTCCGGGCCGAGTTCGGCCAGCAGCCGCTCCAGGATTCCGTCCACCAGACCGAGATATCCGTAGTACAGGCCGGAGCGCATGCAGCTCACAGTGTCGGTGCCCACCACGCGCTCGGGCTTGCGGATGTCCACACGCGGCAGGCGTGCGGTGCGCTGCACCAGCGCCTCGGCGGAGATGCCGAGGCCGGGAGCAATCACGCCGCCCAGGTACTCGCCCTTTTTCGAGATCACGTCGAAATTGGTGGCGGTGCCGAAGTCCACCACTACGCAGGGGCCGCCGTATTTCTGGAAGGCAGCTACGCCGTTGACGATGCGGTCGGCGCCTACTTCCGAGGGGTTGTAGGTGGCCACCGGCATGCCGGTCTTCACCCCGGGCTCGACGAACAGGGGGCGCGTGCCGAAGTATTTTTCGCAGACTTCGCGCAGGGTCGTGTCCAGCGGCGGCACCACGGAAGAAATAATGATGCCTTCCAGGCTGCTGACTTCCAGCTTGTCGAGGGCAAACAGGTTGCGGAAGAGCACGCCGTACTCGTCCACGGTGTGGGTGGGAATGGTGGCCACGCGCCAGTTGGCGATCAGGCGGTCGTAGCGGGGCACGCCGTCGGGACCGGCCTGGGCCGCGCGCGCAAACAGGCCGAGCACGGTGTTGGTGTTGCCGACATCGAGGACGAGCAGCATGGGCGCTTGCGAAATTGTACACGGGTGGGCGATTGAATCATTGAGCGATTGAATCATTGAATCAGTAGGAAGCTGCGAGTCAATCATTCACTGATCCATGATTCAATCCCTCAGTGTCTCCGTGCCTCCGTGGTGAATCATTTCGCCCGAGAGAGGAAGAGACTTCCCACAACCACAAACCGCAGCCGCTTGCCCGCGGCTTTGCGGATGCCGATGCGTGGAGTGGCGAGGATGCGCTGCGGACGGTAGCCGTCGTCGGCCAGCCAGATCTGAGAAGTGCGCGTGGTGAGGTTGCGTCCGTTGTCCCGCTCGCGAGTGATGTCGAAGGCTGCGCACAGCCGGCCCGGGCCGCTGGTGAGTTGTCGCAAGAAGCGCTGCGAAACCGGGCCGCCGGAAGTGGCGCCGCTGGGAGCCCGCAGGCCGCGCGCACGCGCCATCTCGGCCACACCGGCCACCGGCTCCAGGGCGCGGATGAGCACGCAGCCGGCTTTGCCCGCCGGCTGGCAGGAAACGTTCAGGCAATAGTGGTTGCCGTAGATGAAATAGACGTATGCCCGGCCCGGCGGGCCGAACAGCACACGATTGCGCGCGGTGGGTCCGGCCCCGGCGTGCGCGGCGGCGTCGTCCGAGCCCAGGTAGGCCTCCACCTCAACAATGCGGCCCGCCAGCCGCTTCTTCCCGCGCTGCCGCAGCAGGAGCTTTCCCAGAAGATCACGAGCCACGCGGCGCGGATCGCGAGCGAAAAAGGCGGCGAGCAGAGTGCGGGCCATAATCGCAACAGGATAGAAGCTATCTGGCGCTGTTGGCATCCTCGGAAAAGCAAACCCAAGATCCCTCGGCACGCAGGGCCGGTCGGGCGGCTCGGGATGACAATTTTCTCGTGTGGGAGGTCTAGCCGCGGGGCTGAAGCCCCGCTCTCCCACCATTCGGAGGATGTCAACAGAGCCAGACTGCTTCTAGCTTTTGCTGAAGAGCGACTTCCACTTCTCCACGTCGGCGATGGGCTGGGCAGCGACTTTCAGGTTAGCGACGACGTGCTCCTTGCGGCTCATGCCGATGAGCGCGGCGGCCAGCCCGGGCGCGGAGCGCGCGAACTGGATGGCATTTTCCGCGTCGCTCTTCAGGCCCAGCTTCTGCGCAATGAACTCCGGCAGACCTTCGGTGAGCTGGCCCTGGTGCAGGGTGGCGCTGCCGATCACGGCCAGGCCGGCGCTCTCCGCCAGGCCAAGAGTCGAGATCGGTTCTCCGTTCCAGCGCTGATTGCGGAAAGCGTAGGCCTCGGGCATCTCCAGGTTGAAGGGAAGTTGTACGAACCGGAAATGGTGGTGCTCGCCGCCCGCCTCACGGGCGGCGGAGAGCGCGTCGGCGAGGCCGATGGCGTCGCGCTGTCCGGGCGCGACGCGAAACGCGTTCCAGGTGGCGCAGCCGTAGAAACGGATCTTGCCCGCTGCGACGGCTTTTTCCAGCATGGCGAACGCCTCCGCCAGGCGCTGCTGGAAGGTTTCCCGGGATACTTCGCCGAGCTGCGATTCCGGGTTGTGCACATAAAAGACGTCAATGGTCTCCAGGCCCAGGTTCCGGCGGCAGCGTTCGAGCTGGTCTTCGAGATAGCGGGGCGCCATGCAATGCATGCCACCGGCGATCTCGGCGGGGTTCACAATTCCGCGCTCCAAATACTCCTTCTGGAAGTAAGCGCGCGGGTCGGGGGGCTGGGCTCCGTCAAACGACAGGTAGCCGGCCTTGGTACAGACGACCACTTCGTCGCGGGCCAGGTCACCCGTGGAGATCAAGTTGGCCAGGGCTTGGCCGATGTTTCTTTCCGAGCGCTGGTGCCGGTAGTTGATGGCGGCGTCCAGCAGATTGACGCCCGAGCGCAGCGCCAGCTCGATGGCCTCGGTGTAGCGGAGGTCGGCGGCGGCGTCGGTGTCGCCCAGGTAGGTCCCCAGGCCAAGGGAAGAGAGCCAGAGTTCGCCGGCTCCAGGGACGCCCTCCCGCCGCCGGAAGTGGCCGGCGTCGCGCAGGTGGGGGAAGCGGGCGCGGTACCGTTCGGTGCCGGCTTCGGTGGCAAATCCGGGGAGCATCGCCAGAGTGTAACAGGGCCGAAGTGGTTACCAGATATAGGCCCAGGGGACTAGCCCAAAGGTGCTCGGGAAAAGGTTTTTGCTATTGACGCCGCCTCCGCTTCTGGGTATGCTCTAATTCTCTCCAGGTACAGTACCCTCCCCAGGGTCAGCCAAACTATTGATTTTTGATGGACAAGGGGTAGAGTACGACTATGCGCAAGCACAAGGGTTTTTCGCTGATTGAGCTGCTCATCGTGGTAGCCATCATCCTGATCATTGCGGCCATTGCTATTCCCAACCTGCTGCGGTCGCGCATCTCGGCGAACGAAGCCTCAGCCGTCAGTTCTCTGCGCGCGATCAACACCGCCCAGACCGCCTACGCCATCGCCTTTCCGGCCAACGGCTTTGCCGACACCGTGACCAAGCTGGCGGAACCGCCGCCGGGAGTTATGGTGAGCCCGGCCGCAGGGGGCATGCTGGACTGGGTTTTGGGGTGCCCGGCCCAGCCCTGCCGCAAGGGCGGCTACGACTTCACCATCAACGCCATTCCGGGCTCGCCCATCGTAAGCTACTCCCTCACGGGCGTGCCCGCTGTGGTGGGGCAGACCGGGGTGCGTGGCTTCTGCTCCGACCAGCTCACGCTAATCACCACTGATCCGGCGGGCGGTACGGCGTGCACCATCGCCCTGCAGTAGGCAGCGGGCGGCCGCTTTCTTGACGCCCGCTTCAGCGCCCAGTATTCTTGAAACTGGTGTTCTTCACGGGCCCCGCCGTGAGCGGGGCCCGTGCACTGTGGATCGGCGCAGGCCGCCCCCGGACGCTGCCATGCTCATCCGCCTCCAAGACCTGGAAGTCCAGAAGCAGGAGTTCCAGGAGGAGTTTCGGCCGGGCGCGATTGATCTGGGCAGCGAAGTGGCGCAACGGGCGCCGATCATGGTCTGGGGCCGCGCCGAGCTGATTGAAGAAGACCACGGACGCAAGCGCATCATCCGGGACATCCGCGTGGTGGGCCGGCTTTCGACCCGCGTCGAGGTTCGCTGTGCCCGCTGTCTGGAGCCGGTGGAGAGCCTGGTGGAGACCGACTTTGACCTGCTCTACCGTCCCCTGGGCGCCGATGCGGGCAAGGACGAAGCGGCCATCAGCGAGGCTGAAACCGAGATCGGATACTACCGAGGCGAGGGCCTGCTGCTGGAAGACGTGCTGCGCGAGCAAGTGCTGCTGGCCACGCCGGCCAAGACGTTGTGTCGCGAGGATTGCAAGGGAATCTGCTCCCGCTGTGGCCGCAACCGGAACGCAGAAGCCTGCCAGTGCGCGGAGCAGCCCCCGGACCCGCGCTGGGAAGCACTGAAAGGGCTGCGCGAAAAATTGGAAAGCTGAGGAGCGCTGGTCATGGCCAATCCCAAACGCCGTCATTCAAAAGCGCGCACCGGCAAGCGCCGCGCGCACGACTTTCTCACCGCGCGCTCGCTCTCCGAGTGCCCCAACTGTCACGAGCGCAAGCTGCCCCACCGCGTCTGCCCCAAGTGCGGCCATTACAAGGGGCGTGAAGTGATAGCAGTGAAAGCCGAGTAAGTCCTCCCAGCGCAGGCCATGCCGACCGTCATAGCCGTGGACGCAATGGGCTCCGACCGGGCACCCAAGCCCGAGGTGGAAGGCGCCATCCTCGCGGTGCGGGAACACGATTTGCGCGTACTCCTGGTGGGCCAGCAAGAACGCCTGCGCCCTGAACTCGCGCAACATTCGGCGGAGGCGCGCAAGCACATCGAGATTGTCCATGCCTCGGAAGTGGTGAGCATGGACGAAAAGGCTTCCAAGTCGGTTCGTGGCAAGCGGGATTCCTCGCTGCGCGTCGGCCTCCGCCTGGTGCGCGAAGGACGCGCCGCCGGGTTCGTCACCGCGGGCAACACCGGCGCCGCCATGGCCACCGCCAAAGTGGTGCTGGGCGGGCTCCCCGGCGTGGACCGGCCCGCGCTCGCCGCGGCCATGCCCACCGAAACCGGACGCGCTGCCCTGCTGCTCGACGTGGGCGCCAACGTGGACTCCAAGCCCCATAACCTCGTCCAGTTCGCCATCATGGGCGAAATCTATGCGCGCGCCATTTTCGGTGTCAGCCATCCGCGCGTGGGGCTGCTCTCCATCGGGGAAGAGGAAGTAAAGGGCAACGAACTCACCAAGGAGACCTTCCCTCTGCTCAAGCAGCTCCGCTTCAACTTCGTGGGCAACGTGGAGGGGCGCGATCTTTTTCAAGGCAAGGTAGACGTGTTGGTGTGCGATGGATTTACCGGCAACGTGGCGCTGAAAATCTCCGAGGGCGTGGGCCAGATGGTCCGCACCATGCTCAAGGAATCGCTGGAATCCACCATCGCCGCGCAGGTGGGCTACCTGCTTTCGCGGCGTGCCTTCGCCCACTTCAAGAAACGCCTCGACCACTCCGAATACGGCGGCGCGCCCCTGCTGGGGGTGAAGGGCGCCTGCATCATTACCCACGGCTCGTCCAACAACAACGCCATCAAGAACGCCATCCGGGTGGCCGCGGAGTTCGTGAATAGCGGCGTGAACGTCCGCATCGAAAAAGAAATTGCCGCCTACGCCGCTAAAGCTGCGCCCGCGGCCGCCGCGAAGCAATAAAATGAACGCCAAGCCCATCGCTTTTCTTTTCCCCGGACAGGGTTCGCAGGTGGTCGGCATGGGGCGGGAACTCGCCCAGCGTTATCCCGCAGCGCGACAAACTTTCGAAGAAGCCGATGCCGCCCTCGGCTTCGCGCTTTCCGCTCTCTGCTGGGAGGGCCCGGAAGAAAAGCTGAAGCTGACGGAGGTCACCCAGCCCGCCATCCTCACCGCCTCCGTGGCGGCGTGGCGCGTCTTGGCCGAGCGCGGCGTTGCGCCGGCGTTCGTCGCCGGACACAGCCTGGGCGAGTACTCAGCGCACGTCGCCGCCGGTACGCTCAGCTTCGCCGACGCCGTGCGCACGGTGCGCAACCGCGGCCGCTACATGCAGGAGGCCGTCCCCGCGGGCGAAGGCGCCATGGCCGCGATTCTGGGAATGTCGCTCGAAGGGGTGCAACAGCTCTGTGCGGAGGCCGCCCAGGGCGGTGTGGTCGAGCCCGCGAACATCAACTCGCCCGAGCAGATTGTTATCTCCGGCAGCAAGGCGGCCGTAGAACGCGCGGCCGAACTCGCCAAGCAGCGCGGCGCCAAGCGCGCCATCATGCTGTCCGTCTCCGCTCCCTTCCATTGCTCGCTCATGCGTCCGGCGCAGGAGCGCTTGGCCGCCGACCTGCGCGCGCTTGCGTTTTCCGATCCGCGCATTCCCGTGGTCAACAACGTGGACGCCGCCCTCACCCGTGCCGCCGAGCCCGCGCGCGATGCCCTGGTCCGCCAAGTAACCGGCGCCGTGCAATGGGTGCGCTCTATGCAGGAGCTGATTGCGCAGGGCGTGGGAACTTTTGTCGAAATTGGCCCGGGGAAGGTGCTCTGCGGTCTAATGCGGCAGAATGATCGCAGGCAGACCTGCGCGAACGTGGAAGATGAGGCGTCGCTGGGGAAGATGCTAGCCCTGTTGGCTGGACGGCCCGGGTAGAATCTCAGCAAACAAACCAAGATCCCTCGACTGCGCCCGCCGCGGCGGGCTTCGCTCGGGATGACAAGGGAACAAAAGCCGGTGGGTGGAAATCAAATCGGCGGAAAGGTCAGGCTCTTGTCTTTCTTCTCCACCCAGACGCGCGCCTTCTGCACCCGCTCATTCACGACGACCTCGACGACAACCCCGGAAGCGTGGGGCGGGTTGTCCGAGCCGTCGATGCGATAACTGCGGATCAGGCCCCACTCGCCGCCCGGCCCCCAGTCGCGGTAGAAATCGCCGTAGAGATAATTGGTGTAACGGTCGCGGTGCTGCTTCCAGTCAGCGTCGGCCAGCCAGATGCCGTACGCGGTTTCGTAGTCCTTTGTTTGCAGCGCGGCGAAGAAGCGGTCCACCACGCGCTCCTCCGGCCAGTTGCGGAAACGGTAGCCGGCCAGGGCCAGCGCCGCCACCAGCAGCACCGTGCCCGCCGCCAGCAGCTTCTTGCGGCGCGCGGGTGCGGGATCGTATTCCGGAGCGTCGAGCAGCGACATGCGAGAGAGAGTATGGCATAGGTGGGATTGAATCATTGAGCGAGTGAATCATTGAATCATTGATCCGACCCTGAGACAGAGCTGGCACGTACTCCAGGGATTCAATGATTCAATCATTCACTGATTCAATGAATCACAGGGTTCGCCGGAACAGGGTGGTCGCGCCCAGCGTCATCAGCAGAGTGAACACCGTGAGGTATGCCAGGTCGCCCCAGATGGCGGCGAAGCCGGCGTCTTTCAGCAGCAGCGCCTTGAAGCCGTGCACCGAGTAGGTGAACGGGTCAACCCAGGCCAGTCCCTTGAGCCACCAGGGAAAAGAATGAATGGGGTAAATGGCGCCGCTGGGGAAAAACAGCAGCGTGTTCAGGATGCCGAACATAGCGCGCGGAACCAGCGGATCCTGCACCCGCGCCATGAAGAAGAACATCATGGAGATGAAAGCAAATGACGTGGCCGCAATCATGGCCAGCAGCCAGAGCATCTTCACCGGATGGAACACGCCGCCCACGCCCGCCAGCAGCGAGCCCAGAACGGTGAGCACCACGCCCGCAATCATGGCCTTGAGCGCGCCCGCCGCGATAAAGCCGAAGATGAGTTCCAGCTTGGTGATGGGTGTGACCAGGTAGCCTTCGTGCACGCCGCGCGCCTTGTCGTCAATGTAGACAATGCCGCCGCCCACCATCACCGAGACGAACATGGCCAGCGCAATCGAACCCGGCAGCAGGTACTTGGTGTATTCGATGTAGGGATAAAGCTCGACCAGGTCAAGGGCGACGCGGCCCACCAGGCGCGGCTCCACGTCCGGCCGGTTGAGCGCGGCCACCAGCTCCTGGAACTTGGACTCCAGCGCCGAACTCATGAAGCCGTCGCTGTTGTCCACCACTAGCGCGATGCGCGGACGGTTGGCCTCATAGACGCGGCGGGAAAACTCCGGCGGAATGATCAGCGCCGCCTCCACCTTGCCGTCGCGCAGGTCGAGCACCGCCTGGCGCTCGTCGTGGTAGTAGACAGGAACAAAGGTGCCCACGGTGGCGCGCACTGAATCGAAAGCCTGCCGCACCTTGAGCGCCTGCGGGCCACCGTCGTAGTCCACCACCGCCACCTGCGCGTCGCGGATCTTGCCGCCGAATGCGCTTCCCAGCACCACCAACTGGATCAGCGGGAACACCATGGCCACCATCATCAGCGCGGGCGAGCGGAAGAACTTGCGCATGTCCCGCTCCACGATGGCCAGCATTCTGTGCATGAGTGAACTCCAAATTGGTAGACGTTCGATTGAATCATTGAATCAGTGAGTCATTGAATCATTGGAGTGGCTCGTACCGCCGAGTCCTCTCCGAAGGCCGTTTTGTTAATGATTCAATGATTCAATCGCTCAATGATTCAATTCGCTAATGATTTCAATCCCTCAATGATTCAATTCCCTCATCCTCCGCCAAACAGCGTCCCGGTGTAGGCAAACGCCTTCTGCATCTCGTCGCGAAGCTGGCGGCCGGTGTAGTGCACGAAGACGTCGTCGAGCGTGGTGTTCTGCACCGAGAGCGATTTCACCTGCACGCCCTCGGCCAGCGCCATGGAAACCAGTTCCGTGGTGGTCAGCGATCCTTCATCCGACAAAATCCGGTACATGCCCGCGCCCTCGCGCTGCACCGAATGCACCCGGCCGAGCTTCTTCAGGCGCAGCTCCCACAGCTCGGGCACGTGGCTGAACTGCACCTCGATGACGTTCGACCCGGGCACGGTGGCCTTGAGGGCGGCGGGCGAATCCAGCGCCACCAGCTTGCCGTGGTCCACTATGGCGATGCGATCGCACAGGCGGTCGGCCTCGTCCATGTAATGGGTGGTGACGAGCACGGTGAGCTGCCGCCGTTCTTTGATGCTGGTGATCATTTCCCACACCGCCACCCGCGATACCGGATCGAGCCCGGTGGTGGGTTCATCCAGAAAAAAAATGCGCGGGCTGTGCACCAGGCCGCGCGCAATCTCCAGCCGCCGGCGCATGCCGCCGGAGAGGTTTTTGGTGGGGCTGGAGCGCCACTTGGCCAGGTCCACCACCTCCAGCAGCTCGTTCACCGACTCGCGGCGCTGGCGCGCGGGCACGCCGTAGAGCTTGGCGTAGATGTGCAGGTTCTCCTCCACGGTCAGGTCGAGGTCGCTGGTCATGGCCTGCGGGATCACTCCGATCAAGTGGCGGGCGGCGTCGGGCTCGCGGCTGACGTCGTGTCCCTGGATGCGCGCGGCGCCGCTCGAGATCTCGATCAGCGTGGTCATCATGCGGATCAGCGTGGACTTGCCCGCGCCGTTCGGTCCCAGCAGTCCGAAGATCTCGCCCTCGTGCACCGCGAACGACACATCGCTGACCGCGGTGAAGTCGCCGTACTGTTTGGTGATGTGCTCGACCTCGATGGCGGGTACGCCGCCGTTCTTGCTTTCGCCGTTACGCGGGCGCGCGAAGGTGTTCATGGCTTACAGCTTTCCCAGCAGCCCGCGGTCGATCCCGCGCGGCAGCTTGCTGGCCGGCACCAGGACCTCCGCGGTCATGCCGGGTACCAGCGTTTTTCTGGAGTTGTCCACGCGCACCTTGAGCACGACCGTGCGGATGTCGCGCTTGACGCGGCTCACGTCGCGCTGGGTGGCGAAGTCGGCCTCCGCGGCCTTGTAGATCACCTTGCCCTCGATCAGTTCGCCCGAAGGCAGACGCACCTGCAGCGCGTCGCCCAGTGCGATTTCGGTGGCGTGGGTTTCCGGAATGGCGGCCCGCACCCAGATGTCGCTCAGGTCCACCAAGGTGACGATGGGCGAGCCCGCGCTCACCACTTCGCCCTCGCGAGCCACTCGCACCGAGACCGTGCCTGAAAGCGGGGCGGTGACCCGGGCGTAGCCCAGGCGAGTTTCCGACTCCGCGCGCTGGGCTTCCGCCTGATCCAGTTGCGAGCGGGTGGCGGCGACGTTGCTGGAAGCGGCGTGGGCCTGGTGGGTGCGCGCCCGGGCCGCGTTCACTTCGGCTTCGAGTGCCTTCCCCATGTCTTCGAGCCCGAGCACTCGGGCCTGCGCCGCCTTCAGCGCCTGCACCGAGCGGTCACGGTCCTGGGCGGAAGCCACGCCCTCGCGGGCGAGGGAAACCATGCGCTCGTTGTCCAGCCGGACGCGCTCCAGATCGGCGCGCACCTCCGCCAGTTGCGACTTCGCCGATTCCAATCGCGCGATGGCTCCCGCGACTCCGCTGGAGGTCTCACCCTGCGCCAGCTCCTGGGTGGCTTGCGTCTCCTGAACCCGCGAGCGCAGGCTGGCCACGGTGGCCGCGGCGGCGTCGCGCTGGGCGGCCAGGTCCTGGGCCTCGAGCAGCGCGATCAGGTCGCCGGCGCGCACTTCCGTGCCTTCATCCACCGGCAGCTTCTCGATGCGCCCGGAAACGCGCGCGCTGACGATCACCTGGTTGGCGTCCACGGTGCCGATCAGCACCAGGCTGCGCGAAAAGTCCGCAGTGGCCAGGTAGTAGCCGACGGCCGCCGCCACCAGCACGGCCATGGCGATGCCGAACTTCGTGCCTGTGGGCATGTCTTACCTCCGTCTCCGCTTTGGCCGCGAGGGTTTGCGGCTGGGTTTTGTGAACAAGGCTGACGAAACTGTGTCCAGCACCGCGGCCCGGCGCTCGGCCACGCGCTGCCGGGAAAGGGGATCGTCACGCAGCATCTGGCGCAACATGGGCGCGCTGCTGAAATAGAAAACATTCATGGCCACCACCGAAACCACGAAGTGCTGCGGGTCTACGGGGCGAAAGGCGCCGCGGGAAATTCCCTCGCGGAACAGTTCCATGAGCCGCGCCTGAATGGGGCGTAGGTACTTTTTGGCGATGCGCCGGATGTGGGGCGAGCCGGTACGCCCGGCGCGCATCATTTCCCGCAACACCACCCGGGGATAAATGGGCTCGCTGGCGATGTAATCGAAGTGCGCCCCGGCCCAGGCCAGTACCTTCTCGCTCGGAGGCAGGTCGCGGTCCAAGGCGGCGCCCACCGCCGCCGCCAGCCCGGAAAACACCTGGTCGAGCACCGCTCCGTAGAGCGTTTCCTTGTTGCGGAAGTAGTAGTAGAGCAGGGCCTTGTTGACGCCGGCGGCGCGGGCGATGGCGTCGGTGCGGGCGCCGTCCACGCCTTCGGCGGCGAACTCATGCAGGGCGGCATGCAGGATGGCGGCGCGCGTATGTTCCTTCTTGCCCCGGGGGCCGGGGCGGGAGCGGGCGAACTGGCGGGACATGCGGTGCATTTAATTAACCAGTTAGTTAGATTATACACGCGTCGGAGCGATTGCAGAAATATTTGTCTCCGCTGAACTGGCCGGGAGCACCAGCGCGGTTCCTTGCGATTGTCATCCCGAGCGACGCCCCGACCTTGGTCGGGGCGCAGTCGAGGGATCTTGGTTCTGGTTGGTCCCGGCATTTCCGCGTTCTCGGCGCGCTCGGCGGTGAGAAAGGCTTTTCTACTTCAGGCCTTCGACTACGTAGAGGTCGGAAAGGACGCGTGAGTAGGTGTAGGCCACGGTCTTTCCGTCAGGGGTAATCACGGCCCAGAATTCAGGCAGCACTCCCGCCGCATCGTGAGGAGGCAGCTCCTTCCAGAGCTCAAGCGTACCGGTGGCGAGACCGAAACGGTGGATGCGCAGCATCGCTTGATCGGGCAGAAACGAAAACAGACTCTTGCCATCCACGCTCCAGGCAATCGGCTCATCACCGGCCGGCAGTCCGGCGAGCGAGCGCGTGTCGCCGTTCTCCAGGGAGTAAAGGACCCACTTCCTCTCGGCGTCGCGCGCTACCAGCGTCTTGCCATCCGGGGAGACCAGGATCCCATCGACACCTTCCGGCGTCACCGCCCGCGGCGTGCCACCCTGAATGTCCTGCCGATAGGTGCGAAGTTTTCTGCCGGGCTCGGTGCCGCTGAAGAGGAAGGCGGTGCCGTCGGGGAACCAGGCCCCGCGCCCCACGGGCGCTACGTTGCTAAGCGGCAGGTCGCGCGCTTCGCCCGGTCCAATCGGCAGCAATGCGTGCCTGGCGGGCGAAACCGGAAACATGACCAGCGCCCATTTGCCATCCGGGGAAAAGCGCCCGCCGCCGCCCGCCCCTAGACGAACGGGGGGCGAACCGTCCAGCTTGCGCAGGCAAACCGCATACATGGGGCCGGCGGCCGCCGCCCACTCGTCACACAGAATGGTGGAGCCATCGGGGGAGATGTCGGTCACCGTCGAGCCATCCAGCCAGGTCAGGTCCAGCGGGCGCGACTGCCCGTCAACATGGGCCACGATGCGGTTACGCCAGGCTTCGCGCGTCAGCAGCACACGCCCGTCGGGAGCGATGTCGTGCAGCTTCAACCTTCCCGCGGTGCGCAGCACCACGCGCTCCTTTCCCTCGAGGGTCACGGCCCGCAGCGACATGTTCGGGCCCAGCTCTGACGCGGTGAACCAGATCTCTTTCCCCGAAGGATGCCACGCCAGTCCCTGTTGCGAGCCTGCCCACTCCTGGGTCAGCCTCTTCCGGTTGCCGGTTCGATCAATCACGCTCACCCAGCCACGATCGTCGTGGCGCACCGGGTGGTCCATGAAGGCAACCTGCTGGCCGTCGGGCGAGACCCGCGCGTGACTGATATAGCCCGAGGTCTCAAACAGCAGCTTGCCTGCGGGAAACTCGAGCCGGTAGCGGCTGCCAACGTCCTTCACCACCGCGAAAGACCCCGCACCGCCACCGACGTCAGCTCCGCGCACATCCGGGACGAGTTCCCTGGGGGAGCCGCCGGCCAGCGGCACCGCAGAAAGCGTTCCCGTCTGGATACCGTGGCGATACACCGCAGCCCGCTGGCCAATCAGTACTTCCCCGGAGCCGGAGACGGCATACACCACGCTCTCCTTCAGGCCCAGCGGACGCGACTCGGGAAACTCCAGCCGCGTGGTGAAGATCTCTGTCGGTCCGTTGTCCCATTGCGCGCTGTACACTACCGTCTGACCGTCAGGGGTAAAGCGCGCCGCCGAGATGTATCCGTCGCGAAAGGTGAGCCGTTGGAAGCGTGGCTGCTCGGCCACAGGCACGGACTGCTTGCCCACGACGAACGACAGGGCGCATACCGCCGTCAGGGCCGCCAGCACGAACGCGGCGGTCACGACTCGTCTGCCCACAGGAGCCCGCACCACCTGTCCCGCCGCCGTGGAACTGCCTGAGAGACTCGCCAGGTCGAAGGCCAGATCGCTCGCCGACTGGAATCGTTCCTCGGGATTCTTCTCCAGGCAATGCCGCATGATGCGGTCCAATCCCGGCGGAACCGGTTGGCCGCTGGCGCTCAGCTCCGGTGGCTCCTCCTTCAGGATCGAGGTCATGGTCTCGGCCGAGGTGTCGCGGCGGAAGGCCCGCTGACCGCTGACCATCTCGTAGAGGACGGCCCCGAAGCTGAAAATATCCGAGCGATGGTCCACCGGCTGTCCCCGGACCTGCTCCGGCGACATGTAGCCCACGGTGCCCAGCACCATGCCCGCGGCCGTGGGCGAAGTCTGGTCGTCGCCGGTCGCGGCTGTGGGTTCCACGTACGCCAAGCCGAAGTCGAGAATCTTTACCCGGCCGTCTTTGGAGAGGAACAGGTTGTCGGGCTTGAGGTCGCGGTGGGTCACTCCTTTTTCGTGTGCGGCTGCCAGGCCCTGCGCGATCTGCACCGCGCACTCCACCGCCTTGCGCGCGGGCAGTGGGCCCTCGGCCAGCCGGGCGCGAAGACTCGCGCCCTCAACCAGTTCGGAGACGAGATAATGCAGACCTTCGTGCGCGCCCACGTCGTAAATGGCCAGAATGTTGGGGTGGCTGAGCGCGGCGATTACCCGCGCCTCGCGCTGGAAACGGGCGAGCCGCTCGGCGTCCATGGCGAAAGCCGTGGGCAGGACCTTGACCGCCACATCGCGCCCCAGGCGAGGGTCGCGGGCCCGGTAGACCTCTCCCATGCCGCCGGCGCCGATGGCCGCGACGATCTCGTAAGGAC
Source organism: uncultured Acidobacteriaceae bacterium (assembly GCA_964437985.1). Taxonomy (GTDB): domain Bacteria; phylum Acidobacteriota; class Terriglobia; order Terriglobales; family Acidobacteriaceae; genus CAZXVY01. The sequence goes on from CAYTIL010000015.1 coordinate 52,473, forward strand.
CCAGGCGGGTTCCAGCGGTCAGCGCCATGAGCGGACGGGAATTATACGGCAGGCAAGAGCAATCTAACTCGCAACTCGGTACTCAGCGTCACCGGCTGTAGCGGTTCCTCTTCTTCTCGGCGTGGCGTTCGAGGGCGAGCTGGAGGAGGCGGTCAATCAGCTCGGGATAGCTGATGCCGGTGGCCGCCCACAGCTTGGGATACATGCTGATGGAGGTAAAGCCGGGCATGGTGTTGATCTCGTTCACGTAGATCTTCCCGTTCTTCGGGTCCATCAGGAAGTCCACGCGCGCGAGGCCGGCGCAGTCCACGGCCTGGAAGGCGCGCACGGCCAGCGCGCGCACCCGCTTGTGCTTGTTCTTGCTGAGCCGCGCCGGGATCAGAAGCTTGGAGCCTTCGTCCAGATACTTCGAGGAGTAGTCGTAGAACTCGTGTCCGGGGACGACCTCGCCGGCCACGGAGGCGATGGGCTGGTCGTTACCCAGCACCGAGCACTCGATCTCGCGCGCCTTGCCGTGCCTGCCGCCCACGCCCTGCTCCACGACAATCTTGCGGTCGAACTCGGCGGCGTGGTCCAGGGCCGAGCCCAATTGGTCGGGGTCGCGTACTTTGCTGATGCCCACCGACGAGCCCAGATTCGCAGGCTTGGTGAACAGCGGATACTTCAGCTTGCTCAAGATGGCGCGGCGGACCTTCTCCGGTTCGTGCTCCCACTCCGAGCGCAGCACGGTGACGTGCTTCACGATGGGCAGGGAAGCGGCGGCAAACAGCCGCTTCATCACGTCCTTGTCCATGCCGCAGGCCGAGCCCAGCACCCCCGCGCCCACGTAGGCCACCTCCGCCAGTTCCAGCAGCCCTTGCACGGTGCCGTCTTCTCCGAAGGTGCCGTGCAGGACGGGGAAGATCACGTCCACGTTGATGGCGGAGTCGGCCACGCGCCGGGTGGGCGCCTTGCTTTCCAGCGGGGTGAGCGAACTCGAGTCTCCGCGCGGCACCGGAGGCATGATGATGGTGGAGCCCTTGGCCAGCACCGCCGCCGGGGCGGTGGCTTCGGGATCGCCGGCGCGCAGCTTGCGCGAAGACTCGCGGCTGCCGCGCAAGAGCTTTTGGGCATGCGCCGCCGCCACCCAGCGGCCTTCCTTGGTAATGCCGATGGGCACGACTTCGTACTTCGACTTGTCCATGGCGTCCATCACCGACGCCGCCGACAGCAGCGACACTTCGTGCTCGCCGCTGCGTCCGCCGAACAGCACGCCCACTCGCAGTTTCTTCATCGTGCCTCTATTTTAATGGTGAGTGCAGAGTTCAGGGTACAGAGTACAGGGTTCTTCACGCTGTACTCTGGACTCCGTGCTCGCAACGGGAGCATAATTTACAGCCATCGCATACTGGCCCGCCCGCCAGGGAATAAAGGAGATGCCATGCCTCGACTCCAGGGTTGCCGCCTTCTGGTTTTCACTCTTGCCTTCCTGCTGATTGCCACTTCGCTTCCTGCGCAGGACCAACCGCAGACGCCGCCGCAAATTGACTGGCAGGACGGCCCGACCGTGGGCCGGATCGGCGATCTGGCGGAGATCAAGGTTCCTGAAGGCTATCGCTTCGCGGGCAAGGCGGGTGCGCTGAAGTTCATGGAACTGGCCCAGAATCCGACTTCGGGGCGCGAACTGGGCATCATCATACCCAACACCAAGAACGACGACGATTTCTGGTTCATCATTTTCGAGTTTGACGAGATCGGGTATGTGAAGGACGACGAGAAAGACAAGCTCGACGCCGATGCCATCCTGAGCTCCATCCGCGAAGGCACCGAGGCCGCCAATGAAGTCCGCAAGGAGCGCGGCTGGCCCACCATGGAAGTGGTGGGCTGGCAGCAGTCGCCGTTCTACGATCCCAAAACCAACAACCTCACCTGGGGGATTCGCGGGCGCGCTTCCGACTCCCAGGGCGAGTCCATCAATTACTCGGTGCGGCTGCTGGGCCGCAATGGGGCCATGAGCGTGGACCTGGTGATGGTTCCGCAGCAGGCCGCGGCGGTGGTGCCGCAGTTCGAAGGGCTGATCTCCGGCTTCTCCTACAGCGCCGGGAAAAGCTACGCCGAATTCAAAACCGGCGACAAGATCGCGGCCTACGGGCTTACCGCTCTGATTGCGGGCGGGGCCGGCGCCGTGGCCCTGAAGACCGGACTGCTGCAGAAGTTCTGGAAGCTGATCGTCGCCGGAGTGGTGGCGCTGCTCGCCGGCCTGAAGAAATTCTTCGGCGCCATTTTCCGGCGCGGCGAAACCACCATCTCCCACGATCAGACCCCAACTCCGCCCAGCGCATGACCGAGCTGCAGGGGCTGTTTCTGGTCCTGTTCGCAGTCTATCTGCTGCACTGCCTGGTGTGGGTGGAGCCGGAGGCGGTGGCTTTCCGGCAGACCGGGCGCGGTTTCCGCCTGGCCCGCGAAGCCATCCCGCTGCCCGCGGTGCGCCGCAAAGGAGTCTTCGTGCCGCCGCTGCCTCCTTTGGGAGGAGCGCTGGTGTGCCCTCCATACCCGCTGATGGTCTCGCCCGAGGGCGCGTCGGCGTGGCGCCTGGAAGGGCCGCCCTCGGAGAGCGTGGGCGCCGCCGCGCCGCTGTTCCTGCGCCACGAGGAAATGACCCGCATTGACCTTGCCGACGCCTCCATCCGCGTGGCCGGCAAGGCGTTCGTCACTTCCTCTTCTCCGATGCTGGCGCGCAGTGTCGCCGAGCTGCTGGCCGAGCTCCATCGCCTGGGATCGAAGCAGCGTGCGGCGGTGATCGAGCGGGAGCTCGCCGCCCGGTTCGATCTGCGCCGCGTCGAGAAAAGGGTGGAGCAGTACCGCGCCGCTTCCCGCGGAGTGCGCTGGTCGAGCAACCTGCTGTTCCTGGCGCTGTGGGTTGCGCTTCCTCTGCTGGCGTGGAAACCCGGGCTGCTGCTGGCCTGGCCTCTGGCGCTGGCCCTGGCGCTGCCGTTGCTGGCGCTCACCGCGCGCCGCCTGTTGATCGCTCACCGTGAGCTTTATCCAGAACTGGGCGAGCAGCGCTGGCGCGCCGTGCTGACCGCGGCCCTTTCGCCGCTATCTGCCATCCGCGCCAACGACGAGCTGCTGCACCCGCTGCTGGTGGAGTTTCATCCCGCGGCCGTGGCCCGCAGCCTGTGCCCGGACGCCGCCTTCCGTGAACTGGCTTCGCACGCCGTCCGCAGCTTGCGCTTTCCTACTCCCGGCGAACTGCCGGAAGACGGCAGCGCGCATTTCCGCGTGCGCGAATGGTTCGCGGCCCGGCAGCTCGCTGCACTGGAGCGCTTTCTCTCCAGCGAAGGGCTCGATCCCAACGCGCTGCTGGCTCCCGCGCGCGAGTCCGGCCGCTGCCTCAGCTATTGCCCGCGCTGCTGGGGCCAATACGTCGTGGCCTCGGGAAGCTGCGCCGCATGCGGCATCGCGCTGGCGGGGTTTCGGGAGGCGGAATGAAAAGATGTGCGATGTCTGATGTGCGATGTGCGATGTGTGGCGAATGTTCCACATCGCACTTCAAACATCACACATCACCTATCGAACATCGCACATCTAGTTGACGAGCGTGGACATCCGGCCAATAATGTCCCGCCATGTCCGAGGCTCCCAAACCGCCGCCCCCGCCGGAAGACGTAACCGCCTTCCAGTTCAGCGGCTACGCGGAAGGCGCGGTGGGGTCGGCCATTCCCAATGGCGTGAGTTTTGGGCCGCGCCTGTTGGCCCGCATCATCGACACCGTGGCGCACACCATGGTCGGCTTGATGACCGGCTTGATGATGGGAATCATGGTGGGCATTTCTGCCGCCGCCACCGGAGGCGATTTCCAGGCCATCGTGCGCAAGATGGAGGCCTCCTCGCCGATGGATTTCGTCGTCGGGATCGCAGGGTTCGTGGCCTACCACACCATCCTCGAAGGGCTGCACGGGAGCTCGCTGGGGAAACTCCTGCTGGGGCAGGTGGTGGTGACGGACAACCTGCAGCCCTGCGGGGTGGGCGCCGCGTTCATCCGCTCGCTGGCCTACTTTGTGGACGCCCTGTTCTTCGGCGCGATTGGCTATCTGGAAATGCAGAAGACGCGGCTGGAGAAACGCCACGGCGACAACTGGGCCCACACCTTCGTGGCCCGGCGCATCCAGGTCCCGATCAGCGCGCTGCGTGGCACTGGCCGCTTCGTGCTCGTCCTGCTGCTGGCCCTGGCGGTGGATTCTGCCATTCACATGACCTGGTTTGTAGTGAAGATGATGTAGGGACCAACTTGAGGAGGCCGCGTGGCAATCATCGTCTCCCGTGAGGGCAAGAACGCCGTAAAGGTTCAGAGGAACGCCGCACTGCGGGAAAGCGACCTTCAGCAGTATATTGCCGACAACCCCGACGCCATCCCCTTGTATGACATCAGCGAAGATATCCGGCTGTGTGTGCTCGTCCGCGAGTTCCCTGCTGGTGGAGGGTCAATCGACGCGCTGGGCGTAGACAAGTCAGGCGAAATCTACCTCATCGAAACAAAGCTATACCGTAATACCGATAAGAGGCACGTTGTTGCACAGGTTCTGGACTACGGAGCGTCGCTGTGGAGCGCCTATAAAGATCCGGCGGATTTTATTGATCAAGTTAACACTCGGTGCTTGCAGAAGCGCAAGCAGACACTTCGACAGGTGTTAGAGAGGTTCTTTGACCTAGATGATGACGGATTCGCACAACTCTTGGATGGCATGCGTGCGAATGTGCGCAGCGCCAGTTTCCGGTTTGTTGTGTTGATGGATACCCTTCACCAAGAGCTCAAGGATCTGGTTACGTTTCTGAACGAGAACAGCCGCTTCAGCTTTTACGCAGTCGAACTCGAGTTTTACAAGCATGAACACTACGAGATTGTCATTCCAAAGCTTTTCGGGGCCGAGACGGGCCGCCAGCGAGCAACTTCTGGACCACGGGGGTCGTGGGACGAACCGACCTTTTTCGCGGCGGCGGAGCGATCAACCAAGCCCGACCACTTCGACGCAATCAAGAAGCTCTATGAGTTCTCGAAAGAACTGACGCCCTTGATTACGTGGGGTACCGGGGGCAAGGCGGGTTCTTTCAACGTAAAGGTGGAGTGTATCTCCGCCAAGTCCATTTACTCAGTCGACTCACGAGGCGGCTTGTCGATCAACTTCGAATGGATTCCAGATCCCCACAAGGAGAGATTCAAGAGACTGCTGGAGTCGAACCTCAACCTGCAGATCAAGGCCAACTACCGGGAAACCCGGCCGGGCTTCAAGCCCGAGATTTGGTGCGGCAAAGTGGAGAGGCTCGAAAGCGCAATCCGGGAGTTCCTGTTCTCCGCCGAGGAAAAAACCCCCGCGAAATCGCGCAAGTGAGATACGCGGTCGGGCCGCTACAGGATCTTCTTCCCAAACAAGGACAATGTAAGCTCCACCGCCAGGTCGGCGGTGCGGTTGTGCTCGTCAATCACGGGGTTGACTTCGACGATCTCGAAGCTGGTCATGCGGCCGTGGTCGGCGATGATCTCCATGGCCAGGTGAGCCTCGCGATAGGTGGCGCCGCCGCGCACCGGAGTGCCCACGCCGGGCGCGTCTTCGGGATCAATCCAGTCCATGTCCAGTGAGACGTGGTAGCCGGCGGTGCCGCGCCCGGCCATGCGCAACGCTTCTTCGATGATGGTGCGCATGCCGCGCTCGTCAATATCGCGCATGGTGAAGACTTTCACCCCGGCCTTGCGCACGTTTTCGCGCTCCACGGCGTCAATGTCGCGCGCGCCCACGATGACGCAATTCTCCGGCGCCACCTTGGGCGAGAAGCCGAAGATGTTGGCCAGCTCCGGAGGTCCCAGGCCCATGATGGCGGCCAGCGGCATGCCGTGCACGTTGCCGCTGGGCGAAGTTTCCGGCGTATTGATGTCGGTGTGTGCGTCAATCCACAGCAGGCCGATCTTCTGGTTCAGGCGGCGATGGAACTCGGCCACCGCGGCCACCGTGCCCGCGGCCACGGAGTGGTCTCCGCCCAGCACGATCGGGGTCTTGCCCGCTTCCAGCGTCTTCAGCACCAGCTCGGCGTGCTTGGTGCAGGTGGCGGTGATTTCCTTCAGATACTTGGCGCGCGGGTCGCCTTCCTTTTTCTGCTCGGGAATGGCCACGGCAATGTTGCCGGCGTCTTCGACCACGTGGCCAATGGCTTCCAGGCGCGCTTCCAGTCCGGCCACGCGCACGGCCGACGGCCCCATGTCCACGCCCCGGCGCGACTGCCCGAGGTCGAGAGGCACCCCGATTACGCGGATCTTACGAGGGGAAACACTCGGTGTTGTGTTTGCAATTGCCATAAATTCACAATTCAAAATTCAAAATTACAAATGCAAAATTAAAGATGCTCTTTAGCTATCAGGTACACATGCTACCTCGCTGCATCGGCTTCTTTTTGCATTTGTAATTTTGCATTTTGCATTCTACGGATACAGCCGGTTCAGCATCCGGGCAAACGGAATGGTCTCGCGCACGTGCTCCAGGCCGCAGATCCAGCCCACCACGCGCTCAATGCCCATGCCGAAGCCGCTGTGGGGAACGCCGCCGTACTTGCGCAGGTCGAGATACCACTTGAACGCCGACTCCGGCAGCCCGTGTTCACGGATACGCTGCGCCAGCAGATCATACGACCCGATGCGCTGCGAGCCGCCGATGATCTCCCCGCAGCCCTCCGGTGCCAACACGTCCACGCACAGGGCAAGGTCGGGACGCTGCGGGTCGGGCTCCATGTAGAACGCCTTGACCTTCGCCGGATAGCGGTGCACCATCACCGGCTTTTCGAACAGTCCGGAAAGATAAGTTTCATCGGGCGATCCCAGGTCGCCGCCGTACTCGAAGCGCGACTCCAGCGCGCCCTTGGCGTGGCCATCCTGTAACAGCTTCACCGCTTCGTCGTAAGTGATGCGCGGGAAAGGCGCCGTAATGTTTTCCAGCTTGCTGAGATCGCGGCCCAGGGTTTCCAGGTCGGCGCGCCGCCGCTCCAGACAGCGCTTCACGATGAAGGCGACGAAGTTCTCAGCCAGTTCCATCAGGTCGTCAAGGGTGGCGTAGGCCACTTCCGGCTCCACCATCCAGAACTCGGTGAGGTGGCGGCGCGTCTTCGATTTCTCCGCCCGGAAGGTGGGCCCGAACGAGTACACCTTGCCCAGCGCCATGGCCGTGGCTTCGATGTAGAGCTGTCCCGACTGCGTCAGGAACGCCTGCTGGTCGAAGTAATCCACGGGAAATAGCGTCGAGGTGCCTTCGCAGGCCGCGGGCGTGAGGATGGGCGGATCGGTGAGCACGAAGTCGCGCTCGTCGAAGTAGTCGCGCGCGGCTTTGATGATCTCCGCGCGCACGCGGAGAATGGCGGTCTGCCGCGGGGTGCGCACCCACAGGTGGCGATGGTCCATGAGAAACTCGACGCCGTGCTCCTTGAGCGAGATGGGATAGGGGTCGTCTTCAGGGACGCGCTGCACCACTTCCACGTCGCTCACGTCCAGCTCGTAGCCGCCGGGCGCGCGCTGGTCGGCGCGCACCTTGCCGCGCACGATCACGCTCGATTCCTGGGTGAGTCCCTTGATCTTCTCAAAGATTTCGGGGGTGACGGCGCTCTTGGCCACCACGCCCTGGATCACGCCCGAGCCGTCGCGGAAGATGGGGAACAAGAGCTTGCCGCTCTCCCGCAGGTTATAGAGCCACCCGCGCACGGTGACGGTTTCGCCTTGGTGGCGTCCGGCCTGCACGATGCTGATGATGGGAACCTGCATGCGCGCTACTTCTTCGCTTCCTGCGCGGAGCGCTCGGCGGATTCCAGGCGCTCGAACGCGGCCGTCATGCCCTGCAGGATGTTGCCCTTGCCGTCACCATCAATCTCCATGAGGATGGGCGGGACATGAGGCGCGGAGCCCAGCAGTGCCATGGCCTGCGTCCAGTCGGTGGAGCCTTCGCCCGGCCACAGGTGCGAATCGCGGTCCTGGTGATTGTCGTGCACGTGGGTGGAGCGGATGCGCGCCTTCAGGGTCGCGAAGTCCGCGGCCACGCCGCCCATCAGGTGGGCGTGGCCCACGTCAAAGCAGATGCCCATGTCGTCGAAGTGTCCGCCGGCCAGGAACTCCAGCAGCCGCGCGGGCGTGGAAAGCTCGTTGGGAATATTCTCCAGCAGCAGGGTAACGCCCAGGGGGCGCGCGAAGGCGCGCAGGTGCTCGATGGCGGTCATGCCGGCTTCGAACTTGCGCTCGTCAAACGATTCGCCGCTCATGCCCATGTGCTGCACCAGGAAACGGAACGGCGCCTGCTCCGCCACTTCGACGCAGCGCTTGATTTCGTCCATGGCCTCGATCAGGCGCTTCTTCTCCGTGTCTGCAACGTTGATGGGCGGAGCGCCGCTGCGTCCCCAGTCGTAATCGCTGAACATGGGCGAGTGCATGGAATGCAAGGGCACGCCCGAATTCTTGAACCAGCCGGCGATTTCGCGCACGTGGGTGCGGCTGGCGTAGTCAAAGTGGCCGCGCGCGCAGAAGATCTCGATGCCCTCGGCGCCGGCGTCGGCCAGCCCCTGGAGCAATCCGGGATGCAGCCGCTCCTTCACATAAACGTAAGTGGACATCGCTTTGCGCATGTCAGTAGCCCACTGCCTTTCCGTTGTTGCGGGCGTCGCTGGCGCCCAATCGCTCGCCGGTCGCGCGATGGATGGCGATGCACTGCCCGTCACTCCAGTATCCGGAGGGAAGCGCCGCATCGTTCGGCTTAAACTTGTGGCCGCGCTCGGCCAGCGCTCGCAGCGTGTCTGGAGAAAATCCCGTACGCTCCACGTAGATCCAGTCGGGCAGCCACTGGTGATGGAAGCGGGGAGCGTTCACCGCTTCCTGAATGTCGAGACCGTAATCCACCACCCCCATCAGGATATGGGCGACGGTGGTGATGATGCGCGGGCCGCCGGGCGAACCCAGCACCAGCAGCAGCTTGCCATCCTTGAGGACGATGGTCGGCGTCATGGCGGAAAGCGGACGCTTGCCCGGCCCGATGGCGTTGGCCGGGCCCTGAATCAGCCCGTAGGCGTTGGGCACGCCCTGCTTCACCGCGAAGTCGTCCATTTCGTTGTTCATCAAGAACCCCAGGACGTCGGCGGTGACGCGCGAGCCAAAACTGTCATTCAGCGTGGTGGTGACGGCCACGGCGTTGCCGGCGGCGTCCACCACCGAGTAGTGCGTGGTATGCGCGGACTCGGCGGTTGCTGCGGGCCGCAACTCGGCCGCGCGATCGAGCTCGTTGAACACACCCATTGGACGCTTCAGGTTCGCGCTCAGGCTGGCGTGCTGTGGATCAAGCTCCGCGCGCCAGGCGGCAGCGTAGCGTTTGTCTATCAACTGCGCCACCGGAATCTGCGCGAAATCCGGGTCGCCCAGAAACTGCGCGCGGTCAAAGAACGCCCGCCGGAAGGCTTCGGCCGTGAGGTGGATGGAATCCGCAGAACGGTTGCCCAGCTTGGCCAGCTCGTAGCCTTCCAGAATATTGAGCGCCTCGAGGAGCACGATGCCGCCCGACGACGGCGGCGGCGCGCTGATGATCTCGTATCCGCGATACGCCCCGCGAACGGGCTCGCGCTCCTTCACTTCGTAGGCGGCGAGGTCGGCCAGGGTGATCAACCCTCCGCCCTTTTGCATGGACGCGGCCAGCTCACGCGCCAGCGCGCCGCGGTAGAAGCCTGATGGATTTCTGGCAATGCGCTCCAGCGTGCGTGCCAACTCGGGCTGGCGGAAAATTTCTCCCGGCTGGTAGTAGTTGCCGTCACGCTGGAAGATGCGCCGCGAGGCCGGGAACTTTGCCAGGTGCTCGTCGCGCAGGTCTTCGGCGTCTTCATAGGCCAGCGCGAATCCCTGGCGCGCCAGGCGAAGGGCCGGCGCCATCACCCGCCGCAGCGGAAGCTTGCCCCACTTTTTCTGCGCGTAGGCCAGCCCCGCCACCGAGCCGGGCACCGCGATGGCGCGGTAGCCAATCTCGCCGGCTTTTTCGATTACGTTGCCTTGCGCGTCCAGATACATGTCGCGCGTGGCCGCAGCCGGCGCTTTTTCCCGAAAGTCGAGAAAGTGAGTGCGCCCGTCGGCGAAGCGCAACAGCAGGAAGCCTCCGCCGCCCAGATTTCCCGCCTGGGGATGGACCACCGCCAGCGCAAAGCCGGTGGCCACGGCCGCATCCACCGCGTTGCCCCCGGCGCGCATCATTTCCACGCCCGCCTGCGAGGCCAGCTCGTGAACGCTGGCCACCATCGCCTTCTGGGCGTGCACCGGCCGCATCCCGGCCGCAGAAAGAGGCATGCTGGCGGCCAAGATGAAGGCCGCAACCAGCAGCAAAATCAATGGCTTACGCAGGGATGGCATTGAGCACAGGCCCGCCGCGCGAAGAAGGTGTTGCGACGGGAGGTTACGAGGCTAGCCCAGCCGCTGGGGGCGAGTCAAATTGTGTTTTCCTCGACTGGTCGGGCCTTGTTCAGCCAAGCGCCGCTCAACGCTTCAGCTTCCACTCCCCGCTTTCGCGAACCAATTTGAGTTCGGCCCCGCTTCGGTCGTCTGCCGGCCCGGACTCGCACACCACTACGGCCTCGTCGCCGGTTTCGGTGACGCTGATAATCGTCACCTCCTCCGACGGAAGCATTTGGAACAGCACGCCCAACTGAAAGGCGCCGTCTTCCACACTCTTGCGAAATTCCTCGCTGAGGTGCAATTGGAAAGCTTCGCGGTCCTCGGACTGTGCGGCCCGGGCAATCGCCAGAACTACTTTGCCGGGGCCGCTGGCAGCGGCGTCGGCTCCCTGAAGCGTGGTGGGAAGTTTGCTGGCGGTCCCCTGGATCGCCACATCGAAGCTGGCGGTGTAGTGAACCTTCACCTCGTTGATGAAAACGCCTTCCCCATAGACAAAGAGCTTGCCGGCAATCCGCTGATCGTCGAAAGCTGCGGGCTCAAACTCGCTGGTGATGCTTATCGCTTCCGCGCCGGGTCCACCGTGGTAGATCACTCCGAACCGCTGCGTCTTGTCTTCCGGGTCGAAGGTGACTTCCACACGGTTCCGCCAGCCAGCTTCCTTCTCGTCGGAAGAGGAGACTGCTTCTTCGGGGACGAAGAACCCGTCCTCCTGCTTGACAAAGGTCAGGGGAACATCGCTCAGCACAACCCGCACGTCCTCCTTGCCGGAGATGGCGCGAGAGGGCTCCAGAAAGGCGTAGGCATGGCGCAGAGGTACGGTTGTCTCGCCCACGGTGAGGGTGCCACTGCCCTCGTTTGCGGGGGTTTCCGGAGTGCTCGTCCCCTCGGCAGCGGATGCGTCGGTTGGGGACGCGGCCTCCGGGGCGTTTTTTCCGTCTTTCTCCGCCAGCTTCCACACGTCTTTCACCAGCACGGTAGGAATCTTGCCGGGCGCCTTGAGATTCAGTCCTTCGACCTCGACGATGGCAGTGTCACCGGTCTGGGTGACGCGAGTGACATGCACGCCCTTAAACGCCTCGGCCATGAGCCCCATGGCCATGCCGCCAAAGGGGCCTTCCAGGTCCGCAAACATCTGCGGGTTGGCGGCCAGCTTCTTCATCGCAGGAAGGTCTTGAGCCCGCATCGCCGTGAGGAAGGCCGACACAACTTTACCCGGCCCGCTGGCGGCAGCGGCCGCCGCTTCTTCGGCGGTGGGAGGAACGCGGCTCGCGGCCTCAGTCGCCGCGGCGGCCGCTACTTGATCCTTGAGATCCGATTGGCGCTGGATGGCCACATCGAAGGTGGCGGTGTAGTGGTAGGTAAATCCCGAAGACTCGCGCGGCTCGGGCATGAAGAGCGTGCCGGCCACTCGTTGGTCGTCGAACACCGTCGGCTGGAACGCATGCTCGCCGTAGAGCGCCATTTGCATCCGGTCGAACCCGCTGTGATAGAGCTCTCCGGTATCCGCGTTGGCTTCCATGTCCAACCGGGCCACCACTCCGCTCACTTTTCCGGCCAGCCCCCTGCTCATGATTGCGGAGTCGCTGATGAGCTCGTCCACGGCCACCGGGACATCGCTCAGGATGATGCGAATCTCTTCCTTCTTTTCATTCATGAACGCCGGGCCCCGAATGGCGTAGACGTAGCGCAGGGACGCGGACTTGCCGTTGACGGTGACGGTGCCGATACTCTCCGGGGCCGGCGGGGCGGCCTGGGCTGCTGCCTCGGTTCTTGTTTCCTGAGCAACGACCGCAGGCACGGCCAGCGCCAGCAGGGCGGCAGCAATAACGTTGACCACCTTCATGGCGGACCCCCCCCTTGATGTGCGATGTGTGATGGGCGATCTGCGATGTTCCAAGCGTGACTTCACACATCGCATATCGGACATCAGACATCAAACATCAAAACATCAAAACATCAAACATCAAACATTCCCCTTCACTCTTTGGTCAGCGTCCACTTGCCTTCGATGAGCTTGACGGGAATCTTCTGCGACGTCCTGCCGCTCTTCAACTTGGCCATGACTACCACGCGGGCGATGTCCCCGGTCTGGTAAACGGTCACCACCTTCGAACCGGGCTCAAACATCATGGATAGCATGTTGATCATCTCCGCGCCCTGGGGCCCGTCCAGATCGGCGGCCATTTCAGGGGCGAGTTTCTTCATGGCCAGCGTGTTCTTCAGGCGGGCCGCGCGTATGAAAGCCATCACCGCCTGTCCGGGAGCACTGGCTGCGGCGGCCGCGCCCACGAAGGTCGGCGGAGGCTTGCGCACGATGTCCGCCCGAAATGCCACGCTGTAGTGATACACGCGCTCGAAGAAGTCGTCGACTTTGGTCATGTAGAGCCGGCCGGCCACCGTCTTTTTGTCAAAGACGCGGGGCACCCACTTGTGGTTGCTGCCGCTGGAAGAAAAGGACCCGCGCTCCAAGGCGTCGTGGTAGAGCTGGTTGCTCTCGATGCCCTTCTTGGGATCGAGTTGAAACTCCAGGGCGCGGAAATTGCCCGCGCGTTCCAGCTCGTGCAGCGCCAAATTCTCCAGCAGCTTGTCGGCGGGAATTTCTTTCTCGCTCACCACCACGTAAATCTTTTCCGGCTCGTCTTCCGAGTCACGGCGGGCCATGGCGTAGGCGTAGTGCAACGCAGCAGTCTGGCCGTTCACCGTCCATGTACCCTGCGCCGTGCCCGCCGCCGGGCCGCTGGCGGGATCCACCACCCGGATCACCGGGGCGCGGAAAGTGACGTCGAAAAAGTACACCTTGCCGAAGAAATCGTCGGGCTCGGCCATGTGCAGCCGGCCGGCGATGGTGTTGGCGTCGGTGGCTTCGGCTGCGAATTCAAAGCCGCCGCCTTTGGACATGGTGTAGTCGAAGGCAGGATGGTACATGGTGAGACCGGAAGCGCCCTCCTCCGGGTAGACCTCGAACTCGATGGCGCGGATTTTTCCAGCGCCCCCCTGGGCATCGAAGCCGTCATCGTCGCGGACCACGCCGTCTTCGGCAATGGGCAAGTCGCTCAGCACCACTTTCACCCCCTGGCGGCCGTCGTCTTTGTTGGTCCAGGGCACGGCGACGACGTAGCGGATGTCGGCGGTGTCGTCGTTCAGGGTGAACTTGCCCTTAGCCGTGCCCACAGGCGCGGCGAGTGCGGGCGTGGCCGCGCAAACAAAGAGGATGAGAGACAGGAGCACGCGCATGGGAAGCCTCCGGGAAGAATCCGTAACCTACGCCAGAGGGAGCAAGAGGTCAAGCGTGGACGGCAGGGGGGTTGCGACGCGGGCGAGGGCGGCGTCCACACGGAGAGGATCGGGTCTCCGCCAGGCTTCTTGGCCCGGGCCAGGCCCGAGCGGCCGCTTCAGGGCGCGGCCGGCGGCGCGGCCTCCTCGTCCCGCTCCCAGGGGAACTTGTCTCGCGGACGAGGATGGTTCCCGGCCTCGTTCATGGTCAGGGCGTCGTAGATGCGTCCGTTCACCATGGTGTAACGCACCGACTCCGAGTTGCGGATGTCGGTGAGCGGGTTCTTCTGCAGCACGACCAGGTCGGCGAGCTTGCCGGGCTCGAGCGAGCCGATGTCCTTGTCCAACCCGAGATAGCGCGCGCCCCGGAGGGTGGCGGCTCGCAAAGCTTCCAGCGGAGTCAAGCCTCCCTGGGCGAGCATCCACAGCTCCCAGTGGGCGCCCAGCCCTTCGCGCTGGCCGTGGGCGCCGAGCTGTACGCTCACGCCGGCGCGCGCCAGTTCCGCTACCACGCGCGCGTTCAGGAGGTGGCCGAAATCGTCATCGGGCGCCATGGGACGGCGGCGGGCGCGGGCGTCCACCCGAGCACGCGGCATAAAGTTCAGCAGCCGCTGGTTTTCCCACACGTTGGTCTTCTGGTACCAGTAGTTCTCGCCCCACAGGCCGCCGTATCCCACCACCAGCGTGGGCGTATACCCGACACGGCTCTTGGCCCACAGTTGCACAACGTCTTTGTAAATGCGGGCCACGGGGAGGGAGTGCTCGATGCCGGTGTGCCCGTCCGCGATCATGGTGAGATTGTGCTGGAGGGTGGAGCCACCCTCGGGGACCACCATCATCTCCAGTTCGCGGGCGGCGGCCACCACTTGCTGGCGCTGGTCGCGGCGCGGCTGGTTGTAGCTCTTCACGCTGAAGGCGCCCACCGCCTTCATGCGCCGCAGATGGGAACGCGCGTCCTCCAGGCTCTCGATCACGGCTCGGATGGGAAGCTTGGCGCCATACAGGATGGTGCCGGTGGAATAGATGCGCGGCCCGGCGATCAGGCCGGCGCGCGCCATCTCGCTGGCGGCAAAAATCTCGCTGGTGTCGTGCGAGGGATCATGGATGGTGGTGACGCCGAAGGCCAGGCTGGAATAATTCCACGGGTTTTGCTGGGGAACAATCTCCTCGTCGCCCTGTCCGCCGTGCCAATGCACGTCCACCAGGCCCGGCAGGATGGTGTGACCGGAGACGTCCAGGATCTTGGCGCCCGGCGGCACCTGCACCTGGCTGCGAGGGCCCACCGCCCGGATGCGGTTGCCTTCCACCACGATGGCGCCGCTCGCGATGACCTCGTCGCCGCGCATGGTGATGATGCGCGCGCCCAGCAGGGCCACTATTCCGCTGGGCACGTCGGCCGCGGCGTCCCAGCCGATGGCCGCGCCCTTCTCCGGAGCTTTGGGCAACTCCGCGGGTGCGCCTTCCAGGAAGCGAAACGCGTCCTTCAGGTCGCGGGTGAACAATTCCGCGCCCAACGCCCAATGCAGCCGGGTGCTGTCGCCCGACCAGTGCAGGTACTTACCCGCATCGCGCGACACCTTGGCCACGGGCAGCGACTTGGCGTCGGGGCCGATGTCCACCGTCTTGCCGGTGCGAGCGAAGGGCACGATGTAGGCGTTGAAGCGCTCAGTGAACGCCACCCACTTCTCGTCCGGCGAGAGCCGGTACGCAGTGGCCTCCTCGCTGAGCAGGTGCGTGCGCTCGTGGCCTCCGTCCAGATCCATGCTCTTCAGCGCGCGCTTGTCCTCCGGCTCAAAAGTCATGACGAAGATGCGGTCGCCGGCGGCGCCAAACTGGGGCTCCACTGCGTCTTTGGTAATGCGCTTGGCCTCGCCTCCAGTAACCGGCGCCCAGTAGATACCTGGCTCCTGGCCCCAGCGCTGGCCGCGCAGGAGTCCGCCGGCGAGCTTGCGGAAGACCACCTGGGCGCCGTCGGGTGAAAACACCGGCTCGGCGTAATGTCCAGGCTCGCGGGTAATCACCCGGCCCTCGCCGCCCGCTGCGGCCACGATGCGCACGCT
Source organism: uncultured Acidobacteriaceae bacterium (assembly GCA_964437985.1). Classification (GTDB taxonomy): domain Bacteria; phylum Acidobacteriota; class Terriglobia; order Terriglobales; family Acidobacteriaceae; genus CAZXVY01. Next base: position 68,235 of record CAYTIL010000015.1, read on the forward strand.
GCCCAGCGCGGCGTCGTTCCACGTGCTGTACACCACCCACTTTCCGTCGCGGGAAAACGCCGGATAGAACTCGAAGTGATCGGTCTGCGTGGTGAGCCGGCGGGGCGCGCCCTGGGGCAGGTCGCGGATGTAGAGATGCCCCAGCGCCTGGTAAATCACCTGGTCGCCCGCGGGCGAGACCTCCACCCAGCGCAGCATTCGCACCGGGAAGGTCTGGGGCGCGACCGCGATAGGAAAGCGCAGTGCCTCGGCGATCTTGCGCGTGCTCTTGACGTGGAAGGGAATGGGCGTGACTTGCCGGGAGGCGACATCAATACGCTGGATTTTGCCCCCGGCCCAGAAGACGATGGAGCGGTTGTCGGGGGTCCAGGCCAGGGTGGGATACAGGCCGTGGATGGCCCAGGTTTCCTGCATGTCGCGATCGAGGCCGTCGAAGATGGGCGCGTGGACGCCGGACTTCAAGTCGCTGACGTAAAGCACCGACTTGGTGCGCACTCGACGCACGAACGCCAGCCTGGCCCCGTCGGGCGAGGGCGTGGCCCGGACCGAACCTCCTTCGCCGGTGATGAAGCGGCCCATCTCGCCGGTCTGGCGGTCGAGGCGCTGGATCACGAACAGTTCCGTGTTCGGGTCCTTGTTGTATTCGAAGAACATTCCGGGGGTGATGTCCTGGCTGAAGTACACGTATCGGCCGTCCGGCGAGAAGGCGGGCTCGCCCAGTTCCTTCTGGTCGTTGGGGCGCTTGGTCATCTGCAGGCCTTCGCCGCCCGCGCGGTGATACAACCAGATCTCGCCGGCCCCGATCGAGCGCTGCGAGGTGAAGTGCTTGCGCGCGGCGATGTACTGCCCGTCCGGCGACCACGCCGGGCTGTTGAGCAGGCGGAAGCTTTCCTTGGTCACGGCGGCAGGCTCGGAGCCGTCGCGCCGCATGATCCAGATGTTGTCTCCGCCGCCGCGGTCGCTGGTGAAGGCAATGTGGCGGCCGTCGGGACTGTAGCGCGGCTGCATGTCCCAGGCCACGCCGCTGGTGAGTGCCTGGGCTTCTCCGCCGGTGATGGCAACCCGGTAGAGGTCGCCCAGCAGGTCAAAAATGATCTCGTCGCCCTGCGGGCTCACGTCCAGGTTCATCCAGGTGCCTTGGTCGGTGTCAATCGCAACCTCGGACATCGGCCCGGGCGGGTTGGAGACATCCCATTTGGGTTTCTCTTTCTCTTTCTTCTCCTTTTCGTCCTTTTCTTCTTCTTCCGCCGTACCGTGAGCTTCCTGCGGGGCCGGCGCCTCGGATGCTTGCAGACCAGGGGCCGCCCAGCCTCCCCTTGCCGGTACTACCCAGACATAGAGCACGAGCACGGCAAACCGCAGAGTCTTCATTGGGAGTTCCCTTCTGATTCTTGGAAACAAGAAGGCGGAGATTATGCCGAAGGGAAACGTGTGTCAACCAGGGCGACCTCGGAGGGAGCGGCGCCTACCGCGACCCCGTGGCCTCTTCCAGCGTGACCTCAAGGTTCAGCTTCTGTCGTCCGCGATAGACCGTCACCGTGGCTTGGTCGCCGGCGCGATGCTTGTTCATGATGCGGGCGATGTCGCCCTGCTCCACGGCCGCTTCGCCGTCAATGGCGACGATCAGGTCGCCGCCGATCATGATAGGAGTGTTGCCCAGGTAGGCGCGCTCGCTGCCGCCGCGCAATCCGGCGCGCTCGGCGGCGCTGCCCGGCACCACTTGCAGGATCAGCAGTCCCTGGCCGGCGGCCAGTTTCATCTCCCGCGCCAGCTCCGGATCGATGGCCAGCGTACGCACCCCCAGCACCGGCCGCCGCACCCGTCCCACGGTGACCAGGTCGTTGAGCACGGCCTTGGCAATGTTGATGGGAATGGCGAAGCCGATGCCGGCGCTCTGTCCCACCTGGCTGAGGATGAAAGTGTTGATGCCCACCACTTCGCCGCGCGAGTTGAGCAGCGGCCCGCCCGAGTTGCCGGGATTGATGGCGGCGTCGGTCTGGATGGCTTCGTCAATCACCATGCCCGCTTCCGGCCCGCGCACCGGCCGGATGGAACTCACGATGCCGCGCGTCATGGTGCCCGCCAGTCCGAAGGGATTGCCGATGGCAAAGACCTTCTGCCCCACTACCAGCTGGCGCGAGTCGCCGAGCGTGGCCGGAATGAGGCCGGTGGCGGGAATCTTGATTACCGCCAGATCGTTGGGCCGGTCGGCGCCGATCACTTCGGCGCGGAAGCGCCGGCGGTCGGAGAGCGTTACTTCCACCTGGCGCGCGTTGCTCACCACGTGGTAGTTGGTGAGGATGTGCCCCTGCTGGTCGAGGATGAATCCTGAGCCTTGCCCCTGCTCGGGAACCGGCCCGTAGAAGAAATCGAAGGCCACCGTGGTCGAGGTGATGTTCACCACCGAAGGCAGCGCCTTACGATACACGTTGATGTTGGTCTGTTCCTCAGCGTCGTAGACCTCGGGTGCTGCCGCTTCCATGATCTCGATGCCACTGCGCTCCGCTGCCGCGCTCGCGGGCACCGTCGACGCCGGGTCGCGACGGTGCGTGGTGAAGTAATAGAAAGCGCCGGCGAGTAGCAGTGCGAGGACGATGGGTCGGAATTTCATCGCTGGTTTTGTGCCTCTGTGGCTAACTTCTTTAGATCCGCGAACACCTTCTCCACCTGCTGCTCCGTCGCCGCCAGCGTGCCGGAGTTGTCAATCACGTAGTCCGCAACCCTCACCTTTTCCTCGTCCGGCAACTGGGCGGCGATGCGGCGCCGGGCCTCGCGGCGCGCCGCGTCCTTGTCGGCGTCCGGCGACCGCGCAGCGAAGCGCTCAATCTTCTGCTCCGGCGTCGAGGTTACCACCACCAGCTTGTCGAAGCGTTTGGCGACCCCAGCTTCCACAATCAGAGCCGCCTCCACCATAGCGACGCCGCGCGGCTCGCGCTTCGCCACTTCGTCCATCCACGCCTCCTGCTGTGTCACCACGGCGGGATGGACGATGCGGTTCAGTTCCTCGATGCGGCCGGGCTTGAAGGCCAGCGCCGCCAGCTTGCGCCGGTCAATCCCTCCATCTGCTTGGACGATTCCCCGGCCAAAATGGTTGACCACCTGTTCGTAGACGGGCTGGCCGGGACGCATCAGTTCGTGGGCCAGCTGGTCAGCCTGGAGGACGTGGACGCCGCGGCGGCGAAACATCTCCGCCACCTCAGATTTGCCGCTGCACAGCCCGCCCGTCAGCCCGACGCGCAGCAAGCTAGCCTCGCCGCCCGGCCGTGGCCGCCTGGACTTCGAGTGCAACTCCACGCCGCAGCCGGCACGCGCGCACCGTGTTGGACATCAGCATGGCGATGGTGAGCGGGCCCACGCCCCCGGGCACCGGCGTCAGCATGCCGGCCACCTCCGCCACTTCGGGATGCACGTCGCCCACCAGGGTCGAGCCTTTGGCGGCGAACTCCTGCTCCCGCTTCTCGTTTCCCTGGAAATATTTTTCAAACTCGCTGCGCTCGGTGATGCGGTTGATGCCCACGTCAACTACCACCGCGCCCGGCTTTACGAAATCGCGAGTGATGAAGCCTGCCCGGCCCATGGCCGCCACCAGGATGTCGCCGCGCCGGCACACGCCCGGAAGGTCGCGCGTCTTCGAATGACAGATGGTGACCGTGGCATGGTGGTTGGTGAGCAGCATGGCCACCGGCTTGCCCACAATGTCGCTGCGCCCCACCACCACCGCGTCGGCGCCGGCAATTTCTATGCCGCTGCGCTTCAGGATCTCAATCACGCCCAGGGGCGTGCAGGGCGCGAGGCACGGCCGCTGCGTGGAAAGATTGCCGACATTCACGGGATGAAAGCCGTCCACATCCTTGGCCGGATCCACGGCCAGCAACACTGCCTTTGCGTCCACCTGCTTGGGCAGTGGAAGCTGCACCAGGATGCCATCAATCGAGTCGCGGCGGTTGAGGTCGCCCACCAGCTCGAGCATCTCCTCCGTACTCACGCTGTCGGGAGGCGTGAGCTTTTCGCTGTAGATGCCCAGCGCCTCGCAGGCCTTGACCTTGTTGCGCACGTAAATTTCCGACGCCGGGTTGTGCCCCACCAGCACTGCCGCCAGCCCGGGCCGCAGTCCTGCCTCAGCCAGCGCGGCGATTTCCGCGGCGACCTCAGCCTTGATGGCGGTGGCAATCTTGTTTCCGTCGAGCAGGGTAGCTGCCATGAAACCTCAAGAGAATGGTATGGACGACAGCCTCTATACTAAACTGGCCGGGCACACGGAGTTAGTCGCGGGCTCCCATCTGCGCGGAGGACCCATGCGCCTGCGACACCAGGAACTCCTGACCGCGCTGATTGTGGTTTCGCTGGCCGCAACCGCAGCGGCCCAAACTCCACCTCCCGACTCCGTTCACGTCATCTACGCCGCGCGCATGCTGGATGTGCGCCAAGGGCGCATCCTGCCAAACGTTGTCGTCGTGATCCGCGGCGAGAGGATCGAGTCCGTGCACTCTGGCGGGCTACCGGCGGACAAACTGCCTCCGGGTGCCCGGGTGACGCGGCTGCCGGCGAGCCTTACCTTGTTGGCGGGCTTGATCGATGCGCACACGCACATAACCTGGGACCCGCAATCGCAGCGCACAGACCCGCCGGGGGTCACCATCCCGCGCGAGCCGCTGATCGGTGCGGGAGTGGCTCGCAGGACCCTCCAGGCAGGATTCACCACGGTGCGCAGTTTGGGTTCGACGGGATATTCAGACCTGGCATTGCGCGACGCCATCGCCGACGGCCACGTGCCCGGGCCGCGGGTGCAAGCGGCCGTGACCGGCTTGGGCCCGCCGGGCGGTGTGTGCGACACGGTGTTCCAGCATGAGGGAGCCGTAACCGGTGTGGAAGCGGCCGTGGCCAAAGTAAAGCAGCTGGTCGCCGCGGGCGCGGACGTGATCAAGCTGTGCGCAGGTGGCGGCGTGCTGCCCCGGGAGGACGCTGCCCAGGCGACCGAACTGACCGAGGCGGAGTTGCGCGCCATCGTGGAGGAAGCGCACCGGCAGGGCCGCAAGGTGGCGGCGCACGCGCAGGGCCCGGAAGCCATCCGGCGGGCGGTCGAAGCCGGAGTGGATTCCATTGAACACGGCGGCCTGATTGACGAAGCTACAGCCCTGCGGATGAAAGAGAAAGGCGTATTCCTTGTGCCCACGCTGTACCGGCTGGACTGGGTTCTGGCGAACGCCGAAAAGAACGGCGCCCCGGCGCCAGCCCTAGAGCGACTCCGCCGCTCGCGGCAGCTTTCCCGCGACCATGTAGCGAGAGCCATCCAGATGGGTGTACCCGTGGCCTTCGGAACCGATGCTACGGTTTATCCCCACGGGCTGAACGCCCGCGAGTTTGCCGTGCTGGTCGAGCTGGGTATGCCGCCGCTGGAGTCCATCCGTTCGGCCACGCTCAAGGCTGCGCAGCTCCTGGGGTGGGCCGGAAAGGTGGGCACCATCGAGCCCGGCGCCTTTGCCGACCTGATCGCGGTGGAGGGGAATCCCCTTGAGGACGTCACGCGCCTGGAAAAAGTACGCCTGGTGATCAAGGGCGGCGCAATCTACAGGGACGAAACCGGCGCCGGGCGGTAGCTGGGCAAATGAGCGTCGGTGGGTAGGCCTTCAGATCTTCTGTACCCGCTGCACGTCCCGCACACCCGCCACCTTGCGTAGCCCAGTGACGATGCTTTGCAGGTGCTTAAGGTCAAGGATGTCGATCACCACCTCGATGGTGGCTTCGCTATTTTCAGTGCGGGTCTCGATGTTGCGGATGTTGGTGCTGCCGTCGCTGATGACCGCGGTGAGCTCCTTGAGCATGCCTGCGCGGTCGTCGCAGAACACGGTGAGCTTCACCGGATAGGAGCGTGCCGGCGTGTCGGCGGCGCGCGCCCACTCCACGTCAATGCGGCGCTCCGGTTCGTAAAGCAGGTTGGTGACGTTGGAACAGTTCCGGGAGTGCACGGCCACGCCCTTGCCCCGGGTGACGTAGCCCACGATGTCTTCGCCGCGGATGGGATTGCAGCAGCGCGCGCGGTAGACCAGCAGGTCGTCGGTGCCTTTTACTTTGATGGCGCCGGAGTCGGAGCCGAACACGCGCCGCACCACGCTGGTGAAAGTGCTGGGCGGCGCTTCCGGGCTGGGCTCTTCGGTCTCCGCCGCGGGCGCCAGCCGCCCCAGCACCTGGCGCGCCGAAAACTTTCCGTACCCGATGCCCGCCAGCAGGTCGTCGCCGCGTCCCAGGCCGTAGTCGGAGGCCACGCGCTGAAAAGCAGCTTCGTCAATTTGCTTGAGCGCGATGCGATATTTGCGCGCTTCCTTCTCAATCAGCTTGCGCCCAATCTCGATGGCGCGCTCCCGCTGGTGGATGTTGAGCCAGTGGCGGATCTTCTGGCGCGCGCGCGATGACTTGGCGAACGTGAGCCAGTCGCGGCTGGGCTGGTGGCCCGCCTGGGTGAGGATCTCCACGATGTCGCCGGAATGCAGCTTGGTGCGCAGCGGCGCCATGCGCCCGTTCACCCGCGCCCCCACGCAGGTGTGCCCCACTTCGGTGTGGATGGTGAAGGCGAAGTCCACGGGAGTGGCGTCGCGCGGCAGAATCACCACCTTGCCTTTGGGGGTGAAGGTGTAAACCTCTTCGGGATAGAGATCGATTTTGAGCGTGGACAGAAACTCGTTGGGATCGGAGACGTCCTGCTGCCACTCCACCACCTGCCGCAGCCAGGTGAGCCGCTGCTCGTCGCGCGCCGTCACCGGGCCGTCCTTGTACTTCCAGTGCGCGGAAATGCCTTCCTCCGCCATCTTGTGCATTTCTTCGGTGCGGATCTGCACCTCGAAGGGAGTTCCGTTTTCGGCGATCACGGAAGTGTGCAGCGACTGGTAAAGATTGGGCCGGGGCATGGCGATGAAGTCCTTGATGCGTCCGGCCACCGGCCGCCACAGGGCGTGGATCTGGCCCAGCGCCGCGTAGCAATCGTTCACCGACGTGGTGATGATGCGCACCGCCAGCAGGTCGTACACCTGGTCCACCGTGATGTGCTGCCTCAGCAGCTTGGCGTGCACGCTGTACAGGCGCTTGATGCGGCTCTCCACCTTCGCTTCGATCCCGCCTTCCTTCAGCTTCTCGCGGATGACTTCCTCAATCTGTTCCAGGAACTGCTCGCCCTTCTTGCGTTTTTCCTCCACCGCCTTGCGCACCTGCTGGTGGCCGATGGGGTCCACGTGCTGGAAGGCCAGGTCCTCCAGTTCGCCGCGGATCTTCCCCATGCCCAGGCGGTGGGCGATGGGCGCGTAGATGTCCAGGGTCTCGCGCGCGATCTGCTGGCGGCGTTCCTCGGGCAGCGCGGCCAGGGTGCGCATGTTGTGCAGCCGGTCGGCCAGCTTGATGAGCACCACCCGGATGTCGGTCACCATGGCCAGCATCATCTTGCGCACGTTCTCCGCCTGCCGCTCCTCGCTGGAGGCAAAGTCAATCTTGCTGATCTTGGTGACTCCCTCCACGATGTGCGCCACCTGCTCGCCGAACTCGCGCTCGATGTCCTCGATGGTGACCAAGGTGTCTTCCACCGAATCGTGCAGCAGGCCGGCGGCGATGGCGGTGGGGTCCAGCTTCAGGTCGGCCAGCACCATGGCCACTTCCAGGGGATGCGCCAGGTAGGGCTCTCCCGACTTGCGGTTCTGCCCGGAATGCACTTTCTGGGTGTAGTCGTAGGCCTTGCGAATCAGTTCCAGGTCTTCGTTGGGACGGTTGGCGCGCACCTTCTTCAGCAGGTCGCGGAAGCGGGTGACCGTAAGGACGTTGGTGGCGATCTGATGGCGCAGCGTCGCCATGATTGATTATAGCCCGCGCTCCACGTAGCCTTGGCGCAGCGGCAAGGGAACCAAACCCTGCGATGTACTGCACATTCTGTGGCGCAAAGTTTTCGGAAACCCCTTCGCACTGTGGGCAGTGTGGCCGGCCGGCGCCGGGAATGGGCAAGGACCTTGTTCCTCCTCCGCCTCCCTCATCCGGCGTGTGGGCCTATCGCCAGGGGAATAAGCTGGTGCTGCCCAAGAGAGCCGAACTTCCTCCGAATTGCATCCAGTGCGGCCAGCCAGCCACCAAGTGGGTACAACAGATCTACCTGCTCAGACTCCTCGCCCTGGGACGCTGGAGGCTGGCCATCCCCTACTGTGATCGCCATCGGAAGGCTCGCCGCGGCTTGCGCATCGCGGCCGGCCTGTTCCTCCTGGCCGTCGTCCCCGGCGGCTGGCTGGTGGAGAAAATGAATCTGGGGGACACAGAGGGCATGGGATTTGTGGCAGGGGTTTTCATCCTCATCGGCGCCACCATTTTTTCAGCGTGCCTGCACCACATCACGCCTTCGCGCGTTGGTGGCGGCAGGGCAACGCTCTTGGGAGCTTCCGAGGCCTTCCTGCAGCGGCTTCCGCTTCCCCCCGACGGGGCCCCGGGGAAATAATCCGCGGGCGTTACAATCGAGCCGTCATGATCGTTTACCGCTCCGACCGCCGCCCCGATGCCGCCGACATCGCCGCTCTCTACCGCGGGTCTCCGCTCAACCGCCCGGTGGACGACGTGGATCGCATCCGCCGCATGTACGAAGGCTCAAACTGCGTGCTTACCGCCTGGGACGGAGAGCGGCTGGTGGGCATCCTGCGTGGCTGGACCGATGGCGCTTTCGACGGCTACGTTTGCGACCTGGCCATCGCACCCGACTGCCAGAAACTGGGCATCGGCCGCGCGCTGCTCGATCAGGCCATCGCCCTCAGCCCGCAGGTGCAGTGGGTGCTGCGCGCTTCCAAAATCGCCGAGCGCTACTACGAGCACGTCGGCTGGCAGAAAATTGAGAACGGATGGGTCTGGCCGCGCAAGGGGTAGGACCCACAACCACTATGTTCCTCTGTGTCCTCTGTAGCTAGAAGTCGGCTCGTGTGACTTCCTGGAAGGTCACCAAGGGTGGCGGCGGCCTGGGAAGGACTCTTGAGCGTATTGTTTCCTGAACCCTTCGTGATCCTTCATGTCCTTCGTGGTTCGTTTTGTTTCCTAGGTGTTCCTCTGTGTCCTCTGTGGTTAGAAATCCGAAACTTGTGTACGGAACGCCGAACAAATACGCTCCAACAAGTTGAACCCCGCCCCGCGATTCTCTACTCTGTTGCCCGAAGGCTATCTCCATGGCCACGCTCCAAGGCTGGACCATCGCCGTCAGCGGCGCCTCCGGATTCATCGGCGGGGCGCTCGCCGTTTCGCTGCGCGCTCAGGGCGCGAACGTGAAGCGGATGGTGCGCTCCACAGCGCGCGATGCGCAAGCGGATATTGTGTGGAACCCGGCGGCGCCGCTCGATCCCGCCGCGCTCGAAGGCCTGGATGCGGTGGTGCATCTTGCCGGTGAATCCATTGCCGGCCTGTGGACCGCAGGCAAGAAGGCGCGCATCCGCGACAGCCGCGTCCAGGGCACGCGCCACCTGGCCACCGCGCTGGCGCAGTGCGGGAAGCGTCCGCGGGTGCTGGTTTGCGCTTCCGCCATCGGCTTCTATGGCAATCGGGGTGACGAAGTCCTGCGCGAAGACAGCCCCTCCGGCTCCGGCTTCCTCGCCGAGGTCTGCCGCGAGTGGGAGGCAGCCGCGCAGCCGGCGCGCGACGCCGGCATCCGCGTGGTTCACTTGCGCTTCGGAATGGTGGCCAGCCCTACCGGCCGCGCGCTCAAGCAAATGCTGCCGCCGTTCAAGATGGGCGTGGCCGGCCGCCTGGGCAGCGGCCGTCAGTACATGAGTTGGATTTCGCTCGACGACGCGGTTGGCGCCGTCCAGCACGCGCTGACCAACGACTCGCTGGCCGGCCCGGTGAACGCCGTCGCACCCGACTCGATTACCAACGCCGAGTTCACGAAAACGCTGGGTGCAGTGTTGCACCGCCCCACCATTTTCCCCGCGCCCGAGTTCGTGCTGCGCATCCTGCTGGGTGAGATGGGTGAGGAGCTCCTGCTGTGCAGCCAGCGCGTCGAACCCGCCCGCCTCCTGGCCAGCGGCTACAAGTTCAAGCATCCGGAACTGAAGGCCGCGCTGGAAGAGATGCTGGGAAGACATTGACGATTGATGATTGACGATTGACCGCTGGTTCTTCGGCTCCGTTGAAGGCTTGTTCAATCGTCAATCAGCAATCTTCAATCCTCTCGCGTCTCTGCGCTGCAAACTCCTCCACCCGCTCCCGCACGCTCTTCACGTGCCGCGGTAGCACCAGCCGGCTGCCTTCCTCGAGGATGGGAATCAGTCTGTCGAAGTCCGGCCCGGAGTGCGAGCCGGTGATGATCAGGCGGATGGGGTGGAACAATTCTTTGCCCTTGGCTCCGGTTTCTGCCTTGACCTGGTTCACCAGCTCCTTGAACAACACGGCCGCGTCAGACCAGTTGTTCAGGCTGTCCGAAACATTCAACTGAAACTGCGCCCCAACGCACTTGGCGAATGCTGCACAGACGGCGGGCGTCTTCTCCCAACCCAGGACTTCGGCGTTGTCGGGCGCGGCCAGCGCGGCTGCGGCATCGTAGTGGAAGACGAGCGCGGCGCGCTCCGGCAACTGCTCCAGGCGATCCACCGACGGCGCCAGCAACCCCACCAACTTCTGAAACCATGCGCGCGTAGGCGCGTCGGGCGCGTCCGGCAGGTCTCCCGCCTTCACGAAGTACGGCAGCGCCAGCTCGGCCACACGCTCCGGTGGGCTCAGCTTCACGTAGTGCCGGTTCAGCCAGTACAGCTTCTCCATGTCGAAGACGGCGGACGAGGGCGTCACCCGCTCCAGCGAGAACTCACGCGCCAGCTCGTCCTTGGTGAACAATTCGCGATCGCCGCCGCTCGGAGCCCAGCCCAGCAACGCCAGGTAGTTCACCAGCGCTTCCGGCAGCACGCCCATGGTGCGGAAGTTTTCAATGGAGGTTGCCCCGTGCCGTTTCGACAGACGCTCGCGGTCTCCGCCCAAAATGGTGGAGAGGTGCGCGAACTCGGGCACCGGCCAGCCCAGCGCTTCATAGAGCGCCACCTGCTTGGGGGTGTTGGAAAGATGATCGTCGCCGCGGATGACGTGCGTAATCTGCATCTCCGCGTCGTCAATCACCACCACGTAGTTGTAAACCGGCAGGCCACTGGAGCGCAGGATGATGGGATCGCTCACCACTTCGTGGGAGAACTCCACCTCACCGTGCACCAGGTCGTGGAATCGGATGGGGCGTTCGGGGATGTGCAGCCGGATGGCAGCATGCTCTCCCGCGGCACGGCGGCGAGCGGCGTCCTGGGGATCGAGGGCTCGGCATTTTCCCGAGTAGTGCGGCGGACGATGCTCGGCCAACGCCCGCTGCCGGTCGCGCTCCAGTTCCTCCGCCGGGCAGAAACAAAGGTAGGCCTTGCGTTCGGCCAGGAGGCGCTCGGCGTGCCGGCGGTAGTGATCCAGGCGCTCGGACTGGCGGTAAGGCGCGTGCGGCCCGCCCCGGTCCGGCCCTTCGTCCCAGTCGAGCCCGAGCCAGCGCAGGTCGTCGTAAATCTGTTCCTCCGCGCCCTCCACCTGCCGCTCCAGGTCGGTGTCCTCGATGCGCAGCAGGAACGCCCCGTTGTGGCGGCGCGCATACAGCCAGTTGAAGAGCGCGGTGCGCGCGTTGCCCACGTGCAGATGCCCGGTGGGTGAGGGAGCAAAGCGCACGCGGACTTTTTCGGCAGCCACGCGACGATGGTACCAAAACAGGTTGAACCCCTGTTCGCCGAATGGATTCGGCGACTGGGCACGCGCTAGTTCATTACGCCAAATGGCGTTACGCTAAATGGTGTAACGACCTTGGCCTGCGGGCGCGTTCGGGTTCTGGGGCCCTGAGGGAAGAAGAGAACCGCCCGTTTCTAGTCGGGCACAATGCGCCGAATGGCGTCGCCGCTGGAGAAATAAAGGAACCCGTCCGGGCCCTGCACAATGTCGAACAGCGGCCCGAATCCGCCGTCCACCACGACTTGCGTCTGCGTGATCTGGCCCTGGTTGCCTTCGTTGACCACGAAGCGCCGCACCCGCCCCTGGTTAAAGTCCACCATCAACAGGCTGCCCTGGAAGCCGGGCAGCACGCTAGACGTATAAAAGGTGATGCCCGTGGGCGCGATGGTGGGATTAAACCGCGTCAGGGGCGCCACGAAGCTGGCATTGGTGTCGCCGCAGGGCTGGCCCGGCCGCCAGCCGTAGTTGGCGCCGGCCACGATGCGATTGATCTCGTCGTCGCAGTCGGGACCGTTCTCGCTGGCGTAGATGGTTCCAGCGGTGGGATGAAAGGTGAAATCGAAGCTGTTGCGCAGGCCCAGGTTGAAGGCAGGGTTCCCTGCGCCAAAGGGATTATCGCCGGGCACGGAGCCGTCGTCGTTGTAGCGCAGGATTTTGCCCGCCAGCGAACCGGTGTCCTGCGAGTTCGCCGGATCGCCGGAGTCTCCCGCGGTGATGTACAACCGCCCGTCGGGCCCGAAGCGGATGTTGCCGCCGTTGTGATTGCCGTTGGAGGGCAGGTTGTCCACGATCACCGTGGCATTCGTCCCCACGCCGTTCACTTCCGTGAAACGCAGCACCCGATGCACGCCCGCCGGGTCCGAGTACAGCACGTACACGAAGCCGTTGCTGGCGAACTGAGGATGAAATGCCAGGCCCAGCAGGCCGCGCTCGCCGCTGGTGTCCACAGCCAGGTCCACAAAGGGCTGGGCCACCAGCAGCCCGTTCTGAATGATGCGCACGCGGCCGGTCTCCAGCTCGTTGAAAAACAGGCGCCCGTCGGCCGCGAACGCCATGGTGACGGGAACATCGAGTCCGCCCACGAACAACTCGGTGCGAAAGGAGGTGGGATCGTCCGGCGGATTGATGATCACCATGCCGCTGCTGCCGCAGCCGGCGATCAGCGACACGCACAGCAGTACCCGCAGTGCTGGTTCCAGGCGGGCGCTTCCGGGACGTTCAGCCATGTTCCCAATTTTGATGCGGCGACAGGCAGATGCGTTGGCGAACGATGCTGTCCCTTTTGTCATCCCGAGCCTGCCGCGGCGGGCGCAGCGTGGTAGTCGAGGGAGTCTCGGTTTTGCGGAATGACTGTCCTCATCCTCATTAGGAAAAAACCAAGATCCTTCGACTCGCGCTCCCTCGCGGCCTCGTCCCGCGCGGAGCGGGACTCGGCGGACTCGGTCGCGCTCGCTCAGGATGACAAAACGAAAGGAGTGCGCCTCTCGGCACTCACTGAAGCCGTGCCCTGATACAAAAACAACGCCCTGAAACGAAGAATCCGCGTCCATCCGCGAAAATCCGCAGCTAATTCTTCCTCAATCCTTTCGCGAACTCCTCGAATCCCTTCCGCCCCATCAGTCCATAGGTCATCTTCTTGCCCAATTCGACTCCGGGCTGGTCGAAGGCATCCACACCGTAGAGCTCGCCGGCGAAGGCGGTCTGGAACTCTAGCATCTGCAGGAACGCGCCCAGGGTGAATTCGTCGACGCGCGGCAGCGTCCAGCGGCAGTTGGGGCGGCCGGCGGAGGTAAGCGCAGCCTGAGTGGCAGTGCGCTCGGCGTCGAACAGGGAAGACATGGTCTTCCCGCCCAGGTAGCCGCAGGAGTCGTAGCTCGCGAAGTCGCGCGGGATGATCAGGTCGGCGCGCGGCTGCTCGACTTGCCAGAAAGTGATCATCTTGTCGCGCGGGCCTTCCATGTAGAGCTGGAGCTGCGAGTGCTGATCCGTGGCTCCCAAGGCCGCCACCGGCGTCTGCCCGCACTCCACCACTTTGCCCGCGCGGTCCACGCGTTTGCCCAAGCTTTCCGCCCACAGCTGCCGGTACCAGAAGGCCGCGCCCCACAGGAACGACGAGTAGGCAAATACCACTTCAATAGATTTTCCGTGTTTGGTGTTCAGAGCGTGATGGACGACAGCCGCGGCCAGTGCCGGGTTCTCCGCCAGCTTGGGCGACCAGCAGACCGCGTTGGCCGCGCGCGCGCCGCCCAGCAGCTTCTCGATGTTGATCCCGATCAGCGCCGCCGGCAGCAGGCCCACGGGCGAGAGCACGGTGAAGCGTCCGCCCACGTTCGGGGGCACAAAGAACAGCGGATACTGCTCCTGCTTGGCGATGGCCAGCAGGTCGCCCTTGTTCGGGTCAGTGATGGCGATGATGCGCGCCCGCGCCTTCTTGCCCATCGCCTTGGCCATCCATTGGCGGACGATGAGGAATTGGGAGAGCGTCTCCGCCGTCGAGCCTGACTTGGCGATCACCACCACCGCGGTTTTCTTGGGATCGAGCTGCTCCAGCGCCGCTGCTGCCAGGCCGGGATCAATGTTGTCCAGCACCACCAGCCGGGGCTTCGCCCCACTACCAGCGCCGCGCTTCCTGCTCCCCCTCGCGCCCCGCGTTCCGCCCACCGGCGTCTGCAACGGATGCGGCCCGCGCAGCGCCACGTCGAGCGCGTAGGAGCCCAGGGCCGAGCCTCCAATGCCCAGCACCAGCACGTCGTCAATCGCGCCGCGCAGGTCGTCGGCGAATTCGGTTACCGCGCGCGCCACGCCGCGGTCGTCGGGCAGTTGTGGGAAGCCGATCTCGCCCGAGTCCACACGTTTGCGAAACGCTTCGACCGCGTGCGCGGCGGTGGCCGCGCTCCTGTCGCTGACGCGCAGACCCTCGGCGCCCACGGCGGAGCCCAGGGCGTTCTCGTAGTCAAAGCTGGGGAGCTTCATGGTTGGACATTAGAAAACAAATCGGGGAGAAAGCAAACCACGAAGGACACGAAGGTCACGCAGAAGTGGAAGCGGGCGACCTCGCCCGCTTCCACAGAAGCGCTACAACAGCCGTTCCGGCGCTACCAGCGTATGGGTAATGCGGTCGTGCCAGGTAAGCGAGTCTTCGTCCACCAGCGACCACAGGTAGCCCAGGCCCAGCGACACGCAGGAGACCACAGTGGCCACGGCGCGCCAGCGGCGGGTACGCAGGTCCACCAGGCCGTCGTCGAAGGTGGTGAGTTCGAGGCCGGCGACGAACATGCCCGGGGTGGAACCCACGTACACCAGGAACAAGTACTGGTACGCGCACCAGAAGAAGCCGGGCACCGCCACCAGCATGGGCAGCAGGAGGCGCAGAGTGGGCGTGGCTTCCGTGAACAGGAAGAAGCTCACGCTGAACAACGCGGTGGCCAGGGCGACCAGGCCGCCGTCCACGGCGGTGGAGAGCAGGCGTTGCGAGATGGGCGCCGACTGCAGCGGCAGCTCCACCACGAACTCGCGCCCCGCGCCGGCAAATTCCGCGAAGCGCGCGGGTTCGGGTGTGTACTCGCCAGCGTCATCCTGGCGGTCTTCAGAACCCTCCAGCGTCATGGCCAGCGAAGGCGCGGTTTCCGCTTCGGCTTCCGCCGGCTCGGGCTCGTAGGCTGGCGGCGAGGTCCAGTCCACCACCGGCTCGGCCAACTCCTCGGCCGGCGCCAGCGAAGCAATGGCCGCCAGTTCTTCTACCGACAGCGAGTCGGTGATCGCGGCGGGCGCTTCCGCAACCTCCGGCTCGGCCACCATCACCGTGTCGAGGACGGCGGTACCCACAATCGCAGGGCTGGGGAAGCGAATCAGCTTGGATGGAGACCCGCCGGCAGCCAGCGCGTTACTTTCCTGCTGCTCGAAGTTCAGACTCAGCGACTTCTCCACGCGCCGCCGCCGTCGGCTGCGATAGGCATCCAGGCGGTTGGTCACCTCTTCGCGCCAGCCGGAGCCGTTCGCAGTCGAGGCCCTTGCCTTCGGCGCCGACGCAGACGTGGCGGCAGGGGATCCGTTCGTTCCCCCCGATCCCTTCGCTCCCCCCGATCCGTTTGCTCCCGGGCTACTGGGCGGCGCAACCAGATCGGCCAGCTCATCGAGGACGCTGGACTCGTGCCGCGCGCCTCCGTTGGGCCCTCCGATCGTTCCTCCGATTAGGCCCTCGCGCGACCCGCTCGAGCCCAGAAACTGTCCGCGGTCGTCATCGAGGTCCAGCGGATCTTCTTCATCCGCGGGCGCGGCTGGAGCCGCGAGACTGGCGGCGAACTGCTCCTCGCCGGCGCCGGGCAGTTCCGGATCCACCACGACGCTCACCCGCGGACCAAGGTCCTCGGTGGCGTGGGCTTCCGGGGAATGATAGAAATCGGGATCCAGGATCACGCTGACGCGCGATCCGTTGGCGTCCTCCCGTGGCGAACAAGTGCACCTTACTCCACAAATGGGACAGGCCATGACCGGGTTTTGGAGACGCTCAGAGCAGCGGCGAAAACTACTTTGCGCCAGCCTGCGCCCGCGTGCTAACTTCGAGCGCCTGCCATGACTCGCCGCACTCTCTTGCTTATCACGGCGGTGGCCGCTTGTCACCTGCTTCTCGCACCCGAGGCATTTACCAATCAGTTACCACCGGGTGGTGGGGAATCAGCCGCTGGTGTGGCGCGGCCGTCCCTGGCCGCGCTGAATCGTGTGGAAGCGGGCGACTCGCCCGCAAACCAAGCAGGCGGCGTGGAAGCAGGCGGCGTGGAAGCGCCCGCCGCGGCGGGCGAAGAAGCTGCCGCAACTCCCTCCACGCCGCCTTCCGGCGAGGCAGGGGAGCCGGTCACCATCCGCGCCCGCGAGCAGGAGAAGGCAGGAGCCGTCTTCCACTTGCGCGGCGAAGTGGAGATTCGCTACCGCGACCTGATTTTCCGCGCCGATCAGGTCACTTACGACACCGCCAGCGGCCAGATCACGGCCGCGGGCAAGGTCAGCGTGGAGGGCGGGCCCAACGACGAATCCATCCAGGCCGACCGCGCCACCTACAACGTGCGCACCGAGAGTGGAGAGTTCCACAACGTCTCGGGCACCACCGGCCTGCGCTTTGGCGGGCGCGGCGTTACCCTCACCACCACCAACCCGCTGGCCTTTCGCGGACGCCGGGTGGAGAAGCTGGGCCGCGGGCGCTACGTGGTGCACGACGGCCAGGTCACCTCCTGCGAGATGCCCAACCCCAAGTGGACCTTCAACGCCACCCGCGTGGTGGTGGACGTGAACGACCGCGCGCGCATCTACAACGCCAGCTTCCGCGTGAAGAAGATCCCCGTTTTTTATTTTCCGTTCGCGGCGCACCCGGTGGGGCGGCTGCAGCGGCAGTCGGGATTCCTCACCCCCACCTTCGGGACTTCGTCGCGCAAGGGCATCATCCTGGGTGAGTCCTTCTACTGGGCGGTGAACCGCAGCCTGGACCTTACCCTGGGCGCGGAGTACTGGTCGTCGCGGGGCTGGGCGCAGCACGGCGAGTTGCGGGCGCGTCCCAGCGAGACCTCGAACCTGCGCTTTCGCTACTTCGGAGTACTCGACCGCGGCTTGGGCCCAACCCACGAGGACCAGGGCGGGCGGGATGTGCAGCTCGCTTTCGAGGCCGCTCCTTTCGGCTTCCGCGCCGTGGCCAACTTGAACTACCTGAGCTCTTTCGTTTTCCGCCTGGCCTTCACCGAGGCCTTTTCCCAGGCGGTGAACTCGGAAGTAAAGTCCGTGGCCTTCCTGTCCAACACCGTGGACGGCTTTTCCTTCAACACCTACGCCGCCCGCTATCAGAATTTCCAGAGCACGGCGCGCGGCGACCTGGTGACCATTCTGCACGCGCCTGCGTTTTCCGCGGGCAGCGTGGAGCGCCGCCTGGGCAAGACCCCGGTGTACTGGGCCTTCGACGCGGCGGTGGAAGGGGTGTCGCGCAAGGAGCCGGCCTTCGTCACCAATGATCTGGTGGGCCGCTTCGATTTCCATCCCCGGGCGTCGCTGCCGCTGCACTTCGGGGGCTGGACGGTGCGCCCGGAAGTGGCGCTGCGCGACACTTATTACACCCAGCGACGGCTGCCGGTGGGCGGCCCCGGCGTCCCCGACAACCAGGACGTGAACCGCCGCGCCATCGAGGCTTCGCTGGAGGTGCGTCCGCCGGCGCTGGCCCGCATCTTCAGCCGCCCGGTGATGGGCCACTCCCTCAAGCACGTCGTCGAGCCGCGCTTCACTTACCGCTTTGCCGAAGGCGTGGAGAACTTCGCCAGCATCATCCGCTTCGATTCCCGCGACATCCTCAGCGACACCAGCGAGCTGGAGTACGCCATCGTCCATCGGCTGTATGCCAAGCGCACCGCGCCCCGCGCGGATTGCACTCCAGTCCCAGTTCTTTCGGAAGAAGGTGCATCGAAGGCAGCTCCGTCGAAAGAAGTCGCGGCGAAGGAAGATGCAGCGGGCACGGCGAAGGAGGATGCGGCGACGTCGCCGCTGGAGCAGGAGGACGAAGCCTACGACCAGGTACGCCGCCTTCCGCCGCTGCCCGACGACGACTGCGGCCCCGGCGAAGCCCGCGAGATCGTTACCTGGGAAGTGGCGCAGAAATACTTTTTCCTCGACGACTTCGGCGGGGCCGTGGTCAACGGCCGGCGCAACGTGCTGACCACTACCGCCAGCTTCGCCGGCATCGCCTTCCTCACCGAACCGCGCCGCTTTTCGCCCCTGCTCTCCCGCCTGCGGGTGCGCCCCGGCCCCGGCATGGATGCCGAGTGGCACTTCGACTACGACATCCCCAAGGGCCGCGTCAATGCTTCCACCGCCCTGGTCACCTTTCGCTTTGGCGACTTCTTCCTGGGCGGCAGCCATGCCTATTTCCAGGCGCCGGGGGAGATCTTTGTGAACAGCCCCATCCCCGGCCCCGACAAGTTCAACCAGATCCGCGTGCTCCTGGGCTACGGGCATCCCAACAAGCGCGGCATCTCCACCGCCGCCAACATCGGCCTCGACGCCAACCTCAACTTCCTGCAGTACTCCGCGTTTCAGGGCACCTACAACTGGGACTGCTGCGGCATCAGCGCCGAGTACCGGCGCTTCGCCCTGGGCTCGGTGCGTAACGAGAACCAGTTCCGCTTCGCCTTCACCCTGGCCAACATCGGCAGCTTCGGGACGCTGCGAAGGAGGGAGCGGATTTATTAGCTCCTGGCGCGGTGCCCCGCATCTGCCCGCAGTTGGCAGATGTGGGCTTTGCGGCATCCTTGAGTGCTGCTGCCTCAACGCGGCCTTAGACTGAGAGACCATGGACCGGCGGGAATGGAGACCTCCCAGGCGGTTGCACTCACGAGAACTGGGATGTATATCAAAAAACCCACATCTGCCAACTGCGGCAGATGTGGGGCACCGTCTAGATGGAACTAGAGATGTGGGCCACCAGCCGGTCTCTGCGTTGAAGGCTTTTGGCTGGCCCGGCCGAGGGCGGCCGGGCTACACAAACCGGCGGGCGAGGTCGCCCGCTTCCACACATGCTCAGGCGTTTCTGCGGGTGGCGTTGATGAAGACGCCCGGGCCGGGATTCTCCGGCATGTGCTCAGCCAGCCAGCGCTGGTAGTTGAGCTTCGACATCTGCAGGATTTCTATGAAGCGGATGCCGGCCATGCCGTCCTGGTACCAGTCCACTTCACCGCGGGCCTCAACCGTTGTCGTGCTTCCCGGAAGGTCGAACCGCACCTGCACCCAGGTACCGGGCGGAATGGCCACAAGCAGTTCGACCGCCATGCCCTCTTCGCTGAGGTTGGTCACGCGGCCGTAAAGACTGTTTCCTTCCGGCAGGGTGAGCGAGGCGGAAAGGTCCACCGGGTGTCGGAGATAGCGGCGGCGCTCGCGCAGCAGGATCCCGCGGGCGGCGCGCACGCTGCGCGCCGCAAGCTCGGGGCACAGCGGCTTGTCGAGGACGAAGTTGGCGCCCAGGGAGAACGCCGTTTCCAGACTGGTGATGCCGTTGAGCAGGGCGAAGGCCATGGCCCGGCGGCTGGAAGGCGAGCACCGCAGGCGGACCAGCACCTCCAGGCCCAGCAGGTCGTCGCAATCCACGATCACCGCATCAAACTTGCTTTCTTCGAGAAGCACGCAGGCCTGACGGACGTCGGCGGAAACCTGCACCGTCATGCCTTCGCCTTCCAGCAAGCTGCGCATTTCCTCCAAAACCGAGGGGTCGCGGGACACCAGTAAGGCCTGAGAGGACATACCTGGATCCAGTCTAAATGGGGTTTGAATTTCCGCCTAGATAACCAAAGTACCGGCGCTTTCTTTGAAGCGGGCGGGCGTTTTCACCACGGAGGCACGGAGGGAGGTTTCAGGTTTCGGGAAAGATCACGTCAGCGAGCCGGGAAACGGAAAACCGTTTTTCAGGCGCCGTAGGCGGCTGCTGACAAGTGTCCGGGCACCAGGCGCTGTTCCAGCCAGCCGCGATAGCGCAGCTTAGAGCTTTCCTGCATCTGCTGGAAGCGAATGCCCACCAGCCCTTGCCGCCCTTGCCAGGTAACTTCGCCGCTGGCTTCCACCATGGACGCCGATCCGGGCAGCAGGAAGCGGACCTTGACCCCGCTCCCCATGGGGACGCGCCCGCCGGTTTCCACTGCCATGCCGTCCTCGCTGAAGTTGGCGCCCTGGGCGGTGAGGCTGGTGCCCGAAACCACCCGCAGCGACACCGGCAACTGCACGGGATGGCGGTGGTAGCGGCGGCATTCGCGCAGGATCAGTCCGCGGGCGGCGCGCAGGCAGCGCGCGGCGTGGTCGAGGCACAGAGGCTTGTCGAGGGCGAAGTTGGCGCCCATTCGGAAAGCTGTGGGCACGGTGTGCGGCCCGCCCAGCAGGGCGATGGCGATGGCGCGGCGGCTGGAGGACGCCCGTCGCAAGCAGTGCAGGAACTCGCCCGCGCGGTCTGGGTCCTCGCAGTCCACGATCACGGAGTCGAACTTGTGCCGCTTCAGCTCCACCGTGGCCTCCATCGGGCTGGAGGTGACATGAGCGTGGACGGACGTTTCGTCCAGGAGGCGGCGCATCAACCGCAGCACGTCGGCGTCGCGGGACAGCAGGAGGGCTTGCGGAACCATAGATGCGCAGAGTAGCCCCGCGAGCCGCTGCTGCCAAGATTACTTAAGAGCAGTGGCTAGTGGTCAGGTGGGCAGTGGCCAGTGGTCAGGGGTCAGGGGACAGGGGTCAGTGGACAGGGATCAGTGGACAGTGGCCGGTATCGAACACTAACCACTAGCCACTAACCACTAACCACTGTTTTAATAGTCCCAATGATCGCCCACTTGCGCGGACGGCTGCTCTCCAAACATCCCAACCAGGCGGTGGTGGAAAGCGGAGGCGTGGGCTACGACGTCCACATCAGCGTGCCTACGTTTTCCGGACTGCCCGAGGTGGGCGCCGAGGTGGCATTGTTCATCCATACCCACGTGCGCGAGGACGCGCTGGCGCTCTACGGCTTCGTGCGCGCGGCGGAGAAGAAGCTGTTCGAGCGGCTCATCAGTGTGAGCGGCATCGGCCCGCGGCTGGCGATTACCATCCTCAGCGGCATGCCGGCGGAGGAAATGGTGGCGGCCCTGCGCGCCGGCGACGCCGCCCGGCTCACCCGCATCCCCGGCATCGGCAAGAAGACCGCCGAGCGCATGGTGCTGGAGCTGCGCGACAAGCTGGAGGGCCTGCTGGCCGCGCCCGCGGCGGCCCCGCCTGGCGGGGTCACCCCGGTGGAGGAAGACGTGCTCTCCGCGCTGATGAATCTGGGCTACTCCCGGCCCACCGCGGAGCGCGCCATCACCGTGGCAACGAAGAACGGGAAACCCGATTCCTTTGAGGCCATGTTCCGCGACGCGCTGGCAGCGCTTTCCAAATGATTTTCACCACGGAGACACGGAGACACTGAGAAAGAGGATCAAGGTTTGGGTTGTTCTCTACCGTAAGGGTTGCCGGCCAGGGCGGGATTCCTTTTCGCTTCTCCGTGCCTCTGTGTCTCCGTGGTGAAATCACGTTAGACTGAGGCCATGCACGCCCACGCTCACCCGCGCGGCTCGCACCAGCACACCTCGCGGGTGCTGCGGGTTTCGCTGGCCGCGACGCTGGCCTACATCGTTCTGGCGGTGGTGGTGGGCATCCGCGCCCGCAGCCTGGCGCTGATTTCCGAGGGCGGGCACAACCTTTCCGACTTTCTGGCGCTGCTGCTTTCGCTGGTCGCCGTCTATCTGCACGCGCGTTCGCCGGATCCCGCGCGCACCTACGGCTACCAGCGGGCGGGAGTGCTGGCGGCGTTCGTCAACGCGCTTTCGCTGGTTGGGCTGACCTTCTACCTGTTCTACGAAGCGGTGCACCGTTTAATGGCGCCGGTGGAGGTGGCGCCGCGGCCCATGATCGCCGTGGCCGCGGCCGGCGTGGTGATGAACGCCACCATCGCCTGGATGCTCTACCGCGCGGGCAACGACGTGAACCTGCGCAGCGCGCTGTTGCACGAACTGGGCGACACGCTTTCGACGGCAGCGGTGATCGTGGGCGGCTGGGCCATCCTGCGCACCGGGCAGAACTGGATTGATCCCGCGCTCAGCTTCGGCATCGCTGCCATGATCCTGTGGTCGGCCTTCGGCATCCTGCGCGAAACCCTGAACATCCTGCTGGAGGGCGCGCCCCGGGGCCTGGAGATGGAGCGCATCACCGCGGAGTTGCGCGAAATCGAAGGCGTGAATGGCGTCCACGATCTGCACGTGTGGAGCCTGGGGTCGGAGAGCCACGCCCTGTCGTGCCACATCAGCATCCCCGACATTCCGCAGTCGGCCAGCGACCGCATCCTGCGCGAGGCCAGTGAACGGCTGCGCCGGCGCTTCCACATTGGACACACCACTATCCAGTTCGAGCACGCCGCCTGCGAGGCGGAAGATGGATGCGTGGGAGCAGCGCCGGGCACAACCACTCGCCTCTAGCGCCGGATCGCTGCCTGCGGGCGGGAACTCAGCGGTAGCGATCGAAGGTCTGGTTGCTGATGGCGCTGATTTCCGCGAGCATGCCCCGGCCCGCGGGAGACTGGGCTAGGCCTCCCGCGTCCAGATCCGGGCGCAGCGCCTTCAGCATTTCCGTGACTCGCTCCGCGCGGACGCTGCTCAGAAGCTCACCCGAGCCCTCCGCAGGCTGTTTACTTGCTTGCGCCTGGATAAGGGCCCAGACCACCAGGCGCATGTGGTCCACGGCTGCCTTGAACGCGCTCAGCACCGGGCGTTCCAGATGGTGGCTCGCCCGGCCCGGCCCTCCTCCGGAACTGGGGCTGAGTTCCTCGTGCAGATCCCAGAGCTCTTCCGTAACCCGCCGAATCCTTTCAGTCATGTCGCTCACTGCGTGCACTCCTAACTGGTCATTCGACCGTGAACTGAGGTTCACCCGGGGAAGAATCTAGAGATAACTGGGACAGCGTGCTGGCGCGCTTCGAGGCGGGAACGGCTTCGGCTGCGTGTTGCGAAGCAACGGAACAGGGTCGGACGTGTGTTCGCAGGTACCACCGGCAACTTGTCCTTCCTGAGAGTAGCACCGAATCCCGTAATGGGACCCAGAAAATCAAATTTGACTGGGACCGGTCGGAAGCCGAGGCTGCCGGTCGCCACGTTGACAGCCCTGGGCAAGCCGCCTAATCTTAAATGGAGGCGGAATTTCTTTGCCCGTGTGCGCATGAAGCGTCTGAAACAATTCGGCCGGTTGCTGGCGGCGACCCAACTGATGCCGGCGATGGAAGGCGGCGACGAAGTCCTGATTGGCGGGCAGGCGCTGCTGGAGGGCGTGATGATGCGCTCGCCGCACGCCTACGCTATCGCGGTGCGCAAGCCTTCGGGCGAAGTGGTGACCCACGCCGAGCCTCTGCACCGGCTTTCGGAAAAGCATCCCTGGATGGGATGGCCGCTGGTGCGGGGCGTGGCTACCCTGGCCCAGGCCATGGCGCTGGGCTTCCGCGCGCTGCGCTTCTCCGCCAACGTCGCGCTCGAGGCCGAAGAAGCCAGAGCCGAAGCTGAGGCGAAGGCAGCCACCAAGTCCGAAGCCAAGCCGGAGGCGGCGGCTCCGGCCGAAGGGAAGAAAAAGCTGGAGATCAGCGGCTGGATGATGGCGGTGAACGTCCTGTTCTCGCTGGGCTTCTTTATCTTCTTTTACAAGTTCCTGCCGCTGGTGGCCACCACCAAGTTGCAGGCGCTCTCCCCGGTGTTTTCCGGGCCGGTGATGTTCAACCTGGTGGACGGCGTGATCCGCATTGCGCTGTTCCTGCTGTTCATCTGGGCGGTATCGCTGTGGGCCGACATCAAGCGGGTGTATCGCTATCACGGCGCCGAGCACAAGACGGTGTACGCCTTCGAGTCGAGAAAGCCGCTCAGCATCGAGCATGCGCAGTCGTTCTCCACCTACCATCCGCGCTGCGGCACCAGCTTTCTGATGACGGTGATGCTGATCTCCATCCTGTTTTACGCGCTGGCGCCGGTGGAGACCTTCTGGTCGCGCTTCGCCGTGCGCATTGTGCTCTTGCCGGTGATTGCCGGCGTGTCGTTTGAGATCATCCGCTTCTCCGCCAAATACCGTACCTCTCTGTTCGCCCTCATGACCCTTCCCGGCTTGTGGCTGCAGCGCATTACTACTCAACCGCCCGACAACAGCATGGTGGAGTGCGCCATCGTCGCGCTCAACCAGTCCATGGAACTGGAAAAAGAGCGCGGCGGCGAACTGGTGATTGCGTAGCGGCGCTGTGCGCCGCAAGCCCTCAGCCATCAGCACTCAGCCTTCAGCCCTCAGCCAAAGACGGATCACGCATCCCCCGCATACAATGGAAACTTGGGGCTGCGACCTGGCTCCCTCCACTTCATCTCATCTGCTGGCGGCTCAGTGCTGAGTGCTGACCGCTGATTGCCGACGGCTTTTTTATGTTCGAACGCCTCGACCAACTCGAAGCCAAGTACGACGAGCTCACGGCCCTGCTGGCAACGCCGGAGGTGATCCGCGACTCGGCGCGATACCAGAAGACCGCCCGGGCGCACAGCGAGATCGCTCCCATGGTGGAGAAGTACCGCGAGCACAAAGACCTGACCCGCGGCATCGCCGAGAGCAGGACGGTGATCGCGGAAGAGTCGGACGCCGAGATGCGTGCCTACGCCCAGGAAGAACTGGCCAAGCTGGAGGAGCGCGTTTTGCGCGTGGAGGAAGAGCTCAAGGTCCTGCTGGTGCCCAAGGACCCCAACGACCAGAAGAACGTGGTGCTGGAGATTCGCGCGGGCACGGGCGGCGACGAGGCCTCGCTGTTTGCCGCCGAGCTGTTCCGCATGTACACCCGCTTCGCCGAAGGCCAGCGCTGGAAGGTGGAGGTGCTGAACACCTCGGAGTCAGGCGTGGGCGGGCTGAAGGAAGTGATTGCCATCATCGAAGGCAAGGGCGCGTACTCGCGGCTGCGCTATGAGAGCGGCGTGCACCGCGTGCAGCGCGTCCCTCAGACCGAGCAGCAGGGACGCATCCATACTTCTGCGGTAACGGTGGCCGTGTTGCCGGAAGCCGAGGATGTGGACATCAAGATTGAGGCCAAGGACCTGCGCATTGACACCTTTTGCTCCTCCGGTCCGGGCGGGCAGTCGGTGAATACGACGTACTCGGCAGTGCGCATCACCCACTTGCCCACGAACACCGTGGTCTCCTGCCAGGACGAGAAGTCGCAAATCAAGAATCGCGAGAAGGGCATGCGGGTGCTGCGTTCGCGGCTTTACGAAATGGAACTGGAGCGCCAGCAGGCGGCCCTGGCCAAGGAGCGCCGCGCGCAGGTGGGCTCAGGCGACCGCAGCGAAAAAATTCGCACCTACAATTTTCCCCAGAACCGCGTCACCGACCACCGCATCGGCTATTCCAACCACCAACTCCCGGTTTTTCTCGACGGCAAGATCAGCGAGCTGATCGAGGCCTTGGCCAGCCACTATCAAGCGGAAAAGCTGAAGGGCGACGGTTTGGGCGCGGCGTAAGTTTGTGGCCCGGCCGGGAGCGGCCGGCCTACGCTTTCCCGATATTGGCGATCTCGCATGACCTTCACCGTTTCCCATTCAGGATTGTCATCCTGAGCGAGCCTGACGGAGCGCCGAGTCCGCCGC
The DNA here is from genome assembly GCA_964437985.1 of uncultured Acidobacteriaceae bacterium. Lineage (GTDB taxonomy): Bacteria > Acidobacteriota > Terriglobia > Terriglobales > Acidobacteriaceae > CAZXVY01. The sequence continues at coordinate 94,145 of CAYTIL010000015.1, forward strand.
GGCGGACGAGGCGACGAAGGAGGGCGAGTCGAAGGATCTTGGTTTTTCCCGAAAACATGACGGTGCAAAGGGTGGTGGGAAACCACGATCCCTCGACGCGCTCTCGCTTTCTCGCGGCCCCGCGAGGCGGGGCCGCGAGCACTCAGGCTTGCTCGGGATGACAAGTCTGAAGTTGGCGTGTCGAAAACCAGATCGGTTGCGTCGGGAGGCGATCAGGCCCCGGTCCGGCCGGGAGCGGCCGGCCTAAGCAGGCCGATGAACTACGCGGGCGGGTCGCCCGCTTCCACACGGGCTGCAAGCGCTCACTTCTTGCGGTTATAGATCAGATCATAAGAGGTGGTCCAGGTTTTGCCGCCGTCGGCAGTACCTTCTCCGTGCTGGCGGACCTTGTCCGGCCCCAGCGGAGTGAAGGTCATGCGGTTCAGGGCGAGTGGGCCGGTACGCGGAGCGTTTTCCCCCGTCACCCGCAGGTAGCTGCCTTCCCATCCGCCCTCGAAGAAGGTTACGGCGCCGGTCGAATCCACCCAGTACTGCTGCCACTTCTTGCGCGGGACATTAAAGATGTTCAGGCTCTTGCCTGCGTAGCCGACACCGAGCGACGTCCAGTTCTCGAAGATGACGCACGATCCCAGGATGAGCTGAATGCTGGAGCGGCCCGCGGGCTGGCCCTGCGCGGTGAGTACGTCCCACTCGCCGATCCAGAAGTCGAACTGGCGGCTCTCAGCGGCCTCACGGCAGGGGTTGGCGTTCCGGTCTATCTGCTGCAGCACAGTCTGGTAACGGGCATCGCTGCGCAGGCTGGCAAAGTCGGAGTCGGATTCGATGGCGCCGGTCTGCGCGAAGCCTACGGTGGCCGGGTCCGTCAGCCGGTTGAGCCATTCGAAGGCCGCTTCCGGATGCCCCAACAGCGCGTGGGCGCCGGCGGAGTTATAGAGGGCGCGCCAGTTCGCGGGAGTGATTTCCAGGGCTTTCCCGTAAGCAGCAATCGCCGGCTGGTACTGCTTCAGCAGGTGGCGCGTGTATCCCAGCCGGTACCAGGCCTGTCCGTTCTTGGGCTCGCGCAGGGTGATCTGCTCATAGGCGGTTGCGGCTTTGCTCCAGTCCTGGGCGGCAAAGGCGGTCGCAGCTTCGTCGGCGACCGCGTCGGCGGGCGCGGGAACTACGGTTATCAAGAGAACATAGGCAAGGATGAGCGAGCTTGCGGCTTTCGATTTCATGATGGGAGCCTCCGTGCGCGCAGACCGGATCGGGGCCTGATGCGGCGAGCATCATGCATCAAGACCTCCTCTCCGGCCAACCAACTTGGGACGAAATTTCTTCTCGCTGGGGTGAACAGGACAAGAAGATGGCAGACCGGTCTGGAGGAGTTGCCGAAGGGAAGCAACCTCCGCCCAAGCAGGGTAAGATAGCATGATTCCACGAAAGGGAAGGACGAGCGCAATGAATCGTTCACCGACGTTGCTGCTGGGAGCAGTTCTTTGGATGTCGCTGCCGGCGGTTGCGGACGAAAAAGGCCACGACCACGGCACACCTCCCGAGCAGTTCGGCGAAGTGAGTTTTCCCACTTCCTGCACGCCCGCAGCGCAGAAGCACTTCGAGCGCGGCGTGGCCCTGCTGCACTCCTTCTGGTACGGCGAAGCGGAGAAGGCCTTCGAATCCGCCGCGGCGGAGGAGCCCGGCTGCGCCATGGCGCACTGGGGCGTGGCCATGAGCTTGTGGCATCCGCTGTGGGAGCCTCCCGACGAGGAGTCGCTGGCCGACGCCTGGGCCGCCCTCGCACGCGCGGAAGCTGCGCCGCCGAAAACCCAACGCGAGCGCGACTACGTGGCTGCCATCAAGACCTACTACCAGGACTGGAAGACCCGCGAGCATGCCACGCGCGCTGCTGCGTATGAAAAAGCGATTGCGGGTGTTGCCCAGCGTTATCCAGAGGACCGCGAGGCCGCCATCTTCCACGCGCTGGCGCTGATTGCTACCGCATCTCCGGCGGACTCCAACCACAGCAACCAGAAAGCGGCCGGCGCACAACTGGAAAAACTGTTTGAACAAATGCCCAAGCATCCCGGATTGGCGCACTACATCATCCACACCTATGACAGCCCGGCGCTGGCCGAGCGCGGCCTGGATGCCGCGCGACGCTATGCGAAGATTGCGCCTTCGGCTTCGCATGCGTTGCATATGCCTTCACACATTTTTACCCGGCTGGGGCTGTGGCAGGAGTCGCTGGAATCGAACCTGCCGGCGGCGCAGGCTGCGAGCGAGGCCATGGCCCGCGGGCAGCAAGGACGCGGCAATCAGCTCCACGCCCTGGATTACGCCACGTACGCCGCGCTGCAAAGCGGGCGCGACGCGGAAGCCGCGCGCCTGGCCGAGGAAATCCGGCAGATCGCGGCCACCGCGCTGGCCAAGTCCGAAGGCGAGGATCGCTACGACATCGCCTTCGGCCATGCGCTCACGCTTTCGCGCTATGCCGTGGAGCGGCGCAACTGGAAAGAAGCCGCTACGCTGGCCGTGCTCCAGCCGCACTCCATCCCCGGCCTGCTGGCGCACGCAGCGCGGGCCATGGGCGCGGCGCGCTCCGGCAACGTGCAGCAGGCGCGCGCGGAAATCGCGCAGCTTGAGTCCATCGTGCAAAAACTGCGCGGCGATCGCTACGCTTACGGGAACCGGGCGGGCACGGTGGAACTCGACCAGGCCCGCGCCTGGTTGGCCCAGGCTGAGGGCAAAAAGAAAGATGCGCTCAAGCTCATGCGTACGGTGGTGCGCGACGTTGAAGCTGGTGTGCGGAACGCGCAGGCGAATCCACCGGTGGCTCCCGCGCGCGAGATGCTTGCCGACCTGCTGCTGGAGCAGGGCGAAGCCGCGGAAGCGCTGAAGGAATATGAGCAGGCGCTGGCGCGCTCGCCGTACCGGTTCAACGCACTCTACGGCGCCGCACGCGCGGCCGAACTGGCGGGCAAGAACGCGCAAGCCGCGTCCTTCTACGGTGTGCTGCTGCGCGTCACCGACGGCGGCGGCAACTCCTCCCGCCCGGAAGTGGCCCGCGCGAAGGGCGAGGCGTCGGGAGGGAAGTAAGGAAGTGTAGAGCCGAGTCTTCGACCCGGCTGGGCACGGGTCCAAGACCGGTGCCTACACGGGCGCTATAATTCCGCTACCTCATGGCGCTGACCGCGGGAACCAAGCTCGGGCCCTACGAAATCCTCGACCCATTGGGCGCGGGCGGGATGGGAGAAGTCTATCGGGCGCGCGACTCCCGCCTGGAGCGCACGGTTGCCATCAAGGTCCTGCCCTCGCATCTTTCCTCCAATCTTGAACTGAAGCAGCGCTTTGTACGCGAAGCACGGGCCATTTCTTCGCTGCAGCATCCGCACATTTGCACCCTGCACGACGTGGGCTCGCAGGATGGCGTGGACTTCCTGGTGATGGAGTACCTGGAGGGTGAATCGCTAGCACACCGTTTGGTGCGCGGCGCATTGCCCACGGAGCAAGTGCTGAAGTACGGAATGGAGATCGCCGATGGACTGGACAAGGCCCACCGGCAAGGCGTAGTCCATCGCGACCTGAAGCCGGGCAACGTGATGCTGACCAAGTCGGGCGCCAAGCTCCTGGACTTTGGTTTGGCCAAACCCGCCCCTGCGATGGCCACGGAGTCCACGCTGGGACTGGCTCCAACGCGGGAAAGTCCGGTGAGTCCCATCACCACGCAAGGCATGGTGGTGGGGACGTTTCAGTACATGTCGCCAGAGCAAGTCACGGGCCGCGAGGCCGACCCGCGCTCGGACATCTTCGCGCTGGGCGCCGTGCTCTACGAGATGGCCACGGGCAAACGCGCGTTCGACGGTAAGAGCCAGATCTCAGTGGCCTCGGCTGTGCTCGAAAGGGAGCCCGAGCCCATCACAGCGATTCACCCCTCTACGCCTCCGTCCTTGGACCGCATCGTGCGCAACTGCCTGGCGAAGGATCCGGACGCGCGTTACCAGTCGGCGCACGATGTGAAGCTGCATCTGCAAGGGATGCTCGAAGGAGGAGTTTCTTCCTCGGCGCTGGCGATGGCGGCGCCCGGGCGACGCAAGCTGCGCGAGCGTGTGGCCTGGTTGCTGGCCGTTGTGTTCCTTTTGGCGGCGGTGGCGCTGGGAGTGGGGTACTTCCAGCGCGTCCCGCGTCCGGCGCAGGCCCAGCGCTTCGCGCTCCCCCTGGGCGTGATGGCGCGCAGCCTGGCCCTTTCTCCCGACGGCCGCCAGATTGCCCTGGTTGCCCCCAACGAAGAAACCGGGCGCACCGTGATCTGGCTGAACCAGGTAGGCAGCCTGGCGGTGAAGGCGATTGGGGAAACCGAGGGCGCGACGCATCCCTTCTGGTCGCCGGACAGCCAGTTTCTGGGCTTCTTCGCCGACAACCGGCTGAAGAAGCTGTCCCTGCGCGACGGTTCGGTGCAGGCCCTGGCCAACGCGCCTGCCGGCCGGGGAGGAAGCTGGAGCCCGCAGGGAGTGATCATCTACGCGCCGGATTCCTCGGGGTCGCTGTGGAAGGTTTCCGAAGGCGGCGGGCAGCCCGAGCCGATTACCGCGCTGCCGGTCGGCGGGGCCAGCCATCGCTGGCCAGAATTCCTGCCGGACGGCAAGCATTACCTGTACCTGCAGGCCACGTTCACCGCGGTGGACAACCCGCTGGACGCGATCTTTCTTGGCTCCCTGGACTCGAAGGAGAGCAAGCGCGTGGTGCAAGCGGTGTCCAATGCAAAATACTCGAGTTCCGGACACCTGCTGCTGTTGCGCGACCGCCAACTGATTGCGCTGCCTTTCGATGCCGCCAGCGGACAGGCAGGCAGCGAAGCGACGCGGCTGGCGGAAGGCGTGCAGTATTCGTCGTCCATCTACCAGGGATCGTTTGCGGTCTCCGACCATGGCACTCTGGTCTATCTCGCGGGAACCGAGCTGAGCCTGTCGCGCTTCACCTGGGTAGACCGCAGCGGCCAAGAGCTGGGAACGGTGGGGCCGGTGCAGTCGCAGAACAATCCCCGCTTGTCCCCGGATGGCAGCAAGCTGCTGTTTGATGCCAGCGACCCTGCTGCCACCAACGTGGACATGTATGTTTACGACTTGAAACGAAATGTAAGCCGCAGGATGACCTTCGAGCCCAGCGAGGAGGCCGGGGGTGGGTGGTCGCCCGATGGCCAGAAGTTCATGTTCCGCTCCTCGGGAGAAGCCACCCTTTGGACCACGGCGGTGGGCGGGCTGCAGAAGGCGGAACCAGTGGTCAAGACGGGCGACGGCGCTGACCTGATACCCAACTCCTGGCTGCCGGATGGCAACATTGTTGCTTCCATCCAGTCGGCGACCAGCAACTACCTGGCTACGATATCCGTGCGCGACCGCTCCCTGCGTACGCTGCTGGCCGGTACCGGCAGCAGGAAGAACGGCCAGGTTTCGCCCGACCAGAGGTGGATGGCCTACATGTCGAACGAAACCGGGAACTGGGAGGTGTACGTTACGCGCTATCCGGAGCTGCAGGGAAAGTTCCAGGTTTCCGCCGGTGGCGGAAGTGATCCTCACTGGCGGCGCGATGGCAGGGAAATTTTCTACGTGGACCGCAAGAATACGCTCTTCGCGGTGCCGGTCAGCGCCGGTGAAACCTTCGAGACCGGAACACCCGTGCGGCTGTTCACCACACGCGGCCGCGAACCGGTTTCCTCCACCGACTTCTACACCTACGACGTCACGCCCGACGGCCAGCGCTTCCTGGTGAACCGCACCGTCAAGCCCGCCAACCCCTCTCCGGCTTACGTGGTGCTGGATTGGACGGCGGACCTGAAGAAATAGGGCCCGCCCGCAGAAGGGAACGCTGCATGCGAATCGCGATCACGCGCAAGGTGAGTCCGGCGATGGCCAAGTGCGAACTCACCCACCTGGAGCGCTCGCCCATCGACCTGCACCGGGCCGCGCAACAGCACGAGAGTTACGAAGACTGTTTGCGCGGGCTGGGCTGCGACGTCCGCAGCCTGGCGGAAGAGCCGGAACTGCCCGACTCGGTGTTCGTCGAAGACGCGGCACTGGTGCTGGACGAAGTCGCGGTCATCACCCGGCCGGGAGCGGAGTCGCGGCGGGCGGAAACGGAATCCATTGCGAAGTCGCTGGCTTCGTATCGCCAACTGTTGCGCATCGAAGCGCCCGGCACTCTCGACGGCGGCGATGTGCTGCTCTTCCACCGCACCATTTACGTGGGGCGCACCTCGCGCACCAACGACGCCGGCATCGCGCAACTAGCGAAACTCCTTGGGACGCACGGATACGGCGTAGTTTCCGTCGAGGTGAAGCACTGCCTGCATCTAAAAACGGCGGTAACCCAAGTGGCGGAGAACACGCTGCTCATCAACTCGCAAATGGTGGATCGCGCGGCCTTCGGCGGCGCGGAGTTTGTGGAAGTGGATTCCGCCGAACCACACGCCGGCAACGCCCTGCTGCTCGACCAGACCGTGGTCCATCCCGACAAGCATGCAAAGACGCGGCGGCGACTGGAGGAGCGGGGCATCAAGGTGGCGGCGCTCGATGTCTCCGAGATGCTCAAGGCGGAAGGCGGTGTGACCTGTTGCAGTTTGGTGTTCGAGGCGGAGAAACCTTAACCACAGAGGACACAGAGGAACACAGAGGGGGGAGAAAGAATCTTTTTTTAACCACGAAGGACACGAAGGAACACGAAGGAGGGTTTTCAAGAATTCTTCGTGATCCTTCGTGCCCTTCGTGGTTAGGATTTTCTTCTCCGTGTGTCTAAGCCGTGGCGTGCCGCCTTGCCTGGATCTCAATGAACACGTTCACCAGCGACACCGCCGCCGGGGTTACGCCGGGAATGCGCGAGGCCTGGGCCAGCGTCTGCGGGCGCACGCGCTGGAGCTTTTCCTGCACCTCCCGCGAGAGGCCGCTGACCACGGCGTAGTCGAACCAGTCGGGTATGCGCCGCTGTTCGGCCTTCTTCAGCCGCTCGATGGCGCGCTCCTGCTGCTTCAGGTAGCCCTCGTACTTGATTTCGGTTTCGACGGACTTCATTTCCAGGTTGTCGGTTGTCGGCCCCGATTCAATCGGGGTCGGTTGCCAGTTGCCAGTTTCAACAAGCAGGGGCAGCAGGTGTTCGATGGTGATTTCCGGGCGCTTGAGGAGCTGGGCGAGGGTCTGGCCGCAGGCATCTGCGATCTGCAATGTGCGATCTGCGAAGTTAACGGCAATCTTCTCCAACATTTCTGTGGTGACCCGCGTCTTCTCCAGGACCGCAGCAAGGGCGGCCTGGCGCTGTTGCTTGGACTGAAAGCCGGCCCAGGCCTGGTCGTCGATCAGTCCGACGCGGCGGCCGTGGGGAGTGAGGCGGCGGTCGGCGTTGTCGATGCGTAGGTGCAGCCGGAACTCGGCGCGCGAGGTGAACATGCGGTAAGGCTCGTTGGTGCCCTTCGAGATCAGGTCGTCAATCAGGATGGCGGTGTAGGCCTCGGTGCGGTCGAGCACCAGCGGCGTCTCGCCTTTCACTTTCAGCGCCGCGTTGATTCCCGCCATGATTCCCTGGCAGGCGGCTTCCTCGTAACCACTGGTTCCGTTGATCTGCCCGGCTAGAAACAGGCCGGCGATCTTCCGGGTTTCGAGCGTGCGCTCCAGTTCCGTGGGGTCGATGGAGTCGTACTCGATGGCGTAGCCCGGGCGCAGCATCTCCGCCCTCTCCAGGCCGGGGACGGACTTGATCATGGCCACCTGCACGTCCATGGGCATGGAGGTGGACATGCCGTTCACGTAGATCTCGTGAGTGTGCAGACCCTCGGGCTCGAGGAAGATCTGGTGCTGCAGTTTGTCGGGAAACTTGACGATCTTGTCTTCGATGGAAGGGCAGTAGCGCGGCCCGATGGACTGGATCTGCCCGCTGTACATGGGCGAGCGGTGCAGGTTCTCGCGCAGGATGCGGTGCGTCTCCGCGGTGGTGTAGGCGATGTAGCAGGGCACCTGCTGGCGGGTAATGCGGCGGGTGCGGAAGCTGAAGGGCGTGGGCTCGGGGTCGCCGGGCTGCGCCTGAAATCGCGACCAGTCAATGGTGCGGCCGTCGAGACGCGGCGGCGTGCCCGTCTTCAGCCGGCATCCGCGCAGGCCCAGCAGCTTCAGGGCCTCGCCCAGAAGCTGCGACGGCGGCTCGCCCGAGCGTCCCGCGGGATAAGTCTGCTCGCCGCAGTGAATCAGCCCGTTGAGGAATGTCCCGGTGGTAATGATGACGGCCTGCGCTCCCACCGTGCGCCCGTCGCGCAGGCGGATGCCGCGGCAGACGGCGGGTTTCTGGTTTCTCGTTTCTGGTTTCTCGCGCTCACCATCCTCTCGAGAAACGAGAAGCGAAGAACCAGAAACGTTCTCCACAATCAGATCCGCCACTTCCGCTTGCTTGATTTGCAGGTGGGGCTGGGATTCGAGCACCTCGCGCATCTTCAGGCGGTACTGCTGCTTGTCGCACTGCGCGCGCGGCGACCACACCGCCGGCCCGCGCGAAGTGTTGAGCAGACGAAACTGGATGCCCACCGCGTCCGTCACCTCGCCCATGATGCCGCCCAGGGCGTCCACTTCGCGGACCAGGTGTCCTTTGGCGATGCCGCCCACCGCGGGATTGCACGACATCTGCGCGATCAGGTCGGTGTTCAAGGTGAACAGGGCAGTCTTCAGGCCCATGCGAGCGGCAGCCATCGCGGCTTCACAACCAGCGTGCCCGGCGCCGACGACCACAACGTCGAATTGTTCGGTGAAGCGAGCCATCAGCAATCAGCCAAAGCCCATTCTAGCAGCGCAAACTTGTTGCACTTACGGTGCTGCCGTATATTGCTTGTGGAAGTAAGAGGAGCGAACATGACGGATTCGGAATTCTTCCAGCAGCTTGACGCCCGTATCGCGCAGTACGATCTGCTTTGCCATCCTTTTTACAAAGCCTGGTCCGCGGGAGAACTGACGCGCGATGACCTCGCCGAGTACGCTGCCGATTACTACCCGCACGTGACCGCGTTTCCGGAGCATCTGGGAGATCTGGCGGCGAGGACGCTCGACGGCGGCTTGCGCGGAGCCATCCTGGCGAACCGCGCGGATGAACTGGGAGCCGAGGGCGGCCCCGCGCACGAACAGTTGTGGCTGGATTTTGCCGAAGGCATGGGCGCCGGGCGTAACGAAGTGCGCGCGCGCAAGCCGCTGCCCGAGGTGGCGGCGCTGATTGAGAACTTCCGCCACATCGCGCGCGAAGGCTCCGCCGCCGAAGCGCTGGCCGCGTTCTACGCCTACGAGTCGCAAGTACCGCGGGTGGCCGAGACCAAAGCCCGCGGCTTGCGCCAGTGGTATGGCGCCGATGCGAAAATCTGCGCCTACTTCACGCTCCATCAGACCGCGGATGTGCAGCACGCGCAAGTGTGGCGTGAGCAGTTGAGGTCGCAGGTTGCAGGCGCCGGGTGTCAGGAAAACGCGCTGGCAGCGGCCGAGGAGACGGCAAAAGCGCTGTGGAACACGCTCGACGGCATCGAGCGCCGGCGCCAGGCGAGGAAAGCCGCTTGACCACAGAGGACACAGGCGCCACAGAAAAGAATTTCTTAACCACGAAGGACACGAAGAACACGAAGGGATCAAGCCCAGTGGGAAAATCCTTCGTATTCCTTCGTGTCCTTCGCGGTTAGGCGGGATTGGCGAATGAAACCGGTTCCCATCGGCGCGCAAGGCGCGGCGGAAGAGCACGTGGAGTTCAAGCACACGCTGACCTTTCACCACGAGCCGCTACCGCCGGTGTATTCCACTCCGGACATGATCCGGTTGATGGAGATCGCAGCCTTTGTGGCGCTGCATCCCTTTTGCGAGGCGGATGAGATCACCGTGGGCACGCACATCAACATCGAGCACCGGGCCGCGGTGGGCATGGGCACGCTGGTGCGCGCGGAAGCGGTGGTGGAATCGTTCGATGGGCGTTTCTACACCGTGCGCGTGGCTGCTCGCGACGGTGACAAGGAAATCGGCCGCGGAACCGTGGGGCGGGCCGTGGTCAGCCTGGCGAAATTCAAGCAGCGGTGGGAGAAGAGTATTGGGTAATTTGGTAATTGAGGAGTTCGCTCGCACAAGCATCGTTCTTGAATTACCAAATTACCAAGTTACCCAATTACCAAATCTTGTCCGATTCTTTCCATGCCCCTCACTTTCCACATCGATTCCCACTGTGGACCGGCCCGCGCTGGCCGCCTGATCACTCCCCACGGCGAGGTGGAGACGCCGGTCTTCATGCCGGTGGGCACGCTGGGTTCGGTGAAGGGTGTGCCGCAGGAGACGCTGGAGGATCTGGGCGTCGAGCTGGTGCTGGCCAACACCTATCATCTATATCTGCGTCCGGGATGCGAGGCCGTCCGCGGACTGGGCGGGCTGCATCGCTTCATGAGCTGGGAGCGCGCCCTGCTCACCGACTCCGGCGGCTATCAGGTCTTCAGCCTCAGCAAGCTGCGCAAGATCAGCGAGCAGGGGGTGGAGTTCCGCTCCCACCTCGACGGCACTTCGCACTTCTTCACTCCCGAGAGTGCTACCGCAGCACAGATCGCTCTGGGCGCGGACATCATCATGGCCTTCGACGAGTGCACCGAGTACCCGGCCGACGAGTCCGCGGCGCGCCGCTCCATGGAGCTAACGCTGCGCTGGGCGGAGAGGTGCAAGGCGTATTTTCAGCAGCACAAGGACGAGGTTCCTTGGGGGAAGTCCGTGGAGAGGGTAGGGGTCCCTCGACTTCGCCCGCCTGCGGCGGGCTCCGCTCGGGATGAAGAGAAAACCCAGGCGCTGTTCGGCATAGTGCAGGGCGGGATGCACGCCGATTTGCGGCGGGAGTCGGCGGAACGCACGCTGGCCATGGGCTTCGACGGCTACGCCATCGGAGGGCTGAGCGTAGGCGAGCCCCGGCATCTGACTCGGGAGATGGTGGAGGCCACGCTGCCGCATCTTCCTTCCGACCGGCCGCGCTATCTCATGGGGGTGGGCACGCCGGAGGAGATCGTTACTTACGCCCGCCTGGGCGTGGACATGATGGACTGCGTACTGCCCACGCGCGCGGCCCGGCACGGCCTGCTCTACACCTCGGAGGGGAAGCTCTCCATCAAGAGCGCGCGTTTCGCCGCCGATCCGGGGCCGCTCGATCCGAACTGCCGCTGCCGGGTCTGCGCCCGCTATTCGCGCGCTTATTTGCGTCATTTGTATGCGTCGGGAGAGGCGCTGGCCGGAGTGCTGAACACCGTGCACAACCTGGCCTTCTACCTTGACACAATGCGGGCCGTCCGGCATGCTATCAAGGTTGGGGATTTCTCCGGAATTTCTCTGCTGAGTGACAGCCCAGCCTGAGCTTCCCGGTTGTACCCTCGACGTTCATGAGCCGGTGGCAACGCCCAGCGGGGCAACTGGAGAAGCGGGTCAAACAATCTACCTCAGGGTGACATGCAAGGCGGGGACGCGCCCGGCAGCGCGCACCTCCCAGCTTCCGGCAGCGCACCGAAAGAGCCTTTACAAGGATGGATTGGCACAGTTACGCGATGACGGTGTGGCAGCAGCCCAAGGGCGGGGAGTCCTCGTGGCTGCTATGGCTGCCGCTGGTGTTCATCTTCGGGATCTTCTATTTCCTGCTCATCCTCCCGCAACAGAAGCGGCACAAGAAATGGCAGGAAATGCTGAACAACCTGAAGGCGGGCGACAAGGTGGTAACCAGCGGTGGCATCCGCGGGACCATCATCGGGATGAAGGACGACCACGTGCATCTGCGCGTCCCACCCGACAATCTGCGGCTGGAAGTGGCGCGCTCCGCGGTGGTTTCCGTGGCCCGGGCGGAGGAAGGTGGCAAGGCCCAGTCCTGAACTCATTCCCGTCATGAAAAAGAACCTGATCGCCAAGACGGTATTCATCGCAGCCGTGCTGCTGTTGTTTCTGTTCGGCATGCTGGGCATCCCCAAGACCTGGGACCGGCAAGGCATCCTGGCCAGCATGCAGGAACGCATCAAGCTGGGCCTGGACCTGCGGGGTGGCACCCACCTGATCCTGCAAGTGGTGGTGAATGACGCGGTGAAGGCCGACTCCGAGCGCGTGGTGGAGCGCCTGAAGGACGACCTGACCGCCGCCAAGGTCAACTTCGCGGAAATCAGCATCCCCAAACCGGCGGAGGAGCCGGAGCGGATCGCGATCAAGGGAATTCCGCCGGAGTCCAGCGGCGAGTTGCGCAACCAGGTGGCCGAGAAGCTGCCGGAGTACGACCTGGTTTCGGGCGCGGAAAATAACTGGACGCTGGCCATGAAGAACCAGTCGCTGGTGGCGATGAAAGAAACCGCGGTGAGCCAGGCGATTGAGACCATCCGCAACCGGGTGGACTCGCTGGGCGTGACCGAGCCGGTGATCCAGCAGCACGGCCTGGGGCAGTACCAGATCCTGGTGCAGCTTCCGGGCGTGGATGATCCCGCGCGGGTAAAGGAAATCATGCAGTCCACGGCCATGCTGGAAATCCGGCAGAGCCTGGGCGGGCCCTACGCCAGCGAAGGCGATGGGGTGAGCGCCAACGGCGGGGTGCTGCCCGCGGACGCAGTGCTGATGCGGGGACGAACCTCAGCCCGGCGCGAAGCGCCCTCTTCGGCGGAGGAGTGGTACCTGATCACGCGCAGTTCGGCGGTTTCCGGCCGCGATCTGCGCGGCGCCGAGCCCACCCGCGACGAGAACGGGCGCCCGGCCGTGCGCTTCATCCTGACCGGCGAAGGCGGACGCCGCTTCTTCGCCTTTACCAGCGCCCACGTGAATGACAGCCTGGCGGTGGTGCTGGACGGCCGGGTGACGGAAGTGGCCACCATCCAGGAGCCCATACGCGACGAGGGCCGCATCACCGGCGCCTTCACCGAGCAGCAGGCGCAGGACCTCTCCATGGTGCTGCGTTCGGGCGCGCTGCCCGCCTCCATCCAGTATCGCGAAGAGCGCACCGTGGGGCCGTCGCTGGGCGCCGATTCCATCCGCCAGGGCGTGACCGCGGGCGTGGCCGGCCTGCTGGCCGTGTTCGGCTTCATGCTCCTGTACTACCGCGGCGCCGGCATCAACGCCAACCTCGGCCTCCTGCTCAACCTGGTTATTCTTTTGGGCTTCCTGGGACTGTTCGGGGCCACACTGACCCTGCCCGGCATTGCCGGCGTCATCCTCACCATCGGCATGGGTGTGGACTCGAATGTGCTGATCTTTGAGCGCATCCGCGAGGAATTGCGCAGCGGCAAGACCGCGCCCTCGGCCGTGGACCAGGGTTTCGCGCGCGCCTGGCTCACCATTGTGGACACGCACGTCACCACCATTGTTTCCGCCGCCATCCTGTTCGTGTTCGGGACGGGCCCGGTGCGCGGGTTTGCGGTCACGCTGACCTTCGGGCTGCTGGCCAATTTGTTCACCGCGGTGTTCGTTTCGCGGGTGATATTCGACGCCCTGCTGCTGCGCAAACAGCGCGGCGAGGCGCTGAGCATTTAGAGGTTCGGAGCCAGAACCAGTGGAATTATTTCTCAACGCGAACTACAACTTTCTGGGGAAGAAGTGGCACTTCCTCGCGCTTTCCGCCCTGCTTGCCATCGCCGGGCTGGGATCCATTTTCTTCTGGCACGGCATTCCCCTGGGCGTGGACTTCAAGGGCGGGACCCTGGTGTACGTGAAGTTCACCCACGCCCCGGATGAGGACAAGCTCCGCAGCCAGATGTCGGGCGCCGGCCTGGCCAATGCGCGCATCCAGCGCTACGGCCCGGTCGGGAACCACGAAGTGATCATTTCCCTGGAACAGAAGGGCGCACGCGACGAGGCCCTCGATCAGGGCAAGCTGGCCATTGTGCGGGCGCTAAGCGGCAGCGCTCCCCAGAACAAGCGCGACCTGAACAACACCGGCACCCAGACCCTGCAGGAGCGTCTGCTGGCGCGGGATCCGCTGAGCGCCGGCGCGGGCGCCGCCCAGCGCTATACCGACGTCGCCCGGGCCATCACCCAGTACCGCGACAAGGAACGCGGAGGCGTGCTCAGCTCCTTCGACGAGCTCAAAGGCCAGGCGGAGGCGCCGGTAGTGGCCGCGCTGCAGGCGGACTTCTATCTTTCCGATTTCGCGGTGCGCAACGTGGAGATCGTGGGCGCGCAGGTAGGCGAGCAGCTCCGCCAACAGGCGCTGCTGGCTACCCTGTACTCCATGGCCGGCATGCTGGTCTATCTGTGGTTCCGCTTTGAGATGATCTACGGCGTGGCTTCCATTGTGGCCATTGTGCACGACGTGATCATCACCCTGGGGGCCTTCTCGCTCACCAACCGGGAGATTTCCCTCACCGTCATCGCCGGCCTGCTGACCCTGGTGGGCTATTCCATGAACGACACCATCGTCATCTTCGACCGCATCCGCGAGAACGTGAGACTGATGCGGCGCGTGCCCTTCGCCGAACTGGTCAACCGCAGCATCAACCAGACCCTGGGCCGCACCGTCCTGACTTCGGGACTTACCTTCCTGACGGTGCTATCCTTGTTCGTTTTCGGGGGGGAGGTTCTGGACGCTTTTGCCTTCACCCTGGTGGTGGGAATCCTGGTGGGAACCTACTCCTCGTTTGCCGTGGCCGCGCCGGTGGTGGTGGCCTATCAGGAGTGGAAAGCCATCCGCGAGGGCCGGGGTGGGGTGATGGTGACCAATCAAGGCGGGGAGCGGGAAAAAATCCGCGCCAAGGCGTAGGAAAGCGTAATATTATGCCCCGTCATGGGACGGGGGCCTGGCCCAAGGCTAGCCGGTTTGCAGTCCGGCGGTGTCTAAGAAAGGGAAGCGGAAGTTCCAGGCAAGAGGGGGTGGTTATGTTTGAAGACAGCCTGATTGAGTCGGCAGGTCGCCTCAAGACCAATCGGGGATGGACCACGCTGCTGTCGGTAGTGATCCAGTTTTTCCTGGTTGGGATCCTGATCCTGATTCCGCTGATCTACACCGAAGCGCTGCCCACAGCGCAGCTGACCTCGTTCCTGGTGGCGCCTCCTCCACCGCCTCCGCCTCCGCCTCCGGCCGCAGCCGTGATCACGGCGGTCAAGGTGATCCAGACCGACATCATAGACGGCCAGTTGCGCACCCCCACCAAGATTCCCGAGAAAGTGCAAATGATTACCGAGGACGAGCCGCCGCCGTCCGTGTCCGCGGGCGGAGTGGTGGGTGGCGTGCCCGGCGGCGTGCCCGGCGGTTCGATGGGCGGCGTGCTGGGCGGCATCATCGGCTCGGGCCCCGTGGCCGTGCCCAAGGTTGCGGTTTCCCGGGTGCGCGTTTCGCAGGGGGTGGTGAGCGGACTGGCCATCAGCCAGCCCAAGCCGCTCTATCCGCAGATGGCGCGCATGGCGCGCGTGCAAGGAGCGGTGATCCTGCAGGCGGTGATCAGCAGGAACGGCGCCATTGAGAACCTGCGCGTGGTAAGTGGACACCCCATGCTGCAGCAGTCGGCACTTGACGCCGTGCGCCAGTGGCGGTACCGTCCCTATCTGCTCAATGGCGAGCCGGTGGAAGTGGAAACCCAGATCACGGTGAATTTCAACCTCGCCGGAGGATAGAGCTGAGGATAGAGAACCAACGACCGGGGTTTAGCCGGGGCGGCAACAGGTTCAGTTTCAGATTCTGCGGTAGAAATCCAGCGCGCAATCGAGTTCTGAAAGTTCCTGAGGAGGAAAGGATCAAGTCATGTTCTTAGCCAATCTTGCAGTTCTAGTGTTGACCGGTCTGCCCGCGGTTGCCGCGCTGGTGTTCCAGGATTCCGCCCCGACGTTCGACTTGTTCGACATGATGAAGAAGATGGGCGTGGCCGCCTGGGCCGTGGTCATCGTGCTGTTCATTCAGTCGGCGTGGTCCATTGGCGTGATGATTGACAGGTATATCGCCTTCAGCGCCGCCCGCAAACAGTCGCGCACCTTTGCCCCGCAAGTGGCGGGGGCGCTGCGCGAGGGCAAGATTGAGGAAGCCATCCGTGTGGCCGAGCGCAACAAGAAGAGCCACCTGGCCAAGGTGGTCACCGCCGGGCTGCTGGAGTTCCGCGCCCACCAGGAATCCAGCGACATCGCGGGCGAGGAAATCGAGGCTTCCAAGCGCGCCCTGGAGCGGGCCGAGGCCATCGTCCACGCCGAGCTCAAGCGCGGCCTGGGCGGGCTGGCCACCATTGGCGCCACCGCTCCCTTCATCGGGTTGCTGGGCACCGTGGTGGGCATTCTGAACGCCTTCAAGGAAATCGCCTCGCAGAAGGCCACCGGTCTGGCGGCCGTCGCCGGCGGCATTTCCGAAGCCCTGGTCACCACCGCTCTGGGCCTGTTCGTCGCCATCCCCGCGGTGATGATGTACAACTACTTCAGCAGCAAGGTGGAGGCCTTTGACGTGGAGATGGACAACTCCTCCAGCGAACTGGTGGATTACTTCCTGAAGCGGCGCACGCGCCGCCCCTAGCCGGGCGCAAAGGATAAGGTTATGGGCATTGCCAAGCGCACGATGACGGTGAACTCGGAAATCAACGTCACCCCCATGGCCGACGTCATGCTGGTGCTGCTGATCATCTTCATGGTGGTCACGCCCATGCTGCAGAAAGGCGTGAGCGTGGAACTGGCCAAGACCGACAATCCCAAGCGCATGGAGGACGCCGACAAGGAAGACGCCTTGCTGGTGGCCGTGATGCGCGACGGCCAGACCTTCCTGGGCACCGAGCAGGTGAAGGACAGTTCCGAACTGACATCGAAAATCAAGGACAAGCTTGCCAACAAGCAGGACAAGCGCGTCTACCTGCGCGCCGATGCCCGCGCCAAGTACGGCAAAGTGGTCGAAGTGGTGGACAACGTGCGCGCCGCCGGCGTGGACCAACTGGGCCTGCTCACCGAGCAACGCAAGCCGGGCTCGTTTGACACTCCGAGCGGGAAGTAGAAAGCAGCCGAAGGGAGATTTTGTATGGGAATGGCAGTCGGCCCCAGTGGGGGCGCCAAGTCGGATATCAACATCACCCCGCTGATTGACGTGTTGCTGGTGCTGTTGGTGATCTTCATGGTCATCACCCCGCTGACTCCCAAGGGTCTGGACGCGCTGGTGCCGCAGCCGCCTCCGCCCGATCAGGCCAAGCAACCACCCAGCCCCGATCGCACCATCGTGGTGCAGTTGATCCACAACCCCGCAGGCCGGCCCACGCTCAAGATCAACCAGGACGAAGCCACTTGGGACAACCTGAAGACGCGACTGGAAGACATCTACAAGCAGCGCGCGGAGCGGGTGATGTTCGTGAAGGGCGACGATGCCATCGAGTTTGCGGAAGTGGCTTCGGTGATTGACATTGCCAATGCCGCGGGCGTGGACAAGGTGGGCCTGATCACCGCCAAGATCGAAGCCGGTCAGTAGCGCATCAAGGTACGGAGCTGGGACTGTATGGCCATGACAGCGGGGAATGGCGGCGGAGCCAAGTCAGACATCAACATCACCCCGCTGATTGACGTACTGCTCGTGCTGCTTGTGATTTGCATGGTTATTACCCCGCTTACTCCCACAGGTCTGGATGCGCTGGTACCGCAGCCGCAGCGGGATCCGCCAAGCGCCGAGATGGATGGTCGAACCATAGTGGTGCAACTGATCCACCGCCCCGCACCGGCGCGACCTGCCCTGAAGATCAATCAGGACGACGTGAGTTGGAACGACTTGCAACCGCGCCTGAAAGACATCTACAAGCAGCGCGCCGAGCGAGTGATGTTCGTGAAGGGCGACGATGCCGTGGAGTTTGCGGAGGTCGCGCGAGTGATTGACATTGGTCATGCCGCGGGCGCGGACAAGGTGGGCTTGATCACTGCCAAGGTCGAAGCCGGCCAGTGACCGCAGGAATCAAGACAAGGAAGATTGGAAAACCCATGAAGCGCATCCAAACTGTTGTGTTGTTGGCGTTTCTGGCGATCCTGCTGCAGACCGCTTCCGGCTGCAACAAGCTGAAGGCCCGCGACCGGCTCAACAAGGGCGTGCAGTCCTACAAGGCGGCCAAGTACGAGGACGCCATCGAGCGCTTTAAGGAAGCCGTCGACCTCGACCCCAACCTCAAGAACGCCAAGCTTTACCTGGCCACCGCCTACGCCCAGCAGTTCATTCCCGGCCTGGAGAGCGAAGAGAACCTGCGCAACGCCAATTTGGCCATCGAACAGTACCGGAAGATTCTGGAGCAGTTTCCCAATGACCGGGCAAGCGGCATTCACAGCAACAAGGGCATCGCTTCCCTGTACTTCGGCCTGAAGAAATTTGACGAGGCCAAGGAGTATCACCGCAAGGTACTGGCCGCCGACCCCAACGACCCGGAGGCCTACTACTCCATCGCCGTCATTGACTGGTCGCAGACCTACGTGCCCCGGCAGGAAAAGCGTGCCGCCCTGGGCCTAAAGTCGGAAGAGCCGTTGAAGGACCCGAAGGTGTGCGCGGAAGTCCGCGCCGCCAACGAGGCCAAGGTGGAAGAGGGCATCAAGCTGCTGAACGATGCCATCCGCTTGCGCCCCGAATACGAAGATGCCACCGCCTACCTGAACCTGATGTACCGCGAGAAGGCCGATATCCAGTGTGAAAACGAGGCCGCACGGGCCGAGCTGCTCAAGATGGCCGACGACATGGTGGCCAAGACCATGGCCATCAAGAAGGCCAAGGCGGACCGAGAAGCCCAGAAGTCGGAAGGCGTCCACCTGGAGTAGCCACTCTTTTTCGCGCGGAACCTCAGGGCCTCTCCGCGGAGAGGCCCTTCGTGTGTGGAAGCGGGCGTGTGGAAGCAGGCGACCTCGCCCGCGCCTGACTCCCCGTCTATTGCGCCGCCGCATTGCGGACGCGCGCCGTCCAGTACAATCAGAACTCTTCCACCGCCATGTTCCACAAAATCCTGATCGCCAACCGGGGTGAGATCGCGGTGCGCGTCATCCGCGCCTGCCGCGAGATGGGCATCGCTACGGTGGCGGTTTACTCCGACGTGGATCGCGCCGCACTGCACGTGCGCATGGCCGGCGAGGCCGTCGCCATCGGCCCGGCGCCCGCCGCCGAGTCCTACCTGAACACCGCCAGACTGCTGGACGCGGCGCGCCGCAGCGGCGCGGACGCCGTCCATCCCGGCTACGGATTTCTTTCCGAAGACGCAGCTTTCGCGCGCGCCTGCGCGGAAGCGGGCGTGAAGTTCATTGGGCCCTCGCCGGCGGCCATGGAGGCCATGGGACTGAAGACCAGTGCGCGCCGCAGCATGCAGGCCGCGGGCGTGCCCGTGGTGCCGGGCACCATGCAGGGGCTCAAGTCGGCCGCGGAAGCGGAACGCGCTGCGGCGGAGATCGGCTATCCCGTGCTCATCAAGGCGGCGGCCGGGGGCGGAGGCAAAGGGATGCGCGAGGTCTCCTCGCCGGCGGAACTTGCTGCTGCGCTGGAGGCCGCGCGCAGCGAGGCCTTGCGCGCCTTCGGCAACCACGAAGTCTATCTGGAGAAGCTGCTGCTCGATCCACGGCACATCGAAGTGCAGGTGCTGGGCGATGAGCACGGCAACCTGGTGCACCTGGGGGAACGCGAATGTTCGTTGCAGCGCCGCCACCAGAAGGTAATGGAGGAATCTCCTTCCCCGCTGGTGGATGCCGCTCTGCGGCAGCGCCTGGGCGAGGCCGCGCTTCGCGTGGCCCGCGCCGCCGGCTACACCAGCGCGGGCACGGTGGAATTTCTGCTCGATGCCGAGGGCAATTTCTACTTCCTTGAAATGAACACCCGGCTGCAGGTGGAGCATCCGGTCACGGAAATGGTCACCGGCGTGGACCTGGTGGAGTGGCAGATCCGCATTGCCGCGGGGCAGAAGCTGGCCTTCGCACAGGAGCAGGTGGAACTGCGCGGGCACGCCCTGGAGTGCCGCATCTACGCCGAAGACCCGGACAACAGTTTCTTTCCTTCACCCGGGCGCATCACCCGCCTGCGCGCACCCTCGGGCCCGGGCATCCGCGAAGACAGCGGCGTTTACGAGGGCTGGACAGTGCCGCTCGACTACGATCCCCTGCTGGCCAAGCTGATCGTGCACGCCCCCGGCCGCGCGCAGGCCATCGCTCGCCTGGCGCGTGCGCTGGATGAGTACCTGGTGGGCGGCATCAAGACCAACGTGTCGCTGTTCCAGCGCATCCTGCGCGATCCCGGCTTCGCCGCCGGCCGTCTGGACACTGGCTTCCTCGACCGGCTGCTGGCGGAGCGTTCCTCGCCGGCGGACTCTGGGCCGCAGGAGACGGTCCACGGCCTCACCGCCCAGCAGCTCGCGGCCATGGCGGCGGCGATATTTGCCGCGGCCGAACCCGCGGTGAGTGCAATGCACGCCACCGTTGGACTCTCGGCGCTCATCTCCGCCAACGGCTCCGGAGTAGGGCCCGCCGCTGGCGGGTCCTCGGCCACGACGGGATGGAAGCATGCCGGGCGCCGCGAAGCCCTGCGGGAAAAGTGATGACCTACGAGGTGACCATTGACGGTGCTGCCTACGCGGTCGAATTGGAGCGCGGAGGCGAGAAAAACGCGTGGCGCTGCCGCATCGCCGGCCGCGAAGTGGAGCTCGACGCCGTTTTTCCCGAACCCGGCGTGCTCTCACTGATCTTCGAGGGCCGGGCCTTCGAGTTCCACCGCGAGGGCGCTGCCGGCGACTTCCATCTGGTCGAAGGCGAATCACGCTACCAGGCGGCGGTGCGCGATCCACGATCCTTTCGCGGGCGCAAGGCCGCGGCCGCAACCCAGGGCGGACCGAAAAAAGTCCGCGCTCCCATGCCGGGAAGGATCCTGCGCGTGCTGGTGGCCGAAGGCGATGCTGTGGAAGCCGGCGCGGGCCTGCTGGTCATCGAAGCCATGAAGATGCAGAACGAAATCCGCTCGCCCCAGGCGGGCCGGGTGCGCAAACTGCTGGCCCAGGCGGGGGCTACGGTCGGCGCCGGCGACGTGCTGGCGGTGGTGGAGTAGAAGTCCGCGCCCGAAGCGCAAACTCACCTGCAAATGAGTACTGTTTACTTCCCGCCGTCCAGGATTTCCTGCGCCAGGTAATTCTCCACCTTGGCTTCGTTGCGCACCACCTCGTAGTACGCGGCCTTGAGGAGCTGTTCGCGGCGCTCGCGCAACTGTTCGCGGATGATCTGCTGCACCCGGGGATCGGAGAGCTCGCGCTGCCCGGCCGGCTCCTTGGCCACCAGACGGACAATGCGGAAGCCCATCACCTGGCGGGTGCGCGGGTTCGCGATGGTAATCACGTCGGTGGTCTCGCCCGGCTTCAGGCGCAACACGGCGTCGCGGATGGCCGGGTCTTCACCGCTGCGCAGCGCGGACTCGGGGGCAAATCCCAAGTCGCCCCCGTTGGTGGCGGTTTGCGGGTCTTCAGAATAATTCATGGCCAGGGTGGCGAAGTCTTCGCCGCTCTCCAGCCGGTTCAGGATCTCCCGCACTTTTTTGCGGGCCTCGGGCTCATCCTGCGCCTTGGAGTTCTTCAGGTTACGCACCTGCGGATTGGGCTGCGTGGTCACCAGGATCTGTGCCAGGTGATAGCGCGGCTCAATCAGGTTGAACTCCGCCTTGTGCTCCTCCCAGTAGGCGGTCACGTCGCCGTCGGAGATGGTGATCTTGGAGGAAATTTCCTTGTTGATCACCTTCTGGATGGTGAGGTTGCGGCGGAAGTCGCGGCGCAGGTCGTCGGCGGTAAGGTTGCGCTCCTTGAGCCGCTTCTCGAACTCCTCCTGGGTGAAGGGAGCCTTGGACTCGGTGACCTTCACGTCCACTTCCCCGTCGGTGGCCAGTAGGCCCAGTTTTTCGGCGCGCTGCATCATGATTTCCTGGTCCACCAGGTCGCGCAGGATGCTCAAACGCAGGCTGGTGGACTGCTCGCCCAGGGGCTGCTGGGGCGCTCCCGAGGTCTGGTTCTTGTAGTACTTCTCCACTTCGGCGCGCTCGATCACGCGGCCGTTGACGCGCGCCGCGGCGTCGGCGGTGGGCGGCCCGTCCTTGCAACCGGCCACGCCCGCCAGCACCGTCAGCAGGATGAGGAAGGCGCCAGCTCCAAACAACCCGGGATTACGATTCAATGCAGTCCTCCACATTACCTGGGAAAAGCAATCTGAACCGGAGCGCCCTCGCAGGAGCGTTGCCAGCCTTCCGCCGCAACTTTCCGCGGCTGGGCCTAGTTGTTCGGAGGGGCCGGCGCCGCACTCCCGGGCTTGGGCGCGGGGCTGCTCTGCGCCGCCGCCGTCGGCACCTGCTCCCCTGCGTCCAGCAGAGCGCGATCCAATATGCGCCGGAACTCACGCCCCGGGATGGCGCCCACCACCTCTTCGCCGTTCACGTACAACGTGGGAGTGGAATTGATGCCCAGGCTGTCGCCCTCTGCGATCGAAGCTACGATGTCCTTGTCGGAAGCCTTGGCAATGCAGGCCTTGAGCTTGGCCGCGTCCAGGCTTCTTTTTGCGGCAACCTCTGCGGCCTGCTTGTCGAGCACGGCCAACTGCTCCGGTATGGGGCGCTTCTCCCCGGTGATCTCCCTCTGGCTCAGGTGGACGTAATCGGAGAAGTCCCAGTAGGCGTCGGAACTCTGCTCGGCCAGGCAGTTGGCGTCCAGCGCGGCGCGCACCGCCCAGGGATGGTTGGGCAGCGGGTAGTCCTTGTACAGGATGCGCACGCGATCGCCGTAGGTCTTCATCACGTCGCTGAACAGGGTGTTGTACATGCGCGCGCAGTAGGGACACTGGAAGTCGTCGAATACGACCACTTCCACCTTGGCATCCTTGTTACCGCGCACCGGGCGCCCCTGGACGTTGATCTTGGAGCGCGTCTCAGCGTTTTGCTTGAGGCTGACGGCGCGCAAGTCCTCGCGGATGTCGATTTTGGTCATGCGCACCAGGGTATTGCGGTCGCGCGAGACCAGGAAGTCGTGATCCTTGGTTTTATCGCCGTCCGACAGGGTGACGGTCACGGCGTCGTAGCCGTCGAAGTCGCTGGCCTTCATGGCCCCGACCTTGACCTCGACGGAGATGGGCAGCTTGAAGTAGGCGCGCACGTGCTGCTCAATGCGCACGTTCACGTCGGGAGCGGCGGACTGCGCCGTGCACCCCAAACACACCAACACCGCCAGCGCCAAAGCGCGCTCCAAAAACCTCATGGAAAACCGCCTCATATACGGAAAAATCCGACGCTTGATTATCTCATGGGAGACAGTCGTTAGTCGTTGGTCGCCAGTCGGCAGCAAAAGCGTGATCATGCGGGGCCTCGGCGGCGGGGAAGGCCGGCAGGGCGTGGTGTTTCGGAGGCAGGGCCGCGACGCGTGGGCGGCGCCGGGGCGGGCGGGTCGAGGGGAAACACCTCGTCGAAGCTGGGTTCGTGGTGCACATTCGCGGCGGGTCTCGGGCGAGCGGGTTCCTCGTAGGGTCCTTCACTGAGCTGTTCACTTGGGTCTTCGATTGCGGCGGGCTCGAGAGCGTCGGCGTCGAGAGCGTCGGCGAGTGGGTTGGGGAAGGGCTGAGGAGGCCAGGCGTTGGCGGGCTCGGCATCTGCGGCGTGAGTTGCGCGTGATTCGGCTTCGTCGGGAGGACGGAGGCCGAGGCCGCGGATCATGATGTCGGCGAAGCTTTCAGTGGACATGGAAGAGCCGGACCGCTCTCTTTCGTCGGCGTGGCGCTGCTGCTCGCGTTCGTCGTAGAGGCGTCGCAAGTTGGCGCTGGCGGTCTGGAGGGCGTAGAGGAGCAAGGCGCCTGTTTTTGCGTCGTAAGCCTTGTCTTCGAGGGCGCGGGCCACCTGCACGAGTCCGAACTGGACGCTGGCGGCGTCTTCGAGCAAGGGCAGTTGGTAGTTGGGCAGCTTGGGGCGGCGGGTCTGCTGATGGTAGTAGCAAAGGCGGTGTCCGCTGAGGGCGGGCGAGCCGCACTGGCGTCCGGTGAGGTGGAAGTGGTGGCAGCGCTCGGATTCATGAGCGTGCTTGAGTGCGTTTTGTTGCTGGGCGGTCATGGGTTTTACCTCAGTCGTTGGTCGTTAGTCGTTGGTCGCAAAAGCCCCGGGAGAAAGCTGGGCGGTGGACAACCGGGATATCCCCTCCCCCTCCCCCTGTGCTTAGTGGAATCATGGGGTTAGGGACGGAAGTCTCGACGGGTCTCGGGAAATAAAGGAGTTGCGGGTAAAGTCTCGTGGGGAAAGAAGTTGAGAGTACTGAGTAACCGAGTTGCGAGTACCCAGGACCCAGAAAAAGCATTAACCACGAAGGCCACGAAGGAACACGAAGGGATGGAGCGAGGCATGGGAGAGCAGGACGGCGAAAACGGCATCGGGTTTGGCATGGGCATCGGCATGGGGGTGCCCCCCTACCCTCTTATGAAAACAAAGAGGTTAGAGGTGAGGTCTGGAGTGAAGTCCTTGCAAAATAATGGGTTAAGTCTACGGTCTTTGATTCCGAAGTACTTAGCTCTATGGTAATCATTATATCCACAAGATAGCATAAAATAGGAAGGCTTGTCAAGATAATAATTTCTTAAATAATTCGCCTATGTACAGGAGGTAGGAGGGAGGAGGCAGGAGGGAGGAAAGCAAAAACCAAATGGGAGGGGGAGCGTGCGGTTCGGAAACGGCGTCCCAGGTTAGCGCCGAAACTGCACCGGCGCGAACGAGGGACGCCGGCGCGGGGAATCGTTCGGGGCGCATTGTCCTGGCTGCGGAGGGCACAACGAAGCGCACGAACATCGGCCTGTGGATCGTGGCGACCTATGCGGCAAAGGATCGCGTGCTCGCTCGCATGAAGATACCCAAGCCTGCGCCAGGCAACATGCACCTACCCGATTGGGTGACCGACGAGTACCGGGAGCAGCTGACCTAGGCGATCAGTGGCGCTGCTGGAGCTGTGCCGAAAGGAAACGCTTGCCACACAGTAATTGACCAAGTGTGGAGTTTAGACATCTTCCAGTTGGGCTTCGGTCATACCGAAATAGTGGCCGAGTTCGTGGAGTAGCGTCAGGCGGATTTCCTTTCGGATTTCGTCTTGGTTGGAGCAGACGGCCTCGATATTCTTCTGATAGAGCACGACGCGGTCGGGACCCGCCGGTAGGTCAAACACGCTTTTCCTGGTTGCTGGTACACCTTCGAAGACACCGAGCACCACATTCTCAGCATCGTCTGAATCTACAATCCCTGCATTCCGCGAGCCTCTGCGTGGCAGCTGTTCGGGAGGCAGGTCCTCGACTAGAACTGCGACGTTGTGAATGCGCTTGCGGAACCTCGCAGGCAGCGCGTCCAGCGTCTCCTCCACCAGTTTGACGAACTTTTCTCGCTCCATCTTACCTTCCTCGGCCGGAGGGCAGGCCGAATCCATCTGTTTCATATTAGCTCGGATCTGCTTCGGGTCCAGAGTGGTTTGACCTGTGATCTGTGGCGCTGTGTCGAAAGGGAATAGTTTTGTCCCAGATTCCGATATGCCGACTTCCCGTTCCCAATCCCAACAGGCTGAGGATTGCGGCCGTCCGCTCTAAGCTTTTCTTTCGATATAATCTGCTGCACCGGAACAACCGCTTTGAGGACTAAAGCCCGTAAACCGAGATAGCCTATTTGCTCGACAGTTGGCTTTGCGCGCACCTGAGCCCATGTTAGTCTTCGCGGGTACGTGACCATGCTGGGTTCCACCTTGAATCATGAAGGCAGGAGCAGACCAGCCAAATGTTGCCCAAGCAATCTGAAATTGAGCTTCCGCTGCTCAAGTGCCTCGACGAACTTGGCGGCAGGGCGAGACCTCGAGATATTCACCATCGCATTGCCAAATTCTTTCCACACCTGACAACGACAGATCTAGCGGTGACGCTTCCCAGCGGGGCAAACAAGTGGAAGAACAGCATCGCGTGGGTTCGGCAGAAATTGATTTCTAATGGACAAATGTCGAACCCAGAGCCTGGAATGTGGGCTATTACGGAGAGAGGCAGAACACGACTGGCTGAGCCAGAACACGCGCCCTCACTCCGGAAGAGAAGAGCAGGGGCAGCACAGCACGCAACACCAACAAGCATCGAGCGCTTGTGTACCTGGAACTCCCGTTCTGTCAGATCCGAAGTACGTTCTCGTTTGAGGGACACTGAGAACCCAGAAATCGCGTTCGAGAACAGCGTGTGGACTGTCGTCCACAGCCTCCTGCCAAGTGCCATCACAGTTGGGCGAGATCCAGAGATCCACCTCCCAAGCCAGATATTTAGGCCGGATTCAGTCGCTTTTTTCGAAGATTCAGTGGCTTTGGTTGTTGAGTGCAAGCTTACGACGAGCGACGAGTTTGTTGCTGGTTGGATATCGGAGTTTCGAAACATCAAGCGTGAACTCGAAGAAGTCCTCCGAGCTGCTGGCCGAAAACAGTTCGCTTTCGTACTCGCTGTTAAAGATAAGACAGCCCTTAAGAATCACGTGAAAAGGAGCGCGGACCAATTAAGAATCAAGTTAATCGACCAGCGGGAAATCCATTATTTCTCGTCCCTACATAAGAGCCTGGGAATCGGTGTCAGTCACCTGTTTTGGGGCAGAGTTGCGCCCTGGATGATTCGCCACAAGGAGGAAAAGCTCCCCGCTCTTCATCTCAAACGAGCTAAAGGCCGCGATGTCTACATATTCTCAGCCAATGCCCACGACCTCTTGAGTAGGTGCTTCGTTTCGCACAGAGAATTGCATGGACTGGAAGAGGGCGAGGTCGGCTTTCAACGGATGCTCCAGCGGAAAAAGTTGACTGAGATAAAGAAGTATATCGAGAGGTTTCATTCATTTCCAACGCCTATCATTGTGGCTTTTCGAAAGCCGGGCGCAGCACTCTTCGAGCCTCTGCCACTAAAGGAGCGCGCCGTGGAATCAATGAGGGCGGACATTGAGGTTGGCTGTATCAAGTTACCGAAGGAGCCCCAGTCAATCCAAATCATCGACGGGCAACATCGCTTGTATGGCTACTCTGGGCTAGCCCATAGTGACAACCACATTGTTCACGTTGTCGCGTACAAGGCCCCCGATGCGCAGAGCTTGGCCACAATGTTCGTGGATATCAATAGCAAGCAGACCAGGGTTCCGAGCAGTTTGCTTTGGGAGTTATACCCGGACATTTACGGTGACGAAGATCCAGAGTACTACAGGGCGGTGATCAGTAGAGCGGCTGAAGCCGTTGTCAAGAATCAACTCGCTGGGCTTGCAGGCCACATTTCGAGTGGCATGAAGGGCGAAATCAGTTTCCAGACCTTGTGCGCAGAGATTAAACGAGCGCGCCTTCTTGACAAGACGGGGGGCTTGCTGCAGTCGGAATCTGAGCTAAGGGCCGTACTGGATGCCTTTGTCATTGCGCTAAAAGAGTTGGAGAAACGCTTTCCGGGTGTAAACAGCGCGTTCGTTTTCAGCAATAATGGGATCACGCCTTTTATCCGAACTATGGGACGGATTCTTCAATACGAGATCAGCCACAATCGAAAGGCGAATCTAAGGACCAAGAACCTTATGGTTGAAACTTTCTGTACTTTTTATGAGCCGGTTTACAAGTACTATTCAGGTCTCGGGGAAGCAAAACTTCGTGCCCTCCGAAAGAGGATAGGAAATGCTGGATTCAACACAACGGATGACGAAGTCACGGACCAAATTCGCCTCTACAAACCCGATTTTCCTTACAGGCCAAAGAGAGTCCTCCCTGAATGGCAGAGCGCGGTAGACAAGTTTGCTAGCTTGGCTGTTAACATCAATCGGCAAGTCGAAAGCGGCAAAATCAGCAATTGGGTATTCCGCGAGTTCGATTCCGAAAAGTTCAAGAAGCATCTGGCTAAAGCAATCGATAGCCGTGACAGCTTCGGAAGTGTCCTGACCACTCTATACAAAGACATAATTGAGGGAAGTGGCAAGGAGGGGATCGATAATCGCTTAGCCCATCTCTTGAATGTTCCGAAGATCTACGATATCGACGCGGTAAGCAAGCTCAACGTTCTCAGAACCTACTGGGAACACAAGACGGAACAAGTGGACGCCAAGAAAAGACAACTAGCTGTTCAGGCTATGGCAGAGCTTTCTGGCAGGCAGAACCTGGTCGGCCCGAGCGAGCTTGATCAAGAGGACTACCAGGCTATGGCAATTGCATTAGTGAAGAGACTAACCGAACAGGTGCTTGAGCCAGCTCTGGCTGCGTTACAGTAAAAACCCCTCTGTCCTCACAACCTCTGGTTTCCATCTCATCCCATCGAGCGCATGCCTAAACCGTGTGGTTTTGAAACGCCTTACACATAGTGTGTCGCCACCTCCAAACGGGGGACTTGCTAGGGCCCCCTGTCAGTGCATTTTCGGCACAAGGAAAGCTTCTCGCGTGCGCGCCGGCACGCGTGTATCGCAAGACCCGACGAGCGTTGACCATTGCCGCTGAGCCTTCGCTACAATCTGGGACCATGCGCGACATCATTGCCGCGAGTCAACGGCTTACTGCCACTCTGGAAGACTTCGAGCACGAGGCAACTGTCGTCTACCAGGAGATCGTGAAGCCCCGTTGGGACGAACCGTTCCGACTGCCCCACATTCTGTGGGGCTGTGTCATGTGGTGCTTCGCCCACTTGGACCGCTTGTCGGCCTACTGGAAAGGGGACGCATCCCCGAGGGGCCAGACAGAACGGATGGTGGACTACATAGAGCAATACCTAAGGAAGCCACGGTTGACTTGTGATGTGGCCGTTCAAATCTGGCGCCACAAACTGATGCACATCGGTGAACCCCGGCCGCTACACGACCCCAAGACAGGGAAAATGTGTCGCTGGCTGCTCCATTGGGGAGAGCAGCTGCCCAGAGAGCAACACTTCACTTTGGAGGAATCTGCGGATTTACTCACGCTCAATATGGCTCTTTTCTATCTGGTCGAGGAGATCAAACACGGTCAGCAAGACTACCTTTCAGAACTCAACAGCAGTGCTAACCTCCAGGTGAGATTTGAACAGGCAGAAGAGCAACTCAATTCAGGCCAACTCAAGCGGCACTGACTGGAAAACGGTATGCCCGGAGAGCGCCACCGGACTCCATGTGCTAAAAGAGTGCCCACAGACCAGCGGTAACTGACTGAAACTTCACTCACCCAGACCAGCCGTGAACGACGTGCCAAAACCACACGCTTGTGGAACGGCCCCGGATGCGGGTGGGGAGGTAGGCCGGCCAGCGGGAGGAAGCACACGTGTTCGTTAGTCGACTTCAACTTCCACATCACTCCCCGTGACCCGAACTGGAAAGCTCTTCACGCCTTGTTGGGCGGGCGCAATAAGCAGTAAGCAATAAGAAGCCGGGCCGGGCTACAAGGAAAAATTAAAAATGAAAAATTCAAAATGAAAAGGAAAAGAAACCAACAAACCAGAAACCAGAAACGCCAGCCGGGGACGGGTGGCAGGTGTTGGGAGCGCGGGCGAGGTCGCCCGCTTCCACACGGGGTTACGCTGGCGCCGGACGCTCGCCTGGGGCCATGCCGGGAGCGCGGCCAGGCTCAGGCTTCAGGACTTCCTGCACGCCGGTATCCCGCGGTGCGGCCCGGGCGGGCAGTTCCTTGCCTTCAATGAGCATGCGGATCTCGTTGCCGTCCATCACTTCCCGCTCCAGCAGCGCGTCGGCGATGCGCTGCAGGGTGGGGCGGTTCGAGGAAATGACGTCCACCGCCGCCTTATAAGCGTTGTCTACCAGGCGTTTGACTTCCTCATCGATGCGGATGGCGGTGTGCTCGCTGTAGTCGCGGTGCTGGGCGATTTCGCGGCCCAGGAAGATCTGCTCTTCCTTCTTGCCGAAGGTGGTGGGGCCCAGTTCGCTCATGCCCCACTCGCAAACCATCTTGCGCGCCATGTCGCTGGCGCGTTCGATGTCGTTGCCGGCGCCGGTGGTCAGCTGCTCGAGGAACAGTTCCTCGGCGGCGCGCCCGCCCATCAGGATGGCCAGCCCCGAGGTCAGATACTCCTTGGTATAGCTGTGCTTGTCGTCGAGCGGAAGCTGCATGGTCACGCCCAGGGCCATGCCGCGGGGAATGATGGTGACCTTGTGCAGGGGGTCGGCGTGCGGCATCTTGCAGGCCACCAGCGCGTGTCCGGCCTCGTGGAAGGCGGTGTTGCGCTTCTCCTCGTCGGAGAGGATGAGCGACTTGCGCTCGGCGCCCATCAGCACTTTGTCCTTGGCCAGCTCGAAGTCCACCATGGTGACGTTCTTGCGGTTGTAGCGGGCGGCATTCAGCGCCGACTCGTTGACCAGGTTCGCCAGGTCGGCGCCGGAGAAACCGGGAGTGCCGCGCGCGATGACGGAAAGAGCCACGTCCTCGTGCAGCGGAACCTTGCGGGTGTGGACGCGCAGGATCTCCTCGCGTCCGCGGACGTCGGGCCGCGCCACCACCACGCGCCGGTCGAAGCGGCCGGGACGCAGCAGCGCCGGGTCCAGCACGTCGGGGCGATTGGTGGCGGCGATGAGGATTACGCCCTCGTTGGACTCGAAGCCGTCCATTTCCACCAGGAGCTGGTTCAGGGTCTGCTCGCGCTCGTCGTGGCCGCCGCCCAGGCCGGCGCCGCGATGGCGGCCCACGGCGTCAATCTCGTCGATGAAGATGATGCAGGGGGCGTTCTTCTTGCCCTGCTCGAACAGGTCGCGCACCCGGCTAGCGCCCACGCCCACAAACATTTCCACGAAGTCGGAGCCGGAGATGGAGAAAAACGGCACGTTGGCTTCGCCGGCCACGGCGCGCGCCAAAAGCGTCTTGCCGGTGCCCGGAGCTCCCACCAGCAGCACGCCCTTGGGAATGCGTCCGCCCAGCTTCTGGAACTTCTGCGCCTCGCGCAGGAACTCGATGATTTCCTTCAGTTCTTCTTTGGCCTCGTCGGCCCCGGCCACATCTTTGAAGGTAACCTTTTTCTGCTGCATGGAGAGCAGCCGGGCGCGGCTCTTGCCGAACGACAGCGCCTTGTTGCCGCCCATCTGCATCTGCCGCAGCATGAAGATCCACAGCCCCAGCACCAGCAGCACCGGCGCCAGGCCCAGCAGCCATCCCGACCAGGTGCCGCCCTGGTTGTCCTTCACCTTCATGGTCACACCCTTTTGGCGCAGCAGGGTGATGGTGTCGGGATAATTCTGCGGGACGGTGGTGCGGAAGGCGGTGTCGTTCTTGAGCTGGCCGCGGACGTCGGTCCCGGTGATGGTGACCTCTTTGACGTTGCCCTGGTCCGCCTCGTTGAGGAAGGCGGAGAAGTCAATCTCTTTTTCCGGCTGGCCGCCGCCTCCGGCGCGTACCACAAGCTGCCACAACAGGATGGCTGACACCACAATCAGCACCCAGAACGCAATCGTCTTAGCGGTGGAATTCAATTTTGTGCTCCCCAACTGAGAACCAGCCGGATTTAAGCCTGGAAGACCTGTCCGGCGGCTACTTTTATTAGATGCCGCAAGGGCAAAAATCAACTTCTACACTCTAACTGCATTTTGGCCCTTTTGGCCAGACAAAGTTGGGCCCGGCCGCGTTACCTTTGGGTGGTTACTTTCCCTTGCCTGCAGGTGACTGCACGGAAGCCAGATAGGGCAGGTTGCGGCCCAGGTCAGGGGCGCCCAGTCCGTATCCCACCACGTAGGATTCATCCACCAGGAAGCCGAAGTAATCGGGCTGCAGGGAAATGCGGCGCTCCGACTGCTTGTCCAGCAAGGCGGCCAGCTTCACTGACTTGGCCCCGCGCCCGGTCATGTTATGCATGAGGTACTCGGCGGTGATGCCCGACTTCACCAGCCCCTCCAGCAGAAGTACGTGCTGGCCTTCCACGTTGACTTCCGGGCTGTAGCGGATCTCGGTGGTGTCGGCGGTGGCTTGCAGATGAGGCTTCAGGAACTGGCAGACTACGGGCACATCCAGCGCGCGCACCAGGTCGGCCATGAACACGAAGGCGGACTCCAGCACCCCCACGGCGTACAGCGTCTGGCCGCGGTAGTCCTGGCCGATCTGCTTGGCCAGTTCCGCGATGCGCTTTTGGATCTGGTCGGCGCTGGCGATCACCTTCAGGTTCTTGGGATCCAGTCCGTCAGTGCTCACAGGGAGGCCTCGTGAAAACGGGTTGGGAAACGTGAAAGCATCATGCGCCGACCTCTTCGATGCGCAGCCGCGCGGGAGACGCCGACTCCGCCGCCGGCTGGGCTGCGGGAAACCCGCGCATCCACACAATGGTTGCGCCGCTCAGGACCACCGGCCACAGCCTGCGCTGGGCAGCAGCCACCCGCCGCTCCTGCAGCAGCGTCTTCACCTTTTTGGGCGACCGGGTATGCGCCGGCCGGAAGCGGTCTCCAGCCCTCCAGTTGCGCACCACCAGCTCGGCCAGAGAAGTTTTCGGCAGCAGCGCATTATACTCCCCGCCGCCCACGGCGGGCGGCACCAGCGACACCCGAAACACGCTGCCCACTTCCGCCACTGCCACTTCGCCGGGAACCGGCAGGCGATATTCGTAGTTGCCGGGCGCGGGGGCGGCCTCTTCCCGCCTCTCCAGGCGCAGCTCGCCGGGCCCGCAGACGGCTCGCCATCCCAAGGGGAGCATCCGGCTGCGGCCCGCTTCCCCGGAAGCCAGCAGCAGGGACTGCTCCACTTCATCAAACTCCAGCCGCAAGCCCACTTGCTGGGCAGCCGCGCGCAGCAGTCGGCGCCGAAGTGCTAGCGGCTGGCCGAGCAGCACTCCCGACCGGAGCACAACCTCGTCCTTCCCAGGCCGCGCGGTGGCCGAGGTCAGCACCGTGGGTAGGAGTTGCGAGACCAGTTCCTGCCAAAACTCCTCTTCGGCCCGCGCAATTTCCGCCTGCGAGGCCAGCACGCCGGCTACCTGCGGGTTGAAGTCGCGCTCCAGCAGCGGCAGGAGCTGGTGCCGGATGCGGTTTCGCAGATGCCGGGTATCCAGGTTGCTGCTGTCTTCGCGCCACGGCTGCTCGCACGCGCGCAGATATTCCACCAGCGCGCTCCGCCGCGTCTCCAGCAGCGGCCGGATAATGCTGGTGTGGAAGCGGGAGGCCGCGCTCGCAGATCCAGCACCAGCGCCAGACGCGGGCGAGGTCGCCTGCTTCCACACCAGCTCCGGATAAATCCCCGCCATCCCCCGGGACCCTGCACCCCGCAACGTGCGCATGAGCACGGTTTCCGCCTGATCGTCGAGGGTGTGGGCGGTGGCAATCCGGCTGACGGCGCCGCGACCGAGCAGCTCACGAAACCAGGCGTAGCGCAGCTCTCGGGCGGCCGTCTCCAGGCTCAGCTTGTGGGCGGCGGCGTGCGCGGGCGAGTCGCCCGCTTCCACATGCAACTCCAGCCCGTGGGCCGCGGCCAGTTCGGCGACGAACTGCCGGTCGGCGTCGGCTTCGGCGCCGCGGATTCCGTGATGGAAGTGCAACACCTGAAGCACCACGCCCAGTTCACCGCGCAGCTCCAGCAAGAGCCGCAGCAGAGCCACCGAATCGGCGCCGCCGGAAACGGCCACTCCCACGCGGTCGCCGGCTCGCACCAGCCCCAGGCGGCGGATACACACCCCGACGTTTTCCCGGACTGGGCCGGCAAGGGTCATGGATTTATGGTACATCTCCGCGGTGACCAGGTTGCAAGAACCGGGAGCCCGGGCGTTCTGATTGACGATTGCATCCTGGACGATTGATGATGGCTCCCGCTATGGGCTTCCTGCGAACCGTGGCCGCGCTGGTGCTTCTGATTCCGGGGATGTTGCCGGCGCTTGCCGATGCGCCCACCTGCCCGGCCGCGGCCGCCGACCTGGAAAAGTTCCTGCAGGCGCTCCCCCGTAGTTGCCGCAAAGACAGCGACTGTGAAGGCTACTTTTACCGCGCCGACTCCTGCGCCCGGGCAGTGGTAATGCGCAAGGGCCAGCTCTCGCCGGAGCGCGAGAAGCGACTGCTGGCCTTGCAGAGCAAGGTTCGCCAAGCCTGCGCTGCGGAATTTGCCATCCGGCCGGCGTGCTCGCCCCAGCCCTTTCGCGCCGAGTGCCGCCGCAACACCTGCGTGGACGTACTCGCCGGCAAAGCGCCCGGTCCTCCTACGGTGAAGAAACGCAATCCGGCGTATCCCGTGGCTACCATCCGGCACGCTTGCGGCCCCACGGACGGCGCCGCTCTCCAGATTATCCTGAGCAAAGCGCCGGATCCGGGCGCTCAGGATGCCCGCATCTTCCTCACCATCTACGGGGACCTGCCCGATCCGCCGCTCTCCGAACCGCGCACCTATCGGCTCGATCCGCAGACCTCTGGCGACGGGGTGCGCTGCCCGAAGCCCAACGCCTGCGAAACTGCCGAGCGGGGCACGCTGGTGCTCGACACGTTCAGCGGCCACGGCTCCACCGGCTCCTACAAGCTGTACTTCAAGGATGGCTCGGTGGAAGAAGGCAGCTTCCAGGCCGCGTGGAAAGACGTGCCGCAGCAGTGCGGATGATTTCTACCGCGGATTTGCGCGGATGAACGCGGATAAGACCTGGTTTTTGGTTTTTCGTTTCTCGTTTGCCGTACCTGCTGGAGTTGCAGCACGAAAGCCGGAAAGCAAAGAACCAAGAACTAAGAACCAAGAACCAAGAACCAAGAACCAAAAACCAAAAACCTTGAACTGGTTTTTCCGTTCCTCATCCGCGTTCACCCGCGCAAATCCGCGGTAAGCCTATCTACCGCGAAAGTGCTCCCAGCCTCCCGGCCCCAGGGGCTTGCGCTGTCCGTGGCTGTCCATCAGCCACAGGCCGCGGCCGCGGATGATTTCCCCGATGCGGCTTACGCGCACCCCGGCGATCTTCGCCGGCAAGGTTCGGGGAGCCGGCACGGTGAACAGCAGCTCGTAGTCCTCGCCTCCGTGCAAGGCAAAGTGGAGGCTGCTCATGCCGGGCGTGTTGAGACGCGGGATGCTGTGCTCGGAAACCACGGCTCCCACCCCGCTGGCGCGGCAGATGTGCCCCAGGTCGGTGGAGAGGCCGTCGCTCAGGTCAATCATGGCCGAAGCCAGGCCGCGCCGCCGCAGTTCGCGTCCCACCGCGATGCGGGGAGCTGGGAAGAAGTGAGCGGCCAGCGCCTTCGATCGCGGATTCCCTGCGCCCGCCCCGGCTTCGAGTTGGTGCAGGATGGCGGCCGAGTGTCCCAGTTCTCCGGTGACGTAGATGGAATCACCGGCGCGCGCCCCGGCTCGCCGAAGAGCCTTGCCCGCCGGCGCCTGGCCCACCACCACGATGTCTGCGGCGATCCCCTGCGGCGACTCGGCGGTATCGCCGCCCGCCAGCTCCACGCCGGACTTCTTCGCCAAGGCAAGCAACCCTTTGAAGAAGCCGTCCACCCACTTCTGCGGCAGGTTGGCCGGCAGGGCCAGCGATACGAAGGCGGCCACCGGCTCCCCGCCCATGGCGGCAATGTCGCTGAGTCCACGTGCCAGGCAGCGGTGTCCCACCGACTGCGGCGGATGCCACTCCCGCCGGAAGTGCACGCCCTCGATGCTCAGGTCGGTGGTGACCAGAGTTTCGTGCCCGGAGGGAACGCCGAGAACCGCACAGTCGTCGCCAATGCCCAGGCGGACGACGGAAGACCGGGCCCGGCCGAGGGCGGCCGAGCTACGCGCGGCCCGGCGGATGCGCTCGATGAGAGCTTTTTCTGCGAGAGGCAAGGTGGCATTATAACGACGGCGAGGAAGCAACCCAGCCTCTCGCTCAAAAAGTGGGAGCCGGGCACCGTCGAAAGGAAACTGAGATGTGGGCCACCAGCCCCGGCGCGGGTTGGAGACCCCCAATGGACCCTTCCAGCCACACCTTCCCCCTGGCCTTTTTCGTCCCCAAAATTGACCTTCCGGGGTGTTGACAGGGTAGGGGGCCTCTGGTAACTTTGCCGCACCGTTTCAGAGGTATCCAGACCCACTGAGGCCCCGAACGGAAACTCAACACCGTTCGGCTCCCGGCGCCGGCTATGTAACCGCATCCGCGCTGGGGGAGGAGACGGTTGGGGCCGAATCGAAAAGCGCAGTAGCTGAAACCGAAGCTGTTTCTATTCCCAAAACGGGGCTCGCGGCTTTTGCGAAAGCGTCTCTACATCTTATTGGTCACTCGGGATTCGGAGGGAGAGCTCCGCAAGATCCCCATCCCTCTCCATTACCTGTACGTGTTTCTGGCTGGGGCCCTGATTGGGATGCTGACCATTATGGGGATGGCCGGGTCCTACACCCGCATGCTGGCCAAGGTGGCCAGCTTTAACCAGTTGCGGTCGGAGAAGCAGGCGCTCACCACCCGCTACACGGCCCTGGAGCAGCAAGCCCAGAACCAGGAGCTGCAGGTAGTTTCCCTGGGCTCGCTGGCCAACGAAGTCACTTCGCTCTACGGCCTGAAGACGGACACCCTGCTCTTCCCCGCCGACACCGCCTCCAACGAGCAGGTGGCGCTCTCCATGGAACACCTGTACATGCTGCGCACCTCGGCGTTTTCCGGGGCGGCGACGCTGGGCATCGGCTACGGTCCTGCGCTCAACAACGCCAGCATGGCCGACTGGATGCAGTTGGCCCAGGCTCCGCACCTGTGGCCGGTGGAGGGGCGCATAACCAGTTCCTTCGGAGGGCGCATCGATCCCTTCAACGGCGAGGGCGCCTACCACAGCGGGGTGGATATTGACTCCTGTTTCGGCTGCCCGGTGATCGCGCCCGCGGCCGGGATCGTGATCTACGCCGACCAAATGGGCGGCTACGGTCGCATGGTGGTGCTGGACCACGGCAACGGCATCACTACGCGCTTCGGACACCTCTCCGCGTTTACCATTCGGCCGGGGCAGTTTGTCCGCCGCGGCGAGCGTATCGGATTCGTGGGCCAGTCCGGACGCGCCACCGGATCGCACGTGCATTACGAAGTCCGCGTCCACAACGCCCCGGTCAACCCCTACAAGTACCTGCGCACCACCATCGCCCAGTCGGTTGGCCCTGCAACCGGTTCCTGACGCCGCCTTCCGCCGGCGCATCTCAATGCTCATGCCGCTCATTCGCTGCTGGCTGACCGCGTGCGTACTGCTGCTGGCCACGGTCCCGTCTGCTGCTGAGAACAAGAAGCCCGGCGGGAAGAAGCTTGCCCCCTGCGGCAAGGGAGCGGAGGAGATCACCCTCGCCGCCGTGGGCGACATCATGCTGGGCAGCACCTATCCCGACACCGCTCCGCTGCCGCCCCAGGACGGCGCCAAGCTGCTGGCGGAAGTGGCGCCACTGCTCGCCGCCGCCGACCTCGCCTTCGGCAACCTCGA
Organism: uncultured Acidobacteriaceae bacterium; assembly: GCA_964437985.1. Lineage (GTDB taxonomy): Bacteria > Acidobacteriota > Terriglobia > Terriglobales > Acidobacteriaceae > CAZXVY01. The sequence continues at coordinate 131,363 of CAYTIL010000015.1, forward strand.
AGGGCCCATGCTGGAAGGCGGCTCCACCAGCAAGTGCTCCGACCAGGCTGCTCGCGCCGGCAGCTGCTACGCCTTCCGCGTCCCCACTCGCTACGGCGCGCACCTGAAGCAGGCCGGCTTCGACGTGATGAGCCTGGCCAACAATCACGTGATGGACTTCGGCCTGGAAGGCCGGGCCAGTTCCGCCAAGGTGCTCGATGAGCTGGGCATTGCCCACTCCGGCGAGCCCGGCGACATCGCGCGCCTCAACCTGCGCGGCAGGAAGGTGGTGCTGATCGCCTTTGCCACCTATCCCCACTCCTACAATCTGCTGGACCTTGACGCTGCCCGCCAAGCGGTAACCGAGCTGTCCGCTGAATCGGACATCGTCGTGGTCTCCTTCCACGGCGGCGCCGAAGGCGCGCGCTTTCAGCACGTCGCCCAGGGTTCGGAAATGTTCTTTGGCGAGGATCGCGGCGACCTGCGCGCCTTTACCCATGCCATGATCGAGGCCGGCGCCGACCTGGTTCTGGGCCACGGTCCGCACGTAATGCGCGGTATGGAGGTTTATCGCGGACGCTTGATCGCTTACTCGTTGGGCAATTTCGCCACCTACGGGTCGTTCAACCTCTCCGGGCCCAACGGCCTGGCGGCGATTCTCGAAGTCCGGCTGGCTTGCGACGGAGCCTTTCTCGGCGGACGCCTGCATGCCGTGAAGCAGATCAAGCCCGGCGGGCCGTTGCCGGACCCGGAGGCCGCGGTGATTCCGCTGGTGCGGCAGCTCTCCGAGGAAGACTTTGGCAAATTTGCGGTGCGGGTTAGCGAAAAAGGCGAGCTGGCAGCGCCGTAGCGGTTGCGTCGTCCCTACAGGACTCCTGGTCGGCGCTTGCGGGAACCCAGCGCTGAAGCGCTGGGCTACTGCACGTCGCGCCTACGGCGCTGAGGGACCCGGTGTCTTCGAGCCCGGACGGGGCGGCGGTGCGCATCAGTGACAAGGGAGAGCTGTCGGCGCCGTAGAGCCGGATGCATACCGTTCGCGGTCCCGCCTTGCGGGACCGCGCTACCCGTTCAGGGAAAAAGAAAAAGCCGGCGCGTGTTCTCCCCCGAGAATTTTTCGCGCCGGCTTTTCTCAAGACCTCCTCATCTCTGAGGAGGGCTAAGGCCGCTTGAACTTTCCCCTTGCGAGTCCGGCCTGACCCATGGTTCCGGCGCGCATGCAGGTTCGCCGCGCGCCGGGATTTCAATTGCGGGCAGTTCCAAGGAGGTTTTCTTTCAACCTCACTGCCCACGCACACCATGCCTGTTCTGTTATCCATATGACAACTAAAAAGACGCAGCCGATAGTTACCCTTTAGATAACTACCAGGCGCGGGGAGCCTCGCCTACGTGTTGATTTCCGGCCCTTTATCGGGGCGAGAGTCCGTTCAGGCGGGCAAAGCGGTTGGAGCAGGCATAGGTCTGCGGTATACTCCGGCTGTACTGTTTGATCTTCCTGGTTGCGGTTTCCAGGGAGGCGGAGCACGGTTGATCTCATTCATACGCTCCGCGCATACCAAAACATCGAAGCGGTCCGGGCTGGAGTTTAGGAAGTAACTAGAAGTCCTCGCGGCCACGGGCGGTTTCGCGGAGGGTCCCGCTATGGACCTGGTCCTCATTCGGACGATTTTCGTCCTGGTGGTGACCGTTGCCGGCTACGTGCTCCAGCCTTTCGGTCTGGGTTGGAAATGGGGTGCGGCGACGGGTCTGGCCATCGGGTTGTGCATCATCCTCTTCGAAGTGCGCCTGCGCGCGGTCAGCCTGAAGCGGCTGATCGGGGCGGCTATCGGCAGCATCCTGGGCATCTTCGGCGCCTATCTGTTCAGCCTGGTCATCCGCAACAGCATCGCTCCCTCCAGCAGCCAAAGTTTTCTGCAACTGCTGGTCATGCTGCTGATGGCCTACGTGGGCCTGATCGTGGGCGCCACCAAGGGCGACCTTTTGAACCTGGCGGCGCTGGGCGGCGTCTTCGGCGGCGAGAAGCAGGGCAAGAAGATCAGCAAGATCCTGGACACCAGCGTGATCATCGACGGGCGCATTACCGACATCGCCGAGACCGGCTTTCTGGACGGAGTGATCGTGCTGCCCCAGTTCGTGCTGCGCGAGTTGCAACTGGTGGCCGATTCGGCCGACTCCCTCAAGCGCAACCGGGGACGCCGCGGGCTCGACATTTTGCAGCGCCTGCAGAAAATCGTCGCCCTCGACGTGCAGATCGTGGAAGACGACTTTCCCACCATCCGCGAAGTGGACTTGAAGTTGATCGAACTGGCCAAGGCCTACGAAGCCAAGATCGTTACCAACGACTTCAACCTCAACAAGCTGGCGCAGCTCCAGGGCGTGGAAGTGCTGAACATCAACGAGCTGGCCAATGCGCTCAAGCCCATCGTGCTGCCCGGCGAGGCCATGAAGGTGTTCATCCTCAAGGAAGGCAAGGAATACAACCAGGGCGTGGCCTATCTGGACGACGGCACCATGGTGGTGGTGGACAATGCCCGCCGCATGATCGGCAAGACCGTGGACATCTCCGTCACCTCGGTGCTGCAAACCACCGCCGGCAAGATGATCTTCGGAAAGTTGGACGAGCGTGGCCCCGGCGCGCGCCCCGAGCCCCGCCGCCCAGCCTCGCCCACCGCACCGCAGCCGCTCACCTTGGAGCGGGCAGGGGAGCGGCCGGGAGAGTGATGGTATGTGTGATCTGTGATGTTTGATGTGTGATGTGCGGGACAAGCGCAGGTCGCACATCCAACCTCCCACCTCGCACCTCGCACATCACACATCGCACATCACACATCGCACATCGCACATTGGGTATACTTTCCGCCCCTGATGAGAGTCTTCGTCATCATTCCTGCTGCGGGCCTGGGCACACGCATGACGTCCCGCGCGGCGGGACCGCAGGACGCCAAGGCTGCGCCTCCTGCCAAGCAGTTTGCCGAGATCGGCGGCGTTCCCATCCTGGTGCACACCCTGCGAAAGTTTGCGGCGGTCGGGGAGGTATCGGAAATCTGCGTCGCCCTGCGCTCTGCCGAGTCCATGCGGTTTGAGCCGCAGCTGGAGCAGGAAGGTTTCCGGATCCCGGTGCACATGGTAGAAGGCGGCGACAACCGCCAGCAGTCGGTGGCCAACGCGCTAGCGGAACTGGAAGCGCGCTCGCAGCCCGCAGCGGATGATGTGGTGCTGGTGCACGACGCCGTGCGCCCGTTCGTAGATGCCGACATCATTCGCAGCGTGATCGCGGCTGCGGCCAAGCACGGTGCGGCCATCGCCGGAGTGCCCGCGGTGGATACGGTGAAGCAGGTGGACCGCACCGCCGAGGGAGCCATTGTCACCTCCACCGTGCCTCGCGAGCGCGTGGTGATGGCGCAGACGCCTCAGGGCTTCCGCTTCGCGGTGCTGAAGAAGGCCTTCGACGAAGCCCAGGCCGACGGCTTCACCGGCACCGACGAAGCTTCGCTCGTCGAGCGTTCGGGACATGAGGTGGCGGTGGTGATGGGCTCGCCGCGTAACATCAAGATCACCACGCCGGCGGACCTGGATCTGGCAGAGTTTTACCTGGCGCAGGAAAGAAAGACTTCAGCCGCGGATTAGTTTTTCTACCGCGGATTGACGCGGATGAACGCGGGCAAAGAAAGTTCCGCGTTTTTGGTTTGTCGTTTTTGGACAAAGGCGGCGCGATGGGCCCGAAACCAAAAACCAGAAACCAAAAACCGAAAACCGAAAACATGAGAATCGGCTACGGCTTCGACTCGCACCGCCTCCGGCGCGGACTGCCGCTGAAGATTGGCGGCGTGCGCGTGCCGCACACCCACGGCCTCGCCGGGCACTCCGACGGGGACGTCCTGCTGCATGCGCTCACCGATGCGCTGCTGGGCGCGGTGGCTGCGGGCGACATCGGGTCGTACTTTCCGCCCTCGGACAAGAAGTGGAAGGGTGCGGACTCGGTGGTATTCGTGCGCGAGGCGCTGCGGCAAGTGGCGCGCGCCGGCTACGCCGTCGAGAATGTAGACTCCACACTGGTGCTGGAAAAGCCGAGAATCGGCCCCTACGCCGGACGCATCCAAAGCAGCGTTGCCAAGTTGCTGGGAGTTGCGCCGTCGGACGTGGGCATCAAGGCCAAGACCCCCGAGGGGCTGGGCATTCCGGGCACGGCCCTGGCGCACGTGGTGGTGTTATTGCGCCGTAAAGTGAAGCGACGGTAGCAGTGCTGAGGACCTCATGAAGATCAAGCAAGTCGTGTTCCTGATTCTTGCCGTCGCCGTCGCAGCCGCGGCGCAAAAGCCGCGCAAGCCCCGGCCGGAGCAGCCGGAGCCGGAGATTGTTCGCCGGGCGGCCGAGGCGGCGCTGCGCGAAAACTGGCTGACCCCGGCCGAGAAGAGCGCCTACCGCTCCACACCGCGCTACGCCGAGACCATGGACTATATGCGTCGCGTGGCGGGCTTTTCACCCCGCCAGGTGAAGGTGGAGGTTTTCGGGCGCAGCGGCGAAGGCCGCGAGCTGGCGGCGGTGATCGTCTCCCGCGACGGCATCTTCGACCCCGGCCTGCTGCACCGCAGCGGGCGCCCCATCGTGCTCATCCAGAACGCCATCCACGCCGGCGAGATGGACGGCAAGGACGCCTCGCTCGCCCTGCTGCGCGACCTGGTGGTGCTGCGCACTCAGACGGCGCTGCTGGAGCGCGCCGTGATCATCTTCATTCCCATCTACAATGCCGACGGGCACGAGCGTTTTGGCGCATTCCACCGCATCAATCAGAAGGGTCCGGAAGAAATGGGATGGCGCACCACCGCCCGCAACCTGAATCTGAACCGCGACTACCTGAAGGCCGACGCCGAGGAGACGCGCGCCCTGCTGCGCCTGTGGAACCGCTGGCTGCCCGACTTCTTCGTGGACAACCACGTCACCGACGGCCTCGATCACCAGTACGACACCACCTACTCGCTGGAGACCGGCCCCAACGTATTCCCCGCGCTGGCTCAGTGGCAGCGGGAGACGCTGGCGCCCTACCTGGAGAAGTCGGTGACCGATTCCGGCCACCGCATCAGCCCGTACACAGAATTTGTGGACGCGACCGACCCGGCCAAGGGCATGTACGACGGCGAAACCCAGCCACGCTACTCCGACGGCTATTCGGTGCTGCAGAACCGTCCGGGCATGCTGGTGGAAATGCACATGCTCAAGGACTACAAGACGCGGGTCACCGGCAACTACGAGCTGATGCGCGCGCTGCTGGAGGTGGTGAACCGCGACGCCGCGCTGCTGACCCAGGCCACCCGCGACGCCGACGCCGCCCAGATCGCAGCCGGCCAGTACTTCGATCCCGGCGCCAAAGCGCCGTTGAAGCTGGCCCTCACCGATGCCTCGCAGCCCTTTCAGTTTCGCGGATTCAAGGTGCGCCACACGCTGAGCGAAGTTTCCGGCGCCCTGCGCACCGAGTACACCAGCGAGCCTATGGAGATGGCCATTCCTTACCGCTCCACTTTTGACGTGGCCCTTTCGGTAACGCCGCCCCTGGCTTACCTGGTGCCTCCGCAATGGGAGCAAGTGATTGAGGTGCTGGCGGCGCACGGATTAAAAATCCGCCGCACCAACCGCCCCTGGCCGGTGGAGGTGGAAACCTATCGCTGCAAAAATCCGAAGTGGCAGACCCGCTCCTATGAGGGCCGCCAGGTGCTCTTCCAACCCTGGATTGGCGAGGGCGGTGAGTTCCGCGAAACCTCTCTGGAATGTACCGCGGTGCGCGAGACCATGACCTTTCCCGCCAATTCCGCCCTGGTCACACTCGACCAGCGGGCCGCGCGCGTCGCCATCCACTTCCTGGAGCCGCAGGCGCCGGACTCGGCCATGGCCTGGGGGTTCTTCAACTCCATCTTCGAGCAGAAGGAATACGGAGAGGCCTACGTATTGGAGTCGCTGGCCCGCGAAATGCTCGCCAAGGATCCCAAGCTCAAGGAGGAATTCGAGCAGCGCGTGGCCTCCGACAAAGCCTTCGCCGCCAGTCCCAGCGCGCGCCTGAACTTTTTCTACGAGCGCTCGCCGTGGAAGGACCAGCGCCTGGGTCTGTATCCCGTGGGGCGGCTGTCGTCGCTGGAGGGAGTGCCCTTGCCGCCGCCGCCGCGGGTGCGACGCTAGGCGCGCCAGCGTCGGAGCGAACTACAAGCGTGAACCTGCTCACAGCTTTTGGCCTGTTTGCGGTGACCGCGATGGTGGTGTTCTACGCGCTGGAACACCGCAGCCGCTGGTACACCTTCGCGTTTGCCGTGGCCTGCCTGCTGGCTTCGGTGTACGGCTTTCTGGCGGGCGCCTGGCCATTCGGCGTGGTGGAAATCATCTGGGCGGTAGTGGCACTCTGGCGATGGCGCCGGGCGGGGCATCCAGCCTGAGCGCTCCGCAACCCGGCCTCCTCTTTACCTTGCACCGCCGCGCCGGTACAATCCGCGCTCGGAGTTCAACCGTGCGCATGCGATGGTTGTGCGGATTCCTGCTGCTGGCCTCCCTGCCGGCGGCGGCCAAGTACATTCCCGATCCTATTGTTCGCTACCGCATCCGCGCGGCGCTCGATCCTGCGGCCAAGACGGTGCGCGGCAGCGAAGTCATCCTCTGGCGCAATCACTCAACCGGCGCCGTCCCCGACCTGCAGTTCCATCTCTATCTCAACGCCTTCAAGAACAGCTATTCGACGTTCATGCGCGAGGGCGGCGCCGCCAGCCGGCGTGTGCGCTTTCGCGCGGATGCCGATGCCTGGGGCTATGAACAGATCCATTCCCTCAAGGTGGACGGCGAGGACCTCACCGCGGCCATCCAGTACATCCAGCCCGACGACGGCAATCCCGACGACCAGACGGTGATGCGCGTGCCTCTGAAGCAGCCGGTGATTCCCGGCGGCAGCGTGAAGATCGAGATCGAGTGGACCTCGAAGCTCCCGCACGCGTTGGCGCGCACCGGCTTTCACGGCGACTTCTTCTTCGTCGCGCAGTGGTTTCCCAAGCCCGGAGTCTACGAAGCCGCGGGCGAGCGCCATCGCGCGGCGGGCGGATGGAACACGCACCAGTTCCACATGAACACCGAGTTCTACGCCGAGTTCGGCGTCTTCGACGTGGAGCTCACCGTGCCCTCCGACTACACGCTGGCCGCCACCGGCGTGGAGCGCAGCCGCAAGGACAACGGCGACCGTACCACCACCTACAACTACTACCAGGAGGACATCCACGACTTTGCCTGGACGGCGCAGCCCACGACGGATGCGGTGAAGCTGGAGCGCGTCTTTCGCGCCGCTGAGCAGGTGAGCGCGCAGGAGGTGGAAGAATGGTCGCGCAAGACGGGCGCGCCGCCCGCCGAGGTCCGCCTGGAGGACGTGAAGGTCATCCTATTTCTGCAGCGGGAGAACCAGGCCCAGGCGGAGCGCCACTTCCGGGCTACATTCGCCGCCCTCAAGTGGTTTGGGTTGATGTACGGCCGGTATCCCTACGACGTCATCACAGTGGTGGATGCGCCTTTTGGCGGCGAAGGCGCGGAAGGCATGGAGTATCCCACGTTCATCACCGCCGGTACCGAATACTGGCCGGGCGCTCACAGTTTGAGCTACGGCCCGGAGAGCGTCACGGTACACGAGTTCGGACATCAATACTGGTACGGCCTGGTGGCCAACAACGAATTTGAGGACGCCTGGCTCGACGAAGGCATCAACACCTACTCCACCGCCAAGGTGCTGGAGCGCGCCTACGGTCCCAACTACGCCTACGAGCGCCCGTTCGGCACGCCCAGCGGGGATGACGTGGTGGGCGGCATCCCGATTCCAGGCCGTGCATGGCTGCAAATTCCCGTGCCGCGCTATCCCTGGCGCGGCGTGGGCCAGGTTGGCGTGGGCCAATACTGGGAGTGGATCCCGCTGCACCAGCGTTACGGCCGCGCCCGCCGCTACTGGGACAACGCGCGCTCCGACTCCATGCAGCGCAACTCCTGGCAGACCCTCACCCGCCGCAGTTACCAGGCGCAGGCCTACTCCAAGCCCGAGCTCACGATGCATACGCTGGAGTCGATGCTGGGCGACGCCTGGCCGCGCGTGATTCGCACTTACCACCAGCGCTGGCGCTTCCGCCATCCCGACGCGCGCGACTTCATGGCAACCGTGAACGAAGTTTCCGGCCGCGACCTTTCGTGGTTCTTCGACCAGACCGTCTTTGGAAACGATCACCTGAACTACTCGGTGTCGTTCACTTCCGGCGATGCGCCTGACCGCGCCGGGTTCTTCGATCGCAACCGCCAGCCCGAATTGCGCGCGGCGGAGGGCGTGGATCGCATCGAGTCGGAAGTGCTGGTGCGCCGCCTGGGCGAGATGCGCTTCCCGGTGGTGGTGCGCGTGCGCTTTGCCGACGGATCGGAAGCCGCCGAGGTCTGGGACGGCCAGTATCGCTGGGCCAAGTTCAAGTACGCCGGGCGCCCGCGCATCGTGTCCGCCGAAATTGATCGCAGCTTTGCCTGGAAGCTGGAAGTGCCGCGCACCGATAACACGGCATTGGCCGAGCCCGTGCCTCTCGCCGCCGACAAGTGGTATCTGCGCTGGGTGGTGTGGATCCAGAACGTGCTGCTGGCATTTTCGTTTTTCGGATGAAAACTCCTACCGCGGATCTACGCGGATGAACGCGGATGGCGAGGATGTGGCAAAGAGCGGGGGAGAACAGGTGTCGGTGACTGCTGCACGCGCCATCTCGTCCGGTCTGGCCGCCACCTGGCGCGCCCAGTGGATGGTCTTCCTGTTCTTCGGATGCCATCTGCTGCTGGCGGCGGCGGTGGCCGCGCCCATGCACTCCGCCATCGCTACTCACCTGGGACGCAGCGCCGTGGGCGAGGAACTGGCGCGAGGCTTCAGCGCGGCCTGGCTCACCGACTTCCAGATTGCCTCGGAAGCCTTCCTCAAGGGCTTCTCTATCGCCATCGTCTACGCGGGCGTTCTTTTCCTTGCGCTCAACACCGCGCTTTCCGCCGGCGCCTACGAAGTTTTTGCCGGGGGCGAGGACGCGCGCCTGCACGCTTTCGGGCGCGGCGTGGGCAAGTACTTCACACGGTTCGTCCGGCTGGCGCTGATCGCGTCCGCGCTCTACTTTCTGGTCTTCTGGATTTGGAACGATCTTGCCGTCCGGCAACTCGATCGCTGGTTCGAGGACTCCACCCGCGAAGCCTGGCACTTCCGCATCAACTTGATCCGGGTGGCCCTGCTGTTTGTTTCCGCGATGCTGGTGAATGTGGTGCTGGAGTATGCTCGCGCCGACATCGTCGCGCGCCAGCGCGAGTCCACGCTGGCCGCGCTGGGGCAGGCGGCGGGCTTCGTGCTCCGCAACTTGCCGTCGGTGCTTTTCATCCAATTCGGCCTGGGCTCTCTGACTGCTCTGACCATCGCGGCCTACGCCGCCTTTGCCCGCTACTTCCCGCAGGACAGCCCGGCCACCATCCTCCTCTGGTTTTTCGTGGCCCAAGTGCTGTTCTGGCTGCGCTGGCTGTTTCGACTCTCGTCCTGGGGCGCGGCCCTGGAGTACTACCGCGGCCGTTCCGGTCTCGCGTAAGGTCGGCGATCCGGCGAGCGTCACGCACAGCGCAGCAAGAGACCAGGGACAAAACACCGGAATCGCGGGACGAATTCGCACTGGCGTGCGTCCGTTGGTCCAACGCGGCAGCCACAGTTGCATCTGAGTAGCAGCGGCGCTTGGTGCTCACGTTGCTGCTGAGAATGCGTCCAATACTCCGATACAGGATGGATCGAACGCCGCGGAACTATTCTGCGGCAGGTTGCGTATGAAACAAGGACGCAGTGCCTTCGCTTAAAGGAGAAACAGCAGAGAAACGGTAACTAGAAGCAGGATAGGGTTAAACGGACGATCTCGCTGACGGTTTGGCGGCCTGCGCGATGACGTCCCTGGGAGCTGCAACTCGGCCCTCGCGGGCCGGCGCTTCTCGTTTAACCCCGCCCACATTGTAGGAGAAGTTGCGCCAAAAGCAACCCCGAACCGCGCAATCGCGCCGTCTCTGTGGCGGGAACGAGGAAATTGCCGGGTAGGGCAAACCGGACAAGGAGGTCCGACTATGAAACTTTCCATCGTTCGAGTGCTGGCAGTGATGATCGTGCTGACGCTTTCGCTGAGCGCGGCCGCCGACGGCGGCAAGACAACCATCAAGCTGTATAACAGCGCCTCGCTCAACGGTAAGACCCTGGCTGCGGGCGAGTACAAGGTGAAGTGGCAGCGCCACAGCGCCGAAGCCGACGTGACCTTCTCCCAGGAAAAGCGGGAGATCACCACGGTGCGCGGCAAGTTTGTGGAGCGCGAGCAGCCCTCGCCCTACTCCGCCGTGATTACCAAGGCCAACGGCGACGGCACGGAAACCATCACCGAGCTGCGCTTTGAGGGCAAGAAGGAAGTGCTGGTCTTGAACCAGTAAGTCTGTTCCACGCATCGTTCGTCCTCGCTCTGAGCTGGAGGGGAAGCGGCAACGCTTCCCCTTATTTTTTGTCCGCGCACGGGTCGCAGCGCGCTTGTAAACTTCCTCAGGTGTCCAGCGATCCGCAACTCGGGCTTCTCTTTCCGGGGACGGCGCGCCGGGTGTGGACGGTGCGCAACCTGGTGGGCGCGTTGCGCGCCTCCCTGGAGCAGGAGTACGCCGACCTGTGGGTGGAAGGTGAAATTTCCAACTTCCGCCCTGCCGAATCCGGACATCTCTACTTCACGCTCAAGGACGGCGACGCGCAGCTCCGCGTGGTGATGTTCCGTACGCAGGCGCGCCTGCTGCGCTTCCAGCCCGCCGACGGTGCGGCCGTCATCTTGCGCGGACGCGCGACCGTGTATGAACAGCGCGGCGACCTGCAGCTCATCGCCGAGCACCTCGAGCCCAAGGGCGCGGGCGCGCTGCAAGTGGCCTTCGAGCAACTGAAGGCGCGGCTCCTGGCCGAAGGACTTTTCGACGCCGCCCGCAAGCGGCCCATTCCCCGGCTGCCGCGGCGCATTGGGGTGGTCACGTCGCCGCGCGGCGCCGCCCTGCACGACATCCTGAACATCCTCCGCCGGCGGCACGAGTCGGTGGGCGTCCTGATTTTCCCCGCGCAAGTGCAGGGCGAGGCCGCGCCTTCGGAGGTCAGCGCCGGAGTCGAGTACTTCAGCCGCGAGCGCAACGTGGACGTGATCATTGTGGCCCGCGGCGGGGGCTCCGCCGAAGACCTGGCCGCCTTCAATCACGAAGGCTTGGCGCGCGCCATCGCCGCTTCGCGCGTCCCGGTGATCTGCGCCATCGGCCACGAAACCGATTTCACCATTGCCGACTTCGTTGCCGATCTGCGCGCGCCCACGCCTTCCGCCGCCGCCGAGCTGGTCATCCAGTCGAAGCAGGAAGTGGCGCAGGCGGTTGCGCAGATGGAGCAGCGCCTGGCGCGCGCCGCCCGCTACCGCGTGCTGATGGCGCGCCAGAAGCTGACCGAGCTGGTACAGCACGCCTCGTTCGGGCGCTTGCGTGAGGCGCTGGGGCGAAGGCAGCAGCGCGTGGACGATCTGGTTTACCGCTTGAGCAGCGCGCAGGGGGTCCACTTTGACCGCCAGCGCCGCCGGCTCGACGTGGTCTCGACCCGCCTGCGACACTTCGACTTGCGGGGAAGATTCATGGGAATGCGCCGCGACCTGGAAGCCGCGGTGGCCGCCCTCAGCGCCGCGGCGCGCACCCGATTGCTCGAGCGCCGCGCGCGCCTCGACCGCATCCATGCTCATCTGGAAGAGCTCTCGCCGGCGAAGATCCTCGACCGCGGCTACGCTTTGGTGTTCGATGCAGCGGGAAATCTGCTGAAGGATGCCGCGCAGGTTCGTGCCGGGGATGAAATCAGCGCGCGCCTGGCGAGGGGAACGGTGTCGGCGACGGTGAAGGGGCGCGTGAGCTAGAAGCGCCGGTGAGTCGCCCGCATCCGCACTTTCTTTTCCCCCAGACAAAGACCAAGATCCCTCGACTCGCCCTCCCTCTGGCCCCGGCCACGGCCGGGGCTCGGTCGGGCTCGCCCGGGATGACAAATTCCGGAAAACTCCCGGCACGGCTGAAGCCGTGCCCTTCCGAAGGCTGCGCAGAGGAGTTGCGTTGACTATAGGGTTCCCTCGCTGCGCTCGGGATAGAAGAAACTACGCCAAGATCTTCAGCGCCACGGCTGCCTTTCGCTCGGTGAGGATGCGCTCGGCAATGGCGTCGGGCGCGTCTTCGGGGAGGAAGTGTGAGGCGTTTTCCAGAAACACCGGCTCGCGCGCGTTCTTCAGCCGATCGCGCAGCAGGTAGGCGTACAAGCCGTTGAACACCGGATCGCGCTTTCCCCAAAGGATGTCGGCGGGCGCAGTGATCTTTGCCAGACCGGCTTCGATCGCGCTCATGGTGCGCCAGGCAGCGTCACTTTCGCGCAGCGGGATCATGCGCGGGAAGGCCAGGACGCCGGCGCGCGACGCCGCGTTGGGAAAGGGGAAACGGTAGGCGTCGAACTCGCGCGGCGTGAGCTTGCGTTCCACCGCCGTGCGCAGAGCCAGCTCGACAAACAGGTTCAGGCGTTGCACTGTGAATGGCCCCAGCGCTCCACGGGAAATACGCAGCCCCCAGTGCAGCGCCGGCGGATTGGGCGTCTGCGGGACTGACGCCCAAGTGTTCATCAGTACCAGGCGCGCGATGTTCTCGGGATGCGACACCGTGTATCCCAGCCCGATGGGCCCGCCCCAGTCGTGCAGCACCAGCGTGACCTTCTTCAGTTCCAGTGACTCGACCAGCGCGGTGAAGTTTTCGATGTGGCGTTCCAGCGTGTACCAGGAGGGGTCGGCGGATTTGTCTGAGAGGCCGAAGCCGATGTGGTCGGGCGCGATCACGCGGTAGCGCGCCGCCAGCTTGGGGATGATGCCGCGATACAGGAACGACCACGTGGGATTGCCGTGCACCAGCACGATGGGAGGCGCGTCGCCCGCACCTTCGTCCACGTAGCTCATGCGTCCGCCCTGCACGGGGACGCCGGCCGTGCGGAAGGGATACATCTCCCGAAGCCAGGCGGGGAGCTGCGGGGAAGGTTCGGCAGCGCCCGTTGCCGCTGCCATCGAGTTCGTCTCTGCGAACATGCCGAATTTCTGATTCTACCTGACACGCCGGGCGCGCCGGCCCGTTGCATTCACCGGGTACAATAGAAGCGCGGACTTTCCACGCAGGCGAGAGAAACACAAGAGGCAGGAAGCGATCGAGATGACGCAGATTCTGGAGCGGCTGTCCGAGGTGTCGTTGTTGGCCGTCCTCGATATCGTGCTGGTGGCCGCGCTCATCTACGCCTTCCTGGTGCTGGTGAAGGGCACGGGCGGATACCAGGTGCTGGGCGGCGCCGCCGTGCTGGTGCTGGCTTTCTACGCCGCCGGCCTGTTCCACCTCACCACCGTCAACTGGCTTTTCGCCACCCTGCTGCCCTACGCGGTGTTCGCACTCATCGTCGTATTCCAGGCGGAGATCCGGCAGGCGCTGGGCAAACTGGGCAGAGCTTTTGCTTTCGCCGGCGGCCCGCAGGCTGCCGCCAGCGATTCCTACGAAGACATTGTCCTGGCCGTGAACCTGTTCGCGCAGAACCTTACCGGGGCGCTCATCGTGATTGAGCGCGAGACCGGGCTGCGCACCTACATTGAGAGCGGCGTCCCACTCGACGCCCGCCTGGGCTACGATCTGCTGGTCAGCGTATTTCGCCCGGGCTCGCCGCTGCACGACGGCGCCGTGATCGTGCAGAAAGAACGCATCGCCGCCGCCGCCTGCTTTCTCCCGCTCAGCATGACGCCCTTGATTTCGCCGCAACTGGGCACGCGCCACCGCGCCGCCATGGGCATTACCGAGGACACCGATGCCATCGCTATCGTGGTTTCCGAGGAGAGCGGCGCCATCAGCCTCTCGGTGGCCGGCAAGATCGAGCGCGACATCACCGTCGAGTACCTGCGGCAGAGCCTGGGCGAACTGCTGCATCGCTACCTGGCGCCCGCGACCCTGCCCACGCCCATCTCCGTGGTGTCCGGGGCCGGGCCCGCGCGCAGCATGAAGCCCGAAGTGGAGCCCTAGCCCGTGGACCTCCTTCGCCGCTACCTGCTGCACAACCTCGCGCTCAAACTTGCGGCCCTGGCGCTGGCCGTGCTGCTGTGGCTTGCAGTGGGGCGCCCGCCCGCCGCGCAAGTTTCCGCTCCCGCCCCGGCGGGAGCCTCCCAGTGAACGCCGGGAAAGATCTCCATCATGCGCAAACTCTTCGGAACTGACGGCATCCGCGGCGTAGCCGGCGAATTTCCGCTGGACGCCGACACCGCCTTCGCCATCGGCCGCGCGCTCGGCCATCACCTGGCGGCCAACGGTACGCCGCTGCGCGTGGTGCTCGGGCAGGACACGCGCGAATCCAGCGCCTGGATTGCCGACGCCGTTTCCGCCGGACTGGTTTCGGCGGGAGTGGCGGTGGAAAGCGCGGGAGTCTGCACCACGCCGGCCGTCGCTTACCTGGCTCGCGCAAAAAAGTTTTCCGCGGGAGTTGTGATTTCCGCGTCGCACAATCCCTGGACCGACAACGGCATCAAAGTTTTTGCCGGGAGCGGCTACAAGCTTCCCGACGAAATCGAGCTCGACATCGAGCGTGAAATCTTCGCGCAAATCGAAGCAGCCGGGAGTGGCCGCGCCACACAGGCAGGGCAGCGGGCAGCCGAGGATCCGCCGGCGGCGGACCCCACACAAACCAGTCTGCCCGGCGACCCGGCATTGCGCCGCGACTACGTGGAGTGGCTCGCAGACAGCGTGAAGACCGGGCCGCTGCCCGGCCTGAAGCTGCTGGTGGACTGCGCCCACGGCGCGGCCAGCGCGCTCGCGCCCGAGGTCTTCCGGGCTTGCGGACTCTCCGCCACCTTCCTGCACAACTCGCCCGACGGGCAGAACATCAACCACCACTGCGGCGCTCTGCATCCGGAAGTGGTGGTGGAAGCGGTACTCCAGTCCGGCGCCGGCCTCGGCATTACTTTCGACGGCGACGCCGACCGCGCGCTCTTCGCCGACGCGCTCGGCAACGTGGTCAACGGCGACGGCATCCTCTTTCTTGCCGCGCTCGACCTCCAGGCGCGCGGCGCGCTCGCCCAGGACCTGGTCGTGGCCACCAGCATGTCGAACCTGGGCCTGGAGTCGGCGCTGCGGCGTTCGGGCATCCGCATGCTGCGCGCCCAGGTGGGCGACAAGTACGTGCTCGAAGAAATGCAGAAGACGGGCGCGGCTCTGGGTGGCGAGCAGTCCGGTCACATCATCTTTGCCGATCGCTTCTCCGGCGGGGCCACCACCGGCGACGGCCTGCTCACCGCGATGCGCGTGCTCGAGGTGGTGGCGCGCACCGGCAAGTCGCTGGACGAACTGGTGGCCGGCCTCGAGGTCTTCCCGCAGATCATCCGGAACGTGCGCGTGCGCGAGAAGAAGCCGCTCGGTGAAATCCCGGAAATCGCGGACGCCATCGCCGAGGCCGAGCGCCGTCTCGATATCCGCGGCCGCATCGTGGTGCGCTATTCGGGAACCGAGCCCCTGGCGCGCGTGATGGTGGAAGCGGCATCGGAGACCGAAATGCACGCCGCCGCCGATGCCATCTGTGTGGCGATTGAAAAGGCGCTGGGCGTGTAGGAAATGCAAAATGCAAAAGTAAAAATGAAAAATTGAAGAGCTGAAACATGGAGCCTTTTACTCTTGCCTTACTTTAGGTCCCTCCAATTGGTCCCCACGCCCACATCCACCACCAGCGGCACCAGCAGCCGGTGCGCGTTCTCCATCTTGTCTTTCACTAGAGCCTGCACGGTTTCGACTTCGTCTTCGGGAGCCTCGAACACCAGCTCGTCGTGCACTTGCAGGGTCATGCGCGTGCGCAGGCCGCGCGTGAGCAGCTCGGCGTCGATGCGGATCATGGCCAGCTTGATCAGGTCGGCGGCGGTGCCTTGCAGCGGCGTGTTCACCGCGGTGCGCTCGGCGAAGCCGCGCTGGTTGGGGTTCTTGCTGTTGATGTCGGGAATGGGCCGGACGCGGCCGAAGAGCGTGCGCACCCGCTGCTCGCGCCGCGTTTCCTCCAGCGTGCGGTCAATGAAGCGGCGCACCCCCTGGTACTTCTCGAAGTAGTTGTCGATAAACTTGCGCGCCTCGCGGGTCTCAATGCCCAATTGTTGCGCCAGGCCGAAGGGCGAAAGTCCGTACACGATGCCGAAATTCACCGCCTTGGCGCGGCGGCGGTGCTCGGCGTCAATGGCCAGCGGCGGCACCCCGAAAACTTCGGCCGCGGTCAGCCGATGGATGTCGTCGCCGCGGCGGAAGGCCTCCACCAGCAGCGGGTCTTCGGACAAGTGCGCCAGCAGCCGCAACTCGATTTGCGAATAATCGGCGGCCAGCAGCACGTGGCCGGGTTCGGCGGTGAACGCCGCGCGGATTTCGCGCCCCAGTTCCGTGCGAATAGGGATGTTCTGCAGATTGGGATTGGTGGACGAGAGGCGTCCCGTGGAAGTGCCGGCCTGGTTGAAGGTGGTGTGCAGGCGGCCGGTACGCGCGTCCACCATGGCCGGCAGCGCGTCCACGTAAGTGGACTTGAGTTTTGAAAGCTGCCGGTATTCCAGCACCCGCCGCGGCACTTCATTGTGCTCGGCCAGTTCTTCGAGCACGTCTACGGCGGTGGAAACCGTTTTGCCTTTTCCGTACTTGACCGGCTTGGGAAGCCCGAGCCGGTTGAAGAGCACGTCCCCGAGCTGTTTGGGCGAGTTGATGTTGAACTCCGTCCCTGCCAGCTCGTAAATCTTGTGCGCCACGGAGGCACATTCGCCCTCCAGGCGAGACGACATCGCCTGCAACACGCCGGCGTCAATCTTCACGCCCGCCGCTTCCATGCGCGCCAGCACCGGCGCCAGCGGCAGGTCGAGGTCGCGATACACGGACATCAGCCCGTCGTCTTCCAGCTCGCCGCGAAGCAGTGGCGCCAGGCGCAGAGTGACGTCGGCCGCCTCCGCAATTTCTCCAGACAGTTTGATGCTGAAGCGGCGCACCGCCACGTCGGCCAGGCTGTGGCGCGCGGTGGTGGGGTCGAGCAGATAGGAGTAGAGCAGGGTATCGTCGCGCACGCCGGCCAGCGATGCGTCCTGCCTGGCGATCGTATGCAGCGCGGCTTTGTTGTCGTGCACCGCTTTGGGGAGCGTCGCGTCGGCCAAGGCAGCTTTCAGGCGGACAGCCGCGGGGCCGCCGTCGAGGCACACCGTCAGCACTTCCCCGGCTACCGCCGAGAGCGCAACTTCCTCCACCGGAGGCGTCGCCAGCAAGGGCGCGGATGCGAGCAGCGGCGCTTCGTCTTGCCCCTCCTGCTCTGCTTCTTCCGATTCGCGCGGGGCGGCGAAGGCGACGGCCAGCACGCCGCCGTCTTTCACCTGCGCGATTACCTCCTCGACGTCGCTCGCCGATTCGGCTAGGCGGCTCGCGATCTTTCCCGGCGCCGCAGCGGGCAGCAGTTCCTTGAGCAGAGTGGTGAACTCGAGTTCGGCGAACAGCGCGCGGCAGGCGTCGGGATCGGGCGGGGCCACGGCCAGAGCTGCGAGATCCAGTTCCACCGGCACGTAGCGGTCCAGCGTGGCCAGCTCTTTGCTCAGCAGCACCGCCTCGCGGTTGTGGAGCAAGGACTCGCGGTAGGTTTTCTTCTCCACCTCGGCGGCACGGTCCAGCGCCTGCTCCGCCGAGCCGAAGCGCCGGATCAGCTCCACCGATCCCTTGTCGCCGATGCCGGGCGCTCCTGGAATGTTGTCCACCGAATCGCCGCGCAGCGCCATCACGTCCACCACTTTGTCCGGCGGAACGCCCAGGACTTCTTCCACCTTCGCAGCGTCGAGCAGCAGGTTGTCCTTGGGAGGATTCAGCACCCAGATGTTTTCGCCCACCAGTTGCAACATGTCCTTGTCGTTGGAGACCACGTACACGGGATGCGAAAGCTCCGCCGCCTGTCGCGCCAACGTGCCCAGCACGTCGTCGGCCTCGTAGCCCGCGTGTTCCACGATGGGAATGCGGTGCGCCGCCAGCGCGCGCCGGATGTTGGGAATCTGCTGCAGCAGGTCGGGGGGAGTTTCGGCGCGGTTGGCCTTGTAGCCGTGATACGCCGTCTCCTGAAAGGTCTGGGTCTTGAGGTCGAACTTGCGCACGGTGGTGAGGGTCGCGGCCCGCGCGTCGCGAAACGTCGGTCCCGCCGGATCGAACACCGCAGCCACGTACTCAGGCGCGAAGTCGGCCAGCAGCTTGCGCAGCATGTTGACGAACACGTAGGTGGCGGCCGTGGGCACGCCCGTGCGCGTGGACATGGGCCTTCCTCGCGCCATGGCGTGATAGGCGCGGAAGATGTAGGACATCGCGTCAATGAGGAAAACGCGGCCTTTGGAGGATTGAATCATTGAGTCATTGAATCAGTGAATCAATGAGTGTAGTCGTGAGGCCAGCGGTTTCTTCAATGATTCACTGATTCAATCATTCAATGGTTCAATCTAGCAGCATACAGTCGCCATACGAGTAGAACCGATACCGCTGCTCGACTGCGTGCGCGTAGGCGTGCAGCACGTTTTCGCGTCCGGCGAAGGCGCAGACCAGCATCAGCAGCGTGGAACGCGGCAGGTGGAAGTTGGTGAGCAGGGCGTCGACCACGCGGAACGGAAAACCAGGATAGATGAACAGGTCCGTCTCGCCGCTGCCGGCTTCCACTCGGCCTTCGGGGTTGCGGGCAGCGGAGAATTCCAGCGTGCGCACCGTGGTGGTACCCACGGCGACGACCCGGCGGCCGGCAGCGCGGGCGCGCGCGCGCGCAATCTGCTCCGCCGTCTCCGCGGAGATCGCGAAGCGCTCGGCGTGCAGCTTGTGCTCCTCCACGCGCTCGAGGTGCACCGGCTGGAAGGTTCCCAGGCCCACGTGCAGCGTGATTTCTGCGGTCTCGATGCCGCGCTCCCGAAGCCGCGCCAGAATTTCCGGCGTGAAGTGCAATCCGGCGGTGGGTGCAGCTACCGAGCCTCGCTCGCGCGCGTACACCGTCTGATAGCGGTCGCGGTCGGCGGTGCGGTCGGGCCGGTCAATGTAGGGAGGCAGGGGCACGTGGCCGATTTTCTCCACGACTGCGAAGAAGTCTTCCACTGAAGCGAAGCGCAGCCGGCGTTCACCCCAGGAGCCGCGACCTACCACCTCGGCTTCGAGTTCTGCGTTCTCGCCGAGCAGCAGCCGCTCACCCACGCCGATCTTGCGCCCCGGATGGACCAGCGCCTCCCATTCCAGGCCCTCGCTGTCGAGTTGCCGCGTGAGCAGGACCTCCACCCGTCCGGTCAGGAATTCCTTCGCTGAAGGATTATGCGGGCCCACCGCCTGCGCGCGCGCACCGCCGCGGTGTCCGAAGAGCCGCGCAGGGAAAACCTTGGTGTTGTTAAAGACCACCAGGTCACCGGCCCGCAGCAGTTCCGGCAACTCGGGGAAGTTGCGGTCCTCCAGCGTTCCGCTGCGACGATCGAGATGCAGCAGCCGCGAGCCGGCGCGGTCCTCCAGCGGTTCCTGGGCGATTAGTTCCTCGGGCAGGGCGTAGTCGAAGTCGGCAACCAGCATGGCTATTTGCGATCTGCGAAGTTGGAAGTATGAAGGAGATGCGGCGATCGGGGAAGTGGGCACCGCCCGGCATGATAGATTTGCGGCTGAAGACGACCATGCCCGGAGGAGCCAGCACCGTCGGGTTCGTGGCCTTTGCCGCCGTAAAGGCGGCGGGCTATACCGGGGCTGCGTTCTATTTGAGCCGTGCCTACGGAACGGTGTGGAGCGCGCGTCGCAAAATCGGCATCGGACTGGCACGAACGGCACTGGGTATCGCCGTGGGCGTGACTTACGGCACCGCCTGGAGCCTGCTGCTCACCAATCCCGAGAATCCGAATGAAACAGTTATGATCGCGCTCTTCTACGGCCTGTTGCTTCCTGTGCGACTGGCAGAATGGTGGCTGCTTCTGTGGTTTTTCTTCGACCGACGCCTGGCCGGCAAGGGCCGGATTTGGAAATACGCCGCGCTGGGCACCGGGTTGTCGTACCTGCTGGATTTGCTGGCGGTGGTGGCCGCGCTTGTGGTGCCCGGCGGGATGTGGATCTGTTAGGGAAGTCCGCGTTCTCCGTTGCCTGGCTGGCGGCGGGCTGCTAGGATACGCGCACCAAAACCATCCCTTGTACTACGAATGTAGTAAATGAGCAGCGAGCGCCGCCACCGGGAAGACATTTGCCGTTTCGGACGCATGATTCACCAGCGCGGCTACGTGGCCGCCACCGACGGCAACCTCTCCGTGCGCCTCGACCACGAGACCGTGCTCTGCACTCCCACCGCCCTCAGCAAGGGCATGATGGAGCCCGAAGACCTGGTGGTGGTGGACCTGAAGGGGCGCAAGGTCATGGGCCATCGCAACGCCTCCAGCGAAATCGCCATGCACCTGCTCGTCTACCGCCTGCGGCAGGACGTTAAGGGCATCGTGCACGCGCATCCGCCCACGGCCACCGGCTACGCCGCCGCCGGCCTTCCACTGAACCAGGCGCTGATCTCGGAAATCGTGCTGGCGCTGGGCTGCATTCCCCTTGCCAGGTACGGGACGCCGGGGACGCCCGAGCTCACCGAGGCGCTGGAGCCGCTGGTGCCGCAGTACGACGCCATCCTCATGGCCAACCACGGGGTGGTGACCTACGGCGAAGATCTGCTGCGCGCGTATATGAAGATGGAAACGGTGGAGCACTTTGCGCAAATCGCCATGGTGACCCACGTGCTCGGCCGCCAGCAGCTGCTCAGCCAGGAGGACGTGAGCAAGCTGATGGTGGTGCGGGAAAAATATGAAGGCACCACAACGGCCGCGCCACTGGCGCCGGGGTGTCCGGTGACGGCTGGCGATGCTCCCACTCCTACGGGAGCGGGCGCGCCGGCGGCCGGGCCCGGCGAGCGCATCTCCGTCACCCGCGAGGAGCTGGCGGCGATCGTCGAGGACGCCATGCGGCAGGGGAAGCGGCGTTGGTGAATAGAAAGTGGTTAGTGGCTAGTGGCTAATGGTTAGTGGTCGGTTACAATGGCGGCCGTCCTGACACTAGCCACTAATCACCGGCAACTGAACTGGAGGAACGATGGGCGAAGCACTGGGAATGATTGAGACGCGCGGGCTGGTGGCGCTGATCGAGGCCTCGGACGCGATGGTAAAGGCCGCCAAGGTGAACCTGGTGGGCTGGGAGAAGATCGGCTCCGGCTACGTGACCGCCATCGTACGCGGCGACGTGGCCGCGGTGAAGGCGGCGACCGACGCGGGCGCGGCGGCAGCGCGCCGCGTGGGCGAGCTGATCGCGGTGCACGTGATTCCGCGTCCGCATGGAAGTCTGGAAGACGTGTTCGCCATCGGCCGCGCCGGCTCCAAGAGCACGGCGGCGTAGTCCATGATTCTGGCGCGCGTAGTCGGCACCGTGGTGGCCACCCGCAAGGACGACCGCCTGGAAGGGCGCAAGCTCCTGCTGTGCCGCCCGGTCACGCCCGCGGGCGAGTTCGACGGCGCGCACATCGTCTCCGTGGACACGGTGGGCGCGGGTTTTCACGAGACCGTGCTGCTGGTGGCCGGCTCCTCGGCGCGCATGGCCGCCGGACTGCGCGATGCTCCCATTGACAGCGCTATTGTCGGCATCGTAGACGACGTGTGCATCGACACGGAAGGCGAATCCGGCGAGCGCCGCCTGGCGACCGCCGGACCTTCCAAAGGAAAGCGCGCATGATGCTGGCGCGCGTGATCGGCCGCGTGGTGGCCACGGCCAAACATTCCGCGCTGGAAGGCCGCAAGCTCCTCCTGCTGCAACCGCTCACCAAAGAGGGCGCTGCGCGCGGCCGCCCGCTGGTTGCGGTGGACGCGATCGGCGCAGGATTTAAGGAGACCGTCTACTGGTGCCGCGGGCGCGAAGCTTCGCTGGCCTTCGGCGCCGGCGTTCCTGCCGACGCGGCCGTGGTCGGCATTGTGGATTCCATCACCTTGAGTGGGGCGCGGCCGGCGCCGGCCGCCTCCCGGAAGTCTCCCAAGCGATGATCCTCGGTCGCGTCCTCGGGGAAGTGGTGGCCACCCAGAAGCATCCTTCACACCAGGGTCGCAAGCTGCTGCTGGTGCAGCCCGTCAATCCTGATGATTCCGAGCGCGGCGAAACCGTGCTCGCCCTCGATGCGGTGGACGCCGGCGTGGGCGACCGCGTGCTGGTGGTACAGGAAGGGTACGCCGCCATGAGTGCCGCCGGCCGCGTCGATGCGCCCATTGATATGACCATCGTGGGTGTGGTGGACGCGGTGGACCTGCTGTAAGCCGCTGCTCAGAATCCTCCAAGGACGGAACCATGCTGACTCGCGGCAGCGCCGCCTTCCTGCCCAGATTCCTGCTGGTGGCGATCTTCGGTCAGGCTGCGCTCTCGACTGGATGCCCGCCGGCCTGACGCACTCGCTCACCAACGTGGGCAAGTCCGGCGCTCGGTTTGTGAGCATGGAGTTCAAATAGACGGGACCTCCTCCCACCCTTGCGCCACGCGCAAGGGTGTGGCACTCGCCCAAGCGCCTCACCTTTTTTAGTCTGGGCCGTCTGTTTCCACAACCGTTCCCGTTAGGAGGAATCCCGTGTCCTGGCTTCGCACAGCAACGCTCATTCGGGCAGTCCTGATCTGCTGTCTTTCGCTGCCGGTTGCCGAAAGCAAAGCGGAGGCGTCGAAGGCTGAATCCGGCTTCATCCCCACGCACGACGGCTCGCGGCTCTCTTACCGCAAGCTGGGCAGCGGCCCGCAGACGGTGATTGTTCCCGGCGGTTTCCTCTACGGCAACGCCTTCGACCATCTAGCGGGCAAGCAGCGCACCGTAATCTTCTACGACATGCGCGACCGCGGCGCCTCCGACCGCATTGAAGACGCCGCACTGCTGACCATGGAAAACGACGTCCGCGATCTTGAAACCGTGCGCCGTCACTTCGGCGTGAAGAAGTTCGTGCCCGTCGGCTACTCCTATCTCGGATTCATGGTGGTGCTCTACGCCAAGGATCATCCGCAGCACGTGGAACGCATCGTGCAGCTCGGGCCGGTGGCGCGGCAATGGGACACCGAGTTTCCCACGCACCTGACCAACCGCGACCTTCGGCAGATCATCAGCGAAGAACAATGGAATTCGCTCGAGGAGTTGAAGAAGCAGGGGTACGACAAGTCGCATCCCAAGGAATACTGCGAGAAACGCTACCAGGTGCTGCGAGTGATGCTGGTGGGCGACCCGAAGAATGCCGGCAAGATTCCCAACTCCTGCCATCTGCCCAACGAGTGGCCGGTGAACTTCGATCGCCACCTGGAGGCGCATTTTGTGGGCTCGATCCAGAAGCTCAAGGTGCCCAAGGAAGAAATCAAGAAGGTGGCCGTGCCAGTGCTGACCATCCACGGCAGCAAGGACCGGAACGCTGCCTACGGCGCGGGCCGCGAGTGGGCACTGACGTTGCCCGACGCACGCCTGGTCACGGTGAAGGGCGCGGCCCACCAGTCCTGGGCCGACCAGCCCGAGTTCGTGCTCGGCTCCATCGAGACCTTCCTCAAAGGGGAATGGCCCAAAGAGGCGGAGAAGATTACCTCGCTGGATTGAGCCGGAACCGCGCTAGAATCGCAGCATGAAGCCGC
This sequence comes from uncultured Acidobacteriaceae bacterium, assembly GCA_964437985.1. Taxonomy (GTDB): domain Bacteria; phylum Acidobacteriota; class Terriglobia; order Terriglobales; family Acidobacteriaceae; genus CAZXVY01. The sequence continues at coordinate 155,072 of CAYTIL010000015.1, forward strand.
TTCGTGCTCTGTTACTTTTGCTCGCGGGCGGACTGTCGCTTCTGGCCCTGGCTCCCCAGAACCCCATCGGCCCCGACGGCAAGCCGGTGCCGGTGGCGCTCACCGACGACCCCTACCACAGCCTGTTGTTTGAGAACGATCACGCGCGGGTGCTCGAGGTGGCTATTCCCCCGCAGAAGACCACGTTGCTGCACAAGCACGACTACGACTTCGTTGCCGTGGAACTGACCGACATCGACTTCGAATTTGCGCTTCGCGGATTCTCTCTCATTACTTGGCAGAACCGGCTCGGCGATGTGCGGTTTACGCACGGACCCACGACCCACCAGATGCGCAATCCCGAGGGCTTTGGAACCTATCGCAACATTACGGTGGAGATTCGCAAGGACAGCAAGCAGCCCAACCGCTATCCCTATACTGAGAGCAGCGTTGCCGATTACGACGCGCTGCCGCTCCCCCTCGAACCGGGCAAGAGCTACGTGGTCGGCCTGGATCGCGACACCGTTGTCATGCGCGGGATCCAGATCCTCCCCGGCGAGTCGCAGTCGGTGAATGCGGGCAAGGGGCCGCTGCTGATCGTGGCCATCACCGATCTGGAACTCTCTGCGGTGGCAGCCGGTGAAAAGAAGGAACTAGAGATGGATCGCGGCGAAGTGCAGTGGGATCCTGCGGAGTTCCGCCACAAACTCACCAACCCGGGCCGCAGTCCAGCGCGCTTCGTGGCACTGGAGTTCAAGTAAGAGGCGCTTCGTCGCTCGGGACGGTCCGTCGCCTCCCTCAAAGCAGTCTCCCCGTGACCTTTTCCGCATCTGAGCGGTTATGTCGAATAGGATTGTAAGGAGCTTTGTGCCAGTTCAAGCCTCGGCCGAGTGGCCGCAGCGGTGAGACGGCGCTTTCTTACAATACCGATTGGGCGGGTGAAATAGAATCATTTCGTGGGGCCTCTCATCTAAGGAAGCATCCCCTTTACACAAATGGGGACCCCTGGAACCGGCAGCGACCGGAATGAACCATGATCTCCTTCGCGAGCACAATACGGAATCGCCAAGGGACGATGCTTGTGTTCCTGGGCCTGACGTCCGTCTTGTGGGCGCAAGGGCCGCCGCCGGCCACTCCGGTACGCTACACCGCGGCGCGTGCCCACGACCTGCGGCAAATGCTGACGCTTCCCGGCAGCGTCGAGGCGCAGACCGCCAGCGTCATCGCCAGTTCGGTGGAAGGCCTGGTGATGGAGTTCCCGGCCAAGGAAGGCATGAGCATCAGCAAGGGCCAGGTGCTGGCTCAACTGCGCACCGGGCCGCGCGAGCTGCAACTGGCGGCGCGGCGCGCCAGTCTGCAGGAAGCGGAAGCCCGCCTGAAGCTGGCAGAGAACAACCTGGCACGATCCCGGGAACTGTTTGCCGCGGGAGTGGTTTCGCAGCAGCAGCTCGACGACAACCAGTCGGAGTTCGCGGCCTGGCAGGGCCGCACCGGCGCCTTGCGCGCGGAAATTGCCGCCATCCAGGACGACATCGAGCGCGCCACCATCCGCTCGCCGCTGGCGGGCGTGGTCTCCCGCGAACGCACCGAAGTCGGACAATGGATGGAAGCCGGCGGCCCGGTAGTGGAGCTGTTGGCGCTGGACACGGTGGAAATTCGCGTCGAGGTCCCGGAGCGCGACTTCGCTTCCGTGAAGCGTGGCTCCAGCGCGACCGTCACCGTGGATTCGCTGCCCGGCTTTGAGGCGCAGGGGCGAGTGGTGGCGGTGATCCCGCAGGCCGACGCGCAGGCGCGCAGCTTTCCGGTGAAGGTGCGGGTGGCTAACCCGCGTCGCCGCCTGGCCGCGGGCATGCTGGCCAAGGTCAGTTTCCCTGCGGGCGAAACCTATCGCACCACGGTGGTGCCCAAGGATGCCATCGTTTCGCGCGGCTCGTCGCGCTTCCTGTTCAAAGTGAACGGAAGCGGCAAGGTGGACGAAGTGGCGGTGGAGACCGGGGCCGGAGTCGGCGCCTGGGTGGAAGTGCGCGGCAACATCAGCGCGGGCGACAAGGTGGTCACCCGCGGCAACGAGCGCATCCAGCCGGGGCAAGCCGTCGAGGCCGCGCCCCTCGAATACAAAGGACCGTAAGTGCAGCTCTCGCAGAACTCGATCCGTTATCCGGTGACCACGGCCGTGGGCGTGATCCTGCTGGTGATCTTCGGCGCCATCTCGCTGTTCCGCATTCCCGTACAGCTCATTCCCAACGTGGAGCAGCCCCGCGTCACCATCACCACCCTGTGGCCCGGTGCCAGCCCGCAAGAGATTGAGCGCGAGATCGTCAACGAGCAGGAGGAACAGCTCAAGAGCCTGGAAGGCCTGGTGAAGATGGAGAGCTCCAGCCAGGACAGCGTCGGCAGCATCGTGCTGACTTTCCACATCGACACGCCCCGCGACGTGGCCGCGCTGCGGGTTTCCAACCGGCTGGAGCAGGTGCCGGAGTATCCCGACGACGCGGAAAAACCGGTGATTACCACTTCGAACGCCGACTTCAGCGCCATCGCGTGGTTCACGCTGGAGCCCACGGAGAAGGGCTTTGAGGGCGACGTCTCCACCCTCTACGACTTCGCCGACGACTACATCAAGCCCGCCTTCGAGCGCGTGCGCGGCGTTTCCACCTCCTCGATTTACGGCGGGCGCGAGCGCGAGATGCAGGTGGTGGTGGATCCGGCCAAGCTGGCCGCCCGCCAGGTCACGGTGTCGGAGATGGCAACGGCGCTCGACCGCGAGAACCGCAACATTTCCGCCGGCGACTTCGACGAAGGCAAGCGGCGCTACGTGGTGCGCACCATCGGCGACTACACCTCGCCGGAAGATATCGAGAACGTAATCGTGGCCCGCCGCAACGGGCTGCCCATCTATGTGCGCGACGTGGCTGCCGTCCGCCTGGGCTACAAGAAGTTCACCGGGCGGGTATTCAACAACGCGCGACCGGTGCTGGCCCTGAGCGCCGGCAAAAACCCGGACGCCAACGTCCTGGAAACCATGAAGGGCCTGAAGCAGGCGGTGGCCGCCCTCAACAGCGAACTGCTGGCCGCGCGCGGCCTCAAGATGGTCCAGGTGTACGACGAGACCACTTACATCGACAGCGCCATTGATCTGGTCACCGAGAACCTGTACGCGGGCAGCATACTGGCGGCGCTTTGTCTGCTGCTGTTTCTGCGCACCGTTTCCAGCACGCTGGTCATCGCCACCGCCATTCCCATCAGCATTGTGGGAGCATTCATCTTCCTGAACCTGCTGGGGCGGACGGTGAACGTAATCAGCCTGGCGGGCATGGCGTTTGCCGCCGGCCAGGTGGTGGACAACTCGGTGGTGGTGCTGGAAAACATTTACCGCCATCGGCAGATGGGCAAGAGCCGGATTGAAGCCACGCTGCAGGGCGCCAGCGAAGTCTGGGGCGCGGTGCTGATTACCACCGTGACCACGGTCGCGGTCTTCGTTCCCATCGCGTTTATCCGCGAGGAAGCGGGGCAGCTCTTTGCCGACATCGCCATCGCCATCTCCGCCGCCGTCGGTCTGAGCCTGATCGTGAGTGTGACCGTGGTGCCGGCCATGGCCGCCCGCGTGATTACTGCAGCCGTCCAAGGAGACGACGGCAAGAAGGGCTACCACAACCTGTGGGGCGGCATGGCCCTAGCGCAGAAGTTCACCAACTGGGTGGGCGAGACCGTGGACTGGATCAACCAGACCACGCGCCGGCGCCTGGCCGTGGTGGTGAGCATGACCGCGGCATCGCTGCTGCTGGCCTGGGCGCTGGTTCCCAAGGCCGAGTATCTGCCCGTCGGCAACAGCAACTTCGCTTTCGGCATCGTGCTGCCGCCGCCGGGCTACAGCGTGGATGAAGTTGCGTCGCTGCGCCTTCCCATCGAAGACCAGGTGCGTCCGCTGTGGCAAGTGAAGCCCGGAACCCCCGAAGCCGCGAAGCTGCCGGGAGGCGGCATTAAAGACTTCTTCTATGTGGCCGTGCCCGGCTTCGCGTTCATGGGCGCGTCGGCCAACGATTCCTTGCGGCTGCGCGAGATTCTGCCGCCGCTGCAGGAAGGCGTGGGCAAGATTCCCGGCGCCATCGGCTTTGTCAGCCAGTACAGCCTGTTCCAGGGCGACGCCGTCGCCGGCCGCGTGATTGACGTCGAGATTACCGGTCCCGACCTGGAAGTGCTCATCCAGCACGGCGGGCGCGTGTTCGGCGAAGTGATGCAGAAGATGCCGGGCGCGCAGGCGCGTCCCATTCCCGGGCTCGACCTGGGAAATCCGGAAGTGCAGTTGATTACCAACCGCCGCCGCGCCGCCGACCTCCGGATTTCCAACCGCGAGCTGGGCGCCGCGGTGAATGCGCTGGTGGACGGCGCCAAGGTCAGCGAGTACCAGTTCGAAGGCAGAAAAATCGATCTGACGCTGCGCGGCGAAGACCGCTACGCCGGCCAAACCCACGGCATCGAGATGATCCCCATCGCCACCCCCGATGGGCAACTGGTCACGCTGGGCTCGGTGGCCGAAGTGAAGATGACGAACGGCCCGGTGCAGATTGATCATCGCGAGCGCGAGCGCTCCATCACCATCCAGGTGCAGCCTCCGGAGGAGATGCCGCTGGAAGCGGCCATGGACCTGATCCGCGACCAGATCGTCGCACCCATGGAGAGCCAGGGCGCGCTGGGCAGCCTGTACCGCGTCACCCTTTCCGGTAGCGCCGACAAACTCACCCAGACTTTCGCCGCTTTCAAATGGAACTTCGTGCTGGCGGTGGTGATTACCTACCTGCTCATGGCGGCGCTGTTTGAAAGCTTCCTGCACCCGCTGGTCATCATGTTCAGCGTGCCCCTGGGCGCGGTGGGCGGCTTTGCCGGCCTGTGGCTGATGAACCAACTGGTCGCCTACCAGGCGCTGGACGTGCTCACCATGCTGGGGTTCATCATCCTGGTGGGCACGGTGGTGAACAACGCCACGCTGATTGTGCACCAGTCGCTGATCCACATCCGCGAGGAAGGCATGGAACCGCGCGCCGCCATCCGCGAAGCCGTGGAAAACCGCATGCGCCCCATGTTCATGACCACCGGCACCAACGTCTTTGGGACGCTGCCCCTGGTTCTGGTGCCGGGCGCGGGCTCGGAACTCTATCGCGGCCTGGGCGCGGTGTTCATCGGCGGATTGCTCTGCTCCACCGTGTTCACGCTATTCCTCATCCCGGCGCTGTTCAGCTTGACGCTGGATGCGCGCGCCGCCGTCGTGCGTCGCTGGCAGGCGCTGGCCGGGCGGAGCGAGCCGAGGCCTGCGGATTGAAGACAGTGGTCAGTAACTAGTGGTTAGTGGCTAGTAGGCGCCCTCCTATTGCCCCCGGCCAAGGCCGGGGCCAGTCGGGCGCGATTCTTAGGCGCAGCCTACCCAGGACTTACAAGTCCGCCGCGGCGGACTCGCCGTCCTGGGCTACCCTTTATGCCGCCCCGACTGCGTCGGGGCTGGTTCGTCGCGATCCCGGCCGAAGAGGAGACTCTACGTTGAGTTGAGCTCGCGATACGCAGGATGAAGAGAAAGCCACTCTCGGCCAAGATCCGCGCTCTGCCCCTGGAAGAACGCGCGTTTCTTGCGCTACGAGTGGCGGTGAAGAAGGCGATTGCGGAACGTCTGCGAGCGGGGCTGCCGGTTTATGTGTGGGAGGATGGGAAGGTAGTGGACCTCGGGGCGACGAAGCGGCGGAGGGGCCGGCGGCGTATCTCCAAGAATTCCTCGCGATAGCCTGCCGCTTCCACCTACGCTGCATCTGTGCGCCCTCCTATTGCCCCCGGCCAAGGCCGGGGCCAGTCGGGCGCGATTCTTGGGCGCAGCTCACCCAGGACTTACGAGTCCGCCGCGGCGGACTCGCCGTCCTGGGCTACCTTCATGCCGCCCGCCAGGGGCGGGCTGGTTCGTCGTGATCCCGGCCTTCGGTGTTCCAGGGAGGCGCGCGTGCAAGAATCTCCTCGCGCTAGAATTGGCCGGATTTCGTGGCCCCGTTCATGGCCTCGTGACTGTTCCTCCCACCCTGCGCTGCGCGCAAGGGTGGGGCACCCGCACCCGTAAGAGCGTCAATCCGACGCGGAGAACTCTGGAGGCAAGGATGTTGACCCTGAAGAGCTTCTTGGCCGGGTCCGGTGCAGTAGTCATCCTCTACGTTGCGGCCGTTCTCTACATCGAAGGCAGGTACATGGTAAAGGGAATCGCTACAGGGCTGGCAGTTCCTCCGGCAACCCGCCTGGTGCTCATGTATCCCGCTTTCTGGCTGGCGGCGGTCGCCGTCTTCCTGTCTGCTGCATACTGGGCTATGAGATCGCACGAGTGAGCCGGTGGGGTTGGGTCGCCAATGTTGAGTTTGAAGAGCGTGTTCGCAGGGTTGGGCGCGGTGGTTGCGCTTTACATCGCAGCTTTTGTCTATAGGGTCGTCGCCTCCTCGAGGCCGGGCACCGCGACGGGATTGGGAGCGTTGCTGGGTGATGCCGCTGAATTGCTCCTGCATCCTGCTTTCTGGGCGGCTGCGGTGGTGGTTTTCTTGGGCGCGGCGTTTTGGGCCAGGGAATAGCGGCATCGCCTTCGGAAAAGCCAACCCAAGATTCGTCCAAGCTCCCTCGCTACGCTCGGGATTTCGGCGCGCGGCTCAGACGCCGCGCAAACGCCTCAACCTCGGCGCGCCCTCCCTTAGCGGCGTGTCCGCCACGGCGGACGCGCCGCCAGTCGGGCGTGGTTCCTGGGCCGAGCTGACCCTTACGAGTCCGCTGCGGCGGACTCGCCGTCCTGGGCTATCTTCATGCCGCCCGCCAGGGGCGGGCTGGGTTGTCTCCCACCCTGCGCTCCAAAAGCGGGAGCGCAAGGGTGGGGCACCCGGCCCTGCCACTGCATGAGCGCGCGCTTCTGGCGCTCCGAGTGGCGGTGAGAAAGGCGATTGCGGAAAACGCCCGCTTAGGCCTGCCGGTGTATGTGTGGAAGAACGGCAAGGTGGTGGACCTGTCGGCCCGGAAGCGGGCGAGGGGCGGTGGCCGCCGGCGCTCGTCCAGGAAATCGTCGGAACAGCAAGGCCAGGAACATCCTCGTCTCGAACGGCGGGGAACAGGTAGAATGAAGCGGTGAATTTTGAGTGGGACCCGGACAAGGCAGCGCAGAATCGCCGGAAACACCGGGTTTCGTTCCACGAGGCTGCCACGGTCTGTGGCGATCCGTTGGCGATGACCTACCACGACCCGGATCATTCGGCCACGGAACACAGGTGGATCACCGTCGGAAGGTCGAGCGCCGGTCGAGTGCTAATCGTGGCCCATGCGGATCGCGGCGAGGATGTCCGGATTATCAGCGCCCGCAAGACCACGCGGCGCGAGCGAAAACACTATGAAGAGAACAACTGAAAAACGGCGGCAGCGGGACGAACTTCGGCCCGAGTACGACTTGTCCGCGTTGAAGGGCGGCGTTCGCGGCAAATATGCCACGCGCTATCGAGCCGGGACCAACCTCGTGCTCCTATCTCCCGACGTGGCCGAGTATTTTCCTGACGAGCAATCCGTCAATACCGCCTTGCGCACATTGATTCACGTGGCGAAAGGGCCGCTCCGTCGAGCCCATTGAATATGCGCCGTTTTGAGCTTGGCGCCCTCCTCTTGCCCCCGGCCAAGGCCGGGGCCAGTCGGGCGCGATTCTCAGGCGCAGCTCACCCAGGACTTGCGAGTCCGCCGCGGCGGACTCGCCGTCCTGGGCTACCTTTTATACCGCCCGCCAGGGGCGTGCTGGTTCGTCGTGATCCCGGCCCTCGGTGTTCGAGGAGGCGCGCGTGCAAGAATCTCCTCGGGATAGATTGGTTGCGTTGCGTCTCCCACCCTGTCGCTCAAAAAGCGGGAGCGCAAGGGTGGGGCACCCGGCGGGTAGTTGCTAGTCTTGGTGCACGCCTCTTAGGGGATGTTGGACAGGCAGGAAATGTGCAGTAGGATGGGGGAGAAATAAAAGGAGCCGCAGGACGTGGTCTTGGACACCGCATCCTGCGGGGCAGGTTGGGGCTTCGGGTTTGGACACCTCGAAGCCCTTCACCTTTTCGGAGTATAGCCTGAAATTTTTTGTTGGCAGTTGTGGATATATAAATTAGGGGTTGCCTGTTCAGATACTGTTCTCGACCCTACCATGCTGTACCACATTGGACCATCTTCAACCACTTTTGGTCATGGTCTCGCAGCTCGTGGGCTGCTGGAGCGCAAGGGTCGGGCACCCGGCGCCCGCCAAAACAGAACTGGTGGTTGGGGCGTCGGCAGGCAGCGGTTTCTATATACTCCGGGGAGCATTGGGTCCCCGGGCTGATCGTGGAGGGCTTGAATGAAATCCCTCTCAGTGAAAACGGGCTTCGCTGTCTTCGTGCTGATTGCAGCATCTGTGGCTCAGGAACCACCTCCATGGGCTAAGCGCGACTTTGATGCTCCTGCGAGTCAGGTGTATGCAGCGGCTCTGAAATCAGTTCAACTCCAGCGGCACGAAGTTCAGACCAAGGACGAACAGATCCCTGGTTGCCTTTCCTACGTAGCCAGGACTCAGCCCTTTCCCCGCACGCATCCCGAATACGTAGCATCCTCTCTCTCCTATGTCTGTATTTTCGATGGCTCGCCCAAAATTCACTCACTTCCTTGTCTGTAATAGAACGCCCACCGGGGCCGGAATCACATGGAACCTCAAATGGCCCATGTACGCTGAAGTTGGCCATAGTCGTCGCTCCTGGTCTGGGATTTTCGTGTAGGCCGCTGGACGTGTGAAATGTGAATTGTAACTCCCTATCTTGCTGGTGCGCCCTCCTATTGCCCACGGCCTCGGCCGGGGCCAGTCGGGCGCGATTCGCAGAGGCAGCTCACCCAGGGCTAACGCGCGCGCGGGCGCAGGCGTGCCCGCCCGCTCGCCGTCCCGGGCTACCGTTATGCCGCCCGCCAGAGGCGGGCTGGGTTTTCTCGCACCCTGCGCTCCAGAAACGGGAGCGCAAGGGTGGGGCAGCCCGCGCAGACCAAATACCAATAGCGGGTCCTTGTCCGTTCCCGTCGCTTTCCAAGCACGAGCAAAGAGGGTTTTGTCAACTCTCTTGTTTGCATGCGCACTAGCAGGTCCAGAATCGTGGTAGGTGACATATCTCTTGCCGATCCCGGCGATCACGATTGCGTGACCCTGTACGGGATCGCACTTCTCATTGCGGCCTGGAAGCATTGATTTCCCTCTTGATTCTTGAAGAATGGAACTTTAGTTCGCATGAGTGATAAGTTTTGTGAACGGGCTGCACTAGAAGATTGTGGTTCTTGCGAGGTGCGCAATGAGTGAAAGGCTTGAGGGGCCATTGGAGGCCATCCCGGAAATCGCCAATCTGGTCGTAACCTTCTTTGGGCTCTACCAAATTGCAGAGACCGTCTACGGTCAGACCCACAGCTATTGGATTGCTGGAGCATCAATGTTGCTAGTACTTGGTATTGTCGCCATGCCGTTGGTTCGATGGGTGAGACGGCCAGATCTCTTCAAACTGTATGGACTCTCGGTCCACGAGAGAGTCGTCGTTGTGGAGTCCCAACATGCTGTCAGCGTTTGCGAGGATGGCACGGGGTCAGCTGAGGTAAGGCGGAACATGCTCTTTCTTGAGAACCCAAGGCATGGAGATCTGCGAGATATCTTCGAACTGAGTGAACAACTAGATCTGAATGACCTAGTTTATGAGTCACCAGATGCGTTGGAAGTATCCAGACGGCGAATAAGTGGACAACGAGTAGCAATCTACTGGATTCCTCGGGCGCTGCCTGGACTCACTCGCCTTTATCAGCACTCATTTCGGTTCACAGCAAGAACGAACTTCCTTGATCCCGGGAATTACTGGGAGCTGCTAGTTGACATGCCGATCGGCGCATGGCGGCTCGACCTACGTTCACGAAAGCCCATTGTTTCTGCTCTTGCTTTCAGAGGCCCGCGAGGCTTCCACTTTAGAGAGCGAAGAACAGCTCTACCGTTACGCACTTACACTTCAGGAGACTGATTGCCCGCCGCCTAGGATTGAAGGAGCGCATCTTGCGCTAGAAATCACGGACCTGCAACTTGGAGACACGATCTATTGTGCGTTCTTTTACGAGGGAGGAGTCGAGTACTGGAAATCCGTGTTGGGCTTGTCGGGTCCCGCTCCGCTCTTACCGTGAGTAGACCTGCCCTCTTGTGGAAATCGGTGAGTTGACAGTTCCAGTGATTCCGGGTTACTCTACATAGATTCGAGGACGGGTAGATCCCTGTCTGTAAAAAGCAGGGTTTTACCACTCGACTGAAGCGCGCCGCTTAGGCGGGGAGCGATTCGGTCTTTGACAACAGGTTGAACGTGCCAGTCGTGAGGCGCTCTAGGGTTTAAGCGAGAGCGATCTCACAAAATGAAGTTTGCTATCCGGCTTCCTTTCCCCGGTTGCGTCGATGCGAATCGGCGGAGTTGGGGTCCGGCTGGATGGCAGGTCTCCCTTCTTTCCCGTCGGGAGGCCATTCAGGTTTCAAACGAGAGTTTGATCCTGGC
>CAYTIL010000016.1:0-209546 GCA_964437985.1 uncultured Acidobacteriaceae bacterium
GCCCGCTTGGATCCCGCTTCGCGGGACCCACTTTCCCCCAGCCTCGACCGCGGCCAGCAACCTTCGAGCAGTGTTATGCTCGCAACCCAAAACCCGGAGAAAGTCTCATTATCCGTGGACTAAGAACGGGGGGCAGGTCAATCCAGTAACGGTTGGCCGTTAGCATCCGGCCGGTAAATTGGCTCGCCAGTACTGTCTTTGCCACCCTTCTCCGATACGGCAAAGAAAATGGGATAATCGAGCTCCTGAGCTGCCTTGTCGTTTAGCCAACCATCACGATACCGCCCCAGTATCTTATCGTCGCTGAGGAGCCAATTAAGCTGGCCTTTCAACGAATGTGAGGCCAGTTTTCGCTTCCGCTCGGCAATGGCCCGCTTCAGCGCCGTTTTCCCCTTGGCACGTCCTGGCATTGCCGCTAGTGAAGCTTCAAGATTGGCGACTGCCTCGTTAATCTCATCGTCCGATTCCTGATCTGCCCGTACTTCGGGGTTTTCGTCGTCACCATTCCCCTCTTGTTCTTCGGCCTGTTGGAATTCCACTTGTAGGTAAGTTTGAAGAATTGCTGGCAAGTTGTCCTCAGTTAGTGCGTCACTCTCAGCCAGCCTCCGGAGGTCGGCCAGATGATGCTCCAGTTCCCCCGCGTGTGGGTTGCGGACGTCCCGAATTTCGGCCAACTTTTCCTCAGTGTACTTCTGCAAAAAGAGCACGCTGGTCTTCGTCCCCGCGTGCGGTTTGAACGTGTGAGGGTGCAAGCCGACGACTGCAAGTATGCGTGCCTTGTCGAGAAGGAAATCCCGTATGTAGAGGTCGCTTGTGTTATTCAAGCGACCCTGTGGAAGGACAATCGCCATGCGTCCGTCGGGCCTGAGGAAATTGAGATTGCGCTCAATGAAAAGGATGTCGCGGCCAATTTTCGACACCGTGCGTCCGTTCTTCTCCGCGAGCCGGTACTGACGCAAAATCTCGCGTTCGCCGATTCCGCCTGCAAACGGAGGATTCGTCATCAGGAGATCGAATTCCAAACACTGGAAGTCGCGCTGGTTCTCCTCGTCTTTGGCGGCGTCATCTGGAAAACGCGTCAACAACGGGCGGAACGCCGCTTTCCCCTCGTCGCTCCATCTTGGTGGGTTCAGGCTATTGAGTTCATAGACATTGGATTTTCCGTCGCCTGCAATCAGGTTAAGTGCTTTGGCGATTTTCACTGCTTTCGGGCTGGAATCGATCCCATAAACCATTGTGCCCGCATAGTCGGCTTGCTCTCTCGTTGGCCCTTCGACCCTTAATTCGCTCCCCCAAACCCAAAAAGTCGAGTGCACCGTGAACCCCGAAGACCCGCAGGCTGTGTCGATCACACGCTCGCTGACTTTCGGGTTAAGCATCTTCACGCACATGTCAATTACCCAACGCGGTGTGAAGTACTGACCCTTTTCGGCTTTTGCAACTTTCGTGAGGAGGTATTCGAATGCGTCGTCAATTACCTGAAGGTTGGCGTTGAACAGCCTTACGTCTTGAAGGAACGAAACGCAGACTTGAAGGTGTTCGGGGCGGAGCTTGATGCGGTCGTCCGGTCCGAAAACCCCGCGCCATTTGTTTCTTGCCTGATTCAGCAGGCCAGCGATTTTGTCGTAAAGCTGCTGGGGCGATTCTCCATAGATGCGGAAGTGAATTGTGCGCTGCCGAGTACGATCATTGGCGGCTGCCCATTCATCGTATAGCTTCGCGTAGATGAGTTTGAAAACCTCATCGAAGGAATCGTCGATGCCTTCGGCGTTTGCTAGCACAAGGTCTTCGAGGTCGAGGATGATCTTCTTCAGCGATAGGCGTTCGCGGACGAGCTTGTTTTCGGCGGTCAGCTTATCAATCGTCCACTGTTCAGTGATTACGTCTTGGAGGCTCTGGTTGACCGTGGGAACTGATGAGATGTGGGTGAAAACATTTGGCTCTTCACGATGGAGGATCACTAGCTCCTCGCCGTTCGACCACACGGCGATGGGCGCTCCCTCGGCATTGCAGTATGATTTCAACTGCTGCAATCCGTCCTTCCGTCTTGGCTTCTTGACCTCGTAGATGATGTAGGGGTGTTCGCCGTCAGTGTGCATGACGACAATGTCAGCGCTTTTGTCGCTCACGCCTGAGCCGAACCAGACGGCATATTCGACTTTGAGCCGTACTTTCGGGTACCGGTACTCCTCAAGTAACCGCTTAATCCAAAGCTGACGTACGATTTCCTCTGGCTTTGCCGGTCGCTCTTTGTCGCTTGCAAGGCACTTCAAGTAAGGCTTGCCGTTTTTCTCAAAGAGTTGCGATTCCAGCCATTGAACATCCTCCGCTCTGAAGAGTGTCAGGCGGTGCTTGCCTTCTTCGCTCCGAAAAATCTCCGCTATTGAGAATGGCATCCGGTTCTCCTTCTTCGGCGTGCTGCGAAGTGTAGGCAGGCAGACACCATTCGACAAGCCCCACGGGCCTGTTACCATGATTTTCTTGGGGCGCATGGGATACTTCCCTCAAATTAGGGCACTACCTGCGCCCATTGGGGCCTTCAGGCCGCGCATCCCGGCTGGCCCGGGACGGGCGCGAATAGCGGCTTTTCTGCGGATTTCCGGGCACCCGAAGCTTGCCAAACTCCAGCCCATTGGGTAGCATGTGTCACTGCGTTTGATCGTACGGTCGTGAGCGGTCTCTGCTGAACAGCATTTGCCTGGCTCGCACTTACCCGGTTCTAAGCGCACAATCCCATCAGAAAAGGAACACCAGAAAAGCCATGGAGCAAGGAACAGTGAAGTGGTTTAACGACGCCAAGGGTTACGGCTTCATCAGCCGGCAGACGGGTGAGGACGTGTTTGTCCACTACTCGGCCATCAAGTCGGAGGGCTTCCGCAGCCTCAAGGAAGGCCAGGCCGTGCAGTTCAACGTGGTCAAGGGACCCAAGGGCCTGCAAGCAGAGGACGTGACGGTACTCTAAATCCTTCGTATCAACACCCAGGGCGGCCCTTCGAGGCCGCCCTTGTTGTTGGATTGAATCATTGAGGGATTGAATCATTGAGAGATTGAATCAGTGAATCATTGAGAGATTGAATCAGTGAATCATTTTCACGATTGGAGGGTTTCAATTGATTCAATCACTCAATGATTCAATGATTCAATGAGGGCAGTTTCCACTGCCGTATCCTGCTGCGGAAACACGGTGCGCAGGTCGAGCAGCACCCGGCCTTCCTCGACGCGGGCAATCACCGGAGGCTCGGCGGAGCGCAAGCGAGCTGCCAGCTCGTCGGCGCTGAGGCCGTCGGCGGTGACTGCCAGGATCCAGGTGGGAAGGCGCGCGCCCGGCGTCGAGCCGCCGCCAATCACGGATTCGCCCTCCACCACCTCGAGCTTCAGTTTTGGCGCCGACTGCGCCAGCCGCGCGGCCACAGCTTCCGCCCGGCGGCGGACCTCAAGCGCTGGCAGGCGCATCATGCGCAGCGCGGGAATGGCGTCGTGGTCCTGGCGAACGTAGGCCAGCAGCGTGGCTTCCAGCGCCGCATAGGTGAGCTTGTCCACGCGCAACGCGCGAAATATCGGATTGGAGCGTATGCGCGCCACCAGTTCCGCGCTCCCGCTCAGCATGCCCGCCTGCGGCCCGCCCAGCAGCTTGTCGCCACTGTAGGTCACAACGTCCACGCCCGCGCGCAGGCTCTCCACCACTCCCGGCTCGCCGGCAACGCCTAGCGACGCCAGGTCGAGCAGCGCGCCGCTGCCCAGGTCTTCCATCACCGGGACGCCGCGGCGCCGGCCCAGGGCCACCAGTTCCTTCAGCTCCGGCTGCTCGGTGAAGCCCACGATCTGGAAGTTGGAGCGGTGCACGCGCAGCAGCAGCCGAGTACGCTCGCTGAGGGCGCGCTCGTAGTCGGCGAGGCGCGTGCGGTTAGTCGTACCCACCTCGCGCAGCACGGCCCCGGACTTGGCCATCACGTCGGGGATGCGGAACGATCCTCCAATTTCCACCAGTTCACCGCGCGACACCACCACTTCGCCGCCTTCGGCCAGCGTGTTCAGCGCCAGCAGCACGGCCGCCGCGTTGTTGTTGACCACCACGGTGGCGATGCCGGCGCTGCCATCGGGATCGAGCAGCCGGCGAAACAGCCGGTCCGCGTGGACATCCCGCTTGCCGCGCTCGCCGGAGGCCAGGTCGAACTCCAGGTTGGAGTAGGCGGCGGCCACTTCGCCGATGCGGGCCACGGCGGCTTCGGCCAGCGGCGCGCGGCCCAGGTTGGTGTGCAGAACCACGCCGGTGGCGTTGATCACCGGCCGCAGGTCATAGGCCAGCGCCTGCCGGAGCTGCTTCTCGACGGCTGCCGCGACCCCGCCGAGCGCGAGTTCCACACCCGCGCCGTCGAGCCGGCCGGAGGAAACCTCCGCTCGCAGACGGGCCAGCACCGCGCGTGCGGCTTCGGTGACGGCGGCGCGCCCTTCGCGTTCTGCCAGGGCTGCGATTTCCACCCGCCGCAACAGTTCGTCCACCGAAGGCAGCCGGCGCAGCAGATCAGACTTCACGGCCATGAGGGGAATTATCTCATTGAATCCTGGGAGCTTCAGCGGTTGGATCGAGGATTCAAATCCCGCGCGCAGTATAATTGGCGCCTTACCTGGGGACCTGAACCTGGCTCAGGCCGCGAGCACTGCCCATGCCGAACATCCTGGTAGCGGACGACGAT
Organism: uncultured Acidobacteriaceae bacterium; assembly: GCA_964437985.1. Taxonomy (GTDB): domain Bacteria; phylum Acidobacteriota; class Terriglobia; order Terriglobales; family Acidobacteriaceae; genus CAZXVY01. The sequence continues at coordinate 4,695 of CAYTIL010000016.1, forward strand.
CAGAACATCCGGCAAATGATTCGCACCCTGCTGCGTCGCGATGGCCATTCCGTGACCCTGGCCAAGGACGGGGCGGCGGCGCTGGCGCAACTGCAAAAGCGTAACTTCGACCTGGTCCTGATGGACGTGCGCATGCCGCGCATGAGCGGACTGGAGGTGCTGGCAAAACTGCGCGAGCAGGGAAAGCGTCCTAAGGTGATCGTGATGACCGCGGACAACACGCCGGAAACCCTCCTGCGTGCGGTGCGCGAGCAGGCCTACCAGTATGTCCCCAAGCCCTTTGGCGCCGTGCAGCTTCAGGAAGCCGTGAACGATGCCTTGTCCGCGGGTGACGCGGGCGGGATGATTGAAGTGGTCTCCGCCAGTCCGCAGTGGGTGGAGCTGCTGGTGCCTTGCGCGCATGGTGTGGCCGACCGCGTCCAGAGTTTCATGACCGCGCTCAAGGCCGACTTGCCGGACGAGTTGCGGCAGTCCGTGGGCCAGGCCTTCCGCGAAATGCTGCTCAACGCCATCGAGTGGGGCGGCCAGTTCGATCCCACCCGCAAAGTGCGCGTCTCTTATCTGCGAGCGCAACGCATGCTGCTGTATCGCATCGCCGATCCGGGAGCGGGCTTCCGGATTGAAGACCTGAAGCACGCCGCGGTCGGCAATCCGCCGGACGATCCCATCCGTCACATGCAGGAGCGGGAAGCCAAGGGCCTTCGCCCCGGAGGCTTCGGCATCCTCGTGACCAAGGCCCAGGTGGATGAGGTGATCTACAACGAAGCCCGCAACGAAGTGGTGCTGGTGAAGTATCTCGACTGACCCGGTCGCAGCAGCCACATAACATGAAAAACTCGCCCCTTCGCCTGTGGTGGCTGGTGTTGGCGGCGCTGCTGGCGGTGGAAGGGTTCGCCCTCTACTACTTCCGCGATCGCATCCGCCAGGGCGAAACCGACTTCGCCAGCTTCTACGCTGCCGGCCGCGTGGTGCAGCAGGGCCGCGGGCCGGAACTTTACCGCTACGAAACCCAGCTTGAGTTTCAGAAGGAATTCCCGTCACGCTCGGTGCCGCTGCTTTTTTACCACCCTCCCTTCCAGTTGGTCCTGTTCCTGCCGCTGGCCTGGCTGCCCTTCGCTTGGGCGTACGCCGCGTGGCTGCTGGTGAGTGTGCTGCTGGTGGCGGGCCTGGGGTTCCTTCGCCATCCCGAGGATGAGTGGCGGCCGCCGCCGGATTGGGCCTGGGCTGTACCTCGCATGGTCGCTGCCTTCGCCTTCTTCCCCGTGTTCGTGGCGCTGCTTCAGGGACAGGACTCGGTGCTGCTGTTGTGGCTTTTTTGCCTGGCGTTTCTGGCCCTGCGCCGCGGCCTGGACTTCAAAACCGGCTGCCTGCTGGGGCTCGGCCTGTTCAAGTTCCAGATCGTGCTGCCCTTCCTCCTGGTGATGGCGATGCTGAGAAAATGGCGCGTGTTGCTGGGAGTGACGGTGACGGCAGCCGTGCTGGCAGGGCTCTCCGTGCTCCTGGTGGGCTGGGCCGGCGTGCTGGAGTACGTGGACTTCGTCCTGGAGACCGATCGTGTACAAGCGCATGGCACCATCCATGCCTCCGCCATGCCCAACCTGCGCGGGCTGGTGGCGTTCGGGTTCGGACCTGCACTTTCCGTGAATGCGCGCCGGCTGGTGACGGCGGCGCTCTCGCTGTTGCTGCTGGTGCTGGCAGCCCGGACCTGGCCAAAAGGCGGTCACCAACCCGGCGAGCGTTTCGACCTGGCGTTTGCCGTAGCGGTGGTCGCCGCGCTGCTTGCCAGTTACCACTTCAACGGGCACGATGCCACGCTGCTGCTGTTGCCCATCGCCCTGGCGGTGCGCCATCTGCATCGCACGAAAACTATCGTCCTATGGGCGCGCCGGTTGCTATGGCTCTCGCTCTTTGCCCTGTTTTATCCGCCGCTGCACCTTCCCGACGAACATTTCCGCTATCCCGTGCCGGTGCTGTGGGCCATGCTGGTTTTCCTGCTGGCACTGAGTGCGGAGGCGCGGCGGCTGGTGGGAAACCCGCCTTCCAGGCCCAGCGTGGCAGCGACAGCCTAAGGAGGCGGCGGCAAGATGCCGCTGCGACAGCCGGCGGGACGCCGGCGCTACGGGGTTTCGCCCAGCGAACCCCTGGTACCCCTAAAAGTTATACTATTGAAAACAACCAGGATAGATGGATATCTGGAGTAAAATTATTGCAAGATAAGGGGCTGGAAGGTAAAATCTTGCGCCTCAGTAACTTAGCTTGAAGCCACACATACAATTACAACAATAGCGTACAAGAAACAGATTGTCAAGAAGTATTTTGCGATTGTTCGTCAGATCAGGGAGTTTGCCTGGTCAGCCCGGGATCCCCCTGGCCAAGGCGACGGCAAGATGCCGCCACGACAGCCCCGCCACGGCGGACGTTACGGAGTTTTTCCGCAGCCTGCTAGCCCGCCACTCGGCTCAAGCTGCGCAGGTTGTCGGCCTTGTTCAGGTGGCGGTAGGCGTTGTCAATCATGGTGGGGATCCTGGTCCCGATGAGCCACAAGAGCACTGCCAGTTGCGCCACCACCGCAAGCGGAAGCGTGAATGCGAACCAGTCGAAGAACCAGGTTGCGAAGACGGGAAGCTGCCCAAAAATCAGCGACAGTGCCAAGTCGAAGACCCGGGCCAGCAGATAGGCCACGACGAAGAAGACCAGGAAAGTATTGCTGCCCATGAAGCGCTCGAAGCTGCCCAGCGCTTGCCGGCCGAGCGCGTGCACCTCTGAAAACAAACCGCGGCTGCGCTTGGAGAAGCGCAGCGTAGCGTTGGGCGCAACCAATTCAATCTCCGTCACCGGCACGCGCTCGCAGGCGCCGCGGGCTCCGTTGCCGACGGAGCGGGCGAGCTGGTCATCCACTTCGTGGCGCAGGCGCGTGTGCACGCCCCAGTCGAGGATTTCCAGGTCCTGGCAGCGCGCCCGGGCATCCTTCATCTCGGTGCGAACCCGGTACAGCCCGTTGATGTTGCGGCGGTTGGGCTCGATGGCGTCCTTCAGCGCCAGCCAGAATTCCTCCGGCTGCGATCCCGCGCGGTGCGTTCCCGCGTGGTTCTGGGGTTGCACGCGAAACAGTTGCGCGTAGTGGTACTCGCCGGGATCGCGGGGTTCGCGCAGACGAGTGCCGCCGTGCATCTGGAAGTACCAGTAGTCAATAATGCGCAGGGACTCGGCGAGCGGCTTAGGATAGACGCGGTCGGCGGTATCGTTGGGAGTGTGGATCTTGCCGCCGAAGACCAGCGGTGAAGCCTTGCCCGGCAGCAGCGCCACCAGCGCCGAAGCGGGAATCTTGCGCTTGCCCGTCTTGTGGCAACCCAGCCAGCGCGGGCAGCCCAGCCAGTCGCCCAGCTTGTCGCGCAGTCCGCTGTTGACCTCCAGAAAACTGATGTGGTCGGTGGTTCCGCCGGCGATGAAAGTGTTGTACTGGATGCCGTTCAGATGCGCGCCTTCTTCCAGCAGGTCGTTGAGCGCGCGATAGCCGGGCAGCGGAATGAAGGCGCGGATGAAGTCGGCGCCCAGGGACGATTCCGGAATGTACATCTTGCCTTCACCCACCGAGTCCACCGAAATCACCGACTTCACCAGTTCCAGCTCCTCCGCGGTCAGGCTGGCTACGTACTCGCGCGATCCGGAAACCCCGAAGCGATACTTGGCCAGCGGCACCATGGCCAGGCCGAGCAGCACGATGGCGTAAATGCCTTTTTCGAGCGCCATGTTGGCCAGGCCGAGTCCTGCCGCCAGCAGCACTTGCGAAGTGAATCCGATCAACCCGCATTCTTCCGAGCCGGCAAGGATGTAGCTGTGGGTAAGGGCAGGACGGCGCGTGCCGGCAAGGTCAGTGAGCAGGTACTGCTTGGTGATTTCCTCGCCGGTGGTGTTGTCGTCGGCGCCGGGGCCGCGCCAGGTGTCGTAGTGCGCGACCAGGATCAGGCGTTCCGGCCGGCGTCCGGGCACGGTGAAGATGTAGTTGTAGCTGGTGGTGCGGCGGGCCGCCGGCCGTAGCTTCTGCCGCTCGACGATAACCATGGGCAACGGCTCGGCTCCCGGCCCCTCGGTGAAATGCGACGCGTCGCCCAGCGCAGGTCCTGAGCCTTCGGCGGACTCCGGTGGTCGCGAGACCACGAGCACCTGTCCGGGGAACTGTGCTTCCAGTTGCGCGATGAACTCTTCGGCGTGACGTTCGTTGGCCTGGTCCCAGGTTTCGGCGTTGTAGCGGCCGGCGCCTTCGCGGATGCGGGCCAGCAGTTCTTCCACGCGTTCGTCCACGGGGCGGCGCGCGCACGCTTCCACCTGGGCCAGCCAGCGCTCGACACGCTCGGCCGCCCGCGGAGTTGTGGCGTCAGCCGGCATGATGGAGGGCGCGCCAACGCCCGATACCGCGCGGAAAGCGCGATCGACAGTTCATCCTTTCACCTTCTTTTCCTGGCCGGCCCAGGCGGCCTCGCGCAGTTCGTTCTTGCGGACCTTTCCGGTAGCAGTCTTGGGGATGAGCCCGAAGACGACGTGCTTGGGACACTTGAAGTGCGCCAGGCGTTCACGGCAGAACTGGATCAGTTCCTCGGCCGTGGCGCTGCGGTCGGGCTTGAGCGTGACGTGCGCCTGCGGCACTTCGCCCCACTGCTGGTCGGGAACCGCGATCACGGCGCACTCCAGAACCGCGGAGTGTTCGTAGAGGACCTTCTCGACCTCGACGGAGGAAATGTTTTCGCCGCCGGAGATGACGATGTCCTTCTGGCGGTCGCGGACTTCGATGTAGCCATCGGGATGGACCACGGCGAGGTCGCCGGAGTGGAACCATCCGCCGCGGAAGGCCTCGGTGGTGGCCTCGGGCTGGTTGTAGTAGCCGGCCATGACGTTGTTGCCGCGCATCAGCACCTCGCCCATGGTGCTTCCGTCGGCGGGGACGTCGCGCATGGCTTCGTCCACCACCCGCAGGTCAGTCACCCGCAAGTCAGTGCCGGCGATGATGTAAGGGACGCCCTGCCGAGCCTTGATCTGGGCGCGCTCGGCGAGCGGCAGCGCGTCCCATTCGGGTTTCCAGGCGCAAAGGGTGTGCGGGCCATAGGTTTCGGTGAGGCCGTAGGCGTGGGCGACGTCGGCGCCCATCTCCTCCGCCGCGCGCAGCACTGCGGGCGAAGGCGGCGCGCCCGCGGTGATGATCTTCAACCCTTGCTCGAAATGGATGCCGTGGCGCGCGCAGTGCTGCGTGAGCCCGCCCACTACCACCGGCGCACCGCACATGTGGGTGACGCCTTCCCGGCTGATGAGCGCCACGATGTTCTCGTAGTCCACTTGCGGCAAAAGGATGTGACGCGCGCCCACCGCGGTCACTGCCCAGGAGAAGCACCACCCGTTGGCGTGAAACAGCGGCACCGTCCACAGATAGACGGAGCGGTTGGTCAGCCCGTGCTCCAGCGCCTCGCCGATGGCGTTAATCCAGGCGCCGCGGTGGGTGTACATCACCCCCTTGGGAAATCCCGTGGTCCCGCTGGTGTAGTTGATGCTCAACAGGCCATCTTCCTGGGGCTGGAAGGAACCGGCAAACGGGAATTCGCCCTGGCTGAGCAGGCCTTCGTAGTCGTCGGTAATCAGGCTCAAGCTGCGCAGCTCGGGGCGTACCGGATCCAGCACCGGCAGAAGCTGCGGGTCGGCGATCAGCACCTTGGCCCCGCAATGATTGATGATCCAGGCCAGCTCCTGCGCCTTCAGCCGGATGTTCAGCATCACCAGCACGGCTCCGGCCAGCGGCACTCCGAAGTGGGGCTCGAGCGCCAGGGGAGAGTTGGGCGCGAGGATGGCGACGCGGTCTCCGGGGGCAACTCCGTGCCGGCGCAGCGCCGAGGCCAGGCGATGGGCGCGCTCCTCGAACTGCGCGTAGCTGATGCGCCGGTCGCCGTCCACGACGGCAATGGAGTCGCGGTAAACGGCGGCGCTGCGGGCGAGAAAGTCGAGAGGCGTCAGGGCGGCCTTCATCGGCGGGCGAATTGTACTCCAACCCTGACATTGGGGGGCCGGGGCTAAAGCCCGGCTTCGGAGCCACCATTTGCGCGGGCCTGAAGGCCCGCTCTCCCACCGATTCTTCCGAGAGGCTGCCTCATTGGACGGGGTTGTAGAATTCCCCAGACGCTGCCGTGAAGAACATCTTCCACGTGGACATGGACGCCTTCTACGTTTCGGTAGAGGAGCTGTTCGATCCTTCGCTGAAAGGCAAGGCGGTGGTGGTGGGCGGACGACCGGACGAGCGCGGCGTGGTGTCGGCGGCCTCGTATGAGGCCCGCAAGTTCGGCGTGCATTCGGCGTTGCCGTTGCGCTCGGCGGCGCGGCTCTGCCCGCACGCCATCTTCGTCGAGGGGCATCCCCAGCGTTACAGTGAGTACTCGCACAAAGTGCAGGGGGTGCTGGAGCATTTTTCACCGAGCGTGGAGATGGCCTCGATTGACGAAGCCTACGTGGACATGACCGGCACCGAACGCCTGCACGGCCCGCCGCTGCGCGCCGCCCACGCGTTGCACCAAGCCATGCAAGCGGAAACCAAGCTAAACTGCTCGATCGGCATCGGCGCTTCGCGGCTGGTGGCCAAGGTGTCGTCGGATCAGGCCAAGCCCAACGGCATCCTGTGGGTGCTGCCAGGAGAGGAGGCGTGCTTCCTGGCGCCGCTCGACGTGCGCAAGATTCCCGGCGTCGGCGAGGTGATGGAGAAGGACCTGCACGCGCTGGGCATCCGCAAGGTGGGCGACTTGGCGCGTTTCGAAGCAGCCTTCCTGGAAGAACGCTTCGGCAAGTGGGGCCTGGCGCTGGCAGGCAAGGCGCGCGGCTCCGATGCCGGCGGCTGGTTCGACGCGGAGATCGGCTCAGACGCCGCGCCCAAGTCCATCAGCCATGAGCACACCTATTCGGTGGACACGGCGGAGCGCGAGCAACTCGAGTCCACGCTGGCGCGGTTGTCGGAAATGGTTTGCCGCCGCCTGCGCGAAGCCGGATTGCGCGCGCGCACGGTGCAGCTCAAGCTGCGTTACTCGGACTTCACCACCCTCACGCGCGCGCACACGCTTCCGGGCGCCACGCACCTCGACACCGAAGTCTTCGAGCAGGCGCGGACGCTGTTCCGCAAGAACTGGAAGCCGGGCACTGCGGTGCGATTGCTGGGCGTGCAGGCGTCGTCGCTGGAATCCGCGGGAGGGCAGATGAGCCTGCTGGAAGGGGCGCGCAATCAGCGCTGGGAAAAAGCGATGTCGGCAGCCGATCGCCTGCGCGACAAGTTCGGAGAGTCGGCGGTGTCGCTGGGCGGCGGTCTGCAAGGCGGCTTCCGCGAGCGGGTGCACGATAATCCGATAGCGTTGCGAGGGAGGAAAAAACCGAAATGAGGAAATGGGTTGTCGTGCTGGGCGTTCTTTGCGCGCTGCTTTCGGCGGCGGCGGCGCTCGCATCATCGCCGTCCAGCGCCAAGTATGAGTTCGAGATCCAGCGCGACTGGCTGGCCATGCGCGACGGCGTGCGCCTCTCGGTGACCTACTTCCTGCCGAAGGCGCACACGCAGGGCGAGCGCTTTCCGGTGCTGCTGGAGCTACTGCCCTATCGCAAGGACGACTCCTTCTACCTGCGCGACTATCCGGTCTACAGCTACATGGCGGGGCACGGCTTCGCCATGGCCAAGGTGGACATCCGGGGAACGGGATCGTCGGAAGGCGCGGTGCCGGAGCGCGAGTACTCCGACGCCGAACTCGACGATGCGGTGGAGATCATCCGCCAGCTCGCGCGAATGCCCTGGTCGAACGGCAAGGTGGGCATGTGGGGAATTTCCTGGGGAGGATTCAATGCCCTGCAAGTGGCCATGCGGCGGCCTCCGGAACTGAAGGCCATCCTGGCGCTGCACGCTTCTGACGACCTCTACCACGACGACGTCCGTTACATCGACGGCATCTATCACAAGGACGAGTACGAGCTCTCCATCGATCACGAGAACGGACTGCCGCAGTCACCGGATTATCGTCTGGACGAAAAATACTTCGAGCAGCGCTTCCACGCGCAGCCCTGGCTGCTCACCTATCTGAAGCAGCAGAAGGACGGCCGCTTCTGGCGCTCGAACTCGCTGCGCTGGCAGGAAGAGAAAATCCAGATCCCGGTGTACTTGATCGGCGGGCTGCTCGACGGCTACCGCGACACCGTGCCGCGGCTGCTGGAAAATTTGCGCGTGCCGGTGAAGGGCGTGGTGGGGCCGTATCAGCACGACTGGCCGGACAACGCCGAGCCCGGCCCCACTTACGAGTGGCGGCATGAGGGCGTTCGCTGGTTCGACCACTGGCTGCGGGGCTTGGATACCGGAATCTTGAAGGAGCCGCGCCTGGCCATGTTCGTGCGCGACTACGTTCCGCCCGACGCCGCACTCAAGACCACGCCCGGACACTGGCGCTACGAAGACTGGCCCATCGCGCGCACCCGCTGGACGCGGCTCTACCCCGGAGGAAAACACGATCTTAGGACCACAGCGGGCACGGCTGCGGTTCATCGTCTCAGGTATTCGCCCGGCTACGGATTCGAGGCTGGCTACTGGTGGGGCGACCCCACCGGCGACCTGCGCCCGGCGGATGCCGGCAGCCTGGTGTACGACTCCGCGCCCCTGACGGCGGCGATGGAGATCGCCGGCTTCCCGCGCGTTCGCTTGCAGGCGCGCGCCGACGCCAGACTGCTGCACTGGATGGTGCGCCTGGAAGACGTCGCTCCTGACGGACGGGTGTCGCTGGTGGGTGGCGGCGCTCTCAACGGCGCGCAACGCCGCTCGCGGCTCGATCCGGAATATCTGAAGCCGGGTGAAACCGTCGTGCTCGAGATTCCGTTGCACTTCACCACCTGGACGTTCCGTCCCGGACACCGCATCCGCATGGCCGTGAGCAACGCGCTCTTTCCCATGCTGTGGCCCACGCCCTATGCGGCAACTTCGGAGCTGGACGCCGGCAGCCGCGGCACCTGGCTGGAGTTGCCGGTGATTCCGCCAAAGCGGCAGCCGGTCCCGGCGTTTCTTCCGTCAGAGCCGCGCCAGCAGCGTCCCGATGCCCAACGCCTAAAGATGGACGACTCGCAGCGCCTCAACCGGGTCACGCGCGACGTGCAGGGTCGCACCACCGTGGAGTGGGACCAGGAGTACGGCTACGAACTGGCCGGGGGCCGCTATCACGTCTATCAGAAGAGCGTGTATCGCACGGAGGACGCCAACCCCGCGAACTCGGCGTTCGAAGGCTCCACCTGGACAGAGATTGCGTTCACCGGCGGCCGCAGGCTGAAGCTCGAAACCTCAGCCGAAATCCGTTCCGACGCGAGCCACTTCCACTTCACCTTTACCCGCCGCATCTTTGAGAACGGCGCACCGGTGCGGGAGCGAACGTGGAAAGAGCAAGTGCCCAGGGAGTTTCAGTGATTGACGATTGACGATTGATGATTGCAGATTGACGATTGACACACCGACGGGGCGCATATCACGCCTGACAAGCGCAGAAGCAATCAGCAATCTGCAATCGTCAATTCCCCTGCAGGGTTTCTTCCGGCGAGTAATGGTACAGGCCGCGCACCACCTTGCTCTCCGGCGCCTTGCGCAGCAGGTAGACGAAGCGGCGCGGAGGCTGGCCCGTGAGTTCGCGCGCCACTTCATAGAGCTGGTCGTTGTAGGAAATGGTGGTGAGCTGGTTCCACCCCTTGGGGCGGCTGCTCTCGATGCGCAGATCGTGGCCGACGCTCTCGCTCGGCGCCACCGTGTCCACCACGCGCGGTCCCAGATCGCGCTCCTGCTTCCAACCCTCGGCCAGACGATGGCCCCACGCCAGAAGCTGCAAGGGCAGCGTGGGCAGGACTTCTCCGGTCACCACCGCCGCCGTCACCCGCCCCAGACCTTCGAGCACGAAATACAACAGCAACAGGCTGACAGGCTGAATGATGTACTCGAACAGGGCAAGGCCTCCGGAGCTGAAGGCGGAGACGCCTTGAGAGAGCCGGTCGGCCTGCAGCGCAGGGTGCAGGGCGGCGGCGGTCTCCGCCATGCGCCGCTGGACATAGGGGGGATAACGCAACCAGAGCAGCAGGGCGCAGGCCACGGCCTCCACCACGCCGGAAAACAGTGCGCCACGTTTCACGTTTAAGTCGGGGTCGGCGAGAAAGCGCCCGCGGTAGCGCGGCGGGACGACGGAAAAGACGACGCTCAGCAGGAATGCAAGCATGGCGAAATGCGTCCCACGCTCAGCGGGAACGGCCGCCGAAATGTTACACCGGCAAGGTTCTCCCCGAGCAACTCCGGCCGGAGCCGGCTGCCGCCACTGGCGCGGGTGCTACGATGGCTGGCAGATGCTGGCCCGCGCCCTTTTCCTGCTGCTCGCTGGGTCCCTTGTTCTGCCCACGCCCTGGAGTTCCCCACCGCTGGCGCTGGCGCTGGGCGTGGTGTTCGGTCTTGCGTGCAAACATCCCTACCCTGCCGAATCGCGGACCGTCTCGAAGCTGCTGCTGCAGGTCTCGGTGGTCGCCCTCGGTTTTGCGATGGATCTCCAGCAGGTATTGCGCGCTGGCGCATCCGGATTCGCCTACACGCTGCTGGGCATCGTCTTCGCGCTGGCCATCGGCCAACTGCTGGGCAGGATGCTGCGCGTGCCCGGGAAATCGTCTTACCTGATCTCCGTGGGGACTGCTATCTGTGGGGGCAGCGCCATCGCCGCCGTCGGGCCGGTGATGGAGGCCACCGACGAAGAGATGTCCGTTTCCATCGGCACCGTGTTTGTCCTGAACGCGGTGGGATTGTTCGTGTTCCCCATGATGGGCAGCGCGCTCCAGCTCACCGAGCCGCAGTTCGGACTGTGGGCGGCGCTGGCCATCCACGACACCAGTTCCGTGGTGGGCGCGGGCGCCAAGTACGGCGCGGCCGCTCTGGCCATCGCCACCACCGTTAAGCTGGCGCGCGCGTTGTGGATCGTTCCGCTCACGCTGGCTTCTGCCGCCTGGCAAACCCGCAAGGACCACCGGCAACACAAGGCAGCGATTCAGTGGCCCTGGTTCATCCTGTTCTTTCTGCTGGCCGCGCTGTGTAACTCTTATCTCACTGCGGGCGCGCCGGTCTATCCCTGGCTGGCAAGAGCGGGCCGCGCCGGCCTTACGCTGACCCTGTTCCTGATCGGCACCGGCATCACCCGCGAGAGCCTGAAGCGAGTGGGCATCCGCCCGCTGGCGCAGGGAGTCGTGCTCTGGATCATCGTCGCAACGGTCTCGCTGCTGCTGATCCGTGCTGGCTGGATTTCGGTTTAGTTATTTCAATCCGCCCTGTAGAGGCGTTGCTTGCGGCTGCAGCTGGAAAACGCCGCCGCGCAGCGTGGCTTGCAGGCCGCCCGCACCGCACAGACCGTGAAGGGCATCGCCAACGTGTTCGGGCGCTAGCGGAAGCCGCTAGTCCTGATCGGACTCAGCGGCCACTCCCACCAACTCCACGCGATGGCTTCGCCCCTCCGCCAGGCGGTGAAAGAGAACCGTCGCTGCGAGTGCGCCCACCAACTGCGCCACCACGAACGGCAGCACATCCACCGGTCGAATCCCGGCGATCGTGTTGCTGGCCGAGCGGGCCAGGGTCAAGGCAGGATTCGCAAAGCAGGTGGAGGGTGTGAACCACGAGGCGGCGGCGACGTAGACTCCTACCGCATACGCGATCGCCGAGAGCCGGAAGCGCATGCACGCCCAAACCACGCACAGCAGTCCGAAAGTGGCGACGAATTCGCTCCCCAGTTGCGTCGCGCCGGTCCGGGCCAGGGTGGCAGTGGAAAACAGGGGCAACCCAAACAGCGAGTGAGCGGCTGCCGCCCCCGCGAGCGCGCCGGTGCACTGCGCTGCCCAATACGCCGGCGCCTGCCGCCAGGAAAAGTCTCCCGTCCAAGCCAGGGCCACGGTCACGGCGGGATTGAAGTGGGCGCCGGAAACCGGCATCAGCGCCAGGATCAGCACCACCAGCACGCCCACTGTGGCCAGCGTGCTGAACAACAGCGCAGTCGCAGGATTCCCGCCCGCCAGGCGCTCTCCCATGATTGTGGTGCCCACCACCGCCGCCGAAAGCAGGCCTGTTCCCAGAAACTCCGCCGTCAAGCGGACGCTCAGACTGAATCTCATTGCTGTCCGATCTTATCGATTTCCCGCTTCAGCGCCAGCTTGTCGAGGCTGGCGAAAGGCAGGGCGAGGAACAGGCTGATCCTGCGGTCGAGGATCACGAAGGCTTCGAGGAACGCCTGCGCAACCTGCTCCGGCGTTCCCTTGACGGCAGCGGGATCGGGAACGCCCCAGTGCGCGGTCATGGGCTGCCCCGGCCAGATGGGACAGACTTCTCGGGCAGCGTGGTCGCAGACGGTGAATACGAAATCAAACCGGGGCGCACCCGGCTGCGCGAATTCGTCCCAAGCTTTGCTGCGCAGGCCGGTCACCGGAATGCGAGCGGTTTCGAGCTGCTTAATCGCCTCCGGCCGGACTGCTCCCGAGGGATGGCTGCCCGCGCTGTAAGCGGTGAAGTTGGGCCGGCCTTTGATGTTCAGAATGGCCTCGGCCATGATGGAGCGCGCCGAGTTCCCGGTGCAAAGAAACAAGACGTTGTAGCGCCCTGGCAAAGCTGCGGCCTCCTCCTGGTGCGTCTCAAACGCGCGCTAGCTGCTGCAACAAGTGGGAGCGCAGCAGTCCTTCTTCGCAGCGCTGGACGGCACGGCCAGGGACGGCTTGACTGCGCGCACGAACGCGCTCAGGAACTTGCCATCCACTTCGGGCGCAATCGTCTCGGCGTCCAGTCCGTGGGCGGCCAGAAGCTCGCGCGCATCCGCGGCGCGGTAAATGCGCGTGGGTTCGACCTCGATTCCCTCGAATCCTGCGGCCGCCAGCTTGGCGCGGTACTCGTTCTCGTCCAGCGCTCCGGCCACGCAGCCCGCCCATAGCAGGACGCTGCGGCGGATTTCGGGGTGGATGGCGCCGCGCGTCACCACGTCGGACACTGCGAAGCGGCCGCCGGGCTTGAGCACGCGGAAGGCCTCGCGCAGCACGCGGTCCTTGTCGGCGGAAAGGTTGATGACGCAGTTGGAGATGATGACGTCCACCGAGCCGTCGGGCAGCGGGATGTGCTCGATCTCGCCCTTCAGGAACTCGACGTTCTCGGCTCCCGCCTTGCGTTTATTTTGGTTGGCCAGGGCGAGCATGTCGTCGGTCATGTCGAGGCCGTAGGCCTTGCCCGTGGGTCCCACGCGCCGCGCCGACAGCAGCACATCAATCCCGCCGCCGGACCCGAGGTCCAGCACCACGTCCCCGGGATTCAACTGCGCCAGCGCCGTGGGATTGCCGCAGCCCAGCGACGCTTTTAGCGCCTCTTCGGGAATCTGTCCGGTCTGGGAGGCGTCGTAGAGGTTGGAGGTAATGGGATTACAGCCGCAGCCGCCGGCATCCACCACTGCGCAAGCCGCGGCGGCGCCGCTCGTCACCTGCCGCGCCGCCTCACCGTACTTTTCTTTCACCACCTGCTTGATGTCCGTGCTCTCCATGTCTGGTCTCCTATTTGCAGATTTGAACAATGCCGGCAGGGCCGGAGCGCCTGGTTAGCGCTTCGGTTTCGCCTTGCGTGCTTCCCGAAACTGCGCGCGAACCCGGCCACCTGAAACCGCCATGACGATCGCCAGCACGGCTCCGGTTTCTTCGTCGGTGACGCCTTCCTCCCTGGCCACGCCAAGGTAATGTTCCATTCAGGGGTAGCAACCAACCGCCAGGGCTGCGGCCAGGTGAACCATGACGGTGGTTTTTGGTTCTAAAATATCGTTCCGCCGAGCAGAGTCATAGAATGCGTTGAAAGCGTCTTTCTGTTTCTTGGGAAGCATCGTCACCTCGCTGGTCTCCTACTTGCTGATTTGAACAATGTCGGCAGGCCGGAGCGCCTGGTTGCGCGTGCAGCACTCGGCGTAGAGAAACTGCAGCAGCTCCTGCAACGCATCGGTGTTGGCGGTGTAGCGCAGGAACGTGCTCTCGCGCCGCACCCGCACCAGGTCTTCGCTGCGCAGCTTCTCCAGGTGATGGGAGAGGGTGGAACCGGGGATCTCCAGCTCGTCCTGGATGTCCCCCACCACCATTCCCTGGGGATGTGCCGCCAGCAGCAGTTGCATGATGCGCAGCCTCGCTTCCGTCCCGATAGCCGAGAACATCTCGGCGTACCGGGTCACCTGCTCACTGTTCTTCCTGCTTTGGATGACGGCCATGCTTCGATAGTTGCAGAAATATGGATTGGCGTCAAGTCGCGTTTAGGGCGGCGAAGAAGGGAGGGCCGCCCCTCGCCCTAAAATACTTGCTGAAACTTGTCGATAATGGAACCTGCCGTTCGACTAACCAGCACGGGCCAGGAGGCCTGAACCAGATGCAATATGTACTGCTGATTTATGGAACTGAAGCTCGATGGGGCAAACTGCCGGAGACGGAGCGGGGAAAGGTGCTTGAGGAATTCGGCGAGTTCACCAAAAGCATCGCCCAGAGCGGGCATCTTCGAGCCGGTCACGAGTTGGACACCACCTCCAAAGCAACGACGGTGCGAGTGCGCGAGAACAAGCGGCTGGTAACCGACGGCCCCTTCGCGGAGACCAAGGAGCAACTGGGCGGCTACTACCTGGTCGAAGCCGCTGACTTGGACGAGGCCATCGCCATGGCGGCCCGAATCCCGTCGGCCCGCTGGGGCTCCATTGAAGTGCGGCCCATCATCCCGCATGACATGCCCAGCTAGCCTCCTGGAGGCCCGACCCGCTACCCTTGCTCCAGGTGCGCCGGTGAACATCGGGCAAATCTACCGCGAGGAGTCGGGCAGGGTTATGGCCACGCTGATCCGGCTCCTGGGCAGCTTTGATCTGGCCGAGGAGGCAACCCAGGAGGCGTTTGCGGCAGCGCTGGAGCAATGGCCGCGGCTCGGGGTCCCGGATAATCCGCGGGCCTGGCTGGTGTCCACCGGACGGCACAAGGCGGTGGACCTGCTGCGGAGGCAGGCGCGTTTCGCGGACAAGCGCGAGCAACTGCAGAAGCTGGCCGAGCTGCAGCAGGAACTCGCGCTGCACCCGGAAGACGCCATGGTGAGTAATGAAACGCTATGTGATGACCGCTTGCGCTTGATCTTCACTTGCTGCCATCCGGCTCTGATGATTGAATCGCAGGTGGCGCTCACGCTGCGCACTCTTTGCGGACTTGCCACCGAGGAAATCGCCCGCGCCTTCCTGGTTCCCACGCCCACCATGGCGCAGCGGCTGGTGCGGGCCAAGCAGAAGATCCGCGATGCGCGCATTCCGTATCGCGTGCCTCCGAAGGACGAACTCGCGGAACGGCTGGCAGCCGTGATGCTGGTGGTGTATCTGGTATTCAATGAAGGCTACAACGCGACCTCGGGCGACGTCCTGGTCCGGCGGGAGCTTTGCGCGGAGGCCATCCGTCTGGGCCGGCTGATGAATGAACTCCTGCCCCAGGAAACGGAAGCGCGCGGGCTGCTGGCGCTGATGCTGCTCCATGATTCCCGCCGCGACGCTCGCAGCAGCGCGGACGGGGAGATCATCCTTCTGGAGGAGCAGGACCGAAAGCTCTGGAACCAGCAACAGATTCGCGATGCCCTGGCGCTCACCGAGTCAGCTTTGCGGAGCGCGCCGCCGGGCTCCTACTCCGTCCAGGCGGCCATCGCCGCCGTCCATGCGCGAGCCGGGAGCGCCGCAGAAACGGACTGGGCGCAGATTGCGGCCCTCTATGACGTGCTGCTTCGAATCCAGCCTTCCCCGGTGATCGAGCTGAATCGCGCCGTGGCCGTCGCCATGGTCGAGGGCCCTTCCCAAGGACTTCGCCTGCTCGATGAGCTGGCGATGAGAGGCGAACTTCGCGGCTACCATCAGCTGCCGGCGGCACGCGGCGACTTCGCGCGGCGTCTGCAGCAGTGGGGGACGGCCGCCGAGGCCTTTCGCCAGGCACTCTCCCTGGCCAGCAATGCCGCGGAGAAACGTTTTCTCGCCAAGCGCCTGGCGGAAGTTGAGGCGCTGGCGCGGCGTCAGAACCACGCGCCGAAATCCTGAGTCCGAAACTCACCCGCGCCCGAGTTGGAACTTGGTTGCCATTATTCAACACTGATTACTACTTTTCCTCGAGCGTGTCCTTCTTCCAGGTACCGGATCGCCTCGGGGACCTCATTCAACGTGTAACGCCTGTCGATGACCGGCGTTACCTTTCCCGCCTCCATGAGCTCGCGCAGGATGGTCAGGTCCTCTTTGCTTATTTGCGCCAGCAGAAAAACGAACTCCTGGTCCACGAACGCTGAGTACACAAACATTTGGGCGACACCATCCAGAGGAGCTATCCACCGGCCCTTCGGGCCTCCAACCATTACGTAGATTCCCTTCGGCTTCAAGACGCGGCGGTACGCTGACAACGAATGGTTCCCGACCATATCGACGATTACGTCGTAGCGTTGCCCACCTTGGGTGAAATCTTCCCGGGTGTAGTCAATCACCTGATCTGCGCCAATGGATCGGACCAGCTCCACATTCCTCGTACTGCTGACGCCGGTCACATGTGCGCCCAACGACTTGGCGATCTGCACGGCAAAGGTCCCCACACCTCCCGAGGCGCCGTTGATCAAGACCTTTTGCCCCGGCTGGACCTTTCCCTTGTCGCGAAGGGCCTGCAATGCCGTGATGGCCGCAATCGGCACGGAAGCGGCCTGCTCGAACGTCATGTTCTGGGGCTTCCTGGCCAATCTTCGCTCAGGAATTGCCACATACTCGGCGAAGGCCCCGGTTCTCCCGCCGAATACCTCGTCCCCTGGTTTGAACTCGGTTACGTTCTTGCCGACTGCTTCCACCGTCCCCGCAAAGTCAACTCCTAGTCGCGTGTCCTTTGGTTTCCGCAGTCCGGCATCCATGCGCATGACATAGGGCGTGCCTCTCATGTAATGCCAGTCGAGGGGATTCACGGAAGCCGCGCGAACTCTTACCAGGACTTGGTCGTCCCCGGGAACCGGCTTCTCAATGTCCTCAAGCTTGAGCACATCGGGGGAACCATAGTCGCAGTAAACAACGGCTTTCATGGGGTTTTTCGGAGCCGTGGCGCGGCGTTCGTCGCAATCGTTGTCTGACCTCCAGTAGCCGATAAACAACGACAACACCGCCAATACCACCGCGAGTGAGATCGCACCGGCAGTCCACCGTAGGACGCGCTTTAGCTTCTTTCGCATAACGAGAATAAGATCAGCAGATACAGTAGTCCTGCGACCCTTGCTGCTTGACGGTCGGGTGCATGGCTGTCTCTCCCTAGGCTATAGGGGTGCAGACTGCGGCTGGAGCAGGGATACGTGCAACGGCGCGCGGGAGTTCCGCCTTTTTTTGTATCTGAAGAAACCCGCCGTTAACACAGCGTCCGACGGATTTGCTCTGGTTCGTCGTGCTGAGGAACGGCCCGGTTTTGCGTTTTCCTGAAACCGGACTTCGAAATCTGCCTTTGGAGAAAATGAGGTCGTTTGAAGGCTGACTATGTTCACCTAAGGATTCTCCGCAGTCCGGTTTCAATGCGGGAAGTCGCGAAAGTGCCGCCAGGTCGGGCGTTGTTGCGGTAGTTCCTGGAGAGAGAATCGGGCCTGCGGACTGGCTGGCGGAGGGAGAGGGATTCGAACCCCCGGTACCCTTGCGGGTGCAGCGGTTTTCAAGACCGCCCGTTTCAACCACTCACGCATCCCTCCGCGGGAGCGATGCTGACAGTTTAGCAGTCCAACAACAGCATGCAGGAAGCAGCAGGGAGGAGGGAGGGAAAGTTCATTCGGCGAAGATGATCGTCTTTCCTGCGCCCTCGGCCAGCGCCCGCTGATAGACGATCGCCGCTGCAGCGACGTCCTGCAGAGCCATGCCGGTGCTGTCGAAGATGGTGATTTCCTCGGCGGAAGTGCGGCCGGGCTTGGAGCCGGCCACGATCTCCCCCAGTTCCGCGTGGACAGCGTCACGCGTGAGCAGGCCCGCGGCCAGGGCATGATGCAGGTCGCCAATGGTGGCGCATTGCTCCAGTACGTCCACTACAACTTTGTTCCCTGCCAGCAACCGCGGATCGAGTTCCTGCTTGTCTTCGTTGTCGGCGCCGACCCCGGCGACGAACGTGCCCGGCCCTACGTGCTCACGTCCCAGAAACCACTTCTTGGCCGGCGTGCAGGTGACGCAGACGTCGCTCTGCGCGACGGCTTTCCCAAGATCATCGGCGGGAGTAACCGTGATGCCCAACTCGGAACTCATTTCCGCGGCGAACTTCTGGGCGCGCTCCCGGCCGGCATCCCAGGCAAAGGCCTGCCGGATGGGCAGCACGCGAGTAAGCGCGCGAAGCTGCACGCGACCCTGATTGCCGCATCCGCAGATGGTTGCGGTGTTGGAGTCGGGCCGCGCCAGGCGCCGGGCAGCTACGGCGGTGGCGGCGCCGGTGCGCTGGATGGTGATCTCGATGGAATCCATCACCGCCAGCGGAGATCCGTTGGCGCCGTCCGACAGCAACACCACGCCCTGGATGTTGGGGATGCCCAACTTCTCCGCGTTGGCGAAGAAGTTGGCGTTCAGCTTGGCGGCAAAGTAGCTGCGGTCCAGATGCAGCAGGCCTGCTTTGATGTGGAACCCGCCGCCCTCAGCGTGCACGCCGAGCACGCCCGGAGTGGGCGCCTTGCGTTCGCCATGCATGCGAAAAGCCTGCTCGACGGCGGCGATGGCGTCGTCGAGCGTCAACAAGCGGGCCACGTCGCTGCGGGTAAGGAGCAGGGTTTCTGATCGGGAAGCCATGTTATGAAACTGTAACAGGCGGGCACGGGGGCGAGCGGGATTCGCGGATGTCGGGATTGGAGTCGGAGCGCCCGCAATTGCCCAGGTTCATGCTGGCCACCTGGAGGGCGTAGAGCAGGAGGCGCAGACGCTGGTTGTCTACCCGGTCTTCGAGGACGGCGCGCATCACCTGGGTGACGGCGTACTGGATGGAGGGCCGGTCCTCGAGGAGGGGAAGGTGCAGCCGGGGACGCTCGCGGAGCTGGCGGAGGTGGAAGTAGCAGAGGTCCTTGCCGCGCAGGGCGGGGGAGCCGCAGCGGACGCCGTCGTCCTTGATGTGATGGCACTGAGGGATGGTGGGGAGAATGGGCAACGGAACCTCCGGGGCACCCCACCCCTTATGAAAGCAAAGGGGTTAATGGGGATATCTGGGGCGAAATCCATGCAAAATAAGGGGTTAAGGGTACGGTCCTTGATTCTGAACTAGTTAGCTGCACGCTGATCATTACTATTACAACATAGCATTAAGATGAAGACTTGTCAAGAAAAATATTTCGCTTACTTTTCCCCATGTAGAGCAGGGACTTTCTCCCGCCCTGTCGCTCCAATAGCGGGAGCGATAAGGGTGGTGCAGCCCCAGGATTACGAAAAGGGTGGGCCAGCCGGCCTAGTCCACGCATATCTTCTGCACTGTGGCCAGGCGCTTCATGTCTTTCCAGTTCTGTCCCTGGGCACAAAGCGAAAGGGTCAGAACCCAAACTAAGTCAGCTTTCTCACGTCTCTTCCTCCTTAAGGCTCCGAGCAGCGGTTAGCCAAGGAGTGACCGCAGGCACGTAGATCTGATCCGCGTCAATGCCGATCCGTCCGAGGGCGCGGCGCTCGTATTCCGGAACGCGGCCGTAGTAGTTCACGTACTCTGAGGCCAACCTCCGCGCCTTGCGTCGCTCCTCTAGTGCGGCGTAAGTGAGCAAGAGGTTCTCCATCGCTAGACGATAGGGGAGCTGGCGGCCGTCGACTGGAAGGTTGCAAGCCCGGTGAAACCAGGGCAACGCTTCCTCGCACTCTGCCTCCTCGTACTCACCGTTGCGGTCTGGTACGCCTGCTCTCCGGCAAGTACGGGCGGACTCTGGCCCAGCTTCGAGGTGAACTCGGCGTTACCAGGCGAACGGTGCAGCGCGACATCGCCGACCTTGAAAGGGCCGGGTTTCCGCTGATCTCGGAGTCGCGCAACGGCACGGTGCGCTGGAAGTTCATCGAAGGATTCCGGGTCGAGACGCCGGTCTCGCTCACGCTAAGTGAGCAGATGGCACTCTATTTCAGCCGGGGCCTTTTCCGTCCATTGCAGGGAAGCCCGATCTACGACGCTCTGGAATCGGCCATGCAGAAGGTCGGCTCGGCCATGCCGCCGCAGGGCTTCCACTTTCTCAACGGCTTCGACAAGCAGATCTCGGTGCGAGGCTTCGCCTGGAAGGATTACGGCCGGTCCCGGGACGTGATTGCGGCGCTGACGCGGGCCGTCTTTCACCGGTTCACGGTCGCCATCGAGCACCGGGGGCCTCGGCAACAGCAGCCCATGCGCCGGTTGGTTAATCCCTTTCGTCTGTGGTACGTGAACAACGGACTGTACTTGGTCGGCTTCGACCATGATCGACAAGACCTCCGAGTGTTCGCCGTCGACCGCATTCTGAGCGCGAAGCCGACAAATCGCCGCTTCGAGGTGCCGGAGGACTTTGATTTCGAGTCCTTCACACAGACCGCGTTCCAGATGATCTGGGGCGAGCCGCAAGAGGTCGTCATCCGTTTCTCGGCACGCCAGGCGCCGTACATCAAGGAGCGGACGTGGCACCCGAGCCAAGAGCTGGAAAATCTGCCCGGTGGGAGGCTGGTCCTGCGGATGCGGGTGGCCGACGTGGACGAGGTGAAGCGCTGGTTGGTGGGTTTCGGAGCGGAAGCGGAGGTCGTCGAACCCAAGGAGCTGCAGCAGGCGGTGAGGCAAGAGTTTCGCCAGGGATTGTCGAGGCGATGAGGGAGGCTTTCAATGCACGACTTTTTGAAGAAGTGGTCCGAATTCGAGGTGACCGAAGGGCCCAAGATTTTCCCCGGCGACCGGAAAATACTCGACCGGCCAGAAGTCAGGAAACACACAGTGCTCTACGGATCGTGGGACAGTGTGATCAGCCATAAAGACTTCGGCGCTAAGCAGAACTGCGGAGCCGGGGATACACGCCTGCATCTCTCCCTGCTTCCTGAGCCGTTCTTTGGTTCTATCGCGACGGCGCCGGTGGTAATCCTGTCTCTGAATCCGGGCCTGCATTACGACGGCTACTACAGCGAGTTCTTCGTCCGTGACTATCGCAAGGCGCTAATTGATACCCTCCGTCAACGCCCCGACGAGCGTTTTCCTCACATGTGGTTGAATCCCCGTTTTGCCTGGCACTCCGGCTTTTCATACTGGCACAGGCGTCTTGCCGGACTCATCGACAAATTCACGGATAAGTTCAAGACTCGACTCGACGCCTTATCCTTCTTCGCGAAGTCCGTGGCAACCCTGGAGCTACTGCCCTACCATTCGGCATCTTTTGGCCTTCACTCCATCCTCAAGAATTTGCCATCCGTTAAGCTGGCGCGGTCGTTTGCCAATGAACGTGCAGATTCTGGCCAGACACTACTCATCGTGGCCAGGGCGGAGCGCTACTGGGATTTATCGAACCATCGCAATGTGATCCACAACGGAGCAAACCGGGCAGGGTACCTGACTCGCAAGAGTCAAGCGGCGATTTTGGACCACTTGGAGAGATATCGGCGAAAGCATAGCTAAGCAGCCGACGCCAGCTATCGCTATCGTTAAGCTCGCTACACGTTCAAGGAATCACCCATGACCGTTTATTCGCATTCGCGGCTTGAGACCTTTGAGGCCTGTCCACAGAAGTACAAGTTCCGGTACATCGACAAGCTGGAAGTGCCGGAAGAACAAGGCATCGAAGCTTTTGTTGGGAGCCGAGTTCACGAAACCCTGCAGAAGCTCTACCGGGATCTCCAGCTCACCAAACTGAACACCGTTGACGAGCTGTTGGCGTTCTACAAGGCCCGCTGGGACGAAAACTGGAGTGAGAACGTCCGCATCGTCCGGGAAGGTGTTGGCGCACAGCACTACTTCGACTACGGTGCGCAGTGCATTCGAAACTATTACGCAGAGTTCCAGCCTTTCGACCAGAGCCAGACTCTGAAGACCGAGGCCCAGGTGCTCTTTAACCTGGATCAGGAGGGCAAGTACCCCTTCCAGGGATACATCGACAGGATCGCCAAACGCAGCGACGGAACTTACGAGATCCACGACTACAAGACCGGGCAGTACCTTCCTGCCCAAGCGCACGTCAACGCCGATCGGCAGCTTGCTCTATACCAGATCGGCCTTGGAGCCCTTTGGCCTGATGTGGAGCGTGTGGAGCTCATCTGGCACTTCGTGGGCTTCAGTTCGACCCTGCGTTCCACACGCCGGCCGGGGGAGCTGGAGCAGCTCCGGCAAGCGACCATCGAGCTTATCCGGCGCATCGAGGCGGAGGAGGAATTTGCACCCCAGAAGAGCGCCCTGTGCGACTGGTGTGAGTATCGCGCCCACTGTCCACTATGGCGGCACGTCGCCCTCGTAGAGGGCCTCAGTATTGAGGCGCGCGCGGAAGACGACGGTGTGCGCCTGGTGGACGAGTACGCCAAGGCGAAGGGAGAGCTTGCGGCCTTGCAGGAGCAGGTCGACGACCTTAAGGAACGGCTCATCGCGCTGGCAAACCAGCAGGGTGTAATGGCGCTGCAAGGCAACCGAGCAAGGGTCACGGTCAAGACGCGAGAGTGGGAGGGTTTCCCCGGCAAGAATGATGCGCAGCGACCGGCCCTTGAGGATTTCCTGCGCCGTTCAGGCAGTTGGGATCAGGTGTCCCAGCTGGACACGCGCGCGCTTGAGCAGGTACTCCGGGACAAAGCCTGGCCCGCCGACAAACTGGAGCAGCTGCGGGCATTTGCCTCCTCTAGGAAGACCACGACCGTGTACCTTCAGAATGTGGAGGACGAAAACGATGGTGAGGGTAAAAGCGACTGAGGCTTGCGAAGAGGAGCGGAGGCATCATGGCAGAAGGTACTCAGTATTGGAAAATCAATTGCATGGAGGACAAATACCCAGGTCTGTTGCACACCTGGTTCACGGAGCAAGTAGTAGCAGTCGGCTGGCCACCGCCCAAGTGGGGCCTGAAGACTCCGACCAAGGACAGCGCTTGGAAAAAGGCAAGGAATTGTCTGATCAAAATCAAACGTGATGACCGGGTGGTTGTGCAATTGAGGAATTGGCGTGTCGGTCGAATCGGAACGGTGTTGCAAAGCAGAATCGCGGACGACCACTGGAAACCTACGGTGCCACCCCACCAAAAACTCCCTTTTGGGGAAATGGGACGGCGGATTGATGTTCGGTGGGACTTGACGATCGGACGGCCAACTCCGGAATTCGCAATTCACTTACCGTATGATGCGCGCCCCAACATGCGGATCTGGCGTCCAACTGTGAGTGTCGTGCCTAAGGAGGTGTTTGAGCGCATTCAGAAGGCTGCCCTGGACAAAGACAACTGGGCCAGCATTCTTCCCGGTTTCGCAAAGGAACGGGCAATGTCGGAGTTCATTAGCGCCTCACCTCACCTTCTTGAGGATGGGTTTCGTTCATTCCCATCGCGAGGCGCTCACCAGTTGGTGTTCCCAGATCGGAGTCGGCTTGACGTACTTCTACTCGATTGCGACAGTAACATCGTCATTGTTGAATGCAAGCAAGGGGTTCCGACACTCGTCGACATCAAGCAGCTACGCGGCTATATGCGCAATGCAGAAAACTTGAGGGCCGGCCTGAAGGTGGGCCGGAATATCAGAGGCATCTTGGTTCACGGCGGCGCACGGAAGCTGAAGCAAGAAATACGCGATGAAAGTAATCGAGAACCGAGAGTCGAACTCGTCACGTTCTCGGTGACGGTAGGGTTTGCCCCATCAATATAACGTGGCTGCAGTTCTGGAAGCCGGGGTGGCTGAACCATCTTGCTGGAGTGACCCGCTTCCCATGAAGGACCGTTCGGGGCCACTACCCGACGCAACGACGGACAGCCTTTCATGCGAACGAGATTATGACCACCGCGAGCTGCATCTTCTGCAAGATTGTCGCCGGCGAGCAGGCCGCGCCCGTGGTGCTCGAGGACGAGCGCGTGCTGGCGTTTCTGGACCATCGTCCACTGTTTCCCGGACACTGCCTGCTGGTCCCCAAAGTGCACTACGAGACCCTGGCCGATCTTCCGGAGGAAATGGCTGGGCCGGTGTTCGCTGCCGTGCGCTTGCTGAGCCGCGCCGTCGAGGAAGCGCTGGCGGCTGACGGCGTGTTTGTGGCCATCAACAACCGGGTGAGCCAGAGCGTGCCGCACCTGCACGTGCACATTGTGCCGCGGCGGCGCAAGGATGGGCTGAAGGGCTTCTTCTGGCCGCGGCAGAACTACAAAGATGAGGAAACGCGGGCGGCGGTCGGGGAGGCCATTCGAAAAGCAGTGGCCAGGTTGAGTGGTTCGTGACATAGGGAGTAGCCCTGTGAACCGCAGGTGTGGTGCAGGCGGCGCGTAGGGTCCTTCGTCCCAACAGGTCGGGACTCAGGATGACAAGCGTAGAGTGGGCGCGGCTAACGCAGGCTGTGAGGTTCCCTCAGGGGCTAAAGCCCCTGTGTTGATGCGGCCTGGAACGGCACGGCTGAAGCCGTGCCCTGATACGAACCAGCGTGATCAGCATTTATGAGATAGGGACTAGTTGGTCCTGCGCCGCGTGTCTCTCTGCGGATACTGCGAGGGCGTGACCCCGAAGCGGCGCTGGAACTGGCGTCCGAAGTGGCTGAGGTGGGAGAAGCCGGAGGCGAAGCAGGAATCGGTGACGGAAGCGCCCTCGCGCAGGCGGCGCGCCGCTTCGCCCAGGCGGACGCCGCTGAGGTAGCGATGCGGAGGCACGCCCGCCAGTTCGCGGAACACGCGGGCAAAATGAAACGGGCTCATGCCGAAGCGGCCGGCCAGCGACCCTAGCGAGTGCTCTTCCGCGTAGTCCTGCTGGAGAAGGTGGCAGGCAGCGCGGACGCGATCGGCGTACCAGGCCAGTTGTCCGGAGCGGAAGCGAAACCGCGGCTGGTCGTTGATGTTCCAGGGGGTGCTCCAGGCGGTGCTCCAGGCGGCCGCCAGGATCTCTCCCGCCAGCGATTCGGTTTCCATTTTCCCGCCCGGCTGCGAGGCCACGCGATCCAGCAGCAGCTTGAGATACGCCAGGCGGTTGCTCAAGGTCCGCACGTGGAAGCCGGGTTTGGCGGGCGCTCCCGCGGAGTGCATCGCCTCCTCAGCGAATCCGGGGTCGTAGCCTATGCTCAGGCAGACGTCGGAGGGACAGCGTTCCTGGTGCCGGCAGCGATACACCTCGCCCGGCCCTGCGGCCAGCAGCATGCCTGCCTCTAGCCGCCATTCACGCCTCTTGGCAGTAAGGACAAAACTTCCGCGCTCGACGAAACTGACGGAGTGGCGTTCGGAAGTTTCCTCGCTGGGATCGTGGTGCTCATGTTCCATGCCCTGAGGATGGTCGAAGCGGTCCACCTTTACCAACGGGGTGGACAGGATGGGGATGACCCGGTTCATGGGCTGCCTCTTAGTATATGTCCGGCTGCCGGGGCGTGGTGTTGCGCGTCAAAGAATGGCAAGAAACTGCTAACACTCGCGCAAGAAACTGCAAGCCTGGCGCGCGTTCCATCAGCACACTGATATCGGGGAATACAATTTTGTCGGGAGGAATCATGAGAACCGGACTGCTGCTTGCATCCGCGGTTGCAATTCTAGGAACGATGGCTGTGGCTCCATGTGCCCTGGCGGACGGCCGTGAGGCCGACCGCAAAGCCATCCGCGACCACATTGACGCCGTCTTCCAGGCCTACATCAAGAAAGACCGGCCCACCATCCAGGCCACGCATGCCAAAGACTGGCGCGGCTTCCTGACGTCGTCGCGGGACATCATCCGCGGCATTGACCAGTACATGCTGGAGGCGGACGGATTCCTGCAGAGCCCGGTGAGGCTGAGCTCCTACAAGATGCGGGATTTCGACGTGTTCTTCTACGGCGACCTGGCGGTGGTGCCTTATATCGCGGACCTCGAAGGCCGGGCCGGGGAGCAGCCGTTTTCCAGCGCGCTGCGCGTGCTGGATGTCTACGCCCGGCAGCACGGCCACTGGAACCAGGTGGCGTCGGATGTGGCCAACCATCCGGAGACGATTGCCGCGCAACGCCAGCAGCCGTTCACGCTCTCGGCTGAGCAACGCCGCGACCTGCTGGCCGCGCGCGAGGCGGTGTGGCGCGCCTACTTTGCCAACGACGTCCAGCACCTGGACAAGGTCATCCCGGCGGAAACCATCGCCATCAACGCCGGAGACGAGACTTGGGCCGACCGCCAGTCCGTGCTCTCCGGTGCTGCAGGTTTCGCCGCCAGCGGCGGCAAGCTGCTGAGGCTGGAGTTTCCGCGCACCGAGATCCAGACCTTCGGCGACGTGGCCATCCTCTATACCACCTGGTCGTACACGCTGGAAATGGAAGGCAAGCAGCAGACTGCCTCCGGGCGCGGTACGGAGATTTTTGTGCGCCGCGATGGGCAGTGGGTCAACTCGGGGTGGCACCTGGATTCCGGAAAATAGGCGATGGACGCTGCGCAAAGTGAACACACAATCCGAACGGTCGAGGAGTCTTGGTCTTGGCTTTGGCAAGGGAGAAGGGGAAGGAAAACCAAGATCCCTCGGCTGCGCGCTCCTTCGCTCCGACACGTCGGGACTCGGTCGTCCGCCGCGGCGGACTCGGGATGCCAACTCACGGGATGGACAAATTCACGGGATGACAACTCACGGGGATGACAACTCACAGTGCGGTGAACATCCAAGCAGGGATGAAAGCCTGCTCTTGCAACCACACAAAAAAGCAAAAAGCCGGGTTGGTTGACCCGGCTTTCCTAGTAGGCGCTTTGCTCGTTTAGGAGCGAAGATGCGATTACATCACTAGCGCCAATCTGTCGAGTTCGCGACGCACGATCTCCATGTCGCAACCCGAGCGCTCCATCAGCGCGGCCGCGCGAACCGCGGCATCGTGAGAGAGGCCAAAACCATGTCCGGTGAAGAAAATCTGCAGAAATTCTGCGGCCTGCCAGGTGTCCATCTCGCCGTGCAGCAATCCGTGGCACACGGTGGAAACTTCCTGTTCGGTAAATTTCGCGCCCATGATGACCTCACCTCCGATAGGGGTCATCCCTGCATTCAAGTTCTGATTCCGGCTTGGAGCCCTGCGCTGCATTTCACCCTGATTAGATGCAATTCCCTCGCCATGGTCACATGGTTACCAAGAAAATCCTAAGTGATTGATTACTAACCGGTTAATTCGGTGGGCTAGGGGAACTCTTGCCCCCAAGAGTCCCGGCAACGAGACACTATCTGGCACTGAGACGGAACTTGGGAGACGGGTGTCGCGGATTGAGACGACCCTCTGCAAACCCGGCTCGGAAGGTAGAATGCTGCCCATGCTCAAACGGTCAGTCTTGCTGATTACCCTGGCAATGGCAGCGTGCGCGCCGGCGTCGCCCGCGGACCTGGCGCAATTGAAGACGCCGCCCGGGTTTCGCATCGAACTGTTTGCCGAAACCGGCTCCACGCCGCGCCTGATGGCCTTCAGTCCAGGGGGCGTCCTGCTGGTCACCGCAACCAGCGACGGCAAAGTGCTCGCCCTTCCCGATCCTCAGAAGTCCGGCCGCGCGCAGCGCGTG
Organism: uncultured Acidobacteriaceae bacterium; assembly: GCA_964437985.1. Taxonomy (GTDB): domain Bacteria; phylum Acidobacteriota; class Terriglobia; order Terriglobales; family Acidobacteriaceae; genus CAZXVY01. The sequence continues at coordinate 32,342 of CAYTIL010000016.1, forward strand.
GTAACCGTGCTCGCCGACCTCGACGCTCCCCACGGGATTGCGTTTCATAAAGGCGCGCTCTACGTGGCCGAGGGCGGACAGGTGGTCCGCTATGATTGGGACGAGGGGCAACTGCGCGCGTCGAATCCACGAGTCGTGGTCACGTTGCCGCGCGGTGGCGGGCACTTCACGCGCACGGTGATCTTCCACTCGGGAAAGATGTACGTCTCGGTAGGCTCTTCCTGCAACGTGTGCGCGGAAAAAGATCCGCGGCGGGCCGCCGTCCTGGAATTCAACGAAGACGGCAGCGGCGAGCGCGTCTTTGCCCGCGGCACGCGTAACTCCGTGGGGCTGGCAGTGAGCCCGCAGACCGGTACCGTGTGGGCCACGGACAACGGCCGCGACTGGCTGGGTGACAACGTTCCTCCCGAAGAAGTAAACGACCTGGGCAAGGGCGGCGATTTTGGTTGGCCGTACTGCTACAGCAAGCGCATCGCCGACCTGGAATACTCGCGCGATGCCGCAAAGCGCTGCCCTTCCACCATTCCCCCGAAGGTCGAGATGCAGGCGCACTCCGCGCCCCTGGGCCTTGCCTTCTACACCGGAACCGTGTTTCCGGCGGAGTACCGCGGCGACCTGTTTGTGGCTTTCCACGGCTCGTGGAACCGCAGCGTCCCCACCGGCTACAAGGTGGTGCGCGTGAAGCTGGACGCGGCCGGCAATCCGGAGGGCGTCGAGGACTTCGTCAGCGGTTGGGTACGTCCGGGTGAAACGAAAAAAGGGACGTGGACGGGGCGCCCGGCGGACGTTATCGTCGGCGCCGACGGTTCGCTCTACATCAGCGACGATTCACGGGAGTCGAAAGGCGCGATTTACCGGGTGACGTGGGTGGGGAAGTAGCCAACAACCATGTTCCGCAAGCTCTCCGCGCGGTTCGGGCGTGCGCGAGAACTGCTCTGTCGCCCCTCCGGGGCTGCCTCGTTCTTCCACTTCGACCCACGGCTCACGCCGTGGGCTGCACATTCTAGCGCCCCTGCGGGGCTAAAGCGCGGCGTTGCTCCACTCCCAACAGTCATTCTGAGTTCTCATGCACTCTCGGTTCGGGCTGACGCCTTCAGGCCCCGCAGTGCTTCTCGTACTGTTCGCGGATGAAGTTGTCGGTCATGCCGGCGATGTAGTCGCAGACCACGCGCGGCAGGGTCTCCTGGCGCGCCTTTTCCTGATAGCTGGAGGGCAGCGACTCGGGGTGCGACATGAAATGCTCGAACAGGCCGGTGATCACGCGCTCGGCCTCATCCTTTTCCGGACGCAGCTCGGCGCTGGAGTACAGGCGCTCATGCAGAAAGGCCTTGGCTTCGCGGCGCTCGGCGTCCACCGCAGGACTGAACGCAGCCAGGCGCTCGGGCCAGGAGCGGACGTCGTCCAGGGTGCGCACGCCGGCTTCGTTCACTCGCTCCAGGGTGTTGCGGATGAGGTCGCTGACCAGGCGGTCGAACATGCGGCGCAGTGCCTGGTTGAAGCGCAGCTTGGCGGGGGCCTGCGGGTGCTGCGCTTCCGCCTCGCGGTAGGCGCGGCCGAAGATGCCGACGCGCGCGCAAATTTCCTCTGCCGTCAGGATCAGGGCTTCGCAGCCGTCGTCGAGGTCGGCGGTGTTGTAGGCGATCTCGTCGGTGAGGTCGATGAGCTGGGCCTCAAGCGGCGGCCTGCGGTCCAGCATATATTCGGCGAGCTGCGGGAACTCGGCGGGATCGTAGTCGCGCGAGTGTTTGATGATGCCTTCCCGCACCTCGAAGGTGAGGTTGAGGCCGCGGAAGCCGGCGTAGCGCACCTCGAAGTCTTCCACGATGCGCAGCGCGTGCAGGTTGTGGTCGAAGAAATGGCCGCGGGCGCGCATGGCGGCGTCCAGCGCCTTCTCGCCGGCGTGCCCGAAGGGCGGGTGGCCAAGGTCGTGCACCAGGGCGAGGGTCTCGACCAGCTCCACGTTCAGGCCCAGCTCGGCGGCCAGGGTGCGGGAAATTTGCGCCGCCTCGATGGTGTGCGTGAGCCGGTTGCGGAAATGGTCGGAGAAGCGGCGGGTGAAGACCTGGGTCTTATTTTGCAGGCGGCGGAAGGAGCGCGAATGGATGACGCGGTCGCGGTCGCGCTGGAAGGCGTCGCGGTAGGGATGCGGAGGCTCGGGATAGCGCCGCCCGCGCGAGTTCTCCGCGCGCACCGCGTATTCGGCCAGCATGTCACTCATGTGCGATGTTTGATGTGTGATGTTTGATGTGCGAGATGGGAACACTTCATACTTCGCACATCACACATCACACATCTACTCCCGGCTCTGGCGGGCGAGCTTGACCTTGGCGTTCTCCAGCTTTCTCTGCACCTTGGCAAACTCGGCGGTATCGACGTCGACGGGGGCGGCGCGATTCCACTCCACCAGGGAGCGCTCCCAGTGCGCGATGGCCAGCTTCAACCGGCCGGTCTTGAAGTAGAGGTCGGCAACGTGGTCGTGGATGGTGGAATCGTTAGGCACGCGCTCGAGGGCTTTCAACAGGTTCTGCTCGGCGGGCTCGAAGTTGTTCATGCGGAAGTGCGCCCAGCCCAGCGAATCCAGATAAGCGCCGTTCTGCGGATCGAGTTCGACCGCCTTGCGGATGTAGCCCAGGGCCTCTTCCAGGCGGACGCCGCGATCGGCCAGCATGTAGCCCAGATAGTTGAGGGCTTCGGCAGAGCCGGCGTCGGCGGCCAGCACTTGTTTGAACTTGCGCTCGGCGGCGTCAAACTTCTTCTGCCGCTCGTAGAGCGCGCCCTGCAGGTAAAGCACAACCTGTTTTTCCTCGGGCCGGGTGGAGTGCTGCTCCGCTTGCGCCAGGGCTTCCTCAGCCTCGCTCCAGCGTTTCAGGCGGCTGCTGATCTGCGCCAGCGCCAGGTAGACTTCGCGATCGCCGGCGCCGGCCTTGAGCAGGCTGCGGACGCGGGCCAGAGCGGCGTCGCCTTGTCCGTTGCCGGCGAGTTGTCCGGCGAGTTCGAACTGCAGGCTGCGGTCCTCGGGCAGCTCGCGGGCCGCATCCTCGGCGGCGCGCGTGGCCTGGTCCCACTGCCGCATGCTGCGGTGGGTTTCAATGATCCGCAGCCAGGCGCGTGACTTGTAGTCCTCGCCCAACCCGCGCAGTTCCTGGAAGACGGTGAGCGCCTGCTCCCCCTGCTGGGCGTCGCGATAGATGGCTCCCAGGCGCTCCAGAAAGACGGCGCGATTGTTGCGCTCGCCCTCGGTGTAGTCGCCGCCGGGCTTCTTGGTGCGCTTGAGCAAGCCCTCCAGAACCTCGATGGCCTGATGGAGGTTGCCATCGGCCTCGTGGACCAAAGCGATGTTGTAGGCGACTTCGAGCGACTCCGGAGTCAGCGCCTCGGCGCGCTTCAGGCTTTCCATCGCCGGGCCCAGCTTGCCGCTGCGCCGCTGGATCTCGGCCAGGCGCAGATAGTTCTGCGGATCCTGCGAGTCGGCCTGGGTGAGGCGCTGGAACTGCTCGATGGCCGCGTCGGACTGGCCGTCGCTCAGCAGGTTCTGGGCCAGGCCGCGCAGGGACTCGAGGTTCTCAGGATCCAGATCGACCGCGGTGCGGTAGGCCTCCACCGCCTTCTTGTAGTCGCGCATGCGTTCGTAGCTGAAGCCCAGCGCGGCGTAGATCTTGGTGGTGCGCAGATTCACCGGTAACGCTTCCAGCGCCTCCACCGCCCGCGCCGAGTCGCCTTCCTCGTTGTGCAGGTAGGCCAGGTTGATGATCGCCTCCTCCGAGGCAGGGGCTACATTGATGGCCGCGCGGAAAGCCGACTCCGCCTTGCGTATCTCCCGGTTCAGGATGTAGAGGCGGCCCAGCAGCAGGTGGTTTTCCACGTTCTGCGGCTCCAGGCGGACGATCTCTTCCAGTTGTTCGAGCGCCAGCCGCAACATCTCCTGCGACTGCACGCCCGCCTGGGTGTCGCCCAGCGAGCGCAGATAAATGCGACCCAGCAGCTTGCGAGCTTCCAGGTTCTTGGGATCGCGCTTCAGGATTTCCTGGGCTTCCAGGACGGCGTCGCGGATGCGGCCCGTCTTGGCATAGAGTTCGGCCAGCTCGGCGTTCAGGAATTCTGAGCCGGGATCGTTCTCCAGCGCCAGCTTGTATTCCTCAATGGCCTTGCTGGCAAACTCCGAGCGCCCATAAATGGTCACCAGCTCTTCGTAGATGTGCGCCAGCGAGTAGTGGTAGTAAGCAGCGGCCCGGTCGGGGGACTTGGGTGGAGCAGTGGGCGTCGCGGCAGGCGGCTTGGCGGCCGATTCGGGCGCCGGAGTCTGTGCCACTGCGGGCAGGGTGATCAGTAAAACAGCAAGCAGGGCGGAAAGAAGTCTCATTCAGGTCCTTCGGGGATGCGCTAGCGGCGCACCCTCATCCCATCTTTGGATGCCGCAATCGCGGTCCAAGTATGTCCATTGTACGCGGGATGGCCGCCACACGTTAGCGCGGAACTGCGCGGCGTGGACGTGGGGCTCCAGCGTCCGGTCATTCGGAACGGCCCATGCGGACGATCCTGAGGAGGGCGACGAACCCGGGGAACACGCAGAGAATGACTGGCCCGAAGAGCCACCAGAACCGACCCCAAACGCTAGCCGCGAGACGGCGCAATGGATGCCACTCGCCAATTTCACTCAGGTAAACGCCCACTGTATTCATGCGGTCGATTTCCGCGTTGAATTTTGCGGTGTTCACGGACAGAGCGGCAATGACAATCACGGCAAGGACAAAAGCAATCCAAATTGGAATGAGTGTGGACTTTCGGGTCGGCTGGTGGCCCACGTACGTCCCTCCCGACTATTCTGATGGTGCCCCACGTTCGCGCCGTGCAGTTCGGCGATAACGTGGGCTATCCCTAGGTCACTTGCAAACCCAGGGAAGAACTCCGCTCACTCCCTGTAATGCCAGGCGCCCACCACTGCCGCCACGATCATAGCGGGCAGGGCTACGCCCAGAGGTACGGCGAGCCCGCCGAGTGAAATGGGAAGCAGGAGTAACGACGCCAATTCAACCTCAATTATGGCGACGGCGAGCCACCCGGCGAGCCCAGCCACCGCCGCGGTCTTCGGCCCGGGGCCGTAGCGCGGGCGGATGGCCGCGTAAAGCCACATGATCCAGATGCCGGCTGCAAAGTTCAAGGGGGCCGCCACCAACAATGGCTCAAAGCGCGGGTGAGCGGCCGCTCGAGCCGCATGCAGCGCCTGCACGTACTCGGTCTCGCGGAGAGCCAAGAGAAAGATAGGCGCCGTGAGAGCCATACAGACCCCGCCTGTCACGAGCCCGCACAGAATAACCCGTCCCCAGTTGATTTTTCCCATAACACCCTCCCGCGCGCCACATTTGGCGCTCCTTTGAGAGACCAAGGGGGGCTGGCCCATTCTTTCCGCTCACGATTTCCCGCGGCTGCCCCACCCTTGTCGCTCCCGCTTTTGGAGCGACAGGGTGAGCGGTTTCGTCAGGCTCGCCACCCGCCGAGGTATCGGTACAGTCTAATGCCGCCACCCGTCCCACTGCTCAATGCATAGATCCTTCGCTTCGCTCAGGATGACATTTCAAGGACTATCAGGCGAAGTTGTGGACCAGCCTTAGTGCCGGAAGTGCCGCACCCCGGTGAACACCATGGCCAGGCCCAGGCGGTTGGCGGCGGCGATCACGTCCTGATCACGGACTGAGCCGCCGGGTTGGATGATGGCGGTGGAGCCGGCGAGGGCGATCTCTTCGACGCCGTCGGGAAAGGGAAAGAAGGCATCCGAAGCGGCCACCGTGCCGGCGAGCGGCAGGACGGCCTTCATGGCGCCGAGTTTGCACGAGTCCACGCGGCTCATCTGGCCGGCGCCCACGCCCACGCTTTGGCCGTCACGCGCGTAGACGATGGCATTCGACTTGACGTGCTTGCACACCTTCCACGCGAAGAGCAGCGCGCGCAGCTCGGCGGCAGTAGGCGGGCGGGTGGTGACCACCTTGAGGTCGGCATCGGAGAGCGGGCGGACGTCGTCGTCCTGAAGGAGGACGCCGCCGGAAACGTGCTTCAGGGTCCAGTGGGGCGGCGCAGGGACGACCTCGACCAGGCGCAGGTTTTTCTTGGCGGCGAAGGCGGAGCGCGCGGCTTCGTCGAAGGCGGGTGCGGCAACGGCCTCGACGAAAAGCTTGGCCACTTCCTCGGCGGTTGCGCCGTCCACCGGGCGGTTGAAGCCGATGACCCCGCCGAAGGCCGAGACCGGATCGGCCTCGAGCGCTTTCCGGTAGGCCTCGAGCAGGTTCGCGCCCGTGGCCGTGCCGCAGGGGTTGGTGTGCTTGATGATGGCGCACGCGGGCTCGGTGAACTCCTGGGCCAGGTTCCATGCGGCTTCCAGGTCCACGATGTTGTTAAAGGAAAGCTCCTTGCCCTGGAGCTGGCAGCCGTTGGCCACGCCCCGCCCGCTGCCGTCCGAGTACAGGGCCGCGCGCTGGTGCGGGTTCTCGCCGTAGCGCAGGTCGAGTTTCTTCGGGAAGATGAGCCGCACGGTGGATGGAAGCGCGGCCGGGGCGCCGCTGGCGGAAAGTCCGGCGCCGGCCGGGGCGTCAGTCTGAGCGTCAGTCTGGGCGGGGGGCTTGCCCTCCGGGGAAATCTGCTCCAGCGTGGAAGCGATGGCGGCATCGTAGGCGGCGGTGAGCGCGAACGCCCTCTGCGCCAGCCGCCAGCGCGTGGCCGCGGAAAGCTCGCCGCCGGAAGATTTCATTTCCGCGGCGAGAGCGGGATAGTCGCCGGGCGAGGTGACGATGGCCACGTCGTTAAAGTTCTTGGCGGCGGAGCGCACCATGGAGGGCCCGCCGATATCAATGTTCTCGATGATCTCCTCGAAGCGCACGCCGGGCTTGGACGCGGTCTTTTCGAAGGCGTAGAGGTTCACCACCACCATGTCCACGGGCGCGATGCCGTGCTCGGCCACCGCCTTGCGGTGCTCAGGATTGGCGCGAATGTGCAGGATGCCGCCGTGCACCTTGGGATGCAGCGTCTTCACGCGGCCATCGAGCATTTCCGGGAAGCCGGTGAGGTCGGAGATGTCGCGCACCGGGATGCCGGCCTCGCGCAGCAGTTTGGCGGTACCGCCGGTGGAAACCAGCTCGACGTTCATCGCCGCCAGCTCGCGGGCGAAGTCCACCAGCCCGGACTTGTCGGTGACGCTCAGGATGGCGCGCTGGATGTTGGGCACGAGTGGCGAGTACCGAGTTGCGAGTAGCGAGTTCAGAGTACAGAGTACAGAGTTCAGAGTACAGAGTTGCGAGTAACGAGGACAGAGTTCCAGCAGGGGCCGAAGAAAACCGAGATGACAGGAAACCGAGGGGACAAGAAAAACCAAGATCCTTCGACTCGTCCTCCCTCGCCGGTCGCCCGCCACGGCGGGCTCCCAGCTTGCTTCGGACTCGCTCAGGATGACAAGTTTAGGAGGGACCTGGATGACAAGTTTAGGAGGGGCCTGGATGACAAGGTTAGGCTGGACCTGAGAAAGTGGGCACTCGGTACTCGCAACTCGGTACTCGGTACTCGGTACTCGGAACTAGACTTTGGCCTTGGCCTTCAGCCGCACCTGGCCGCCTTCCATTTCCACCGAGTACTCGACGGCGTGGCAGCCGTAGTCCTTGCGGATCTGGTCGGTCTTTTTCTTGACGAAGGCCTTGAAGGAGTCGAAGTTGGCGGAGCCGGCGGCGGCGTCGCCGGCCTTGGAGCGCGCGTCGACCATGGCGTTGAACAGCTTCTGCACGTGTTCGTGGTCGCTGTCCACGTCGGAGCAGGCCACAGAGAAAGGCCTTTCCCCGGCTTCCTCAGCTCGTCCCGACAGGCTGGCGGCGGCGGCATGCTCTTGATCGATGCGCAGACCCTGGATGGCGAGCAGGGCGTCCTGGGGGCGGCGGTAGCCTTCTTCCTTGATCTTGCACTTCTGGCGCCACAGGTCGCTGAAGATGGCGTAGCGCTGGGCGATGGAGTTGTAGCGGAAGCGCTGGGGGAAGCTCATCTTCTGGGAGTCGCTGTACTTCTTGATCAGCGAGGTGACGCGCCACTCGGTGTCGGTGGGAGGGCGCTTGACGCCGCCGCCGAAGAACATGTCGTACTCGATCTTCAGCCGGCGGATGGTTTCCTCGAGGATTTGGAGTTCCTCGTCAACCGTCACGAATCACCTCGGTGCACTCGGGGAGAAGCTGAATATAGCACAACTGCATGGCGGACGGCCGCGGACAGACTTCCTGACGAAGACTTTTCTTCCCTCCGCGGCGCGCACTTCGCGACCGAATTCGCGTACTTCACAAACAAAACCAAGATCCCTCGACTTCGTCCTCCCTTTCCCGACTTCGTCGGGGCAGTCGGACTACGCTCGGGATGACAACTCCATGAGCGCTTGGGAGACAGCTCCCAAAAATCCATGGCCGGACCCAGGCGTGGTAGGACAACTCCCGAAAGGTGTGGTCGGGCTGCGCTCGGGTTCAACTCCATGAAAGGAAACGCCTTGGGGGTGAAAAGTGGCGGCTTCACCGTGCCGGAAGGGTGGAGAGGTGGGGAGGGAGGGGAGGGAGGGGAGGAAACCGGGATCCGGAAATGCGGCTTAGCGGGTGCCCGCGGCCATGCGCTTCACCATCTTGATGACCATCTGGCGGTCGCTCTCGCTGAGGCTGGAAGTGTAGCGCCGCATCTGGCTGAGGAAGCGGACCTCGTCGTCGCTCAACTGGGGCAGGTTGCGGCGGCCGTTGTCCTTCTGGTCGGCGAAAAACTGGGCCAGCGGGAGTTCCATGGCCCCGGCAATCTTGGCCAAGGTGTCGAGCGAGGGAATGGTGTGGCCGTTTTCCACGCGGGAGAGGTAGCAGCGCAGCAGGCCGGTGCGCTTCTCAATGTCGCCCTGCGACATGCCCTTCTGCAGCCGGTAATTCCGAATGGTCACGCCGATGTTCATACCGCGGTCAGGGCCGGCCACATGCATGGGAAGTGCCTGCATGGTAACCAGAGCGACACTCGATGGCAAGAGGAATCTTAATAATGCGTGAAATAACGCTGGAAGCACCGGAAGCAGTGCAAAAGCTTGCGCAATCTATAACTTCAGTTCCATGTAAAGGGCGCTGGGGATGGGATTGGGGCGGTAAGGCGGGATTTCCACAAAGCCCAGCCTGCGGTACATGGCCACCGCGTCCTGCATGGAAGCGGCAATGGTGTCGAGACGCATCTGCCGGTAGCCCATGGTCCGCGCTTCGGCGATGACGGCGTTGGTCAGCGCGAGCCCCATCTTCTGGCCGCGGAAGGCGGGGCGCACGTAGAGCCGCTTCATCTCGCAGACCCCGTCCTCGAGTCGGTGCAGGGCGACGCAGCCCGCGGGCCGGCCGTGGCTGTCCGCCAGCAGCAGGCGTCCCGAGGGCGGAGCGTAATCGCCCGGCAGGCTGGCCAGTTCCGCATCGAAGCTCTGAAAGCACAGGCTGAAGCCCAGCGATTCGCCGTACTCCACGAACAGGCGGCGGACTTCGCCGATTTGCTGCGTAGTTTCGGCTGGGGCGATGGTCAGCATGGTGGTGGATGGATGAGCGGGCACGCAGCAGGGATTCCGCTTTTCTTTTCTCCGCCATCTATGGCGTGGGCTGAGCCGGGGCTAAAGCCCAACTTCCAAGCCGTCATTTACACGGGCCTGAAGGCCCGCTCTCCCACCGACTTGCTATCCCATGTGCATGCCGCCGTTGACGTTGAGCACCTGGCCGGTGATATAGGCGGCGTCTTCCGAGGCCAGGAAGCGGACGGCGTGGGCGACATCCTGATCGCTGCCAGCGCGGCCCAGCGGGATCGTCTCCAGAACTTTCTTCTTCAAGTCATCGGTGAGCACGGCGGTCATGGCGGTCTCGATGTAGCCGGGCGCGACCGCGTTCACGGTGATGTTGCGCGAGGCCACTTCGCGCGCTACCGCCTTGGTCAGGCCGATCAGGCCGGCTTTCGAGGCCGCATAGTTGGCCTGCCCTGCCTGCCCGATCTGTCCAAAGATGCTGGTGATGTTGATGATCCTTCCCCAACGCTGCTTGAGCATGGAACCGACCACCTGCTGGATGCACAGATAGGAGCCGGTGAGGTTGGTGGCGAGAACGGAGTCCCAGTCGGCACGCTTCATGCGCATGACCAGCTGGTCGCGGGTGACGCCGGCGTTGTTTACCAGGATGTCGATTTTGCCGAAGCGATCGAGCGCAGCCTTGACGGCGGACTTCACGTCGTCTTCGGAGGCGACGTCCATCTTGAAGGCTGCGGCCTGCCCGCCGCGGGCGGTGATCTCGGCAACCAGTGCTGCGAGCTTTTCTTCATTGCGTGCGGCAGCGGCGATGTTCGCTCCGGCTGCGGACAGTTCCAGCGCGCACGCCCGCCCAATGCCTTGCGACGCTCCGGTGACCAGCGCCACGCGACCTTCGAGTCCCGCCATCGTCTGCGCTCCTTCGGAGGAATGAAGCGGAGATTATACCGGGGCGACTGGCGAGAGCGATGCAATCAGGATGAGCATCTAGTTCGGGGCGGCGTCGGCTCCCACTTCCTTGCGGAAGAGGACGCGCAGCAAGGGCGGCGCCAGCAGGGTGGTAACCGCGGTCATGAAGATGACGATGGCGTAGGAGGACTGCCCGATCACGCCCAGGTTCAGGCCCACCAGGGCGACGATCAGGCCCACTTCGCCGCGCGGCATCATGCCTACGCCCACCCGCAGGGCAATGGGCCAGCCTTCCCGGAGCACGGGCAGGCCGCAGCCGACGATCTTTGAGATGATGGCCAAGATGGCGACCACGACGGCGGAAACAAGCACGTCTCCCGAAAAGACGTTCACATCGAGCCGTGCGCCCATGGTGAAGAAGAAGAAGGGGGCCAGCAGCTCGTTGATGGCGTGCACCCGCGGCTGAAGGTTCCATTGCGGGGAGTACTCGGCAAAAGCCAGCCCGGCAAAAAACGCCCCGATGATGGCGGCGATACCGATTCTTTCCGCGGCCACGCTCAGGCCCAGGCAAAGCGCCAGCGAAGCGATCAGAGGAGCGTCGGGCACCGACATCCGCTCCAGCCGCGGGCGCACGCGGTGGATGACGCGGGGCGCGAGGAAAATCATGAACAGCGCGAAGGCCACGGCTTCCACCAGCAGGATGCCGAGTTGCAGCCACCGCACGCCGCCGGCGGAGCCCAGTCCGGAGACCACGGCCAGCAGAATCATGGCCAGGATGTCGTCGAAGACGGCCGCGCCCAGGATGATCCTGGCGGCGCGCGTCTGCAGCACCTTCATGTCGCCGAGCACGCGAGCGGTGATGCCCACGCTGGTGGCCACCATGGCCGCCGCCACAAACGTGGCCTCTTGCGCGTGCCCGTAGCGCAGCATCATGAAGCCGAATCCGAGCACGAAGGGCACCACCACCCCGGCCACGGCCACGCCCAGCGCTTTCTGTCCCACGCGGATCAGTTCCTTGGGATGAGTCTCCAGCCCGACCGTGAACAGCAGGAAGATGGCGCCCAGTTCCGCAAGCGAAAACATGGTCTGGTCGGTCGTGACCCAGGCCAGCGCGAAAGGCCCGAACAGGACCCCGGCCAGGATCTCCCCCAGCACCGCCGGCAGCCTGAGGCGCTCGAAGAGTTCGCCCAGCGCCTTGGCCAGGACAAAGATCAGGAACAGTTGCAACAGAAACGGGTTTTCCGAGTGGGGCATCGGTCAGCTCCGCTGTTTCGCGCACAGCTCTTCTATCGCAGATGGAATGGCCTGCGCCAGACAAATTCTGCCTAGGTGTTGGCTTTGCCGGGGTTCGGCGGAGCACCTCGTAACTCGATCAGCACTTGTATCAAGCGGTCGACCTCCTTCTGACCTCGAATGTAATAGTCAGCGAGCGAACTTCTGCTGGGTCCCACGCGGATGGACAGGAGGCGTGCGGAGCGACCGAGCGCGAAAACATCTTCATCCGTATCATCGTCGCCAAGATAGATGGCAGAGTCACAACCGAACCGGGTGCGGGCCCGCTCCACTGCCACCCCTTTGTGCGGTCCCCAGCGGGGAAGAAAGTTCGCGACTTCCACTCCCTCTACCAGGCGAACGTCGCCCAATGCTCGTGCGACCCGGGCAATCGCTTTCTGAATTTCCGTCTTCCGGCGGGCATGCCGGTAGTGGACCGCGAGCGAGTACCGCTTGTCTTCCACTGCGATGCCGGGAAAGCGTGCCAGTTTCTCCTCGAGCAGCGGCTTCCACCGTTGCACGGCTCTTTCGATCTTGCGAGAGGTGCTCCAGGGTTCGATTCCGTGGTTCCCGGCAATCTCCAGGATCCCTACGCCCTTAAGTCGGTCGCGCACATCGTGCCGGGCCCGGCCGGAAACCACCACGCACGGATAAGGGTCCGTCAGGGTTCGCAACAGCCTCCTGGTGGCGGGTCGGAGGGCGGCCCGTTCGCGGTCTGCGACCAGGGGCGCCAGCGTTCCATCGAAGTCGAAGGCGACGAGAACCCGGGACTGGGCAAACTGCTTGAGAATCCGACGATACCGGGGAGACAGGATGTGACGCATCACCGGGAACCGGTTTCCACGAGATGTTCGGCAAGTCGGCCGGTAAGACGCTCGCGGCGGCGCAGCCGTGCCGCATCCACCAGCATACGACCGGCCCAGCGGTACACGTTGAATTCCGCGAGGAACGCGCGCATCGAGCGCATGCGCTGCTCCTGTTCCTCGAGCGACATGTTTAGGGCCGTGGCCAGCGCCGCGCTCGCCTGGTCGATGTCGTAGGGATTGACGATCAGTGCTTCGGTAAGCTCGCGGGCAGCTCCCGTGAACTGGCTCAGGACCAGGACGCCGCGTTCATCCTCGCGGGCCGCCACGAACTCCTTGGCTACCAGGTTCATGCCGTCGTGCAGGCTGGAGACATAACAGACGTCGGCGGCGCGGTAATAGCGGAACACCGTGGGGGGCTCGTGGTGCGCCCGGAGAAGGCGGATGGGAAGGTAGGAGCCCTGTCCGAACCGTTGGTTGATGCGCGTTGCCAGTTGCTCCACATTCTCGTTCAACTGGCGGTAGCGCTCGATCAAGGTGCGGCTGGGAGCAGCAACTTGGAGGAAGGTGAAGCGCCCGCGCAGGGACGGATCCTGTTCCAGCAGCCGTTCCACGGCCTGCAAGCGCTCCTCGACACCTTTGGTGTAGTCCAGCCGGTCCACCCCCACCCCGATGAGGGCATCCGCAGCCAGCCCGAATTCCGCCAGGACGCTGGCGCGGCACTCCGCGGGAGGGGGCACGGTCTTGAGCCAGCGGACCGGCCATTCGAGAGAAATGGGATAAGAACGGATGAGCGTGGACCGGCCCTGCTGTACGACCGCATTCTGTTCCCGGTCAATGCGGGACTCCAGGAACCGGTCCACCGAGTCAATGAAGTTGTTGCAGTGAATCTGGGTATGAAAGCCAACGATGCTGTTTCCCAACATCCCTTCCAGGATCTCCCGGCTCCAGGGGCAGATTCCGAAGCGCTCTGAATTGGGCCAGGGGATATGCCAGAACATGATCACTGTGGCGCGCGGCAGGCGCTCGCGAATCATGCGCGGGGCGAGGGCAAAGTGATAGTCCTGGACGAGGACGATGGGGTCGTCGGAATCCACTTCCTCGCACACTGCTTGTGCAAATCTTTCGTTGACCGCCTGGTAGTAGCGCCAATCCTCGGTGCGGAAGACGGGCCGCGCATGGGCGATATGGCAAAGGGGCCACAACCCTTCGTTGGAAAACCCGTAGTAATACCCGCGCTCCTCTTCCTTGGACAGCCACACCCGCCGGACAAAGTACGACTCCTCTCCAGGGGGAACGCGAATCCGGCTGTTTGCATCCACCGTCTCCTGATCGGCCGAACCGCTGCCGTGGGCGACCCAGACGCCGGAGCACGCCCGCATCACCGGCTCCAACGCCGTCACCAGCCCGCTTGCCGGGTGCAAAATCTTGGTCGTTCCGTCTTCTTGACGCTCGTGGATGTAGGGCTCCCGGTTGGCGACGATGACCACCTTTTCGCCGTGCAGATGGCGGGTCAACGTCAGTTTGAGCCGCTGCGGAGTCCAGGCGCCACCTTCCAGCTCGACCTCTCTGTCCTCCATGACCCGGTCCACCAGCTCGCGAACATCTCGCAAAATGGGCCGGAACTCGGGCCGTGGGGTTCCCTCGCCGCGCACCAGGCGGCGAATTTCCTCGCTCCAGCTTCGCCAGAAAAGGCGCGCCGCGATCAGGGTGGTCGCGGAGGCGGCGACCGCCAGAAAGCCGAACGCGATCAGGACAAACCGCCGCGTGCTGGCTTCGCGGCGCTCCACGAAGCTGAGATCATGCACCAGGATCACGAAGCCCAGGGGCTCGCCGTCGTGGAGTGGGATCGCGCTCACCAGCACCACTCCACCCCGCAGGAACTTGGTCTGGTGCCAGGAGGACCACGCATCCGGCGGGGCGTCTGCAGCAGGCCGCACGTGAGCCGCCAGCTCTCCGCAGGTGAAGACCGGCGGAAAGTCCGGGGTGCTGGCCAGCAAAGTGGAATCGGCGCCGCAGGCCGCCGCAGCCATGATGCGCTCGTCGCGGGTGATTTCGAGAAGCAGATTGCGCAAGTCCTCTGGCTGCTCCTTGTGCCAGTGACTGCTCAATGCCTGGCGCGCGCCGCCGAGCACCAGCTGCGCTCGCATGCTTACGTCTCGCTCGAACCACTGGCGGGCGGTTCTCTGCACCACCACCGCAGCCACCCACGTGAGAAGCGCGAGGCCCAAGACCAGGCCGGCGACGAAGCGCACCGTCTGCCGCATAACCCTGTCATCTAAACACAAGGCAGGTTCCTGCGCCAAACGGATTTGGTAATCTCTAGCCATGCTCCTCGAACACTTAGGGCTCATTGGGAATTGCCAGGTTTCTGCGCTCGTGGAACGCACCGGCGAGGTGGTGTGGTGCTGTTTGCCGCGCTTTGATTCCGAGCCTGTGTTTTCCACTCTCCTCGACACCCAGGAAGGCGGCAAGTTTGTGATCGGGGCGGCGGAAGGAGGGCCTGGGGAGCAGTCCTACCTCGAGAACACGAACATTCTGGAAACCAGGTTCAAGACCGCTTCCGGTTCGTTCCGCGTGTTGGACTTTGCGCCCCGATTTGTCCAGTATGATCGGACTTTTCGGCCCACACAGCTGTTTCGAATCGTAGAACCTCTCGAAGGCACGCCGCGCCTCCGGGTGAGTTGCGAACCCAGGCTGGGATGGTCCAAGGCAGTTCCCGCGCGCCTGCAGGGCTCGAACCACGTGCGGTTCGAGGGCTTCGAAGGTCAGCTTCGCCTCACCACGGACGTGCCCATGTCCTATCTCGCGGGCCAACCCTTTACGCTGACCGAGAAGCGGCACTTCGTCCTAACCTGGGGGGCGCCCGTAGAGGAGCCGCTCCGGCCGCTCGCGGAGCGCTTCCTGAACGAGACCGAGCGCTACTGGCAGCGCTGGGTAAAGCAGTGCAATATCCCTCCGCTGTATCAGAACGCAGTCATTCGCTCGGCGCTCGCCCTCAAGCTGCATTGCTTCGAAGATACCGGCGCGATTGTGGCTGCCATGACCACTTCGATTCCGGAAGCGCCGGGGAGCGGCCGGACCTGGGACTACCGCTACTGTTGGCTTCGGGATGCCTACTACTCGTTGGGCGCCTTCCGGCTGTTGGGGCACTTCGAAGAGCGTGAGAGCTTCATCCAGTATCTTCTGAATATTGCCGGCGGCGCTCCCGGCCTCGATCTCTCCCCCTTGTATTGCGTGGACGGCACCTGTCGCCTGGAGGAGCGCATCTTGGAGGCTTGGCCGGGCTTCAATGGAGAAGGACCGGTTCGCGTGGGCAATGGCGCAGCGACGCACACCCAGAACGACGTTTTCGGCGAGATGGTCCTAGCTTTGGCGCCAGTGTTTCTTGACGAACGCTTCAGTGCCGAGCGTTCCAAGGCCGCACTCAAGCTCCTCGAGCAACTCTCCAGAAAGGCAATTTCTGTGGCGGGCCGGCCGGACGCGGGAATCTGGGAGTACCGCACGGAGTGGAAGCCGCAGACTTTTTCGAATCTGATGTGCTGGGCGGCTGCCGACCGCATGGCGCGGGTGGCTTCCCTGCATGCACCCACGCTCGAACAGGAGTTTCGCCTGGCGGCGGAACGCATTCGCGGCGAGATTGTTGCCCAGGCATGGTGTCCGGAGTTGGACAGCTTTGTCGCTTCCTATGGAGGCCGCGATCTTGATGCCTCGCTGCTGCAAATGGCCTATCTCCGCTTCTTGCCTCTTGACGATCCCCGGCTTCGCGCAACCATCCAGGCAATTCGCAAGGGTCTGTCGAAAGATGGCTGGCTGTTCCGCTACCGGCTGGATGACGGCTTCGGTGCACCCGCGGTGGCGTTCATCATTTGTACCTTCTGGCTGGTGGAGACGCTCGCCGACACGGGGAGCAAGGCGGAAGCCAAGGAGGTCATGGACCACGCCCATTCTGCGCTCTCCGGCCTCGGCCTGCTTTCCGAAGATTACGAGACTTCCAACCAGCGCATGTGGGGAAATTTTCCCCAAGCCTACTCTCACGTGGGATTGATCCACGCTGCCTTCGCGGCCTCCCCCCGTTGGGTGGATGTGCTTTGAAGCAGAAACGAGTTTTCGCTGTGCGGCATCGCAGTTTGTAAGGCCGAGAAACTTCCAAGTTACGTTGCCGGGAAATGCCCTGACGTTGGGCCGAAACCAACAACGCGGCCCCTGTCGGTTTTAGCGTTCGGCTAGGCTGCGCTCTCTGCCCGGCGTCCAGCAAGCAGCGAGGCTACCACCCCGGCAGCCAAGATCAGGAGCACCACACCCAGCAGGTAAAAGTTGAAGTGCCTGCCGAGCGAGAGCTTAAGTCCCTCGGCGGCGAACATCTTGATTCCCACCACCATCAGCACCAGCGCGAGAGACACTTTCAGATAGCGGAACTTGTTCAGCATTCCGGCCATCGCGAAATAGAGCGATCGCAAGCCGAGCATCGCGAACACATTGCTGGTAAACACCAGGAAAGGGTCGGCGGTAATGGCGAAGATCGCCGGGATCGAGTCGCCCGCAAAGATGAGGTCCGTGGTCTCGACCATGATCAGTGCTAGAGCAAGGGGAGTGAGCATCAACGTGCCGGGCCGGGCCTGGTCCACGGCCTCATCCGGCATAGCGGCCATACCGGGAACCTCGCTCTCATAGGAGGCCGGTGCTCCGGCGCGAACGACGAAGTGCTCCCCATGAAACCGCGCAGTGACTGGGAATAAGCGTCGCGTCAGCCGCACAACCAGGTTCTGATTCGGGTCGGTTTGGTCGGTCTTCAGGACCAGCATCTTGATGGCTGTGAGGATCAAAAAGGCGCCAAAGACGTACAAGACCCAGTGAAATTCGGCGATGAGTTTCGTGCCGAGGGCGATCATCACGCCGCGCATTAGTAGAGCACCCAAGATGCCCCAGAACAGCACTCGGTGCTGGTAAATCGGTGGCACCGCGAAGAAGCCGAAGATCATGGCGATCACGAAGACATTGTCCACGCTGAGTGATTTCTCGACGACGTAGCCCGTCAGGTACTTCTCTGTTGCCGTAGAGCCGTCGTTGAGCATGCCATCTACCGCGTCCACCCCAGTTCCGAGACCCAGCCACTGGGCCTCGTAGCCAAGGTAGACGAACACGGCGAAGGTCAGCCCCAAGGTGACCCACACAGCACTCCAAACGAGGGCCTCCTTCACTGTGACCACATGAGCTTTGCGGTGAAAGACCCCGAGGTCGAGCGCCAGCATCAACAACACAAAGCTGATGAATCCCACCCAAAGCCAAATCATTTCCCGCTTCTCCGTGAAAGTGTTCGGATGCCGAGGGTCACCGGCGGATCGCCGATTCGTAGGCTTCGGCAGTCTCGTCGAACCGGGTGACAGTGAGATTCAAGTCCCGCAGCAGCCCATCTTGTAGTGCGTAAATCCATCCATGCACTGCCAACGCTTGTCCCCGCTCCCACGCATCGTGAACGATGGTAGTCTGCCAGACGTTGACGACCTGCTCGATGACGTTCAGCTCACACAGGCGGTCCCAGCGCTGCCCCTCTTCGCTGATGACGGCGAGCTGCGCCTCATGCTTTTGCCGCACATCCTGAACGTGGCGCAACCAGTTATCAATCAGGCCCAGCCTCTCATCAAGAAGAGCTGCGCGAACGCCACCGCATCCATAATGACCGCAGGCAATAATGTGTTTGACCTTAAGCACATCGACCGCAAACTGCATCGCCGAGAGGCAATTCAAGTCGGTGTGGGCCACCACGTTGGCAACATTGCGGTGCACGAACAACTCCCCCGGCAAGAGACCGACAATCTGGTTTGCAGGCACGCGGCTGTCGGAACAACCGATCCAGAAATAGTCGGGCGACTGTTGGTGGGACAGCTTCAGAAAGAAGTCAGGGTCATGAACCCGGATATTCTCGGACCAAGCCCGGTTCCGTTCAAAAAGATGGCGCAAGACCCGCATTTGCGTTCTTGATCCTCCGTCGCGTTAAGGGCCTAACCCCCTACAGTAATTGAGCTTACCTGAATAAAGGCCCTCCAGGTGGACCTCTAAGACTCAGCCACGGTCACGTCCCCGGTGGCCAACTTCTTACAATGTAGCGACTTCTGTTCCATTCGCCAATCTCACACCGCAGTCGTATGCGGACCGGCTGGTGTCCATGGCAGTTGTTCAGCCTGGAAAGGAATGTGGAAGTAACTTTTCTATCGCAGGCGGAAGGCGGGCGCTAGCGAAATCGGCTGAGAAGCAAGTCTCAACGCACGGCCCGCAGCGAGCGCAGAGAATGTTTTTGGTTTCCTTCCCTTGCAGCTCGGCGTTCTCTTAATCACGGATGGAGCCGTTCCGGCCGCCAAACGCAGACCTCGAGCTTTCTTGAGAAGTGAGCCAGGGGCGCGACATGAGGCAGGGTGATGCCGGCGGCGCGGGCCAGGGTTTCCGATTTCAGTTCCGCTTCCGCGTTCTGCAGCGGCCAAGGTTGGTGATGGATTTCGGCGCGATAGACGCTTTTCCGGCCGTCGGTGGCGAACAAGCAGTAACGCTCGGTGAGCCAGTGCTCCAGGCTTCCGGGCAGACTCTGGCGGGCTTCCGAGGTGGGGCGATAGCGCGCGCGGAACTCGGCCGGCTGGGAATTTTCGCGGCGCTCACTCGAGTAACGCACGGCGTCGCCGTCGTGGTCCACGGACATGCGCGCATGGAAGTACGGCAGGTGATACCAGGCTCGCGCGGTGTATACGGCCAGCAGACTGGCAGCGTCGAGGCTGAAGAAGTAGACGCCCGGCTGCCCGCGAAAGCGCACGTAGGTGCGCAGGTTGACTTCGGCGAAGGCCGAGGTGCCCGGCAGGGGCGGCAAGGGGCGCAGCCGAATGTCGCTCATGAAAAAGGGGACCACGCCCACCCAGGCCTCGCCGTGGTAGAGGTCGAGTTCCAGCGAGGCTGGGACCAGCCCGCGCAGCGCTGCCGGCTCGACCGGCCAGTGCAGAAACAGGAGATCGTACCAGGTGAACTCGATGGTCCAGGGCCCGGCGGGTATTTCCACATTCCGAGCCAAGCCTGTTTTTGCATTCCGAGCGAAGCGAGGAATCCCTACGCTTGCAAGGGCTGCATGAGTCATAGAGATTCCTCGCTTCGCTCGGAATGTTTTACGCGCTGCGCGATTTTGGGTGCGCGCTCTTGCTCACGGCGCAGGCGGTGATGCGCTGTCCCACCGCGCCCACGCAGTGCCGGTGCCTGGCCACGGTGCGGTAGCCGAAATCGAGCAGGGCGCGCATCCCCGGAAGTTTGGCCAGAAGCCAGAGCGGCGACGTCCACCAGATTTCGCGCGCCAGGTGAAGGATGGCGGCGGAGCCGCCCAGGCAGCGGCCGTCTCCGGTGAGCACGCGCATCTCCTGGAGCAGGTCTTCGGGCGCCACGCCGTAGGAAATGTGCAGGCGGGCCGCGATCCAGGGCGCTTGCAGGGGGACGAACGCGTATCCGCGGCGCTCCAGCGGCTGCCGAAACCAGCGCACCAGGCGCGTACATAAGGCGCAGTCTCCGTCGTACACCAGCCAGCCCGTGGGCGGGCGGTAGGTGGTGACGTGGGGATGGATGTCAGCCTGCGGCTCCATGATTACCTCATCCTCCCTCGTATGCTTGACCGCTGCCGAAAAGACGCGGCCGAGGGCGGCCGCGCCACACAGTCCTTGTCATTTTGCGAATGCCAGCAGTTTCTTGGCATTGCCACTGGCCTTGAGCAGCCTGTTCACCGCGTCGGCGGGCAGGCGGCGCAGCTGGCCGTACCAAGTGGTGATGGTTTCGACGAACTCCAGCATCTCGGCCAGCCGCTTGCGGGAGTGGGATTCGCCCGGGCCCGCGGACTCGGCGTCGGCCACGCACTGGCGCAGGATGTCGAGCGTGGGATCAATTTCGCGCTTCTTGCGCTCGTCCATGATGATTTGGAACATCTCCCCCACTACCTTCATGGTCTCGAAATGGTCGCGGCGATCGCCCAGCTCGTGCACGATCTTCACGATCCCCCAGGCCTGCAACTCGCGCAGGCTGGTGGAAACGTTGGAACGCGATACCGAGAGCATTTCGGTGATCTCCTCGGCGTGCAGCGGCCGGGGAGACAGGTAGAGCAGGGCGTGCACCTGGGCCACGGTGCGGTTGATGCCCCAGCGGGTGCCCATCTCGCCCCAATGCAGGATGAACTTCTGAGCTACGGGTGAAAGGTTTGCCATACGTCACCATCCGTAATTTCAGTATGTACAGAATGTACTGTTACAGCGGTAGGTTTGTCAAGGGTTTTCTTGAGGGCGGCACAGGATGGCGGGCGAGGTCGCCCGCTTCCACACGGGCGTGGCAGGGTGCGGGGCGGCGGGAAAAGCAAAACCGAGATCCCTCGACTTCGCCCTTCCTCGTCCGCCGCGGCGGACTCAGTCGGGCTGCGCTCGGGATGACAACACTTGAGAATTGGGACAGGGTTTGAGAATTGGACGGTAGACGCGAAAGAGTTGTTTTCTCAGGGTGGTCGTGCGCGGGCGAGGTCGCCCGCTTCCACACGCGCCTACTGGAAGGTGACCGCGACCACGGTGAGTTCGGGATAGACGCGGTTCCAGTCGGCGGTAACGTGGTCAAAAGTGAGGCGGAAGCCGCGCGACTCGCCGGGCTTGAGCGGCGCCGCTTTCAAATCCACTACATCGGTGTAGGTGCCCACCTGCTGGTGAACCTTCACCGCCAGCAGCTCTTTCTGCGCCACTTCTCCCAAGGAATTGCGGAAGATCACCTGGACGGAGGCTCCGGTCACGGTGCGATCGCCGCCGTTGATCAGATTGCCCTCCAGGTAAGTGACGTTGCCGCCGACGAAGTTCTCCACTTCCGTCATCTTCAGGCCGGTGATCTGGAGTTTTTCACCGTAGGCGTGCGGTGTGACCGCGGCCGGAGCCACGGGCACGGAGGGCGCCTCCGTGCGGGTGAGGAAAGCCAGCGCCCCCAGGACCAGCAGCAAGAGCAGTCCGCCAGCAAGAATGGCCGCCCAGGGAGTTTCACTCTCCGGCGGCGAGGACACGGTGCGGGGCGGGAGCGGCTCGTCCATGAAGAGATTCTAGCGCGAAGCCGGCGAGGGCTTGGCCACAGAGACCCAGAGGACGCATTTGGCACTTAGCAATTGGCATTTGGCAGTTCAGCGATTCGACCGAGGGTGACCAAGTGCCAAATGCGTCTGTGTCCTCTGTGTCTCTGTGGTGAAAGCTCAAGCCCCGGCAACGGTCAGGCCGTCAATGCGGATGGTGGGGCAGGCCACGGAGCCGCGGAACTCGAGGTCGTTGCCGATGGCAGTGATGTTGCGCAGCATGTCTTTGAGGTTGCCGGCGATGGTGATCTCCTCGACGGGAAAAGCCAGCTCGCCGCCCGAAATCCATAACCCGCCGGCGCCGCGGGAGTAGTCGCCGGTGACCAGGTTGACGCCGAATCCCAGCAGTTCGGTGACGTAGAGGCCTTGGGGGATGGCGGCGATGATCTGCTGCGGCGATTGTGCGCCCGGCTCCAGGAAAAAGTTTCCCGCGCCGATGCCGGGAGTGCCGGCCAGTCCGCGGGCGGCGTTGCCGGTGGTTGCGAGTCCGAGCTTTTTCGCAGTGTAAGTGTTGAGCAGATACGATTTCAGCACGCCGCGCTCCACCACCATTGTGCGCCGCGTGGGGACGCCTTCGCCGTCGAAGGGAGACGTGCCGAAACCTCCGGGCATGGTGCCGTCGTCCACCACGGTGACGTTGTCGCCGGCGATGGTCTCGCCCAACTTGCCTGCCAGGAAGGAGGCGGCGCGATAAATGGAGTCGCCGCTGGCGGCCTCGAAGAGGTTGCCCAGCAGCGAGCGCGCCACCATGGGCTCGAAGACGATGGGCACCCGCGCGGTTTTCACTTTGCGCGCGCCCAGGCGGCGCAGCGTGCGCTGAGCCGCGATGCGCCCCACTTCTTCCGGCGAGTCCAGCAGGGAGAGGGTGCGCGACACCGCGTACCAGTAGTCGCGCTGCATGCTGCCGTTCTCTTGGGCGATTGGGACGGCGGCCACCGAGCAGTACGACCTTTGGTATTCACCCACGAAGCCGTGAGAGTTGGCCAGCACCTTGCGGCCGGTGGCGGCGTCGAACGATCCGCCTTCGGAGTTGGAGATGCGCGGGTCACCGGCCATGGCCGCGCGCTCCGCGCGCCGCGCGTACTCGATGCGGGCGTCGGTGGGCAGGGAGTGGACGTCGTCGTAGTAGAGGTCGAGATCGCCGGTGAGCGTACCGAGTTCACTCGTTGCGGGGAGTCCGGCGTGGGGATCTTCCGAGGTGACGCGCGCCAGCGCCAGCGCGCCCTTGACCAGTTGCTCGATGCCGTCTGAAGAGAAGTCGGTGGTGTGGGTGGAGGCGGCGCGCTGTCCGAAGAAAACGCGCAGGCCCAGAGCGCGCGAGCCTGCTTCCTTGAGCTGCTCCACTTCGCCCAGGCGGACGAGCGTGGAGAACTCTTCTCCCTCGCGGGCCACGGCCTCGGCGGCAGTTGCGCCGCCGGCCAGGGCGCGACGGACGACGTCGGCGGCGATTTCCTTGAGATCAGTTTCGGGTTTCACGGGAAGAAAATTCCTTATCGAGTGCAACCGGGATCTAGTCGATTGCTTGTGGGTTGGGACGCTTCACGCCACTCCAGGCGCGACTAAGTGAGCAGCCATCGAATTCACGAAAATGCTCGAAATGTGCAGCTTGGCTGCTCGCCTTGTGTGGCCGCACGCTAGCGAAACATTCAGTGCATCGGAAAACATGATCCCTATCACAAAGCGCATCCTCGATCGACACGGCACCCCACTCTAATACCTTGGCACCGCGACGAAGGTAATGCTTCTTCATCTGCGCGGTTACAGCACGCGGCACCTTCCCCACCTCCGCGGCTAAAGCCGCTGTGTCCTAATCCGCTCTGCGGCACGGCTGAAGCCGTGCCCTTCCGAAGACCATGTCTAAAGGTATCGAGCAAATCAGTTCCGAAAGTCCGTTCCCACCTGTTGCCGGGCGGTGCCGCCGACGGTGATCTTGTCCACCTTGAGCGTAGGGATGCCGACGCCGACCGGCACCGACTGGCCGTCTTTGCCGCAGGTGCCCACGCCTTCGTCGAGCGCCAGGTCGTTGCCCACCATGGAGACGCGAGTGAGCACGTCGGGCCCGTTGCCGATAAGAGTGCAATTCTTCAGCGGCGCAGTGACGCGGCCGTCTTCGATCAGATAAGCCTCGGAAGTTGAGAACACGAACTTGCCGTTGGTGATGTCCACCTGGCCGCCGCCGAAGTTCACCGCGTACACGCCGCGCTGCACCGAGCGCAGGATGTCTTCGGGCGAATCCTCGCCGGCCAGCATGTAGGTGTTGGTCATGCGGGGCATGGGAATGTGCTCGTAGCTTTCACGGCGGCCGTTGCCGGTGTCGGCAATCCCCATCAGGCGGGCGGAAAGTTTGTCGGAGATATAGCCCTTGAGGATGCCCTTTTCGATGAGCACGGTGTTCTGGGTGGGCGCGCCTTCGTCGTCCACGTTGAGCGAGCCGCGGCGTGAAGGCAGGGTGCCGTTGTCCACCACCGTGCATTTTTCGCTGGCCACGCGCTGGCCCAACAAGCCCGCAAACGCGGAAGTTTTCTTGCGGTTGAAGTCGGCTTCCAGGCCGTGGCCCACGGCCTCATGCAGCAGAATCCCCGGCCAGCCCGGCCCCAGGACCACTTCCATTTCGCCGGCGGGAGCTTCGCGGGCGTCGAGTTGGACGATGGCCTGGCGCGCGGCTTCGCGGGCAAAGTGTTCGGGCGTCTTTTCGGTGGCAAAAAAGTCGAGGGCGATGCGGCCGCCGCCCCCGGAGGAGCCACGCGCCGAGTTTTCGCCCGACTTGGCGATGCAGAAGACGTTGAAGCGGGCCAGCGGCTGGGCGTCGGCGGCGTAGGCGCCGTCGGAGCCGACCACCAGAATGTGCCGGACTTCGTCGCTCAGCCCGGCGCGCACCTGGGTGATGCGGGGATCGAAGGCGCGAGCGGCGCGGTCGGCACGCTGCACCAGGTCAAGGCGGGCGGCGACCTCCGCCTCCGCCGTGGCCGCCACGGGATACAGGTTGCGCGCTGCCGTGTGGCGAAAACCCGCGGAAGGAGTTTTAGCCGGGCCGCTGGCGATCACCGCCGCAGTGCGCGCCGCATGCTGAATGCGCTCAGGCGCAAGGTCGTCGGTGTAGGCGTAGCCGGTGCGTTCGCCGGAAACAACGCGCACCCCGCATCCCGCCGAAATACCCTGCGACGCCGACTTGACCAGGGATTCGTCGAGGCTGATGGAGGTGGAGAACAGGTACTCGAAGTAGAGGTCGGCGTAATCGCCGCCGGCGGAAAGCGCGGCCGCGAGATAGCGCTCCAGGTCGCGGTCGGTGAGGCCGTAGCGGTCGAAGAAGAACTGGCGGTGGTCCATGAGGGCGAAGGTTGATTATCCCATCCGGCTTCCCGCCGGGCAAACAGTTGGAGTCAGCGGCGTACTGAGGAGCGTCACTCCGTCATATAATCCGCGCGCTCCATGACCTCGGAATCCCTCGCCCGCCTGCTGGAAGAATTTCTGGCCGAGGCGCGCGACGCCATCGTGCTGGAAGAGGGTGAGGAAATCTTCGACTTCGCAAGCGCCCGCTATTCCATCTCCGCGGAGCGCGGCAAGTGCCTGCTGCACTTGTGGTCGGAGGAGCGCAACACCGTGCGCCGCGTGTTGGAGGCGGAAGCCAGGCGCGACGTATTGCACCTCACGGTGCAGCGCTTCGGGCAGGCGCGGCCGGCGAAGCTGGAAATCTGCCGCGAGCGCGACCGGCGCCCGCCTTCGCAGCGCAAGGCCGCGCGAGCTGCCTATCAGCGCCGGCTTCGCCGGCTGCTGGAGCGCAACTTCTCCGACTTCAAGGTGGACCGGTTGAGTTCCGCCATGGATCTGGAGCGCTCGTTCGGCCCGGCGTATGCGCGCGGCCTGCTGCGGCGCGGGCGGACGGCGTCGGCGGTGCTGGGAGTGAACGCGCAGGAAACCCAGGGCACGGTGGACGCCGCGCTCACCATCGGGCTGTTGTGGCTCGACCACTGCCGCCAGCAGTTCGCCGCGCGCGGCGTGGTGGAAGGCCTGAAGCTGTTTGTGCCCACCGGATGCTCAGCGGTGGTGCGTGAACGCATGGCGCATCTGGACCGCAAGGCAGCGCGCTTCGAGCTGTGGGAAATGAATGAGCGCGAGGACTCGATCCAGGCACTCGACACCGGCGATCGCGGCAACATCGCCACTCGGCTGGTGCGCTGCCCGGATGCAGCGGCCGCGCGCGAGCGCTTCCGGGAATCGGCGACGCGGGTGAAAGAGCTGGCGCCCGACGCCGAACTGGTGGTGCTCGATTCGAGTGAAGTTGCCTTCCGCCTGCGCGGCCTGGAGTTTGCGCGCGCCCGCCTGGCGCCGCAGCGCGGGTCGTTTCGCAGCGCGGAGGAAGTGGCTTTCGGCGTGGGCCCGTACGAAGCCATCCTCAGCGATGACAACGCGGAGAACTTTGCCGGGTTCGTGCGCACGCTGGCGGCAACGCGCCGTCCCCAGGGCCCGCGCGACCACGCCCTGTGGCGGATGCAGCCCGAGCGCTGGCTGGAGTCGCTGGTGGTGCGCGACGTGAGTATGCTCGATTCCCGCTTCGACTCTGGCGCCGTGTACTCCCAAGTCCCGGCGTTCGCAGCCAGCGATCGCGCCATGATCGATGTGCTCACCGTGACCCGCGACGGGCAACTGGCGGTGATCGAGTTGAAGGCCGATGAGGACCTCCACCTGCCGCTGCAAGGGCTCGACTACTGGGCGCGCGTGAACTGGCACCATCAGCGCGGCGAGTTCCAGCGCTGCGGATACTTTCCCGGGCGCGAGCTTTCGCCGAATCCGCCCATCCTGCTGCTGGTCGCGCCCGCGCTGCGCGTGCATCCGGCCACCGACGCGCTGCTGCGGTATCTTTCGCCGGAGATTGACTGCACGCTGCTGGGCATTGACGAACGCTGGCGCGAAGGGGTGCGGGTGATCTTCCGCAAACGCAGAACTTCTACCGCGGATTTACGCGGATGAACGCGGATCTTGGGTGGCGGTTGGCATCCTGTCGTTCGATCTAGCCCGGATGAAGAGCGGGCGTAGGACGACGCCTGCCAACAACAACAAACCGGCGCTCAGGGAGAGGCCAAAAAGTCCATACCACCATGGATCGGGCGGGCCGAAAGGATCGCTGTCGTCCGCCATCTTGGAACCCACTGGATCGAGCATCCCCACCAGGCTGAAGATCAAGACCATTCCAGCCAGGGATAGCAGGGCGGCAACAACTACAATTCTTGATAAGACGCTCACACCGGCACCTGCCTAAGGTTCCCAGACTAGTCCAGGTATTGAATCCGCGGCCATCCGCGTTTATCCGCGGTCAGAAAAACCCTTTGTGTTCTCGGCGGACTCGGCGGTGAAATCAACAGCTTTTTCTCCCCGCAACACCCGTGACACGCCGCGCACCATACGCCGCAGGGGCAGCTCGCCGCGCTGGTCGGCAAGGAAGATTTCACCCTGGCGGCTGGAGCGGTAGTACCAGTGCTTGAGCAGCGCCAGGTGCTCCATGCGCTCCAGGGCGGAGGTTGCGGAGGAGACGCGCGCCGGGACGGGCGGGCCGGATGGCGGCGCTACAAGCGCGGGCGGGTCGCCCGCTTCCACACGGCCGCCGGCAGCGAGGGCTTCCAGCAGGCGGGCTTCCATGGAAACCGGCTTGCCTTGGCGCTGCTCCACGGAGAACGCGAGCGGGCCGGAGAGGATTCCGGCGTCCACGCGGAACAGCGCCACCGCGCCCGCATCCGCGGAGCGTTGCACGATGACGCCGGTGACGCGCTCCAGGGAGCGCGCGATTTCCGGCAGCAGGCCGCGCGCTGCCGCCACCTTTTCCAGGCGGGCGTGAATGGCGGCCGCGGTCTCGAACTCAAGGCTGGTGGACGCGCCCTCGCGCTCGGCGGCCAGCGCCGCGGTGAGCGACTGCCCGCCGGAATCCAGGTAGGCGCGCACGCGGCCTACTTCGGCGGTGTACTGTTCGTCGCTGCAGCCCTTGAAGCATGGGGCCAGGCACATCTTCATCTCGGAATAGATGCAGCCGGGGAAGGCAGGGTCGGGGTTGAGTTCGAAGTCGCAGCGGCGCATTTTGAACAGGTCGAGCGAATCGTTCAGAAACTTCTCGGCCGCGGCCCGCGAAGGAAAGGGGCCGTAGTAGAGCGAGCGTCCGCGCAGGCGTCCGATGCGGCGGGTGACGTAGGCGCGCGGCCAGGGGTTGTCCAGGTTCAGGCGGACCAGCGGCGCCAGGCGCAGGCGCAAGCGCGTGCGATAGGTCTGAGGAAAAACCGAGCGCAGGGTGCGGTAGAGCAGCAGGCCGGATTCGAAGTCGGAGCCGGTGAGCGTGTACTCGATGCGGCGGGCGCGCTCACGCAGGTTCAGCTTGCGGCTGCGTTCTTCCGGGGGAGCAAGCAGGCGGTGCAACCGGCGCTTCAGGTTCGCGGTCTTGCTGAGGTAGGGCTCGGCGCTTGGCTCCGCGGGATCGCCGCGCAGCAGGAACACGGCCGGGGCCGCGGGAATTGCGGCGAGAATCTCCGCATCACGCTCCGGGAAGAACTCGATGGAGCAGGAAAGCACGAGTGAATCTTCTCACCACTGAGACAGGGAGAGAAGCATTGAATCATTGAGGGACTGGGCGATGTTTGATGTGTGATGTGCGATGTTGGAAGTCGCCCTCGCTTCCTCTTCGCCCATCCCGCTTCACACATCGCACTTCACACATCGCACATCAGACATCCCTCGGTGTCACTGTGGCCAAAAAAATGAGGCCGGCGAAGAGCCGGCCTCGCGCGTCGAAAGGATTCGGCGCTTACGCCTTGCGGGGAGCGATGGCTTCCTTCGCGGCCTTGGCCACGCGGAACTTCACCACCGTCCGGGCAGAAATTTTGATGGCTTCGCCGGTCTGCGGGTTGCGGCCCATGCGCGCCTTGCGGTTGGACTTCACTAGGCGGCCCAGTCCGGGGATCACGAACAGTCCGACCTTCTTGGTTTCCTTGATCGCGGTTTCCGCCAGCGCTTCCAGAAACTGAGCGGCGGTCTTGTTGTTGGTTTCCAGCTTGCCGGCCATGTGACGAACCAGCTGTGTCTTGGTCATACCTGCCATGTTGCCTCCTTGGAGTGGTGGGACTATGAATGCGGACCCAACCAGGAGTGCCATCCTACCTCATAGCCGGTGGAAAAAGAAGCGTTTTCCCCGCTCTTTATGCGGGTTTGGTGAGCATCGGGTTTTTGCACTGGAAGCGGTGCAGCCGGGCTCTGCCGCCGTGATAGCCTTGGGAGCCGCGAAAACACTGCTCGAAAGGACCTGGGCGTGAGCTGCGCGCTCTGCCAAACCCGCTCCGAAAAGCGCTTCTGCCCCGCCCTCCACGGGAAGATTTGCGCGCCCTGCTGCGGCACCGAGCGGGAGGTGACGCTGGACTGCCCTTCCACCTGCCCGTACCTGCTGCAGGCGCGCCAGCACGAGAAGCGGCGTCCGCTGGAAGATGTTGATCCTAAAGAGGTTTTCTCGCATGTCGTGGTCAGCGAAGAATCCGCCCACCGGCACGAACCGCTGCTGGCGGGAGTGCTGTTTGCAGTGGCCCACTGGGGGCGCGCCGACCGCACACTGAACGACCGCGACGCCATCGCGGCGCTCACCGCCCAGACCCGCCGCTACCAGGTGCTGGTGGAGTCCGGATTGCACGCTCCCGCGACCGGCGCCAGCCCCGCTCTGCAGGCCCTTCCCGCCCGGATTGAAGAGCTGGTAACCGAGTACCGTCGTACGGAAGAGAAGCACCAGGGTTACTCGAATTTGCGCGACCAGCACGTCTTCGAGGCCCTGGTGTTCGTGCTGCGCATGGCCCACGTGCGCACCAGCGGACGGCCGCGTTCGCGGGCGTTTCTGGACCTGGTGTTCGAGAAATTTCCCGAACCGGAGTCTTCGGTGATCGCGAGCGGCGCGAGCGGCAGAGGCAGCATCGTGATTCCGGATTGAATCAGTGGGTCATTGAATGTGTGATGTGCGATGTTTGATGTGTGATGTAAAAGACCAAATCTCCCGCCCCTGCAGGCTGCATTTCACATCGCACATCGCAGATCGCCCATCACACATCAAACATCAATCGCTCGATGGTTCAATTTTCTTCACCACCGCATCGCCCTGCGGCAAGGCGTCCAGCAGTTCGCGTACGCTGCGGCGGAGCAGGGGATGGCGGGCGGCGGGCGCGATCTCAGCCAGGGGCGCAAGCACGAAGCGGCGCTGGTGCATGGCGGGATGCGGAATGACAAGGTTCGAGGTTTTCATCACCGCGTTTCCGAAGAGCACGATGTCAATATCAATGTTGCGCGGACCTTGGGTCCTGGTCCGGCGCCGGCCCATGGTCTTCTCAATGGCCAGGATCCGCGCCAGCAGCTGCCGCGGCATGTGCTCGGTTTCAAGCGCAGCCGCGCAGTTCAGGAACCACTCTTGCCGGATGGCGCCCACCGGCTCGGTCTCGTAGAAGGAAGAGACGACCAGATCGCCCAGTTCGCGCAGATGCTGGAGCGCGGCTTCGAGGTTTTGGCGGCGGTCTCCCTGGTTCGAGCCCAGGGAGAGATAGGCCACCTTTTTCACAGGTGCATGGTAGACGAGGAGTGATGTGCGATGTTTGATGTTTGATGTGGGATGTGAAATACATCGCACATCATACTTCGCACATCCAAGAAACCTGTTTCTTTTGCCCCGGCACAGGCATCTACTCAAGCGGTCCCGTTCGTAGTGTTTGCCATGCAAGACCTAACCGCCAGAGTCGCACAATACGGACTGCCGTTCGTGTTCCTGAACGTGCTGCTGGAGCAGCTTGGACTGCCCATTCCTGCGTTCCCCACGCTGATCGTCACGGGAGCGCTGGTGGCGATGGGAGTGATCTCCGGCCCCGCACTGCTGCTGGTGGCGGTGTTGGGATGCGTGCTGGCGGACGTGGCCTGGTACGCGCTGGGACGCCGCTACGGCCACCGCGTGCTGAGCACGCTGTGCCGCATCTCTCTGTCCCCGGTTACCTGCATCCGTCAGACGGAGTCGCTGTTTGAGCGTTGGGGCATGCGTTCGCTGGTGGTGGCCAAGTTCATCCCGGGATTTTCCACGGTGGCCCCGCCGGTAGCGGGCGCCACCAAAGTCGGCTGGCCGCCCTTTCTTATTTTCGACACGCTGGGCGCGGTGGTGTGGACGGGCGCAGGCATCGGGCTGGGACTGATTTTTTCCGGCGCCATTGATCGCGTGCTCGAGTTCCTGACCGGTCTGGGAAGCTGGGCTTTGGCGATCATCGGAGCGGGCGTGGCAGGCTACATTTATGTGAAATGGCGGGAGCGCCGCCGCTTCTACAACGAGCTGCGACAGGTGCGCATCAGCGTGGACGATCTGCGCCGCCTCATGGACGACGGCCTGGATCCGCTGGTGGTGGACGTGCGTTCGGCGGTAGCGCGCAAGGGGGATCCGCGACGCATCCCCGGAGCCATCGGACTGGACATGGTGGAGTTGGAGCGCAAGGTCCCCGACCTGCCGGCTGACCGCGAGATCATTTTGTACTGTGCTTGACCCAGCGAAGCCTCGTCGGCCCGGGTGGCCCGCATGCTGATGGATCATGGATTCGAGCGCGTGCGCCCGCTGCTGGGAGGGCTGGACGCCTGGGTGGACGCCGGCTATCAGGTGGAGGCATACGGCCTAGTGGGCATCGAGGCGGCGGTTTGAGTCTTGCCAACTTGGTAGTGCAACCCCTGCGAAGCGGAAGCGTCTAACCAGACAGCAGCTGAGCCGGATTGGAGTTAGACTGAACGCCTTCTCCATTCAAGGAGCATCCATGCAGCTTCGAAAGAAACTCTTCGCGACCACGCTTGTAGTTCTCGCATTGGCGGGCTTTTCCTGGGCCCAGACCACGACCTGGCAGATTGACGCCCGACATTCGGCCGCCCATTTTTCGGTGCGCCATCTGTTGGTCAGCAACGTGCGCGGCAGCTTCAGCAACGTGACCGGCACGTTGGTCATCGACGATAGTGACATCACCAAGTCCAGCGTCGAGGCCACGATTGACGCCAGCACCATCAACACGCAGGAACCCGATCGTGACAAGCACCTGAAGACCGCCGATTTCCTCGACGTCGCCAACCACCCCACAATCACCTTCAAGTCGAAAAAGGTAGAGAAGGCGGGCAAGGACGGGCTGCGGGTGATTGGCGATCTGACCATCCGCGGCGTGGCCAAGCAGGTGGTGCTCGAAGTGGAAGGGCCAACGGCCGCGATCACCGACCCGCGGGGCAACCTGAAGCGCGGGGCATCCGCCACGGTCAAAATCAACCGCTTCGACTACGGTGTTGCCTGGAACAAGACGCTGGAAACCGGCGGGCTGGTGGTGGGTGAGCAAATTACCATCACCATCGACCTGGAAATCGGGCGCAAGCCTGAGGCCAAGCCGGCGGCGGGCGGGAAGTAAACTTCTCTCAGTCACCACGCGATCCCTTGACTATTGTCATCCCGAGCGAAGCCCGCTGCGGGCGGGCGAAGTCGAGGGATCTTGGTTTTTGACCTCCGTGTCTCCGTGGTGAAAGACTCCGCTACGGCTTTCGCCGGTGCAGGATGCTGAACTCGAAGCCGGGCTCGGGCGGGAACAGTTCGGCCATCTTGCGGAGGCGGTCGGCGAGCGCCTTGGGAGCGAGCAGAGGATAATCGCGCTCGCGCAAGTCCTGGTACTCCACGTCGAGCTGCAGGGTGAGCAGGTAGATGGCGATGGCGTCGGAGAAGGCGGCGGAGGTGTACTCGCCGCGGTGTTTCTCGGCGTCGGGCCCGGGGGTGGCGGCCAGCTTGCGCAGTTCCCAGGCATCGAGGCTGGTTTCGCCGCGGGCTTTCTCTTCCACCTGCTTCCACAGCAGATCGCCAAAGGCGGCGGAGATGCCCGCGCGTTCCACGAACGCGTGTCCGATGTTGATGAAGAACTCGAAGGCCAGCGTGAACTTGTCCTCGGCCAGGCGGGTGGAGATGAACACCACCTGGTCGGGGCCCGATTTGATGTTGCGGTGGCAGACGGCCTGGTCGCTCAGAGCGACGTCGTAGCGGTCGGCCACCAGGGTCTCGTCGCCCTGGCCCACGGCGAGCGGAACGAAGTAATAAGCCACGCGGTTCAGCGCCGCGGCGATGGCGCGGGGTACGGTGGCCACCACGCGTTCCAGATGTGACTGGGCAACGCCGGTTTCGCCCGCGCTGGCATAGCAGATGCCGTTGGTCGCCTGCGCCACCGGCGTCTGGCTGATCACGTCCGCCGCGGGGCGGGTTTCGGCCTGGAGGGTCTGGGCCATCGCTCTTTCATTCTAGCCGACGGCGGATGCCGTGGCGGGCCACCGGCTCGGTTTCGAGGACTACTTCTTTCGGAGCGCCAGCCGGGTTTGCTCCAGGGCGCTGTGGGCAGCGTTCTGGAGCGCCGGGGTGTCGAAAAAAGTTGTGAGCAGGCGAAAGCCCCACTTCTCGAGCAGCGCCGACTCTTCGGGCACTCGAGCATGGACTCCGGCCACCAGGCCGTGCCGGCTTGCATTCTCCATGATCTGGTGGAGCGCGGCCTGCAACTCGGCGATTCGCAAGTCGCCCGGCGGCGCAAGCCCCAGACTGATGCTCAAATCTATGGTACCCACGTAGACCCCGCTCAACCCCGGCACCGACAGAATGTCGTCAAGATTGCGCATCGCCTCCGCGGTTTCAATCTGGGCAAGGGTGAGGATGGTTTCGCCGGCGCGCGCAACATAGTCGTCGCCCGCGTAGACATTCGCCCGAATCGGGCCCCAGCTCCGCGAGCCGGCCGGCGGATAGAGGCACGCGCTCACGAAGGCTTCCGCCTGGGCGCGGGTGTTGACCATGGGGCAGATGATGCCGTAGGCACCTGCGTCCAGGATGCGCATGATGATGGAAGGTTCATTCCACGGCGCCCGGACCAGAGGGACCACCGCCGTGGAAGACATCGCCTGCAGCATGGACAGGGTGACCTGGTAATCCGCCAAGCCGTGCTGCATGTCGATGGTGAGGGCATCGAAACCGGTGGCGGCCAGCACTTCCGCCGTCCACGGGCTGGGAATGGTGAGCCAGGCGTTGATCGCCGTATGATTTTCTTTCCAGATCTGCCGCAAACGGTTGGGGCGCATCCTCGGTCGCTCCTCTCTATGATTGACCTTCGCTCTCAGGCCCGAAACCTCTGCCGGCCTTTTTGTACTCCGGCCGGGGCGGGCTGAAAATGTCGAGCACCAGCGCGCCCGCGGCTCCGGCGCGCAAGCTATGCGGCACGTGGCCCGGAGTGCGCCAGAAATCTCCTGCCGTCATGGCGACTTCCACTCCGTCCTGGATGCGAACGCACTCGCCGCGCAGCAGCACGCCCCATTGTTCCTGCGGGTGGCTGTGGAGCTTGCCTTCGGCATGCGGGTCCAACTTTACCACCGACAACATCGCGTGCTCGCCCGGGAAAATCCGCGTGTTGACTCCCGCAGCGAGCTCACGCGGAATCCCCTGGGCGGCATCATGCAGGTTGAAGGCCCATTCGGCAAGCTGCCTGCTGGTCGGGGCAAGCTGGCCATCGGCGGCAAGGAATTCCTGAAGCGAGGTGTAGAAGAAATTGGGGTTGTCGGCGACCAGCCAGTGCGCACTGCCGGGAGCTTCGACCACGGAAATGCCCGCTGGCCCGAGTTCAGGAATGTAAGAAAGGGTTCGGTTGGCGGACCCGTACACAAAGAGCCTGGGCAGTTTGAGTTGCAGAAAGGCGGGCAGCAGCCGGCCGCTGTCGGAATGCTCCACGATGGAGCGGCAGTAATCATGGTAGGCGTGGGGCGAGACCTGGCGGCGGAACGTGTCGGCAAACAGCCTGGAGCCGAGATGAGGCGATGCGATGAACTTTGCCTGCGCCTGAAGCATGAAGTTCTGTTCCAGGAACTCCGGGAAGGAAAGCGCGGAGGCCGGGCGGGAGAGAAAACAATCCTCCGGCGCCAGGTTTCCTTCCACGCTGATCAGGCGCTTCACCGCCGCCGGATAGCGGAGCGCGAACAAGAGCGCCGTCAGGCCGCCCATGCTGTGGCCGATCAGGGTTAGGTCCGTGAGTTCCAGCGACCGAACAACTCTGTGCGTGATCTCAACCAGATCATCCATCCCGAGCGGAAGCTGGTCGAAGTAGCTTGAATTGCCGCTGCCCGGAAAGTCGAGCGCAAGCAAGGTCGCGTGGTTCAAGCCGGGCTGAGTGGTGGCTCCCCAGAAGTCGTACTTGGTGGATCCCAAGCCATGCAGATAGACCAGCGTGTCCCCTTGACCCGGCCGGAGGAAACAGGAAATTTCGAAGTCTTGGCCGCGATGAGGGACTACTAAAGTTCGAAAGGAAACCATGTTCATCCTCGAGTTGGAAGTGCTGTTACTTCCTGGACGCTAAAAGCGGAACTGATATGACACCTTGACGAAGAACTGGCGGCCGTCGTTCAGGAAGCGGTTGCGGGTGCGCAACAGGCCGTCGGGAGTAACGGTAAGGGAGCGATCCAGATTTTGAAGGTTGGAGTTGTAGCCCACAAACACCGCCGTTCCCGGGTGCACCAGGTAGGTGATGAGGAAGTCGGCGTTGAAGTTCTTGGCGGTCTGGAGCGAAGTGAAGCTGGGATTGGCAAGCACGGTTGTGTACTGAGCGATGAAGCGGGCTGCCAGACGAGGCGTGAACTGGTAGTTCCAGCGCGAACGCAGGATGTGGTTGTTGAAGATATTTTCTCCGCCGTGGCGGCGGGTGAGCCGTGTGGCCAGGTAGCTATTGTCGATGGTCAGGCGTGTGGCCGGCCGCAGGGTGAGGGCGAAGTCGCCGAAGTACAGGTTTTCACGAGTGGGGAGCTGTCCGGCGGCGGGCGCGAAGTTGATGCCGGTACCGGCGATAGTGGAAAAAGCGCGCACCGACGCCCAGGAGAAAAAGCTGGTCTCGAAATGGATGCCGCCGTTGCCGACGGCGTGATAGAGGTCAGTGGTGAGTCCGGGGAAATCCTGGGGACGCAGACGTTCGCCGCCCAGGGCGTAGTTGAAGCGCAGGCTGGTCTGCCGGGAGAAGTTCCAGGTGAGCCGCGGAATAGCCACCCAATACAGCATGGTTCCCTGATGGTCGAGGATGGTTTCCGCAAACAGGCGCGGCCCCCAGGAGGCGACCTTGCCCTCCGGCCGGAACCAGTACTCGGTGGTCTGGATGAGGTGGCGGATGTCGGTGCGGGGGACAAACCCGGTGTCGGTTTGGAAGTGATGGCTGCGATCGTTGAAGGCGAAGTCGTAGACGAAGTGGCGGCCGTTGCCGCGCAGAAAGTAGTCCCAAGCCGGGCCGCCGATTTGTGAGCCGTCGGGAAAGCGGGTGGAGCTGGCAACCGCTTGGAATCCGGTCACCCAGTTGGCATTGAGTTTGAAGCGGCCGTCCAGGCCTCCCACGCGGTTGAATCCGCCAGCCAGTTCGCGGTCGGTGTAGATCATGCCCAGCGAGGACTGCGCCCACAGGTCGCGGTTCACGCGCAGCACCCCGAAGAAGGCGCGCTCGCCGTCGAGCGTGCTGCCGGGAGCGGCCCGTTTGCCCGGAGACTCATCGTCCGCCGCCAGCGCGCCCACCGACCACTTGCCCAGCTTGCCGGTGAGCCGCACTCCGAATTGCGGGTCGGCGATGCGGCGGGTGAAGAAAAGCGGAATGGGGGTGTCGAAGTAGCTGGCGTTCTCCAGGAAGAAGGGGCGCTTCTCGGGGAAAAAGAGTTCGAAGCGCTGGTTGGTGGTGACCTGGGGCTGATCGGATTCCACCTGGCTGAAGTCGGGGTTTAGGGTGACGTCGAGCACCAGCGCGTCCTTGAGCACGAACTTGGCGTCCACGCCGCCGTCCACCTGGGCGGCGCGGGAAGTGAAATGCGGAGCCGCGGGGTCGCGCAGGTCGAGCTCGCGGCTGAATCCGCGGAAGACGCCGTAGGGCGTCACCTGAATATTGCGGCCGGGAGAAACGTTTTCCAGTCCCTCCAGAGTGGCCAGTTGGTTCAAGCGGCCTTCAATGCGGAGCGTGTACTGCGGCCAGAAGCTCTCTTCGCTGCCGCGCGGGATGTCGCGGGTGAGCAGGATGCCCCAACTCTGGCGCGCTGTGGCGGGGAAGCGCATGCTCTTGAAGGGAACCCGAATCCACACCACGTAGCCCTGGGGCGTCAGCTTGCCGCGGGTGTCGAAAACGGTGTCGAAACTCTGGTCGAAGCCCGCGCCCTCCACCCAGATGGCGTCCCCCTGGATGCCCAGGGGGTTGGCGCCGAAGACGTAGGCGCGGCGCTGGTCGCGGAAAGTGTCGAGCTGGATGGTGACGAAGTCGTCGCTGAAGATTTCGTTGCGCTTGCCCATGCGCGCGCGGATTTTCTGCGGCTCGCGATCGAAACACACGAACACCGCGTAGAGATGCTGCTGGTCGTAGCCCAGGTAGACTTCCGTGCGCTCGCTGACGGGCGCGCCGTCGCGGGGCAGGCGCTGCACGAAGCCTTCCACCCGCAACATCTGCCCGGCCACTTCCGGGCCCGGGCGCATGCCCTCAAAGTCCTCCAGACGGGGCGGCCGCGCAATACTGGGAATTTCCACTCGCGGGGCCGGGCCCGCAAACACTTCTCCCGCTAGTAACGCCGGCCCCAGCAGCGCCAGCCACCAGCGCCTTCGGGCTCGTGTCCGCTTCACGTGCAGCACTCCTTCCGCGCGGTATTGGATGGTAGCCCGGCAGCTACGACCCACTTTAGTTTTCACGGCGCTGGCTTCCACTTCAGCCACTCTCCCGGTTGCAGGACCTGGACGGGAAGCTTCCGGGCCCCGGCGATCTCCACCGTCCTGGCTTCGGCGCCGGCGACCTCTTCGTAGGTATCCGAACCGGAAACGCCGAAATGAATCGGGACGATGGTTCGCGCCCCGAGTACGATTCCGGCGGCCACGGCTTGTTCGGGAGTCAAGACTGCGGGAACGTCGCTGTGCGGGCTCAGAAACTTGAACCTGGCGCCGTTAATGGGCAGGAAGGCAGCGTCGAAGGGACCGAGCTGCTTGCCCACTTGCCACCAGTACCCGTGCCAGAGCGTGTCGCCGCCGTGGAAGATTCGTTTGCCGCCGCCCACGACCACCCAGGAAACCTGGTCCACGCCCGTACCGTCCACAGCGGGCACGGGGCTAACGGTGAAGTCGCCGATCATCGCGGGCTCGTACAGCTTCAGGGCGCGCACCTTCAGGCCGCGCCCGGCGACCATCGCGGCAACTTCGCCGTGGCAGACTACGTTTCCGTTGTCGGCCAAAATCTTCTGCAGAAACGTTGGGTCGAAATGATCATTGTGCAGGTGGGTGATGAGCACGCTCTTCTGCGGAGTCGAAATCTCGGGGGTGATGGTGGGATGTTTGAGCGCGTCTCTCCAGACCGGGCTAACCAGCGGGTCGATGAGCAGCGTCCAGGGCGGGAGGACCAGCTTCACTCCCGCCCAGCCGAGACGCTGCGCCTCGAGCTCAGCGGAAGCAGCGGTTTGTGGTGTTTGCGTGGCGGCTCCCACGGCTGGCAAGGCTCCGCCGGCGGCCCCGGTCAGGGCCAAGGCAGCGCCTGCCCGTAGAAAGCGGCGGCGACTTTGCGTACTGCGAGCGTTGGTGCTAAAGGTTTTCATTTCTGGTCCTCCAATTTTGCGTTGGGAGATCCGCTCGGGATGCGTGGAGCGCTGCTGCGGTTCACCAGCACTACGCCCACGATCCCGATGCCGCCGCCCGCCAGCGAAAGCGACGAGGGCAACTCGCTCAGCCACACCCATCCGATCAGCGTAGCCAGCGGCGGCACCAGATAAAGGAAGCTGGTGGTGCGAGCCACCGGCAGGCGTGCCAGCACGTAGGCCCAAGTGACGTAGCCCACAGCGGCGGGAAACACGCCCAGGTAAACCGCGGCGAGCGTGGCTTGGATAGGCGCCTGAGGCAGGCGACCGACGAGAGCCGGCAGGGCGGGCAGCAGAAACAGCGTGCCTACCCACAGTGCCGCAGCCGTGCACTCCAGCGCGCTCAAGCGGGCGAGCAGCGGCTTCTGCAGGATGAAATAGGCGCACTGCGCGAGCGCCGCCACCAGTACCAGAAGGACAGCGGGCTCCAGGCGCAAGCCGCCGCCTTCTCCGGCGGCGATCACGGCGGCGCCCAGAAAACTGACGAAGATGCCGGCCCACGCCCTGGCGCGCAGGCGCTCGCCGAGGAAAAACACGGCGGCCAGGGCAGTGAACACGGGAACCGTGTTGCCGACAAAGCTGGCCGCGGCCGCGGTGACCCGCGTGGCCCCGGTGTTGAGTGCCAGGTTGTAAACGGTGAAGCCCAGGAACCCAATGAGCGCGATGCGTCCCCAGTCGCGACGGGCGGGCAAGCGGATGCCGGCCGCGAGCGCATAGGCGCCGAGCGCCGCGGATGCAACCAGGTAGCGCAGCAAGGCGAGTTCGGCGGGCGCATAGCCTTTCAGTCCGGCGCGGATGCCCACAAACGCCGAAGCCCAGAGCACCAGGGTCACGGCGATGGCGGCGCCAGTCTTCCAGTTGCCGCAAACGAAGCTAGCCTGGCTGCGGACGCCGCTTGGCAGGACGGCGGGTGTGGCTCCAGCGCGCTCGCTCATAGAGACTGGCCGGAACGGCGAGTTGGCATGCGTCCTCCCTGGTTTCTAGGGGTTGGTCAGAGGCAGGATCGCGGAAGCCCGATCCGCCCACGTGCTTTCGGGGAAACGCTGCATCACCTCGAGCCACCACGGACTCAAGGCAGCGAGCTTCTCCTCTGTGATGGTTCCAGCGCGACGGTAAGCGGCGCATCCGCTCCAGAACATCGCCTCGGGCGCGAGTTTGCCGGCGGGTTGACGCCGGGCTACGGACTGGAAGCGCTCCAAGGCATCGGCGGGCCGCGCATGCAGCAAATGCCAGAGTCCCAGGATGAGGGTCAGTTCGTCGAGGAAGTCCACCGGAGGCACGTAGCCCACGCTGCGGCGCAACTCCGCCTTGGAGGCGTCCAGGAAAACGAAGGTCGGCCCCCACAACGGACGCGCCGCGCGGAGGATTTCGGTAAAGTCGGGGGTGGGCTCGGCCACGTTGAATTTCACCGCCACGAAATGGTCGCGGATCAGTTGCTGCACCTGAGGGTTTGGGTACGTCACGGCACCCATGCGCGCGCAGCCCAGTCAGCCAGGGAAAACAAAGTCCACGAAAATAGGAGCGGGACGGGTGCGAGCCTGCTCCACGGCGTCGGCCAGGCGATTGAGCCATGCGATTTCCGGCATTTGGTCTCCAGGTGGCCGCCCCGTGTCGGGACGGGCCAATATTGATTGGACGCTCCGTCTCCCACATGAGCATTATTGTTTGTTTTCATAACATTGATGAGCTATGCTCATAGGATGAGCATCGCCCTGGAAGTCCGGCATCTGAAATTGCTGACCGCGGTGGCGGAGGAAGGCAGCGTGACCGGAGCCGCCCGCCGGCTGCACCTTACGCAGTCCGCCCTGAGCCACCAGTTGCGCGATGCCGAGGAAAAACTGGAAGCGCGGCTGTTCCTGCGCCTGGGGCGGCGCATGGTGCTGACGCCCGCGGGCGAACACATGCTGCAGTCGGCGCGGCGCGTGCTCGCCGAGCTGGAAGGCGCCGAGGGGCGCGTCCGCCGGCAGGCTTCGAGCGCGCACGGCGTCCTGCGGCTGAGCACGCAGTGCTACACCTGCTATCACTGGCTGCCGGAGTTGCTGCGCGGCTTCCGGCAGTGCCATCCCGGAGTGGATGTGCGGATTGACGCCGAGGCCACGCGCGCTCCCCTGGAAGCCCTGCTGGAAGGCCGGCTGGATGTGGCGCTGACCAATTGTGCCCCGCGCGATCCCCGGTTTCGGGTTCGGCCGCTCTTCGAGGACGACCTGCTGGTGGTCCTTCCGCCGCGCCATGCGCTGGCGCGAGAGAAATACATCCTGCCGGAGCGGCTCGGGGGTGAGACCGTGATCGTTTATCCGCCACGCAAAGACAGCTTCCTGTTGAACCTGTACATGACGCCGGCAGGCGTGCAGCCGGGAGGGGTGCTGGAAGTTCCGCTCACGGAGGCCATTGTCGAAATGGTGAAGGCCGGTCTGGGCGTGGGCTTCCTGGCACGCTGGGCGGTGGCGCCCTGGGTGGCCAAGCGCGAAGTGGCAGCGCGTCCCATCACCCGGCAGGGATGCCGGCGGCAGTGGTCGGCGGTCACCCTGCGCCGAACCGAGCCGTCGTCGTGCGTGGAAGAATTTATCTCCCTGCTGGCGGACACCAAGTCCCCGTTCCGCGCCGCGCTGCGCGCCATCGGCGAACCAATGCGCATCCCTGCCGCTGGATGACTCCCCGTTGACCGCTCGCACGCGCCTGGGTGGTAAACTGACCGCTGCTTTGCCAGGTGCAGCCGCCCAAGAGGGCGCGGGGCCGCGATAATCACGGCGCAGAAAGCTGCATCTAGCCCAGGACCTGCCGATCCTGGAACCAGTTTCCGGTGAAGGAGGTAGCGATGGACAGCAGTCGCAGCATTCAGCCGCGCGAAGTGCTCTCCGCCTGGGGCAAGATCCTCACCGGGAAAGTTCCGCTTCTCTCCATCGAGATCACGCGCGAGTGCCCGCTGACCTGTCCCGGCTGTTACGCCTATGGCGACACCCACCTGGGAGGCGAGGTGACCCTGCGCCAGCTCAACGATCTGCGGGGCGACGACCTGGTGGAAGGTGTGGTGGGGCTGGTGAAGCGGCACAAGCCCATGCACGTCTCGCTGGTGGGGGGCGAACCGCTGGTGCGTCATCGCGAGTTGAGCAAGATCCTCCCACGGCTGAGCGCCCTGAACGTGTTCTCGATGGTCGTGACCAGCGCTGTGATCCGCGTGCCGGTGGAGTGGATGAGCATCCCGCGCACCCGGGTGACTGTTTCCATTGACGGCCTTCCCGAACATCACGACATTCGCCGCAAGCCCGCTACCTACGAGAAGATCCTGAAGAACATCGAGGGCTGCCTGGTCAACATCCACTGGACCATTACCCGGCCCATGATCGAGCGCGCCGGATACCTCGACGAGTACGTAGCCTTCTGGAGCGCGCGGCCGGAGTGCAACCGCATCTGGGCCAGCCTGTATACACCGCAGGTGGGCGAGCAGACGCCGGAAATGATTCCGCTGGAGGCGCGCCCCCAGCTAGCCGAGGAACTGGCGGCGCTGGGCAAGAAGTATCCCAAGCTGCTCATGCCGGAAGGGGTGGCCCGCGCCTTCGTGAAGCCGCCTGCAACACCTAAAGACTGCGTGTTCGCGCAGATGTCGGTGAATTATTCGGCTGACCTGAAGAGCCGGGTGGAACCCTGCATCTTCGGCGGCACTCCGGATTGCAGCCAGTGCGGCTGCGCCGCCAGCGTCGCGCTGAAATGGATCGGCGAGATCCCGATAGCCTTGGGCCTCAAACCCGGCCACATCATGCGGGGCTCGCTGGGCATTGGAGCGTTCGTGAACCGGATGGATCCGCGCTCTCCCGAGGGCGTGCGCTGGGCTCCGCATGCCGCGCCGGACAAGGGCGGGCTGGTGCAGTTGAAGTCGTAGGCTGCAAGCTTCCTCTGGCTATAATCCCCTAGCATGGTCAGTCTCTACGATGAACTGCGCGCGCTGGCGGCCGCGCTGAACCGGGATAACGTCCCCTACGCGCTCTGCGGCGGCGTGGCCATGGCGGTTCACGGCTTTGTTCGGGCAACCGAAGATATCGACTTGCTAGTGCAGCGGGATGACTTGGAACGCATTTTTACGATTGCCGCAGCGCACGGCTACTCGATTCGCTCGCAACCCATGCTTTTCGAGAATGGCGTCATCGAGATCCATCGGGTAGTGAAGATGTTGGGAGCGAACGAAGACCCGCTGATGCTCGACCTTCTGGTTGTGACACCCGAACTGCAGTCTGTATGGCAGTCTCGCGAAATCAGAGAGTGGCCAGAGGGTGTCATCTGCGTGGTGTCACGAGAGGGCCTGATTCGGCTAAAATCAGGACGTCGATCCGGTATAGACTTGGACGACATCGCCAAGCTGGGGCATTGAAGATGAAGATAGTTAACATGTCGCCTGAGGCCATTGGTAACCGTCTGCGGAGAGTTTCCGAACTCAGGCGTCTCTGCCTTGCCCTTGCCAAAGCCCGCCCGCTTCCACAATCTGCAAACAAGCCAGAACCACCTCCCCGAACATCCCCTGCTCGCTCTTAGCGCCATCGGTCTGAATCCTATAAACTGACGAATTCCAAAAGTCGTTCATCAGCCCATGTCCGAAACCATCCAAGTCAAGCTTCCCGACGGTAGCTCTAAGCAAGTGCCGCGGGGCACCACGGCGCTGCAAATTGCCGAGTCCATCGGCCCGCGCCTGGCGCAAGCGGCACTGGTGGCCAAGGCCGACGGAAAACTGATTGACCTTACCCGGCCGCTGGAGCAGGACACCGAGCTGCGCCTCCTGACGGAGAAGGATCCGGAAGCCCTGGAAGTCTTCCGCCATTCCTCGGCGCATCTCCTAGCCGCGGCGGTGCTGGAACTGTTTCCTGAAACCAAGCTGGGCCACGGCCCGCCTACCGAGAGCGGCTTTTTCTACGACTTCCTGCGGGAGAAACCGTTCACTCCAGAAGATTTGGGGCGCTTGGAAAAGAAGATGCAGGAGCTGGTGGACCAGGACCTGCCTTACGCGCAGGAATTCCTGCCGCGCCAGGAGGGTCTGGAAAGATTTCGCGGTG
Organism: uncultured Acidobacteriaceae bacterium; assembly: GCA_964437985.1. Lineage (GTDB taxonomy): Bacteria > Acidobacteriota > Terriglobia > Terriglobales > Acidobacteriaceae > CAZXVY01. The sequence goes on from CAYTIL010000016.1 coordinate 75,653, forward strand.
AAGGCGACTTCATGAAGTGCCACTTCATCGAGCAGTTCACCACGGCCCAGGAAAAGATTTCCATCTACCGCACGGGCAAGTTCCTGGACTTTTGCCGCGGCCCGCACATTCCCTCCACCGGGCGGATCAAGGCCTTCAAGCTGCTGAGCATTGCCGGCGCCTACTGGCTGGGTGACGAGAAGAATCCGCAGCTCCAGCGCATCTATGGAACTTCGTTCTACTCGAAGAAGGAGCTGGAGCAGTATCTCCACCAGATCGAGGAAGCCAAAAAACGCGACCACCGCGTGCTGGGCAAGCAACTGGACCTGTTCTCCATCCAGGAGCTGGCGGGCCCGGGCCTGATTTTCTGGCATCCCAAGGGCGGCATCATCCGCAAGCAGATGGAAGACTGGATGCGCGACGAGTATCTGAAGCGCGGCTACCACCTGGTCTACACCCCGCACGTGGCCCGCCTGGACTTGTGGAAGACCAGCGGGCACGAAGGCTACTACGCCCAGAACATGTTCACTCCCATGGAACTGGACGACGCCGACTACCGCATGAAGCCCATGAACTGCCCGTTCCACATCCTGATTTACAAGGACACGCTGCGCTCCTACCGCGACCTTCCTATCCGCCTGGGCGAGCTGGGCACGGTGTACCGCTACGAACGTTCGGGGGTGATGCATGGGCTGCTGCGGGTCCGCGGCTTCACCCAGGACGACGCCCACATTTTCTGCACCCCGCAGCAGATTGAAGACGAACTCGTCGCCTGCATGGACTTTGCGCTGGCCGTGCTCTCCACCTACGGCTTCACCGAGTACCAGGTGGAGCTTTCCACCTGGGACCCCAAGGACCGCAAGAACTTCCTGGGACGCGACGAGCAATGGGACCTGGGCCAGCGCTCGCTGGAGAACGCGCTGCGCCGTAAGCAGATCGAGTACAAACTTATCCCCGGCGAGGCGGCGTTCTACGGTCCCAAGATCGACGTGAAGCTGGTGGACGCCATCGGGCGGTTGTGGCAGCTTTCCACGATCCAGTTTGACTTCAGCCTGCCGGAGCGCTTTGCCCTGGAGTACGTGGCCGAAGACGGCACCCGCCAGCAGCCGCTCATGGTGCATCGCGCGCTCTACGGATCGGTGGAGCGCTTCTTCGGAGTGCTGATCGAGCACTACGCCGGGGCCTTTCCGCTGTGGCTGGCGCCGGTGCAGGTGGCGGTGATCCCCATCAGCGAGCGTCATCACGGATACGCCGCCAGCGTGGCTTCGATGCTCCAGGACGCGCGCTTGCGCGTGCATACCGACCTGCGCAACGAAAAGATGAATGCCAAGATCCGCGAACACGCGCTGCAGAAGGTCCCGTACATGCTGGTGGTGGGCGACAAGGAAGCCGAGAGCGGGCGGGTGAATGTCCGCACTCGTGGCCATGAAAAGACCGAGGACCTGCCCGCGGCCGAGTTCGTCGAGCGCGCAAGGAAGCTGATCACGGATAAGGCGGCGAGTTTGTAGCGATGCTGAAACAAGCCGGACCTGTCATGTCGAGCGCAGCCCTGCGCGTGATACAAGGAATCCGGCATGAGTAGCGCGGTTCGACTCCTGACCTCCCTGCTGATGGTGGCGCCGCTTGCCGCCCCGGCGCCGGCGTCGCAGCAGCGCACCCGCTCCGACCACGTCTTGAAGATCCTCAAGGTGGCAAAGATCACGGTGGCCGGACTGGCTCGCTACCAGGAAGCTGACGTGATCGCCGCCAGCGGGCTGCGCGCCGGCACCCAAGTCACCTCCGACGACCTGCAGGCCGCGACCGACCGGCTGGGCGCGAGCGGGGCCTTTAGCTCCATCGAGTACCGCTTCATCGGCGTACCCACGGGCGTGAGCGTGGTTTTCCGGGTGCAGGAAAGCACGGAAGTGGTTCCCGCGGTCTTCGAGAATTTCGTGTGGTTCACACGCGAGGAACTGGTGCGGCAGGCGCGGGCCGCGGTGCCGCTGTTCCGGGGCACGCTGCCCCTGGCCGGCGACATGCAGGAGCAGGTGCGCCAGGCGCTGGAGCGGGCGCTGGCAGCGCGCGGCATTGCCGGAAACGTGGCGTCGTACCTTCAGGCGCAACTGGGCGGCGTGGCCCGCGGCGTGATCTTTCGCGTGGAAGGGCAGGAAGTTGTGATGGGCGCCGTGAGCCTGGAGGGCGTGCAGCAACTGGATGCGGCCGCGCTCCAGGAAATCATGCACAACCATCTCGCCGGCCAGCCCTACCTCTACACTTTCTTGCGCGACTTTCCCGAAAAGAACCTCCGCCCGCTGTATTGGAAGCAGGGCTACCTGGAAGCCGCGTTCGACGAGCCGCGAGTCAAGGTCACGAAGCAGGAAGGCGCGCGAACCTCCGTGGCCGTGACTTTTCCGGTACGCGAAGGACGGCAATTCCGTTACGCGGGCATCGCATGGACCGGCAACCGTGTGTTCACCGCCGAGGAGCTATCGCGCAAGATCGAACTCCAGCCCGGCCAGCCCGCGGACGCCATCCGGCTGGAGCACAACCTGGGAGAAGTGCGCAAGCTCTACGGCTCGCGCGGTTACATGGGCGTGAACCTGCGCACCCAGCACGCACTGAGCCGGGCGGGCGATGCGCGCTTCGAACTGACGGTGCAGGAGGGAGAGGTCTACCGCATGGGCTCGCTGGAAATTCTGGCGCCTGACCTCGACCGCAGCGTCCGCGAGCGCATGCGGAGCGCATGGAATATTCTGCCGGGTGCAGTCTATGACTCGAGCCGCTCCAAGCAGTTCATGGCCGACACACGGCACCTGTTGCCCACAGAGTCCACCTGGGAATACACCTACCGCGAGGAGATAGACGACCAGAACAAGGTGGTGAACCTGATCATCCTGATGAAGCCGGCGGGACAGAGGAATTGAGCCGGCGGATTTTCGCGGATGATCGCGGATTCATGCGCTGGAATCCGCGGCTGACTTACCCGACGATCGCCATCACTTCTTCCAGCGGCTTCTTCCCGATGTCGGGCACCTGGGCATCGTCCGCCGGATAGCCGACGGGAATCAGCAGGTACGGCTTTTCATTTTTCGAGCGATTCAGGATGCGGCTCAGGAAGCCCATGGGGCTGGGGGTGTGGGTGAGCGTGGCCAGTCCGGCGTGATGCAGCGCCGCCAGCAGAAACCCGCACGCCAGTCCCACGGACTCCATCACGTAATAGTGCTTGTGCTTGATCTCCTCGCCCTCGGGGCCGGCTTCCAGCGCGTAATCCAGGCGGAAGACGACGATGAGCCAGGGCGCGACCTCGAGAAATTCCTTGCGCCAGTCGGTGCCCAGCGGGGCCAGCGCCTGCAACCAGTCGTTGGGCGCGCGGTGCTCGTAGAACTCGCGCTCCTCGGCCTCGGCGGCTTCGCGGATGCGGCGCTTGATCTCCGGGTCAGACACCACCACGAAACGCCAGGGCTGCTGGTTGGCGCCCGAGGGCGCGGTGGCCGCGGTCTGGATCGCCGTCTGGATCAGCGAGAACGGAACCGGATCGGGCGAAAAGTGCCGCACCGTCCTCCGCCGCAGCATGGTCTGGTGGAAGGCTGCGAGACGGGCGCGCTGTTCCTCCGGGGTGGGGCGGTGGTAGTTGAGCGGGATGAGTTTGGGTTCGGCCGGAGACATCGGGCCTCCTGAATCGAAGGTCACTTGTGCTTACCGAAGCCGCGTAAGTACTTGCGGTTCGTGCTGAGGTCGGAAGGAAGTCCCTTTGCGGTCCCCAGGATCCCGAGTTTCTGCGCGAGTTCATATGCGGTCGACCCGGCGTTGGCCCCCTTCGCGACTTGCCGCCGCTGCCTACGGCCCCGCCGAACGATGATCCGCTTGGTTGCCATGTCTGTCATTCTGTCACACTGCCGACAAGAACCGGTTGCTTCACTTTCCCTGTTGCTGCTCCCGGTTCGGGCCTTGCTTTCCCGGCGAACGGCGCTAGACTCGGGGTATGCGAGCCACAATCGTGGTGCTGGTTCTGGGAGCTTTGCTGACTATGGGCGCGGCGCAGCAGGCGCCGCCGGCTGCCACGGCACTTCCGCAGGGGCTGGCGGAGCTGGTGGCGACACAGTTCGGGAAGGATTTTGAGATTTCGCTGGAGCGCACCAAGGTCACCGCACGATACCTCACGCCGCCCAAGGAACCGGCGTGGACCCCGTTCCTCGCTGGCGACCTCGACGGTGACGGCGTCGAAGATGCGGTGGTCGTGGCGCGCAGCAAAAAGCCCCTGGCCGGAGAGGCCGAGTTCAATTACAAGGTCGTCGACCCCTACTTCGAGTACCACGGCTACGGCGACCCCAAGATCACCGCCGAGTTCAGCACCGAAGACCCCGCCACCGGACACAACCTGCTTCTGGTGATCCACGGCTCCGGACCCGAAGCCTGGCGCGCCGCTGTCCCCAAGAAGAAGTTCGTGGTAATCAACCTGCCCTTTAAGTTCCTTTCCCTGACCCAGGTTCCGCAAAAGAAGGGGAAGAAGATGAGGAAAGCGGTCAGCCTGGAAGAAGAGGAGTCTGCAACCTCAGTGCTGTTCTGGGACGGGAAAAAGTACAAGTGGCGCCAGTCCGCCCGCGGTTAAGTTTTCGGTTTGCCACGGATGCGCAGAGGAATTGAATCATTGAGGGATTGAATTTTTGAATCACTTGGGTGGCTGCCCGGGCTGCCGAGTGGTGGGTCAATGATTCCATGACCCGATGGGTCAATGATTCCATGACCCCGATGGGTCAATGATTCAAGGACCCGATGATTCAATGATTCAATCGCTATAATCCTTCCCGCGTGGATCTGGAACACAAACTCACCGAGCTCAAGAAGCGCGACGCTCTCGCCGAGGCCGGCGGCGGAGAGGAACGCCGCGCCCGCCAGCACAAGGAAGGCAAGATGGCGGCGCGGGAGCGCATCGAGTTCCTGCTCGACCAGGGCACCTTCGAGGAGACCGACCGCTTCGTCACCCACCGCTCCACCGACTTCGGCATGCAGGAGCAGAAGGTGCTGGGCGACGGGTTCGTCACCGGCTACGGCCGCATCGAGGGGCGGCTGGTGTTCGTGTTCGCGCAGGACTTCACCGTGTTCGGGGGCTCGCTGTCGGAAGCTAACGCGGCCAAGATCGTCAAGATCATGGATCTGGCCATGCGCGTGGGCGCTCCCCTCATCGGACTGAACGATTCCGGCGGCGCCCGCATCCAGGAAGGCATCATGTCGCTGGGCGGATACGCCGACATCTTCCTCAGGAACACCCTGGCGTCGGGCGTGATCCCGCAAATTTCCGCGATCATGGGGCCGTGCGCCGGCGGCGCCGTCTACTCGCCCGCCATCACCGACTTCATCGTCATGGTGGAGAAGACGGCGTACATGTTCGTCACCGGGCCCGACGTCATCAAAACGGTGACTCACGAGGAAGTGACGAAGGAAAAGCTGGGCGGCGCCCGGACCCACAACGAGACTTCGGGCGTGGCGCATTTCTCTGCGCACGACGACGCCGAATGCCTGTCGCTGATCCGCGAGCTGCTGAGTTTTCTGCCGTCGAATAATCTCGAAGACGCGCCGCGGCGGGCGTGCTCCGATCCCGCCGACCGAGCCGACGAAGAGCTGGACTCCATCGTGCCGGCCGAGTCCAACCTGCCCTACGACATCAAAGACGTGATCCACCGCGTGGTGGACGACGGCTACTTTTTCGAAGTGCACGAACACTTCGCGAAAAATCTGGTGGTGGGATTCGCCCGCCTGAACGGACGGCCCGCGGGCATCGTGGCCAACCAACCGGCGTTCCTGGCGGGCGTGCTCGACATCAACGCTTCGGTAAAGGGTGCGCGCTTCGTGCGCTTCTGCGACGCCTTCAATATCCCCCTGCTGACTTTCGAGGATGTTCCCGGGTTTCTGCCGGGGACGCAGCAGGAGTACGGCGGCATCATCCGCCAGGGCGCGAAGCTGCTCTACGCCTTCGCTGAGGCCACCGTGCCCAAGATCACCGTGATCACGCGCAAGGCCTACGGCGGCGCGTATTGCGTGATGGCGTCCAAACATATCCGCACCGATGTGAACTACGCCTGGCCTTCGGCGGAGATCGCGGTCATGGGCCCGGAGGGCGCGGTGAACATCGTGTACAAGCGGGAACTGGATCGCGCCGCCAAGGAGGGCTTCGCCGGACTCACCGGCGAGGGTGCCCGGTCGGCGCTGCGGGAAGTGAAAGTGGAGGAATTCCGCCAGCGCTTCGCCAATCCCTACATCGCCGCCGAGCGCGGCTACGTAGACGCGGTCATCCGCCCGCACGAGACCCGCAGGAAGGTGATCGCTGCGCTGGAAATGCTGGACAGCAAGCGCGACAAGAACCCGCCCAAGAAGCACGGGAATATTCCGCTATGAATGTTGGTGGCAGCTCGACAGGGTTCACTAATATTCGAACAGCAGGTCGATACATTCACCCGGTTCGGCAGTAAATCGGTGGGCGTCGATTGCGATCTCGTTGTAAACGGATTGCTTCATGCGGCGGCCATCGGGACCGCGAACGCTCACGCTGTACTTGCCGGCGGAAGCTTCGCCTGGAATCGTCCATCCTTATCGGTAGCGAGCATCAGGGTGCCACCAGGACCGCGTACGAACACGTGGCGCCTGCGACTCGCCGGCTGCGATCCTTCACTGTTCCACGGAGGTCAACGTCCCCCTTCTGCTGCCTGACGCCCTCCAGCATGCGGGCCGCCGACTCGACATCCGTAATCTCTCGTGTTAGCGAGCACGCGACCAACAGGGGATGTGTGCGGTCGCCCTGCATGGCAAACACAATGTAAGTTTTGTCCATGCCAAGATATTCACCGCCGCTGTTCCCCTCGGTGAAGACGTCGATGGTGCTAGCAGGAGCTCCTCGAAATTGGCTGACCACACGCAACGTGTAAACAATGCCCGCGTCGTGATCACTATCCCCAGCAGCTTCTACCTCTTGGATCACCGTGCCGATGAATGTCACCGTGCTGCGGTGAAAGAGATAGCAGGGGCGCGGCGACGGGCTTGGGCAAAGCGCGGCAGAGTAGGTGCACGTCAGAACGAACACAGCACCAGTTGCCATAAAGCGCAGCCACATGAGGACACGATACAGCAACTAGGCCTCGGCCAAGGCAAGGCGCAACATTCGTTCTGATTTGACCGCCCTCCCCCGCTTCCGCTAAGCTCATGCGCCGCGAGCCGGCCGCGGCCCGGCTCCCCGCATCTCTTGACAGTTATAGTTAACTATAGTTAACTATAATGCTTATCTAATATTAACCTGGAGGCACTCCGCATGAAGCGTACGACGCTGTTCGTGGTTTTGTTGCTTGCCTGTTTCCTGCTCGGCGTCACCGCCGGGTCGAGCTACTTGATCCCGCAGCCGGTGGCGGCGGCGCCTGATCATCACCAGGCCATGGCCCGCCCCACCGCCGGCTATGATGTCCACGTCACCGCGCCGCACCTGGTGGACGGCCAGGAACACGGGCCCTACCACCATTACTGCAAGGTGCACGCGCCCGATCCACCGCAGATCGTTTGCCTCATCTACGACTCCACCGATGCCAACGCCATGCTCTCGCAAGTGGAGTGGATCTTTGCCAAGAAGATGACGCGTGAGTCGGTTGCGCTCCGGGCCTGGAACAAGAACTGGCACGACCACGCGGTGGAGATTGCCGGTGGACGGGTGCAGGTGCACGATATGCCTCCCGACCAGGCCAAGGGCGTGGCCGACCTGGTGGCCACCACCGACGGCCTGATTTACCACTTCTACTGGGACGGCAAGCTGCCCAACGGCAAGATGTCGATTGCCCAGGCCGTGGGCCACAAGCCCATGAAGCGGGCGGAGTTCAAGAACTACGGGAAAAAATAGAGATCTCACCACGGAAGCACGGAGACACCGAGAAGAATTGAATCATTGAATCATCGGATCATTGATGTTGCTCGCTGCGGTTGCGTTGTCAATGATTCAATGACTCAATCCCTCAATGGTTCAATTTCTCCGCGCCTCTGTGTCTCAGTGGTGAATAACTTCCGACTCAGCGGATCTTGTGAATCAGCTATCTTTGCGGCAATTGGAACACCATGTTCTCGACATGGTTCCCTTGCATCAGCTCAATCTCTTTGGCCTCGGTCAGATTGGGAACTCCGGGGAAAAATGTCGCGACCACGCCCGGTTGGTAGGGACCTCTGTCGATATGAAACAGTTTGTATCTACCCGGCGAAAGCCTGCCGAACCAAAAGCTGCCGTCGGCATCCAAGTCTGTCAAGAGACCATAATCGAATCTTTGAGCTGTCGTGGGCTGAAAGTTCCCGTCGACGAGGCGCGCATACCCCCGAGCGGGCTTCCCATCCGAATCGAGAATCCGCCCGGCAATGACTCCATCGGGATATGCCCGCAGAAATAGCTCCGTGCAACTGTTGATGCCGGTTTCGACTTTCAAGGGTTGTGCCCAAAGCAAGGTCCATCTGTCGGGTAAATCCACAAGGAGGGCATGACGGCCGGGTGGGAGGGTACTGAACTCGAATGCGCCATTGGTATCTGTAACCGTGGCGGTGGTAATACCTTCAGGCCCAACGGCACTAATGCGACGGCCCGCCAGCGCGCCAATCTCGGTGTCCCCACCAGAGGTAGTCCGTGAAAACGCCATCAAAGTCCCAAAAAGCGGTGCGGTCAATCGCCTAGCTGAAAACGAACGGAGTTGAGGGAGAAGTGCAACCGCTTGTCGAATGTGCTGAGTCTTGGTGCAGGTATTCGTGCCCAATTCGCCGTCTTCATGTTGGTAAGCGAAAACCAAGTAGGTCTCACCAACCTGGAAGTCAAAACCGCAGGAGGCTCCTCCCGTGGTCGTCCATACCTTTACCGCCAATGGGGGTACCCCCTTCAGAATCTCCCTGACTGAAAAAGTGAAATAGGCGGTGCCTTCCCGGAAGTCCTCTTTCTCTACCTTGCCGACAAAGGCAACGTCAATTTCTTCGAAGACCCTACAGGGCGATTCCGGGCCGCCGCAAGAGCACGCAAGGGCAGGACTGGCAAACAGTAGCAGGACCAGTAACACCAGTGGCCAACGGAGCATTGTTCACTTCGCTTCGGGAGTAGGCTGAAGTCCTTCCAGCTTAGGATGCCGCCGGTGGAAATCGGTTGCCTCCTGATACGCCCTCGCCACGGCCAGCATCTTCGCCTCGCCGTACAGGTTGCCCAGGAACGTAATACTTGCCGGCGTGCCATCGTCGCGGAAGCCGTGGGGCAGGATCACGGCCGGGTGTCCGGTGAGGTTAGTCGCGATAAGTTGCGTGGAAGTGGTGGGCGCGACCAGGGCGAGGAAGAGCAATGACACAAACAGCGGCGTGGCGAACAATCGGCCCTCAAGACGCACGAAAAAATTCTGGCCGTGCAGCTGCGGCGTGACGGGGACAAAGCGCTTAAACAGGCGGATCACGGGGTTCTTCTCCAGATCGATGCCTTTCTCCGGGGCGAAAAACATCTTGACGCCGGTCAGGATCAGGAACACCCCAAAGATAATGACGATCCACTTGTATTGCATCAATACGGAGCCCAGGCCGATGAAGATCGCCCGGAAGATGAGTGCCCCGATGATGCCGTAGAACAGCACGCGGTGCTGGTACTTCCGCGGGATGGAGAAGAACGTGAAGACGACGACAAACACAAAGATGTTGTCGACAGCGAGCGACTTCTCGACGATGTAACCGGTCAGGAACTCCAACCCGACCTGGCGGGCGGCTGCAGCCGGGTCGAAACCTGGCATCCCCGCCAGCCGCTGGTCGGATGGAAATTTATTCAGAGCGTAGAGGTAAAACCCGTAATTGAAGGCGAGTGCCAACGCCATCCAGACCACACTCCACGTGGCTGCCTCTTTGAAGTCCACCTCGTGAGCTTCTCGATGGAAGACTCCCAGATCAAGGGCTAGGAGAAGGAGGACGAACACCGTGAAGCCGCCGTAGAACCACCAGTAGTCGGCCAAGGGGAAGAACAAGAGGTCACCCATGGCTGTCAGCCAGCTCTACTCTGATGCGCATTTACGTTCAGCATCCAGATCGCAAAATTCAACGCCGTAGCAAAGGTGACCCACGCCCAATATGGAATAAACAGGAATGCTGCGGCGCGCGAGACGCCCCACGCAACAACAGTGAATCCTCCGATCGCGAGCCACAAGAGGACAATCTCCACAGCGGCCCAGCCGGGCTGGTGCAGCTTGAAAAACAGCGGCGACCAGATGAAATTCAGCGCGAGTTGAATGCCGAAAAGTGAGAGCGCAAGGGTTCTGCGCGATGCCGGCTCCGCTTGCCACACCAGCCAGCCGGCCACCGCCATCATCAGATACAGCGTGGTCCACACAGGGCCGAACACCCAGCTCGGCGGATTCCACGACGGCTTGCGAATGGCGGTATACCAGCCGCTGATTTCAGGCCGTGTCATCCATCCGGACACTCCCGCAACCGCGAGGCACAACACCGCAAAACCCAGCAACGCCAGCCAGCGATTCATCGCGGTACCTCCTTCAGCGAAGCGGCTGTTCGGCTTTCCTGATCATTCGCCGCTTCCCTTGCAATTGCTCGCAACATTCCAGAAAAGGCAAGAACGTGAAGCGGGTAGAGAGCATACCAATACAGAAGTCCACCAAGTCCACGGGGATCGAAGATGGCGGTCTGGCGAATGGTGCTGCCGGATTCATGCGGCTGAACTTCGAATTCCAGCCACGCTCGGCCGGGCAGTTTCATTTCCGCGGCCAGGCGCAGGCGCCGGTCCGGCTCAAACAATTCGACACGCCAGAAATCAATTACATCGCCAACCCGAATTTGTTCCGGGTCGCGCCGGCCGCGACGCAATCCTACGCCACCTACTACAAGATCGAAACAACCGCGCATGCTCCACATCCAGTTGCCGTAATACCAGCCGGTTTCGCCGCCGATTCTGCGAATCGGAGAAAAAGCAGACGCCGGCGAAGCAGAAACGAGCTGAGTGCGGGAATCCACGAAGTGAGAGCCGACGCGGCTCCCGCCCCAGTCGTGTTGCACGCGCACGCGGGAAAGTGAATCAGACCAGCGCGTCTCCGCAAATTCGCGCTCTTCATTTTGCAGCGCGCTCGTAATCGCTTCGCGGACACCTCGGGGCCGGATGGCGAAGGTTTGCAGGGCTGCGGGGTCGCGCACCACCGTGGGATGCCGGATGCTGTTGATCAACACGCGTCCCACGCGGGCGTAGATGGGAGTCACCAGCCCCAACCAGAGGCTGGAAAGTCTCGGCGTAAGAACCGGCACCGGAATCATCCAGCGGCGTAGCGAACGGTGGCGGGCGTACTCCCGCATAATTTCGCCGTAGGACACCCGGTCTGCGCCGCCGATTTCGTATGTGCGGCTGCCCTCCTCCGGCAGTTCCAGCGCGGCTACCAAGTAAGCCAGCAAATCTTCAATGGCAATGGGCTGCGCAGTGATGGAAACCCATCGAGGCGTAATCATCACCGGCAGGCGTTCCACCAGGGCGCGGATCATTTCGAAGGAAAGACTGCCGGAACCGATTACGATTGATGCACGGAACTCAATGACAGGCACACCAAACTCCCCCAACAGGCGGCCGACTTCGTGGCGACTGCGCAGATGTTTGGAAAGCTCTGCCCCAGTTTCGCCGAGCCCGCCGAGATAAATGATGCGGCGGACCCCTTGCTCGGCAGCCGCGCGTCCGAAATTCTCCGCTGCCTCGCGGTCCGCCTTCTCAAAATCCCCTGCCGAATCCATCGAGTGCACGAGGTAGTACGCGGTATGCACGCCTTGCAGGGCATGGCGTAGGGATTCCACGTTGAAAACGTCGCCGGAAACAACTTCAGTGCCGGGCTGAACGCGCGGCAACAAATACTCGGGGTGTCGCGCCAGGCATCTCACACGGCAGCCTGCTGACTCCAGCCGGGTAAGCAGGCGACCGCCGACGTAGCCGGTTGCTCCTGTGAGCAAGATGCGCTCAAAATTGCGAACAGCGATCATCGCAACGCTTCGCGGGCGATGGCTTCAATTGCGGAGACAACGCTGGGGTGCTCGCCCACGGGTGGCACCACCTCAATGTGCAGTTGAGGATACATCGTTTGTGCCTCGGCAACCTGCGTGGGGAGGTCTTCAGCCACGTGGGCACCAGCCGAAAGGAAAAGCGGCAGCACGCGCAAATGCAGGAAGCCATCGCGAGCTGCTTCTGCGGCGATATCGAGTAGAGTCGGGCGGAACATCTCCAGGTAGGCAAGACGCACACATTCCCGGCCAAGCTCCGCGGCCACAGTTGACGACAGCTTTTCAAACGGCTTTCGCCAGCGCGGGTCGCGGCTGCCGTGAGCAAAGAGAATCAGGCGACTTTTATTCATAAATTTAGTCCTTTTGGGAAGTGATGGGATTTGAACAAACTGAACCATGCTGCCGCGAAATACTAACTTTGTGAGGAGCCTGTGAAGCCCATCGCGGCAAAGCGTCGGAGCCGGCAGACCTCGGCTCGCCCCAAAGCGGTTTGTGGTTGGCAGCTTTAGTCAGCAATAACTGCACGTCGCCAATGTCACGCTCCTGAAATGCGGCTTCACAACTTGCGAGGTAGTAATCCCACATACGGATGAACCGCTCGTCGAAACCCAGTCGCCGAACTTCGGGCAGAGAAGAAACGAAGCGTTTGTGCCAATCGCGTAGAGTATGCGCATAATGCATTCCGATATCTTCGGCGTGGAACAGTTGAAGTTGCGTCGAACGCGCCAGCGATTGCAGAATTCCGGACACTGACGCCAGCTCCGCCCCGGGGAAAATGTGTTTCTGAATCCAGTCGCAACGGCGGCGGTAAGCGTCGAACCGGCGGTCCGGCATGGTGATGGCCTGAAGCAGCATCGTCCCGTGCGGTAAAAGCAGGCGATTGCAAGCGCCGAAATACTGGTCGTAGTTCTCGAAGCCAACCGCCTCGAACATCTCAATGCTAACGATCTTGTCGTAGCGGCCGTGCAGCGTGCGGTAATCCTCCAGGAGCAGCCGGACTCTGCCATCCAATCCGGTCCGCTTGAGCCAGTCGCTGGCATAGGCGTGCTGCTGACGGCTGATGGTGGTCGTAGTCACGCGGCAGCCATAGCGCGAAGCGGCATGAATGGCAAAGCCGCCCCAGCCCGTGCCAATTTCCAATAGATGGTCGTCCGGCCCGAGTTGCAGCTTGCGGCAAATGCGGTCGAATTTCTGGATTTGCGCGTGCTCAAGGGTGTCGGAGGAGGTTTCATAAAACGCGGAGGAATACGCCATGCTCCGGTCGAGGAACAGGCTGTAAAACTCGTTCCCCAGATCGTAGTGCTGCCCGATATTGCGCCGGCTACCAACCAATGTGTTGCTCCGCAGCGAATGGCGCAGCCGATCGATCCCGCGGCTGAGGGTCGAATAGAAACGGTTGTGTTCATCGAACAGAGTGAGGTTGCGTACAAGGAGGCGAATGGCCGGAACCAGATCCGGCGATGACCAATCGCCGTCCACATAGGATTCACCGAATCCAACGTCGCCGCCGCCCAGCAGCACACGGGAAAACAAGCGTTCATCGTAAACTTCCACGCTGGCGCGGAGTTCTGCGCTGGCATCGCCGAACTTGTAGGTTTTGTCGGGACAGACCAATTCCAATTGTCCGCCGCGCAATCTTCCCAGCACATCAAATAGAACGCGCCGTGACATGCGGGCCGTCCAGGATGGCTTATGCTTCAACATGCTTGACCCCACTCTTGTTCTGGGTTTCCTGCACCCGCCCGCGGTTGGAATAAAACGGAGTTCGCTTCAACCACAGGCGGGCTGCTTCCCAGTGGATTGCGGCAATCACCTTTGCGGTCATAAAGGGATAGCAAGCCAGCGCACGGTGAAGCGCGGAAGCCGACCAGGGTTCGCAGCTCAGCTTCAGGGTGGCGTCGAAAGCCGCTTCCCCCGATTTCAACACGTCCATGTGCACGACCAGCCGGCGAGTATCGGGCTCGGTGAGGACGAACGTGTATTCCATTTCCATAGGCATGAACGGCGACACGTGCAGCCGCTTGCCGCACTGATAGCGCCGTGCATTGGAGGCGGGCCACTCGTTGGCCGCAGAGAGCCAGTAGTTCTCGGACTCTCCAAACGTGTTGTTCACCTCGGCCAGAATCACCTGCAATTGGCCCGCTTGGTTGTAGCAATAGAAAAAGGAGACCGGATTGAAGCAGTAGCCCAGGTAGCGCAGGTTCGTCAGCAGGTAGACCGGGCCATCGGGGAGAGTGATGCCATGGGCTGCCGCATCATCGACCAGGCGCTCGCGCAGTGGGCGTCGAGGGTCGCCGAAGTGATCGCGGTCGTCGAAGCTGACTAGGTTCCACCGGTTGTAGGAAATCAGGGGCGAAGCGCCCATGAGTTCGGGGATCCGGTCGATGTCCAGCAACACCTGAAACACCGGATAAGCGAATTCGTGCTGCGTGGGCCGAAACCGCCTGTGACGCAGTGTGCCGACGCAGATGGAGGATTCCGGCAGCATCAGCAGTCTACCCCTAGTGCGCCGGCCACTCGCATCGCGGAGTTCAACCCGTCTTCATGAAAGCCGTAGAACCAGTAGGCGCCACAGAAGTGCGTCCGGTTTTTCCCGCTGATTTCGCCCCAGCGCGTCTGCGCACGAATAGCTTCGCGGGTGTACAGCGGATGGAAATACGTCATCTGCCGTATCACTTTGTTGCGATCCAGTTGCCCGTTGGCATTCAGCGTGACGCAGAACTGTTCGCGCGTGACCAAGCTCTGCAACCGGTTCATGTCGTAGGTCAGCGTCACACCGGAGGAGCGGTCGCCATTCAGGTGGTAATTCCAGGAGGCACGCGCTCGTGGGTTGGCGGGCAGCAAGGAATCGTCGGTATGTAGAATGGTATCGTTGCGACTGGTTTGAAAGTGGCGAAGGATGTCGCGCTCGCTTTCGCTGGGTCGCTCCAATAGCGGTAGGACCTGATTGCCGTGGCATGCAAAGACCACGTGGTCAAACCACACGGGAGTTTTGTCGGAAAACTTCAACTGCACTCCGGTTTCCTCCCGTTCAACCGAAGTGATGTTCGCCCCGAGGAAGAGGCGCCTCCCCAAGGGAGCAATGAGCTGTGGAACATAGGAGGAACTGCCTCCGCGTAGTACCTTCCACTGCGGGTGAGAGTTGACGCCAAGCATCCCGTGGTTATCGAAAAATCGGATCAGCGTTGCGGCTGGGAACTCTTCCATTTTCGCCAGTGACGTGGACCACACCGCTGAGGCCATCGGGTAGAGATAGAAATCGCGAAATGCCGCACCGAAGCGGCCACGCTCGATATATTCGCCGAGGGTTACGTTTTCGTGCTGTGGCTCGGCGAGAAGCTTGGGAGCCATTCGGTTGAAGCGCAGGATCTCTTTGAACAGCCCAAGGTGATCGGACCGAAGTAGGTTCGTCCGCTGCGCAAAGAAGCCATTTGCTCCCCGGCTGGAATACTCAAGCCCCGTCCTGCTGCACGAAACGGAGAAACTCATGTCGCTCGGTTGAGTCTGAATGCCCAAGTCGCGGAAGAGTCGCACCAGGTTTGGATAAGTGCGGTCGTTGTGAACGATGAAACCGGTGTCCACAGGCACCGGTCCGGATTCCGTTTGTATTGGGATCGTGTGCGTGTGCCCCCCGAGGCGGTTCTCTTTTTCAAACAAAGACACCTCGTACTTGCGGCTCAGGTAGTATGCCGCGGCCATTCCTGAAATTCCCGATCCAATGACTGCGATCCGCTTCACTGTCACGTCTCCATGTGCGACCGGTCCGTTCTTGAACCGGAGGCTTCTAGCTCTCTACACACTTGTACAGGGCAAGGAGCGGACAGGTCAATCGTTTGTCATGGACAAAGAATTGACAGCAATCGGACTTTCCCTTTACACTTCCGCATCAGGTCGAAAGGGGAACGAAACGATGGCTGCAGCCGGCTACCCGATTCGCGCGGTTTCAAAGCTCACTGGTTTGCCCCTCGATACCTTGCGGGCGTGGGAACGCCGTTACCGGGCTGTGCAGCCGCAACGAGGGGAACGTGGGCGAATTTATGCAGAGGGCGATGTGCGACGTCTGGTCGTTTTGCGCGAGTTGGTTGCGCAAGGCTACGCCATCGGCCAAGTCGCACGACTGAATGACCGCCAACTCCGCTCTCTGACCGAGCGGCAACTGGAAGCCGGCAGAGTTTCCGCTCTTCCCAGCAAGAGTCGCGGTGACGCGCGACCGCGTTTCGAGCAGATTCAGATCGTGCTGGGGTCTGTGCTCCGATTTGATTACGCTGCTGCCGACCGGGAATTAGGGCGTTTGGCGACTGTGCTCTCTGCGCGCGATGTAATTCACCGGGTAGCCTTGCCGCTGATGCGCACCGTAGGAGAGCAGTGGCACGCGGGAAAAATGAGCATCGCGCAAGAGCACCTGGCCTCCGCCCTGGTGCGCAACCTTCTCGGCGGGCTCATTCGCCTTTACTCGCCCGAGCAGCCGCCGGTGCGGTTGATGTTCACTACGCCAGCGGGCGAAGAACACGAATTCGGCATTCTCGCCGCAGCCATGCTTGCCGCCGGTGGCGGCTTGGGAGTGATCTACCTCGGGCCAAACCTTCCGGCAAATGAGATTGTCGTCGCGGCCCGCCGCGCCGAGCCGGACGTCCTGGTCCTCGGCATTGCCGGTTCGGATGCCATGCCAAAGCTGCTCGCGGAAGTTCGGGAAGTTGCCAACAAGCTGCCCACTCGCATTGAGCTGTGGCTTGGCGGAAAGGAAGCCGCTCGCGCCCAGGCGGAGGCGGGTGGACGCCCCGCTGTTCTGCTGCCCAATTTCGCCGCTTTGGAACTTCAACTGAGGCGCCTCGGGGCGACACTTTGATTTCTCTGGAAGTCCAACGATGAAACTATTTCTCAAAATCTTGTTCGCTGCAATTTTGATTGCAATCGTTTCCGTAAACCTTTGGGCCGGACTGCAGATCAATCTATTTGAAGCCTGGCCGGACTACAAACAAAACCCGTGGGCGATTGCCACGCTCTACGACGCCTATCTGAGCTTCACCATATTCTATGTTTGGGTGGCCTACCGCGAACCCACGTGGATTCGTCGCCTCATCTGGTTTGTTCTGATCATGGGGCTGGGCAGCATCACCATGTCTTTGTATGTGTTGATCGCGCTGGCCCGGCTACGTCCCGATGAGCCGACATGGAACATCCTGCCGAGGCGAATCGCATGAGAGATCTCTTCCAACGCCGGGTTCTCGTGCCCATCCGCGACTTGCTGCGGCAAGGAATTACGCCGGAAAAAGTGGCGTTAAGCGTGGCTTGCGGAGTGGTTCTAGGTGTGTTTCCTGTGATTGGGGCTACCACCATCCTCTGCGCATTGGCCGCCATTGCCTTGCGCCTGAACTTGCCCGCAATCCAAATGGTCAATTACGTTGCCATGCCTTTGCAGCTCGCACTGTTGCTCCCACTGATGCGGCTGGGCGAATCATTATTTCGAGCTCCGCGGCTTCAACTCTCTCTTCCTCAAATCCTGGAAATGATTCGCGCCGATGCGAGCTATGCGATCGCGACGCTGTGGGTGTCGACGATGTACGCCATCGTGGCGTGGCTGATTCTCGCGCCGGTGGGCGCCGCAACAATCTACTTTCTACTCCGCGTCCCTCTTCGCCGCGCGGCATTTGCCTACGCCGCAAGGCCGATTCCGGTTCCTGAGGAAGGTCAGCAGTGATGCATCAGTCGCTCACCCTGTTCTGGCACGGTGCAGCAGTTGTCGTCCTCCTGATGGGTGTGCTGTGGGCAATTCACCTTCGCACGCGCAACGCAGCGATCGTCGATTTTGGCTGGGGGCTGGGGCTCGCTCTCATCGCCGTGTTGTACGCAATGGAAGGGCCGGGATATGCGCCCCGGAAATGGCTGATCGCCGCAATGGCGGGGATCTGGGGCATTCGACTGTCCGTGTATCTGCTGTTCGACCGCGTCATCGGCAAGCCCGAGGAGGGACGCTACCAGCAGCTTCGACGGGAGTGGAAGACGAACTTGCCGCTGAAGTTTTTTTTCTTTTTTCAATTTCAAGCCTTGCTCTGCGTTCTCTTGTCGGCGCCCTTTTTGTTTGCTGTGCTGAATTCGCGGTCTGAGCTTTCCTGGCTGGAATATGCGGCCGCGGGGCTGTGGTCGCTCGCGCTGGCAGGCGAAGTAGCCGCCGATTGGCAACTCGCTGCATTCAAGTCCGAACCGGCCAACAAGGGCAAGCTGTGCCGCGCGGGGCTGTGGAACTACTCGCGTCACCCGAACTATTTCTTCGAGTGGCTCATCTGGGTGGCCTACGCGATGTTCGCTCTGGCGTCTCCTTGGGGCTTCGTGGCGCTTTTGTGCCCTGCTTTGATGCTCTATTTCCTGCTACGGGTCACAGGCATTCCCGCGACGGAGGCCCAAGCGCTACGTTCCCGCGGTGAGATGTACCGTCGTTATCAGCAGACCACCAGCGCCTTTGTTCCTTGGTTCCCGAAGAAAGAGAGTTGGACGTGAAAGTCGATTCGCTAAAGATGGAAACACCCTCCAAAGATAGTTGGATCACAGCGGCGTCGCTCGTGCGAACGGGAGAACGCTTGCTGGAGCGCGGGTGGCTGCCCGACTGGATAGTCCGCGCTGGAATTCGCCGCATTTGCGCCGAACGGCTCCGTGAACAAGCCGCGGGAGGCGTGACACTTCACCAAGAACGCTTTCAGAAATTCCTGGCAGAGCTTGACCGCAGCCCCATCGCAGTCCAGACGAAGGCTGCGAACGAACAGCATTACGAAGTTCCGACTGAATTTTACCGCTTGGTACTCGGGCCCAGATTGAAATACAGCTGTGCCTATTGGCCGCCCGGTGTGTGCACTCTGAGTCAAGCAGAAGAGCAGATGCTCGATCTCTATTGTCGTCGCGCGCGCATCGAAGATGGCCATTCTGTTCTTGAGCTGGGTTGCGGCTGGGGCTCGCTCGCTCTCTACCTGGCAGCTCGGTTCAAGTCCAGCCACATCGTCGGCGTCTCGAATTCACGCACGCAGAAGGAATTCATTGATGGCCAAGCGCGGGCCCGCGGACTGAACAACCTGGAAATCGTCACAGCCGACATGAATGACTTTCAGGCCCCGACCTGTTTCGACCGCGTCGTCTCCATCGAGATGTTTGAACACATGCGTAACTACCGCCTTCTGCTAAGTCGTATCGCATCCTGGCTGAAGCCCGATGGCATGCTCTTCGTGCACATATTCTCGCACGCGCGTTTCGCCTACCCCTACGAAGTTCGCGACTCCTCCGACTGGATGGCGCAGCACTTCTTTACCGGCGGCATCATGCCCAGCGACAACTCACTGTCAAACTTTCAGGATGAACTTGCGCTCGCTGAGCGCTGGCGGCTACACGGAACGCACTACCAGAAAACGGCCGAGGCGTGGCTGGCGAACATGGACGCCCACGAACCGGAGATTCTTGCGCTATTCACACTCACCTACGGCCCAGACGATGCCCAGCGCTGGTGGGTGCGCTGGCGCGTATTCTTCATGGCATGTGCCGAGATGTTTGGCTTTTCCAGCGGCAGGGAATGGATGGTCTCTCACTATCTTTTTGGCAAGCGGGACACCAGTCTTATCGAACGCAACGCTGAAGGCTCCCGTTAATCGAACGACGCAAGCCGTCTTCGACTTATTCCACTGCTCACTATGAAACTTTTCACATTGCAAACCGAGTTGTGGGTTCCGCGTCCGATCGCGGAGGTGTTCGAGTTTTTTGCCGACGCGCGAAACCTGGAGCTGATTACTCCTCCCTGGCTGCGCTTCCGTATTCTTGCGCCGGCTTCCATCGAAATGAGGGTCGGTGCGCGGATTGCCTACCAGTTGCGAATTCGCGGCGTGCCGATTGGGTGGGAGAGCGAAATCACCGCGTGGGAACCGCCCGAGCGTTTTGTAGATGAGCAGCGGCGCGGCCCGTACCGCGAGTGGATTCACGAGCACCTGTTTGTTTCCGAAAACGATGGAACCACCATTGTGGACAATGTTCGTTATTCTGTGCCGGGAGGCGCACTGGTCAACCATCTTTTTGTGGCTCCTGACGTGCGCAAGATATTCGAGCATCGCAAGCGAGTACTATTGGAGAGGTTTGGCTAGATTGATGAAGTCACCCGCCACAATTCTCTGGTTTCGTCTCGATCTCCGCCTGGCCGACAATCCAGCGCTGCTGGCGGCCACAGCTCGCAAAGGATCCATCGTCCCCGTTTACATTTGGGCGCCGGAAGAAGAGGGCAAATGGGCGCCGGGCGCGGCGTCGCGCTGGTGGCTCCATCAGTCGCTGGCAAGGCTCTCGGAGTCGCTTTGCGCGGCAGGATCGCGATTGATCATTCGCAAGGGACCGAGCCTAGAAACCCTCGACCGCTTAGTCGAAGAAACCGGCGCAAGCGGATGCCAGCGCCATTTCCTCAGCTCGTTGCCGCGAATTATAGCCTGCGTCGCTATGGCCGTCGGCTCACGCAGGGTTCTGTGCTGAAAGCTCCAGCTTCGGCCGCCGCAGATGCCACTCCGTTGCCTCCTGGTAGGCGCGCGCCACGGCCAGCATCTTCGCCTCGCCATACAAGTTGCCAAGGAACGTAATACTCGAGGGCGTGCCGTCGTCGCGGAAGCCGTGGGGCAGGATGACGGCCGGATGTCCGGTGAGGTTAGTCACGATGAGCTGCGTGGAAGTGGTGGGCGCGACCAACGCGTCGAACTTCTCGAAGACTTTCGCCATGGCCTGCATGGCCAGGGTGCGGGCGCGGTCGGCCTGCACGTACTCGACCGCCGGAATGAAGCGGGCGACGCGGAACTGGTTGGGCCAGTCCTGCTCCTTCTGCGCGGTGAGCAAGCGGTCGCGGCCGTTGCGGGTCAAGTCGTCGAAGGCAGCCGCGGCTTCCGCCGAGAGCACCGTGAGCATGTGCTCGTAGGGCAGGTCGGGAAGCTCGACCGGAGCCAGCGTCACTCCCAGTTTGCGGATGACGTCGAGCGCTGCCGCGTCGAACTGCTTGCGGGCGACGCGGCGGGCCGTGTCTTCCGGTTTTTCCTTGGCTAGGTCTTCGGGCTTGGGCTCGCGCTCGAACTCGGCTTTGAGGTATCCGACGCGCAGCTTGCGCGGGTCGAGCGCTGCGTCCCAGTTGAAAGCGGCGTCGCGGACGGTGCGGTCGCGCCCGTCAGGGCCGTGGATGGCGTCGAGCACCAGGGCGCAGTCTTCCGCGGCGCGGCAAATGGGGCCGATCTTGTCCATGCTCCAGGAGAGCGCCATGGCGCCCGAGCGCGGCACGCGTCCGAACGTCGGCCGCAGGCCAGTGGTACCGCAGCGCGTTGAGGGCGAAGAGATGGAGCCCAGCGTCTCCGAGCCGATGGCAAAGGCCACGCAGCCCGCGGCGGTGGCCGAGGCCGAACCCGCCGACGAGCCGCTGGAGCCCTGATCGATTTTCCAGGGATTGCGGGTCATGCCGCCGAACCAGACGTCGCCCATGGCCAGCGCACCCAGCGTGAGCTTGGCGACCAGGACAGCGCCGGCCTGATCCAGGCGCTGGACTACGGTGGCGTCTTCGTCCATCACCTGCTTTTCGAATCCGCCGGCGCCCCAGGTGGTGGGATAACCCTTCACCGCGAGCAGATCTTTTGCGCCCCAGGGCAAGCCGTGCAGCGGGCCGCGATAGCGGCCGGCCGCGAGGTCGCGGTCGGCCTCGCGGGCCTGCGCGCGGGCGCGCTCTTCGGTGAGTGTGACCACGAACTTGAGCAGCGGGTCGTAGCGCCTTAAGCGTTCCAGATACATTTCGGTGAGCGCGCTGGAAGAAACCTTGCGCGTGCGCACCAGCTCAGCCAGCTGGCGGACGGTGTAGAACGCGACAACTTCGAGGTTTTTGGGGTCGAGGTTCCTGGGAACGTTGGGCACGCTGATGCGACTCAAGCGCAGAGGCTGCTTTGCGGTGGAGAACTTCATTCCCGGCAGCACAGGATCGAAGAGCAGCGAAGGCGGCACGGAATTGGGCAGGGCGAGCTTGCGGATGGCCTCGAATGACTCCAGTTGTTCGTTCAGGCCCTTGACCATCATCTCCTGGTGCTCGTCGGCGATGGAGATGCCGGCGATGTCCGCGGCCTCGGAGATCATTTCCTTGGTGGCGGGCTTTCCCTCCAGCTTCCCCCAGAGCACTCCGGGGAACAGGGTGGAGGTGAGGCCGAGTGACGAGCAAAGAGCGAGAAAGGCGCGGCGGTCGGAATGGGGTAGCGGCATAGGCGGGAGATTATAAGACGCCGTCCGACGGGGAGAGAAAAAAGCCAACCACGAAGGACACGAAGATCACGAAGGGAGTAACCGGGCGCGGGCGTGGCCGAATGAAGGGTTGTGGTGAAATTTCACAACGGGGGAAGAACTCAGGGGCAAAAAACTAAGAGTCCCGAGGTAATGCTAACCTGCGTTTCCTCTGCCAGCAGCTCGCTTTAGGCCCTCGCCGACCTGCATTTCGCAGCTTCCTTTGCGGGTCGCTGCGCGCGATCTTTAATCAGGGGCTGACCCCTGAAGCTCGGGTTCCGGGCTCACCACCAACCGGGACAACCGGCTAACGCCTCGGGACTCTATCTTGCCTTCAACTGTGTCTCTCGTTCCCCTCGACCGGCAGCTCGCTATTGACCCTCACCGGCCCTCCGTGTTCCGCCTCGAGAGCGAATACGGTGACCTTGGCTCGAGTCCCGGACTTACCACCAACCGGAGAAGACTAGAAACCGTCAAAGAACGAGATTGGTTTTACCAGCCCCAATTTTCCAGTCAAGCAAAAACGGGCACTTGTATCTGGTTTGTTTTCAACGGAGTGCAGCTAGTCCACAGGCGTTAGCCGCGAAAACAGTGCATGGGTGTCCACAAAACTGCTACTAAAGCCTCTGTTCATGGGGTATTAGAGCAGTTTCCAAATGTGGGAAATCGGTGGAAGGACACTGTTTTCGCGGACTTGGAAACCAGCGCTCTTGGCGGCTTGCGCACAAGCAGCCGTTCCCTGGGTGCGGCCGGAAACTCCACGAGCGCGGAGAATTGCCCTAGACTGCGCGCTTAGATGCTCTCGAACCAGTCTTCTTCAATGTGGACGACCTCAATGTTCTCTGTCCGGACGCCAATGTTTAGGTCCTTTAGCTTGTCTGCAAACTCGCTTCCGTCGAGGAGGTCAATCGGGGGAGCGCCGTCGCGGGTCGCCTCTTTCACTGCGGCGGGAGTGAATGTTCCCGTTGTGATAAACAGGCCTTTGTCGGTCCGGCCTACCATTGCGCCGCGAAAATCTCTAATCTCTCCTGGGCCGACTGAACCCTTGTAGCGCTTGCATTGAAAGAGCACATGGAAGCTCATGAGCCCGTGGACGCGGGCAATGCCGCGCCCGTCAATGCCACCGTCACCACTACGTCCCGTAATCTCGACGTGCGTGAAACCTGATTCCCTGAGCAAGCGTTGTACGAGTCTCTCGAATGCTGAAGGAGTGAGCTTCTGGGTCAGGATGGCGTATAGCTTCTGCTTCCATTCCTGCTCTTGAGAGACCTCGGTGAGGACAGCACTTTCGGCATCCTTGGTCTCTCCACTCTTCTTATACAGTGCCCGAACAACACGGACGACATCTTCGGGGTTCAGCTTGTCGACTTCCTTCGCCTTGCTGGTCAGGGACCATATGCCCCTGCTGGAATTTTCAAGAAGACCATGTTTCTTCAGGTAGGTGCGGGCCCACGCAAGCCGATAGGCAACCTCTGTTTGGTTACTCTTTTCGGGATCGTGCGGTTGCGAAAGAACATCGTCAGGGAGGTGCTCCAGTTCGACCACCTTGTCGTATATCTCCTCAACTGAACCCGAGCCGCCAAGCTCGCGTAGGCTCCGAAGAAGTGGATTCATGAGCTGGTCGAACCTGGGTAGCTTTGTCCCCATGGGAGTGGGCCTCCTTGCGATCTTCGGAAAAGACGTTTAGGCGGTGTGGCGCCGCCGCTGCATTGTCGCACGGTTCTTCCTTCCGTGAAGGCTGAGGTTGGGGAACTTGCCGCGCGAGGCATCGTGGTGGAAGCCGCTGCGCGACGTTCAGGTGCCGTCCGAGTGAGCGCTTGGGCTGGCTGGGCCGGGCACGTCCGCCGGGCGTGAAATTTCCACAGACCCCACGCATACAATCGCCCGCAGGAGGAATATCCATGCCGGTTTACGACTACACAAGAGAACGGGGACCTGGTGGTGTTGGAGGAGGCTCTATGATTCGACTGGGAGTGGCTTTGTTCATTGCGGTTTTCGTGGTGTTGCTGTTGTGGGCCTCGGTGGCGCAGGTGCCCGCCGGACACATCGGGGTGCTGACCCTGTTCGGCAAAGTGACGGGCACGGTGCTGGCGGAGGGCATTCATCTGGTGAACCCGTTTGCGGTAAACCACATCAGCTCGGTGCGCACCCAGGAGCTGAAGGAAACGGCCAGCGTGCCCTCCAGCGAAGGCCTGGTGGTGAACCTGGACACGTCGCTGCTCTTCCGCCTGGATCACACCAAGGCGGCACAGGTCTTCCAAACCATTGGACCCACCTACATCGAAACGGTGGTGGAACCGACGCTGCGGTCGGCCATCCGCTCGATTACTTCGGCGCACTCGGCCAATGCGCTCTACAGCACCGGGCGCGAAGAAGTGGCCAAGCAGATCCGCGAGCAACTGCAAGCGGAACTGGCTCCGCGCGGCGTGGTGGTGGAGCAGGTGCTGCTGCGCGATATCCAACTGCCGCCCACGCTGAAGGCGTCCATCGAGCTCAAGCAGCAGGCCGAGCAGGAGTCGCTGGCCATGTCCTTCCGGCTACAGAAGGAAAAGCAGGAGGCGGAACGCAAACGCATCGAGGCGGCGGGCATTCGCGACTTCCAGCAGATCGTCGCCCAGGGCATTGACGAGCGCCTGCTGCGCTGGAAAGGCATCGAGGCCACCGAGAACCTGTCCAAGAGCCCGAACAGCAAGATCGTGGTCATCGGCGGCGGGAAAGACGGCTTGCCGCTGATCCTGGGACAGTAGCGCCGGACATCCTGCCGACTGTCTGTGTGGGCACGGGCCTCTGGCCCGTGCTGGCCGGGTCGGAGACCCGGCCCCACACAGGTCATGGCACGCGTGCAATGTAGGATAAGCGCGTGGCCCAGCCGCTGCTCGAAGTCCGGCGCCTCACCGTCGAGTTCCCGGTCGCCGGGGCGTGGCGCGCCGCGGTGCGCGACGCCAGTTTCACCCTGGGCGCGGGCGAAGTGCTGGGCCTGGTAGGCGAGTCGGGCTCCGGCAAGTCGGTCACCGCACTTGCCCTGCTGCGCCTGCTGCCGGTGCAGGCGCGGGTATCCGGTCAGGTCCTGCTGGACGGCAGGGACCTTGCGGCCGACACCGAAGACGCGATGCGCGCGGTGCGCGGTGCGCGCATCAGTATGATCTTCCAGGAGCCCATGTCCGCTCTGAATCCGGTGATGCGCGTGGGCGAGCAGGTGGCGGAGGCGGTGCTGGCGCATGCTCAGGTGCCAGTGGCCAGTGGTCAGTGGCCAGCAAATACAACGGCTGGCGGCGGGCAGCCGGCAGCCAGCGGATCGCGGCGAAGCGGGCAGCAGGACGCGTGGGAGCGGGCCGTCGAGGGGCTGAGTGACGTGGGGATTCCCGACGCCGAGCGGCGGGCGCGTGACTATCCCTTCCAGCTTTCCGGGGGGATGCGGCAGCGGGTGATGATTGCCATGGCCATCGTCAACCGGCCGCAAATCCTGATTGCCGACGAACCCACCACCGCGCTCGACGTCACCATCCAGGCGCAAATTCTCGAACTGCTGCGCGAACTGCGGGCCAAGTTCGGCCTGGCCATGCTGTTCATCTCCCACGACCTGGGGGTGGTGTCGCAAATCGCCGACCGCGTGGCCGTCATGTACGCGGGCAGCATCGTGGAGATGGGCAGCGTGCGCGAAGTGTTCGCGAGGGCCGTCCATCCCTATACGCGCGGGCTGCTGGAAGCCGTCCCCACGCTGCGCACCGACCGCGCGCGCCCGCTGAAGACCATTGAGGGCACGGTGCCGGCGCTGGCGGCGCTGCCCCCCGGGTGTCCGTTTGAGCCGCGCTGCGGGATCCGGGTTCCGGAGTGCGCGCTCGTTCTACCGGCGCTGGAGGAAGTGGCTTCCGGACACTGGGCGCGGTGCCCGGTGGCGGGGAAGGCTGGTTTCTAGTTTCTCGTTTTTGGTTTTTCGTCCCTTCCTTTCGACGGCGTGCGCCAGGCGTTTTGAGACAATGGAGGGTAGAGACAACCTACT
Source organism: uncultured Acidobacteriaceae bacterium (assembly GCA_964437985.1). Classification (GTDB taxonomy): domain Bacteria; phylum Acidobacteriota; class Terriglobia; order Terriglobales; family Acidobacteriaceae; genus CAZXVY01. The sequence continues at coordinate 101,883 of CAYTIL010000016.1, forward strand.
ACGGAGGACTTATGCACTACGTTGATGGCTACGTGCTGCCGGTGCTAAAGAAAAACCTGCGCGCTTACGTGCGCATGGCTCAGAAAGCGGGCAAGATCTGGCGGGAGCACGGCGCGCTTCAGTACCGGGAGTGCGCGGGGGATGACCTCAGGGTCAAGAAGGTAGTTCCGTTCGGGCGCACGGTCAGGCTCAAGCGCGGGGAAACCGTGGTGTTCTCGTGGATCGTGTTCAAGTCCCGAGCCCACCGCGACCGCGTCAACGCCAAGGTGATGAAGGACCCGCGCCTGGCAGAGATGATGGACACAAAGGCCATGCCCTTCGACTTCAAGCGCATGGTCTATGGCGGATTCAAGGTCATCGTTGCCTACTGACGACAGCGGCCCACCCTGTCCTCCACAAGCGGGAGCGGCAAGGGTGGGGCAACCCCGAAATCCTTCGTAACGGATGGGGTTACTTTCGGCAGGCGGGTTTTCCGGTCCCTGATTTATAATCTCGCGGCTCGTTCCAGCTAGACCGTGCGCATACTCATAATCAGCGACATCCATTCGAACCTCGAAGGCTTGGAGGCAAGCCTGGCGGCGGCGCCGGAGCACGACCTCATCATCAACCTGGGAGACGTGGTGGGTTACGGCGGCAGTCCTAACGAGGTCACCGACCACTCGCGCAAGCTGGGGACGATAGTAGTGCGCGGCAACCACGACAAGGCGTGCTCGGGCGTGATGGGCATTGACAGCTTCAATCCCATCGCCGGCCTGGCCGCGCTGTGGACCAAGCAGGTGCTCACGCCAGAAAACCTCACCTGGCTGGCCACCCTGAAACAAGGCCCGCTGTTCATGGACGGCCTGGACGACGTGCAGTTTGTGCACGGCTCGCCGCTGGACGAGGACGAGTACGTGATCGTGATCCGCGATGCCATCGCGCCCCTGATGCGGGCTGAGCGCACGCTCACCTTCTTCGGGCACACCCACATCCAGGGCGCGTTCTCCATGGAGAACGAAGCGGTGGAGACCCTGCGCCCCATGTACCGTTTCCGCGACAAGCTGGAGAGCTACGAAATCGCGCTGCGCAAGACCGCGCGCTACCTCATCAATCCCGGCTCGGTGGGACAGCCGCGTGACGGCGATCCGCGCGCCGGCTTCCTGCTGTTCAACACCGAAACCTACAGCATCACCTTCCTGCGCGTGCCTTACAACGTCGCGGGAGCGCAGCAGCGCATCACCGGGGCAAAACTCCCCGAACGGCTGGCGACCCGGCTGGCCGACGGACGGTGAGGCTGGCCGCGGATTTACCGGATAACGCGGATAAAGAAAAACCCAACCACGAAGGTCACCAAGGACACGAAGGGTAAAGACCTTGCCGAGACCCTTACCCCTTCCCGGCCCCCCGGAAGGCCTTCGTGTCCTTCGTGATCTTCGTGGTTAGGGTTTTTGAATCCGCGTTCATCCGCGCAAATCCGCGGCAAGCATGACGCGTTTGTTACACTCGGCGGATGGCACGCCGCATGGACACTTCCCGGCCGCTGTTTGGCGCGGAACGTCCCACCCGCCCCAAGTCCCGCGTGGTCGCTCACATTGACGGCGGGGCGCGGGGGAACCCTGGGCCGGCGGGCTTCGGCGCGGTGCTGGAAGACGAGCAGGGCCGCCGGCTGGGGGAGCTGAGCCAGTACCTGGGCCATCGCACCAACAACTATGCCGAGTACGCGGGGCTGATCGGGGTCCTGGAATACGCCCTTCGCGAAGGCCACGCGAACCTCGAAGTACGCAGCGATTCCGAACTGATGGTCCGGCAGATGCGCGGCCAGTACAAGGTGAAGAGTCCGGACCTGCGGCCGCTCTACGAGAGAGCGCGCGAATTGAGCCGGGGACTGGCCTGGTTTGCCATCGAGCACGTCCTCCGGGAGAAGAACCGCGACGCCGACCGTCTCGCCAACCAGGCCATGGATGAAGGCTCGGGCAAGCCCAAGCTGCAGGAAGTGATGGGCGTGGTGCGCGACGGAGTGGTAAAGCTGGAGGGTGAGTTGCCGGAGGGGGCAAAGGTGCGGGTGCGGGTGGTGGGGTAAGGTTTACCGCGGATTTGCGCGGATGAACGCGGAGCTATTGAATCATTGAGGGATTGAATCATTGAATCATTGTCAAGCGGCCTCGAAGCACCGCAGAAAAACCAAGATCCCTCGACTGCGGCGCTGCGCGCCTCCGCTCGGGATGACAAACGTTTGTTTGATCGCTTCCAGGAGCGGGCAGCGCGATGCGAGGAAATCTGCCGACTACTTGCCTGCGAGTTCCCTTTTCACGATGTCGCTGACGGTCTTGCCCTCGGCGCGGGTACCGGCGGCCTGGAACTTGGCCATTACGTTCTTCATGGCGGCGGCCATGTCTTTCATGCCCAGTGGAGAGCCGGAAGCCGCGTTCATTTCGGCGAGGGTGGCGCGCACGGTGGCGACGATTTCCTCTTCCCCGGCGGCTTTGGGCAGGTAAGACTCGATGAGGAGGATTTCGGCGGCTTCCTTGTCGGCCAATTCCTGACGGCCCGCCTTGGTGAACTGCTCAACGGAGTCGCGGCGCTGCTTGATCAGGGTAGCCAGCACCTGCTGGGCCTCGGCGTCGTCGAGGGGAGCGCGCTTCTCGATTTCCCGGTTCTTCAAGGCGGCCTTGACCAGGCGCAGGGTAGAGAGCCGATGCTCCTGGCGCGCCTTCATGGCTTCGATGATGTGGTTCTGGATTTGGCCGGCAAGGCCCATGGGCTCTTGATTATAGCGCCCCTATTTGCTTGCCGGATGCGGCCGCCCGCTTTCCATGTTTCGCTGCAGGCCAGCTTGTGCCAAAATAGTGTCCGTCCGAGGGACCCCTGTGAACCCGGTTGTGACTGCCGTCGTGATCGTCTTTTTCGTCGCCCTGGGAGGAATGGTGTTTGTGGCGGCGCGCAAGCACCGCAGCCTTTCGGGCTACGAGGAACTCAACGCCGACACCCGCGCGCTGGCGCAGATACTGAAGGGAGAATTTTTCCGCGATGGCGGCGACCTGGTGGTGTCGGGCGACTTCCTCAACCTGCCCACCCTCATCCGCTTCTCCAAGGATGAAAACACGCCCGGGCTCAACATCCGCATGAACGCCCAGGCCAGCTTCACGCTTTCGGTGGTGCCCAAAGGAGCGCGGGCCACGGAAGGGCGCGTGCTGGTAAAGAGCAACGACGAAATGTTCGACGCGCGCTTCCACACCCGCACCGACCATCCTACGCAGGCGCGCATGATGCTGGGCAGCAAGCGAGTGGTGAAGGACCTGGCCAAGCTGGTTTGCTCCTCCAACACCTTCTTCACCATCTCCACGGGAAGCCTGGAACTGAGCGAGCTGGTGATTCCCGAGCACAATACCGGCAACCACATCCACGACCATCTGAAGTCCCTGGGACGCGTGGCGGAAGAAGTGGCGGCCATGCCGGGCGCAGAGAAGATCAAGGTCGAACGGATCAAGACGGAAGGCAACAAGGTATTGCGGCTGGCCCTGGTGATGGGAGTGGTGGCGGCGGTGATTGCGGTGGTGGGCGCCCTGGAAGCACCACCCTCGGTCCGCGCCACCGACTTGGGCGAGATCGCCCTGGAGGGCGTGCCGCCCGTGGACATGCCTCTGATGAGGGGCGCGGAGAGAAAGCTGGCGGACGGCCGATCCCGCTACCGGCTGGCCGGGGAAGCGGACTTCGCTCCCGCCGCCGCGGCCTGGCTGCGCGGCAATCGTCGCACGGCCAGCGGACGGGTGGAGGGAAGTTTCTCCGGCGCCAACAACGGCCGGGATGCCGCCTACGTCCTGATTGACCAGGAAGACGGCAGCCGCCGGGTGGCGCTGCTGGTGAACGGCGTCAACCAATACGACGCCACTTTCCCTGAGATTGCGATTGTGGCCCGGGTGCGCCGGGGAGTGGTGGGCGCCATCCAATGGAAGGGCGATGCACCGGCGGCGCCCGAGGGCGATGGCCTCCTGATCGTGCGCTCGGCCACCGACCGCGCTTCCGGTCTGATCCTGTTCGCCAAGGGCAACCGGGTGGTTTCCGCAGTGCCCCAGGACTACGAAAACATCATTCTGGAATAACTCCCATGCTGCGTAAGACGCGGCTGTTCACCCCCGGCCCCACTCCCTTGCTGCCCGCCGCACAATTGGCGATGGCGTCGGCCGACGTCCATCATCGCACCGCCGACTTCCGCGCGCTCTACCGGCGGGTGCTGGCCGGCGCGCAAACCTTCATCGGCACCCGCAATGACGTGATCTTGCTGGCCGCCTCGGGGACCGGGGCCATGGAGGCCGCGGTGTCCAACCTGACTTCGCCCGGCGACCAGGTGCTGGTGATCACCGCCGGGAAGTTCGGCGAACGCTGGCGCGACCTGGCCCAAGCCTTCGGCTGCGCGGCCAGCGTGCTGAGCGCGCCCTATGGACAAACCGTGGCCCTGGACGCGGTGCGCGCGCGGCTGGCGCCCGAAGTCCGCGTGGTCTACATGCAGGCGACGGAGAGCTCGACGGGCGTGCGGCATGACGTGGAGGGCGTGGCCCGCCTGCTGCGCGGCTCCGATACTTTGCTGGTGGTGGACGCAATCACCGGCCTGGGCACAACTGGTTTCGACGTGGACGCTTGGGGCGTGGACGTCATCATCGGCGGATCGCAAAAAGCCGTCATGATTCCGCCCGGGTTGGCCTACCTGGCCGTGAGCGAGCGCGCCTGGCAGCGCATGGAATCCGCTTCCTCGCCGCGCTATTACTTCGATCTGCGCAAGGAGCGCAAGGCGGCGGCGCAGGGCGAATCGGCCTTCACGCCGGCCATCGCGCTGATTGCCGCTCTGGGAGCCGCGTTCGATTACATCCGCGCCGCCGGCGCAGGCGACCTGGCCGCGGGGCGCGACGCGCTCATCGCCAACGCCGAGCTGGCCGCGGCCATGACTCGCGCGGCCGCAGAAGCGCTGGGCCTGGGACTGTTCGCGCCCTCATCGCCCGCGGCTGCCCTCACCGCCATCCTTCCGCCCGCAGGAGTGGACTCCACCGCCGTGGTCCGCGAGTTCCGCGAAACCTTTGGCGCGGTGGTGGCCAACGGCCAGGGCGAGATGAAAGGCAAGCTGTTCCGCATCGCCCACTTGGGCTACTACGATTACCTGGATACCATCGCCATCCTGGGAGCGCTGGAGCAGGTGGTGGCGCGCCTCACCGGGCCGAAGCACGTGGAGTTCGGCGTGGGGCTCGCCGCGGCGCAGCAGGTGTATGCGCGTGCGGCGGCGGAGGGAAGTTGAGCTCGGGACTGCCGGAGTTTACCGAAGCGAGGAATTATGAAAAAGGCAGGTAGGAAAAGCCTCGAGGGCTCCGAACTGTTGCGCGAGTTCGACTTCCGTAAAGCTGTCCGGGGGCGGTACGCCGGCAAGTTCAATCGCAGCAGTAGAGTCACGCTTCGCGACCGCTCGGGAAGAATCGTCAGGGTGACCACCGTCGGCGACGTCCTGTCGTCTGGACTGGCTCCGTCCGGCAAACCGGCTCGATCGGCGACCAAAGCCCCTAAGCGGAACAGAGTCGCCCAGAAGTCCCGATCTGGCGACTGAGCCCTTCTCCACCCTCAGCCATCCGCCTTCGCAGTGAGATAATCGTTGCCCGCGGGCGCAAAGTCCAAACCTCTCGCCTGCGCAGATACCAAATCCTCCCATGAAGATCGTCATCGCCGAAAAAATCGCTCCCGCCGCGGTGGAGTTGTTCCGCACCGAGTCGCGCTGGAAGCTGGTGACGCCCGACGAGATCCACGGCGATCTGCCACAGCAACTCGCAGGCGCGGACGCGCTCATCGTGCGCTCGGCAGTGACCGTGGACGCGGCCCTGCTGGAGCACGCCGACAAACTGCGCGTGATTGGGCGTGCGGGCGTGGGCGTGGACAATATTGACCTGGAAGCGGCGACCAAGAAGGGCATCGCGGTGATGAACACGCCCGGCGCCAACGCCGTGGCCGTGGCCGAGCACACGCTGGCGCTGATGCTGGCGCTGGCGCGCCAGCTTCCCCGGGCTGATCACCTCACCCGCGGCGGCCAGTGGGAGAAGAAGTCGCTGCAAGGCACCGAACTGCGCGGCAAGACTTTGGCCATCGTGGGTCTGGGGCGGGTTGGAGTGGAAGTGGCCCGGCGCGCGCGCGCCTTCGGCATGCCGGTGGTGGCGCACGATCCCTACGTTTCCACCAGCATCGCCCGCGAGCTGGAGATCAAGCTGGTGTCGATGGACGAAATCTACGCCGCCGCCGACTACCTTACCCTGCACGTCGGGCTGACAGCGCAGACCGCGGGCATGATCAATGCCGATACGCTTTCACGGATGAAGAAGGGCGTGCGCCTGGTGAACTGCGCGCGCGGCGAGCTGGTAGACGAAGCCGCGCTGGCCGCTGCGCTCCGCTCCGGGCAGGTGGCGGGGGCGGCGCTCGACGTCTTCGCGGAAGAGCCGCCGAAGAATTCGCCGCTGCTGGGCCTGGACCACGTGGTGGCGACGCCGCATATCGCCGGCTCCACGCGCGAGGCGCAGGAAGCCGTGGGCTACCAGATCGCACTCCAGGTGCGCGAGTACCTGAAGCGCGGCGTGATTCAGAACGCGGTCAACGTGCCCTCGGTGTCGCACGAGGAGTACGTGGAGATGCAGCCCTACATCGTGCTGGGCGAGCGCCTGGGCGCGTTCCTGGCGCAGGTGACGGATGGAAATCTGGAGGAGATTTCCCTGCGCTACAGCGGACGCATTGCCGAGCTGAAGACCGACCTGGTACGCAACGGCGCCATCAAGGGCGTCCTGAACCAGATGCTGGCGGAGAAGGCCAACCTGGTGAACGCGGCCTCCATCGCCGCCGAGCGCGGCATTGTGGTGCACGAAATCAAGAAGACCAAAACGCCGGGCGGAGGCGCCGCCAGCGTGCTCTCCGTAATGCTCAAGACGGGAGCCGCCGAGCACCTGGGCAAGGGCGCGGTGCTGCATGGCGACCGCCCGCGGCTGCTGGCGGTGGACGACATCGACATCGAAGCGCCGCTCGAGGGCAACCTGATCTATCTGCGCAACAAGGACGTGCCCGGAGTGATCGGGCGCGTGGGCACCATCCTGGGGCAGCACCGCATCAACATCGCCAACTTCTCGCTGGGCCGCCGCGAAGGCGGCAAAGCGCCGGTGGAGGCCATCGCCGTGGTCCACGTGGACGGCGTGGTGCCACCGCTGGTTCTGGAAGAACTGCGCCAGATCGAGGCGGTCACCGTGGCAAAGGCGATACGGCTGTAACTAGGAGATTGAATCAATGAGCGATTGAATCATTGAATCATTTGAATTCGCCTCCAGGAGCGCGCACTGATTCAATGACTCAATGACTCAATGATTCAATGATTCAATCTTTCCGCAGCGTCCGGCTTTCGGCGAGCAGGCTCATGGAGTGCATCAGGTTTTGCAGGGTGACGATGCCCACCAGGCGCTCCTGGTCCACCACCGGGATCAGGGTGAGGCCGTGGGAGGTGAGCTTGCGGAAGGCGGAGGCCAGCGACTCGTGGCGCTGGGCCACCTCGAAGGCGCGGTTCATGATGGACTGCACGTAGCCGTTGCCGTCGTCGCGCAGAGCGTCCACGATCTTCTGCCGGGTGACCACGCCCACCATGTCGTTGTCGCGCACCACCGGGAAGTCGTCCTGCAGCGAATGCACGGCTTTGGAGAGTGCGTCTTCCAGGGTGTCGGCGGGTGAGAGGGTGGAGAAGTCGGTGAGCATCACGTCCTCCATGCGCACCGAATCCAGCACCGACTGGAAGAGCAGGGAGCGTTCCTCGATCTGCACGGCGAAAAACAGGAAGAGCCCAGCCATGGTCAGCCAGTAGTTCCACACGCCCCCCAGCAGCATGAACAGCATGGCGAACACCTGGCCCACGGTGACCGCGACCCGGGTGGCGCGCACGAAGTCCATATGGCGGCAGAGCAGCGCGCGCAGCATCAGGCCGCCGTCCAGGGGATAGGCGGGGAGCAGGTTGAGCGCGCCGAGATAGAGATTGATCCAAACCAGGCTGCGCAGCAGGCTGGTGGAGTGCAGCAGCGGAGGCGTCCACAACGGAACCTGCGGCGCCAGGACGAGCGTCGCCGCGGCCGCAAGGAAGGCGATCAGCAGGCTGAGCACGGGTCCGGCCAGGGCGATGGGAACTTCGTGGCCGGCGCCGGGCGTCTTGCCGGGAAGACCGGCCTCCTCGCTGAAGCGCACGCCGCCGATGGGCAGCAGCAGCACCGTGCGCACCGGGGCTCCCAGACTGGATGCGGCGAGAACGTGCGCCATCTCGTGGGCCAGCACCGAACCCAGCACCAGAAGCACCAGCGCCAGGCCGCGGGCCAGCATTCCCTTGGTGCTGGCGGGCAGCGATTCGGTCATCAGTACGAACAGCAACAGGAAGAGGAAGGAGAGATGAATGCGGATTTCCGCGCCCAGCAGGCGTCCGGCGGGAATGGACCAACTTCTCATAAGCTGCTGCCGGAAGGGCCCGGGCGGGGAGGCGTCGGCGCTTCCTGCATCATTGTATACACTTTAGACGACGACCCCGGGGCGCAAGTTCCCGCGATTCCAACAGGTGGCGGCTGTGCGCGGCGGGAGCGTCAGCAGCGAATCGCACCCATGCGCGTGATCGCAGGAACCTATCGCAGCCGCCGCCTGCGCTCGTTGCCCGGGCGCGCGACGCGTCCTACCTCCGACCGCCTGCGGGAAACGTTGTTCGACGTGCTGGCGGGCGAGGTGGCCGGCAGCGTGTGGCTGGACCTCTACGCCGGGACGGGCGCGGTGGGCATCGAGGCGCTCAGCCGCGGCGCCAGTCGGGTGTGCTTCGTCGAGTCTGCACGGACGGCGGCGGCCGTGATCCGCGCCAACCTGCGCGCGCTCGGTATTGAGAGCGACTGTGAACTGCTGGAGCGCGACGTGCTCACCGCCCTGCGCCAGCTGGACACCGAGGCCGCCGCCTGCGACTTTTGCTTTCTCGGCCCGCCCTATCGCGACCAGCAGGCATACGGCGACACTCTGGGCTTTCTTTCTCAGTCGCATGTGCTGCACGAAAAGAGCATCGTCATCGCCCAGCACGACAAGCACTTCGACCCCGGCGATTCCTTCGCCGCGCTGAAGCGCTACCGCACGCTGAAGCAAGGGGATGCGGTGCTGAGTTTCTATCGGAGAATGCTTGCCGCGGATTCGCGCGGGTGAACCGGGCGAAGAATTCTTGCGGCGCAAATCCGCGGCGAGAACTACATCAGGATTTCCGAGGCCCGGCCCACGATGGGGTGCTGCATGGCGCGCAGTTCGTTCTTGACCAGGTTGAGGCCGTAGACGCAGGATTCAAACTCCGCCGCCAGGCGGGCGAACATGGGCGCCACTTTGGCGTACTCGAAGTGCTCGAACTTGGAAACGATGAAGTAGCTTTCCTTGCCCGCCTTCATCCAGTCCACAAAACTCTCCATACGATGGCGGCGCAGGCGGAAGCGGTTGACGGCCTCGGGAAACATTCCGGTGAAGAAGAGGGTGTAGTCGCCGATGTGCTTGCGCACCTGGCGCTCGCGATCAAACGACGGCGCCGGGCCATAGACCGGGTCGGACTCGAGCAGCATTTCGCCCACGTCGTCGAGCGGCCGGCCGGCGGCGTTGCGCACCTTGTGGAGCTGCTCGGCTTCGCAGAAATCCGCGAGCATGCCGGCCACGTAGTGGCCCAGGCGCTCGTCGCGCAGTCCCACGCCCTCGGCGAATTTGCGCAGCACCAAATCGTCGAACAACTGCTGCAACGGATGCGATTCCGGGATCATAGGTTCCCTTCTCCTTCCGTCGTGGTCGTTCTTCGGTTCCGGCCTCCGGCCGGGCGTCTGTTCCGGCCCCCAAACGCGCGGCCTGAAGGCGACTTGTAGCGCAGCCTGTCCGCGGAAACAAGTACCTAGCACGGGTCGGGGCGCGCGAGTCTCCCAGTAGTTGTGATGCACTTCGCCTGCCAGGCAGCGACCGAGCAGCCAGGGAGCTAACCGAACGAGGCTTAAGGAGGGCCTATCTCCTTAATCGGCAAGTGGGTGCGCGATGGTTACTTTGGTGCGGCGGTTCGAGTGGGAGCCGCCGGGCGAAGTGGCTGCCAGGGCTCTCTGGGCAAGTTTTTGTCCACCAAGTGGACGAGAAATGGGACGATCCTGCTGACTGGGGAATGGCGATTTGGGGCGGGCGCTACGATCTCTGGCGGAGTGCGGCGGCGGGCAGGACGGCGTTCATCGAACCGGAGCGGTAGCCCTCGAGGTCGAGGGTGATGTAGGTGAATCCCAGTGACTTGAAGATGCGCGTGAACTCGGCAGCCATTTCGGGCGCTAGAGCGCGGGGCATTTCGTCGCGCGCGATCTCGATGCGCACCAGCTCGCCGTGGTGGCGGACCCGGAACTGGAGGAAGCCGAGCGCGCGCAGCGCGTCTTCTCCCTGCTCCACCTGCGCCAGAGCATCACGCGTGACCGGGCGGCCGTACTCGATGCGCGACGAAAGACACGCCGACGCCGGCTTTTGCCAGACGCGCAATCCTGCCAGGCGGGCCAGCTCGCGGACCTCAGCCTTGGAGAGCGCGGCGTCCACCAGCGGGGTCGCGACGCCATGCTGGCGCGCTGCTTGCTGGCCGGGGCGGAAATCGCCGAGGTCGTCGAGGTTCACGCCGTAGGCGACGGCGTCGAAGCCGCGCTCCCCGCGCATGCGCTCCATCACGGTAAACAGTTCGTCCTTGCAATGAAAGCAGCGGGCGGCGTCGTTGCGGGCGTAGTCCGCGCGCTCCAACTCCTGGGTGGCAATGACTTCGAGCGGGATGCGCTGCTCTTCGGCAAAGGCAATGGCGTCGGCAAGCTGCGCGCGGGCCAGGCTGGCCGAATCGGCAATCACGGCCAGCATGCGCTCGCCCAGCGCCTGGTGTGCAGCGAAGGCGAGGAAGGCGGAGTCCACGCCTCCGGAGTAGGCAACGAGAAGTTTCCCGAGTTCCCGCAGCCGGGCGTCGAGGGCGGCGCGTTTGGATTGAAGATCCACGGAGATATCTAACCACAGAGGACACAGAGGAGCACAGAGGAACCGGGGGAGAGGTCCCGCCCTAAACGTGGCCTGAGGCCAACGCGTGGGAATGCGCGGCGGCGTCTTCGCTCGCGGCCAGTTCCTCGCCGGTGACTTCCTCCCAGAGTGAGCGGTCCTTCAACAGGCGGGTGACCAGCGCGGTGTGCATGGCGTGGCCGGCGCGGTCGGCGACCACGCGTCCGATGATGCGCTTGCCCACCAGCGCCAGGTCTCCGATGAGGTCGAGGACCTTGTGGCGCACGAACTCGTCGGGGAAGCGCAGCGGCGGGTTCTGGATGCCGTCGGGAGTAAGCACGATGGCGTTCTCCGCGGACGCGCCGCGGATCAGGCCCATTTTGCGCAAGGCTTCGGCCTCGTGCAGGAAGCCGAAGGTGCGCGCGGGCGCGATTTCGCGGCAGTAAGGATTGGTTCCGGGTTCAGCGCTGAGCGCTTCGTGGCAGCCTTCCGGGCAGAGCTCCACTTCAAACGCTTCGCGGCCAATGAGCGGATGCGGGAAGTTGATGCGGTAGGAAACCGAGTAGCCGCCGGCGGGATAAACGCCGATGAACTTGTCGCCTTCGCGCAGCTCCACTTCTCTCTTCATGCGCAGATAGGTGCGCTTGCGGCGCTGGCGGCGCAGTCCGGCGCGGCGCACCATCTCCACGAAGGGCTGCGCGCTCCCGTCGAGGATGGGAAGCTCGAGGTTGTCCAGCTCGACTATGGCGTTGTCCACGCCCACGCCCATGAACGCTGAAAGCAAGTGCTCGGTGGTGGAGATGAGCACGCCCTTCTTCATCAAACTGGTGGCGTAGCTGACCCGAGCCACGTTGCGGCCCGTGGCCTCGACTTCGAATCCCTCCAGGTCCACGCGGCGGAAAACGATACCCGAGCCCGCCTCGGCGGGCAAAATGCGCAGCTCTACTTGCGCACCGCTGTGCAGGCCCACGCCCCTGCATCCTACGGGCTGGCGAATTGTGTGCTCGTAAATCAAGTCAGGTAGCTGGGAATTGCTTTCCTGACAATAGATTACGCCGAGGCTGGAAAGGTTGCATGTGGTAAAACAGACACAGTTGGTGACGGGAAAGGGACACCTGGAACCACGAAGGACACGAAGGAACACGAAGGGTTAAGGCTTCTTGCTTGTGCTGAAGGACAATCCTCAACCACAGAGGACACAGAGAAACACAGAGAACCCCAAACAATCATCCTTCGTGTTCCTTCGTGTCCTTCGTGGTTAAGGGTTTTTCTCGGCCGGGTTAGGGCTTCTTGGGGCCGTAGTTGACGGTGGCTTCGAACTTCGAGTCCGGCACCCTGGTGTTGTAGGTGACGGTGCGCACAAAGTACTGGCGCACCATCTCACCATCGCGGACGCGGACGATGTTGTGAGGCGAGTTGATGCCTTGCACCAGCTTGTAATTGTCGAAGGTCTCGCCTTCCTCCACGAAGTCGCGGGCATCGGGATCGCGAAAGCGGTAGGAGGTGCGCATGGGCAGGTGGGTGGAGGTGTCGATAAACACCGTGACGGTATGAAAACCCGGCCGCAGCAAGGAAACTTTTTCCACCTGCTTGCGGTCGGAAAAGGCCAGCCCTTCGTGATTCAGAGTGACGTCCGGGCGCGACAGCCAGTGGCGCAGCACGGTGCCGAGGGAATGGTCGCGGCGGCGGATGTGCTCGGTCAGGTCGGCGGCTTCTTCCTTGCGGGTGCCGTGATAGGTGATGTCGAAACCCTGGTCCCCGTTGTGAATGATGATCCATTCCCGCTTCTTGAGGAGCTCGATGCGGTCCTTGTCGGGGGCCTTCCAGAAGTAATGGAAGGGAGAACCCGCGCCCGAGGGCGAGCCGCGATAGAAGCGGTTGATGCGTCCAATCTGGTACAGGTCGCGCACTTCGAGATAGGCGCGCCCACCCAGAGCCTGCACCGCTTGCTCCAGCGTCTGGCGGGCTTTCTGCGCGCTGGCGGCAACTCCCGGTCCTGCGGGGGCGGGCCCCGATTGAATCGGGGCAGGCGGCTGGGCGAGGAGCGGGGCGCAGGCCAGGACTAGCGCCACCAGAACGAGCCTGTCATTCCGAGTCAAAACATTCATCATCCCACCAGCACCGCGCCGCCGTTCACGTTGAGCACTTCGCCGGTGATGAAGCCGGCGTGGGGCGTGCACAGGAAAAGAATGGGCGCGGCGATTTCTTCGGGCGTGGCCACGCGGCCCATGGGGATGGTGGCGAACACCTTGGCGCGAGCCACGGGATCGGCGAGCGTGGAGGCGGTCATATCGGTGGCCACCCATCCGGGGGCCACGCAGTTTACATAGATGCGGTCGGAGGCCAGCTCGCTAGAAAGGCCTTTCACCATACTAATGACCGCGCCCTTGGTGGCAGCGTAGTCGGCGTGGAAGGCTTCGCCGCGCTGCCCGGCGGTGGAACTGACCAGGACAATGTGCCCGCCGCTTCCCTGCTTTTTCATCTGCGCGACGCTGTGCTTGACCAGTGAGAACACGCTGTCCAAGTTGATGGCCAGGGTGCTGCGCCACTGCTCATCGGACATGCGGTCAATGGGTACATCCTCAGGCGGCCAGACGCCGTGGTTGGCTACCAGGATGTCCACCCTCCCGAAGCGTTCGACCGCAGCGCGGATCAGCGCTTCGCCCGAGGCGGTGCCGGAAAGATCGGCCTGCACGGCAACGCAGCGGTCGGCGCCGCCCTGGGGGCACTCGCGCACCAGCTTCTCGGCCGCGTCTTTGGCCTGCACGTAGTTGAAGAGCACGCGGGCGCCGGCGGCGCAGAACATCCGCACTGTGGCCGCGCCGATGCCGCGCGAGCCTCCGGTGATGACGGCGACTTTATTCTCGACGCTGAGAGAAACCATGAGTGGCTATTGAATCATGGAGGGATTGAATCATTGAATCATTGCGGTAGATTCCTCGACTCGTGCTCCCTCCCCCGCTTCGCCCCGCAAGGCGGGGTCGCCCTCACTCGGAATGCCAGTTGAGAGCCGCAGAGTGTCCTCGAAAAAGCTCTCCACGCGCTTCAGGATTTCCGGCGCTGTGCGGGCCTCGTAAACCGCTTTGCGCAGCCCCGCGCCGCCGGCGACGCCGTGCGTGAACCAGGCGACGAACTGCTTCATCTTGCCTTCGGCGCCCAGCATCTCCTCCTCGATCAGCATGCGGAAGTAGGTGCGGATCATGGCGTAGCGATCGGCGTCAGCGGGCTGCTGGTAGCGGCCGGTCGAGCCGTATTCCGCGATTTGGCGGAAGATCCACGGGTTCGAGGCCGCGGTGCGCCCGATCATGACCGCGTCGCAGCGCGTCTGCGCAACCATGGCGGCGGCGTCTTCGGGCGTGCGAATGTCGCCGTTGCCGATCACCGGGATGCGGATGGCGTCCTTCACCGCGGCAATCCACTCCCAGCGCGCGCTGCCGCTGTAGCCCTGTTCGCGGGTGCGAGCGTGCAGCGCCACCGCCGCCAGGCCACAGTCCTCGGCCATGCGGGCCAGCTCCACGCACACGATTTCCCGGTCGTCCCAGCCGGCGCGAAACTTCACCGTGAACGGAATCCGCACCGCGGCGCGCACCCGCTCGAAGATGTCGCGGATGAGCGGCAGATCGCGCAGCAGGCCCGAGCCTCCGTTGCACTTCACCACTTTTTTCGCCGGGCAGCCCAGGTTCAGGTCCACCAGGTCAAAGCCCAGGTCCTCGACCATGCGGGAGGCGTCGGCCAGCACCTGCGGGTCGCTGCCGAAAAGCTGCGCCGAGATGGGATGCTCGTCTTCGTAAAAGTGCAGGTAGCGGCGCGCCTTCTTGTCCCGGGCGCGGAGGACGCCGTCGGCTGAGGTGAACTCGGTCATGATCAGCCCGCATCCGGAAAGGTTGCGGATGAAGCGGCGAAAGACGGTGTCGGTCACGCCCGCCATGGGCGCCAGCACGGTCGCCGGACGGATCTCGACGCCGCCCAGGCACACCGAGGCGGGCACCGTCCCGCCTGCGGGCGGCCGGGGCTCCAGCGACGAGTTTTCCCAGAGCTTGTTCACAGGTTCCTATTCTACAGTCATGTGCGATGATGCGACCGTGAAGACGCGGCCGAGGGCGGCCGCGCTACAGCAGCAAATCTTGCAGTCGGGAGGCCGCTATGGTGGGTGAATTCCGCTCATTCCTCTTGAAGAACAACGTGATGACGCTGGCCACCGGGTTCATCCTGGGAGCGGCGGTGGGCAAGGTGGTCACAGCGCTGGTCAGCGACTTCATCATGCCCTTCGTGGGTATGATCACGCCCAGCGGCGAGTGGCGGCAGATCACCTTTGACGCCGGCGGCGCCAAATTCCTGGTGGGCGACTTCCTGGGCGCGCTGGTGGACTTCGTGATCATCGCCCTGGTGGTCTTCCTGGCGGGCAAGACGCTGCTCAGAACCGAGCCCGAACCTCCGGCGCCGCCGTCGAAGAACTGCCCGGCGTGCACCGAGGCCATCCCCGCGGCGGCCACGCGCTGCAAGTTCTGCACGCAGGCGATCTGAGGTCCTTCACCGCAGCGAGGTCAGAGGAAAATCGTGACAGCGAGCTCACTCTTTCTTGGGAGCACGCTTCTCTTGAGATTCCCGATTTCGCTTTGCGGTTACCGGCCCCTCGATACCAAGAGCATACTCCGCCCACCAACGAACCTGTTCCACCGGGTGATTCAGGTACTTGCGTATCTCTTGTTCGTACTCAGGCGAGCCATCTGTGTTCCTCAGGGCTTCACAGATTGCCAGATACTCGTGGTATGGAACCAGGGCCCAGAACGAGTCTTGCGGTGCGGATACTGCTCCGGACTCCAGTTGGTGCTTACATCGTTCGTAAAAGGGCTTGATTGCAGCTACAGCTCGCTGATCCTTGGAAAGTCCCAGAGCCTGGATGTAATTCAGCTTGATCCTCTCTTCCTGCAAATCGGGCGGGCTGTGTAATCGTTCGATCAAGAAACTCAGCGCACGGTCACGATCCGGATGCCTCAGGAAGCTCTGCGAGAGCGTCTCCCAGAGCACGTCATCACCATCCTGCATGATGATTTCAAGTATTTCGGTGTCATTCTGGTCCCAGTCGGGCTTGCCGCTGAAGGCGAGGCAAAAGTCCAAGCGCTCGCCCTTACCCATGTTGGGCCAGCGATCGCGAATCGCAGACGCCGATACTTGGAAGCCTTCGTCCTGAAACTTCGAGTGAAGGAACGTGCCTTTTGGTTCCGTTTCGTAAACTCGGCTCCATTCGGTCTCCTGGACGAGCTTTGGCTCCTGGCCAAAGGACCGAAGAAATTCAGGACGTTTGGAACCAAAGCGTGTCATGGAGTCTTAACGACTCTTGAACGGCCGCCCCGGACCCCGAGTTCGCCGTGTAAAGTGGCCGCGCTTCTACTGCGGGCCGCGCGACCCTCGCCTAGTTCTTGCTTTCGACCTTGGCGTACTTGCGGCGGAAGCGCTCCACGCGGCCGGCGGTGTCTATCAGCTTCTGCTTGCCGGTGAAGAAGGGATGGCAGTTGGAGCAGATTTCCACGTTGATGTTGCCTTTGTGCGTGGAGCGGGTGACGAAGGCGTTACCGCAGGCACAGTGGACGCGCACTTCTTTGTATTCGGGATGAATGCCGGCTTTCATAGCGAAGAAACCTCTCCGATGGAAACGTCTATCTTACCGGACAAGCGCGGGAGGCGGCAAATGGGCGGGCCAGGCAGTTGGTCCCCGGCTCGATTGGCGGGATAATGAGGGAGGTAGCGAAGGGGAGCGGGTGTATGAAGGACCGGACAACGAACTATCACCCCGGCATCAGGATCCACGCCATAAAGGTTGGTGGCTGCGTGGCCGGTGTGGTGTTTACCCTGGGCGCGATGGCGATTGTCCTGGCCGGAATTCCAGCCGCAAAGTGGTTCCTGCTGGCATCCGTGGCCGGTGGGATTGCAGCCTTCCTCCTGATTCGTTCGGCCCACCATTCAAGTTGACCGCCCGCCGGCTCGTCGGACCTGATTTCCTCTGCCCTCCACAGGAAAACCGCGAACTGCACAGGCGGAGCCCCGTCGCACAGCGCGCCGGCAGTTGCGACGCGTGAATTCCCGACGTAGAGTGCTGAGTATGGCGCTGGTGGAAGAAAAGCTGTGCCCGTTATGCCAAGGCTCGGGGTGGAAGCCGGCGGGCACCCGGGTGGCGCGCTGCGACTGTGTGGCCGGAACGCGCGCCGAAAAGCTGCTGGAGCGGGCCCGCATCCCGCGGCGCTTCGAGAACTGCGAGCTGGCGGAATTCGACACCCGCTTCAAGGGGGCCCATGCTTCGTTGGCAGAGGCAAAACTCGTTGCCGAAGGGTTCGTTAGGGACTATCCAGCTGGGACCGCGAGTGGCCTACTTTTCGTAGGGGGGGCCGGCGTAGGGAAGACTCACTTGGCGGTGGGCATCATTATCGAGATGATTCGCCGAAAGGGAATTGCGTGTTTGTTCTACGATTACCAGGATTTGATCAAGGATATTCAGCACTCGTATAACCCGTCGGTAAGTACTACGGAGCTCGAGGTGTTGAAACCGGTCTTTTCAACCGAGATTCTGGCCCTAGACGACTTAGGCTCCTCGCGCCCAACCGAGTGGGTTTGGGAAGCCGTCAGTTTCATAATCAACGCAAGGTACAACAATCGGCTACCCACGATCATAACGACCAACTACCCGAATCTGCCGCAGGCAGAAGCCGATGAAGAACCAGTCGACAACCTCGCGAAAGCAAGAAGGGCGATGCGGAACGAGACATTAGGGGATCGGATCACTGAACGCATGCGCTCCCGCCTGCATGAGATGTGCAGAATCGTGGAGATGGCGGGCAAGGACTTTCGGCAGACGGTGCGCAGCCGCAGCTTTCAGTAGATTGAGTCAGTGAATCACTCCTTGGATAGTGAAGATGCGCTTGTACACCACTCCGCCCTTCATCACCAAGCGCACGTTTTCGAGCCGGGTAATGTCGGCCAGCGGGTCGCCCTCGACGGCGATCAGGTCGGCCCACTTGCCGGGCTCGAGAGAGCCGGCACGGTCCGACCATGCCAGAAGATCGGCGGCGTTCAGGGTGGCGCTCTGGATGGCTTGCAGCGGGGTCATGCCCATCTGCACGTATTCGGCGAAGTCTTTGGCGTTCTCGCCGTGGGGGTAAACACCGGCGTCGGTGCCGTAGGCGATCTTGACCCCGGCGGCGATGGCGGCGGTGAAATTCTGGCGCGCCACCTTGCGCACCGACCGGCTCTTTTCCTGAATCTCGGCTGACATGCCGATCTGGTCCGCGCGGGAAAGCGTCCACTTGCCCAGGTAGATTTGCGGAACCAGGTAAGTTCCCTTCTCCTTGAGGAGGGCGATGGCGGCGGCATCAATAAAACTGCCGTGCTCGATGGAGTCCACGCCGGCCTCCGCCGCCCACAGGATGCCTTCGCCCCCGTGGGCGTGCGCGGCCACCTTGCGGCCGCGGCGGTGCGCGTCTTCCACGATGGCGCGCAGCTCTTCGCGGGTGAACTCGGAGTGGCGGGGATCGTCGCCCTTGGAAAGCACGCCGCCGGTGGCGCAGATCTTGATGACGTCGGCGCCGTACTTGATGACGTCGCGGACCTTCTGTTGCACGGCCGCGACGCCATCGGCCACGCCCTCCTCGACGTGGTGGTACTCGTAGGGCAGGCGGGTGTCGTCGCAGTGGCCGCCGGTGATGCCCAACGCCGGCCCGGAAGCTATGATGCGCGGACCAGGCACGTCGCCGGCCTGGATGGCGTCGCGCAAAGCTACGTCGCTGTAGCCGGAAGCGCCCAGGTTGCGCACCGTGGTGAAGCCCGCTTCGAGCGTCCGCTTGGCGTTCCGCGCCCCGATCAGGGCCGAGCGCGTCGACGAGATGCCCAGCGTTTCGTAGCCGAACCTGGGATCGCCGGTCAGGTGGGTGTGCACGTCGATCAAGCCGGGCAATACGGTGGCGTTGGGCAGGTCGATTACCGTCCAGCCAGCGAGCGGCCGAGTGTCAGCGGCGGGTGCGATCTTCTCGATGCGGTCGCCGTAGATGACGATGGCCTGGTCGCGCAGCATCTGGCCGGTCTTGACGTCGAGCACGCGCCCGGCGCGGATAAGGGTGCGCTGGGGCGCGAGCTGGATGGCTTCCTGGGAGAAGGCCGTAGGCAAGAGCGCCAGAGCGAAGACGACAACCAAGAGGATGTGTTGAGATTTTCTCGGCAATGGCATGGCAGTTCCCTTTCGCCGGGACAGTGTAAGCTGTGCCGCGATGGATGCGGCGGAAATTTCGCGGCGACTGGAGCCGTTCGTTTCTCCTTCGCGGTTGAGCGCAGAGCAACTGGATTATATATCGATATATATCGATATACTGCAAACGTGGAACCGCAAGGTCAACCTCACCGCCGTGCGCCGGCCGGAGGAGATGGTGACCCGGCACTTCGGCGAGTCGCTGTTTGCAGCCCGGCATCTGCTCGCGGGCCATCCGCTCGCGGCTCAGCCGGTGCGCGTGATTGACGTGGGCGCGGGCGCCGGTTTTCCCGGACTGCCCATGAAGATCTACGCGCCCGCGATTCGCTTGACGTTGATTGAAGCGAACCAGCGCAAAGCGGCGTTCCTGCGGGAGGTGATTCGCGAACTGAAGCTCGGCGAGGCCGAGGTCTTTGCCGGCCGCGCGGAAGACTTCACCGGCAGAGCGGACCTGGTGACCATGCGCGCCGTGGAAAAATTCCAGCGGGCGCTTTCCGCCGCGGTTCGCCTGGTTGCGACTCGCGGCCGGATCGCCTTGCTGATTGGGCCGCGGCAGGTGGATGCTGCGCAACAAGCGCAGCCTGGGCTTATCTGGGAGCCGGCGCTGGCAATCCCAGGATCGAGCCAGCGGGTGCTGGCAGTCGGCCTGAACCAAGAAGAGCAGGAATCAAACCAGTAACAAGTGGGACAAATTACATAAGAAACATGCTTTTTGAGGATGGATAGGCTTCCTGCAATCTAAAAGTGGTCCGCCGGTATGGTGGGCGCCAGGTTTGGTGCTGGGCCTGGAAGTAGCCTTTCGCCGGCCCCGATACTTGGTAACCATTTTAGGCACGAATCAAGTTAGCAAAAAGTGGGAAGTATAGACCTATGAACGTGGCCATCTTGGACCTGGGCGGAAGAAAATCGCCTATTCCAGGCAGAAAAGTGGTAGTTTGCGAAGAATTTGGAACCAGGCCACAGCCCCTTTGGAGTGCTACTCACCGGGCCTTGGCGCTGGTCCTCCGACCGAATCACCCAAGTGCGCAAGCCGATCTCTTCCAGCGATTTATGCGGCTCCCGCATGGATTTGGCAGATGGAGCCTTTTGAGGAACGATCTGGGGTGTTTGGGGGCTCAATTTGGCGATTCCGCTTGGGAGAACCAAGTTAGTTAACCCTCCCTTCTCCGGCCATGGTTCCACGTGGAACATAGCGTTTCCTTGGGATAACAGGCAGCCTGGAGTTGGTTCCATGGGGAGTATTTACGGAATTGCACTATTTTCAGGCATTGATTAGCCGAGGTCTCCTGTCGTAATCTTGGGTTTCGGCGAGCGGTTCTCCCAAAAACCCGATCATGGGACGCGTTATCGCGGTTGCCAACCAGAAGGGTGGTGTGGGCAAGACCACCACTGCCATTAATCTGGCGGCCTCGTTTGCTGCCGCTGAAGTTCCTACCCTGCTGGTGGATTGCGATCCGCAATCCAACTCCTCGAGCGGTCTGGGCTTTGCCAAAGACCCCGGACGCGCCTCCTCCTACGACCTGATCATGGGCGCATTGACTGCGGGTGAAGCGGTGCTTCCCACCCAACTCGACGAGCTGTGGGTCATTCCATCGCACAAGAACCTGATCGGCGCCAACCTGGAGCTGGTGGGCATGGAGCGCCGCGAGTTCCGGCTGCGCGAAGCTCTGGCGCCAGTGCGTGATGGTTACACCTTCGTGGTGCTGGACTGTCCTCCGGCGCTGGACTTGCTCACGCTGAATGCGCTGGTGGCCGCGGATTCCGTGCTGGTCCCCATGCAGGCTGAGTACTTCGCGCTGGAAGGCATCAGCGAGTTGATGGACACCATGGCCCGCATCCGCGAGGGGCTGAATCCGGGCCTGGAACTCGAGGGCGTGGTGCTGACCATGTTCGACGAGCGCACCAACCTGGCGCAGCAAGTGGCGGGGGAGCTGCAGAAATTCTTTGGCGAGCGGCTTTTTTCCACCACCATTCCGCGCAACGTGCGCCTGGCCGAGGCTCCCAGTCACGGGCTGCCGGCGCTGCTCTACGACCCGCGCTCGCGTGGGTCAGAGGCGTACATCCACCTGGCCCGGGAAATTATGGAGCGCGTGCTGGACCGGCGAGTGAGCGAGGCTGCGATGGCGCAGCCGGCGGCAGTGGAATCCTGAAGAGTTTCGATTGCGAGGTGAGACACGATGATGAATGACAAACGCAAGGCGCTGGGCCGCGGCCTGGAAGCGCTGCTGCCGTCGCGTGGAAACGGCGGCACGGCCGGAGCGGACCCACGGCCTTTGGGTTACGAGCCCAGCGGTGAGGCAGTTGCTGTCGCCGAATCGGGAAACGCGGTGATGGAGATCCCGGTAGAACAGATTGATCGCAATCCTCACCAGACACGCACCCACATTGACGAAGAGGCGCTGAACGAACTGGCGGCGTCGATTGCGGCGTCGGGAGTGGTGCAGCCGATTGTGGTGCGCCCCGCGCCCGGCGGCCGCTACGAGCTGATTGCCGGTCAGCGCCGCTGGCTGGCCTCGAAGCGGGCAGGGAAGCCGAGCGTGCCGGCCATCGTGCGCACGGTGTCCGCGCGGCAGGCCATGGAGATGACCATCATCGAAAACCTGCAGCGCGAGGACCTGAACCCCATGGAGCAGGCCCGGGCGTACGAGAAGCTCTCGGGCGAGTTCGCGCTGACGCAGGAGGAGATGGCGGAGCGCACCGGGAAGAGCCGCCCGGCAGTGGCCAATTTTCTGCGATTACTGAAATTACCGTCAGAAGTGAAAAGCGAGATCGAGCAGGGCCGCTTGAGCTTCGGCCACGCCAAGGTGCTGATGATGCTCGACGACCCCGAGGCCCTGGTACGGGTGGCCCGGCGGGTAGCGGAGAAGGCGCTCTCCGTGCGCCAAACCGAGGAACTGGTTTACAGCATGACGCAGCCGGCGGAGAAAGCGGTCCGCGAGAAAAAGAAAACCGATCCCAACGTGCGCGCCGCCGAGCAGGAACTGGAGCGGCTGCTGGGAACGCGCGTGGAAATCAAGGACCGCAAGGGAAAAGGGAAGATCGTGATTGAGTACTCGTCGCTGGAGGAGTTTGATCGCATCATTGAAGCATTGAGGGGCTGAGTCAGTGAACCATTAGGCCATAGTTTCAAATTGACCGTTGACGCTGGCGTGAGCGCTAGAAGACCTCCAGAGTTGCAAGAAGCTTCTGTTCAATTGCCTTTGTTCCTCTGATGGGCGACTTGCTGTGTCGATCGTACGGGCCATCAAAGTAAACAATCAGAATCCTGCCCCTCAAGTTGAAGTAGTAGGTATCGGGATAGGACACCCCACCTCCACCCGCTCCGTAGTAGTAGAAGGTGTTCTTGCCTGCGATGACTTCTTCGGGCGGCTCTATAAGGCCTGTCGGCGCCATCCTGATGAGGGTGGATTCGCGAAAGGCCTTATCCAGAAAGCAAACGTCAATGTTGGCATCCGGATTCTTGCCTTGCAACCTAAACCCCGGACAACCTCGTTGTGAGCGCTTCACCGCTTTGTAAGCGGGTGGATACCGAAAGCAGATGCGATGTTTCCGGTCAATGTATGTAGGCCAAGTAGCGGCTTCGCCCCGAATCCCGACGCGGCCGCATGGCTTGCTCTTCTTGGGAGAGGCGGCCTGCCCTTCTGCGCCGATGGTCAGGGTCGCAATTGTCAGCGCAATTAGAATCGCTCTCGTCACGCTATATCAGGCTTTTCCGCGCATCTTGGCCAGCCACCAGCGCACGCCCACCAGCAGAAAGCGCGGGTCTTTGAAGAACTCGGGCGGCTTCTTTTCGTAGTAGTGCCCCACGAACTGCAATAGCCATCCCACCACAAACAACCCCAGGGGAATGATCCAGAAGCCGGGGCGGAACCAGGCCACCACCGCCAGCACCAGCGACAGCACGATCATGGGAATGCCGAGGGTGTGGCAGAGGCGGTTGACGGGGTGAGTGTGGCTGGAGGCGTACTGCGCTACCCACTCCTCGGAAGTGCGGTTGCCCATCATGCTATTGAATCATTGAATGATTGAATCATTGAATCATTGTTCAGTGTCCCCAGGCAAGCGGCCCACCGAGGGCGGCGGTCGGCACGCGCTATAATGCGCGGCGCACCATGCCTCTCATTTCCGGCACCAAACTGGGGAGCTACGAGGTCCTGTCCGCGCTGGGCGCGGGCGGGATGGGAGAGGTGTATCGGGCGCGCGACCCGCGCCTGGGCCGCGACGTGGCCATCAAGGTCCTGCCGGAGTCCTTTCAACAGGACGCGGAGCGGCTGGCGCGCTTCCAGCGCGAAGCGCAGCTTCTGGCTTCCGTCAACCACGTCAACATCGCCGCCATTCACGGATTGGAGGAGTCCAACGGCACCTTGCACCTGGTGATGGAGCTGGTGCCGGGAGAAACGCTGGCGCAGAAGCTGCTGCGCGGGCGGCTGCCGATGGAGGAGGCGCTCTCCGTCTGCCGCCAGGTGGCGGAGGCTCTGGAGGCGGCGCACGACAAGGGAATCATTCACCGCGACCTGAAGCCCGCGAACATCAAGGTCACACCCGAAGGCCAGGTGAAGGTGCTGGATTTCGGCCTGGCCAAGAGTGCGGTGGTGAATTCTTCGTCGCAGAGCGTTTCCGATTCGCCTACGGCCAGCCTGGGAGGCACCAGCGCCGGGCTGATCCTGGGTACGGCCTCCTATATGAGTCCGGAGCAGGCGCGCGGCAAGCCGCTGGACAAGCGCACCGACGTGTGGTCGTTCGGGTGCGTGCTCTACGAAACGCTGTGCGGGCGGCGGGTGTTTGCCGGAGAAACGGCAACCGATATTGTAGCGGCCATCCTGGAGCGCGAGCCCGACTGGAACGCTTTGCCGCCAGACACGCCCGAAGGCATCCGGAAACTGTTGCGGCGCTGCCTGCAGAAGGACCGCAAGCGCCGCACCCACGACATCGCCGACGCGCGCCTCGAGATCGAGGAAGCGTTCACTCAGCCTGACGCTGCGGCCGCCGGGAAGCGTGGCTCCACGTCGCGGAAGGCGCTTCTGGTTGCCGGCGCTGTGGGCTTGGTCGTCGGAGCGGCAGTGGCGCTCTGGGTATCCGGCGGCGGCGGCAAGAGCGTGAGTGCGCAGGCACCGCGCATCAGCCAGGTGGCGCGGCTGACCCACGATCCCGGGCTTTCGGAGTGGCCCACCTGGTCGCCCGACGGCAAGCTGCTGGCCTTTGCTTCGGACCGCAGCGGCAATTTCGAGATTTACGTACGCCGCATCGAGGGCGGACACGAAGTCAACGTGACTAACGATCCCGGCCAGGATTATCAGCCTGCCTTCTCGCCGGACGGGCAATGGATCGCGTTCATTTCCACGCGCAGCTCGCGCACGGGAATGATCAAGATTGGGGCCACGTTCGGCATGGAGTTTCGCACCTTCGGTGGCGATCTGTGGATAGCACCGGCGCTGGGCGGAGCGGCACGACGGCTGGCCACGGACGCCAACTTCCCGGTCTGGCATCCTGACGGCAAGCGCATGGCCTACGTGTCGGGCACAGAGGGTCACCGCGCCATCCTGGAAGTTCCAGCCGCGGGCGGCGATCCCAGGACTCTGCTCGCCGGCGGTGACTCCCGTTGGGAAGTGGTGAAGCTTCAGTACTCGCCCAACGGCCGCTGGCTGAGCATGGGCACGGTGGACTCGGAGAAGATCCTGCTACTTTCGCTAGCCTCTGGCGCCAAGCCGAAGGAACTGCTCAGTGCCTCGAC
Source organism: uncultured Acidobacteriaceae bacterium (assembly GCA_964437985.1). Lineage (GTDB taxonomy): Bacteria > Acidobacteriota > Terriglobia > Terriglobales > Acidobacteriaceae > CAZXVY01. The sequence continues at coordinate 126,866 of CAYTIL010000016.1, forward strand.
GCACGTTTGGGACCCGGCGGGCGGACGGCTGTATTACCTCAAGCGCGAGGCGCTGGGAGGAACGCGTCTGGAGTCGGTCAAGGTAGACGCCGACGGCAGTCTGCTGGGCCCTCCGGAAACCATCGGCGTGATGACCGGAATCCTGCGCGATCTGGCGGTGTCCGCAGATGGGCGCAGCCTGGCCGTTTCCGAGATGGAAGGCTCGATGAACCTCACGCTCCAGCCCTTGCAGCCGGGAGGAGGCGCGCCTTCCGGACCGGAGCAGCCGCTTACCCCGCGCGGGCAGGCGCTGGATCGCTATCCGTCGTTCTCGCCCGACGGAAAGCGTGTGGTGTATTCCAGTAATCGTCTGGGACCGCAGGAAATCTGGGTCGTCGAGATTGCTACCGGGCACCTGCAGAAGTTGCCCGTCCCTCCTGGCTACCAGAACGTCAGCCTTCCTTACTGGTCGCCGGACGGCCGCAAGATCTCCATGACCCCCATCAGCGCCGACGGCAAGCGATCGCTGTGGCTGGTGGCGCTGGACGGAAGTGAGGCCACGGAGCTGATTCCGCCCATGAAGGACCTGGGAGGCAGCCAGTTTTCTCCGGACGGAAGCAAGATCGTGTACTTCGCCCGTAGTGGAGAGCACTTGCAGGTGTTCGAGGTGGATGTAGCTACGCGGCAGAGCCGCCAGGTCACCTCCTCGCCCTCCGACAAATGGGCCGAGGAATGGTCGCCGGACGGACGCTGGCTGCTGTACATGTCCACCGCCGACGGCACCATGCAGGTGTGGAGGATGCCTGCGAAGGGCGGTAAGGAGGAGCAGCTTACCTTCGGTCACGAGCGTGTACGGCATGCCTCCTACTCTCCGGACAGCCAATGGATCTACGTCCAGCCCAGCCACCGCAACATCTACCGCATCCCCGCCGCCGGCGGCCCCATGCAGCCGGTCACAAAGTTTCCCGAGTCCGGGCTCTTCCTGGAAGAGCCTGCTATTTCCCCCGACGGCCGCTCGCTGCTGTACTGCAAGAGCAACGGCGGCTCCTCGCTTTGGCTGATTACACTCGAAGCTCACCCCGGCAAGTAATCGCCATGCAGCTCCGCCAGGCGCTCAACTCCGGGATCGAAAAGCTGGAAGCGGCGTGCGTGGGCTCGCCGCGGATGAACGCGGAAGTCCTGCTGATGTTCGTCCTGGCCTGCGACCGCGCGTATCTCTACGCGCATCCCGAACGCGAGCTGACGGCCGAAGAAACCGCCCGCTACGAGGAAGCGCTGCTCGAGCGCTCTCGCGGCAAGCCCTCGCAGTACATCACCGGACACCAGGAGTTCTGGGGACTGGACCTGATCGTCTCGCCGGCGGTTCTGATCCCGCGCCCAGAGACCGAGCACGTGATCGAGACGGTGCTGGAGCTGGTGCGCGAGATCGGTCCGTCTGCGGCGCTGCGCATGGTGGACGTGGGCACAGGCTCAGGATGCATCGCGCTGGCGCTGGCCCGCGAGTTGCCGGGCGCCGAAGTGCATGCCCTAGACATTTCCTCAGCCGCGCTGGAGATCGCGCGCGCCAACGCCTCGCGGCTGGAACTCACCGAGCGCATCGTCTTCCAGGAGAGTGACCTATTGGAGGCGCTGCCGCCAGAGGCCGCGCTTGACTTCGTGGTGTCGAATCCTCCCTATGTCGGCGAAGCTGAGCCGGAAAAAGTGCAGCGCGAAGTGCGCGAGTTCGAGCCGCGGGTGGCAGTGTTCGCCGGCGAGAAGGGCCTGGAGGCGTACCAGCGCCTGATCCCGCAAGCGCGCCAGCGCCTGAAGCCCGGCGGCTGGCTGGTGGTGGAAATCGGCTACTCACTCGAGGACGCGGTGCGTGCGTTGCTCGCCGGCTGGAGTGACATCCGCGTGACTCGTGACCTGCAGGGGATTCCGCGGGTGGTGGCGGGACGAAAGTAGCTCAATCACCACACCTCGACCGACAGGCCGGCGACTTCCTGAAAATGTTGGTCGCGTGTGATCAGGGTGAGGCCGTATTGCCGTGCCGTGGCCGCAATCCAGATGTCATTTTCAGACGCTGGACGCCCTTTGGATTTCAGTTCCTTGCGGATTTGTCCATATTCGCGGGCGGTGCCCGCATCGCAGACCAATAGCGTCTCCTCGGTGTTCCAGGCCTCCACACCGGCCAGGTTTTCTGCGATGCGCGTGGAGTGAAATGCGCCGTAATACAGCTCGCCGAGAATAACGCTGGAGACGTACCAGCGCTGGCCTCGGCCAAGCTGGCGGTCGATGGCGATCTGCCGGTTCATAACCGCGATGACGATGTTGGTGTCCAGCAGCAGGCTACCATTCATTCCGGTCAATCCTCGCGCAGTCTTGAATGGCTTCCTCCATCAGCTTCAGTTCGTCCGGCGGTATGATCCCGGCCAGACGCTGCAGATGTTGCGCAGTACCGCCCTTCGGTAGGGAACGCCCGGAGCGGAGTGGCGCCGTCCCTAAACCCGGACCCTGGATGAATACGTTCTCGTACCAATCGACCAGATGCTGATGGGTCGCTGGAAGATCACCCTTCTGAGGACGCACCCTGCCGCCGCTTCGATCGGGATGGTACCGGTCACCCGGGCGGTAGAGCCGCCGCCGTCCTCTCTCGGTTTCGAATAGCATCCGCAAGCGCGCAGGGTTCGGCGATTTTGTCGCCACACAGTGCTTCGAAGCGTGGAGCGGCAAACCGGGGCGGAAGCCGATTCCAATTCTCTCCCTTAAGCTGCGCTCCACGATCTCCGCAACTGAAAAGTCCTTTCGCCCCGGGTTCTCCATGTGAAGGAGGGCGGTGCCAACCCAGATCTCATCGGCAACGCGAATCATTGGAAGTCACCTCCACCGAAGTCTCGGATACCGATATTATTACACACATTCACTCATTCATACATGATTACAAGTCTTTTATAATAATATACTTACAAAAATGTTGCGCAAGTTGTGCCAACGGATGGAGCGAAGTTGTGGTACCCGCTACCTTCAGGGAATCCCGCGGGTGGTGGCGGCGAGGAAATAATCAACCACGAGGACACAGAGGAACGCGGAGGAGCCGCTATTCGTATCCGTTGACAGCAACAACATGCGATACAAGCGCCTGGTTCGGCTATCACTTTTCGTATTCGCGGGCTACCTGATCGGCTGCGCGATCGCGGGAGTGCTGCTCACCGAGGGCGCGCTGAAGCCAGGGCGGAGGCCCGTGACCCATCGCGCGGAGGCCGCGGCCCTGGTAGCGAAGGAGTTCGGCGCAGCTTTGCAGGATGCCCAAGTGACCGCTGCCGACGGCGTGGCGCTGCGCGGATGGTTTGCTCGCCCGGCGAACAGCAACGGCGGCGCGATCCTACTGTTGCACGGCGTCTCCGACAACCGCGAAGGCATGGGCGGCTACGCTCTTCTTTTCCTGCGCCACGGGTACAGCGTGCTGCTGCCGGATGCGCGCGCGCACGGGGAAAGCGGCGGCGACCTGGCGACCTATGGCGTGCTGGAATCAGGCGACATCGCTGCCTGGGCTTCCTGGCTGCGCCGGGAGCACAGGGCAAGCGCCGTGTTCGGCTTCGGCGAGTCCATGGGAGCAGCGCTGATTCTGCAGGCGGTGCAGGAGAACCAGGCGCTGAACGCGGTGGCCGCGGAGTCAGCCTTCGCTTCGTTTCGCGAGATTGCCTATGACCGCCTGGGGCAGAGGTTCGGCGCCGGCGAGGGTCTGGGGCGCACGCTGTTCCGTCCCATTGTGGAAGTGGGAATGCTGTACGCGCGCTGGCGGTACGGAGTGGACCTGGAGCAAGCCAGCCCGGAGGACGCCGTAGCCGGAAGCCGGGTTCCGGTTCTCCTCATCCACGGCGCCGAGGACGACAACATCCCACCGCGACACTCCCAGCGAATTGCAGCGCGCAATCCGCGCATCCGTCTGTGGCTGGTTCCCGGTGCCGGGCACGGCGGCGCAGTGGGCGCCGCGCCGAAGGAGTTTGAGAAGCGCTTGCTGGAGTGGTTCAGGGGTGAACCACGAATCGATTAGGCGTCATGGGAAAACATCGTCGGCGAAGGGCGCCCAGTCCTGCCAGTCAATCACCTCGCAGTCCTCGATCGCTGCTTCCATCAGTCTCAAGTCTTCGGGGTCGATCGGCCCGAGCGACTCGATCAGTTCGAGGAAGTCTTTGCCGGAAATGCCGCGTGGGAGATTGGTGGGGGCGTCGGAGAAGGGGACTCATCCTTTCTTATTCTCCACCGGCGCCGGCTGCACGTCTTCCAGCAGCACGTCCACGTGGGCGGTGGGATAAACGCCGGTGTAGCATGCGGTGCAGTAGGTGGTCTTCTCGCCTTCGCCGCAGGCGCGCTGCATGCCTTCCAGCGAAAGGTAGGAGAGGGAGTCGGCGGCGATGTACTCGCGGATTTCTTCCACCGACTTGTTGGCGGCGATGAGCTGGCGTTTGGAGGGCGTGTCCACGCCGTAGAAGCAGGGAGAGATGGTGGGCGGGCAGGAGATACGCAAGTGGACTTCGCGGGCGCCGGCGTCGCGCACCATGCGCACCAGCTTGCGGCTGGTGGTGCCGCGCACGATGGAATCGTCAATCAGGATGACGCGCTTGCCGCGCAGCACGCTACGCACCGGGTTGAGCTTGAGCCGGACGCCGAAGTCGCGCACCGACTGCTCGGGCTCGATGAAGGTCCTCCCCACGTAGTGGTTGCGGATGAGTCCCATGCGGAAAGGGATGCCGCTTTCGGCGGCGTAGCCCATGGCGGCGCAAAGGCCGGAGTCGGGCACGGGAACGACGATGTCGGCCTCCACGGGGGCCTCGCGCGCGAGCTGGCGGCCCAGCTCCTCGCGGCTTTCGTGGACGGCGCGCCCGAACACCTGGCTGTCGGGACGCGAGAAATACACGTGCTCGAAAATGCAACTGGTGTGCGGCTTCGCGGGCGAATAGAAATGCGAGGAGATGCCTTCGGGTCCGACCACCACCAGCTCACCGGGCTGGACGTCGCGTTCGTAGCTTGCGCCGATGAGGTCGAAGGCGCAGGTTTCCGACGCGAACACGATTGTGTCCTCACTCTGGCCGGCGGCTGCGGGGATGCGTCCCAGAGAAAGTGGACGGAAGCCGCGCGGATCGCGCACCGCGAACAGGCGGTCGCGGGTGAGCAGCACCAGCGAAAACGCGCCCTCCACCTGGCGCAGCGCATCGCAGATGGCGTCGGGCAGAGTCTGCTCCTTGGACTGCGCGATGAGGTGGACGATGACTTCGGTGTCGCTGGTGGTCTGAAAGATAGACCCCTGGCGTTCCAGGCGGGCGCGGATTTCCTGCGCATTGACCAGGTTGCCGTTGTGGGCCAGGGCGATCTGGCCCTTGTTGCAGTCCACCACGATGGGCTGGGCGTTGCGCAGGGCGGAGTCGCCGGCGGTGGAGTAGCGCGTGTGCCCGATGGCCTGGGTGCCGGGCAGCTTCTGCAAAGCCTCACTGGTGAAGATGTCCACCACCAGACCCATGGCCCGATGGGCGCGCAGCAGATGTCCGTCGGAGCAGACGATGCCTGCCGATTCCTGCCCGCGGTGCTGCAGAGCGTGCAGCCCCAGGTAGGTGAGCGTGGCGGCCTCGGGATGCACGTGGATGCCGAACACGCCGCACTCGTCGTGGAATTTGTCGAAACCGCTCACGCTAGACCCTCGTCGGCGCCATGCTTTCGACTTCCAGCAACTTTTCCAGGGACTGCGCCCACACGTCCTTCAACGCGGACACCCCAGCGGCCACGACCATTCTGCCGTCAATCAGAATTTCCAGCTTTTCAGGAACCGTGCGCCCGATTGAGTCTGCCGCTACGCCGTATCTTACTCCAACTTCCTGGATTCGCCGGAGCTGGCTTTGGTCGCAGGAAATCAGAACGCGGCTGGCGTCTTCGCCGAAGAGCAGGCACTCAGCAGGCAGGCCGCCACTGTTGACTTCCACGCGCGCGCCGATGCCTTCGACAAACGCCGACTCCGCCAGGGCCACGGCCAGACCGCCTTCGGAGCAGTCGTGCGCGGATTCGATTAGGCCTGATCCAATCAGTTCCAGCAGGCACTTGTGCAGCGCGGCTTCCTTCTCCAGTTCGAGCGCGGGCGGGAATCCCCACAGCGCGCCGAGAACGTGACTGGCGTACTCGGAAGACCCAAACTCGGCTTCCGCATCGGCAACATCTCCAGGCTCGGAGGCGCGCAGCAGGACCAGGCTGCGGCCGGGAGCCCGGAAGTGCAGGGTCATCCGGCGCTCAATCTTCTCCAGGATTCCGACCACGCCCACCACCGGCGTGGGATAAATGCCTTCGCCCAGGGTCTCGTTATAGAAGCTGACGTTGCCTCCGGTGATGGGCGTGCCCAGCGTGTCGCAGGCACGGGCCAGGCCGTCCACCACCTGGGAGAACTGGTGCATGATCCCGGGCTTTTCGGGATTGCCGAAGTTCAGGCAGTTGGTGGCGGCTACGGGCTGAGCGCCCACGCAGACCACGTTGCGCGCCGCTTCCGCCACGGCGTGCATGGCACCCAGACGCGGGTCAAGGTAGCACCAGCGGCCGTTGCCGTCGAGCGCCATGGCGAGGCCGCGATCGGTTCCCTTCACGCGGATCACACCCGCGTCTCCGCCCGGGCCCTGAAAGGTGTTGGTACGGACCATGGATTCGTACTGCTCGAAGATCCAGCGCTTGGAGCAGATGTTGGGCGCAGCCAGGAGGCGCTTGAAATTTCCGGTGAGGTCCGCGGTCCGGCCCAGCGTGATCGTCGCCGGCATCTCGCGCGCCACCGGGGCCTGCCAGCGCTCGATGGGCCGGTGATAGACCGGAGCGTCTTCGGTGAGTGCGTGGTTGGGGATTTCCGCCACCACCTGGCCATGCTCCAGCACGCGCAGCTTGCCGTCGCCGATGACGCGGCCCACGGTGACCGCGTCCAGTCCCCACTTTTCGAAAACGCGGAAGACTTCCGGCTCGCGACCGTGTTCGGCCACCAGCAGCATGCGCTCCTGCGATTCCGAAAGCATGATCTCGTAAGCGCTCATGCCGGTTTCGCGCTGGGGAACGCGGTCGAGTTCGATTTCGACGCCCACGTTGCCGCGCGATCCCATTTCGCAGGTGGAGCAGGTGAGGCCGGCGGCGCCCATGTCCTGGATGCCGACCACGGCGCCCGTTTCCATGGCTTCCAGGCAAGCTTCCAGCAGAAGCTTCTCCAGGAACGGATCGCCCACCTGCACGTTGGGACGCTTCTGCTCGCTGGCTTCGCTGAACTCCTCACTGGCCATGGTGGCGCCGTGGATGCCGTCGCGGCCGGTCTTGGCGCCCACGTAAATCACCGGGTTGCCTTCGCCGGCGGCGCGCGCGTAGAAAATCTGGTCCTTGCGCATCAGGCCCAGCGCGAAGGCATTGACCAAAGGGTTCTGGGAATAACCGGGTTCGAACTTGGTTTCTCCGCCCAGGTTGGGTACGCCGAAACAGTTTCCGTAAAACGCGATGCCGCTGACTACGCCCTCGAGCAGCGCGTGGTTACGGCGGATGACCGCAGCGTTGCCTTGGCTGACTGCTGCCGGCTGACTGCCGACTGCTTGTATCGGCCCAAAGCGCAGCGAATCCATCACCGCCAGCGGCCGCGCGCCCATGGTGAAGATGTCGCGCAGGATGCCGCCCACGCCCGTGGCCGCGCCCTGAAAAGGCTCGATGAAAGAAGGATGGTTGTGCGACTCGATCTTGAAGGCGCAGGCCCAGCCGTCGCCGATATCGATGATGCCCGCGTTTTCACCCGGACCTTGGACCACGCGCGCGCTGCGCGTGGGCAGCCGCTTCAGATGGACGCGCGACGACTTGTAGGAGCAGTGCTCGCTCCACATCACACTAAAGATGCCCAGCTCGGTGATCGTGGGCTCGCGGCCCAGCAGCTGGAGAACCTTGCGGTACTCCTCGGGCGTGAGACCGTGCTCCTCGACCACCTCAGGCGTGATGACAGCCAATTGTTCGGGGGACATGAGGGAAGCTCATTTTCGCACGGAGCAAGAACAGGAAGCCACAGAGACACCGAGGCGCAGAGAAGAACGCATGCCGGGCTACACTGTGGAGCGCATGAAATCGGTGATTGTGGGAACCGCGGGTCATATAGACCACGGAAAAACCGCGCTGGTAAAAGCGCTTACGGGGACCGACTGCGACCGCCTGGAGGAAGAACAGCGGCGCGGCATCACCATTGACATCGGATTTGCCCATCTGGAACTGCCGGCGGCCAGCGGCGACACGCTGCGCCTGGGCTTCGTGGACGTTCCCGGGCACGAGCGCTTTGTGCGCAACATGCTGGCGGGCGTGGGCGGAATTGATCTAGTGCTGTTCGTCATCGCGGCCGACGAATCCATCAAGCCGCAGACCCGCGAGCATTTCGACATCTGCCGCCTGCTGAACATTCCGCGCGGCATCACCGTCCTGACCAAGTCCGACCTGGTTGACGCCGAGACCCTGGCGGTGGTCCGCCTGGAAGTAGAAGAGTTCGTGCGCGGATCGTTTCTCGACGCTTCGCGCTCGCCCGTTGTCAGCGTGAGTGCGCGCTCGGGCGAGGGCATGGAAAGGCTCCAGCAGGAACTGGCGCGGGTGGCGTCGGAAGCTGCCGCCCGAGATTCGTCGGCGCTCTTCCGCCTGCCCATTGACCGTGTCTTCACCATGAAAGGGTTCGGCACGGTGGTGACGGGGACGCTGGTGGCGGGCGCCATAAGTAAAGAAGAAGAGGTGGAGATTCATCCCAGCGGCCAGCGTGCTCGCGTGCGTGGAGTTCAAGTGCACGACGCGGCGGTGGAGCAGACCGTGGCCGGCCAGCGCACGGCGCTCAACCTGGCGGGCGTGGCCAAGGAAGAACTATCGCGTGGCATGACCCTGGCGCCGCCCGGCCTGCTGCGCGCGACCAGCCGCTTCGACGCATCGCTTGCGCTGCTGGCAAGTGCACGACCGCTGCGCGACCGCGCCCGCGTCCATCTGCACGCTTACACCGCCGAGGCCATCGCTGAAGTGCGCCTTTACGAAGGAGCGCAACTCGCTCCCGGTGCGACTGGGTACGCGCAATTGCGTCCGGCGGAGCCGCTGCTGTTGCTGCCCGGCGACCGCTTCATCCTGCGGCAGTTTTCGCCGGTGGTGACCATTGGGGGAGGAGTGGTGCTGGACGCCTTTCCTCCGGCGCGAAAGAAGGACCAGTCTGCAGAGTTCCTTTCCACGCTGGCGCGAGGCGAAGGTGACCTCATCCTGGAAGCGCGCGTGTCGCGGCGAGGGCACAACGGGCTGGCGATGGCGCAGGCCATCGCCGAGACCGGATGGAGTCAGGAGCGCGTAGAAGCCCACGCCGCTACAGCCTTGAAGGAAGGCCGCTTGTTTCGCGTCGGCGATGCCTTGGTTCAAGCCTCAGCGCTACAGGCCTTGAAAATGGCGCTTACGGACACGGTGATCTCGTTTCATGCTGCCAATCCGCTGGTTTCGGGGATGAGTAAGGAAGAACTGCGCGAACAGTTTGCGGCGGATGCAGAGGTCTTCGCCGCGGCTTTGAGTGCGCTGACTCGCGAAGGCAAGCTCGAAGTCACGGGCGAGTTGGTCCGCGCCGCCGGCCGCAGCGTGGTGATGAAAGACGAGGAGGCCGAGGCCAAGAGCACCATCGAGTCTGCCTTCGCCAAGGCGGGACTGAAGGTGCCCGCGCTCAAAGATGTACTGGGCGCGCTGCCCGTGGACCGCGCCCGAGCACAGAAGATCGTTACGCTGCTGTTGCGCGACAAAGTTCTGGTGAAGCTGGCGGACGATCTGGTCTTTCACCGCGAGCCGCTGGCCGAACTGAAACAGAAGATGGCTGTGTACAAGACCTCCAGCGCCAAGATTGATGTGGGCAAGTTCAAGGACCTCACCGGAGTCTCGCGCAAATACGCCATCCCGCTACTGGAGTACCTGGACCGCGAGCGCGTGACCCGGCGCGTTGGAGATGAGCGGGTGATTCTTTAGCCGCGGATTTTCGCGGATGGACGCGGATCAGAAACACGCTTGACTTCGGGCGCGGCTCGCTGAATCATCTCCCGCATGCCTGGCATCCTCACCGAAGACATGCAGCGGGTAGTGCGCGAGCAGAGCCTGGGGTTTGTGGCCACGGTCTGCCCGGATGGAACTCCCAACCTTTCTCCCAAGGGCACGCTCACGGTGTGGGACGACGACCACCTGGTGTTCGCCGACATCCGTTCGCCTGCCACCATGCGCAACCTGCGCAGCAATCCGGCGCTGGAAGTGAACGTGGTGGATCCCATCGCCCGCAAGGGGTACCGCTTCAAGGGCGCCGCGACCATCGTGGAAGACGGACAGTTGCGCGACGACATCCGAGAGTTCTACGCCACCCGCTGGCTGGATACCGGCCGCGGCAAAGGCGAACTGGAGCTGCGCGCTTTCGTGGTCATCACGGTGAAGCAAGCGTTGCCGCTGGTGTCACCTTCCTACGACGACCCCGCCACCAACGAAACCGACGTCCGCGATGCCTGGTGGGAGCACTACAAGAAGCTCAAGCGGCGGCGGCGCGCGCCGGGCGATGACGTCACGCGATAGCCTCCGGCGGAAACTCCAGCTCCAGGCCCAGCGGCGCGGTGAAGCGGTTGGTGAGGTTGGCCAGTCCGATGAGCAGGTGGAGGTCGACGATGTGCTCATCCGTGAAGTGTGATTTGAGCGTTTGCACATCGGCGTCGGAGATTTCTCCCGGCGCGCGCGTCAGCTTTTCCGCGTAGGCCAGCGCGGCTTTCTCGGCTGTGCTGAACGGCGCCGCCGACGGATTCTTCAGCGCCTTCCAATCTTCCGGCGTCAATCCGGCCCGCTTCGACGAAGCGAGGTGGTGCTGCAGTCAATAGTGGCACTGGTTGATCATGGAGACCCGGATGTACACCATCTCGTACAGCCGCCGGTCGAGAGCCCGTCCTACGCTGCCGTAGAACGCAAGAAAGGCCTTGAGCGCAGCCGGACGCTGGGCCATGGCCTTCTGCACGTTGCCCGGCTTGCCCTTCAGCACCTGGTCATAGATTTCTCGCACCTCGGGCGGAGCCTGTTCGGGTTCGACGTATGCCACGCGCGCCATGTCTGCCTCCCTGGATTTTGCGTCCGTATAATAGAGATTTTGCGCCCGTATAATAAATGTTTCTCTGCGTTCTGCGTGTCTCTAGGGTTGAAGATTAAAGTCATCGGCGGCGGGCTAGCGGGCTCGGAAGCGGCGTGGCAACTGGCGCGCCGCGGGCTGGAGGTGGAGTTGTGCGAGATGCGGCCCCTGCGCTCCACGCCCGCGCACCAAACGGATGCGCTGGCCGAGTTGGTCTGCTCCAACTCCCTGAAGTCGGAAACGGAACACAGCGCGCCCTGGTTGCTGAAGGAAGAGCTGCGTCGCGCGGGTTCGCTGCTGCTGGAATGTGCGCGCGCGTCAGCGGTGCCGGCAGGGCACGCGCTGGCGGTGGACCGCGGCGGGTTCGCGGCGAGCGTCACCCGAGCCATCGCCGGCGAGCCGCGAATCCATCTGCGGCGTGAGGAAGTCGCGCACATCGACGAGCACACCGGCATCACCCTGGTGGCCACCGGTCCACTGACCTCGGACGCGCTCTCCGGGGAGATTGCGCGGCTCACCGGCAGCTCCCACCTCTATTTCTACGATTCCATCAGTCCCATCGTGGAGGCAGATTCCATTGACCTCTCGCGCGTGTATTTTGCCGCGCGCTACGACAAGGGCACGGCCGACTACATCAACTGCCCATTCACGCGCGAAGAATACGACCGCTTCTACGACGCGCTGGTGGCGGCGCAATCGGCGGAGGGCAAAGATTGGGAGAACCTGAACTACTTTGAAAGCTGCCTGCCTATCGAGGAGATCGCGCGCCGCGGGCGCGACACCCTGCGCTTCGGACCCATGAAGCCGGTGGGCCTGCGCGATCCGCGCAGCGGGCGCCAGCCCTGGGCGGTGGTGCAACTGCGCCGCGAGAACCTGCGCGCCGACTCCTACAACCTGGTGGGCTTCCAGAACCATCTGAAGTTTGGCGAGCAGGCGCGCGTGCTGCGCCTGATCCCCGGCCTGGAAAATGCGCGCTTCCTGCGCTACGGACAGATCCATCGCAACACCTACCTCAACGCGCCCTCGCTGCTCAGTGAAACCCTGGCACTGAAGTCCCATCCGCGCGTTTTCTTTGCCGGGCAGATTTGCGGCGTGGAGGGATACGTGGAATCCATTGCTGCCGGACTGATGGCGGGCGTGCATGCGGCGTCCATCGCGTGTGGTTTCGAGCCCCTGCCGCCGCCGCGGGAGACGGCGCTGGGGTCGTTGGTGCACTACCTCACGCGCGCCGACGCGCGCAACTTTCAGCCTGCCAACATCACCTTCGACCTGCTGCCGGCGCTGGAGGAAAAGATCCGCGACCGGCAGGAGCGGCATCGCCACCAGTGCGCGCGGGCGCTCACGGCGTTTGACGTGTGGTGGAGCCGGGCGGGCGCCGAGCATCCCGCGGCGAAGTCGGCGTAGCATAGAAGCGGTGAATTGACGAGGTGCGATGCCAGTGGAACACCTTTCCGGAGTGGAAGCGGTTACCCCGGCGGTGGAACACCTCAAGAAAAGTCTTTTCCAGCCGTTCCGCTGGCGGTTGTGGTGGCGGCTTTCCCTGCTCGGCCTGATCACCGGCGAATTCGGCATGGGCAGCGGTGGCGGCAGCAATCTCAACATCCCCAGCGACTTCCCGCGCGACAGCAAGAAGGACCTGCTGCAGTTCTTCGCCGGCGGGCCGGACGTGGGCCGCTTTGTGTCCCAGTGGCTCCCGTGGATTGTGCTGGGAGTTGCGGTGCTGGTCGTACTGGGAGTGTTGTGGATCTACGTGAGCAGCGTGTTTCGCTTCGTGCTGCTGGACACCGTGCTGCACGGGCGCTGCGAATTGCGCGCCGGCTGGCGTCGATGGCAGCAACAGGGCTGGTCGTTTTTCTGGTGGCAGATCGGCGTCACTCTGGTGGTGCTGCTGATCCTGGGAGTGGTGGTAGGCGTGCCGCTGCTCATCGGCGCGGCGCTGGGCGTGTTCCAGAATCCCAAGGAGCACCTGGCCCTGGCCATCCTGGGAGGCATGGGATTGTTCTTCGCGGTCTTTGCGGTGCTCGTCCTCAACATGCTGGTGTGGCTGTTCAGCAAAGACTTCGTGCTGCCCATCATGGCGCTGGAAGGCACGGGAGCGGTGGAGGGCTGGCGCCGCTTCACTCCGCTGCTTAAGGCGGAAAAGGGCGCGTACGCGGTTTACGTGCTGATGAAGATAGTGCTGGCGATAGCAGCCGCCATCCTGTTCGGCATCATCAATCTGGTCGTGACCCTGATTCTGCTGATTCCCCTGGGCATCGCCGCAGTGGCCGTGGTGATAGCCGGCCAGGCCGCCGGCCTGACCTGGACTGCGTTCACCATCGCGGCCGCGGTGACCGCGAGCGTGGCCCTGCTGCTGGTGATGTTCTGGATGTTCGCGCTGATCAACACGCCGGGCATGTTCTTCTTCCAGTCCTACACCCTGCACTTCTTCGGATCGCGCTATGCGCGCGTGGGAGACGTGCTGTTCGCAGTACCAGCGCAGCCAACCTTGCCGGCACCGGCCGGGTGAACTTCGTCGAATTGAATCAGTGAATCATTTGCGAGACAGGGGCTGCTCACGCCAATGATTCAATCATTCAATGATTCAATTCTTCGCGCGGTTCTTGATCCAGATGGGCGTTCCCACGAAGCCGAAGGCGCGGCGGATCTGGTTTTCCAGGAAGCGCTGGTAGGAAAAGTGCAACTTCACGGCCTTATCGGTGAACAGCACGAAGGTGGGCGGCGAGGTAGCCGCCTGGGTCAGGTAATAGATGCGGACGCTCTTTGCGCGCGGGGCGCCGGCGCGCTCGAAGTCCACCGTGGCCAGGAAGCGATTGATTTCGGCCGTGGAGATGCGCTTGCTGCGCTCGGCAGCGACCAGCGCGACGGTGACGAAGACCTTCTCCGTATTCTTTCCGCTGACTGCGGAGATGAACAGTACCGGCGCGTAGGCCAGGAACTTCAGCTTGCGACGCAGGCGCTGCTCGTATTCCTGGGGCGAAGTGGGCTCGTCCTCTCCCGGGCGGGTGCGTCCGCGCGAAGCGGGCTCCGATCCCGCAGAACGGGAGGGCCGGGCTCCCCGGGTAATCAAGTCCCATTTGTTCACCACCACGATCAGGGAGCGCCCGCTTTCGTGAGCGTAGCCGGCGATGGCGGCGTCGAGCGCGGTGACGCCTTCGGGCGCGTCAATCATCAGCAAAGCCACATCGGCGGATTCCAGGTGCTTGCGCGCCATGACCACGCTGAGCTTTTCCGCCATCAGTTTGGTCTTGCCCTTGCGGCGGATGCCCGCGGTGTCGATGAAGCGGTAGGCGCGGCCGTCGCGCTCCACCCGTTCGTCCACCGCATCGCGGGTGGTTCCGGGAATTTCTGAGACGATGGCGCGCGCGCTGCCCGTGAGCTGGTTGAGCAGCGTGGACTTGCCCACGTTGGGCCGCCCGATGATGGCAACTTTGATCTCACCGCGACCCTTGCCCTCTTCTTGCTTTGCCTCTGCGCCCTCTGTGTCCTCTGTGGTTGGAATTTTCTGCAGCACCGCATCCAGCAGCTCGGCCACGCCGGCGCCGTGCTCGGCGGAGACGGCGTAGACGTTGGCGATGCCCAGGCGGCGGAACTCGTCGGCCGCGGCTTCCAGCTTGAGCGTGTCCAGCTTGTTGACGGCGAGGAAGAGCGGCTTGCCGGTGCGCAGCAGCAGACGCGCCAGCTCAAGGTCGGGTGCGGCCAGTTCGGTGCGCCCGTCCACCACCATGACGATGGCCGCGGCTTCCTGAAGCGCCACGCGCGCCTGGCGAAAGACTTCTGCGGGGATGAATTCCTTGTCATGCGGCAGGATGCCGCCGGTGTCCACCACGCTCAGGCGGCGTCCCTGCCACACGGCGTCGGCGTAGATGCGGTCGCGGGTGATGCCGGGCTCGTCGCCCACAATGGCCCGCCGCCGCCCCACGATGCGATTGAACAGCGTGGACTTGCCCACGTTGGGACGGCCGACGATGGCGAGAACCGGAGGCGACATTATGGAATCTTTCCCTTTGACCGCCGCGCTACGCAGGCACGGCCTCGACCACCCAAAGCGGTGACTTCGTGGGAACCACCCGCACCAGCCGGTAACCGGCCTGGGCAAAAAGCGCGCGGAACTCGTCCTGGGTGCGTTCACGCCCGCCGGGCAGGGTCAGCATTTCCAAATCGAGCAGCTTGCCGAAATCCGGATCGTTTCCGGGCGGCAGCACGGCTTCCAGCAGAATCACTTTGGCCCGGGGCGATGCTTTGCGGCAGTTGCTGAGGATGGTGAGGGCGCGGGCGTCGTCCCAGTCGTGGATGATGTGCTTCATCACGTAGGCGTCACCGGCGGGCACGCTCTGGAAGAAATCTCCGGAAGCGAGCTGCACGCGGTCGGCGAGCTTCAGCCGCTCCAGGCGGGGTTTTGCGCCGGCGACCACGTGTTCGAGATCAAACAGCACGCCGCGCATCTGCGGATGCTTCTCCAGGATCGCCGTGAGCACCGAGCCGTGCCCACCGGCCACGTCCACCAGCGTCCCGATGCTGGAGAAATCGTAGGCCTCAAGCGCCGCAGGAATGATCATGGCGGTCATGGAGATCATGGCGGCGTTGAAGATCTCGGACTCTTCACGGTCGGTGGGGAAGTAGTCGAAGAGGGGCCTACCCAGGACGCGGTCGGCACAGGGCTGGCCGGTCTTGACCGAGTGCATGGTCTCGGCGTAGATGCGGAAATGAAAAGGGTCGCAGATCCAGACGATGAGGTCGTGGAGCGGGCTGCCGGCGCACAGCGGCTCGGCCATGGGCGTGAGCGCGAAGGTGCGGGGCGCGGTTTCCACGAAAACGCCGAAGCTGGCCAGCGCCCGCATCATGCGATAGAGCGCGTCCTCCTGGACGCCGGCGGCCGCCGCCAGTTCGCGGGTGGGGCGAGCGCCGTCCTTGAGCAGGTCCGCGACCTTCAGCCTGGCCGCTACGTTGATGGAGATGGAAATTGCGTAGCTGAAGGCGAGTCGCAGAAGCTGCTGGCCGGGGTCAGGGGACTGCGCGGAAGCCGGGGAAGACATGCGGGAGTTCTCCTTGATGGGAATCGATGCAGATGGATGAAAACAAATTCTACAGGAACCGCGAGGGCGGGGCTAAAAAGCCGTCCTTCAGTCCCGCAGAGCGGGGTCGCGCTGCGTGGGCAGCGACTATCATAGGAAGCGGTGAAGTCTGCATCTGCATCCGGCGGGGCCAGTGCGCGGCCGGGGACGGCCGCGCCACCCGGGCTGCCCTCGCTCTACAACTTCTTTGGGCCGGGCGGAGTGCTTGCCAAGACGCACCCTGCGTACGAATTCCGTCGCGGGCAGCTGGACATGGCACAAGCCGTCGAGCAGGCGCTGGCGGAGAAGCGTCACCTGATCGTCGAGGCGGGAACCGGCACCGGCAAGACGCTCGCGTATCTGGTCCCGGTGATCCGCGCGGGCAAGCGCGTCGTGATCTCCACCGGCACCAAGACCCTGCAGGAGCAGCTCTTCCACAAGGACGTGCCCTTCCTGGAGCGCGAGGCCGGACTGGGCAAGCTGCGCGTCTGCTACATGAAGGGGCGCAACAATTATTTGTGCCGGCAGAAGCTCTACGACGTGAAGGACCGGCCGGTGCTCACCGGGCTGGAGCAGATGGACCACCTGCGGGTAATCCTCGAATGGGAGAAGACCACGGCGTACGGTGACCGCGCGGAACTGGCGGCGCTGCCGGAATCGAGCGCGCTGTGGCCGCGGCTGGACGCGCGCTCCGAGGCCTGCACCGGCCAGAAGTGCCAGCAGTTCGACCGCTGCTTCATCACCGAGATGCGCCGGCGCGCGGCCGAGAGCGACATCATCATCGTCAATCACCATCTGTTCTTCGCGGACATGGCCATCCGGCGGCTGGCCGAGCGCGCGCCCGACGCGGGCATCCTGCCGGAGTTTGGCGCGGCCATCTTCGACGAGGCCCACGACCTGGAAGACATCGCCAGCAGCTACTTCGGAGTGACGGTGAGCGACGTGCGTCTGGCCGAGCTGGCGCGCGATGTCGAAATCACGCTCAAGCTGAAGGGCCTGTTCACTTCCGATGTGCAGCGGGCCGCGGCCGGCCTGCGCGAGCGCGCGCAAGTTTTCTTTTCCGTGCTGCCGCCGGGAGACGGCCGCTTCCCCTTCGATACCCGCCGCGAGTTCCTGGAAGAAAATGGCGACCAGTACAACGCGCTGCACGCGGCGTTGCAGCGGCTGGTGTCGGCGCTCCAGGCCCTGCCTCAGAAACCTGAGGAAGTCTTCAGCCTGGTGCGGCGCGCTGAGGAGCTGCGCGCCAGCCTTACCATTGTGCTCGAATCCAAGGATCGCAACATGGTGTTCTGGATTGAGCGCCGCGGGCGCAGTCCCGCAGGGCGGGACGGGCGCACTCCCGCGGGACGGGGCACAGAGCGCGGCGGCGCGCAGCACGTCTTCCTGCAAGCCACGCCCATCGAGGTGGCGCCCATCCTGCGCGAAGGATTGTGGGAGGGCCTGGAATCGGCGGTGCTCACTTCCGCCACGCTGGCCGTGACCGGAGGGTTCGACTACATCCGCCGGCGGCTGGGGCTGGACCACGCGCGCGAGCTGGTGGTGCCTTCGCATTTCGATTACTCGACGCAGGCGCTGCTCTACGTCCCGCCCGATCTTCCCGATCCGCGCACGCCGCAGTTCGCAGGGCGCGCCAGCGAGGTGGTCCGGCAGACGCTGGAAATGACCCAGGGCCGCGCCTTCTGCCTGTTTACCAGCTACGCGCAGATGAACGAGATCCACCGGCGGCTGTCCGGCGAGCTCGATTTCCCCATGCTGCTGCAAGGGACGGCGCCCAAGAATGCGCTGCTGGAAGAATTTCGCTCGACGCCCCACGCGGTGCTGTTCGCCACCGCGTCGTTCTGGCAGGGCGTAGACGTGCAAGGCGAACAGCTCAGTTGCGTGATCATTGACCGGCTGCCCTTCGCCGTGCCCGGCGACCCGGTGGTGGCGGCGCGCATCCGCGCCATCCAGGAAGACGGCGGCAACGCTTTCTACGACTACCAGGTGCCGGCGGCGGTGATCAGCCTGAAGCAGGGCTTCGGCCGCCTCATCCGCTCGCTCAACGACCGTGGACTGTTGGTGCTGCTGGATAACCGCATCCTGCGCCAGCGCTACGGCCAGGTTTTCCTGGAGAGCCTGCCCAACTACCGCCGGACCACCAAGCTCGACGACGTGAAAGAGTTCTTCCGCGCCAAGTGAGCGAGTGCCAGGAAAAGCACACCCCTCGACTTCGCTCGGGGCAGACTCCGGACACCAAGGTTGCGCGAAGGGGCGGCAGGCTTCTCAAACGCCTTTGGTTTGCGGCTCCCAGATGAACTTGTGGATTTGCAGGCCCAGGCGGACGGGAAGCCCGTCGGCCAGGATCCACTTGGCCAGCAGCCGCGGATCGAGCGGGCAGTGAGAGGCGTCGCGGGCGCCGGCGGCGTCTTTGCGGAACGCGGGCGAGAAGATCACCGAGGCCACGCGCGCGGTCAAGCCATACTCGTGGGTAAACTCGCGGGCGAACTCGTAGTCGCTGCGGTCGCTGAGGACGAACTTCACTTCATCGCGCGCTGTGAGCGCTTGCAGGTTTTCCATGCGGAAGGTGCCCTCCTCGCCGGAGTGCGGGCATTTCACGTCCACTATTTTGACCACCTCGGGCGGGACGCCGGCCAGGGGACGCTCGCCGCTGGTTTCGAGCAGGATGGTGTGGCCGGAAGCCAGCAGGCGGCGCATCAGCTCCAGCACTTCCTTCTCCTGCAGCATGGGCTCGCCGCCGGTAATCTCCACCAGCTTCACCGGAGCCAGCGCGCGCACCTGGGACTCCACTTCGTCCAGGGTCATGCGACGGCCGCCCTCAAAGGTGTACTCGCTGTCGCACCAGGTGCAGCGCAGGTTGCAGCCCGTGAGCCGCACGAAGATGCAAGGCATTCCGGAGAAACTGGATTCGCCCTGGATCGAACTGTAGATTTCGGTGATCTGCATGGCGGGTCCAAAATTGAATCATTGAATGATTGAATCATTTCGAGCTGCCCCATTTCGGCGCGAGCCAACCCAATGATTCAATGACTCAATGATTCAATGATTCAATCCTCAACTCGCTACTCGAAGTAGGTAGCCGCCGCATCGTCGGTTTCCCAGACGGTGACTTCCTTCACTTGCACCCGGCCGTCGGTGAGCAGACCCAGGTGCGTGCCCGCCTGCTGGTAGAAATAGCGCGCCAGGTTCTCGGCCGAGGGGTTCAGAGTCTGGAAGGGCTCCAGGTCGTTGATCATCTGGTGGTCCAGCCGCTCGATCACGGTTCCGACAACGTTTTTCAGGTCCTTAAAGTCGAGCAGCAGCCCGGCCTTGTCCAGGTCGCGGCCCTGGAGCGTCAACTGCACTTTGTAATTGTGGCCGTGAGGCTTTTCGCACTTGCCCTTGTAGTTGCGCAGGTAGTGTCCGGCGGCAAACGACTTCTCCACGGTAACTTCAAACATGGCCCAGCCCCACTTTCAGCCCTCAGCAACAGCCCTGAGGACTCGTTGCTCCAAGCCTCGTATAGCCGCTCATTGTATCGCGGAGCCCGGAAGCGGAGCCGGTCCGTCCAGGAGCGCCCCCTGGAACCTTCCCGGGTTATAGAATCGTTGCGGGCAGCGTTTTCCCCCTGACCCTTCATCTAACCAGACAGGTGCCTATTCCAGAGCCGAGAGCGCGCGCCGTGGTCCTGCTGAGCGGAGGCATGGACTCGTGCGTTTGCGCGGCGCTGGCGGCGCGCGACTACCGCGCTGCGGCCCTGCACGTCAGCTACGGACAGCGCACCGAAGAGCGCGAGGCCCTGGCGTTTGAGGGGATCTGTGACCGACTGGGAATTGTCGAGCGCTTGCGGGTGCGCAATGAGGTGCTGCGCGCGGTGGGCGGATCGGCGCTCACCGACGAACGCATTGCCGTGCCCGACGCGGGAAACCATAGCGGCGCCGGCGGCGCCGGCATCCCCGTCACCTACGTCCCCTTCCGCAACGCGCATTTTCTGGCGGCGGCGGTGAGTTGGGCGGAAGTGCTGGGCGCGGAGAAGGTGTTTATCGGCGCGGTGGAGCCGGACAGCTCCGGCTACCCCGACTGCCGCCCGGCGTACTACCAGGCCTTCAACCAGGTGGTCCGGGCGGGGACACGCGCCGGCGGAATCGAGATCGTGACTCCGCTCATCGCCCTGCGCAAGGCGGAGATTGTGCGCCTGGGCCTTGAAATGGCAGCCCCCTTCGATTTAACGTGGTCCTGCTACAGTCGCGAAGATTTGGCCTGCGGGACCTGCGAAAGCTGCGTGTTGCGCCTGCGGGCGTTCGAGGCGGCGGGCGCGCGCGACCCCATCTCGTACCTGTCGGGGGCCCTGACGCATTAAGAATGTTCGCTGAGAATTTCGTCGTCATCAAAGTTTCTTTTCGCCGGGAGGCAAGATTATGAAGCGGAGTTGGAAGTGGGTTCTGGCAGCGGTAATTGCGGCCGGGTTGATTCCATCGGCGTGGTCGCAGACCGGTACCGTCAAGGGCAAAGTCACCGACGAGTCCGGGCAGCCCATTGTGGGCGCCGTGGTGGAGTACCACAACCTGGACACGGGCCGGAAGTACAACCTCGACACCGATAAGAAGGGTGAGTTCTTCTCCATCGGGGTTCAAACTGGAAAATTCAAGATCACGCTCTACCGCAACAAGGACGAACAAAAGGCCAGCCGGTCGCTGTTTTTCTTCAACAACGTGCAGGTGACCGTGGCCAGAGAAATCAACGAACAGAATTTCGACATGGCCAAGGAGCGGGCTGCGAGCGGCGCCCAGATGAGTACCGAGCAAAAGCGAGAGCAGGAGGAAACGCAGAAGGAGAACGTCAAGATCAAAGGCTTGAACGAAATGCTGGCGCAGGCGGCGGCAGCCACGGAAGCTCAGAATTTCGACCAAGCCGCGGAGATCCTGACCACGGCCACCCAGATGGACCCCACCCAACACTTGCTGTGGTTCAAGCTCGGCGATGCTTATCTGGGCGGCAAAAAGTACGACTTGGCGGTGGACGCCTACCAGAAATCCATCGCCATCAAGCCCGCCGGCGCGTATTACAACAACCTGGGCCAGGCTCAGATCAAGTCCGGCAAGGTGGAGGAAGCCATTGCTTCCTACACCAGGGCGGCCGAGATGGAGCCCACTGCGGCCGGCCAGTACTACTTCAACCTGGGAGCCGTGCTCATCAACTCAGGAAAAGCGGACGAAGCGATCGCCGCTTTCGACAAGGCCATCCAGGCGGATCCCGCCAAAACGGCGGCGTACTACCAGAAGGGGATGCTGATGGCCGGCAAGTCCACGCTCAAAGATGGCAAGTACATCCCCCCTCCTGGAACCGTGGAGACACTCGAGAAAGTAATCGAACTGGAGCCCGAGGGTGAGCTCGCCGCGCAGGCGAAAGGAATGCTGACGGAACTGGGCGCCGAAGTGCAAAGCTCCTACAAGAAGTCCAAGACGACGAAGAAGAACTAGTAGCGAGTTGCGAGTACCGAGTTGATGGGCGGCCGTTCGGGCCGCCCTTTTTCTTGGGTTGCGCGCCAACGCCTTCGCGGGCGAGAATCGCTCCGCCCATGCTCGAGTTGAACACGCCCGTCCAGTACGTAAAAGGCGTCGGCCCGCGCTTCGCCGCCATCCTCACGGAAAAAGGCGTCTCCACGGTTGAGGACCTGCTGTATTACCTTCCCTTCCGCTACGAAGACCGGGTAAATCCGCGCTCCATTGCCGAGCTGCGGCCCGGAGAAATGGCCACGGTGATTGGCGAAGTTCGCACCTCCGGGTTGTTTCGCACCAGCCGCATGCCCATCTTCGAGATGACCGTGGCTCAGGGACGCAACGCGCTGAAGTGCGTGTGGTTCAACGCCCCTTACCTCCAGGGAAAATTCCAGCCGGGCCAGGCGGTGGCACTCTACGGCAAAGTGGAGGAGACCCGCTATGGCCGCTCGCGCATCCAGTTAATGCAGCCGCAATTCGAAATCCTGGGCGAGCCCGGAGAAGCCCCCGGCGAAGCCAGCGCGGCCGGGTCGCTGGAGATGGGGCGCATTGTTCCCATCTACGAGTCGGCCGGACGCGGCAAGCTGACCTCGCGCTGGTTCCGGCGCGTCATCCACAACACCATGGAAAACCTGGCGGCCGACGTTCCCGACGGCGTGCCCGCGGCCATCTGCCGGCGGCTGCGCCTGCCGCCGCGACGCGAGGCCTTCCTGCGCGCGCACTGGCCCGCGCCCGAAGCGCGCCTGGAAGAACTGCAGTCGGCGCGCACGCCCGCGCACCGCCGGCTGATCTTTGAAGAGCTGTTTTTCCTGGAGGTAGGGCTGGAGCTGAAACGCAAACGGCTGCGCGCACAGCCCGGCCTTGCCTTCCGCCTCGACGACCGGGTGCGCGCCGCCATCAAGCGCATTCTTCCGTTTCATCCCACCACGGCGCAGAAACGCGTGCTGGGCGAGATTGCCCGCGACATGAGCACGCCCTCGCCCATGCGCCGCCTGCTGCAGGGCGACGTGGGCTCGGGCAAGACCATCGTGGCGCTGGAGGCCGCCATCATCGCCATCGAGAACGGCCACCAGGCTGCGCTGATGGCGCCCACGGAAATTCTCGCCACCCAGCATTACCTGGCCGCGCGCCGCATCCTGGAAAAAGCCGGCTACCGCATCGTGCTGCTCACTGGGTCGCTGGAAAGCGCGCAGAAGCGCGAGATTCGCCGCCACATCGCCCAGGGCGGCGCGCAGCTGGTCATCGGAACGCACGCGCTGATCGAGGAACAAGTGGAGTTCGCGCGCCTCGGCCTGGTGATCGTGGACGAGCAGCACCGCTTCGGCGTCCTGCAGCGCTTTCGCCTGATGAAGAAGCCCTCCGACGCCGAGCCGGACACGCTGGTGATGACCGCGACGCCCATCCCGCGCACTCTGGCGCTGACGCTCTACGGCGACCTGGACGTGAGCCTGCTCGACGAAATGCCTCCCGGACGAGTGCCCATGGTGACGCGGCGCGTCTCCGACGAACGCTCGGAGGAAGTTTTTGCCTTCGTGCGCAAGCAGGTGGCCGCCGGCCACCAGGCCTACATCGTGTATCCGGTGATTGAGGAGAAGGAGGATGCAGAGGCAAACGCCGAGCTTCGCTCGGCCGCACGGGCGGGGGCGCCCGTGCCCACACGGGAGGGCACCACACGGGAGGGCAAGGGCCAGCCGATCACCGCTGCGCTCTTTCCCGAAGCCCCACCTCGCCTAACTCTGAAAGCCGCAGTAAAGATGTACGACGAATTGCGCAAGCGCGTCTTCCCGGATCTGCGCGTGGGGCTGCTGCACGGCCGGCTGCCGGCGGAAGAAAAGGACGCCGTGATGCAGCGCTTCGCAGGCGGTGAGATTGACGTGCTGGTCTCGACCACGGTGATCGAAGTCGGAGTCGACGTGGCCAACGCCACGGTGATGGTGGTGGAACACGCGGAACGCTTCGGGCTGGCGCAGCTCCATCAGTTGCGCGGACGCATCGGGCGGGGCGCGGCCAAGTCCTATTGCATCCTGATGACCGGCGGCAAGGTCTCCGAGGACGGCGAGAAGCGCCTGGACGCACTGGTGCGCACCAGCGACGGCTTCGAGATTGGGGAAATGGACCTTCAACTGCGCGGCCCGGGCGAGTTCTTCGGCACTCGGCAGTCGGGCATGCCGGGGTTTCGCGTCGCCAACCTGCTGCGCGACATCGAATTGCTGGAAGTGGCGCGCCGCGAGGCCGCCCGCATCGCCGCCGGACCCAGCGCGGAACTTTCCCAGGAGGAGATCGCCCGCGTCTTCACCCACCTGAAGAGCCACTGGCAGCGACGGTATGGGTTGGTGGAGGTGGGGTAGTGGCGAGTGGCGAGTGGCGGGTGGCGGGTGGCAGGTGTCACGTGGCAGGTTTTAGACGGAGGTGCAGGACGGTGTGTTCCCTGTAGAATGCAGCCTTCATGCTTCCCCAGGACCTGCTCGACATTCTGGTTTGCCCTGCGTGCAAGCAGCCGCTGGCCTACAACCCGGCGGCGCAGACGCTGAAATGCGGCGTCTGCCGGCGCGTGTATCCCATTCGTGATGACATTCCCATCCTGCTGGTGGATGAAGCCAAGGTCGAGTATTGAATCATTGAGGGATTGAATCATTAGAATCAATGTCCCACTCCAATGATTCAATGACTCAATGATTCACTGATTCAATCGCTCAATGATTCAATCCCGGAGGAACTCATGGATCTGAAATTTCCCGTTTCCACCACCGAGGCGCCGCGCGCCATCGGCCCCTACTCGCAGGGAGTCAAGGCAGGAGGATTTGTGTTCGTTTCCGGGCAGGTGGCCATTGATCCTGTGACCAACCAGCTCATGGAGGGCGACATCCGCGCGCAAACCGAACGCGTGCTGAAGAACGTGGCGGCCATCCTGGAAGCTGCGGGCAGCAGCCTTGACCAGGTGGTGAAGACCACCGTGTTCCTGAAAAACATGGAGGACTTTGTTCCCATGAACGAGGTGTACGCCACCTTCTTCGGCTCCGAGCCGCCGGCGCGGGCCACGGTGGAGGCCTCGAAGCTCCCCAAAGACATGCTGGTCGAAATCGAAGCCATCGCGCTGGCCTGAGGGCATGCCCGGCATTATGATTGGGTGCTCGACGGCCGGGCCCGCTGTAGCCGTTCAACATCCCCCATAGATTTTCGGAGGCATCGTGAAAGCAAGTCATTTGTCAGGCAGGAAGCTCTTTCTAGGTGTGGCGCTAGCGGTGGCTCTGGCTGCGCTGCCGGCACACAGTGAAAACAAGCCGGGCGCCGCGCGCCAGGCCAGGCAGTACACCATCGAGCAGTTCCTCAATACCACGCGCATCCAGGGCAGTTCGTTTTCACCGGACGAGAAGTCCATCATGGTGAGCAGCAACCAGACCGGCATTTTCAACGTTTACGCCATTCCGGTCGCCGGGGGCGCCCCACAACCGCTGACGCGCTCCACTACTGACACCACCTTCGCCGTCTCTTACTTCCCCAACGACGCGCGCATCCTGTACACCCGCGACCAGGGCGGCAACGAGAACAACCACATCTACCTGCTGGAGGCCGATGGCAAAGAACGCGACCTGACGCCGGGAGAAAAGCTGAAGGCCAATTTCGTGGAGTGGAGCCACGACGACAAATCTTTCTTCTTCACCACCAACCAGCGCGATGCCCGTTTCTTCGATCTCTATGAGATGGACATTGCCACCCTCCAGCACAAGCTGGTTTACCAGAACACGGCCGGGTACGAAGTCGGCGACATCTCGCGCGACAGCAAGTACGTGGCCTTCATCAAGACCAACACCACCAACGATTCCGACCTCCATCTCTATGACGTGGCCAAGCAGGAGATGAAGCACCTTACGCCGCACACCGGCAACGTGAACTACAACGTGGCCGAATTCGATCCCGGCTCCCGAAATCTCTATTACCTGACCGACGAGGGCAGCGAGTTCGCCCACATCGCGCGCTACGAGCTGGCCACCGGCAAGAAGGAAACGGTGGAGAAGGCCGATTGGGACATCCAGTACACGTATTTTTCGCACGCGGGCAAATACCGGGTGGTGGGCATCAACGCCGACGCCAGCACCGTGATCAAGGTGTACGAGGAAAAGACCGGCCGTCCCGTGCCTCTGCCCAGTTTTCCGGGTGGAGAAATTCGCGGCATCAATATCTCGCGCAGCGAGCAGCGCATGGCGTTCTACGTGAACGGAGACCGCTCGCCCGCGAACCTGCACGTCTATGACTTCGCAACGCGAAAGGTAGCCAAGCTGACCGAAAGCTTGAACCCTGCAGTGGATCCGGCGGATCTGGTCGAAGCCCAGGTGGTGCGTTACAAATCGTTCGACGGAATGGAAATTCCCGCTCTGCTTTTCCGGCCGCATGGGGCAACTGCAAGCTCCAAGGCGCCGGCCATCGTGGAAGTGCACGGCGGTCCGGGAGGCCAGTCGCGGCGCGGCTATAGCGCGCTCTACCAGTTCCTGGTGAACCACGGCTACGCCGTGCTGCGGGTGAACAATCGCGGCAGCTCCGGCTATGGCAAGACCTTTTTCGCCGCCGACGACCAGAAGCACGGGCGGGAACCGCTGTGGGACTGCGTGCAGGCCAAGAAGTACCTGGCCTCGCTTGATTATGTGGACGGGTCGAAGATTGCCATCCAGGGCGGCAGTTATGGCGGCTACATGGTGCTGGCCGCGCTGACCTTCCAGCCCAACGAGTTTGACGTGGGCGTGGACATCTTCGGAGTCTCCAACTGGGTGCGGACGCTGGAGTCCATCCCGCCCTACTGGGAGTCGTTTCGCAAGGCGCTCTATCAGGAGATCGGCGATCCCAAGACCCAGGGCGAGATGCTGCGCGCCGCCTCGCCGCTCTTCCATGCCGACAAGATCCGCAAGCCGCTGATCGTGCTGCAGGGCGCCAACGATCCGCGCGTCATCAAGCCGGAGTCGGACGAGATCGTGGAAGCAGTGAAGAAAAATAATGGCGTCGTGGAGTACGTAGTCTTCGCCGACGAAGGCCACGGCTTCAGCAAGCGGGTGAACGAAATCCAGGGCTACGGCGCCATCCTGAAGTTCCTGGACACCCACCTGCGCGGAAGCACAGCGCCCCGCTAACCTCGGAAGCAGTGCGCCGGGTCACAGACCCGGCGCCACACACCTCGAATGAGCTGCATGATGTGGCGCCCTTTGCGCGGGCGAGGTCGCCCGCTTCCACACACGCGGTGTATTATCTTGCGTCCGTTTCTCGGAAGGGACGCTGGACATGAGTTTCGATCGCAGGGAGTTTCTCAAGCTGGCAGGCGGAGCCGCGGCGCTGGCTGCCGGTCCTGCCGCTGCATTCGCGCAGGAGGCCGCAGGGTCGTCGCCCGCGCCCCAGAGCGCCGCACCCAAACCCGCCGCCGCCAAGCCGCTGAAGATTCTGGTGCTCGGCGGGACCGGATTCATCGGGCCCGCCATCGTCAAGTCCGCACGGGCGCGAGGGCACGCGCTCACGCTGTTCAATCGCGGCAAGACCAATCCGGGAATGTTTCCCGACGTGGAGAAACTGCAGGGCGACCGCGACCCGGACAAGGCGCCCGGCCTCAGCGCGCTCCAGGGGCGCACCTGGGACGCGGTGGTGGACACCTGGACGCAGACTCCCAAGCACGTGAAGGCATCGGCTGAGATGCTGGCCGCGGCGGTGGGTCAGTACCTGTTCGTGTCCACCATCTCGGTCTATCTCGACTTCAAAAAGGCAGGCATGACCGAAGACAGCCCGCTGCATCAGCTCAAGGATCCCGCCGACGAAAGCCGCACCACTGAAGGCTACGGCGGCCGAAAGGCTTTATGCGAGCAATTGGCTGAAAAGGCCATGCCCGGCCGGGTCACCGTCGCGCGCCCGGGCCTGATTGTGGGCCATCGCGATCCCACCGACCGCTTCCCTTACTGGCCGTCGCGCATCCAGCGCGGCGGAGAAGTCCTGGCCCCGGGCACGGGTCAGGATCCGGTGCAATACATTGACGCCAACGACCTCGCCGACTGGATAGTCGGGGCGCTGGAAAACAAGCACACCGGAATTTACAACCTGGTGGGACCGGTTCATCCCGCAACCTTCATCGAGTACCTGCACGCCTGCAAGGCGGCGGTTAGCAGCGACGCGAAGTTGATCTGGGTGTCGGAGGAATTTCTGAAGGAGCAGAAGGTCAGCGGGTTCACCGATCTGCCCATGTGGCTGTCGCAGTCGGAGGAGCCGGGGTTCGCAACCATCAACCACAAGAAAACCATCGCTACCGGATTGCGCTCCCGGCCGCTGGCCGACACCATTCGCGACACCCTGGCCTGGTCGGCGGAGTCGCGTCCGCCGGACTACGACTTCCCGCGCGGCTTCGGCCTGCCCGCCGAGCGCGAGAAGCAGTTGCTGGCGGCGTGGAAGGGCCGGGGGAAGTAGGAGTTCTGTCATTCCGAGCGAGGACGAGGAAGCGCAGCAACGAGCCGAGTCGAGGAACCCCTACCCTCGGAAGACTCTACTGACGTTAGGGATTCCTCGACTCGCCTCAGTCGTCCCGCAAAGCGGACCTCCTTGCGACTCGCTCGGAATGGTGGGTAAGAGCGGAACTACGCTTTGGCGGCCTTGACCACTTTGCCGCTGCGCAGGCAGGAAGTGCAAACGCGCATACGTTTGCTGGTGCCCATCACGCGGGCGCGCACCGGACGCAGGTTCACGTGCCAGCGGCGCTTGCTGACGTTGTGAGCGTGACTGATCTTGTTGCCGGAGCGCGGACCCTTCCCGCAGATATCACACACTCTTGCCATAAGTCTCCCTTAGAAGGACTGAGGAATCTATGATTTTAGCAGAGCGCGGCCCCTCGGAGCGTGCAGCGGGGGCTCGGCGCGCGGGCGGGGGCGCCCGCTTCCACACGGAAACGGAGAGACTCGAGGCCTGGCCGGGCCGCTGAGACTGGGCTACCCTGCGCGTTGACTCCCCAGTTTCCGGCGAGAATCTCCCGCCGCTTTTCCAGGCGGGGCTGAGCTATAGTGTTTTCGGCGGCCTGATTCATGAGCGAGTCCAAGTCTCAACTCACTAAAGGCGTTGCCTTCCTGCTGAGCGTGGCCGCCGGACTGATGGGCGTGATCCTGTTTTCCTTCCTGCTGGTCTTCGGCGCGCCCCAGGACAAGGAAGCGGCCAAGGCGCTGGGCGAGCGGCCGTACTGGCACTTCCTGGCTGCCGCCGCCGGGGTCTTCGGCGCAACCTTCGGAGGCGTCCTGGCAACGCTGCTCTACTACCTGAAGCACCGCAAGAAGAGCAAAGACGAAGAAACCGCTGAGATCACGTCGCCCGCGCACCCGCCCAATGGGCAGCCGGGAAGCCCACCACAGTAAAGTTGCGAGTACCGAGTACCGAGTTGCGAGCTAAAGTCCACAACTCAGAACGCGCCTGCTCCAGCACTTGCAACTCGGTACTCGCAACTCGGTACTCGCAACTCGCTCATGCGATACTGAGTTCATGCCCCGCGTGGCTGATCCCAAGTCCGTGGAAGTGAACGTGACCACGGGCACGGGCGTGGAGATGGAATGGAAGGACGGCCACCACTCCCACTACAGCTTCCAGTTTCTGCGCGACGCCTGCCCCTGCGCGCTGTGCGACGATGAGCGCAACCAGAGTGGACGCGAACCCGGCGAGCCGCCGCGTACGGCTCCGGGAGCGCTTCCCCTGTACCGCGAGCCGGCGCGCCCGGTGGTAACCGAGCCGGTGGGCAAGTACGCCATTCGCTTCACCTGGAACGACGGCCATCAGCACGGCATTTATTCCTGGCAGTTGCTGCGCGACCTGTGTCCTTGCGCCCAGTGCAAGGCGGCGCGCGAGCCGGCCGGCGATGGAGAAAGTCCGGCGCCCATGATTTCGACGCGCCCAGCGGCTTCTAACGCCGCTCCCAAGGAGAAGGCGTAGCGTGGGGCTGCTCGACGAACTAAACCCGCAGCAGCGCGAAGCCGTGGAAGCGGTGGAAGGTCCGCTGCTCATCCTGGCAGGCGCGGGCAGCGGTAAGACGCGCGTCATCACCTACCGCATCGCCCACCTGCTCGAAAACCTGGGCGTGGAGCCGGACGCGGTCCTGGCCGTCACCTTCACCAACAAGGCGGCAGCAGAGATGGCCGAGCGCGTGGAACGGCTGGCGGGCGGCCGGAGGCTGGCGCGTCCGCTGATTTCGACTTTCCACTCGTTCTGCGTGCGCGTACTGCGCCGCGACCTGGAGGCGCTCGACGCCGGCTATCGCCGCGACTTCGCCATCTACGACGAAGACGACCAGGCCGCCACGGTGAAGGCGGCGATGAAGCAACTGGGCCTGGACGCCAAGCAGTTCCCGCCGCGCGGCGTGCTCTCGCGAATTTCCTGGGCCAAAAACCACATGCGCGATCCGGAGGAAGTGTTCCTGGAGGGGAACGACCCCAAGTCGGAGCGCCTGGCGCAGGTGTACAAGGTCTATCGCGAGCAACTGCACAAAGCCAACGCGCTCGATTTCGACGACCTGCTGCTGTTCACCGAGCGCCTGCTGCGTGAGGCCGCGGAGGTGCGCCAGCGTTACCATCGCCGCTTCCGCTACCTGCTGATTGACGAATATCAGGACACCAACCGCCCGCAGTACGAGCTGATGCGGCTGCTGGCCGGCGAGCGCCACAACGTGTGCGTGGTGGGCGACGAGGACCAGAGCATTTACTCCTGGCGGGGCGCCGACATCCACAACATCCTCGACTTCGAACTGCACTTTCCCGAAGCGCGGGTGATCCGCCTGGAACAGAACTACCGCTCCACCGAGAACATCCTGGGCGCGGCCTCGGCGGTGGTGGCCAACAACCGCAAGCGCAAAGGCAAGACGCTGTGGACGTCGCGCGCGGGCGGCGCGCGCCTGGGCTACTACGAGGCCCCCGACGGCGAGAACGAGGCCTTGTTCGTGGCCGACGCCATTGCCCGCTACTTCCGCGATGCTGCCCAGCGCGGCGAAGCGCAGCCGCGCGCCGCGGTGCTGTATCGCATCAACGCACAGTCGCGACTGGTGGAGGAGGCGTTGCGGCGCTACAAGATTGCGTACCAAGTGGTGGGTGGCTTTTCCTTCTACGATCGCGCCGAAGTGAAGGACCTGGTTGCCTACCTGCGGCTGGTGCACAACCTCGACGACTCCATCGCCCTGCTGCGGGTAATCAATACGCCCGCTCGCGGCATCGGCGACGCGACCATTGAAACTCTGGAGCGTTTGGCGCTGGAGACCGGGCTCTCGTTGTGGAGCGCGTTGTGCCAGGCGGTAGAGAAGAGACTGGTGCCGCCGCGCGCCGCGCGAGCCCTCGCCGGCTTCCGGGAGTTAATCGAAGAAGCGCGGGCCATGCTGGGGCTTCACCAAGGAGACACGGAGGCACGGAGCGAAGCTGGGGAAGGAGCAGACAAGGTCGGTGCGCAGCAGGAATTCGCCGCTGACGCGGCGATGGACGGGCGAGGGCGCCCGTCCCCACACGAACAGTCCCCACACCAGCAGTCTCCACAAGGGCACCCGTCCCAAGACGGGCAGCCTGCGGCGGACGCTACACTGCCCGAACTGTTGAAGTTCCTGATCGACAGCACCCACTACATCACCCAACTGGAGGCCGAAGGCACGCCCGAGGCGTTGTCGCGCATTGAAAACCTGCGCGAGCTGGTGAACGCTGCGGTGGACGCGCGCCAGCGCAACGAGACTCTGGACGAGTTCCTGGACCACGCCGCCCTGGCCAGCGATACCGATACCTACGACGCCCGCTCCCAGGTGACGCTGCTGACCCTGCATTCCGCCAAAGGCCTGGAGTTTCCCCTGGTGTTCCTGATGGGAATGGAGGAAGGCCTGTTCCCGCATTCACGGACGCTGCTCCACGAGGAGGGGATGGAGGAAGAGCGCCGCCTGTGTTACGTGGGCATGACCCGCGCCATGGACACTCTGGTATTGACTCGCGCCATTTACCGTCGCCGCTACGGCAACGAGTTACCCGAGCCTTCGCTGCCGTCGCGATTTCTCGACGAGATCCCCGCCAGCCTGCTCGATGATTTGGGATCTCCGGGTGGTGTGGGGCGGCCGTCCTCGGCCGCCAGTTACAGTCGTGCGCCGCGCCCTTCCTCGTCTCCACATTACGACTACGAGTACTCGCAGGAAGTGGAACACGCGGACTCGCCCCGCCGCGCCCGGAGCCGCCTGGCCTACTCCGGTCCGACCTACAACTCGCTGGACGACATTTCCCAATTCTTCCAGGCGCGAGGGCAGCAGTTCCCCGCTGCCAAGGCCGCACGGGCGAGGACCGCTTCGGCACCGCCCTCGGGCCGCCGCGGCTTCCGCCCCGGGCAGAAGGTGCGGCACCCTAAGTACGGCGAAGGGGTGGTCTTCGACCGCGAAGGGGAAGGTGAGAACGCCAGGATTACGGTACAATTTCCGGGCTTCGGTCGAAAGAAGCTGGTGGAAAAGTATGCAAATCTGGAAAGGGCGTAGGAATCATCCATGAATAGCACAGCACTCAGCCGGGAAGAACGCAAGAAGAAGAAGCGCGCAGCGCGCAAGAAGCGCAAGGCGGAGCATCCCAAGCCCAAGCGCGACTACGACCGCGGTTCGAAGAAGCGCAAGATGAAGAAGATGGCGCGCGGCACGGCGAAACGGTAAGGCAGCCTTCAGCCGTCAGCTTTCAGCAGTCAGCCAGGGCCGTTGGGGTCTGGCTGAATGCTGATTGCTGATGGCTGAGTGCTGGAAGGAGCCTCTCTGCCCAATCAACTTTTCGCCCGCAAGTCGATTGACAAGCTGCTGGCCGACGCCGCGCGTCCCGAGCATAGCCTGAAGAAGACGCTGGGGCCGTGGTCGCT
Organism: uncultured Acidobacteriaceae bacterium; assembly: GCA_964437985.1. GTDB lineage: Bacteria > Acidobacteriota > Terriglobia > Terriglobales > Acidobacteriaceae > CAZXVY01. The sequence continues at coordinate 159,331 of CAYTIL010000016.1, forward strand.
GACCGCGCTGGGTATCGGGGCGGTAATCGGCTCGGGCATCTTCACGGTGGTGGGAACGGCCATCGCCGGCCAGACCTTCACAACCAAATCCATCCTCAACGCGCCCCTGCTGGAGTACCTGATCCACCAGTCGCCCACCTTCGGACGGCCGGGCGCCGGTCCGGCGATTGCCCTTTCTTTCACCCTGGTGGCCATCGTCTGCGCTTTTACCGCGCTATGCTACGCGGAGCTGGCCTCCATGATTCCCATCGCCGGCAGCGCCTACACCTACACCTACGCCACCATGGGCGAGCTGGTGGCCTGGATCATCGGCTGGGACCTGATCCTGGAATATGCGGTGAGCAACATGGCAGTGAGTGTGGGCTTTGCCGCGCATTTGCTCGACCTGTTCAACTGGTTCGGCATGGAGCCGCCCATGCACTGGATCTCGCCCGCGTATCTGCCCAGCGGCATGACCGACTTTCAAGGCCGGGAAATTTTCGCCGCCGGCTGGCATTTCGGTTTCAACATTCCCGCTTTCGTGGTGGTGATGGTGCTGACGGTGGTGCTGGTGCGCGGCATCCGCGAGTCGGCCAAGACCAACAACGTGATGGTGATCCTGAAAATCGCCGCTATCCTGGCGTTTGTGATGGCGGGCGCCGCCTACATCAACCCCAATCACTACACTCCCTTCTCGCCCAACGGATGGTCGGGCGTGCTCACCGGCGGCGCCATTATTTTCTTTACCTACATCGGCTTTGACTCGGTTTCCACCGCCGCCGAGGAAGCCAAGAACCCGCAGCGCGATCTGCCTATCGGCATCATCGCTACCCTGATTATCTGCACCCTGCTTTACATCGCGGTGGTGGTGGTGCTCACCGGGCTGGTTCCCTGGCAAACGCTCGAAGGCGACGCTGCCCCTGTGGTCAACACCCTGAAGAAGCTTAATTTCACCTGGGTGCGGCTGGCGGTGCTGTTCGGCGCCATGATGGGCATGATCTCGTCGCTGCTGGTGTTTCAGTTGGGGCAGGCGCGGGTGTGGTTCGCCATGTCGCGCGACGGGCTGCTGCCGCAGATTTTTTCCCGCGTGCATCCCACGTTCCGCACCCCCGACTTCTCCACCTGGATGGCCGGCTTCGTGGTGGGCATTCCCGCCGGATTGCTGGACATCGGCACGCTCGCCGACCTGGCCAACATCGGAACCCTGTTTGCGTTTGTGCTGGTGTCGGTGGGGGTGATCATTCTGCGGGTGCGCGAGCCCGGGCGCAAGCGCGGCTTCCGCGCCCCCGGCGGCTACCTGGTGCCGGTGCTCAGCGTGTTGTTCTGCCTGCTGCTGATGGCGGGCCTGCCCATCATGAACTGGATCCGCTTCTTTGTGTGGCTGGCCATCGGGCTGGTGGTGTATTTCCTTTACAGCCGAAAACACAGCGAGTTTGCGCAGCGCAGAACATAGCTGCTCGCGGAAAAGTCGAGGCCATCATGGACCCTGAACCGACCCCCGTGGAGACAGCAGCCAGTCCGGAAACGGCCCGCATAGAGCAGCGGCTGCGCTTGGAATCGCAGCACAAAGGCGGCGCGGGCTGGTTTTACTGGATCGCAGGCCTTTCGATCATCAACAGCATCGCGGCCTTTGCCGGCACCGAATGGGGATTCATCTTCGGACTGGCCATCACCCAGGTGGTAGACCTCATCGCCAAGACTGTGGGTGGCAGCGTGGCCACCGTGGCTGCGCTCATCATCGATGTATTCATCGCCGGCGTACTGGTCCTCATTGGCACGTTGGCGCGCAAGGGGCACGTCTGGGCGTACTGGCTGGGCATGGTGCTGTACGCGATGGACGGCCTGGTATCGCTGCTCGCCGGGTTCTGGCTGGGCGTTGCCTTTCATGGCTTCGCGCTGTTCAGCATCTACCCGGGTCTGTCGGCACACAAGCAGCTGCGCGCGCTGGAAGCATCCGCCGGCGCCCAGGCCGCGCAGGTGAGGACCATCGGCTGAAGCCGATTCCATGCCGACCTCCACTCCCTCCACCGAATTCAGCGCAGCCCAGCTCACACCCTCCGCCTTCATCCTGGCGCTGCCCAAGGCGGAGCTGCATCTGCACCTGGAAGGAGCGGTGGAGCCAGCGACGCTGGTGGAGCTGAGCCGCCGTCATGACGCCGCGCCGCTCGACCTGGCCGCCGTCGAGCAGCTTTACAACTACGCCGACTTTCCGGGATTCCTGGAGGCGTTTGCCGCGGTCGCCCAGCGCCTGCGCGATGCCGCCGACTACGAGCTCATCACTTACCGGCTGCTGGAGCGGCTGCGCGCTGAAAACGTGGTCCACGCCGAGGTCTATGTCTCGGTGGGCATCTGCCTGCGCCGCGAGCAGGACTTCGACGCACTTTTCGAAGGCATGGAACGCGGACGCGAACGCGGCCGGAAAGATTTCGGAGTGTCGCTGCTGTGGATCTTCGACTTCGTCCGCCAGTGGGGCCCGGATGCTGCCGAGCGCGTGGTCGAGAAAGCAATTCAGTTCCGCGGGCGCAACGTGGTGGGCATCGGCATGGGCGGAGACGAGCGCCAGGCCGCGCCCGAACTTTTCCACCAGGTCTATCAGCACGCCGCAGCTCACGGCCTTAGGCTGACCGCTCACGCCGGCGAGGCTGCCGGGCCGGCGTCGGTGTTGGGGGCGCTGGACGCGCTGGGCGCGGAGCGCATTGGGCACGGACTCAACGCCTGGCACGACCCGGAACTGGTGGCCCGCCTGGCCCGCGACCAGGTGCCGCTGGAAATCTGCGTTACCAGCAACCTGCGCACCGGCTGTCTCCGGTCGCTGAGCCAGCATCCTCTGCGCAGGTACTTTGACGCCGGAGTTCTGGTCACGCTGAACTCCGACGATCCCGCCATGTTCCAAACCTCGCTGGCGCGGGAGTACCAGCTTGCCCAAGACGCCTTCGGCTTCACCGACGACGAGTTGCGCCGCCTGGCCGCGAATAGCTTCCGCGCGTCGTTCCTGCCCGAAGAAACGAAGCAGCGGCATCTGGCCGGTTTGACAGCGCCCGCGCCGCGCCTGTAGCGTTTTGGCGCTTGGCTTTTTTCCTGATGCGCCGCGTATTGGTTCCGTTGCTGCTGATCCTGCTGGCCTTTCCCTGCCTGGCCCAGCGCAAGCCACCCCCTCGCATCCTGGTGTTGACCAACGTCACCGTGATTGACGTAAGCGGCGGGCCGCCGGTAGGCAGCCTCACCGTGGTCATCCACAACGACCGCATCCAGGCCATCTCCAAGCGGGCGGTGATTCACCTGGGACGCAACGTCCAGGTGGTGAACGCGGCGGGAAAGTTCCTCATCCCCGGACTGTGGGACATGCACGTGCACACCGCGGTGCGCCCGGAAAGCGACCTCAGCTCGCGCAGCCTGCTTGCGCTCTATCTCGCATACGGCGTGGTGGGCGTGCGTGACATGGGGGGCGACTGGTCGCGCCTGGCGCCCTTGCGCAAGGAACTGGCTGCGGACACGCTGCCCGGACCGGCGCTGCTGGCGGCCGGCCCTTTCGTGGACGGCCCTCAGGAAGCCGCTCCCGCCGTGCTCCCGGTAGCCACCGCCGACGAGGCGCGTGCCGCGGTTCGCAAGCTGAAGTCCGAGGGCGTGGACTTCGTGAAGGCGCAGGCCGGGCTTTCCCGCGAGGCCTTCTTCGCGCTGGCCGACGAAGCCCGCAAGGAGCACATGGCCCTGGCGGGTCATGTTCCTGAGTCGCTGAATGCGGCCGAGGTCAGCGACGCCGGCCAGAAAACGATTGAGCACGTCTCCCCGGCGCTGCCCGGCGACGCCGGCATTCTGCTGGCGTGTTCGTCGCGCGAGCAGGAGTTGCGCCGCGAACTGAAGTCGCTGCGCGAGCTCGAAGCAAGTCCCAGTGCCTCCGCCGACGAGTTCCGCGCGCGCACTCGCAAACTCCAGGCCGCCCTGCTCGACAGTTACGATGCCGCCAAAGCGGACACCGTGATGCGCCGCCTAGTGAAGAATCAGACTTGGGTGGTACCTACGCTGATCTGGTCGCAGTCGTTCCTCCCGCTAAGCAAGCAAGACACCGGCGCCGCCCTGCCCATGAACCAGCTTCCCGCCAAGCTGCGGCAGCGCTGGCTCGTGGGACGCCAGCGATATCTGGATGCGGTCGCTCCGGAAACGCTGGCGCTGAACCAGCGCGTGGCCGGAAAATCATTGGATCTTGTGCGGGCGCTGCATCGCGCAGGTGTGCCTTTGCTGGCGGGTACGGACTCCGCGGATGCATTCGTCGTCCCCGGCTTCAGCCTGCACCAGGAACTGGAGCTACTGGTGCAGGCCGGCCTCTCGCCCGTGGAGGCCCTGCGGGCCGCCACCTTTAATCCGGCGGTTTTCTTCGACCAGACTAAAGACCGCGGCGCGGTGGAAAAAGGGCGCGTGGCCGACCTGGTGCTGCTGGACGCCAACCCGCTCGAGGACATCCGCAACGCGCGCCGGATTTACGGCGTGGTTAAGTGGGGTAAGTACTTCTCCCGCAGAGACTTGGACAAGATTTTTGCGGATCTGGAGAGGGCTGCTGGAGAGGCATCCATCGCGCCTTGACATCATGATGCTTTGTTGTTAGCATCATGATGTGCGAGCCACTGTTACGCTCGACGACGACGTAGCTGCCAAGCTGAAGGCGGAAGTGCAGCGCACCGGCAATTCGTTCAAGCAGGTGGTGAACGATCTGCTAAGACGCGAGTTGAACAAGCCTAGTTTGAAAAAGCTGCAACCCTTCAAGGTGAAGGCGCGGGCGCTGGGCGAGCGTCCTGGTTTGAACTACGCCAATATTTCCGAACTGTTGGAGCAGATCGAGGGGCCGAATTACAAATGATCAAACGACATGCTTCTTGTAAACCCGTGCGAACCACTTTGACCCTCGACGACGATCTAGCTGCCAGGCTGAAGGCCGAGGTACGCCGCTCGGGCAATTCGTTCAAGCAGGTGGTGAATGAAGTGCTGCGGCGAGGCATCGATTCTCCGCCGCCTGCAGCGCCGGCAAGACCCTTTCCCATCCTCGTTCGCGATCTTGGACTGCGGCCAGGCCTGAGTCTTGACAACATTGGGGAACTGCTGGAGCAAATCGAGGGGCCGCTGTACAAGTGATCCTACCCGACGTCAATCTCCTTATCTACGCCCACTACGTCCGGTCGCAGTTTCACGATGCGGCTGGACAGTGGTTTGGAGAGATCCTGGCGAGGCCCGAACCCTTAGCGCTCGGTTGGACAACGATTCTTGGATTCCTGAGAATCACTACCAGCCCGAGGGCCCTGAGCAGTCCACTTCTGGTCTCGGAGGCCATCGCAATCATCGAAGATCTGCTTCAGCGACCCCAAGTGCGAATTCTCCAGCCCGGCGAGCGGCACTGGTCCATCCTGCAACGCCTACTGACAGTTGGGCAGGCAGCCGGAAACCTCGCTTCCGACGCCCACCTGGCCGCCTTGGCCATCGAGCACGGAGCGCTGCTCTGCACCACCGACCGAGACTTTGCGCGCTTTCCGGGATTGCGCTGGGAAAATCCGCTGCAAAAAACTACTTGATCTGCACCAGCTCCGGCGCGGGGGCCGAGACCGGAGGGCGCACCATGAGTTTTTGCGGGGCGCGGAAAAAGTCCAGGTAGGAAACCTGGTGGACGCAGGCCACGGTGCACTGTGGGGCGCAGTATTTCTCGTTGCGGTATTCGTAGCGGATGTCGTCCACGGTGTAATCCATCAGAGGCTTGGCGGGGAAACCGCGCTGCTGCGAGCACCAGTGCACCAGGCCGTCCTCGCAAACGTAGAGGTAGCGCGCGCCCGCACGGCAGCGCCACTGGTTGGGCTGGCCCAGGGCCAGGTTTTTCTGGAACTGGTTAAAGCGCGCGTAGCTGGCCTTGCCCCAGCTCATGATGGTGGAGTAGACGTCGCGCTCCTCGGGGGTGAGCGGCTGCAACTGGCCGTCGCTGTCGTGGATGATGCCCACGGTGGAGGTAAGACCCAGCTCCAGGGCGCGGCGCGCGATGACCAAGGCGTCCTGCGGGTTGCGAATGCCGCCTCCTACTACGGAGTTGATGTTGGTGTGGAACTCGGCGTACTCGGCGAGCAGCTCGAGCTTCTTGTCCAGCACCTTCAGGCTCTTCTTGGAGACGTCATCGGGCTGGATGTTGTCGATGGAAATCTGCAGGTGCTCCAGGCCGGCGCGGTTCAGGCGCTCGATGCGGTCGCGGGTGAGCAGGTAGCCGTTGGTAATCAGGCCGGCAATCATGCCGTGGCTGCGCACGTGGCCCAGGATGTCGTCCAGTTCGGGATGGAGCAAAGGCTCGCCGCCGGAGATGCAGGTAATGCTGGTGCCCAGGAAAGCCAGGCGGTCAAGACGCTGCTTAACAACATCGAGCGGCACGGGTTGGGAGACGTCGTCGTACTCGTTGCAGTAGAGGCAGGAGAGGTTGCAGCGCCGCGTGGCGATCAGGTGCGCCAGCACCGGATGGTCGGTGGAGACCAGTCCGTGAAAAATCATCCCCAGCTCGCGCCCGAGACGGTGCGCGCGCAGCACTTGCCGCTTGATCCTGAGGGCCGTAGTGGGCATACAAAGGCTGGGATATTAGACCACAAGCCGGCGCGGCTTGCCGAGCTTAACCCCCTTGTTCTGCGCCGATTGGGGGCTCAACGGCGCCTGCGGCGGCTCCAAAGGAGGCCGGCGCTTGAAGCCAGCCTAACCGAACAGCGCGGTGAGCCCCGTGCCGATCAGGGTGACCAGCAGGTACCAACCGAAAACCACGGCCAGGGTGGTCCCTTTGGTCATCTTGCTCACGCAAGAGAAGCCAATCGCGGTCAGCACCAGCATCCAGATGGCGATTACATCCACGGCGCTGAGTGCCTGGTACAGCACGGGAGATTCCACCGGGTTCAGGAAGTAGCCCGGGTTGGTGGCCACCGGGTTCTGTGGGAAAAAGCCTTCCGGGTCAAGCCCGGCGAACATGGCGGCCATGCCCAGCACACTTTTGACGATGCCTACCAAGCTGGCATACATCACGATAGCAAGAGACGTCTTGAAGGAAACCTCGGCGCCTACCCCGAAGTTGAACGACGCCATCAGTACCAGCGAAATAATTACCAGAAAAATCAGACTCATGAACGGGATGCCGTAAGAAATCCCCTTGGTGATGGCTATCGACATCTTCTTCTGCTGAGCGCGTTGCTCCGCAGGCAGCTTCTCGATTTGCTCCGCCTGCTTGGGCCGAAGCTTCAACTGGTTCTCCGATACCTGCTCGAAGCCAATCTTCTGCGCCATCACCGCCACAAAGATCCACGCAAAGACCACGCTCAGCAGCCAGGGGGCTACCCAGCTCGTCCACGTAGTCTTGCGCTTAAGATCGAGAAAGGTCTGGCTGGGTGCAACAAAGGTGTTGACGATGCGGCCGGCGGTGGAAAGCGGCGCCGGTTCCGGAGCAGTGGGGGCTACGGCGGTCGTATTCATGCGGGTGCCTCCGATTTTTACAGGACTGTTGCGAGGATTCTAGCGGGGAAGAATCGTAATCACAAGCACACCGGCGGCCAGCATCCCTTCGTGCTCCCGAAGCCTGCCCCGAGCGAAACCGCGGGGTGGCGAGCTTCCTAGCGGGCCTCGATCTCCGGTGTGGCCTGAAGCAGGGTGCGGGTGTAGGGATGAGCCGGGGTGCTGGTGATCTGTTCCGTCTGCCCCACTTCCACGATCTTGCCGCCCGACATCACGGCAATGCGCGTGGCCAGGTAGCGGACCACGGGCATGGAGTGGGAAATGAACAGATACGTTAGCCCAAACTCGCGCTGCAAACGGGCGAGCAGGTTGATGATCTGCGCGCCCACACTCACGTCCAGCGACGAGACCGGTTCATCGGCCACCAGGAAACGCGGGCGCAGGGCCAGGGCGCGGGCAATGCCGATGCGCTGGCGCTGCCCACCGGAGAATTCGTGCGGATAGCGTGCCAGCGCCGATTCTTCCAGGCCCACGGCCCGCATCAGTTCGGCGGCACGTTGGCGCCCTCGTAGCGCCCCGACGAGTCGGGGCTGTCGTGAGGGCGTCCCGCCCCCGGCCGCGCCGTCGCGCATGCCTGCTTCCCCGTCGCCGCCATGAATCACCCAGGGCTCGCTGACGATCTGCTCCACGGTCATGCGCGGGTTGAGCGAGCCGAACGGGTCCTGAAAGACGATCTGCATGTCGCGACGCATCCGGCGCAACTCGCCGCCACCGGCGGCCAGCAGGTCATGTCCATCGAAGCGGACGCTGCCCGCAGTAGGCTCGATGAGCCGGAGAATCAGCCGCCCCAAGGTGCTCTTGCCGCACCCGGACTCGCCCACCAAACCCAGGGTTTCACCGGCGTGGATGTCCAGCGAGACGCCGTCCACGGCGCGGGCCTCGCGCAGCGCGCCGCCGCCAAACACCGACTCGCCCAGCGGGAAGATCTTGACCAGGTCGCGGACCTCAACCAGCGGCATGGCCGAAATGCTACACCCTTCGCCGCGGATTCACGCGGATCAGCGCGGATGAACAACAGGCCCTAGGCTGGGCCAACTCGCAACTCGGTACTCGTAACTCGGTACTCGCTCTGTGCCTCGGTGCCTTCGTGGTCAACCTACTTCTTCGCCCTGGCGATGGCCCCAAGCAGCGCGTCATCGCCGCCGGCGGCCTGGATCTGCTGCCCGGTCGGGTCGGTGAGGGCAAAGCTCACACCGCGCTCGCTGACCAGTCGGGTGACGCGCTTGGAGGAAACGCCGCCGCGCAGCAACTCGATGATTTCGCTGGCCGACAGGGGCGGCGGGCCAGCGGGCTTCAGCACCGCCTCAAGAGTCAGCGTCTGGCCGGATGTCAGTGTGACTGTCTGGGTCCAGTCCTTGTGGCCCGAGGCGCTCAAGCGGACACGGAAGCTGCCGGGTTCGAGCGCGGACACGACCAGTCTGCCTTCACTGGCGCTGGTGGCCCCGCGGAATTCGTCGTTCACGTACACCTGCGAGCCGCCGGGCCGTGCGGAAACAATCAGGGACGCAGGACGGGCAGCAGGAGGGCTCGCAGCGGGCCGTGGCTGAGCGGCCGCGCTGGCTGCGGGAGACGGCTTGGGAGGTTCCACGACCGTAGGCCGCTGCTGCCGGACCCGTGCCAGCAAGCGGTTCTGAAGCTCCTGATAATTGTTGGCGGCCTCCAGAAGCAGCTCGACGGGAAGTTGTGAGTCTTCCAGCCCGCGGCTGCCTTCGACCGCAGCCGCAGACACGGGAGTAAAGGAAAGGCTGGGACGGTTGCGCAGGGAGAACTCAGCGGCGGCCAGGCGCAGGGTGAAGTAAGGGCGCTTCTGCACCTGCACAATCTCGCTTCGTTGCCGGATTACTGAATGGAGGCGATCGCTGGACGGGCGCAACGCTTCATAGCGAACGGCGTTGCGGGTGAAGTAAAGATAACCGAAACACACCGACTTCTCGTGCAGATGGGCCACAGGGTAGCGGACTTCCACGTCTCCGCCGGCCACTCCGATCACCTCGGGCACGCTCTGCGCGGCCACGACCGGCGCGCCCGCCAGCAGTGCCGTCAGAAAAACCTGTGCCGCCCGCATCCTCATGGCGTCGGCCGCAGCACGTCGCGCTCCGTCTGCTGCGCTTTGCGGACCCGGCGCAGCAGGTCGCGAATGCGGGCATCGCGGGGATCCAGGCGGCGGGCCTCTTCCAGAGATTCCAGAGCCTGCTCATAGAGGCCGTCGTCGGCCAGTTCACGGGCTCGGGCCAGAAGCTGTCCCACGCGCGCGGACGCTTGGCCGCCTGCGGAGCCGCGCTCCACATCCGGTTCGATCTGCCGATCGCTCCCCCCCGCGGAGGCAGGGGAGCGGGTTTCTTGGGCGGCCACCGGGCGGGGCGCGCTGCTGACCGGAGGTGCGACGGTGGGCTCGATCACCGGGGAAATCGCGGGCGCGTCCGATGCTACTGGGGAACGATTTTCGCGCGCCGCTGCTTGCGGCTCCGGCTGCCTGTTCTCGCCGCGTGTGAGTTGGAAAGCGACGGCTGCCCCAATCATGACCACAGTGAGCACGACTGTGGGGACAATCCATCGCCGTGGTGGCTCGACTACAAGCAGCGGCGGCTCAGGCTCAATCGCCGGGGCTGGGGAGGGTCGAACAAAAGCCGCTTCGGTTACGACCGCAAGAGGGCGCGGGGGAGGCGGAGTCGGGCGCAATGCGGGCGGCGGGATGGGGCGCGACAAGCTCGGGGGAATGGGGAGCGGCGGCGGGCTGGGTCGGGAGACCGGCGCAGGCACTTGCGTCACCCTTCCAGGCAGCTCCTCGGACCCCAGAGCCGAGGTGAGCTGGAGGTTAACCGCGGTGAGCGCGTTCATCATCTCCTCAGCGGTCTGGAAGCGAAGCTCGCGGTCTTTCTCCAGAGCTTTCATCAGCAGGACAGAAAAGGGCTCGGGGATGTTGAGTTCCGGGCGCAGTTCGTGAGGCGGCTTGGGAATGGTCTGCAGATGGTGCAGCAGCATGCCCAGGGGAGTGTCGGAATGAAAGGGCAGCTTGCCGGTCACCATCTCATAGAGCACCACGCCCAGGGAGTAGAGATCGGCGCGGCCGTCAATCTGATCGCTGTGCCGGCCTCCGGCCTGCTCGGGGGAGATGTATTGCGGGGTACCGACCACGATGCCGGTCTGAGTGGCGAAGCTGGTGCCCAGGTCGGAGCCTTGCTTCACCCGGGCGATGCCAAAGTCCAGCACCTTGACCAGTTCGGAACCGTCGGGCTGCGCCACCATCAGGATGTTGTCGGGCTTGATGTCGCGATGGGTGATGCCCAAGGCATGGGCCGCGCTCAGCGCGCCCGCCACCTGGCCGGCGATGGCCAGCGCCCGCGGAATGGGAATGGCGCCTTCCTTCTGGATGAACTTGCGCAGATCGCGGCCCTCCACGTATTCCATGACCATAAAGGGACGGCCGTCGTCGGTGGCGTCCAGGTCTTCCACACGCACGGCGTTGGGATGCTGCAGTTTGCGCATCACCACCGCTTCGGTGCGAAAACGCTTGAGCAAGACTTCGTCGTTGAGCAGATGGCTGCCCACCACCTTGAGGGCGCGAACCTCGTTGAAAGCCAGGTGGCGCACGCGATACACGGTCGCCATTCCGCCGGAGCCGATCTTGTTCAGGATCTCGTACTTGTTGCGCACCACGACGCCTTGCACCAGCTCTGTAAGGACGCGCAGCGGGTTCTGGTCGTTGGGGCAGTGCGAGAACAGGTCGGGATAGGAGGTGCGGCAGTGGTCGCAGTATTTCACGGCAGCGTCGCCGCCATGATACGACAGGAGTAACCCCAGCGAGGCCGCTGAGATGCGATGGGAGGATGGTTCTTGGTTTTCGGTTTTGGGTTTCTCGAAAACCAAAACGGAAAACCGAAAACCCGTTACTTCTTCGCCCGCGCAATGGCCAGCAGCAGGGAGTCGTCGCCGCCGGCGTCGCGGATGCGCTTTTCGGCGGCGTCGGAGAGCGCGAAGCTCGCGCCCTTTTCCTTCACCAGGGCGGCCACGCGCTCGGAAGGCACTTCGCCCTCCAGCATGTCCAGCACGTCGTCCAGCAACAGGCCGCCGCCGCGCGCGGCCGGGCTGAGCGCCTTCATGGCAACCAAGGTTTCGCCGGTGCGCTCGTATTCGTAGCCCACCGGGAAGCGCACCACTTCGTAGCCGCGTTTGCGCATCACGAAGTTGCGCTCGCCGAAGGAAAGGCCGTAGAGGATGATCTCGCCGGATTCGAGGTCGCTCGAGCCCCAGGAGAATCCATCCACCAACACTTCGACGCCGCCGGGATCGGTAATGAACTTCTGGATAGTCACCGAGAGATCGGGAGCGCCCCGCGGACGCTGGCCTCCGCTGTCCAGTTCCCCGGCCAGTGCGCCGAAGCCGTTGGCCGCAGCCACCAGGTCCTTGGCCGGAAGCACGTTGGCGTCCTGGTGGCGGCCGAGTTCCACGTACTCCGCCGGCAAAAGCACAAATTGCTGCGGCTTGCGATTCTGCGGGGGCTTCTTGGGGCGCAGCTCAAGACCTGGGGACTGCTCCACCGCCTCCAGGTCGGCGCGCAGCAGGTCCAGCGCGTGGCTGGCCGCGGTGCGCGGCTTCGCCACCTGATAGCGGATGCGGTCGCGGGAAAAATAGAGATGCCCGTAGCAGGCTGCGCCGGCCCCGTGCACATGAGCTACCGGGAGGCGCACCACCACGTTGCGCAGTGGCTTGGGCTCCAGCTTCGTCGTTTCCTGCGCCGCTGTCGCTTGCGACCCGACGAAGCACAGGGCGAAGCACAAGAGCAGAGCGAGCGTTCTATAAGTGGCCGTCATCAACGCCTCGAAAGGACTTCCCGTTCGGTTTGCTGGGCGCGCCGGGTGCGCCGCAAAGCCTCGCGCACCGCAGGATTTTCTGGATCGAGCCGCTCGCTGAACTCGAGCGCGCGGATGGCGGACCCGTAGTTGCCGGTCAGAGTGTCCTGCGCAGCCGCCGCGACCAGCAACTCGGCCAGTTGTTTTCTGCGCGCCTGGGCGTTGCCGGTGGCCGCCGCCAGGGGACGATCCGCATCACCGACCAGGTCCAGCGCCACTCCCTTCCGCCGCACCATGGCGACGATGCGTTCGGCGGCAACGCCGCCGTCGGTCATGTCGAGCACGTCTTCGAGCAGCAGGCTGCCGGCGGCGGGCTGGGGATGGAGCGCCTTCAGGGGAGCGGAGATTTCGCCCGTGCGCTCATGCTCGTAGCCAACCGGAAAGCGCACCGGGTCATAGCCCTGCCGGCGCAGCACGAAGCTGCGTTCGCCGAAGGGGAGACCGCGCAGGATGAGCTCGCCGGTCTGCGGATCGGTTGCGCCCCAGGCCACTCCGTCCACCAGAACTTCCGCGCCACCCGGGTCCGTGACCAGCTTCTGTATGACGATAGACAGGCTGGGGGCGCCGCGCGGCCGCTGGCCTCCACTGTCCAGTTCGCCCGCAAGCTCCGCGAAGCCGTTGGCCGCGGCCAGCAAATCCTGGACGGGAAGCGCCGCGCTCGCATCGTGCGTGCCCGCCTCCACCCCAGCTTCGCTCAGTTGTGCAAAACGGAACGTCTCGCCACGGGTGAGGCGCAGCTCCACACTCGCTGAACTTGCGGGCTGCACGGAGCCGGCTTCCGCGCGTGACACGTCGAAGGCATGGGCCACCGCGGCCTGCGGACGCGCCACCTGATAGCGGATGCGGTCACCGGAAAAGTACAGGTGTCCGTAGCAAGCGGCGCTCCCGTCGTGCAAGTGGGCCACCGGAAGGCGGACCACCAGGTTGCGCAGCGCGGGCGGAGACGCGGGCGGGGACGCGGCGAGCGACAGCAGCGACAGCGCGCCCAGTAACAGGGTGAAACAGGAGAACCGGACTGCGAACTTCATCGGCGCCTCCTCAGGACTTCGAGTTCCGTTTTGCGGGCGCGGCGGGCGCGGCGCAGCGCTTCCTGCACATCGGCATTCTGCGGATCGAGGCGCGCCGCGCGCTCCAGCTTGCGGATAGCGGCATCGTAGTTGCCTTGGGCAGAGTCCTGGCGCGCGCGCGTCACCAGAGCCTGCGCCATTCGCTGCTTCAGCTCCGGCTTGTCGGGATCGGGAGCCGATTCGTCCAGTTCGGCAAGAGGTTGCTCGGCGCGCTGTGGACTGGCCGCAGCCCCACCAGCGGCTGGCTGCGCCGTGGCGCCGCTGGAAGAAGTCCCGGCCACCTGCGTTTCGGTTGCGCCGCTGCTGCCGCCCGAAGGTGTAGCCACGGATTGTGGCTGAACCTCAGGCTCGCTTCGGGTAGCCGCCCGGTAGCCCAGGCCCGCAATCAGGAGCACTACGACTACGGCCACAATCGCGGCCGGCATCTTCCATTTGCTGCTTGTTGGAGGAAGCGGAGCTGCGGGCGCAGGATGTCCGGCGGTAGTGGCCACAGAAGCGGCCGCCGGGGGACGCTGTGCGGCTGGCTTGGCCGCCGCTTTCGGTGGCGGCGTTACCAGACGAGGCGGTGTGGCGAAGCTGGTGGGCGTGGAAATGCCGACGGCCGTCCCTGCGGCCGGTCCGGCGGCCATGGCCGCGCTGACCGCGTCCGAGCCCATCAGCGCCGTGCCCTCGCACCCGGCGGGCAGCGAATCCAGCGCTTCGATCAAATCACCCGCGCTTTGGATGCGGTTCTCCCGATCTTTCTCCAGCAGCTTCATCAGCACCACGGAGATTCCTTCGGGAATTTGCAGATCGGGTCGCAAGCGATTCGGCGGCGTGGGCAGGGTCTGGAGGTGGTGCAGCAGCAGGCCCACGGGCGTATCGGAATCGAAGGGAAGCTGCCCGGTCAGCATTTCGTAGAGCACCACGCCCAGCGAGTAGAGGTCGGAGCGGCCGTCAATGGCCTCGCCCTGTTTGCCCATAGCCTGCTCGGGAGAAACGTACTGCGGCGTGCCCACTACCATGCCGGTCTTTGTGGCAGTGTAGCCGGCGCCCATGTCCATGGCGCCTTCGCGCACCTTGGCGATGCCGAAGTCCAGCACCTTCACACGCTCCGTGCCGTCGGGCAGGGGAACCAGCAGCATGTTGTCGGGCTTGATGTCGCGGTGCGTGATTCCCAGGGCATGGGCTGCGCCCAGCGCGGCCGCGGCCTGGCGAGTGATGTCCACCGCCCGCGCCACCGCGAACGGCCCTTCCTCCTGGATGGCCTTGCGCAGGTCGCGTCCCTCCACCAGTTCCATGATGATGAAGGGACGCCCGTCGTCGGTAGTGTCCAGGTCGTCCACGCGCACCGCGTTGGGATGCTGCAGCTTGCGGGTGACGATAGCTTCCGTCTTGAAGCGCTTGATAAAGGTTTCGTCGTCCAGCAAGCGGGCGCTGACCAGCTTGATGGCGCGGATTTCATTGAAGGCCAGGTGCCGGGCCTTGTACACCGTGGCCATGCCGCCGGCCCCGATCTTGCCCAGGATTTCGTACTTCTCGCGGATCACCATGCCCTGCGTCAGCTCGGAGGTAACGCGCAGCACGGTCTGGTCCTTGGGGCAGGTGGTGAAGTCGTTGGGATAGGTGCCGCGGCAAGTGTCGCAGAATTTCATGCCCACGCCTCGCGTCTGCTCCTGGAACTCGGCGGGTTCCCCGGAAGCCGGCGCACGCGAATCATACCGTGCCGGGCTACGATTGTCAGGAACATCGCGCAATAACTCCGTTTGACTTGGTCGCACGCGCACCCTAACATGACGCTTCCTGCAGGGGGGCACTTGATCGGCGAAACCGTCTCTCACTACCGCATCCTGGAGAAGTTAGGTGGAGGCGGGATGGGTGTGGTGTTCAAGGCCGAGGACACCAAACTGGGCCGCAAGGTGGCCCTGAAGTTTCTCCCCGAGGAACTCTCGGCCGACGCGGAGGCGCTGGAACGTTTGTACCGCGAGGCGCGCGCCGCTTCCGGCCTCAATCATCCTCACATCTGCACCATTTACGACATTGACGAGCACCAGGGCCGCCACTTCATCGCCATGGAGTACCTGGAAGGCGAGACCCTCAAGTACCGCATCACCGGGCGGCCGCTGAAGCTTGATCACTTGCTGGACTACGGCATCCAGATAGCCGATGCGCTGGACGCGGCCCACGCCCAGGGAGTGATGCATCGCGACATCAAGCCGGCCAACATTTTCATCACCAAGCGGGGACACGCCAAGCTGCTGGATTTCGGCCTGGCCAAACAGGCTGCGGCCTCGTCCCCGCCGTCCCCCAGCGCTGCGCTCGACGTTACCGCCGCCACCTCGCCCGAACATCTCACCAGCCCGGGCGTGGCCATGGGTACGGTGGCGTACATGTCGCCGGAGCAGGCCCTGGGCGAGCCTCTGGACGCGCGCACTGACCTGTTTTCCTTCGGAGTAGTGCTCTACGAGATGGCCACCGGCTACCTTCCCTTCCGTGGCGACACCACCGCCGCCCTCTTCGATGCCATCCTGCACAAAACGCCCACCGCGCCCGTGCGTTTGAATCCGGACCTGCCGCCGGAGTTGGAGCACATCATCAACAAGGCGCTGGAGAAAGACCGCGACGTGCGCTGCCAGTCGGCGGCCGAGTTGCGTGCCGACCTGAAACGGCTGAAGCGCGACACCGACTCGGGACGCGCCAGGGTTGCGAACGACGCCGTGGCCAGCGCTGCCACGCCGGTCGCATCTGCGGATCGCATTACACCTACCAGCGGGACGGCGCTCCCGCCGGCCACACCCCCACCGGCTGCATCCCCAACCGGAATGACGACCGGAACGACGTCCGGGACGGTGGCCGCTGCCACCGCGGCAACAGTTCCCGCCACCGGCAGTTCGCGCGTGGTTCTGGCGGCGAAGAAGAACTGGAAGTGGTTGAGCGCCAGCGCGCTGGCCGCTGCGGTAGTGGCAGCGGCGTTGATGTTCAACTTCCCGCGGCGCTCCCCCGCGCTCACCGAGCGCGACACCATTCTGCTGGCCGACTTCGTCAACACCACCGGTAACGCAGTGTTTGACGACACCTTGAAGAAGGCGCTGGCGGTGCAGCTCAGCCAGTCGCCCTATCTCAACATTTTCCCCGAGGAGCGTGTACGCGAGACCCTGCAATACATGGGGCGTTCGCCGGAGGAGCGGCTCACCCAGGCCGTGGCCCGAGAGATGTGCCAGCGGCAGGGTATCAAGGCCATGATGCAGGGTTCCATCGCCAGCCTGGGCGCGAATTACGCCATCACCCTGGAGGCCACCAACTGCGCCACGGGAGAGCCGCTGGGCAGCGAGCAGGTGGAGGCGCAAGGTCAAGAGCAGGTGTTGAAAGCGGTAGGCCGGGCCGCTACTTCCATCCGAGAGAAGCTGGGCGAATCGCTGGCCTCGGTGCAGAAGTTCGACGCTCCCATCGAGCAGGCCACCACCTCGTCGCTGGAAGCCATGAAGGCCCTGGCTTTGGCGGACGCCAAGCGCGCCAGCGGCCGGGAAGTTGAGTCCATGCCGCTCTATGAACGCGCGGTCGAGCTCGACCCTAACTTCGCCCTCGCCCACGCGCGTCTGGGGGTGATCTACGGCAACCTAGGCGAAAGCGAGCGGGAACGCCGTTATAAGACCCGCGCCTTTGAGCTGCGCGACCGCGTGAGCGAGCGCGAAAGGCTTTATATCACCGCTCACTATTACACCTCCGTGACCGGCGATATGGATAAGGGTATTCAGGCCTACGAGCTCTTCAAGCAGACTTATCCGCGAGAATACACGCCCTGGAACAATCTGGCGGTCGCGTACAGCACCATGGGTCAGTTCGAGAAGGCGCTGGAGAACGCGCGCGAAGCCGTTCGCCTCGATCCCCAGCAATTTTACGCCTACGGGCAGGTAGCTTTTTCCTACCTCGGATTGAACCGCGTGGAGGAGGCCAAGGCGACTCTGAAGCAGGCATTGGCCAGCCATCCCGAGACCGGATTGTTCCACGGTGCGTCTTACGAGATCGCCTACGCCGAGGGCGACACCGCCGCCATGAAAGAGCACGCGGAGTGGATGACGAGGAAGAGGGGTGTCCCGGAGGCACGTTACACCGCGGCCCAGGCACAGATCGCGGCCTCTTCAGGCCGGCTTCAGGAAGCAAACCGTCTGTATGCGCAGGCTTCCGCCATGGCCCGTCGTTTGAAGTTCGACGAAGGCGCGGCGCAGACCTTGGCAGGCGAAGCGTACGTGGAGGCAACCTTCGGCAACCGGGCGAAAGCCGTGGAGCTGGCTGAAAGCGCGCTCCGCATCTCTCGTGGCCGCAACATCTCGACCGCCGTGGCGCTGGCGCTTACCGCGGCTGGCACCGACGCCAAGGCAGAGTCCTTGATCAGCGAGCTGCTGCGCCGCTATCCCAGCGATACTTACCTGAATTCCGTCTTCGTCCCCACCATACGAGCCATTCAGGAAACCAACCGCGGCAACCCGCAGAAGGCGATCCAACTGCTGGACGGCGCGCTTCCCTACGCCTCCTATTGGGACTTTGTTCTGTACGAGCGTGGCCGCGCCTACCTGCGCGCCGGCAAGGGCGCGGAAGCTGCCGCCGAGTTTCAAAGGCTGCTGGGCTACCGCCTGATTCAGCCCACTTCGCCGCTGCTTTCGCTGGCGCGCTTGGGCCTGGCCCGCGCTCACGCCTTGCAGGGCGATACCGTCTCCGCCCGCAAGGCCTACCAGGATTTCTTCGCCCTCTGGAAAGACGCCGACCCCGATATTCCCATCCTGAAGGAAGCCAAGGCGGAGTACGGGAAATTGCAGTAACGGACGCGCGTTGACTCTCCCTCAGTGCCGACATAACATGAGCCACACTTGGGGGTTCTCCTCCGTTGATCGGCGAAACCATTTCCCACTACCGCATCCTGGAAAAGCTGGGCAGCGGGGGCATGGGTGTGGTTTACAAGGCCGAGGACAGCAAGCTGGGCCGCAACGTGGCGCTCAAGTTTCTTGCTGAGACGCTCTCCCAGGACGCCCAGGCGCTGGAACGCTTGCGTCGCGAGGCGCGCACGGTCTCCGCGCTCAATCATCCCCACATCTGCACCATCCACGAAATTGACGAGCACCAGGGACATCACTTCATCGCCATGGAGTACCTGGAGGGCGAGACCCTCAAGTACATGATCACGGGCCGCCCGCTCACCACGGAACACATCCTGGAGTACGGGATGCAGATTGCCGACGCGCTCGATGCCGCGCACACCGAGGGCATCATCCACCGTGACGTCAAGCCAGCCAACATCTTTGTTACCCGTCGCGGGCACGCCAAGGTGCTGGACTTTGGTCTGGCCAAGCCGAGACAGTCGCGCGCGCCCGACGCCGGTTCGGGCCCCACCGTCACCGCCGACGAACACCTCACCAGCCCCGGTTCGGCTTTGGGCACGGTGGCCTACATGTCTCCCGAGCAAGCGCTGGGCAAGGAACTGGATCAGCGCACCGACTTGTTCTCCTTTGGGGTGGTGCTGTACGAGATGGCTACCGGGCTTCTGCCCTTCCGTGGCGACACCACCGCCGCCCTCTTCGATGCCATCCTGCACAAAACGCCTACTGCGTCGGTGCGCCTGAACCCGGACCTGCCGCTGGAGCTGGAGCACATCATCAACAAGGCACTGGAGAAAGACCGCGAGGTGCGCTACCAGTCGGCCGCCGATGTGCGCGCTGACTTGAAACGGCTGAAGCGCGACACCGAGTCGGCGCGCGTGCCCGTGGCCGGCGACGAAGCTGCGACGTCGCCCGCGCGTGCCAGCGAAAGCGGCGCTGCTGCGGCTCGACCAGCATCCAGCGAAGCCCTGACCGCCGCAACAGGAGCCGTCAGCCCGGAGAGAGAGAAGCCCTGGTGGCGGAGCCGGACAGGAGCCTTGCTTGCAGCTGCCGCCCTCGCCCTGATGGTCGTGGTGGCAGTGCGGTTGCCGGTCTCGGAGAAGCCGCGCTCCGAGCTGCTGCAACGCCAGCTGACCACCAGCGCGATTGAGAACCCGGTGATCGCCGCGGCCCTCTCACCCGATGGCCAGTACCTTGCCTACTCCGATCCAACCGGGGTCTATCTGCGCTTGCTGGAGACGGGTGAGACCCACGCCCTGCGCTTGCCGGCGGGATTCTGTTTCCTCTGAGCGAGCCTTTCCTGGTTCCGGGACGGAACCAAACTGATCGCCAGCGGCGATGGCCCGGGCGAAGCCGGTGAGACCAAGGCCATCTGGGTGATCCCGATTTTCACGGCCGTGCCCCGCCAGATCCGCGGCGACGCCGACTACGCCGTAGTCTCGCCCGACGGCACGCAGATCGCCTTCCGCACTACCAAGGACGGCCATCAGCTCTGGGTCATGGGCGCCAACGGCGAGGATGCGCGCGTACTACTGAAGGCGGATAACGGTGTGCGCTTGGGCAGGCTGCAATGGTCCCCCGACAACCGCAGGCTGGCCTGCATCCACTATCGCTCCGACGCGCAAAAGTACGATGTGGCTATCGTCGCCCTCGATCTCCAGACCGGAAACCAGGAGGTCCTCTTGTCTGACCACCGCCTGGACTCCTTCGGCTGGGTGGCGGATGGCCGCATCATCTTCTCGCGCACGGAGCCCAGTTCCCGCCAGGCGGAAAGCAACTTGTGGGAGCTAGCAGTGGATGCGGCCAGCGGCAAGGCCAGCGGCGAACCCCGCCGCATTACACGCTGGGCAGGGTTCAATTTCCGTGACTTCAGTGCGACCGCCGATGGCAAGCGGCTGGTCTTCGTCAAGCAGCACCAGCAAACCGACATTTACGTGGCGCCTTTCGCCGGCAGCGGCGAGATCGCCACTTTGCGGCGCATCACCTTCGACCAACGCCAGGACCGGCCCTCCGCGTGGACGCCGGATGGCCGTGCCCTGCTGTTTCACTCGGACCGCAACGGCGCCTGGAACATCTTCCGCCAGGATCTTTCTCAAACCTCGCCGGACGAGGTGATAGGCGGCGCCCAGGAACAGTACGAAGCGCGACCGAGCCCCGACGGCGCCTGGTTGCTGTATTGGAACCATGCCCGCATCGAAGGCGCTTACCCGCAGTCGCTCCGGTTGTTGCGCACGCCCATCGGCGGCGGCTCGACCAGCACGGTGTTGGAGGCGCGTTGGGGCGTGCACTTCCGTTGCGCGCAAGCGGGGAAGCGCTGCCTGTTGAGCGAGCCCGCCGCAGATGGCAAACGACTTGACTTCGCGTCATTCGACCCGATACAGGGACGGCAGGCAGTCCTCTCTTCCATCGAAATCTATCCCGGAGGAAGTCCGATGTGGGACCTCTCATCCGACGGCGCAACCGTCGCCATCGTCGATTCCGACCATGAGAACCGCCGGGCCCGGCTGCTCGACCTCCGCTCCGGAGAACAGCGGCACACGGAGCCGGCCCCGGCGCGGATTGCCGACGTCGCCTGGCTCCCGGACGGGCGTGGCCTGCTGACCACAACCACCCACGCGCGGGGTAGCTCCTTGTTCTATATCGGACTGGAAGGCAATGTCCGCGAGCTATGGAAAGCAGGGACGCAGATTTCGTTTCCCGCCCCCTCGCCCGACCAGAAGCAACTTGCCTTTGCTCTCTCGACCTTGGACAGCAACGCTTGGATGGTCGAAAACTTCTGAAGGGCCGAGGGCGGCCGGGCTACAACGGCTGAGCGACAATGCCCGCGTGCTAAACTGCTGACGAAATCCGGTTAAGAGGACCGATCCGTGATCGAACTGGCGCCCTCCATCCTGTCGGCTGATTTCGCCCGCCTGGGCGAGCAGGCGCGCGCTGCCGTGGAAGGCGGCGCCACCCTGCTGCACGTGGATGTGATGGACGGCCACTTTGTCCCCAACATCACTATCGGCCCTCCGGTGGTTGCTTCCCTGCGCAAGGCAACTAACGTGCCGCTCGATGTCCACCTGATGATCGAAAACCCGGACCAGTTTGTCCCTGCCTTCGTGGACGCGGGCGCCGACTGGATCTCGGTCCATCAGGAGACTTGCACCCATCTGCACCGCTCGCTGGAACTGATCCGCTCCAAGGGAGCGCAAGTGGGCGTGGTCCTCAACCCGGCCACCCCGGTGCAGACCCTGGGCGAGGTGCTGGAGCTGGTGGACTTCGTGCTGGTCATGAGTGTGAATCCCGGCTTCGGCGGGCAAAAGTTCATCCCCGCGTCGCTGGACAAGATCCGCAAGCTGGTCACCATGCGCAACGCCAAGGGCGCAGGCTTCCGCATCGAGGTGGATGGCGGCATTGCCCGCGACACCGTGGCCGAGGTGGTGCGCGCCGGAGCAGAAATTCTAGTGGCAGGCAACGCGGTGTTCGGTAAAGGCGATCCAAGGAAGAACACCGAGGAACTGCTGCGCGCGGCCCGCGAGGCCACCTTGCAGCGGGCGTGACAACAATTTGGAAATTGGGAAATTTGGTAATTTGAGGACCGAAACGCACTCCTTTTTCAATTACCAAATTACCCAATTACCAGATTGCCAAATCCACCGAATCGTCGGAATCTAGTACACTTGATGCCGTGTTTCCCAGCACCGTATCCCCTTCCAAGGCGGTATAGAGAAATGTTGCGTCGAATCCTGGGCGTCTTCCTGATCGTACTTTTGGCCGTGCTCCTCACCGCTTGCAGCCGCAGCAACAAGACTCAAAACCCGCTGGCCGACGTGGACACTCAGCAACCCGACAAGGTGCTGTTTGACCGGGCGGCGATCGCGCTCAAGCGCAACCGGTTCGACGTGGCCCGCCTGACCCTGCAGACCCTGATCAACACCTACCCCGATTCGGAATACGTGGCCCGCGCCAAGCTGACGGTGGGCGACACCTGGTACGAGGAGGGTGGTTCCGCCGCCCTGGCCCAGGCGGAGATCGAGTACAAGGACTTCATCACCTTCTTTCCCAACATGCCGGAAGCGGCCGAGGCCCAGCTTAAGGTGGGCCACATCCATTACAAGCAGATGGAAAAGCCGGATCGCGACTACACCCACGCCAAGCGCGCTGAGGACGAGTACCGGCAGATGATTCTGCAGTTCCCTGACCATGCCAAGGTGGGCGAAGCCCGGGAGCGGCTGCTCCAGGTGCAGGAAGTGCTGGCGGAGCGCGAGTTCCGCATCGGGCATTTTTATTTCCGGCGGGAATCGTGGATGGCGTCCGCCGCCCGCTTGAAGTCGGTTACCGACACCTACCCGCTCTACAGTGGCGCCGACGAGGGCCTGTTCATGCTGGGCAACGCTTACGAGAACCAGGTGGACATGGCCCGGGCAGGCCAGTTCAGCGAGACCGCCAAGGCCACGCTGATCAAGGAATTGACCGACAAGGCCGCGGCAGCGTATGCGCGCATCGTCAGCCGCTATCCCGCCATGTATCGCGCCGAGGACGCCCAGTGGCGTTTGGAAGAACTCAAGCGCCCGGTCCCTACGCCTACCCCGGAGGCCATGGCCCAGAACCAGGCCGAGGAAGCCAGCCGCGGCAAGACCGGCATCCGGAAAAAACTCTTGACAGCTATCGGTCGCGGGCCGGGCATGGATCGGGCCAGCAAGGTGGGCGAGCCCACCATGGTGGACCCGCCGCAGACCAGCGCGGTGGATGAAGCCCGGAAGATGTTCAGCACCGTCCAGGCCTCCGCCGGGACCGGCTCGGTGAGCGCCGAGGTGGTGGGAGGCAGCGGCGCACCTCCGACCAGCGAGTCCGTGCCCCGCTCGGCGGACCCGGCCATCCAGGATGCCCCCATACCCGAGAACGAAGCGTCGCCTCCCCAGATCCAGGTGAACGATGCCGGCCAGGGCGGCGACCCGCCCCCGGATGCTGCCACCTCCAGCTCCAGCGATACCAAGAAGCCGGACAAGAAGAACACCTCCTCCAGCCGCAAGAAAAAGAAGAAAGGCCTGCGCAAGGTACTCCCCTTCTAGCGCTGGTTTGGCTGGGTTGGCATTCTCCGCCGGTGGGAGAGCCGGGTTGGTAGCTCAGGCTGGTAGCTCAGGCTTTAGCCTGAGCCACGCAGCGGCCCGGCGTTCGCGCCCTTCTGTTCACCGCCCTTCTTTCGTTTGTCATCCCGAGCCGCCCGACCGGCCCTGAGCCCGCGCAGCGGGCGAAGGGGATAGGGAGGGCGTGTCGAGGGATCTTGGTTTTGCCTTTCGAAGAATGTCGACAGGTCCAAGCCTGTTCTAAGTCGCAACCCCGGGCCGGGTGTGCCGCCGCCCCGGCCGCGCCCAGCGGTACAAGCCCTTCTGCGCATTGACTTGCGGGGCCAGAAACAGTAACGTTTCTGTTTCTCGCGTGGCCTGAGGACGCATCCGTGCCCCTGAAAATCCTGCTCGCCGACGACAGCACCACCGCCCAGAAGCTGGGAGAAACGTTCCTGGAAGGGGCGGGGTACGAAGTCATCGTGGTGAGCAACGGCGCGCAAGCCCTGAAGAAGATCAACTCCGAGAAGCCTGACCTCGCCATCCTCGACGTGGTCATGCCCGGCTACAACGGCATTGAGGTCTGCGAGAAAATCCGCGCCGCGGAGGCCACCGCCGGCCTGCCCGTGATTCTCACCGTGGGCCCGAGGGAAAAGGAGGCCTACAAGCCGGCCGACAGCGAGCGCGTGAAGGCCGAAGGCCTCATCGTCAAGCCTTTCCTGGAGAAAGACCTGCTGGCCGCGGTAAAGAAGATCGAAGACAAGCTGGCCGCCGCCAAATACGAAGCCACGCAGAAGCTGGCCCCGGTGGAGGAAGTCAAGGATGCCAGCTACGAGGAGTGGAAGGTCTCCGCTCCCGACGAGCCCCCGCCTACGCAAGCCATTAACGTCCCCGAGCACATGGCGTCGGCGCCCGCTTTCGGTATGGACATGCTGGGCGACGACCACCTGACCGCGCCCACGGAGGAGATCCCTGCGCCCGACGCCGGACGCATCACCCGCGCGCTGGAGATGTCGCGTACGGCGGCCCCGGCGCCCCCGGCTCGCGGTCCGGAGGTGGAGTTTACTTCTCCTCCGCGCGCGCCTTCGCGCCCTTCTACCCTGGAAGGCCTGGAGCCCACCCTTGCGGAAGCGACTCCGGAAGCGCCTCCGGGCCAGGACCCCGCGCTGGTCACCGACCGCACGGAGATGGCCTCGGCCTTTCCCACTACGTTTGGCGACTTCGGCGATGCAGTTTCTGTGGGAGTCGCGGCCGATATGCCCGAAGTTTACGAAGATGCGGGCGCCCCCGCCGCCGAAGCACCTCCCGCGGCTGAAGCAGCGGCCGAAGCTGCCGCCGAGCCGCCCGCTTCCGCACCGCCGGCTGCGGAAGACGACTTCGAAGCGCGCGTTCATGCCGCTATGTCCGGCTATGAAGCGGAAGCGCCCGCCGCCGAAGCCGTTCCCGAGCCCGAGGTTGCGATGCGCTCCGCGTCTACCGCTGCGTATGACTTCAAGTCGGCGCCGGTGGTCGAGGCCATGCCTCCGGAGCCGCCGCCGCCTCCGCCCGGCTGGGTCGCCGAAGAAGAAAACCTGACGGCCGGAGAAGCTGCGCTCTCCCTGGAGCAGGAAATGCAGCGCGCATTCTCCGCCATCGCCGTGGAAGAGGAACCTCCGGCGCCCGAGCCGGTCGCCGAAGCTGCGCCGCTGGCCGCCGTCGCCGCTGCTCCCCGGGAGAACACCCCCGACGCCGAACTCGCCGCCGCCATGGCTGCGGCCATGGGCGCCGAGGTGGCCTCCGCAGCCTCTGCCACCCCCTCCGCCACCACCATGGTGGACGCCAACACCATCGCCCTGATCGTCCACCGGGTCACCGAGCGCATGAAGCCCCAGCTCATCGAGGAAATCGCCCGCGAGTTGCTGGCCGAAACCGAACGCGCAAAGAAGTAATTCGCCCCCAACCCTGTTCGCGTCACTTTTGCCTTTTACCTTTTGCCTTTTGCATTTCCTTTCTTCCCGCCTGTAATATCGAACTTCCCTCAGCATGTCGCACGAACTTCCCAAATCCTATGAGCCGGGCGCAATCGAGGCGCGCTGGGCCGAGTACTGGGTCAAGGAGAAGCTGTTCTCCGCCCGCACCCCGGCGCCCGGCGACCCCGACGGCTCCCGCCCCGATGGAATCGGGGCCGCGCAGCCCGTGTTCACCGTGCTGCTGCCGCCGCCCAACGTCACCGGCCGGCTGCACATGGGACACATGCTCAACCACACGCAGATGGACATCATCGTGCGCTGGCATCGCATGCGCGGCTTCCGCACCCTGTGGCTGCCGGGGACCGACCACGCCGGCATTGCCACCCAGATGATGGTGGAGCGCCAACTGGCCAGCGAGGGCAAGTCGCGCCGCGGGCTGGGCCGCGAGGCTTTTGTCGACCGGGTGTGGCAGTGGAAGCATCTTTACGGCAACGCCATCCTGGAGCAGATGAAGCGGCTGGGCGATTCCGTGGACTGGGAACGCCTCTACTTCACCATGGACGACGGCCTCTCCCGCGCCGTCATCGAGGTCTTCGTCCGGCTCTACGAGGAAGGACTGATCTACCGCGGCAAGTACATCGTGAACTGGTGTCCGCGTTGCGCCACCGCCATCTCCGACCTCGAGGTGGTGCACGAAGAGCACAACGGCAAGCTCTACCTGGTCCGCTATCCGGTGCTGGGCCTGGAAGACTTCATCGTGGTGGCCACCACGCGCCCGGAAACCATGCTGGGCGACGTGGCCGTGGCCGTCCATCCCACCGACGCGCGCTACACGCACATGCACGGACGCATGGCCCGCCTGCCGCTGATGAATCGCGACATCCCCATCATCACCGACGAGCTGGCCAATCCCGAGTTCGGCACCGGCGCCGTGAAGGTGACGCCGGCCCACGATCCCAACGACTTCCAGGCCGGGCTGCGGCACCTGCTGCCGCAGATTGACGTGATGGACGAAACCGGACACATGAACGAAAACGCCGGCAAGTACGCCGGCCTCGACCGCTTCGAGGCCCGCGCCCGCGTGCTCGAGGATCTGGAAAAGGAAGGACTGCTGTTCTCCACCAAGGACCACGTGTTCAGCCTGGGACGCTGCGATCGCTGCAAGACCATCGTGGAGCCGCGGCTTTCCACGCAGTGGTTCGTGAAGGTCGCGCCCCTGGCCCAGCGCGCCATCGAGGCTGCGGAAAAGGGCGAGGTGGTCTTTGTTCCCGAGAATTACGGCCGCACCTATTTCGAGTGGATGCGGAACATCCACGATTGGTGCATCTCCCGGCAACTGTGGTGGGGGCACCGCATCCCCGCGTGGCACTGCCGCGAGTGCAAGTCCATCACCGTGGCCCGCGCCGCGCCCGCTGCCTGTCCCAAGTGCAAGGGCGAGGTTCGGCAGGACGAAGACGTGCTCGATACCTGGTTCTCCTCCGGCCTCTTGCCCTTTACCACCCTGGGCTGGCCGGAGAAGACGCGCGATCTCGACGTCTTCTACCCTACGTCGCTGCTCATCACCGCCTACGAGATCCTGTTCTTTTGGGTGGCGCGCATGATCATGATGGGCTGCCACTTTATGGCCGGACACGCCGGCGGCAGCGTCCCCTTTCGGCACGTCTACATCCACGCCCTGGTGCGCGACGCCGAGCGGCAGAAAATGTCGAAGACCAAGGGCAACACCATTGATCCTATCGAGATCATCGACCGCTACGGCACCGACGCGGTGCGCTTCACCCTGGCGGCCATGGCCGCGCCCGGCACCGATATTGCTTTCAACGAAAAGCGCACCGAGGGCTACCGCGCCTTCGCCAACAAAATCTGGAACGCCGCCCGCTTCATTTTCATGAACCTGGAGCGCGCGCAGCAGGAAGGCTGGTGGTCGCTGGAGGAGTGGCGATCGCCCGCCGGCGGCGCCGCCGCCGCGCGCACCCTGGAAGACCGCTGGATCGCGTCGCGCTTCCATCGCGTTGCCGGCGAAGTCAACGCCGAACTCGGAAACTATCGCTTCGACGAAGCGGCGCACCGGGTCTACGACTTCTTCTGGCACGAGTTCTGCGACTGGTACGTGGAGCTGGTGAAGCTCCGCCTGGCGGGCCCCGATTCCATCGGGGCGCGCCAGGCGCTCGATCACCTGGTGACCGTCTTTGAAGGCGCACTGCGCCTGCTCTCGCCCTTCATGCCTTTCGTGACCGAGGAGCTGTGGCATGCGCTCTACCAGGGCAAGGCTCCGCACAAGTCCATCGCGCTCGCCGTTTATCCGCAGTCCGACGACCAGCGCTTGGATCTGGCCGCGGAAACCGAGATGGCCATCCTCCAGGACCTGATCGTGAACGTGCGCGCCATCCGCGCTGACTTGAAGGTAGAGTCGCCGAAGACGCGCACGCCTATCCGCATCTTTGCCGAGGCGGAAGTACGCCGGTTGTTCGAGCAGAACCGCGAAGCGGTAGAGAAGCTGGCTAGCGTGAGCGACATCACCTTCGTGGACAAATCACTGGCTACGGAGGCCGGCGCTCGCTCCACTGCGCGCTTCGACGTTTCCGTGGTGTACGAGCAGAAGCGCGACCTGGCCGCCGAGCGCCAGCGGCTGGAAAAAGAATTGGCCAGGCTGGAGGCGGAGATCTCGGGCGCCGAGCGGCAGCTTTCCAATCAGCAGTTCCTGGCCAAGGCGCCGGCCCCGGTGGTGGAGGGCCTGCGCAAGAGCTTGCAGGAAAAGCGCGTGCTGCTTGAAAAAGCGCGCGCCGCCCTGGAAGGTTTGTAGTAGAACTGCAAGATGTAAGTCGTTGGTCGTTAGTCGTTGGGTTCTTACTGGCCACTGGCCACTGTTCTTATGGACTGGCACAGCCGGCGGATCACCGGCGTACTGGAAACCGCGCTCCGCGAAGACAGCGCGCAGCGCGACGCCACCACCCTGGCCTGCATCGATCCTGATCAGCGGGCCACGGCCACCATTCTCGCCAAGCAGGACTGCACCCTGGCCGGACTGGGAGCGGTGTCGCGCATCCTGCAGATTTACGAATCGCTGGACTCCAGCGTGATTTCGCACCCCGAGGTCCGCAGTCATCCCGAAGTGTTCGACGGAGTGCGCCTGCACCGCGGGCAGCCGGTGGCGGTGATCCGCCACAATGCGCGCGTCATCCTTTCTTGCGAGCGCGTGATCCTGAACCTGCTGCAGCGCATGAGCGGCATTGCCACCCTGACCCGCCGCTTCGTGGACGCCATCGCCGGCACCCATGCCCGCATCCTGGACACGCGCAAGACCGTGCCCGGGCTGCGCATGCTCGATAAGTACGCCGTGCGCTGCGGTGGAGGCTTTAACCACCGCCTGGATCTCTCCGACGGCGTGCTCATCAAGAACAACCACATCGCGCTCGCGGGCTCGATCACCAAGGTGCTGGAGCGCGCCCATCGCAACCGTCAGGGCAACCAGCCGCTGGAAGTCGAAGTGCGCACGCCCACCGAACTGGAAGAAGCGCTGCAACACGGCGCCGAGGCCGTCCTGCTGGACAACATGTCGGTGGCAGAAGTTTCCAAGGCGGTGGAGCGCGTGGCTACGCACACCCGCCGCGTGCCCCTGGAATGTTCCGGCGGGATCAACCTGGAGAATGTCCGCGCTTACGCCGAGACCGGCGTGGATTTCATCTCCGTGGGCGCGCTCACCCACTCCTCGGCGGCGGTGGACATGAGTCTGCGCGTCTCGCCCGCGTAGTTTCTGCGATAATCTGCGGCATCGCCCGCACCTCCACAACCCGTCGCCGCACCATCACGCCTGCGGCGGACGTTTCCGCGCGCACCGACGCGCGCCTCGGACACATCATCCGCCTGCTGGCCGCGCACGCCACGGTGGTGGTTAGCGGAACCAAGATCGCGCAGGAAATCGGCGCCAGCCGCTCCGCGGTGTGGCGCTTCGTCGAGCAACTGCGCGCGCTGGGCGTCGAGATCGCCGGACACCCCACCACCGGCTACCAGCTCAAGAGCGTTCCTGACCTGCTGCTGCCGGAAGTGCTGGCGCCCATGGTGAAGGGCACGCTGTTCGCCGCGCGTCTGCATCATTATTTCCGCACCGGCTCCACCAACGCCGAGGCCCTGGCTGCGGCTGCTGCCGGCGAGCCCGAGGGCAGCGTGTTCCTCGCCGAAGAGCAGACTTCAGGACGCGGACGCGGCGGGCACGGCTGGCATTCGGAAAAGTCGGCGGGGATTTATCTCTCCGTGCTGCTGCGCCCGGCCATGGCCCCGGCCGAAGTCCTGCTGCTCACCCTGGCCGCCGGCCTCGCGGCCCGCTCCGCGGTGATGCAAGTGACGGGTGTGGAAGCCGACTTGCGCTGGCCCAACGACCTGCTGCTCGAAAAGAAAAAGTTCTGCGGCATCCTGGCGGAGATGCACGCCGAAGCCACGCGCGTGCGCTACGTGGTGCTGGGCGTGGGCGTCAATGTGAACCACGAGCACCTGCCCGCCGATCTGCGCGCGACGGCCACCTCGCTGCGTCTGGCCACCGGGCGGGCCTGGTCGCGCGTGGAATTGGCCGCCGCCTTGCTCCGAGCAATCGACCGCGAGTACCGGGCGCTGATCTCGGCGGATTCCGCCGCCGCCCGCCCCGATGGAATCGGGGCCCGCGAATCCGTGCTGCGCCGATTTGTGGAGAGCTCGTCGTACGCCCGCGGCAAGGCCGTGCGGGTGGAGGAGAACGGCGGCTTCGAGGGCATCACCGACGGCCTCGATGCCCACGGTTTCCTCAAGGTGCGTACCGAGCAAGGATGGCGAACCGTGCTCTCCGGCGGCGTGCGGGCGCTGGAGTAGAGACGTCCGTCAGGGCGTCTTCTCTCCGCCGCCATAGGAGACGCCCTGACGGGCGTCTCTACGGCTCCATCGGAGGGAGCAGCAGGTTGTCGATCAGGCGCGTGGAGCCGAAGTACGCGGCCACGGCCACCAGCGCACCGCCCGCAGTGTCTCCCACGGCTTCCAGCGTGTCGTTGTCCACGATTTCGATGTAATCCAGCCGCGCGTCCGGTTCTTCCAGGAAGATGCGTTGCGCGGCATCAATCAGCTTCGCGGAGCGCCGCTCGCCCTTCTCGGACAGCTCCTGGACGCGGCGAAGAGCGCGATGCAACACGGTGGCGGACCGCCGCTCGGCGGGACTGAGATAGGCGTTGCGCGAACTCAGGGCCAGCCCATCCGGCTCGCGCACGATGGGGCAAATCACAATTTCGACCGGGAGATCGAGGTCGCGCACCATCTTGCGCAGGATGGTGCACTGGGCCGCGTCTTTCTGTCCGAAGAACGCCAGGCCAGGCTCGACAATGTGAAACAGTTTCGCCACCACTGTGGTCACGCCGCGGAAGTGCGTGGGCCGCGACCGTCCGCAGAGCTTCTGGCTCAGGCCCTCCACCGTCACCCAGGTGGCGGCGCCCGCGGGATACATTTCCTCCACGGAAGGCGCGAACAACAGGTCTTCATTCATGCCCTCGCGCTCCAGCATTTCGCGATCGCGTTCGAAGCTGCGCGGATACTTCCCGAAGTCCTCGCTGGGGCCGAACTGCATCGGGTTGACGAAAATGGAAACCGCGACCGCATCGCACTGCGCTTTGGCCGCGCGCACCAGCGAGAGATGCCCTTCGTGCAGCGCACCCATGGTGGGAACGAGGCCCAGCCGCCCGCGCGCTTTGGCATCGCGGCTGGCGGCACGCATGGCGGCGATGGTGGGGAGGACTTGCATGCGCAGTTGCGAGTACCGAGTTGCGAGTACCGAGTTCCGAGAGCTGGCTGCAGAAACTGTTTTTCGGAGCGTCACGGCTTCAGCCGTGCCTTCCCGAGTGGCATGAGAATTGGGCTTTAGCCCCTGAGGGAAAGCCAACTCGCAACTCGCAACTCGGTACTCGGTACTCGGCACTCGCCTATCTGGCCATGGCCCGTTTCCGCGCGCTGATCGTCTCCAGCGCCGCCTGGGTGTCCTGCGGCAAATGGTACGACTCCTCGTCTCCGGGATAGCGGCGCGCAACCACGTCGTCGCGGAACGCGGACACCGCGCCCGAGATCAGCGCGGACGCGTCGCCATAGCGACGCACGAACTTGGCCGGCGGCGCGAAGGTGAGGTTGAGGATGTCATGCAGCACCAGCACCTGCCCGTCGCACTCCGGGCCGGCGCCGATGCCGATGGTGGGCGCCGCGACCTCCGCCGTAATCATGGCCGCGACTTCGCGCGGGATTCCCTCCAGCACGATGGAGAACACACCCGCGCGGTCCAGCGCCACCGCATCGCGCATGAGCTGCTCCACCGCGGCCAGCGTCTTGCCCTGGACGCGGTAGCCGCCCATCATGTGCACCGACTGCGGGGTCAGCCCAATGTGCCCCATGACCGGAATTTCGGCGTCCAGCAGGCGGTGGACCAGCTCGGCGCGCTTGGCTCCACCTTCAATCTTCACAGCTTCCGCGCCCGCTTCTTTGACGAAGCGGGCGGCGTTGCGCAAAGCGTCCTTCTTGCTGAGGTGGAAGGAGGCATAGGGCATGTCGGCAATGAGCAGCGCGCGCTTCACGCCGCGGCGTGCGGCGCGCGTGTGATGCAGCATCTCCTCCATGGTGACGGGCAGCGTGCTTTCGTAACCCAGCATCACCATGGCCAGCGAATCGCCCACCAGCACCATGTCGATGCCGGCTTCGTCCACCAGGCGGGCGGAAGCGTAGTCGTAAGCCGTCAGGCAGGTGATGGGCTCGCGCGCCTGCTTCTTTTCCTGAATGGTCTGGATGGTGACTTTGGGCGGGGAACTTCCCCGGGAGTCATTTCCCCGGGCGTTGGGGGACGACGTGAAACTCATGGCTTCCTCCAGTGCAGTTCCCGAATCACAGGGATACCGCCTGTCTTGCTGCATTATGGGATGCAGCGAAAGCTATTGTAGTCGCGAAAAGTGAAGTTGTTAAGCGGGAACCGGCGAAGCTTCAGGCAACCCGATCCTTCGTAGCAGGTCGCCAAAGCGGGGATCAGAGCGCAGCGCCTCGAAGCCGGGTTCGACTCCTAGATACAAAATGGCCTCGAGGCGCTGGCGGTAGCATTCTTCCAGGGACTCCAGCGCCCGGTCTCGATCTCCCAGCGCCGTGTGCACCATGGCGAAGTAGAGCGCGGGCACGAAGTGCTTGCGGGAGAGCTGCCGCAGTTTGTCGAGGTCGCGCGCGGCTTCGGCGCGGTGCCCGGCGCGCCCCAGGATTCGTCCTCGAACTCCGTAAAACGAAGGGATCGCCGCGAGCACCTGCTTGGGGGCAGGATGGGCTTCCAAATCTTCCAGCGCCTGCTTGAACTTGCCCTTCTGCTCGCAGGCCAGCACCATCACAATGCGCCCAGGGAGGAATCCAGGATCGATCTCCAGCACATCGCGACACTTTCGGATGGCGGCATCGAAGTCTCGGGCCAGGTAGTACAGCCAGGCATGTCCGATGTTGACGGGCAGCGATAGAGGGTCGAGTTCGCGGGCCTGCTCAATGGCGGCCAAGGCTTCCGCGGGCCGGCCTCGCTGGATAAGCAGCCGGGAGTACCAGTGATAGGCGATGGCGTATCCAGGATTCAGCGCCAGGGCTCGGCGGAAGCTGCTCTCAGCGGCGGCAAAATCCCAGTCGTAGATCAACTGGATGTTGGCTAGGGTGGCGTGCGCTTCCGCCAGCGAGTCGTCCAGCTCCAGCGCGCGCAGGACTGCGGCCTTGGCCTTGGGCATGGCCTCCGCCGGCGGAAGTGCGTCGTAGGAAAAGGCCGCGGGAAGCATGAGCGCGTCGGCCAGCCCGGCATGCGCCGCCGCGGAGCGTGGATCGAGCGCCACGGCGCTCTGGAAGTGCTCGGCGGCCAGCCTCAGTCCCTCTTCGGTCCGCTTGTTGAGGTGAAAGCGGCCCTTGAGGCAGTGCTCGTACGCTTCGGCGTTGACCACCTGCGACTTGCCCAGCCGGGCCTTCTGCTCCACCGTGAGCCGCAGCCCCACCTCGCGGGCCACCGCCTTGGCCACATCTCTTTGCATATCCAGGATGGCCTGCAGACCGCGTTCGTAGCTGCACAC
This sequence comes from uncultured Acidobacteriaceae bacterium, assembly GCA_964437985.1. GTDB lineage: Bacteria > Acidobacteriota > Terriglobia > Terriglobales > Acidobacteriaceae > CAZXVY01. The sequence continues at coordinate 192,655 of CAYTIL010000016.1, forward strand.
CCACAGCTGCGACTGCCCCCGCGCCTCGATGAGCGACGCCGTGATGCGCACCTGCTCCCCCTCGCGCCGCACGCTGCCCCGCAGCAGATAGTCGGCGGAAAGCTCGCGCGCGATCTGGCGCACGTCCTTGGTGGTGTGCTTGTAGGAAAGTGCTGAGGCGCGGGCGATCACCGACATTCGTTGAGGATGCAGGTAGCCGAGTTGCGAAATCATCTCCTCGGTAAGGCCGTCGGCAAAGTATTCCTCGTCCGGGTTGTTGCTCAAGTTCTCGAAGGGCAGCAGCGCCAGCCGCAGCTTGCCGGACTCCGTTTCCGCCGGCAGATCAGGACTGCGCTCCACCCACCAGGTGTCCACTTCTCCCCGGTAGGCAAACACCGCTCCCAGCTTCTCGTGCAGATGCCGGTGGACGGGCAGGCCCTCCTTCTTCTCCCAGCGCTGCACGGTGCGGATGTCGCGCTTGAGGTAGGAGGCGATTTCTTTCCAGGAATCGAGGCGTTCCCCCGAAGCCGGGACGGGCCTGAACGAAGGGTCGCGCAAACTCCCTGCTGGCATAAACCTCGGAGGGGAGGGAGACGGCGCTCATTGTACTCCCCAGGGCGGGCATCACCCATCCGCCCCACGGCAAACCACGACACAGTGCGGCACTCTGCGGCTGCCCTGCCTCACCGCTTGAGGGCGCTTCCGGCACGGCCTAAGTTCGCTGCGAAATGCACAGAAAAACACTTCGCAGTGAGGAGGCCGTTATGAAAAAACGAAATGCCACCCAACAGATTCTCAAGCTGGTGATGGTCACTCTGCTCCTGATCGGTTCTGCCCAGGCCGCAAACCCCTGCGCCGGTAACCAACGGCGCGCGCTGGTGCTCAGCGGAGGAGGGCCCAAGGGCGCCTTCCAGACCGGCGCCATCTACCACCTGGTGAAGCACCGGGGCTGCGATTTCCACGAGTTTTCCGGAATTTCGGTCGGGGCGTTGAATACCGCCTTCCTGGCTCAGGCCAGGAAGACTTCCGACCCAAAGGAGTCATACGTCCTGCTGGCTGAGCAGGCCGATGGGCTGGTCTCGCTCTGGGACTCGATCAAGGGGCCGAAGGATGTGGCCAAGAGCCTCCGCCTGGCCGCCCCGCGCTTCGCGATTTTCGGTCTCGAGGGCCTGAATGATTTCACGCCGCTGCGGAAACTGCTGGAAGCGCACGTCTCGCTGGACAAGCTGGCCCAGGGCCGACCGGTACGCGTGGGCGTGGTCAATTTCGCAGACGGCGACTACCGCGAGGTCGCGTTCCGGCCGGCGCTGGGCGGGAGCGGCTCACCCACCTTTCACGACTTTCTCTATGCCGGCTCAGTTTTGCCGGTGGTGGGAAAAATGCATCGCATCCGCCAAGCCGGGACGGGAGACGATCCGGGGCAGGAAGTTCAGTTCGGCGACGGCACCCTGCGGCACATCACGCCCGTCGCCGGTTACTTCCCGGCGTGCAGCACGCCCCGGCTTCTGGCCAGCCTGGAAACTCCGGCCGGCATTGCTGCCGGTACCGGGCGCGAGTGCGGTCAGCCTGCCCGGACGCGCGACCAGCGGCCGCTCGAACAACTGTTCGTCATCGTGACCAGCCCGTACTCGCGCCACAGCGATTCCCTGGCAGTCAGCGACCTCACGAGCTTCCGGTCGGGAGCCCGCCAGATCACCAAAGGCCCCAAGGTGCTTAACCGCAGCCTGCAGTTGATGGTGGATGCCACCTATCGCAAGGACCTGGACTTCCTGCAGCTTGCCAACGACATGCTGCGCTGGCGCCGGCAGGCTTACGACGGCCTGCTGCTCGACCGCGCCACCGAGCCAGTCAACGAGCGAGTCACGGATCGAGTTCAGGAAGTGAAGCAGCAGTTCAATGGCGCCTCGGCGTTTCCCTTCGAGTCGTTCAACCGCGACCCCGAGGACCCGGACGCGCCTTCGCTGCCGTACGAGATCGGGCTGGTGATTCCGCAGAAGGAGTTTGCCCCCACGGGAAGCCTGCTGGTGTTCTCGCCTCCCATGATCCGCGAACAGCTCTACTGCGGATGTTTGGCCGCGGACCAGGTCATGCAGGAGAAGTTTGGCCAGGCGTCCCTTGCAGACCGCTGCGCCGAGCGCTTCCCGCCGCTGGCCAGCAAGAAGAAGCCGGAGGAAAGCACGCCTGCGAACTGGCAACCGCTCGTGTGTCAGAAGTAAATGTACGTTGAAGCAAGCTGTGGGCGGGCCGGGTGTATCGTAGGGGCGCGTTTGTACCCCTCGGGCCTCCCGGCCCTCCGTTCCAAGAGTCCGATCTCCATGGCCGCAATGAATACACCAACTGCAAGCCAGTTTGCCGGCTGCTTGCTTGGGCAATGCCTGGGCGACGCACTCGGCTTCTTGGTGGAAGGCCGGCCCCCGGACGTGTGCCAGAAATACGTGGATGACTTTGTCCGCACCGGCCGGGTGGTGGAACAGGCCCGGGGGCCCTATGGTTTCGGCCAGTACTCCGACGACTCCCAGCTTGCCCGCGAGCTGCTGCAGAGCTTTGTTGCCTGTGGGGAATTTGAACCCAGCGATTATGCCGGGCGCATCGCCGCGCTCTTCACCGAGGAGCGCATCGTCGGCCAGGGCTTCGCCACACGCGGCGCTGCCTTGCGCCTGGCGCGGGGAGTCCGATGGGACGAGGCGGGAAGCCCGCCACCGGACGCCGGCAATGGCAGCGCCATGCGCGCTGGTCCAGTCGGTTTGCTTTTCTCGCATGACCCAGAGCGCATGATCCAGGTGGCGCATGACCAGGGCAGAATCACCCACAAAGACAAACGCTGTTCGGCTGGGGCGATCCTGATTGCTGGCTCCGTCGCATTGGCCCTGGGGCACACGGCCACAAAGCCGCCGGAGTTCACCGACCAGCTCGCCACCTGGGTTGAATCGTTTGATCCCATCCTGGCTTCCGCCTTGCAACGCATGGAGGGCTGGCTGCAGTCTGAACCTGACACGGCCGTCACCGAGATATCCCGGGTTGGATTGGAACCGGATTTCCTCGATGCTTGGCAAAACATTTCCCCGTTTGTTACGACCAGTGTGATCTGGAGTCTGTATTCGTTTCTGAAACATCCTGACAACTACGTGGAAGCGATTTGCACGGCCATCGCTGCTGGAGGAGATGTGGATACCACCGCAGCCATGACCGGCGCCATCAGCGGGGCCCGCGTGGGGCTGGAGGGAATACCGCAAGACCTGGCCAGACTGCTCAACGACCGGGGCACCTGGCGGTACGACCAGTTAGTCGAACTGGCAAAGCGCTGTCACGCGATGGCCGGCCACCGCGCCATCCCATGAAAGAGATTGATGAGCTAATTCCCGGCTGGCCTCTGCCCTTAACAAGACGAACGTTTATCGAACTATTTATCTTGACAAACTAGTCTATGTGCAATATACTGTACTAGTATGTGTTCAGTAAGAAATAAGTCGTTTCTTTTCAAGACTTTCGTGCTTAACCCCTTTCCCCGCAAAGACCTGGAAAGTACCCCCAAGCTAAGCCCAGCGTTTTCAGCCAACTAGAGGGTACCGGGTGGGGGGAGGGTCACCCCATTCCCCAAAGGAGCAAAAACCAATGCCAAGGGATTCTCGCATCCCACAGTGCAACTTCATCAAGTCAGACGGCCGCCGCTGCGGATCGCCCGCGCTCCGCGGCCGCCCCTTCTGCTACTACCATCACGAAGTCAACCGCCCCACCGTCTGCCTGGACGTGCCGCCGCTGGAGGACGCCAACGCCATCCAGGTCGCCCTCAACGACATCGCTCGCGCCGTCGCCGATGACCGCATGGACCTCAAGCGGGCCACCGTCCTCACTTACGTTCTCCAGACCGCGTCCTCCAACCTCAAGCGCGTTCAGTTCGGCGTCTTCAAGAATTCCATGATCCGCGAGCTCCCCGAGCAGGATCCGTACTTCCGCGGCGTCCACTCCGAGCGCGGCGAAGAAGCCCAGCGCCGCGAGGAAGCCGGCCCTTTCTCGCTTCGAGCCCACTCCTGTAGAGACGCAGCTTGCTGCGTCTCGCAAGAATGTGAAATCCGGAACATCCGGAACCTGAAAACCAGAAACCAGAAACTCGAAACCGTCGTTAAGCGCTGCTGTCGCCCGACCCCAGCGGCAGGAAATACTGCGTGCCCTTGATAGGCTCGCTGAGGCGGCGCAAGAGCTCCTGCAGGTCCTGGTGGCGGTCCACGAAATCAATGTCGGAAGTATTCACCACCAGCAAGTCCGACGCCGTGTAGTGAAAGAAGAAGTGCTCGTAGGCGCGGGCCACTTCTTCCAGGTAGTCGTCGCTGACGGAGCCCTCGTCGGGAGCGCGCTTTTTCTTCAGCCGCTTCTTCAGCACTTCGGGCGTGGCCTGCAGGTAGATGACCAGGTCGGGCGTGGGCAGGTGCTCGCGGAAGGCGTTGAAGTAGCGGTTATAGACCTCGAGCTCGGAATCGTTCAGGTTGATGCAGGCGAAGAGCTTGTCCTTCTCGAAGATGTAGTCGGCCACGATGGTCTTGTGAGGGCTCACGTCCAGGGCCCGCAACTGCTCGTAGCGCCGGATGAGGAAGGCAAACTGCGCCTGGAACGCCGCTCCGGCTTCGCCTTCGTAGAAAGCGCCGAGGAAGGGATTGTCTTCCGGCTCGGACACGCGCTGGGCGTGCAAGCGCTCGGCGATAATCCGCGCCAGCGTGCTCTTGCCCACGCGAATGGGGCCTTCTACGGCGATATAGCGCGGCGGTTCGAAAAGGTTGCCCATGCAGCGTCCGCTCCGGCAGCGACGACAACCTTGGCAGCATAGCTCGGCTTCGCGCCGCAGACAATTGCGGAAATGGTAACCCCCGGAGGGCTTACCGCGGATTTGCGCGGATCAACACGGATCGGAAGCCTGCTGAAAGAATCCGCGTCATCCGCGGAGGTCCGCGGTAAGCGCTTGGTCGTTTAGAATGCGCCCCTATGGTGGGCTTGGTAGTGGGAGTTGCGGCAGCGGCCTCGCTGGGCATCGGAGCCTATGCCGCGCTCGCCCCGCGCTCCCAGCTTTTCGGGCCGACCTTCATCGGCAAGCGGCCGGGGACGCGCCAGCTGGCGCTCACGTTCGACGACGGGCCCAACGATCCGCACACCCTGCACCTGCTGGAAGTACTGGCTGGTCACGCAGTGCGCGCGACGTTTTTTCTGATCGGACGGTTTGTGGCCCAGCGGCCGGAGATCGCGCGCGCCATCGTTGCTGCCGGACATGAGGTCGGCAACCACACCTACTCGCATCCCAGCCTCATGTTTCTTGCGCCCGCACGCGTGCGCTCGGAACTGGCCGACTGCGAGCAGGCGCTCTCCGACGCCGTGGGCGCGCATGCGCCGCTGTTTCGTCCTCCGTTTGGAGCGCGGCGTCCGCACGTGCTGCACATCGGGTGGCAACTCAAGCTCGAGCCGGTGATGTGGAGCGTGACCTGCTACGACTGGAGGCCTGGGGTCACGCCCGAGCGCATCGAGCAGCACGCCGTCCGCCAGATTCGTGGAGGCGACGTGATCCTGCTGCACGACGGAGGGCATCGCGCCCTGGGCGCCGACCGCTCCGCCACCGTCGCCGCCACCGACCGGCTAATCACACGCTACAAGGGTGAGGGGTACGAGTTCGTCAGCGTATCCGAGATGATGGGAAAAAGGTAAGAGTTCAGAATTTAGAATTCAAAATTCAAAATTCAGAATTCTCACTGATTCAATCGCCCAAACGCTTTGAGCGCCGCGGCCACCGTGCGGCCCACGTCTTCATCGCTGTGGGCGCCGCTGAGGAAGCAGGCCTCGAACTGCGACGGAGGCAGGTAGACACCCAACTCCAGCATGGCGCGGTGGAACCGGCCGAAGAGCTCGGTGTTCGACTCGCTGGCGGTCGAGAAGTCGCGCACCGTGGTGTTGGTGAAGAACCAGGTGAACATGGAGCCCACCTGGTTGTGGGTGAGAGCAATCCCGTTTTGATGTGCGGCTTCGGTAACCCCGGTGACCAGCGTGTGCGCGCGCGCTTCCAACTCGTTGTAGAAGTGGCGGCGATTGTCGCGCAGATAGCGCAGCGTTGCCAGGCCCGCGGCCATGGCCAGCGGATTGCCGGACAGCGTTCCCGCCTGATACACCGGGCCCAGCGGCGCCACCATGTCCATCATCTCGGCGGGCCCGCCGTAGGCGCCAACGGGCAGGCCCCCGCCGATGATCTTCCCCAGCGTGGTCAGGTCGGGCACGACTCCGAAGCGCCCTTGGGCCCCGCCGAAGGCGAGGCGGAAGCCGGTCATCACTTCGTCGAAGATGAGCAGTGCCTGGTTGCGTGAGGTGAGGTAGCGCAGCGCGTCCAGGAATCCGGCCGCCGGCGGCACGCAGCCCATGTTGCCGGCCGCGGGCTCCACGATGATGGCGGCAATCTCACCGGGCAGCTTCAGAAACGCCTGCTGCACCGCCTCGATGTTGTTGTAGGGCAGCGCCAGGGTGAACTGCGCCACCTGATCGAGCACGCCCGCCGATCCGGGAATGCCCAGCGTGGCCACTCCCGAGCCCGCCTTCACCAGCAGCGAGTCGGCGTGGCCGTGATAGCAGCCTTCGAACTTGATGATGTATTTGCGCCCGGTGAAGGCGCGCGCCAGGCGGACCGCGGTCATGGTGGCTTCGGTGCCGGAGTTCACGAAGCGCACCTTCTCCAGCGTGGGCATGGCGTCGGTGATGATTTCCGCCAGGTCGGCCTCCGACGGAGTGGACGCGCCAAAGCTCGTCCCTTTGCGCGCCGCCTCCTCCACCGCCGCTACGACTTCCGGGGCCGCATGGCCCAGAATGAGCGGTCCCCAGGAGCCGACGTAGTCGAGGTATTCGTTGTCGTCGGCGTCCCAGACGCGCGACCCGAGCCCGCGTACCAGAAACGGAGGGTCTCCGCCCACCGCGCCAAACGCCCGTACCGGGGAGCTCACCCCGCCCGGCATGAGGGCTTCGGCGCGTTTCTGCAAGGCGCGCGATCGGTCCATGTTCAGAGGCATGGAAAGGCGGACATCATACATAACATCGCGTCCGCCAGCCAGCCGGCGGGCAACCCAAGTGCTGGCACGTCGAGTGTTAGAATCAGCGCATTTCTCGGACAAACTTGGATGAGCCTCTCTCCCGGCAGCCAGCTCGGCCCCTACGAGATTGTGGCGCCGCTGGGCGCCGGCGGGATGGGAGAAGTTTATCGGGCGCGCGATTCCCGCCTGGGCCGCGAAGTCGCGGTCAAGGTCCTGCCCGCCTCATTCTTGGCGGACGCCGACCGCCTGCACCGCTTTCAGCAGGAGGCGCGCACGGTCGGCCAGCTCAACCACCCCAACGTGCTTTCCATCTACGACGTGGGCGAGCACGCCGGCGGCCCCTATCTGGTGACCGAGCTGCTGCAGGGTGAGACGTTGCGCGAGCGGCTGCATGTCGGCGCCGTCCCGCTGCGCAAAGCTGTGGAGTGGGGAGGGCAAATGGCTCGCGGCCTCGCGGCCGCCCACACCCACGGCATTGTTCATCGCGACCTCAAGCCGGAAAACATTTTTCTCACCCGCGAAGGACAGATCAAGATCCTGGATTTTGGCCTGGCGAAGCTCACCCAGCCGGAACCCTCCCAGGCAGTTGAAGGCGAAGCCCCAACCCTGCCCAGCATGACCGGAAGCGGCATGGTGCTGGGCACGGTGGGTTACATGTCGCCCGAACAGGTGCGCGGCCGCCCCGCCGATGCTCGCTCGGACATCTTCAGTTTTGGCACGGTGCTTTACGAAATGCTCACCGGCCGCCGCGCCTTCCATGGCGAAACGCACGCCGAAACCATGACCGCAATCATTCGGGAAGAGCCGCCTGAGTTCGCGGCGGAACTGCACGTTCCCAGTTCGGTCGAACGGATGGTGCGCCGCTGCCTGGAGAAAGACCCGGAGGAGCGCTTCCAGTCGGCACGCGATCTGGGCTTTGCCCTGGACGCGCTCTCCACCGTCTCTGTTGCCGTGGCGCCTGTGCCCGCGACCGCCGCCCGACGGCGGCGGCTGTTGTTGCCTCTGGCTCTGGCTTCCGCTCTGATGCTTGTGTTCGCCGCTCTTCTGGCCTGGCGTGTCGGCGGTCGCTCCGCGCCGCAGCCGAGTTTTCACCAGCTCACCTTCAAGCGCGGGCCCATCTACGCGGCGCGTTTCGCGCCTGACGGGCGCAACATCATCTATGCCGCCGCGTGGGACGGAGGCCAGAGCCAGATTTATTCCACCAGCCCAGACAGCCCGGAATCGCGGCCGCTGGGCTACCAGAACACCGGCCTATTCGCGGTATCCCGCGCCGGCGAGCTGGCTCTGGCCCTGGGCTGCCAGCCGTTTTTCGTGGCCGATTGCGGGGGGACGCTGGCCCGCGCGCCGCTCTCCGGTGGAGCTCCCCGGCCCATCCTGGGAGATGTGCACGCTGCCGACTGGGACCTGCAGGGCACCGGCTTCGCGGTAGTACGGGTGGTGGGCGAGAACCGAATCGAGTTCCCTGCGGGCACGCTGCTCTACAAAAGCCCGAGCGGTTGGCTCAACTCGGTCCGCATCTCGCCGCAGGGCGATGCGGTTGCGTTTATCGAGCACCCTGGGTTTGGCGACAACGGCTTGGTCGCGCTACTGGATGGCAAGGGCAGCAAGAAGACGCTGGCTGGACCCTGGGTCAGCGTTGAGGGCCTGGCCTGGTCGCCGGACGGCAAGGAGGTCTGGTTTGCCGCTAGCAAGGCCGAGGCCTGGGCCAACGAATTGCACGCGGTCACGCGCGAGGGCAAGGAGCGCCTGATCCTGCGGCTGCCGGGCATCACGAAACTGCATGATGTGTTTCCTGACGGCCGGGTGTTGATTTCCAAGGAGGTCTGGCGCTCCAGCCTGGCCTTCCGCGGTCCCGCCCCTGCCCCAGCACGCGATCTCTCCTGGTTCGACAGCCCGATTTCTCCCGCGCTCTCCGACGATGGCTCGCTGGTGGCGTTCACCGAAGCCGGAGCGGCCGGCGGCACCGAAGTGGTCGCCTACTTTCGCAAGACCGATGGCTCGCCGGCGGTCCGGCTGGGACCGGGTTATGCGCAAGCTCTTTCCTCAGACGGCAAATTGGTCCTGGCTGTGGCTGGCGCCGGCGACCAGCTCCTGGTTTACGCAACGGGCGTGGGGGAGACGGTGCGAATCGAGCGAGGCGGGATCCAGCACTATCACCTGGCGGGGTGGTCCCCAGACTCCAAACGCCTTACCTTTCTCGGCAACGACGGCCGGAGTTGGCGAGTTTACGCCCAGGACCTGGCTGGGGGGCCGCCGCGTCCGGTCACGCCGGAAGTTTCCGTTGTGCTGAAAAGGTTTGACGGTCCGCTGCTCTCGCCCGATGCCAAGTTCGTATGGGCGCGTGACAGCGAGCACAAGATTTGGCTCTATCCGCTCAACGGGGGCCCACGCCGTCCCGTCCCGGGCATCGGGCCGGACGAGGAGTGGCTGGGTTGGGCCGCCGACAGCAAGTCCGCCTTCATCCGGCGGCTGAACGAAGTCCCGGTCAGGATCTTCCGCCTCGACCTGGCCACCGGGCAAAAGCAACTCATTCGGGAGTTACTGCCCGACGATCCTGCCGGGGTGCACGCCATTGAATTCCTGCGCATCACGCCTGATGCAAAGTTTTTGGCCTATTCCTATAACCGCGCCCTTTCCGAACTGTATCTGGTGGAGGGCCTGAAGTAGGCGGCTGGCGCGAGCTGCCGCCCCGCCCCTGGCCTGTTAGAATCAAGAACGCATGATCCTGCCCTTCGTCCGCCAGGTGTTCGCGGACGTGGAGAAAACTCCCGCCGTTGCGCGCGCGGTAGCCCACCTGAAGGCCGGCGCGGGGCGGATACGTGTCTCCGGACTCATCCCCACCGCCAAAGCCCTGTACATCGCGCTTCTGCAGCGGGCCGCGCGGCGGCCGCTGCTGGTGCTCGCCGCCACCGACCGCGCTGCCGAAGACCTGTTGCCCGTGGTGCGGGCCTTTTGCGAGCTCACGGGGGGCGCTGCGCTGCAGTCGGTCGTCTCCCTGCCCGGCTACGACGTGTTCCCCTTCGACAACCTCTCGCCCCACCCGGAGATCCAGGAGCAACGGGCAGTGACGCTGTGGAAGATGGCCTCGGGCGAGGCGTCCATTGTGATCGCGCCCATCTCTGCGGCGGCCATGCGTCTGCGCGCAGCCGAGTATTACGCCGACCTGGGCCGGACCTTGCGCCGCGGCGACACCCTGGACACCGAAGCCCTGCTCGCCCACCTGAGCGCCGTCGGCTACGTCCCCGCTGACCTGGTGGAGATGCCCGGTCAGTTCGCCCTGCGCGGCGGCATCCTCGACGTGTACTCCCCGGAGGCCGACCGCCCGCTGCGCATGGAACTGTTCGGAGATGACATCGAGTCCATGCGCAAGTTCGACCCTGCCTCGCAGCGCTCCTCCTCACCCAGCGACGAGGCCCTGCTGCTGCCGCTCACGGAGACCCCCGCGCGCGAAGATGTCATGGCCGCCATCCACACCCGGCTTTCCGGGAAGCGTATCGCCGGGGAATCCGGGGTCGTGGAGCAGGCGCTAGCCGCGACCGGGCTCGCCCTGTTCCCGGGATGGGAGCTCTACGCCCCGGTGGCGGGATGGGAGGCGTCTGTGTTCGACCTGCTGCCCGGTTGCGCCGTGTTTGTGGATGAGCTTTCCGCCACCACCGCGGAGCTCGACCGCTGGTGGGAGAAGCTGGAGCAGGCGCACGAACGCAGCGGGGTAGGCAACCTGGTGCGGCCTGCTGACCTGTGCCTCGAACCTGCGGAAGTGTTGGGCCGCCTGGCCACTCAGCCCGGGGGCTCCATGGAGCACCTGGAAATCGCGGGGGCGGGGGACTATGTACTACACTTGTCGTTTTCATCTCAGCCCGCCACCCGCTTCCACGGCAGCATGCCCTTCCTGATGGAGGAGGTCCGGCGCCGGGGAGCGGAAAACTCCCGTGTGGTGTTTACCTGCGCCAATACTGGCGAAGTCGAGCGTCTGGCGGACATCCTTGGCGAATACTCCCTGCCCTTCCGCCTGGGTGCCCGAACTGCCAAGAGCGGAGAAACCTACCTCGACGAAACCTTGTATGTTGCAGAAGATCCTAATACTACAATAGTAGTAAAAGCCTCGATTCCCGCGGGGGTCATCCTCCCTGAAGCCAGCCTGGCATTGTTCGGTTCGCTCGATCTGTTCGACGAGTCGGAGGCCGTCCTTACCAGGCCCCTGCAGCGCAAGTCGAAGATGTCGGCCTTCCTCTCCGACTTCCGCGACCTGGCGGTGGGCGACTACGTGGTGCACGTGGAGCACGGCATTGGGCAGTACCAGGGGCTGAAGGAGATTGCCCACGGCGACTCCACCGGCGAGTTCATGGTGCTGGAGTACGCCGAAGGCGCCCGGCTTTATGTGCCGCTCACGCGCCTCGACCTGGTACAGAAGTATCGCTCGGCCGAGGGCGGGAAGCCTGCGTTGAGCCGGCTGGGGTCGGGCGCCTGGGCGCGCACCAAGGCCCGAGTCAAGCGGGCCATGAAGGACATGGCCGACGAGCTGCTCAAGCTTTATGCCGCGCGCAAGACCGCGGCGGGAACCTCCTTCTCACCCGACAGCGAGTGGCAGCGCGAGTTCGAGGACGCCTTTGAGCACAGCGAAACCGAGGACCAGGCGCAGGCCATCCTCGACGTCAAGCGCGACATGGAGACCGCGGTCCCGATGGACCGGCTGCTGTGCGGCGACGTGGGCTACGGCAAGACGGAAGTGGCCATGCGCGCGGCCTTCAAGGCGGTGAGCGACAACCGCCAGGTGGCCATCCTGGCGCCCACCACGGTGCTGGTCTTCCAGCATTACGAAACTTTTCGCCAGCGTTTTGCCGCTTTTCCGCTCACCATCGAAATGCTGAGCCGCTTCCGCACTCCCCGCCAGCAGAAGGACATTGTGCGCCGCCTGGAAGACGGCAAGGTGGACATCCTGATCGGTACCCACCGCCTGCTCTCGAAAGACATCCGCTTCCCCAATCTGGGGCTGGTGGTCGTGGACGAGGAGCAACGCTTCGGGGTGCGTCACAAGGAGCGGCTGAAGCAGATGAAGAAGGAGGTGGACGTGCTGACCATGTCGGCGACGCCGATTCCACGCACCCTGCACATGTCGCTGGTGGGCCTGCGCGACATGAGCGTGATTGAGACGCCGCCGCGCGATCGCATCGCCATCCAGACCGTAGTCGCCTCCTACGACGACACCCTGGTGCGCACCGCCATTGAGCACGAACTGGAGCGCGGAGGCCAGGTGTACTTCGTCCACAACCGGGTGGACAGCATCCACGAGATCGCCGCCCACCTGCAGGCGCTGGCGCCGCGGGCGCGGGTGATCGTGGGCCACGGGCAGATGGCGGAGCGCGAACTGGAGTCGGTGATGTTGCGCTTCATGCGCCACCAGGCCGACGTACTGGTTTCCACCACCATCATCGAGAACGGCCTCGACATTCCACTGTGCAACACCATCCTGATCAACCGCGCCGACCGCCTGGGGCTGGCCGAGTTGTACCAGTTGCGCGGGCGCGTGGGCCGGTCCAACCGCCGCGCCTACGCGTACCTGCTCATTCCGGCGGAGCGCGACCTCACGCCCGTGGCCCGCCGCCGGCTGGCCGCGCTGAAGGAGTTTTCCGACTTGGGCGCCGGCTTCAAGCTGGCAGCGCTCGACCTGGAATTGCGCGGCGCGGGCAACATGCTGGGCGGAGAGCAGAGCGGCCACGTGGAAGCCGTGGGCTTCGAACTCTACACCTCTATGCTGGAACGCACGGTGCGCGAACTGCAGGGCGAAACCGAACCTGAAGAAGCGCAAACCCAGCTCAGCCTGGGCCTGCCCATTCGCATCCCCAACGAATACATTGCCGACGAAAACCAGCGGCTGCGCATGTACAAGCGGGTGGCCGGGGTGGAGACGGCTGCCAAGCTCGAGGACGTGCGCGGCGAGCTGGAAGACCGTTACGGCCCGCTGCCCGCGCCGGTGCTCAACCTGCTGGAGTACGCCGGGCTGCGCCTGCTGGCGGGACGCATGGGAGTGGCCTCCATGGAGCGCAAACGCGATGCCGCGCACATCCAGTTTACGGCGCGCTCGGCCGTGGATCCGGCGCGGCTGGCGCGGGTGGCTGCTTCGCAGCCGGGGGCGCAGCTTTCGCCCTCGGGAGCACTCACTTTTCCGTTGCGCACCACCGACGCCGCTCAGGTGCTCGAGCGTTTGCGGGCACTGCTGCTGGAGCTGGCCACCGACGACGCGCGGGCCGCGGTGACGGTCGAGGCCCAGGAACGTCCAATCTGATAACCTTGCACCTTCTGCCGGAAAACTATGCGAATGCGAGCCCGTTTTCTCCTGCCCCTGCTGGCCGTCCTGAGCCTGAATAGTTGGAGTCAGACTTCCCCGGCTGCGCGACCTACGCTGACCACAAAGCTCGCCCGGCCGGTCCTGTTTCAACGGCTGGTGGACCGCTACTGGGCGAACCACTTCGTCCACAATCCCAGCGAAGCCACGTCGGCGGGATTTCACGAGCACGACCCGCGGCTGGAAGATTATTCCCGCGCCGGCGTGGAGGCGGAGATTCGCGACCTGCGCCGCTTTCTGCCCCAGTTCGAAAACTTCAATCCCGCGGGCCTCGACCGCATTGCTGCCGCCGACCGCGAGATCGCCCTCTCGCTCATTCGGTCGCAACTGCACGAGCTGGAATCCATCCGCATGTGGGAGAAGGACCCTGACGGCTACTCCAGCGGCCCCAGCAACAGCATCTTCCTGATCATGGCGCGCAAGTACGCGCCGCCGGAGACGCGGCTGCGCCCCGCCATTGCGCGACTGCGGCAGATCCCTGCCGTCCTGGACGCGGCCCGCGCCAACCTGAAGAACCCGCCGCGCGTTTACACCCAGGTGGCGCTCGAGCAGTTGCCCGGCATCACCGACTTTTTCCGGCGCGACGTTCCCCAAGCCTTCGCAGAGGTGAAGGATGAAAAGCTGCTCACAGAATTCCGCGCCGCCAACCAGCGCGTGATCGAGGCCCTGGGCGCTTACCAGAAGTTCCTTCAGGACGACCTGCTGCCGCGCTCGCAGGGCGACTTCCGCATCGGCGCCGAGAACTTCCGCAAGAAGCTGCTTTACGAAGAGATGGTGGATCTTCCCCTGGAGGAACTGCGCCGCATCGGATGGGAGGACCTGCGCCGCAACCAGCAGCGCTTCCGCGAGACCGCGGCACGCATCGATCCAGCGCGTCCGGCGAGCGCGGTCCATGCCGACCTGCAGAAGGATCATCCCGCTCCCGAACACCTGTTGCAAAGCTTCCGCGACGTGCTCGAGGGGCTGCGGCAATTTATTACCGACAAGCGCATTCTCACCGTACCTTCACCCCAGCCGCCGCGGCTGGAGGAGACGCCGCCCTTTGCGCGCGCGCTGACTTTCGCTTCCCTGGATTCGCCCGGCGCCTTCGAGCATTGCGCCACCGAGGCCTTCTTCAACGTCACCCTGCCCGAGCCCGGCAGCTCGCCCCAAGAAGTTGAGGAGATGATGGCCGGGTTCAACCGCAGTTCAAACGTTTCCGTCGCCGTGCACGAGGTTTACCCCGGGCACTACCTTCAATACCTGTGGGCGATCGAGGCGCCGTCGAAGTTTCGCAAGCTGCTGTGGACTACTTCCGGATTCGGCTCTAACGCCGAGGGCTGGGCCCACTATACCGAGCAGATGATGCTCGACGAAGGCTACGGCGGCGGCGACCTGAAGCTGCGCCTGGGCCAAATCGAGAACGCCCTGCTGCGCAACGCTCGCTTCCTGGTGGGCCTGGAAATGCACACCGGCAGCATGACCTTCGAGCAAGGCGTAGATTTTTTCGTCAACGAAGGCTATCAAACACGCGCCATCGCCGAACGCGAAACCAAGCGCGGCACCGCCGACCCCACGTATCTGATCTACACCCTGGGCAAGCTGGAAATCCTGAAGCTGCGCGAGGAATATCGCAAGCTGCGCGGCAACCAGTTCACGCTCCAGGATTTCCACGACACCTTCCTGCGCCAGGGCCACGTGCCGCTGAAGGTGATCCGGCAGGAAATGCTGGCCAACAGCGGGGCCTCCGCGCCCCAGCCGGAGGGCGGGTTTGCGGCGCTGGTGGATGAGTTCATCGCCGCCTTTTTCCGCGCCAATCCCACGCCGGCCACGCTGGCCGGCATTCACGATTATGACGGCTTGGTGGAGGACTATTCGCCGGCCGGAGTTGCGGCCCAGGTCCGCACGCTGCGCGATTTTGAGCGCCGCTTTGAACAAATCACGCCGCGCAGCGCCCTGGAAACGGCCGACCGCGAACTGGCGCTCAGCTTTGTGCGCTCCTCTGTGCTGCGCCTGGAAGAATCGCGCATGTGGGAGAGGAACCCCAACACTTATTCCTCGCTGGCCACCAACACCATCTTCGTGATCATGGGCCGCAACTTCGCGCCCGCGGAAGCCCGCTTGCGCTCGGCGATTGCGCGTGAGCGCCGCATTCCGCAACTGCTGGCCCGCGCCCGGACCACGCTCCGCAATCCACCTCGGGTTTACACAGAAACGGCACTGCTTCAGCTTCCCGGCATGGTCAGCTTTTTCCGCGACGACGTGCCCGCAGCTTTTGCCGGCGTCCGCGATGCCGGGCTGCAAGCGGAATTCCGCCGCACCAATGCCCGCGTGATCCGCGCGCTTCGCCAGTACGAACGCTTCCTGCGCCAGGATCTTCTGCCCCGCTCCCGGGGCGATTTTCGCATCGGCGCCGAGCGCTTCCGCAAGAAGCTGCTGTACGACGAAATGGTGGATACTCCGCTCGACGAACTGCTGGCTCTCGCTTACCGCGACCTGCGCAAGAACCAGCAGGCCTTCACCGAGACCGCGCGACGCATCGGTCCAGCGCGTTCTCCGCAGGCGGTGCTGGACGACATGGAAGCCGACCATCCCGCACCCGGCGAGCTGCTGGCCTCGGTGCGCGGCCTGCTCGGCGGCCTGCGCGATTTCGTGACGCAGCACGACGTAATCGGCCTGCCTGCTGACCGCACGCTGCGCGTGGAAGAGACGCCGCCCTTCATGCGCGCCACCAGCTTCGCCTCCATGGACGCGCCCGGCGCCTTCGAGCAGAACGTGAAGGAGGCCTTCTACCACGTCGCCCTGCCGGATCCCGCCGCCAGCCCAGAGCAGATCGAAAGCCACATGCGCAGTTTCAGTTATGTGGGACTGATGGGAACGTCGATCCATGAGGCCTATCCCGGACACTTCACGCAGTACCTGTGGCAGGACCGCGCTCCCTCGCGGCTGCGCCTGTTTCTGGCCACCGACTTCAGCACGCTGGGCTTTGGATTTGCCTGGACCAACGTCGAGGGTTGGGCGCATTACACCGAACAAATGCTGCTGGATGAAGGCTACGGCAACGGCGACCCTAAACTTCGGCTCTCCCAGCTCCAGGACGCGCTGCTGCGCAACGCCCGCTTCGTGGTCGGCATCGAAATGCACACCGGCAAGATGACCTACGAGCAGGGAATCGAGTTCTTCCGCCGCGAGGCTTACCAGCCCCAGGTCAGCGCCGAGCGCGAAACCCGGCGAGGTACTGCCGACCCCACGTACCTGGTCTACAACCTGGGTAAACTGCAGATCCTGGAATTGCGTGCGGACTACCGCAAGCTGCGAGGAGCCGACTTCCGCCTGCGCGAGTTCCACGATCGCTACATGGAGCAGGGCAGCGTCCCCAACGTGGTGATCCGGCGCGCGCTGCTGGGCCCGCAGTGACCAAGGTCTGGCGCCAGTCCGCCGGGATGCGTTTATAATCCGTCTCGGTTTCCATGACCCAGCGCGTGCGCAAAGCCGTCTTCCCCGCCGCAGGTCTGGGCACGCGCTTCCTGCCCGCCACCAAG
>CAYTIL010000017.1:0-20754 GCA_964437985.1 uncultured Acidobacteriaceae bacterium
GCCCGCTTGGATCCCGCTTCGCGGGACCCACTTTCCCCCAGCCTCGACCGCGGCCAGCAACCTTCGAGCAGTGTTATGCTCGCAACCCAAAACCCGGAGAAAGTCTCATTATCCGTGGACTAAGAACGGGGGGCAGGTCAAGCCGACACCTCGCTTTCCTCGCCGGATGTAATACAGCGCAACATCGCCCGACTTACGGCGCTCATGGAATCCGTCGAAGTTCGATGTCCAACCAAACTCTTTGTCTACGGACAAGATTTCGGTTATCGGGGATTCTTCCTTGCTTTGGACCTTGCGCAGAACGTCAAGGGCGCGACTATCGCGGACAAACACGTCGTACTCCCCCAGGTTTCGGTCCACGGGTCCAACCACATCGTCGCCCCGCACGGTTGTAACCGCACAATCGCCTTCACTGTCGCGCTCCCACAGGAAGTAGCACACGCCGCCCTTCACCTCCACGCCGGGGAAGAGCTCGCTTGCGGCCGGGTAGTCCACGAGCTTCCGGATTCGTCGATCTTGTAGCATCGCCCGGCGGAACTCCGACAGCCCCAGTCCACTGGCCATCCAACGAGAAGGAATAATCATCGACAGGAAGCGCGGGTTCATCTTCTTTGCCTGATCTACGAACTTGTTGTAGATCGGAATATCGCGAGTGCCGCCGTCGGAGCCAAGCTGATATGGCGGATTGCCTACAATGACATCGAATTTCATGTTGAAGACCTCGTCCAGAGCCTCGGTGTGTATGAATTGATAGGCGTGGCTCTCCAATTCCTTGCCGCGGTCGTACGCATCTTTGCTGGCGCCACAAAAGACGCAACGACCTTTCTCCCAAGTGTGCTCGACGCGCCCGAAACGGATATTGCCTTGCGGCTTGTCGAACGCTTCGCAGACGGAATACTTCCCATTGGCCATCTTGGAGCAGTACACGGACCGGCGCGAAAGAAGGGCGGTCAATTCCGTGATGGCGAGTCCGAAGAGTTGCTTCTTGAAGATGTGGTTCAGCCGCTTCTGGCGATTTGGGATTTGCTTCTCCAGCCCCTTGTCGAGGCGCTTGACGATTTCTCGGAGGAACACGCCCGACTTACAGCCCGGATCGAGAAACTTGACCTTTTTGTCGCTCCAAAGGTCCGCAGGAAGCATGTCAAGAATCCGGTTCACTAGTTGCGGCGGCGTGAAGACCTCGTCACTACTCAGGTTGGCGATGCAGGTGAGAACGTCGGGATTGTAGTTACTGGCCAACACGCGCGATCTCCATGAAATGGACCGGGGGATACTCTCTTTCCGGTGTGGGGATGAACACGTTCTCGCCAAGATCGGAGAAGAGCGGCAGTTCCTTCGTTCCCTCGTGCTCTAATAATCCGTGAAACGTGAAGTCCCTCCGTTTGAACATGCTCCCGTTGACCGGCGACCATTCCGAAAAGACGATGTAGCTTGGCTTCTCATCTACCGTCCTGAGCGTCAAGGCATCGCCCCAGATGATGTTCCGCTCAAGGATGAACCGCACCGCCTCGCGGCACGCGTCTTTCCCAATGGCCTTGAATAAGCGCGTGTAGTTTGCCTCAAACACCTCAAAGAGCCTTCGTCGGCACTCACGGACGTTGTCAGGCAGAATATCAATCCCGTAAATCGAGGAGACGGCTAGGACGGCATAGCGCTCAAAGTCCAGTTGCGACTTGCCGTAGCGCTTCTCCACAACCGCCAACTTGCGTTCCAGAATCACGGTCAGGAAGTTCCCGTCGCCGCAAGCGGGTTCGAGGAAACGGGAGTCGATCCGCTCCGTCTCTTGCTTCACAAGATCGAGCATGGCGTTGACCTCGCGCTTCCCGGTCAACACCTCGCCATGATCTGCGACCCGCTCCTTCGTTCTGACCAGCGCAGCTTCCATTGATGTTCTAGCCCAGTTGATTGGGGCTAACGGCCATGCGCAAATTATGATACGGCTGATAGAGTAGTGAGGAAACTAACTCGTTGAAGCCGTCCGGCGCAACACCTCGATTGACTGGACAGTCAAAGAAAGCGTCCGCGCCCGGCTGCGAACTATGGTCAAGCGCACCCTCCGCAGGTACGGCTACCCACCCGACAAGCAGGAGAAGGCAACCCAGACCGTCCTCGAACAAGCCGAGCTCCTTTGCAAAGATTGGGCTGCCTAGCCCTCACGAGGCTCCATCCGTAGGCGAAGTTGTAGCGAAATATTTCCCTTGACAGCCTCACATTTTTCTGCTATTAGTTATGTTTTGCCATTAACATAAAGGAGAATCGAGCTGGGTTAGGCACCACTGACCGCAAGTCGTTGATTCTGGCTACTTTGGCTCTAACCCGTTTCGATTGACGACTTTACCTAGGGCAAAAACGCTAACCCGTTCCCCGACACGATTTTAGAGAAAATGGGGGGGGTACACCCCCCCGGGGTGGGGGGCAAGCAAGTGCAAGCTGCGAACGAACCGGCGGGCGATTGGGCGGGTGTTTACGCTGGGGTGGCGGCGAACTCGCGGACGTCCACTTGCACTCCTGCGCGGAGCGCCTCTTGGGCCGCCTGGAGCAGTCTGCGGGTCACGGCCGCGTCCACATAGGCTTCGCCGCAGTTTTCGCAGACTAGCGCCGGAACGCTGCGCACCACCAAGGCTGCTCCCTCGCGCTCCAGAGTCACGGTGGTATGTCCCGGGCGGGTTTCGCCGAGCTTGCAGACTGCGCACTTCATGGCTTTCTCCTCTCGAACCCGGGCTCCCACTGGGCGGCATCGGGCTCGTAGACGGTGATGCAAGGGCAAGAACTCTAGCCCTGGAACCCGATTGGCTTCCGCTGCTTCCTCGGCGGGGCCATGAGCTCGCGGATGGCGTCGAAGACCACCTTGAACTGTTTATCGTACTTCCGCTCCAGTTCCGCCAGCTTGCGGGCCAGTTCTTTATGCGAGGCCAGGATTTCGCGCAGGCGGATGAACGCCCGGACGACCTGGATGCTCGCCTGCACGGCGACCGCACTGTTCAGGACGCTGGCCAGCATGACCGCCCCATGCTCGGTGAAGGCGTACGGTCGGTAGCGGCGCCCGCCGCGTCCTCTTTTTGAGGTCGCAGATTGCGACCTCAAAGCCTCCTTCGAGGTCAGCTGGAACATGAAATCCTCAGGGAAGCGTTCATGATTTCGCCTCACCTGCTCGTTGAGGCGCTTCGTGCTAACCCGGTAAAGCTCGGCGAGATCTGAATCCAGCATCACGTTGTGGCCGCGAACCAGGAGGATGCGGGACTCGGCCCTCTGCGCCAATACCATCGATAGTCTCGCTGTCGTCATACTGAAGCTTGCGCCTCAAGCCGCCGGGTGCCCCATCCTTTCGCGAAGCGAAGGGTGGGTTTAGCCTACTTTTTCTTCTTCGCCGCTTCCGCGGCCTGGGCTTCGAGCGCTTGCAGGACCACGCGCTGGATTTCGCTGATCGGGGCGGGTTTGCCGGTCCAGATTTCGAACTGGCGGGCGGCCTGGTGGACGAACATCTCCCATCCGGGAATGATCTGCACGCCCCTAGCGCGGGCGAGTTTCGCCAGGCGGGTTTCCGCGGGGGTATAGACCATGTCCAGCAGGTAGCGGGTGTGGATTTCCTTGTCGCTCAGCGGAGACGTCCTTCCCCCGCCCATGCCCACGGGGGTGGCGTTGATGATCACGTCGAACTGCAGCTTGCGCAGCTCGGTGCGGCTGATGTACTTGGCGCGCGCTTTTTTGGCGAGACGCTTGCCCGCCCCGGGGGTGCGGTTGGCGATATAGACTTCCGCCTGGCGCTCCTTCAGTCCGAAGACGGCGGCGCGCGCTGCGCCTCCGGCGCCCAGCACCAGGACCTTGGCGCCCGCGATCTGCATACGGTTTTCCAGCGGGCGGACCACGCCGGCCACGTCGGTATTGAAGCCGTAGAGCTTGCCGTCGCCGGCGCGGATGACGGTGTTGCAGGCGCCGATCTTCTCCGTGGCCGCGTCGGTGTTGTCGAGATATTTAACGATTTCTTCCTTGTAGGGCATGGTGACGCTGAGCCCGTGGATGGGAATATCGCGGACGCAGCCCAGCAGGTCGCTCAACTTTTTCGCGTGCAGCGCCAGGTAGACGGCGTTCACGCTCTCCCGGCGAAAGGCGGCGTTCATGATCTGCGGGGAGAGCGATTGCGCCACCGGATCGCCGGCCACTCCGTAGACGCGCGTGGCCCCGTCCACCAAGTTGAGGCGGTAAGTGTCCATCAGGGTGCGGGCGGTGACCATGCCGGGCGCGGTTTCCTCCCCCGGACTGACCGCGCCGAAAGTGAAGCTGCTGCCCGCGCGCACGCCCAGCACCCGGCTGATGATGCCTTGCTCGCCCATGCACACGCCCACCATGGAGTGCTTGTTCGCCTGGTGCTCCAGAAACTTCATCATCACCACGTTGTCGTACAGGCATTTGGCGGTGGACACCACCTTGTAGAAGTCGGCGGGGAAGGCCTTCATCTTCTCCAGGATCTTCTCCAGGTTGCGGGTGGCACGGAAGTCGTGCTGGGAGAGAATTACGGCCGCCTCCCGCCGCAATCGTTCGATTTCTCCGGGCTTCAGCCGGCGAGCGCTTTCCAGCTCCAGGTCCACCAACTGGCAGCCGGCAGCCGCGGCTCGCGTGAGAATCGAAATCTCGGCGGCCAGCGATCCGCGGAACTTGCCTCCGTTCACTGCCCGGCGGCAGGTGGCCACGGCCAGCACGTCAGGATGCGTTTCCAGGAAGCTGCGCAGCTTGGGGAGCGCCGAAGCGGGTTTGCGGAGGTAGTCTAACCTGAACTCAATAAAGGAGTTATCGCGAATGATGGCGGTCGCCTTGGCGATCACTTGGGCGGGGTTGGAGCCCACAATGGCCACGCAGATGCGCGGCATCCGCGCCGGCAACAAGCGCGGAACGTAGGTTAGGGTGGCGGACATGAGTTGGGGAAGTGGCGGGAATATTACCGTTGCCCGGCTTCTTATGCAACCGGCGTTGCACCGTCTGGATAGGGGCGTTAGGACAGGGCCTCCTGGCCGTACCTTACGAGTTAACAAAGTAACCTTGACCTAACCCTCCGGCTTTGTTAGCTTTCCCGGGAGTAGTCTTGGTAGTCGCCCCGCTTATTAAGCGTCTCGGGCACGAGTTCGCCGGCTTTCTTGGGCGTTTACTCCGGAGGAAATATGAAGAAGATTGCCATTGTGATTCTGCTTTCGGCCGCGGTGGCCCTGGCCCAAACGCCCACAGCCGCGGACCAGCCCACGTATTCCGACGTGTACTGCTCGGGATTTGTCAC
The DNA here is from genome assembly GCA_964437985.1 of uncultured Acidobacteriaceae bacterium. GTDB lineage: Bacteria > Acidobacteriota > Terriglobia > Terriglobales > Acidobacteriaceae > CAZXVY01. Next base: position 5,267 of record CAYTIL010000017.1, read on the forward strand.
CAGCCAGCTGCTGCCCAAGACGCAATACGTGGCCGGCGGCTGGGAATCGCCGCACGCCACCCGCTTCTCCGATCGCGACTACGTTTATCTGGACGGCGGCGGATTCCAGGAAGGCACGCAGTACTCCGTCCACCGCATGGTGACCGACCCCAACCGCTGGCCGGCGTTTACCGGGCAGCCTAAGGCGGTGGCCGCGGTGGGTGAGATGTACGCCGACGTCGGCCGGGTGCAGATTGTGGCGGTGCGAGGCAACATCGGCATCGCCCAGGTGGTCTTCAGTTGCGATGGCTTGATTCCCGGCGACGTGGCCGTTGCTTTCCAGGAGCGTCCCGTGCCCGCGCTGCGCTACGCCACCGGCGCCGGCTGGAACCGCTTTGCCGTGCCCAACGGCTTGCTCAACGGCCGCATTGTGGCGTCGAAGGACTTTGATTCTCAGGTGGCCACCGGCCACAAGGTGTATCTGAACGTGGGCAGCAACCAGGGCGTGAAACCTGGCGACTACTTCCGCGCGGTCCGCGACTATCGCATCGCCACCATGAACGAGGTGGACGCGCTCTCCTACAAGGCTTCCGTCCCGGACGACACCCAGAAGCTTCCCCCCAATTTCCCCAAGCTCCGCCTGGGAGAATTTCCCCGCCGCTCGTTGGGTGAAATGGTGGTGCTCAATGCTTCCCCAAGCAGCGCCACCGCCATGATCACGTTTGCCCTGGAGGGCATCGAGGTGGGCGACCTGGTGGAGATGATGGAACCGCTGCCACCTCCGCCTCCGCCGGTGATGAATCCTCCCACCGCCGCCTGCACCGCCAGCCCCGCCACCGTGGTGGTGGGCGAGCGTTCCACTATCAGCTGCGAAGCCGCCAGTCCCGATGAGCGTCCGTTGACCCTGTCGCACTCGGCCAGCGCCGGCTCCCTGCTCACCCGGGATGATGGCGCCGTTCTGGATACCCAGGGCGCTGCTCCGGGACCGATCACCATTGTTTGCACCGCCACCGACGATCGCAACCTTACAGGCAGCGGCACTTGCTCGGTCAATGTGGAAGCCACCGCGGCCGCGCCCGAAGCGGCGAAGATCAATGAGTGCGGCTTCAAGAAGAACAGCCCAAGCGTGGACAACGCCTGCAAAGCCATGCTCGACGACCTGGCCCTGCGTCTGCAAGGTGATCCGCAGAGCACGGCCACGATCATCGGCATGGCCGAAAGCGCGGAGCGCGGAGCTGACAGCCTGGCCACTCGCCGTGCCGAAAACACCCGCACTTATCTGACCCGCGACAAGGGCATTGACCCCAGCCGCATTCAGGTGAAGAGTAATGCCGCAGGCGGCCAGAAGGCCGACCTGTGGCAGATTCCTGCGGGCGCAACCATGCCGCAGTAGGAGTTGCGAGTACCGAGTACCGAGTTGCGAGAAAGGGCGCCCCGATGAAGTCGGGGCGCCCTTGGTTTTTTCTTAGTCCGCGAAAACTTCGGCGGTAAACGCTTCCAGGGTGGCGCCGTGGCGCCAGGCGTCGGGCGCCAGGCCGGCTTTGAGGCAGGTTTCACTGAGGAAGGTCTCCCGGCCCCAGCCGTGCTCCGCGGCCACCTGGGGCAGCAGCAGCCCGCGCTGAAAACGAAGCGTCACCACCAGTCCGTGGCGGCCCACCTCGATCTCCGGCGGGATGATGGGACGCAGCCGGGAAAGCACGCTGATTTCAATCTTCAGCAACTCCGCGTCCTCTTCGCTCACCGGATCGAAGCGCGGGTCGTTGAAGGCGGCAGCCATCGCGGTTTCCACCACGGTGCGATACAGCGGCCGCAAGGGCTGCACGAATCCCACGCAACCCCGCAGAGCCTCGCTGATGTGCAGAGTGGTGAAGGCGCCGTGCGCTTCGGCAAGGTGCGGAGAGGGCGGGGCGGGGTCGGGCACATCGCCGTGCAGCGCGCCGCGAATGGCGTCGTGGGCGAGATGGAGGAGCAGGCGGCGTTCCTCCGCCGAGTACTCGGGCGCAGGAACCGCGACCGGCACGGCGACCACCGGGTTCTTACGTTGCGGCAACATCGGGGCGCTTCTTGCGGCGGCTCAGCACAAACGGCCGCCGCCTGTGGCGGGTTACAAAACTGCGGTCGATCTTCGACCAGAAGGCGGCAAAATAATCAATCGCCGAAACCAGCGAGAGCAGGGCCATGAACCCGATGGAAACCTGCGCAAACAACTCCACCGGGAAGACGATCACGCCCAGGTCCCAGGAGTACCAGCGGTGCGCCAGAATGGCCGCCACCACCGAAACCGCCTGCACGAACATCTTGAACTTGCCCAGATCGCTGGCTTCGATGGTGAAGCCTTCGGAGGAGGCGATGGAGCGCAGGCCGCTCACCAGGAACTCGCGCCCGATTACCACCACCGCCACCCACGCGGGCACGATCTCGGGATTGAACTGCACCAGCGACACGAAGGCGGCGGCGATCAGCAGCTTGTCGGCCAGCGGGTCGAGCAACATCCCCAGGGTGGTGACCTGTCCGCGCTTGCGGGCCAGCAGTCCGTCGAGCCCGTCGGTGAGCGAGGCGGCAATGAACACCAGCGACGCCGCCAGTTCCTTCTCCCCGCGGGAGCTGGAAAAGGCTCCGCCAAACAGGATCCACATCAACAGCGGAATGCTGAGAATGCGGGAGAGCGTGATGTAGTTGGGCAAATTCACAAGAACAGTGGCCAAGGGTCAGTGGCAAGAGGCCAGCTGCCAGGACTTCCGCAGCATCATTATCCCCCACGTGGCAAGCGGAAGCAACGGACGGGCGGAGAAACGGGACCGCATTTCGGAAGCAGGCAAGTGTGCAGGCCCGGCTCTTCGAGCCGGGCGGCACGGGTCGAAGGCCCGTGCCCACAGGCCACGCGTACATCCCGCTCGGGCGGATGGTGAACGCTACCAGAAGCAGTCTCATAAATAACCAAAGTGGTAAACGGACGCCTTGTTTATCGAGGCCCTCAGCGGCTAAAGCCACTTTTCATACCGCCTGGAGCGGCACGGCTGAAGCCGTGCCCTGATACAAACCGGCTTGATCGGCATTGATGAGATAGCGGCCAGGCAGACTTCATTTCAGCTTCGCGTACTCCGCCTTGGCTTCGCGCAGGATGGGGATGTCTGGATCGGCGTCCTTCCACAGCATGAGGAAGGCCTGGTAGGCGGCGCGCGCCTTCTCCTTGTTGCCCTGCACGACCAACGCCCGCGCTAGCCACAGTCGCGCCACCGCGCGCACCGGGTCGTAGACGCGGGGATACCTTCTGCCTGGAGCATAGGCCGGATACTTCTTGTCTATCACCGCCTGAAACTCCACCGCCGCCTCCGCCCCTTTACCCATGCGGAGAAGCGCGAGCCCGCGCAAGTAGTTGGGCCAGACCACGGCACGTTCCAACGGGCGGACCGGCTCCAGCAACTCGACTGCGCGGGCGGGGTTGCCGCGCTCGAGCGCGATGGCGGCGCGGGCTTCCGGCAACCCTACTTGGTTGAGCCAGGGGAACAGGGGCGAGCGTTGGTGCGCTTTTTCCGACAGCGCTTCCGCGCCCGACGCCTCTCCTGCCAGCGCCAGTGCGAGGGCTGGTAAGACGTCCGCGCTCTTCTGATCCGGCGAAAGGCGCTGTACCAGTTCCCGGGCCTCGCGGGGATTGCCAAACAGAACCTGCACCAGAGCCTGCCGCAGCAATAAAACCTCGGCCACCTCGGCAAAATTGCGCCGGCGCGCAGCCTCCACCCCGAGCCGGCTGAGTTCTCTGGCTTTCTGCAGCCGGCCGGCAGAGGCCTCAGTAGCGCTGGCCGCGTCGTGGAAGTCCGCTTCAGCCGGTCGTCCTTTGGCCCACTTCAGTTGGCGCTGCATGCCGGCGGCATCGCCCTCAAGAGACGCCAGCGCATACAGGTCCCCGCGGAAAGAGTCCCCGTCGGGCCAGCGCGCGACAGCCCGTTCTGCGATTTCCTTGGACTCCTTCAGGCGGCCCAGGCTCCCATAACACAACGACAAATTGGATTGCAGAAACGAATCGTTCGGGTCCAGTTGCGCGCCTTCCTGCGCGTTCTCCAGCGCCTTCTCGAACTCGCCTAGCAGGTTGTATACGATGGCCAAATAGCTTCGGGGAATCGTTGCTCGGGGATAGGTCTGTTTCCACAGTTCGGACGTCTCTACGACCTTGTGGGTTTCCCGGGTGACTCCTACGTAGTAACCCACCGTGATGTAAAGTCTCTCGAGTTCGCTTACCCGGTCGCGTAGTTCGAAAGCCTTCATGCGATATTGCCGGGAGAGTTGATACTCGCCCAGGTTGGCGTAGATCGCGCCCAGGCGGGCATAGGCCAAGGCGAAGTTCGGGTCCAGCTCGATGGCCCGCTTGAACAGCGGCATGGCTTCCTGTCCGCTCTTCTCGCGCAGCTTGTCTCCCAGGCTGAACGCCTTCAGCGCCTCCAGCGAAGGCGTAGTGGCCCGTTCCAGGGGAGTATCCAGCTTGCGGATGGAACTCAGCGATTCGCCCAGTCTCTCGCGCATCCCGGAGGCCATTTTTCCCAGCGCTCCCAGCACCGCATCTTTGCCCGCGGCCTCGACCTGCTCACTGCCCAGCGTCTCGCCGCTCTGGCAGTTGACCGCATCCAGAGCAATCACCAATTGGGAGCCGAGGCTGGCGATCGAGCCGCTCAGCATGGCTTTGACACCTTCCCGCTGGCATACCTCGCGCGCCAGCGTCTTGGTCAGCTTCTCTTCAGGGGCGCGGCCCATCAGGCGCAAGGCTTCGCTGATCCTCTCCTCGGGCACGATATTGAGATAAGGCGACTGCTGCAGTTGGATGGCCAGCGCTTTGCGCAGCGTGCCGTCGAACACTGCGTCCCCTGTCGTGTTCTCAAAATCGGCGAGCAGGATGTAGTCCTTCTCGGTCAGGGCTGGCGACTTGCGGGAGAAAAGCAGGACGCCCGCGACTACCAGTGCCACCACCACCGCCGCTGCTGATACCAGGATTTCCCAACGCGGGGAGGTGGCGGACGCAGCAGTGGTGCCGGAGGCCGGCACAGCCGTCGCCGGAGTTTCCGATGCTGCTTCCGCCGTCGACGGACGGGCCACGGCCACTCCGCCTGATTCCGTATCCCGCTTCAGCCGCTGCAAATCTGCGCGCAGGTCGGAGGCATGCTGGTACCTCAGATTGCGATCTTTCTCCAGCGCCTTGTTGATGATTTCCTCGAGCTTCGGAGAAATGTTGGGGTTCAGGCGCACCGGCGTGACCGGCGCTCGGTTCAAGATGCTGTCAAAGATGACGCCCGATGTATCCCCGTGAAAGGGAAGCGCGCCGGTTGCCATCTCGTACAGCATCACCCCGAACGAGAACAGGTCCGTGCGCGCGTCCAGTTCTTTGCCTCGCACCTGTTCGGGTGACATGTAGGCCACGGTGCCCAGCGTGCTGCCCGGGCTGGTGAGATGTTCGTCGGAAACGCCGGTAGCCGTCCTCGGTCGGTGAGGCCTTTGCGGGCGCAACCTTGGCCAGGCCGAAGTCGAGGACCTTGGCGTGCCCGCGCCTGGTGACGAACACGTTCGCCGGCTTGATGTCCCGGTGCACGATGCCCTCGGCGTGGGCCGCGTCCAAAGCGTCGGCCATTTCGATGCCCAGCCCCAGCAGCGCCTCGGTTTCCATCGGCCGCCCGGTGATCAAATGCTTCAGAGTCGCGCCCTCCATGTACTCCATCACCATGAAGTGGTCGCCCTGCTCCTCGCCGATGTCGTGGATGGTGCAGATGTTGGGATGATTCAGGGCGGAGGCGGCCCGGGCCTCGCGCGCGAAACGCGCCAGCGCCTGTGGGTCCCGGGACAACTCTGGGGGAAGAAACTTGAGCGCCACCGGGCGGCCCAGCCGGGTGTCTTCGGCCTTGTAGACCACACCCATGCCGCCGCCGCCGAGCTTCTCCAGGATGCGGTAGTGGGAAACCGTCTTGCCGATCAACGACTGGCCCTCCTGATGGAGGCGCATGTTAGACCGCACCACCTGGCCAGTCAACGACCACGCCGTTGCAAGCGGAATCAACGGGCAAGGGGCGCGGGCGGGTCGCCCGCTTCCACACAGATCCGAGCGAAACGCACGGCAGAGAATCAACGGAGGGCGAGTGGGATTGGTCTCAGGGGCGGAGGCGCCGTGCCCACACAGACCCGTGCCTACGCAAACCCATTTGCGCCGCCGCGTTTGACTTGCCGGAGTGCGCGGGATAGCATTCCGCTCAAGCGACCCGTCTTCCCCACTCACCTTTGATCGGCCAAACCATCTCGCACTACCGCATCCTGGACAAGCTGGGCGGAGGCGGCATGGGCGTGGTCTACGAGGCCGAGGATCTCAGCCTGGGCCGCCACGTGGCCATCAAGTTTCTGCCGCCGGAGCTGGCCAACGACGGCCATGCCCGCGAGCGCTTCCAGCGCGAAGCGCGGGCCGCCTCCGCGCTCAATCATCCCAGCATCTGCACCATCTACGAAATCGGCGAGCAGGACGGGCGGCACTTCCTGGTGATGGAGCTGCTGAAGGGCCAGACCCTCAAGTACCGCATCGGCGGCCGGCCCCTGGGCACGGAGGAAATCCTCTCGCTGGGAGTGCAGATTGCCGAAGCCCTGGAGGCCGCCCACGGCGAAGGCATCATCCATCGCGACATCAAGCCGGCCAACGTCTTCGTCAGCACGCGCGGGCAGGCCAAGGTGCTGGACTTTGGACTGGCCAAGCTGGAGGCGGAACGCCAGCCCCCAGCCGACCCTACCGCGCCCACCATGGGCACTCCCGAGGAACACCTCACCAGTCCCGGCTCGGCCATCGGCACCGTCTCCTACATGTCGCCCGAACAGGCCTGCGGCCAGGAGCTGGACGCGCGCAGCGACTTGTTCTCCTTCGGCGTGGTGCTCTACGAAATGGCCACTGGGCGCGTGCCCTTTGGCGGCAGCACTTCGGCTCTCATCTTCGACGCCATCCTGCACAAGATGCCGCCGGCGCCCGTGCGGCTGAATCCCGATCTACCGGCGGAGCTGGAACACATCATCAACAAGGCCCTTGAGAAAGACCGCAGCCTGCGTTACCAGAGCGCCTCCGAGGTGCGCGCCGACCTGGCCCGCCTGAAGCGCGACAGCGATTCCGGACGCAGCAGCCAGTTCGCCGCATCCGCCGTCCCCGCCCCCCCCCGACCGGCGTGGAAACGCGTGGTGCTGCCCGGAGTGGCGACGTTGGTGGTGGTTGTGTTGTCCGTGGCAGCGTGGATGCGCTGGGGCGGTGCCTCCGCACCCGATGCGGCCGTTATCAGTTCCATCGCGGTGATGCCCTTCGTCAATGCCAGCAACGATCCTGAGACCGAGTACCTGAGCGACGGGCTCACCGAGAACCTGATCCACAGCTTGTCCAAGCTTCCCAATCTTTCGGTGATGTCGCGCAGCGCGGTGTTCCGCTACAAGGGCAAGGACGTGGACCCGCAGAAGGTTTCGCAGGATCTGAAAGTACAGGCGTTGGTGACCGGCCGCATTGTGCAGCGCGGCGACTCGCTGGTGATCAGCGCCGAGCTGGTGGACGCGCGCTCCAACCGCAGCCTGTGGGGCGAGCAGTACAACCGCAAGCTGGCGGATTTGCTGACCGTGCAGCAGGAGATTGCCGGACAAATTTCGGCGCAACTGCGCCAGCAACTGACCGGCGAACAAAAGAAGCAGCTCGCACAAAAGGGCGGGACGGCGGACCCGGAGGCCTACCAGCTCTACCTGAAGGGGCGCTTCTATTGGGAGCAGCGCACCCCCGAGTCCCTGAACAAGGGGATACGGTACTTCGAGCAGGCCATTGGCAGGGACCCAAACTTTGCCATGGCGTACGCCGGTTTGTCCGATTGCTACAACGTCATAGGGGATTATGCGCCCGTGAGCGCGCAGGAAGCGGCTCCCAAGGCCAAGGCGGCAGCCCAGAAGGCCCTGGCTCTCGATGAAACTCTAGCCGAGGCCCACACCTCGCTGGCCGGCGCGCTGGACCTGGAGTGGGACTCGGCGGGCGCGGAGCGCGAGTACAAACGCGCCCTGGAACTGAATCCAGACTACGCCCTCACTCACAAATGGTACGGCTTGAGCTTGCTTTGGCAGGGGCGAACGGAGGAAGGGCTGGCCCACATGCTGCGCGCCCGCGACCTTGATCCCTTCAACCTCTCGATTGCCCAAAACGTCGCCCAGGCCTACCGTTACGCGCGGCAGTACGAGCGCTCTTTGGCGGAGAATCAAAAAACGTTGGCGATGGATCCCAACTTTGCTTCGGCACATTCTGATATCGCCCCAACTTATCGCGCGCTGGGCAGGCATGAGGAAGCCCTGGAAGAATGGCAAAAGGGCGCAGCCCTCAGCGGCGACCAGGAGGAACTCATCATCGCCAAGGCAGCGGCGGAAGCCTACCGAGCGTCCGGTCGCCAGGGCAGTCTGCTCAAGGAACTGGAGCTTCGTCTGGCCCTGGCACAGCGCCGCTATGTCCCCGCTGGTGTAATTGCCGAGATCTATGCTCAGTTGGGGCAAAAGGACAAGGCTTTCCAGTGGCTGGACAAGGCCGCGCAGGCCAAGGAGACCTGGGGGCGCCAGGGCCTGAAAGTGGAACCTTCCTTTGATCCGCTGCGTTCGGACCTGCGCTACAAAGAGATCTTGAAGAAGATGAATTTGCCGGAGTGAAGCAGCTGCGATCGGTGGTCGGGTGATCTGCGCGGTGAATCCAACACCGGCCGGACACCCACGTTAGCGCCGAAGTGCACGGCGCGAACGTGGGGCACCAACAGCATCTACGCGTAAATCCCGCGCAGCCGGATGGTATAGGCCACGCGGTCGATGGCCAGCATGTACGCGGCGATGCGGTTGTTGACGCCGTGGGTTTCGGCGTAGCGCACCACGTCTTCAAACGACGAGCGCATGATGTGCTCCAGTTGCTCGTTGACCACCGACTCCTTCCAGAAGTAGCCCTGGCGGTCCTGCACCCATTCGAAGTAGGAGACGGTGACGCCGCCGGCGTTGGCCAGGATGTCGGGCATGACGAACACCCCCTTCTCCTGCAGGATGTCGTCGGCGGCGGCGGTGGTGGGGCCGTTGGCGCCTTCCACCAGGATGCGGGCCTTGATCTGCGCCGCGTTCTGCGAGGTGATCACGTTTTCCGTGGCCGCGGGCATGAGGATGTCGCAATCCCGCAGCAGGAACTCGGCAGGGTCCACTGCTTCGGCACCCTGGAAGCCCCGCAGCACGCCCTCGCGCCCCTTGTGCTCGAACAGCGCGTCCATGTCGATGCCTTTGGGATTGTAGAGCGCGCCGTCGATTTCCGAGACGCCCACGATGCGGTATCCCTGTTCGTGCATCAGCTTGGCGGCATTCGAGCCCACGTTGCCGAAGCCCTGCACGATGACGCGCGTGTCCTCCACGTTCAGCTTCAGCTTTTTGAGCGCCTCGTCGCTGACGATCATCAGGCCGCGCCCGGTGGCCTCCTTCCGCCCGCGCGATCCGCCCAGGTCAAGCGGCTTGCCGGTGACCACCGCGGTGACGGTGTGGCGCATGTGCATGGAATAGGTGTCCATGATCCAGGCCATGGTCTGCTCGTTGGTGTTCATGTCGGGCGCAGGAACGTCTTTTTCCGGCCCCAGGAACTCCACCAGTTCGGCGGTGTAGCGGCGCGTGATCTTCTCCAGCTCGATCTGCGAGAGCTTGCTCGGATCGCAAATCACGCCCCCCTTGGCGCCGCCAAAGGGGATATTGACCACGGCGCACTTCCAGGTCATCCACGAAGCCAGGGCGCGTATTTCGTCGAGGGTGACGTCGGGGCTGTAACGGATGCCGCCCTTGGCCGGCCCGCGCGCGATCGAGTGCTGCACGCGGAAGCCGGTGAACACCTCCAGGCGGCCGTTGTCCATCATCACCGGGATGTGCAGGATGATCTCGCGGTTGGGCTGGCGCAGGACTTTCATCAGGCCTTCGTCCAGGTTGAGCTTGCGCGCAGCCTGATCGAAACGCGCGGCCTGCGCTTCCCAGGGATTAATCTCCTGCTCGAGGGAAATGGACTTCATCGCGGCGGCTGCCATGGCGTCACCCCTGCCCACTCGGGCACTACGGCAATCGGAGAGTGTATACGAAAGGCAGTGGGCGGTGGGCAGTGGCTCTCAAGGCACGCGCGGGAGGCCGCTCCGGGCGATCGGACTATAATCGGCCGTCCGGGAGCAGTACATCGCCGAGGAGACCTTCCGCCTTGGAAGAGCGTGAAGCAATACCTGTAAGGCTGGTTGGCAACGAGAAAACCGTTCCGCAGATGCTGGGCGAGTTCCTGCGCGAAGTGGCGGTTCTGGCCCTCGTCTTCGTGCCTCTTGAGCTGTATCTGTATGGTAAGATTTCCGTAGCTTGGATTGTGGGAGTAGTGGTTATGAGTGCAGGCGCTCTGGCAGGCGGCATCTGGCTGGAGCAAAAGTGAGCCCAGAAATGAACGAAATCGGCGCCTTGGCCAGCCTCGTGGCTTATTTCGCGGCCTTGTTTCTCGTGGGTGCCGTGTGGAAAAAAGTGTCGGCCCGGCGAGCCGGCAGCCAGTCTGCCGTCCAGGGCTCACTTTTCAGAGATCGCTCCGCTGAGACGCCAGCTGTCACCGCCGGTGGAAACCGGTAATTCTTCGCTTTCTCCTCCAAAGCTGCCCACCTGAGAACACCAGCAAACGAACTACAGATTGATTTCCATGCCCTCGGCGGCGGCGCGCACGCTGGGGTAGTAGCTGCGGGCCTGGGTGACGATGTTGTCGATGAGGGCGTCGTTGTGGTCGGGGTCGTGGTGGAAGAGGATGAGTTCCTTGGCGCCGCTTTCCATCGCGATGTTCACGCCCTCGCGCCAGGTGGAGTGGCCCCAGCCGCGCTTCGAGGCCTCGTACTCTTCGGGCAGATACTGGGCGTCGTAAATGAGCACGTCGGCGCCCTCGGCCAGCTTGCGGACGTTCTTGTCGAAGTGGGTGTGGCCGGGCTCGTTGTCGGTGGCGTAGACCAGCACCTTGTTGTCGGTTTCCACCCGGAACCCCAGGCAGCCCTGGGGATGATTGAGCCAGAGGGTTTGCACCACGCAGTGGTCGAAGGCGATCTTGCCCTCGTCAATCTCGTAAAAGTTGCGGTGCGCTGCCATTTCGTCCATCTTCACCGGAAAGTAGGGGTCGGCCATCTGCTCCTCAATGGCCACCTGCAGGCCCCGCGATTTGCCGGAGGAGTGAAAGAAAAAATAGTTCTCCTTGTTGACGTAGAGCGGCAGGAAAAAAGGAATGCCCTGGATGTGGTCCCAGTGAAAATGGGAGATGAAGACATGGGCGTGAATGGGATTCTTTCCGAACTCCTGCAGGAGCTGCTTGCCCAGGACGCGGAAGCCGGTGCCGCAGTCGAAGACGAAAAGCTGGCCGTTAATGCGCACTTCCACGCAGGAGGTGTTGCCTCCGTAGCGCAGGTTCTCGGGTTGAGGGGTGGGCGTGGATCCGCGCACTCCCCAGAACTTCATCTGTATGGACATGATGCCAGCCGCGCCCGTAGCCGCGAAAAGTGTCGAAAGTATACGTCAATCTTCGCGCTGCGGGCCACGCCCAAGGCCGCCCGTGCTCCTGAATTCTCATTGACGAATCGGGTTCCGGGGCGCCACGGCTTCCGCTGGCTATTCCTTTTCGGCGGTGATGTCATCCGCGCGGCGCACCGTGTATCATCTCACCGCCTATGAAGCTCGAACGCTTTGTGGTCCCTGGCTTGGCGCATTACTCTTACGTGGTGGCATCGCAGGGCAAGGCTGCGGTGGTGGATCCGCGGCGCGACGTGGACGTCTATCTGGACTACGCCGCGGCCAGCGGCCTCAAGTTGACCCACGTCCTCGAGACCCACATCCACGCCGACTACGCCTCCGGCGCGCGCGAGCTGGCTGCCCACACCGGCGCCGAGCTGTGGCTAAGCGGGCACGACACGGGCGAGGACTTCGAGTACCGCTTTCCCCACCACGAGTTTCACGACGGTGAGGAATTCATTCTGGGCGGAGCCCGCATTGTGGCCGTGCACACCCCCGGACACACTCCCGAGCATCTTTCCTTCCTGCTCTTTGAGGAAGGCGGGGAGGAAGGCGGACGCACGCAGCCGGTGGCCATGCTGAGCGGCGACTTCGTGTTCGTTGGGTCGCTGGGACGGCCCGACCTGCTGGGTGAGGCCGCCAAGCACAAGCTCGCGAGCCAGCTTTACGAAAGCGTGCACCGCAAGATCGCGGCCCTGCCCGACGGCCTCGAAATCCACCCCGCGCACGGAGCGGGGTCCATGTGCGGCGCGGGCATGGGCGAACGTCCCCAGACCACGCTGGGCTACGAGCGCGCCAGCAATCTGTTTTTCGCGCAACGCAGCCAGGAGGAATTTGTGAGCCTCATCCTGGGCAGCGTGCCGCCTTTCCCCGAATACTACAAACGCATGAAGCGGGTGAACTCGGAGGGACTTCGCCTGCCCGAACTTCCCGGCGGGGCTGCGCTTTCGCCGGAAGAATTTCGCCAACAAGCTGAGGATTCGCAGACCATCGTGATTGATCTCCGCCGCCCTGAAGCCTTCGGCGGGGCGCACGTGCCGGGCGCGTTCAGCATTGGCGGCGACCAGAACCTGGCCATGTGGGCGGCCTGGGTGGTGCCCTACGATTGCCCCATCCTGCTGATGGGAGATGAGGGCGCGAACCAGGAAGAAGCGCGGCGCGCGCTGGTTCGGGTGGGCTTGGATGACATTCGCGGACACCTGCGCGGCGGCATGAAGTCGTGGATCCTGGCGGGTTATCCGCAGGAACACGTGGCGCAGATTTCGGTGACGGAACTTGCGGCCAGAAACGGCAAGGGGGACGCGTATGTTCTCGATGTGCGCAGCGACCGCGAATGGAGTTCCGGTCACGTGGCCGGCGCCGCGCACATCATGGCCGGCGAGCTGCCGCAGCGCCTCGATTCGCTGCCCAAGGACCGCGCGATCCACATCATCTGCGGCAGCGGATACCGGTCGTCCATCGCCTCGAGCGTTCTGAAGCGCGCCGGGTTGAACCAGGTGGTCAACGTGGTCGGCGGCATGACCGCGTGGACGGGCGCGGGGTTGCCAGTAGCGACGTAGGTTTTAGCCACGAAGGACACGAAGGACGGGATTGAATCATTGAGCGATTGAATCATTGAATCATTGCCGCAAGGCCGCGGCTTCACGTTAATGATTCACTGATTCACTGATCAATGATTCAATCCCGTCCTTCGTGTCCTTCGTGGTTAGAAAACCCTAAATCATTTGACCTGCCCCCTCCACGGCGACTACCATTGCGCCGAAATCACGGCGGTGCCCCATGATCAAGCTCACCGACCTCATCAGCGCGGTGATTCAGCACAAAGGCGAAGTCTGGTCGGTTGAACCCGACCAGTCGGTGTACGAGGCCATCGAGAAGATGGCGGAAAAAGGAGTAGGCGCGCTGCTGGTGATTTCCTCCGGCCGGCTGGTGGGCATCCTTTCCGAGCGCGATTACGCGCGCAAGGTCATCCTGAAAGGGCGCTCGTCGAAGGAAACCCCGGTCAGCGCCATCATGACCAGCCCGGTAATCTTCGTCTCCCCCACCCACACCGTGGACGACTGCATGAGCATCATGACCCGCAACCGCATCCGCCACCTGCCGGTGCAGGAAGGCGAACGCGTGGTGGCCATGATCTCCATCGGAGACCTGGTGAAGTGGATCATCTCCGAGCAGGAAGAGACGATTCAGCGGCTGGAGAACTACATCACCGGGAAGTATCCCGCCTGAGCTTCTTTTTCACCACGGAGACACGGGGTCACGGAGAAAACAGAATCGGGTTTCGACCCTGCCGAATCTCAGCGTCTCCGTGACTCTGTGGCCAATTCTTCCTACGACTTCAACGCCGCAAACAGCCTATTCAAACTTTCTTTCGCGTCGCCGAACAGCATCATGCACTTGGGATCGTAGTAGAGCTCGTTGTCCACGCCGGCGAAGCCCGGCCTCATGCTGCGCTTGAGCACGATGATGCTCTTGGCGCGGTCGACTCCCAGGATGGGCATGCCGTAGAGCGGGCTGCTCTTGTTGGTGCGGGCGGCGGGATTGGTGACGTCGTTGGCGCCCACCACCAGCGCCAGGTCGGCCTCGGCGAAGTAGGGATTTATCTGCTCCATTTCGTAGAGCTGGTCGTAGGGCACGTTGGCCTCGGCGAGCAGCACGTTCATGTGCCCGGGCATGCGGCCGGCCACGGGATGGATGGCGTATTTGACGTCGATGCCGCGCTTGATCAGCAGCTTGGCCAGCTCGCTCACGCCGTGCTGCGCCTGCGCCACCGCCATGCCGTAACCAGGTACCACGATCACCGAGCGGATGCTCTCCACCAGCGACGACACTTCCTCGGGGGTGATGCTGCGCACCGTGCCCTTGGCCTCGGCGGCGGCGCCGGTCTGGCCGGTTTCGATTTTCCCGAAAGCCCCGAACAGCACGTTGGTGGCCGAGCGGTTCATGGCCCGGCACATCAGGATGGAGAGCAGGAATCCGGAAGTGCCGTCCAGCGAGCCGGTGATGATCTGGATTTTGTTCATGAGCACGAAGCCCATGGCGGCGTCGGCCAGTCCTGCGTAGGAGTTGAGCAGCGAAATCACCACCGGCATGTCGGCGGCGCCGATGGGCACCACCAGCAGGAAGCCAAACACCAGCGCCATGCCCACCATGGCGTAGAAGACCAGCGGCGGCGCATCGGGCACGGCAATCAGGTAGACCAGGCTGCCCACCATCACCGCCAGCAAGAGGAAGTTGGAAACGTTCTGCCCCTTGTAGGTGATAGGAGCGCCGGGCAGCAGCTCCTGCAGTTTGGCGGCCGCCATCAGGCTGCCGGTGAAGGTGAGGCCGCCGATGATTACCTCGAAGCCCAGCGCGGTCATGAGCACGCGGCTGATCTCGCCGTGATGGCGAACGAATTCGGCAATCCCAATCAGCGTGGCCGCCAGCGCCCCCAGGGAGTGGGAAAACGCGGTGCGCTGGGGCACCGCCGTCATGGGCACCCACAGGCCCAGGCTGCCGCCCAGAAACGTGCCGATGGCGAGTCCGCCAAAAATCCATTTGTATTCCACGATCTGCGGATGGAGCAGCGTTCCCACCACCGCCATCACCATGCCCCACTCGGCCAGGAACATGCCTCGGCGTGCGTACTTGGGTGAACTGAGTCCTTTCAGTCCCAGGATGAACAGCGCCGCCGACAGGATGTAAGAGAACTTGAGCGCAGGGGCGAGGTCGGCCCCGTGCACCCACTCGCGCAGTTGGTGATGGCCGACCACGGCCACGAGCAGGGCCAGGAGGGCTCCTAGAAGCAGCAGGGCTCCAAGAAAGAACTGGCCGCCGCGACTGAGTTGGTACCAGCGGCGCGAGACCTTGAGCTCCTCGGCGGTCTTGAACATCTTGAGCATGCGGTCGGTGATGAGGAACCCGCCCACCACGTTGGTGCTGGAGCAGGCCACAGCCACGAACCCGAAGGCCGTGCTCAGCGT
>CAYTIL010000018.1:0-237790 GCA_964437985.1 uncultured Acidobacteriaceae bacterium
CGAACCGGCCACGTCCTCGCGCCCCAAGTACTACGTGCTGGAAATGCTGCCTTATCCCTCGGGGGCGCTGCACATGGGACACGTGCGCAACTACTCCATCGGCGACGCGCTCACTCGCCAGCGCTGGATGCGGGGCTACAACGTGCTCCATCCCATGGGCTGGGACGCTTTCGGGCTGCCGGCGGAGAACGCCGCCATCGAGAACAACGTCCCGCCGAAACAGTGGACCCTGGGCAACATTGCGCGCATGAAAGCGCAGATGCGGCGCCTGGGGTACGCCTACGACTGGTCCACCGAGATCACTTCCTGCCTTCCCGAGTATTACCGCTGGAACCAGTGGTTCTTCCTCAAGATGTACGAGAAGGGCCTGGCCTATCGCAAGAAGAGCCGGGTGAACTGGTGCCCCAAGTGCGCCACCGTGCTGGCCAACGAGCAGGTGGAGGGTGGAGTGTGCTGGCGCCACGACGATACACCCGTGGAACAGCGCGAACTGGAGCAGTGGTTCCTGCGCATCACCAACTACTCCGACGAGCTGCTGCGCGACCTGGACCGGCTGCCGGAGTGGCCGGACAAGGTGCGCACCATGCAGCGCAACTGGATCGGGCGCAGCGAGGGCGCGTCGGTGGACTTCAAGCTGGCGGGGCCTGCCGGCAAGGCGGGCAGCGCGATCACCGTGTTTACCACGCGCGTGGATACCATCTACGGAGCGACGTCCGTGCAACTTGCTCCCGAACATCCGCTGGTGGCCGATCTGGCTGCGGGGGATGAAGGACTGGCGCAGAAGGTGCGCGAGCTCGCTGCCGAACAGCGCAAGGCGGCTGAAGCCGGGGACGTAGGCTCGCTGGAAAAGCACGGCGTCTTCACCGGCCGCTACGCGGTGAATCCGTATAACGGGGAACAGGTCCCCGTCTGGGTGGCCAATTACATTCTGATGGACTACGGCACGGGCGCGATTATGTCCGTACCTGCGCACGATGAGCGCGACTTCGAGTTCGCGAAAAAGTACGGCCTCGGGATTCGTGTGGTCATCGAGCCCCGGCCTGATGGACCGGAGCACGCAGGAAAGACTCCCGCAGAGCTGGTGCCGTTCACCAGCCTGAACAGCGTGCTGATCAACTCCGGTGAGTTCACCGGCCTCTCGTGCGCGGAGGCTCTCCAGCGAATGGCGGAGCATGCCCAGAAGCACGGTTTCGGAAAAGCAGCCGTCACCTACCGCCTGAAGGACTGGGGCATTTCCCGCCAACGCTTCTGGGGAACACCCATCCCCATGCTGTACTGCGCGCGGTGCGGCATCGTACCGGTTCCGGAACGGGATCTGCCGGTGGTATTGCCGGACAATGTAGAGATCACTCTGCAAGGCGGTTCGCCGCTGGCTCGCGTGCCCGAGTTTCTAAACACCACCTGCCCGAAGTGCCAAGGGCCAGCGCGCCGCGAGACCGACACCATGGACACCTTTGTGGATTCGTCCTGGTACTTCTACCGCTATACCAACGCGCGGCTGGCCACGGCCCCGCTCGACAGCAAAACGATTGACTACTGGTTTCCCATTGATCAGTACATCGGCGGCGTGGAGCACGCCATCCTTCATCTGATCTACTCGCGCTTCTGGACCAAAGTAATGCGCGACCTGGGCCTGGTGCGCAACTCCGAGCCGGTGGAGCGGCTGTTCACGCAGGGCATGGTGATCAAGGACGGGGCCAAGATGTCGAAGAGCCTGGGCAACGTGGTCTCGCCCGACGACATGGTGGCGCGCTACGGGGCCGACAGCGCCCGCTTGTACGTGCTGTTCGCGGCTCCGCCCGATCGCGACCTGGACTGGAACGACTCCGGCATTGAGGGTATCTACCGCTTCCTGGGGCGCGTGTACCGCATAGTGCACCGGCACCTGGAGCGGGTACGGACGCGGGAGACATTGCCAGCAACGTCCCTACAGGGAGAAGCGCGTGCTTTGCAGCGCAAGCTGCACCAGACCATCCGCCGGGTGAGCGACGACTTCGAGGGACGCTGGCACTTCAACACTTCCATCGCCGCCATCATGGAGTTGGTGAACGCGCTCTACGCCGCAGAAGAGCCCATCGCCCGGGGCGAAGTCCCGCCGGCGCTGTTGCGAGATGCATGCCGCAACCTGGTCCTTCTGCTGGCGCCGTTTGCGCCCTTCCTGGCGCACGAGCTCTGGGAAACGCTGGGCGAAACTTCCAGCCTGCTGCGCGAGAATTGGCCGGCCTATGACCCGGAGCTGGCCCGCGAGGAAGAGATCGAGATGGCCATCCAAGTGAACGGCAAGGTGCGCAGCCACATGCGGGTCGCCGCTGACATCAGCGAAGAGAGCGCACGTGAGCGGGCGCTGTCCGACGAAAAAGTCCGCGCGGCGCTCGACGGCAGGAAGCTGATCAAGGCCATCGTGGTTCCGGGAAAACTGGTGAATGTGGTGGTGAAGTAATGGCCCAGGACTCTCCATTCCGCTACGGGATACGCAGGGCGGCGGGTGATCCCGCGCTGGTGCTGGCGGAAATTGGCTGGCGCTGGGCCTTTGGCGCGGCCGCGTTAGCCATCAGCGCGTATGCCCTCGGCCGGCTGCTGGCCACTACGCACCTGAGCGACGCCGACTTGCTGGCGCTGCGCAGCCGCACTCCGGTGCTGATCGCCGACGCGGTGACCCACATCCTCCGCGACGCCTGGCCGAAGCTGGTGACGGCCTCCGCCATCGTGCTGCCATCGCTGGCGGTGCTGTGGACCATTGCCGCCGCGCTGGGGCGTGCCGCAACCCTGCGGGCGCTGCGCCATCAGGAACGAGTGGCGGTTCGGCCGATCCTGGAGATCAGTTTTCTGCGCGCCGCGCTGGCTCTGGCGGCAGTGCTGGCCTGGCTGGCAGCGTTTATCGTGGCGGGACTCGCTGCCGTGCAAGGGGAACAGAACAGTCCGGGCGTCTTCCTGGTGGTATTCCTGGCGCTGAGTTTTCTGGTCGGCCTGCTGTGGTCGGTGTTGAACTGGTACCTGTCGGTGGCTCCGGTGTTCGCGGCGGAGGGTGGCCGCGACAGTCTGGGGTCGATAGCCGAAGCAGCGCGAGCAGTCCGCAGCAACCGGCGCGGGTTTTCCTCGGTGAGCAGCGTGTTCGGCTTGCTGCGACTGTTGGCGGTAGCGATTGCGACCATCGCCGGCCTGATGCCGCTGGCCCTGGCAGGTAGCGCTCCCAGCGGAGTCGTGCTCGGACTGATGGGTCTGGTGGCGCTGGTCTATTTTGCCTTCGCCGACTTTCTCTACATCGCGCGGCTGGCCGCCTACGTGAAGATCGTCGAGGACAACCGGCAGGCCTCGGCCGTCATCCATCAGCCGCAAGTCAGCGCCCAGCCGGAAGCGGATCCGGTTCCGGAAGGCGGTATCCAGAGTCACTGAATGCTGATCGCGGAAGGCTGATTGCCAAGGTGCGCGGTTTTCTGAGAGACTGGCACATGGAACCCAACTCCATCGTCATCCTCGACTTTGGATCGCAGTTCACGCAGCTCATCGCCCGCCGCATTCGTGAGCAAAACGTCTTTTCGGTAGTGCTTCCTTGCACTGCCTCGGTGGACGAAGTTCGCGCCCACCAGCCCGCGGGCATCATCCTGTCAGGCGGGCCGTACTCGGTCTATGACCCCGATGCGCCGCCAGCGGACGACCGCGTGTTCGAGCTCGGCACCCCGATGCTGGGCATCTGCTACGGCCTGCAGTTGCTGGCGCACAAGCTGGGCGGGAAGGTGAAGCCGGCGCCCAAGCGGGAGTACGGGCGCGCCGAAGTGGAGCACAGCAATGGCTCCCGGCTGTTCGAGGGCGTCCCGCGCACGATGACGGTGTGGATGTCGCACGGCGACGAGGCGCTGGAATTGCCGGCCGGCTTCCGGGAAGTGGCGCGGTCGGAGAATGCCGTGGCGGCGATGGAAAATCCCGAGCGCCGCATGTGGGCGGTGCAGTTCCATCCGGAAGTGCACCACACGCCCCAGGGGACGGCGATCCTGCGCAACTTTGTGTTCGGCATCTGCGCGGCGAAAGCCGACTGGACGCCGCAACACTTCATCGACTCCACGGTGGCGCAGGTCCGGGCCACGGTGGGCGAGAAGGGCCGGGCCCTTTGCGCGCTCTCGGGCGGAGTGGATTCGGCGGTGGCGGCCACGCTGGTGCACCGCGCCCTGGGCGAGCGGCTGGCGTGCGTGTTTGTCAACAACGGCGTGCTGCGCAAGAACGAGTTCGCCAAAGTGCAGCAGACCCTCGGCGGCAAGCTGGGCCTGGGCTTGAATCTCGACGCGGTGGACGCATCCCAGCGCTTCCTGGCGAAACTCGCGGGTGTAACCGATCCCGAACAGAAGCGGCGCATCATCGGCAACGAATTCATCGCCGTGTTCGAGGACGAAGCGCTCAGGATCGAGCGCGAGGCCGGACACGTGGAGTGGCTGGTGCAGGGGACGCTCTATCCCGACGTGATCGAGTCGCGGTCGGTGCGCGGGCCGTCGCAAACCATCAAGACCCATCACAACGTGGGCGGATTGCCGGAAAAGATGAAGCTCAAGCTCATCGAGCCGCTCAAAGACCTGTTCAAGGACGAAGTCCGGCGCATCGGCCGCGACCTGGGTATGCCGGAAGACATCCTGCAGCGCCAGCCCTTCCCGGGGCCGGGACTGGCGGTGCGCATCCTGGGCGAAGTCACGCCGGAGCGCATTGCCATCCTGCAGGAAGCCGATGACGTTGTAGTCAGCGAGATCAAGCAGGCGGGCCTGTACAACCAAGTGTGGCAATCCTTCGCGGTGCTGCTGCCGGTGAAATCGGTGGGCGTGATGGGCGACCAGCGGACCTATGCCTACACTTGCGCCATCCGCTGCGTGCACTCGGAAGACGGCATGACCGCGGACTGGGTCGAGTTGCCTTACGACGTGCTCAAGACCATCTCCAGCCGCCTCGTGAACGAGGTGAAGGGAATCAACCGCGTGGTGTACGACGTGTCATCCAAACCGCCGAGCACCATCGAGTGGGAGTGAGGGGAAATGTGTGATGTGTGAATGTGTGATTTGTGAAGTTGTGATCCTGTAATGTCGTTCTTTAAGCCCTCGCCTTCCGGTAAACGTCAAACATCTCCAGAAAGCGGTTCAGGTCTGCGCGCGACAGGTAGTAAGGCGTGGAGACCCGCAGGCGCGAAGGGGCGCCGCCGCGGATACGCACCTTGTGCGTCTTCCACAACCAATTTTCCAGTTCGACAATTTTGATGGGCGCCAGGTTGTAGGTCGAAATGGCGCAGCGCAGGGCTGGGTCAGGTGACGTCCAGGATTGGATGCCTCGCTTGACCAGTTCTCCGTGGACGTAGTCGGCCAGGTGGCGGTGGCGGCGCTCGATGCGCTCCATGCCGATGTCGGTGGCCAGCTTCAACGCGGCGCGCAGTCCCCAGAGCGCCGGGACATTCGACGACCCGATGCGCTGGAAACGCTCGGCACGCAGCTTGGGATCGTTCCAGCCTTCTGTGACGATGGTGTTCCACAGGCGGTCTATCACTTCATCACGAACGTAGAGCAAGCCCGAGCCCTTGGGGGCCATGAGCCACTTGTGCGGCGTGGAGGAATACATATCGCAGCCCAGGTCGCGCAGGTCGAGCTGCATCATGCCGATGACGTGCGCGCCGTCAATGGCGGAAAGGATGCCCTTGGAGCGTGCCAGAGCGCAGATCTCCTTCACCGGCAAGACCACGCCGGTCACGGTGGTGATGTGGCTGACGAAAATGACACGGGTGCGGGGAGTGATGGCGTCGCTAATCCGATTGAGGATTTCCGCAGCGTTCTGCGGCGGCAGGGGCAGGGAAAACTTCTTCACAACGATGCCGTGGCGCTTGGCCCGCAATTGCCAGGGCTGCTCGCCGCCGGGGTGTTCCTGATCGCTCATCAGGACCTCGTCGCCGGCGGCCAAATCCAGCCCGTTGGCCATGTAGCTGTTGGCTTCGGTGGCGTTGCGCAGCATGGCAATCTCATCGCGGGAAGCACCTATGAAAGCAGCCAGGGGGTCGCGAAACTGGTTCCAGGCTGCGTAGCCCCAAATGGGATAATCCTCGGGATCTTCCTGGGACATCTTTTCGGTTTCGTGGTATCCGTCGAAAATGGCCTGCAGCACGGGAAGCGGCGAGGAACCCACGGTGCCGTTGTTCAAGTACACCGTATCCGCAGGGATGAGGAACTGTTTTCGGATCGCCGCCCAGTAGGCGTCTTCGTCGCGGGAGAAAAGGTCCGCTGAAGGCAGCGGCGGAGGAGGGGAACACAGTTCGGCCCGACGCTGGGTAGTGAGACCAAGGGCGGCAAACAAGCTGGCACTGCTGCGCAGAAAAGTGCGGCGGTCGGGCATGGGTGCCTCCGGTATCGAATCTCGCCGGATAGGGTAAGTGCTGGAAGCGGTGGGCGCAAGGGCAGCCGTTCGAGGGCCGACGAGGGAGGCTTGGGGAGGGTAGTGGCAAAATATCCATGTGGGGTGAGGAAACGTTTCTCGGCCTAGGGTGTATCTAAGGGACAGGGGTGAATCCCTTAGGTGGGAGTTCTGCCCGGCGGTATAATCCAAGCGAGCAGTGGCCCGCCGAAGCAGGCGGGCGGCAGAGGAGTGGGTCCATGAGACTTCGCGGTATGACGGCGGTGGGGCTGGCTCTGGTCTGCGCGCTGGTGACGCCCAGCGCGTTCGCCGGGTGTCCGACAGACGTGGAAGCGATCGGCAACCGGGGCGTGGGCAAGGGAGGCGGCCTGGGCAACTGGTATTCCCTGGAAAAAGAGATTCGCATGGGCAAGGAGTTCGCGTCGCAGATTGACCAGACCGCGCGCATGGTGCAGGACCCGGTGGTCAACGAGTACGTGAACCGCATCGGACAGAACCTGGTGCGCAATTCGGACGCGCGTGTGCCCTTCACCATCAAGGTGATTGACTCCGACGAAATCAATGCCATGGCAATTCCGGGCGGCTTTTTTTACGTGAACTCCGGCCTGATCCTTGCGGCCGACGAAGAGGCGGAACTGGCAGGGGTGATGGCGCATGAAATCGCGCACGTGGCGGCGCGGCACGGCACGCGGCAAATGACTCGCGGAAGTTTGCTCAACCTGGCCACGATCCCGCTGATTTTTGTGGGTGGCGGACTTGGATATGGCCTCCGCCAGGCGGCCGGCCTGGCATTGCCGCTGACGTTTCTGACTTTCTCCCGCGGGTTCGAGCGGGAAGCGGACTGCCTGGGCGTGCAGTACCTGTATGCCACCGGATATGATCCGCAGGCAACGGTGCAGTTCTTCGAAAAGCTGCAAGCCAAGGAAAAGAAGAAGCCGGGCACGCTGGCCAAGGCCTTCTCTTCGCACCCCCAGACCCCGGACCGCATTGAGGCCACGCAGAAAGAGATCCAGACGGTGCTGCCGGATCGCGAGCAGTACGTGGTGACCACGTCGGAATTCGACGACGTCAAGGCACGGCTGGCGGTTCTGCAGAACCGGCGCAAGGTGGACGACGACAAGGATGGAAAGAAGCCCTCCCTGCGGCGCGCCAGCGGTGGGGATGGCAAGGACGGAGAAGGCAAGACGGATGAAGAAGAACCTCCCGTCCTGAAGCGGCGCGACTAGCGGGATTGCACTACCAAGAGAACCGGCAGCCCGCGGGCTGCCGGTTTGTTTTTGCCACCAGGGCTACTCTTTCTGCGGACTGCACTTGGCCTCTTCCAGCCGCGACAGCAGCAAACGCGTGAGATCGAGGGCGGCGTCACCGTCCTGGGGATAGCTGACGCAGGCGCTTGCGGCGGTGAGAGGCTGGGCGCCATGGGCGGCAGGGACGGTGATGCGCGCCAGATTTTCGCCGATCTTTGCCAGCACGGTGAGAGCACGCCCGCCATCGGTTTCCGGAAGCACCAGGACGAAACGGTCGGCAGCGTAGCGGCATAGCACGTCCATGCTGCGGAGCTGGCTGCGCAGAAGCTGGGCCACTTCCCGCAGGAGGTCGTCGCCACGCTCGAAGCCCAGGGTAGCGATGGTGTGGCGGAATCCCCGAAGGTCGAGCATGGCCAGCGCGAACTCCTTGCCGTAGCGCCGGGCGCGTGTAACTTCCTGGGCGGCAGCGGTGTGGAAGTAACGCTGGTTATAGGCGCCGGTGAGCGGATCGGTGTGGGTAAGCCGGCGCAGCTCCTCAGCGAGCTGCACGTTCTTGATGGCGGTGGCGCCCACGTCGGCCGCGGCTTGGGCGATGGCGCGGTCGTCGGCGGTGAAGAAGTTGGCCTGAGGATGCGCCACCAGGACTACACCCATGGTTTCTCCAAAGGCCACCAGGGGGGCGCACAGTTCCGAGCCGGAACCTTCCATGCAGGGCGACCAGTTCCGCCGAGTGGCGGCGTCGTTGGCGACGACGTTGGAGCGTGCGGCGAAAGCCTGGGCGATGATGCCGGAGCGCTCGGAAGCGGTGAAATCCGCCTCCAGGCGCTCGCTGGAACCGGCGTAGGCGCGCAAGGTAAGGGCGCCGTCGGCCTCGCGCAGCAAGATGCAGGCGTCGGCGCCTTCGAAGGTGTCGTAGATGAGGTCGCAGAGCGTGGCCAGCAGCGGGTCGAGTTCGCCGGCGGAGGTAGCGGAGCGGGCAATCAGATTGAGCAGCTCAATCTGCCTCATGCGGCGGCGCTCGGTGGAGTACAGGCGCGCGTTCTCCACGGCTACGGCCGCCTGGCCGGCAAACAGCGAGAGCAAGGCGACGGTTTCGCTGCCGAAGTGGTTCGGCCGGCTGCTCTGCACCTCGAGCACGCCGATCACCTCCTCGCGCACGACCAGCGGCACAGCCAGTGCGCTGCGTATGGCCCCGCTCTGCGGGGCCGCAGAGGGCTCCTGGCTAAGGTCGGGAAAGTGAGCCGCGGTTCGCGACTGGGCTGCGCGCCCCACCCAGCCCTCACTCAGCTTCTGGCGAGGGAGCTGGCGGGCGTCGCGGTCGTGGCCCACCTGGGCGCGGCAGTAAAGGTCGCCGGCGGAGGGATCGAACAGATAAATGGCGCCCCGGGAAACGCCGAAGTGGTTACGCACGATGAGCAACATCTGGTGCAGGACGGTGTCCACGTCGGCGCTGGAGAGGATCATCTCCGTGGCTTGCTGGAGAATCGAAACCTCGCGCAGGCTGGACCGAAAATCAGACAAAGGGAAGCGAGCCTCCGGGCTGGACGACGACGGCGCGCGTATTATACGAAGTTTCTCCTTTCGCAGGGCGCAGCGAAAATGCGCGGGCGGAAAACCGCAGCACCGCGCTGTGCTACAATGCGCCGCTTAGGCGAAGCACGGTTGGGCCCGCGCCGGTTCTCGCGGGCGAGTAAGTTCAGAATTTGGGGGAGGCTGCCATGCAAGTCCGGGAGTACATGACGGCCACGGTCATGAGCCTGAAGGTGGACGGCCGCCTGCTGGACGCTGCGCTGTTCATTCGCCGGACGGGCAAGCGCCACATCCCCGTGGTCAATGAAGAAGGCAAGGTAGTGGGCATTATCAGCGACCGCGATGTCGCGCGCCTGGCGCCCTCCATGCTGGCGGGGATGACGCCGGAGGAGTACAACCGCGTTTTCGAGGCCACCCCGCTCACCATGGCCATGACCAAGGACCCGATCTGCGTGGGACCGGACGATACCATCCGCGATGCGGTGCTGCTCTTCTACACCAAGAAGGTGGGGGCGCTTCCGGTGGTAGAGAACGGCAAGCTGCTGGGCATTCTCACCGTCACCGACATGCTGGGTCTGCTGAACGAACTGCTGAACGCCCAGGAGCCCAAAGCGGAAGCCGTCTGAGGGCGGGCGCCCAGCCGCCGGGTTCAGTCGGCCTTGGGGGTGGAACACTTGCACTTGCTGAGGATGGCGGACTGCAAGCGGGCGCGCAGGTCGTCGGGCAGCTCGTAGGGCTGCGAATCGCGGAAAATCTGGATGGTCTTCTGGGTGGTGTCGCAGACCACGTAGCAGTCGTGGCACCAGACCAGGTGTTCCTCCAGTTCCGCGCGCGTGCGCGGGTCGAGCGCGCCGTCCAAATAATCGTTCAATTCCTGTAGGAACTGGGTGCAGTTCACGGCCTTACGTCTCCCGCGCTTTGGCGTTGAAAGAACCGGCTCAGGCGGTCGCGCAACTGCAGGCGCGCCCGCAACAATCTGGATTTTACCGCAGGAACGCTCAAAGCGAGCGCTTCCGCAGTTTCTTCGGTGGAGAGTCCTTCTACGTCCCGCAACACGAACACGGTGCGGAAACTGGCGGGCAGCCCGCCGATGGTGCGGACCAGGATGCCGTTCAGCTCCTCGCGACCGTAGAGCTGCTCCGGACTGGGTCCCCAGTCGGGGACCTCGCGGGGCATGGAACCGTCTTCGGTTTCCACTTCTTCGTCGAGGGAGACGGTGCGGTCGGTGCGCCGCTTGCGCAGCTTCATCAGCGACTCGTTGACCGCAATCCGAACCAGCCAGGTGTAGAACTTGGAGTTGCCTTGAAAGCCTGCCAGGTTCTGATACGCTTTCAAGAAGCTCTCCTGGAGCACGTCTTCAGCGTCCTCGCGGTTTTGCGTGATGTGATGGGCAAGCCGGAAGATTTTGCGGTCGTAGCGCCGCACCAACTGCTCGAAAGCGCTAACGTCGCCTGTCCGTGCCGCCTGGACCAGCGCGAGCTCATCGCCGGCCGGTTCTTTCACAGGAGATTCGATGGCGTCCACAGGGTCACGATGCAACATTTTTTGAACTTCAGAGTCTGTATTTTACCGGGTTTCCCCCCAGCAAGGCACTCTTAAATGCTTGGACGCGATGCCAGCCCGTTCGTGAGAAAGATATGGAGGGTGTGGTTTCTGATGGCTGTAGTCCTGACCGGCACCCTGAGCGGCTGCCAAATCTACTCCGCGCGCGAGCCGGTGCGCATCCAGGTAAAGATGAGGAAGTACAGTTTCGACCCACCCGTCATCCGGGTGAAGCAGGGAGATGCGGTGGAACTGGAGATCAGCGCCGCGGACGTGCAGCATGGATTCGCCGTGCCCGATCTGGACATCAAGGAGCCCGTGCCCCGCGGGCAAACGGCCACCGTCCGCTTCAAGGCGGAGAACCGGGGCCAGTTCAAGATTCAATGCAGCATCCTGTGCGGACCGGGGCACGACGAAATGCAGGGAACGTTGATCGTGGAGTGACCGAGGGCAGGGTACCAAGGCGGGTTCCGGAAGCCGCCGTGCCAACGTTGACAGAGCGTCCGCAGACCTTATAATCGCGGCGAGGGACCAGCGGGTGGGAAAGCCGAAAACCCCGCCCGGTTCAGAGTTCTGATGGCAGACGCAGGAGCAATTCGCGAACTGGTGGAGCGCGTGGTGTCCGAGGCCATGGGCGCCCAGATGGACAAGCTCCGCCAGGAGATCGCCCGACGGGTGCTGAAGGAGATTGAACCGCTTCTGGGCACCGAGCCGGGGGCGTCGCCCACGGATCAACTCAACGCCGCCATTGCTTCCCTGCAAGATCTGGGTGCGCAAGCCGACATCCTGCGCTCTCTGCTGGACGGCTCGGCGCGCTTCTGCGGCCGCAGCGCGCTGCTGGTTATCCGTTCGGGGACGGCCGCAGGCTGGGAGGGACGGGGCTTCGAAACCAGCGACGTGAAGCGGTTGAGCCTGAGCACCAGCGAGGGATTGGTGGGTCGCGCGGTGCAGGACCGGGTACCGGCCGCCGCGGCCGCGGCAGAGTTCGACTCCGCGTTCATCTCTTCCATGGGAAACCCCGCCGACGGCAACGGGCTGGTGCTTCCCCTGGTGGTAAGAGACAAGGTGGCGGCGGTGTTGTACGCAGACGCAGGCACCGACTCGAGCGGCAAGCTGGACACCGCTGCGCTGCATATCCTGGTTCGTGCCGCCGGACAATGGCTGGAACTGATTGCTCTGAAAAAGGCCGGCGGAGCACCGGCTGCAGAAGCCGCGCCGGAAGCGTCCGCCAAGTTCAGTGCGATCGCGGAACCCCCAACGCCGCCTGCGCGCCCTCCCCAACCTGTGGTGGAGGAGCCGGAGATTCCGGCGGAGGACGCGGAAGTCCACAAAAAGGCCAAACGCAAAGCCAAGGTCCTGGTGGAAGAGATTTCGCTTTATAACAAGAACAAAGTAACCGAAGGTCGCGAGAACCGGGACCTCTACGACCGGCTGCGCGAGGACATTGAAAAGAGCCGCACCGAATACGACCGTGCGTTCTCCAAGACTCCTGCGGCCAGCGCCGACTACTTCAACCGTGAGCTGGTCCGCATCCTGGCACAAAACGATCGCTCCCTTCTCGGGGACAACTTTCCCGGATAGGCTGTGAGAATCCTCCTCCTAGCCTGGTTGCTGCTCCTGCCCGTGTCGCCGGAGGCCCCCGCAGCTGCGCCGCAGGGAACCGGCGCAACCTCGGCGGAATCGAAGAAGAAGCCCGGGGCGGCCCGAAAGAAAAAGAAGCCAGCCGCCAAGCCGGTTCTGACACCCCAGGCGGAGCAGGTTCAGAAAACCCTGGCCACGTCCGCCGACCTGCGCCCCTTGTCGGCGGTGCTGATGAGCCGGCGGTCCCCAGAAAACTACGCCAACGTCGAGGCTTTTGCGCGCCAGCACGAGAACGACTCGGCGGGCGCGCTGGCCTGGCTGGCCATCGGCTACGCTCGCATTCTGGACGAGCAGTTTGCCCAGGCGATTCCGGCGCTGCAGGCGGCGCAACCCCAAGCCGCGGAAGTGGGCGATTACGTTGCCTACTTCCTGGCGTGGGCCGCGAAATCCTCCGGGAACAACGGCCTTGCGGCAGCCACCCTGCGGGATTTTTCCACCCGGTACCCGGATTCGCTTCTGCACCACGAAGCGGCAACGATTCACGCCGCGGCCTTGCTGGCCGGCGGACGGACGCGAGAAGCGATCGCGGTACTGGAGCGGCGAGATCCGCCGAGCCCCGAAGTGGAGCTGGCACTGGGTCGCGCCTATCTGGCAGCGAACGACTCCGCGGGCGCGCTCGCGGCCTTCCGGCGCCTGTACTACGAAATGCCGCGCAGCCCTGCGTCAGAGATAGCCGAAGAAGAGCTGGAGAATCTAGGCAAGGGCCGGCGGCTGCCACCGCCCACGCTGGAACAGCGTTTGCGGCGAGCCGAGTTGCTGTTAGAGGCGAAGGAGAACAAAGAAGCCGCGGAGGAGTACCGCGAGCTGTTGGAAGAGCATCCCGGGCGGCGTGACCTGCAGCTGGCGCGGGCCAAAGCGCTCCACCGGTTGAAGAAATACGGGCCCGCCCGCGAGCTGCTGGAAAAGATGCCGCCGGTGGCGGACGAGATCAACGCGCAGCGGCTCTATTATCTGGCGGAAATCACCCGCGCCCGAGACGGAAAGCGGTACCTGCAGGTCCTTTCGGCGCTGCGCGAGACGGCGGCGAAAAGCCCGTGGTTGCAGGAGGCCTTGTTGCAGGCCGGGAACAGCCGGCTGCTCCAGCAGGACTACGACGGCGCGGCCCGGTTCTATCTGGAGGCGGCGCGCCGCGTCCCCGAGGGAAAGCGCGCGTCCTACGCGCTGTGGAAGGCGGCCTGGCTGCGGTATCGCTTGAAGCAGCCTGCGGAGGCCAAGAAGCTACTGGAAGAGCACATCCGGCTGTATCCGACCTCCGCCGAAATTTCGGGCGCGCTCTACTGGCGCGGCCGGCTGGCGGAAGCGGATAACCAGGCGGACCGGGCTCGCGCCTACTACCAAACCTTGTCGGACCGCTTCCGCAATTACTACTACGCGGAACTGGCGCGCGAGCGGCTTCGGGAAATCAAGATTGACGGCGGGGTTGTCCTGGAGCCGTTGCTGAAGAACATTCCACGTCCTATCCCACCGGCCGGGCTGGCGCGAAGCATGCCCGCCAACGACGTGCGCGCCCAGAAGGCCAAGCTGCTGCGCATCGCCGGCCTATACGATTTTGCCTTGAGAGAACTGGAAACCGCCGCCCGCGCGGGCGCCAACTGGGCGGTGGTGGAAATCGTGCGCGTATACCAGACTACGGGGCGGCACTATCGCGCCCTGGGCGCGGCCAAGCGCGCCCTGCCTGGCTACTTCACTTTCGACCTCGGCGAACTGCCGCGCCCCATGTGGGAGGCGCTGTTTCCACGGCTCTACTGGGACGAGTTGAAAAGCAATGCCCAGGAGAATGCACTCGACCCCTTTCTGGTGGCGGCCATCATCCGCCAGGAGTCGGAGTTCCGCGCGGACGCGGTTTCCCGCGCGCGCGCGGTGGGGTTGATGCAGCTGATGCCGCAGACCGGCCGCGTGCTGGCACGTCAGATGAAGATTCGCCCGTACTCGACACAGCGGCTTACGGATCCGAGTTTGAATCTGAAGCTGGGCACGCGTTACTTCCGCGACCGGCTGAACGAGTTCGGGGGCAGGGAAGAATACGCCCTGGCCGGCTACAACGCGGGGCCGGAGCGGGTCCACGAATGGCTGGCCAAGGGCGAATATGGCGACATCCACGAGTTTGTGGAGTCCATTCCGTTCACCGAGACCCGAGAGTACGTGCAGGCCATCAAACGCAACGTGATGGTCTACCGCCGGCTGTACGGCACTCCGTAGGTTTCGCAGCTCTCTGCACCTCCCAAAAGAAAGAGGCCTCCCACGGGCGGGAGGCCTGCTGGGCAATGGAAGATGAAAAGTCCCCTAGTCCATTCCCTTCTTTGCCGCGGCGCCTCCCTCTTGGGACTCAAGCGAGATCAGGAAGGCGTTGCGGCCGGAGTAGGAAAACTTGTGGCCGCTGATGTCGGCGCGGTGCTCAATGGACTTGTACATCTCGAAGCCGTCGTTGCGCTGAGCGCCGAAGTAGTTCACGTTCTTCAGCACCACACCCTTGCCGTCCGCGCCAGGTTCGCGCTTCAGCTTCATGTAGGCAAGTTTGCCGCCGTCCAGTTTGGCTTCCACGATGTCGGCCGTGCGGGTGATCTCGATCGGAGCGACGTTGACTTTTAGCTCCGGCCACTCCAGGCCGTAAGTCTTGAGGATCATCGGAGCCAGCGCGTCCCGCTGCTCCTGGGTGGTGGCAGAATCGAAAGTCACGGAAACCCACTTGGCTTTCTTCTCCGTTCCCCAGCTCATGCCCAGGTCGCCAGTGAGCCAATACTTGGCGCCGGTGAGCTTGGTCTTTCCGCTGTGGCCTTCGCGCACCTTCACCGCCATGTTGAATTCGCAGTAAGGATGCTCGGCTTGCTGGTTGAAGTAGCACTGGCAAAACAAATGGCAGCTACAGGCTTCCACGTAGTCTGCCTTCATGTGCCACGAGGGTTTGGCGGGCGTGGATGCCATGAGCAACACCACGCAGAGCGACAGCAAAGCGATTCGTCTTGCCTTTTCCATCGATGGCTCCTTTCAGTACTGAATCTCGTGCTGCTGATCCTACGGCCAGATGCCGCGTGAACTCGTGGCCTCGGCAACGCGGCCAATGGCCAGGATGTAGGCGCCGGTGCGCATGTCCACGGAATATCGTTTCGCTGTGGCGTTCACATCCTGGAAGGCCTTAACCATCATTTTTTCCAGCCTGCGGTTTACGTCCTCCTCGTCCCAGAACAGTTCCTGCAGGTCCTGCACCCACTCGAAGTAGGAGACGGTGACGCCCCCGGCGTTGGCCAGGATGTCGGGCAGCACCAGCACCCCCTTCTGATAAAGGACGGCGTCGGCGCCCGGGGTAGTGGGACCGTTGGCAGCCTCCGCCACGATCTTCGCCTTGATGCGGTCAGCGTTCTCCATCGTGATCTGGTTCTCGAGCGCGGCTGGAACCAGAATGTCGCACTCGACTTCCAGAATGGCTTCGCCGCTGATGGCTTCCGTGCCGGGAAAGCCGATCACGGATCCCGTCTTCTCCTTGTGTTCGACGACGGCGGCCACGTCCAGGCCTTTGCGGTTGAGGATGCCGCCGCGGGAGTCGCTGACCGCCACGATGGTGACGCCGTCCTTGGCCAGCAATTCGGCGGAGATGCTGCCGGCGTTGCCGAAACCCTGAACGGCGGCGGTGGCGCCGGAGATCCGGATCTTCAGCACGTCGCAGGCCGCCCTGACAACAAACACGCACCCACGCGCAGTGGCCTCGTTGCGGCCGTGCGATCCGCCCAGGAACGTAGGCTTGCCGGTAACCACGCCTGGGGCACTGTGGCCATGGGTCATGCTGTAGGTGTCCATGATCCAGGCCATCACCTGCGCGTCGGTGTAGACGTCGGGTGCGGGAATATCTTTGTCAGGGCCGATGATGGGAGAAATCTCGTACGCGTAGCGCCGCGTGAGGCGCTCCAGCTCGTTCTTGGACATACGCTTCGGATCGCAGATGATCCCTCCCTTGGCCCCGCCGAAGGGCAGGCCCACGGTGGCGCACTTCCAGGTCATCCACGAGGCCAGGGCTTGCACTTCGTCGAAGGTGACGTTGGGGTGATAGCGGATGCCGCCCTTGCAGGGGCCGCGCGCGGTGTTGTGCTGCACACGGTACCCCTCGAAGACGCGCACGCTGCCGTCGTCCATCTTGACCGGCAACCAAAGCGTGAGGGCGCGGCGCGGGCGGCGCAGGATCTCGCGCAGATCCGGGTCGAGGTTCATCATGTCGGCGGCGGTGTCGAACTGCCGCATGGCAATGCGAAATGGGTTCAGGTCTTCCTGCACCGGTACACCAGCAACGGCCATGAAGGGAATTCTCCTCTCGGGATCGGAAAGTGGGCCAGCGGGGCAAGAGCATACACCCGGCGTTGGTTCGAGGGCCAGCGCGCTGGCCATTCAACCGCCAGCGACCGCATCCGCAAACTCACGGAACCGAGCGGCCGCGCCCGGCGTCAGGGTTCGGGAACCGATTTTTCACCGGCGGTGGGTCGTGAGAACAGGATTTGGGCGACCAGGACCAGGGCGCCGATCACAATGGCGCTGTCGGCTACGTTGAATGCCGGCCAGTGATAGCCGCCAAGATAGAAATCCAGGTAGTCCACCACAAAGCCTGCCTGCAAGCGGTCCCACAGGTTGCCGACCGCGCCGCCCATGATCAGCGCCAGGGCAAAGCCGGTGGCAGAGAAATGGTGGCTGTTCTTCCAGAGCAAGCGTGACACCACCAGCAAGGCAATCAGGGAGAAGAGAATCAACAGTCCGACCTTCCACTGCGATGGAGAATCGGAGAACAGCCCAAAAGCGGCTCCGCGGTTCTGCACATGGGTGAGCCGGAAGAAGCCGGGGATGACCGGGATGCTTTCGTGCAAGGCAATGCGGTCGAGCACCAGCCACTTGGTCGCCTGGTCCAGGAGCAACACCAGGAGTGCCAGCAGGAAGTGGTAACGGCGCATAGCGTGAGGTTCCGGCATGGTCGGAATCAGCCCTGGCGAGAGGCGGCGATTTCCTCCAGCACGGCCAGGCAGCGCTCGCAGGCAGTGGGGTAAGTGGGGTCCTGGCCCACGTGGGTGGAATAGTTCCAGCAGCGTTCGCACTTGCCGCCGGCGGCATGCTGCACTTCGACGATCAGCCCGCCGGCGCCGTTGCCGGGCTGTGCCTGCTCCAGGGTCACGCCGGACACGATCAACAACGCCCGCAGATCCGCTTCATGACGGCGGAGGGTCGAATACGCGGGGTCGGGGGCGGTGATCACCACGTGCGCTTGCAGGCTGCCGCCGATCTGCTTGCCGTTGCGTGCCGCCTCCAGCGCCTTGAGGACCTCGCTGCGCACGCCCAGCAGAGTTTCCCAGTCCTTCGAGGGCTCCGCAGTTGCAGCATCGGCGGTGATGTCTTCGGCCGTGGGGAAGAGCGCCAGGTGGACGCTCTCCGGCCGTGCGGCGACCGGCGGCAGATGTTGCCAGATCTCGTCGGCGGTGAAGCTCATCAGGGGAGCAATCAGCCGCACCAGCGTCTCTCCGATCCGCCAGATGGCGGTCTGCGCCGAGCGCCGCGCCCGCGAGCGGGGAGCGGAGGTATAGAGCCGGTCCTTGAGCACGTCGAAGTAGAAGGCGCTCAGCTCTACGGTACAGAAGTCAAGCATCAGGTAGTAGGCCTTGTGGAACTCGAACTGTTCGTAAAAGCGGCATACCTTGGCGGCCATCTGCGCCGTGGCCTGGAGCAGGTATCGATCCAGGGCCTCCATCTCGGCCAAGGGCAGGGCGTCGCGGGCCGGATCGAACTGGTACAGGTTGCCGAGGATGTAGCGAAAAGTGTTGCGGATCTTGCGGTAGTTTTCGGCAACCCGCTGCATCAGCTCCTCCGAGCCGCGCACGTCCTCCCGGAAGTCCACGGAGGCCACCCACAGGCGCACGATCTCGCCGCCCATGCGGCCGGCGATGTCTACCGGATCCACCACGTTGCCCAGCGACTTGGACATGGCGCGCCCTTGCGGGTCGAGCGTCCAGCCATGGGTGGCCACACTGCGATACGGAGCCTGCCCGCGAGTGCCCACGGCACAGAGCAGCGAGGAATGAAACCATCCCCGGTACTGGTCGCCGGCTTCCACGTAGAGGTCCGACGGCCAAGGAAGGCCCTCTTCCCGGCCCAGCACCGCCGCATGGCTGCAGCCAGACTCGAACCACACGTCCAAAATGTCCATCTCCTTGCGGAAGCGAACGCCCGAACACTTCGCGCATTTTGTTCCTGCGGGCAGAATGTCCGAGGCATCGTGCTGATACCAGGCGTCGGCGCCCTCGCGGGCGAACAGCTCGACCACGGCGCGGTTGGCAGCAGGCGAGCGCAACAGCTCGCCGCAGCCCTCACAGAAGAACGCGGCGATGGGCACGCCCCAGACGCGTTGGCGGGAGATGCACCAGTCGGGCCGGGTGGCGACCATGTTGGAAATGCGCTCCTCACCCCAGGCCGGATCCCACTTCACTTTGCGGATCTCCTCCAGCGCCAGCTGGCGCAGGGTGCCGCCCTCCAGCACGCTTTCCATGGAGATGAACCATTGCTCGGTGGCGCGGAAGATGACTGGGTTGTGGCAGCGCCAGCAGTGCGGATAAGAGTGCTCGATCGGCTCCGCAGCCAGCAGCGCTCCGCGCTCACGCAGCAACTCCACGATGTGCGGGTTGGCCTTGAACACGGTCTGGCCTTCGTAGGCGGGTAGGCCGTTGCGCAGCCGTCCGGATTCGTCCACGTTGCAGGTCTGGTCGAGGTGGTAACGCCCACCGGTGTAGAAATCTTCGGCGCCGTGCGAGGGTGCGGTGTGCACCACGCCGGTCCCTTGGTCGGTGGTGACGTACTCGGCGACCACGCCCAGGATTTTCCGCTCCAGAAAAGGATGCGCGAAGGTCAGGTGTTCCAGCTTGCTCCCCAAGAAGCGGGCCACGACGTTCGTCCCGCTGAGGCCGCACTTCTGAACCGTCGCCTCGGCCAACACATCCGCCACCACGTAGACCTCGCCGCCCGACTCCAGCGCTACGTACTCAAGTTCCGGATGAAATGCCACCGCCATGGATCCCGGGAGGGTCCACGGAGTGGTAGTCCAAATGATGGTAGAAACGCGCTTCCCGGCGAGCGCAGGATCCAGAGTGGCCGGGTCGCTGGTGAGCGCGTACTTGACCCAGACGCTGGGGCTGGTGTGGTTTTCGTATTCGACCTCAGCTTCGGCGAGCGCGGTCTTGTCGAAGATGCACCAGTAAACCGGGCGCAGGCCCTTGTAGACCGCGCCCTTCTCCAGAAAGGTGTAAAAGCTCTCGACCACCACCGACTCGTACTGCGGAGACATGGTGGAGTAGGGCTGGTCGAAGCGGCCGAACACGCCGATGCGCTTGAATTGCTCGCGCTGCAGGTCGAGATACTTCTGCGCGTACTCGCGGCAGGCGCGACGCACCTCGAGCGGCGCCATCTCCAGCTTCTTGCGGCCCAGCGCGTCGTCCACTTTGATCTCGATGGGGAGGCCGTGGCAGTCCCAGCCGGGGACGTAGGGCGAGTCCAGGCCCGCCATGGTGCGCGTCTTGATCACGAAGTCCTTCAGGCATTTGTTTATCGCATGCCCCAGATGGATGGGTCCGTTGGCATAGGGCGGGCCGTCGTGCAGCACATAGAGGGGCGCGCCCCTGCGGGCCTGCCGGATGCGGTCGTAAAGCCGCATCTCCTCCCACCGGGCGAGCACTTTGGGCTCGTTTTGCGGCAGGTTGGCCTTCATGGAGAAGTCCGTCTTGGGCAGATTGATGGTGGACTTCAGATCGAGCGGCGCTCCCATTCACACTCCCATTCGGCGGCTGATTTTCATTATAGGGAGCGCGTGTTAGACCCGTCCATCCTGCGCACGCTCACCTCGAGTCCAGCACCAAGGTAACTTGCGGCCGGCTATACCCTGTGACACTCTCCACCCTTGAGGGGGCCGACGTGTTTCATTCCCCATCGGGAGGCTGACGGCGCATCGTATTGAGAAATAGGGGCTTCGGAGGCTCCCCTAAGTTCATGCAAGAAAGCAACTTTGGGCTCATCCGCATCATCTTAATTATGGGACAGGGAAAGGCTTCAGTAGATGGCCGGGTAATCCGGCCTGGGCTTGAAAGAGGCGCGAATGAGGCAAGAACAATTTTCTCACACCGAACTGGGAGCAGAAGTCCACCTGAGGAAGCTTTTGGTGGAAGTCAGCCAGCCCTGGTGGCGCTCCTTCTTTTCCAACCTCAAGGAAGCAATCTTTCCGCAAGAGCAGCCGCCACTGGCGTTGACTTCGCGGCCGGTAGAGCTACGCCAGGCCGACTTGCATCTTTCGACCTGGAGGTCCCTGGTCGCAAATCTGAAGGAATTCTTTCACCAGGAAAAACTGCCGCGACTGGAGCTGACGTCGAAGCCGGTGGCGGTGCAACCAGCCTTCGACGCCGAGCTTCCGTGGTGGCATTCGCTGGGGGAAAATCTGCGCTACCTGCTGGTCCCGCAGAACCTGCCGCCGCTCCAGCTCACGGCTCAGCCGGTTCCGGTGCGCGAAATTTTTGGTTTCTACGACAATCGGCGCAAGGGGCTTGCCGGAACCATTGCCGTCCACGGCGCCCTGCTGGCGCTGCTGGCGGCCGGATCGTTTGTGGGCGCTGCGGTGACTCAGCAGGAGAAGCCGCGTGAAACGGTGAGCCTGGTGGCGCCGGATGTCTCCGAATACCTGCCCATCTCCAAAAAGAGCAACGACACCATTGGCGGCGGTGGCGGCGGCGGAGATCGGGACAAGCTGCAAGCTCCGCAGGGCAAGATGCCCAAGCAGGCCATGGAGCAGTTCACGCCTCCTGTGGTAGTGATCCGCAACGAGGATCCCAAGCTGCCGATGGAGCCGACCGTCGTGGTTCCCCCGGAAGTGAAGCTTCCGAACGCCAGCCTGCCCAACTTCGGCGACCCGCTCGCACGGGTGAGCGGAACGCTCTCCAACGGCACCGGGTCGGGCGGCGGAATCGGCTCCGGCTCGGGTGGCGGACTCGGTTCAGGCACCGGTCCCGGCTATGGGCCGGGGAGCGGCGGAGGAACTGGCGGCGGAGTGTTCCAGGTAGGCAGTGGAGTTTCGGCGCCGCGGGCGTTGTTCACGCCCGAGCCCGAGTATTCGGAAGAGGCGCGCCGCGCCAAACATCAGGGAACGGTGGTGCTGTGGCTGGTGGTGGGCCCTGACGGGCGTCCACGCGACTTGCGCGTGCTGCGCAGCCTGGGCCTGGGGCTCGACGAAAAAGCCATGGATGCGGTCCGTCAGTGGAAGTTTGAGCCGGCTAGAAAGAACGGCACGCCCGTTTCCGTCCGCATCAACGTGGAAGTGGACTTCAAGCTTTACTAGACCAACCGACAATTCTCCTGGTCCGACAAATTCTTCCGGGCCGACCTCTTGTGGCAGGATTGCGCCGATTCCCTACAGCGTCTTCAGGAACTTCAAGGCTTCCGCCAGGCGAGGAAACTGCTTCTCTTCGGCCTGAAATTCCGTGGAGTGGACGCAGCGGCGCCCTCCGCGCAGGCGCACCGGGTGCCGCAAGTGCAGCATCTCGTGGAAGAGCAGGTACTCGATGGCGTAGCGCGGCACCTTGGGTGCATCGAAAACGCGGCTTACCACGATGGTGTTGTGCGCCGGGTCGTAGTGACCCAGCATGCGCCGGGCGTGGTTGCGGCTCCAAGTGAGGCGCGGGCGCCCCATCAGCCCGTGAAAGTAGAGATGATTCAGGTCTTCGAACACTTCCTCCAGGTCGTAGACCTGGCCACGCGCCCCGGAGATGTGCTTGCGGCCACGGGTCTCGCGGACGCGCAACATGCGGGTGTGCATCTTTCGACTGGCCACATAGCGGCGGTAACGGCCGGCATGCGCCGCATCCACGGGCTTGCGATAGAGGCGGGCGAGGAGAAGATGGAAAATGGCCTCCAGCACCGGCTGGGGGGCGCCCTCCAGTAAGTCGGAAAGGCGCACCAGCAGGCGCTGGTCGCGCAGCCGGATGGTGCAGCGCAGTCCGGTGAAGTGGTGGAACGTGATGCCGGGTTCCGGCATGGGCGCTCGCGGGCGCAATTCGCGGTAGGCCCGTTCGAACAGCAGAGCAAGATCAGCGCTCATCCGAAATAGGTCCGGCGGAGTTGGTGGGGAGTCATTTCTTCTTCGCTTTGCGCGCCAGCTCCTGGAGGCTGATGGCCTCAATGGTGGTTTCGACGCCGCTGTTCACCGTGTCCAAAGCGTCCTCGATGATGAACTTGTAGTCGGCGAAGGCCTTGGTCGAGGCCGGATCTTTCTCCGAATCCTCCTTCAGCGATCTAAGTTTTGCCTGGAACTCATTCCAGGACTGGAGGATTTGGCGGAGAGGTTTGCGCACGTCCACGCCGCGCCGGGAGTAGGTTTCGACGTTGAGTTCGAGTTCGCTGGCCAGAGTCCCAAAGTCTTCCAGCAGGTCGTGCATGCGGCGACCGTAGTCCTGGGCGGTGGCGGGCGAGTTGCGATGCGCGTCCACCAGCGCCATGCGGTCGCGAGTGAATGTGAGCATCAGTTTCAAACGCAGGGGCGGGTCCTGGGCGGCTTCGCGGATCTGCTCAATCTCCAGCTCGTTGAGCGGGTCGCGCCGCCCCGCGGAAAGGTCTGCGGGCGCCAGCGCCAGAAGGAACAGCACGGCCAGCGTTCGCCGGCGGATCACGGCGTCACCTTCTTCTTCTTGGCAAACATTTCGTCGAGAAGCTGGCGGCGGATCTCCTCCAGTTTCAGCACCGCGGGCTTGATGGCTTCGCGATCTTCGAAGGACAGGGTCGCGGCCAGGTCGGTGAGGCGGCGAGCCACCTGGCGAACCGAGATCTCAGTCTGCTTGAGCCGCTTGCGCGACTTGCGTGCGGCGTCGCTGGCTTGCTCCGAAGCTGCGACCGCCTTGTGGACGGCCTGGTGCGCTTCCTCCGTCTTGCCCTCGCCAAAGAGCCGGCTGGCCTGGCCCAAACGTTGCTCCGCCACCTCCATGAAGAGTTCTGCGCGCTTCTTGCCTTCGGCTGCCTCAGCCTGGGCCTGAAGGTCGGGCGGAGTCTGCTGCGCCGCCAGGCTGGTGAGAGCGGCGAAGCAGGATACGAGAATGAGCCGGCCGAGATGCATGAGGTTATTTCTTGCGCTCCGGATCGATGGCCTTCAGGCGATTGCGCGCCTGGAATTCCTGCGTGGGGTACTCGCCGTTGGCCAAAGCCAGGAACTGCTTGTAATTCTGCGCTGCTTCCTGGTGGGCGCGCAAATGGTCATAGGCCGTGGCGCGAAGAAAATA
The DNA here is from genome assembly GCA_964437985.1 of uncultured Acidobacteriaceae bacterium. GTDB lineage: Bacteria > Acidobacteriota > Terriglobia > Terriglobales > Acidobacteriaceae > CAZXVY01. Next base: position 23,597 of record CAYTIL010000018.1, read on the forward strand.
GGTTTTGGGTGTATCCGGCTGGTAGCGGGCGCGCGCGTCGAGCGCGTGGATGGTCACAGCGTAGTTCTTGTTTTCGTAGGCCGTGGCCGCCAGATCGATGTAGGCTTCCGGCATGTCGGGCTTCAGGGTCACGGCGGCGATGAGCTGCTGCTCGGCCTGCGGGTAGCGTCCCAGCTTCATCAGCGACGCGCCCAGCCCGTGGCGATACTCGGCGTTGCGAGGTTCGGTTTCGACCAGACGCTGGTAGTAGGACGCTGCCTGCTCGAAGCGTTTGGCGGCAAAAGAGATCTGCGCCAGCTCCTGCAGGGCGGCGACGTCGCCGGGCGCCGACTCCAGGCCCGCCGTGAGTTCCGCCAGCCCCTCATCGTTCTTTCCCTGCGCCACCAGCACACGCCCGAGCTGGACGCGCGCCTGCGGGCTGCCGGGATTGAGCCGGAGAAACTGGCGCAACGCACCTTCCGCTTCGGGCAGGCGCTTGGAGCGCATGTAGACGTTGGCCAGGCCGGCGATAGCTTCCGCCGATTTCGGATCGAGTTCTGCGGCCTTGCGGAATTCCAGCTCCGCGGCAGGGAAATCGCCCTGGCGTTCGTGGAGAAGGCCGGCGGAAAGATGAGGTTCGGCGTCCGCGGGCTGAAGCGCTGCGGCCTCGCGGTAAGCGGCGAGTGCGTCCTGGGGCTTGGCAGCGTCCAGCACGCGGGCCAGGGAAATCCACGCGCGGGCCAGGCCTTGATTCGCCTTGGCCGAGGGTTTGAGCCGGGTCGCTGCGCGGAGAAAAGTCTCGGCTTCGGGGCTGGCCTGCGAGGCCAGCAGCAAACCCAGATTTAGATTGGACTCGAAGATTTCCGGCTGGGCGGCAAGCGACTGGCGGTACGCGTCTACGGCTTCCGAGATGCGCTGCGTGGCGTTGTACATAAAGCCGAGATTGAACCAGGCGCGGTAATCTTTGGGGTTGGTCGCAACCACACCTTTCAAGAGGAGCTCCGCAGTGACGTAGTCCTGCTTCTCCAGAGCGACCTCGGCTTCGAGAACGGCGGGGGCGGTTGGCTCCTCCTCGGCGACGCGGTGCTTGCGCCGGGTTTCACCGGTCACTTTTTTGGATCGGGCGCTCGGCTTCTGCGGAGAAGGGGTAGCGGTCTGAGGCTCGGCCACAGAAGCGCCGAGCAGGACCAGTGTTCCCAGAAGCCACGCCCCCAGTTGTCTACTCGCGATCATTCTCTCCTCGGTGCCCGTTGCTCCCTAGGATGCGGGCCAGCCACTTCCCGGTGTAGGACGCGGGGTTTTTTGCGATGGCCTCGGGCGGGCCGACGGCCACCACCTCGCCGCCGCGCTCGCCGCCCTCCGGGCCCAGGTCAATCACCCAGTCCGCGGTCTTGATGACGTCCAGATTGTGCTCGATGACGATGATGGAGCCGCCCGCGTCAATCAGGCGGCGGAACGCGGCCAGGAGCTTGCTGATGTCGTCGAAGTGCAGGCCGGTAGTGGGCTCGTCGAAAATATAGAGCGTTCGCGGCGCGCGCTTGGCGCCCTTGGCCGGCAGCGGTTCGCCCTTGCGGCCGGGGCGGGATCGTTCCACGGCGCGCGGCGCCAGATGCGCGGCCAGCTTCATGCGCTGGGCCTCGCCACCGGAAAGCGTGGTGGCCGACTGTCCCAGGCGCAGGTAACCCATTCCCACCTCCTCCAGCAGCCGCAGCTTGTCCGTGACTTTGGGAACGGCGGAGAAGAACTGTAGCGCTTCCCGGGCGGTAAGCTGCAGAGCGTCGTGAATGTTGCGTCCGCGATAGCGCACCGCAAGCACTTCCGGCTTGTAGCGCGTGCCTTTGCAGTCTTCGCAAATCAGCTCCACGTCGGCGAGGAACTGCATCTCCACGGTCACCGTGCCATCGCCTTCGCAGGTTTCGCAGCGACCTCCGGGGATGTTGAAAGAAAAATGTCCCGGGCCGAGGCGCCGCTTCCTGGCCTCGGGAAGGGAAGCGTAGAGTTCGCGGATACCGTCGAACGCCTTCAAATACGTGACCGGATTCGAACGCGGAGTGCGTCCGATGGGCGACTGGTCCACCAGCACCACGTCACGCACGTGCTGCGCACCTTCTATGCGGTCCAGAACGCCCTCGGGAGCGCTCGCGCCGTTGGGCTGGCCTTTGGCGGCGGCTAGGGCGCGATCCAACACGTCGTGCACCAGGGTGGACTTTCCCGAGCCGGAAACGCCGGTGACCGCGACCAGCACGCCCATGGGAAAAACCACGTCCAGATTCTTCAGATTATGGGCGCGCGCTCCCAGGACCCGCAGTTGCTGCGGACCGACCGGCCGGCGGACCGGGGGGATCTGAATGCGGAGTTCGCCGGCGAGGTAGCGGCCGGTGAGGGAAGCGTGCTGGCGCATGATCTGCGCCATGGTCCCGGCGGCGACCACCTTTCCTCCGTTCTCTCCGGCCCCGGGACCGAGATCGAGAATGCGATCCGCACTTTTCATGATCTGGGCATCGTGCTCGACCACCAGGATGGTGTTGCCCAGGTCGCGCAGGCCGTGCAGGATGCGGATGAGGCGGGCCGTGTCCCGACTGTGCAGCCCGATGGAAGGCTCGTCGAGGACGTAGAGCGAGCCCACGAGCCTTGAGCCCAGCGAGCTGGCAAGCTGGATGCGCTGCGCCTCGCCGCCGGAGAGAGTGGAGGACAACCGATCGAGGGTGAGGTATTCGAGCCCAACCTCATTCAGGAAGCGGAGCCGCTCGCGGATTTCCTCCAGCACCTTGCCGGCAATCGCGCTCTCCTGCGGTGCGAGTTCGAGTCCGGCAAAGAGCGCGGCGGCCTCGGCCACCGTATGGTGGCAGACTTCGCAGATGTTCCGGCCCTGGATGCGGACCTGGCGAGCCTCGGCGCGCAGACGCTCGCCGCGACAGGCAGGACACAATGCGTAGCCGCGGTAGCGGCTCAGAAAGACGCGCACGTGCAGCTTGTACTTCTTGCGCTCCAGGTAGGCGAAGAAGCCGCGCACGCCGGGGAAGCGTCCTTCCCCGTCGAGGACCAGTTGCTGATCGTCACGGTGCAGCTCCGACCAGGGGACGTCGAACGGGATGTTCTTCATGCGAGCGAAGCGCTTCAGGTCCTGAAAGAGCGGGCGGTACTTGGGCTTGGTCCAGGGATCAATGGCGCCGTCGCCCAGGCTGCGGGACTTATCGGGAATCACCAAGTCCAGGTCGAAATCAATGGTGTTGCCGAAGCCCTGGCAGCGCGGACAAGCGCCGTACGGGCTGTTGAAGGAGAAAAGGCGGGGCTCGGGCTCCTCGTAGCGCAGATGGCAGCGTTTACATTCGAAACGCTGGGAAAACCGCAGGCGCTCTGGCGGGCGGCCGTTGCTTGCGGCGGCCTCGAAAATGACCTCGCCGGATTCACGATAAGCAATCTCCACCGAGTCCACCAGGCGCGCACGCACGCCGGCGGAGACGGCGATGCGGTCTACCAGGACGAAGACCGGGGCCTTGAAGTCCACATCGAGCAGCGACTCCGGCGTCGAAAACTCAAACACCTGGGCGTTCTGATAGAGGCGGGTGAAGCCACGCTGGCGGAGGTCGGCCAGACGCAACTTGAGCACTTCCTCGGCGACGACGGACTGGGGTGCAGCCTTTTTCTTGCGCCCACGGATCTTGCCGTCGGCGGCGGCGGGTTCGCCGGGAGCCGGCCGCACGGCCGACGCATGCAGCGGGAACAGGACGTTCAGCCGCGTACCCTCGCTCAGCGCGAGGACGGCTGCGGCCACGTCGTCCACGGTATCGCTGTGGACCTCGGCGCCGCACTGGAGACAGTGCGTCCGGCCAATGCGCGCGAACAGCAGTCGCAGGTAGTCGTAAATCTCGGTGGAGGTAGCCACGGTGGAGCGCGGGTTGCGGGTGGAGTTCTTCTGCCGGATGGCGATGGCGGGCGCGATGCCGTCAATCAAGTCCACGTCCGGCTTCTCGATGCGCTCCAGAAACTGACGGGCGTAGGCCGAAAGCGACTCCACGTAGCGGCGCTGCCCCTCGGCGTAGATGGTGTCAAAGGCGAGGGAAGATTTGCCCGAGCCGGAGACGCCGGTCACCACGGTCAGGGTGTTGTGGGGAATTTCAAAGCTGATGTCCTTGAGGTTGTGGACCCGGGCGCCGCGTACCAGAATCGAATCGCCAGCCATGCGAGGTTGCGCCACAGCGCGAGGGCTGTGAACCTTATCATTATAAATCCCGCCGACCGCCCACTCGCCGGCCGGCGCCTTGCTCTTCATTTTTGAGGAAGAGAAAGCGAGGTTCGCGCGTCCAAGCTGGAGGCGTACTCTGCCCATAGGAGGACTGGCATGAGCAGCGATCTTTCCCGCAGGAGCTTCACCCTGGCGGCAGTGACCGCCGGGGCCGGGCTGGCGCTTCCCACGGCCCCCCTGGCCCAAAAGGTAGATCGAGGACCGCGCCTTGAGCTCGCCTTGGTGGAGGAATTCGTCCGCGCGGGTCACGCCAATCTGGAACGCACCAAGGAACTGCTGGGGCAGCAGGCGGGCCTGCTCAACGCCGCCTGGGACTGGGGCGGGGGAGACTGGGAGACGGCCATCGGCGGCGCCGGCCACATGGGCCGCAAAGATATCGCCGGGTTCCTGCTGGAGCAAGGAGCGCGCATGGACATCTTCGTCGCCGCCATGATGGGCAGGTTGGACGTCCTGCGCCCAACCCTGGCTGCGTTTCCGGCGCTGGCCAGTTCCAAGGGACCGCACGGCATCACCTTGCTGAAGCACGCCCAAAAGGGCGGGGAAGAGGCGGCAGCGGTGGTGAGCTTCCTGGAATCTCTCAGCGCAGCAAAGTAGTTTGACCGCAAGATCCGGATAGCGTCGGGATGTCGGCGACGGTAATCTCCTGTTCATGACCAGTACAATCATGAGCTCAGGAATGACCGAGATGGCAGCGATCCACGAGAATTCCGCCCGGTGGCAGGCCGTTCTGGCCCGGGATGCCCGCCGCGACGGAACCTTTTTCTTCTGCGTCAAGACCACGGGAATCTACTGCCGGCCGTCGTGCCCGGCGCGCCGGCCTCGCCGGGAGAACGTGGTGTTCTTCCGCCGGCCGGAAGAGGCCGAGCATGCGGGCTTCCGCCCCTGCCAGCGTTGCCGCCCGCGGGCCGCAGCCGACCAGCAGTCGGGAATGGCGCGGTCGGTGTGTCGCTACATTGAGTCGCACCTCGACGAACCCATCACCCTGGGCAAACTGTCCCGGGTTTTTCACAAGAGCCCGTTCCATCTGCAGCGGAGGTTCAAGGAGGTGGTGGGAATCACTCCGCGCGAGTATGCCGACTCCCGCCGCATGGAGCGCTTCAAGAGCGAGCTCAAGGCCGGGCGCACCGTCACGCACGCGCTGTACGATGCTGGGTACAGTTCCAGCAGCCGGCTCTACGAGCGTGCCGGCGCCGAACTGGGCATGACACCTGATGCCTACCGGCGTGGCGCCATCGGCATGGACATCCATTACACCCTGGCTGGTTCGCCAATTGGCCGCATGCTGGTGGGGGCGACCCGCAAGGGAGTCTGCCTGGTTCGCTTCGGCGACTCGGACGAAGAGCTGGAAGCTGGCTTGCGTCGCGAGTTTCCCTACGCCGTCAAGAAGCGCGACGACGAATCCCTGCACGCCTGGCGCGACCTGTTGCTCGAGCACCTGCGTGGCCACACCCCGGACGCGCGCCTTCCGCTCGACATCCGCGCCACCGCCTTCCAGAAGCGGGTGTGGAACTACCTGCAGCAGATCCCGCGCGGCCGCACTCGGTCCTACTCCGAAGTGGCACGCGCCATCGGACGCCCGCGCGCGGTGCGCGCCGTGGCTCGTGCTTGCGCTACCAATCCGGTATCCATCGCCATCCCCTGCCATCGCGTGATTGGCAGCGACGGTAATCTGACCGGGTATGCGTGGGGAATCGAAAAGAAGAAGAAGTTGCTGGAGATGGAACGGAAGGCCGCGGAGAGCGCTTCGAGAGAGTAGCTAGCGATCTTCGTCGCGCCCGTTGCGGAAGCGGTAGGCCACGCCCACCAGCGCGAGCATGATGCCCAGCGTGGGCATCATGAGCACAACAATGCCCCGGCGCAGGGCCTTCTGGCCTTCCTGTTCGGCGGCCTGGGCGGAGGCGGAGCACATAGAACACTGCGCCCATGCGGGCACGCTCCAGCAGGCAAGGGCCAGGACGGCAACAGCCAGGCGCAGCTTCACGGCAGTCGGCATTCTTCTTATTTCACTCCTAATTCCAGGATGCGCAAGGCATCGGGGAAGAATATGGACATCAGGCCCAGGCACACCACCAGTGCGGTCATCAAGGTGACCTTCATCACTCCCAGCTCAAACTTCAGGTGCATGAAGTAAGCGATGATCAGCCCAGCCTTGATGAAAGAAAGCACCAGCAGGACGGCCAGCATCTGGAAGGGCGGAAAAACCTGCTTGTAGGCGAGCAGGATCTCGACGGCCGTCAGGACCAGCAGCGCGCCCCACACCCAGTAGTACTGAGCTGTTCCATGGTCTTCGTGCTTCGCGACGTCGTGCATGGCTTCGGGGTCCTCCCGTTCGCAAGAATCCGTTTACACCTTGGTGGACATCAGGTAGACCAGGGGGAAGATGAACATCCACACCAGGTCCACAAAGTGCCAGTACAGCCCGCTGACCTCGACGTCATGGTCGTCGTAGTCCTTGGGCTTGAAGAAGACCACTAGGCCGGCGATTATGGCGCAGGCCAGCAGTACGTGCGAGCCGTCGTGAAACACGCTGGTAACCGGCGTGGCCCGCCAGGCCACCAGCCACAGCAGCAGCAGGATGGGGATGAACTTGCGCCCCAGCGCGATCACTCCCAGGTAGATCACGCCGATGGTGACGTGCAGCATGTGCATGCCCGTCAGCCCGAAGAAGGTGGCTGCGAACTGGGGAACGCTTTCCACCATTTTGCCCACTGCCGCGCCTTCCTCCACTCCGGGCGGCACCGGGAAGATGGAGAGGCGCATTCCTTCGCGGATCAGGCCGTTCCACTCCATGGCGTGCAACACAATGAATGCGGTGCCAAAGGCCATGGTTGCCAGCAGCCAATTCAGGCGCCACTTGCGGTCGTTGCGTCGCGCTGCCAGCACTGCCATCACCATGGTCAGCGAGCTGGAGAGCAGGCAGGCGGTCATGATGGTGGCGTTGGTAATACTGTGGGCCCCGAAGGGAGTGGGCCAGCCCACGGTGGCGAGGCGCCCGTAGCTGTAGGCGAACAGCAGCGCGCCGAAGGTCAGCGAGTCGGAGAGCAGGAACAGCCACATCCCTGTCTTCTTGGAGTAGGCCCCGAACAGCGGCGGCTCGTAGGCGTCTCCGACCGGGTGGTGCACGGCTTCAGCCATCGTGTCGTCTTCTCCCAGTGGGCTATCTTGCGAAATACATCAACCCCAGAATGTAGATCCAGAGCACGTCCATGAAGTGCCAGTACCAGGCAGCAATATCCACCACGATGCGCCGCGTAGCCAGGGGCTTGCGCAGCAGGGAGGTGGCGCCGGCGTACAGCAGCGCCATCACACCGCCCGCAAGATGCAACCCGTGCATGCCGGTCAGCAGGTAAAGGAACGAGCTGCTGGGATTGGTGGAAATGAAGATGCCCTGCGCGGCCAGCTGCTGCCAAGCCACCAGCTGTCCGGCGAGAAAGCCCACGCCCAGCACCAGCGTAATTCCCAGCCAGGGAGGGGAACTCACCTGCTGCTCTTCGGGGAGAAACAGCTCACGGCGGGAAAGCTCCGCACTCACGCTGCTGGCGAGAAGAATAAGAGTGTTGATCCAAAGGACCGGGGGAAGAGACGTTGTTTGCCAGTCGCCTCCCAGTCCTTTGCGGATGATGTAGGCGCTGGTGAAAGCTACAAACAGCATCACCACCGGTACCAGCAGCAACGCCAGTCCGATGCGGTAGCGGCGCAGACGGTCGCCGATCTCTGAGCCCTCGGGGCGGCCACCGCCGTCGCCTCCACCGGGCGGAGGCGGCTCAGGGCCGCGGCCTCCAGGGCGCCGTTCCTGCTCGTCAACGGCTGCGGGTTGAGTCAGGGTCGCCATCCTGCGCTAGTGTGTGGCCTTGATCTCGATTTCGTCGGTTTGCATCACGTAGTCCTTGGGCGCGCCGGGCACGCTGTACTCATAGGGACCGTGATGAACCACCGGCGTCTTGCCGCCGAAGTTGTCGTGCGGCGGCGGGGAGGGAACCGTCCACTCCAGCGTGGTCGCCTCCCAGGGGTTCTCCGACGCCTTCGCGCCCTTGAACATGCTCCAGAACAGATTGATTACGAAGATGAACTGCGCGGCCATGGTGACGATGGCCGCGTAAGTAATGAATTCCTGCAAGGGAACCATGCCCGCAAGGAAATTGACCTGGCCCAGTTCGGAATAGCGCCGCGGGTGTCCGGCCATGCCCAGATAGTGCATGGGCATGAAGATGGCGTAGGTACCGATCAGGGTCAGGAAGAAGTGGATGCGGCCCAGGCCCTCGTTCATCATGCGGCCGAACATCTTGGGAAACCAGTAGTAGGTGGCGGCGAAGATTCCGAAGATGGCGGCCACGCCCATGATGAGGTGGAAGTGAGCGACCACAAAGTAAGTATCGTGCAGGTAGATGTCGAGTTGCGGCTGCGCCAGGAACGGCCCGCTGAGTCCACCGGAGACGAACAGCGAGACGAAGCCGATGGCGAACAGCATCGGAGAAGTGAAGCGCACACGCCCGCGCCAGATCGTGCCCAGCCAGTTAAAGGTCTTGATGGCCGAGGGCACGCCGATGGCCATGGTCAACACGGAAAAGGCAAAAGCTGAGTAGGGGCTCAAACCGCTCATGAACATGTGGTGGCCCCACACCATGAAGCCGAAGGCGCCGATGGCCACTATGGCGTAGACCATGGCGCGGTAGCCGAAGATGGGCTTGCGCGAAAACGTGGACAATACCTGCGAGGCCACGCCCATGCCGGGCAGGATGGCGATGTACACCTCGGGGTGCCCGAAGAACCAGAACAGGTGCTGCCACAACAGGGGAGAGCCGCCCTTATGGGGGACGGGGACTCCGGTCATAATCAGCCCGCCGGGCACGAAGAAGCTAGTGCCTGCGTTGCGGTCGAGCAGCAGCAGGATGCCGGCCGAGGCCAGCACTCCGAAAGCCAGCAGGCCCAGGATGGCGGTGACGAACCACGTCCAGCAGGTAAGCGGCATGCGCATCAGCGACATGCCGCGGGCGCGCAAATCGAGCACGGTGGTGATGAAGTTGAGCGCGCCCATCAGCGAAGCGGCGCAGAAGATGGCGATGCTGATGATCCACAGGTCCATGCCCAGGCCCTGCCCCGGCCCGGCGCTGGGAAGAGCGCTGAGCGGCGGATACTGGGTCCAGCCGGAAAGGGGCGCGCCGCCCTCCACGAAAAATGCCGCCAGCATGATTACGAAAGAAACGAACGTGGTCCAGAAGGAGAGCATGTTGAGGACGGGAAACGCCATGTCGGGCGCCCCGATCTGAATGGGCAGGATGTAATTTCCGAAACCGCTCTGCGGCGCCGTGGTCAGAACGAAGAACACCATGATGGTGCCGTGCATGGTAAGCAAGGTGAGGTAGGTTTCCGGCTTGATCTCGCCGAACCAGGGGATGCTGGCCGTGGGCCACACCAGGTGGATGCGCATCAGCAGCGACAGGAACATGCCCACGAACACCGCCACCAGCGCCAGGAAGTAGTACTGGAGCCCGATGATCTTGTGGTCGAGGCTGAAAATGTACTTGCGGATAAAGCCGGTGGGCGCGGCGTGCGCGTGTGCTTCGCCTTGCGCAAGTGCTTGACTCATCGCGTTTCTTCCCCCTGAAGAAATCGGTTGGAACACGGGGTGATGATTCCCGGTTTCACGGTTGCTGTTTCTCAGCCAGGCGCTCGGCCATCCCCTTATGGAAGTCGGCCTCCGACTGCACCTGAAGGAAGCCGCGCATCTTGTAATGTCCCAGGCCGCAAAGTTCGGCACAGGCAATTTCGTACTGGCCGGTCTTGGCGGGGGTGAAGTGGGTGTGGATGAGCAGCCCGGGTACGGCGTCCTGCTTGACGCGCATGGCCGGGACGTTGAAGTTGTGGATCACGTCCTGGGCGCGCAGCGTGACGTCCACCTCCTTGTTGAGCGGGAGGTACATGGTCTGCATGACCAGGTCGTCGGCACTCGCGGGATCATCCAGATCGAGGCCGAGCGCGCCTTCGTTGCCCAGGGAGGCGTCGGACTTTTGCGTGTCCACCTTTCCGAACTTGCCGTCGGGCCCGGGATAGCGGAAGTACCAGGCGAACTGCACCGCGGTGACCTCCACCTGGATCGCTCCCGGCTTCGCGCCCTGGAAGCGGGCCTCCGCCCACACGTTGTAGCCCATCAGGTTCAGGCCGACGAAAAGGATCCCGGTGAGCACGGTCCACGTCCACTCCAGTCCCATGTGCCCGTGACTGTACTCGGCCTTGGCGCCGCTGCGGTCGCGGTACTTCCACACGAACAGTCCAAGCCCAAGCTGCGCCGCCAGAAACACCACGCCCATGAGCACGAAGGTGAGCTGCATCTGGTCATCAATGGCGCCGCCGTGCGCGGAAGCCAGCGGGATCATGGGCCATTTGTCGGCGTAGAAGTAATAGGTGCTGACCAGAGTGATCAGCCAGATGACAATCAGGAGCAGCAGCCCCATGGTTGAATCCTCGTCAGGTTGTGATGAATGCCACGGACAGTGAACGCGAAAGAATAGCAACAGAACGGCAGAACCGCAATCGAAAAGGAAGGTCAGTGGGAGCCGTTGCGCGCCAGTTCCAGGAAAGCGGCGTGCACCCGCGTGTCACCGGAAAGTTCGGGATGGAAGGTGGCCGCCATCACAGTGCCGCGCCGAACCAGCACCGGGTCGCCACCCTCGGTGGCCAGAACTTCCACCCCTTCGCCGACGGCCTCGATTTTCGGGGCGCGGATGAAGACCATTTCCATGGGGCCGCCGGGCAGAATCGTGCTGCCGATGCGGATGGAGCTTTCCCGCTGGCGGCCGTAAGCGTTGCGGCAAATGCGGATGTCGAGCGCGCCCAGCGCCGGCTGGGGAGGGCTGGTAACCTCGCGGGCCAGAAGAATGGCGCCGGCACATGTGCCCAGCACCGGCTTGGTGCGCGTGAACTCGCGCAGCTTTTCCAGAAAGCCGTCGCGCTCCAGAAACTTCAGGAAGGTGGTGGACTCGCCACCGGGAATCACCAGTCCGTCCACATTGTCCAGCTCTTCGGGCTTGCGGACCAGGTCAACTGTGGCGCCCAGCTCCTCGAGCCGGCGCCGGTGGGCGTCGAAATCGCCTTGAATGGCCAGAACTCCAATCTTCATTGCTTCCCGTTTCGCGGGGAGACCCCCGCATCCAAGGCCGGCGGGACGCCGGCGCTACCGTTTACCAGCCGCGCTTCTGCAGCAGGTCGGCCTCAGCGATGGCCCCGACGGCCAGGCCACGCATGGCGCTGGGCACATCTTCGCTGACCTCGAGCAGGACCGCGGGATCGTTGTAATGCGTGGTGGCGCGAACAATCGCCCGCGCGCGGCGGGCCGCGTCAGCGGGATCGGCGAACGTGGTTGCGTCGTTCATGAAAATCCCCGAACCCACGAAGACTGCCTCCGCCCCCAGTTGCATCACCAGGGAAGCATCGGCGGGGGTAGCGATACCGCCGGCGGAGAAGTTGGGCACCGGCAGCTTGCCGGTACGAGCCACCAGCTTCACGATTTCGAAGGGCGCCTGCAGTTCCTTGGCGCGGGTGTACAGTTCGTCTTCGCGGAGCACGGTGAGCGCGCGCATCTCGGTCATGATGGCGCGCATGTGCTTGACGGCGTGCACCACGTCGCCGGTGCCGGCCTCGCCCTTGGTGCGGATCATGGCCGCGCCTTCTCCCAGGCGGCGCAGCGCTTCGCCCAGGTTGCGCGCGCCGCACACGAAGGGCACACGAAAGGCGTGCTTGTCCACATGGTGGGCCTCGTCGGCGGGAGTGAGCACCTCGGATTCGTCAATGTAGTCCACGCCCAGCGCCTCCAGTACCTGGACCTCGGCAAAATGCCCGATGCGGCACTTGGCCATCACTGGGACGGTCACCGCTTCCATGATCTCGCGGATCTTGCGAGGCGAGGCCATGCGGGCCACGCCACCTTCGGCGCGAATCTGAGCAGGGACGCGCTCCAGCGCCATCACCGCCACCGCGCCAGCGTCTTCCGCGATCTTAGCCTGCTCGGCGTTGGTGACGTCCATAATGACGCCGCCCTTGAGCATTTCCGCCAGGCCCGTCTTCAGGCGCAGGCCGGTGTTTCCGTTGGTCTCTGACATGGCAGTCTCCTTGGTTGCGAATTCTCCATTCTATGCGCAGCTCGATGCGTAGTCCGGGCCTACACCATGGCCAGCGTCTGGCGATCGGCCGAGGGAATGCGCCAGTCCACCGACTCCAGGCTGCGTGCCAGCCGGCGCACGCCCTCTTCGATCCTGTCCACGGACAAAGCGGAATAACACAAGCGCAGCTCGCGCGCGCCGCTGGGATCGGCGTAGAACAGGTCGCCGCTGGCAAACACCACGCCGGCCGCCATGGCTGCCCGCAACAAGACTCTGCTCTCCATGTGGCGCGGCAGGCGGCACCACAAATACATGCCGCCGCCGGGGACGTGGAACTCCAGAGTTCGCTGGGGCAGGTGGCGGCGCAGCGCGGCCACCAGCGCGTCGCGGCGCTTTTTGTGCTCGGCGCGGACCCGCTTCAGGTGGAGGTCATAAACGCCATTGCGCAGCATGTCGGCCACCACCAGTTGACCCAGGCCCTCGGTGAAGTGGTCCATGGTGAGTTTGATCTCGGCCAGTTGGTCCACGATGCTTTCGCTGGCCACGATCCAGCCCAGGCGCAGGCCCGGCGCCATCACCTTGGAAAACGTGTTCAGGTAAATGACGATGTTGTGTTCATCCAGTTCGCGCAGCGACAGCGGCGGCGGCGCGTCGTAGTAAAGCTCGCGGTAGGCGTCGTCTTCGATTACCGGCAGCCGGTAACGCGCGGCCAGGCGCAGCAGGTCGCGACGCTCGCGCAACGAGAGCGTGCGGCCGGTGGGGTTGTGAAAGGTTGGATTCACGTAGAACAGCTTCGGCCGGTAGCGCAGGATGAGGTCTTCGAGTTCGTCCAAGTCGCCGCGGGCCACGTCCCAGCCCACCATGCTGGCGCCCGCCGAACGGAAGCTGCGGATGGCGCCCACGTAGGTGGGGCGCTCGGTGAGCACGGTGTCGCCGGGATCCAACAGACAGCGTGCCAGCAGATCCAAAGCCTGTTGTGAGCCGGAGACCACCAGAACGCTTTCCGGCTTCACGTCCAAGCGCGCACCCAGCGCGCGGCGCAGCGCCGGCTGACCTTCGGCGGGAGCGTTGCCCAGAATGCGAACTGCCTCACGCTTCATGACCTGCTGAGCAATCCGCTGATACTCGTCGAAGGGAAAGCAGTCGACGGCGGGACAGCCGGCCGCGAAGGAGATGAGCGCGGGGTTGACCGAGTCGAGCATCAGGTCGTGAAAATCGCGGTCACTATTGCGCTGCACGCGCGTAGACACCTTGCCCCGCCAGGCGAAGGGCGCGTCTTCGGCCTGGGTGGGCGCGCACACAAATGTGCCTCGGCCCACGTGCCCGCGCACCAGTCCACGGGACTCGAGCTCACGATAAGCGGTGGTCACGGTGGTGCGGCTCATGCCCAGCTCCTCGGCGAGGTCACGCTCCGAAGGCAGGCGGGTGGCCGGAGGCAGGGTGCCAGCTTCAATCGCGGATTGCAGCGCGCCCAGAACCTGCTCGTAAAGTGGGCCGCTATTGGGCGAGCTCTGAATGAGTTTGGAAATGGATGTCTTCATAGCCAATGGCCGATTGGACCTTTCACTGCATGCGCCATATCCTTGACAATTCGTACCAGGCAGAGGAAATGGTACCACACCAATCCCTCTGTCAATCAGTCCAATGAGGAAATTGGTCATGAAGCTAGAGCAGGAAGACCTCAAGCGCGAAGAAACCCTGGATCCGGAGGACTGGTCGCAGATGCAGCGGCTGGGACATCGCATGGTGGACGACGTGATCGACTACTTGCGGACGGTCCGCGAACGCGAAGTCTGGCAGCCGATTGCGGCGGAGGTGCGCGAGCGCTTCACGGAGGAGCTGCCGCTGGAGCCAACCGATGCCGAGCAGGTTTACGAGGAGGCGCGGCGCTCCATACTGCCCTATCCGACGGGCAACATCCATCCGCGCTTTTGGGGCTGGGTGATCGGCAGCGGGCCTCCGGTGGGAATGCTGGCCGAGCTGCTGACCGGAGCCATGAATTGCAACACCTGGGGTGCCGACCAAGTCGCTATTGAAGTCGAGCGCCAGGTGATCGGCTGGCTGAAGCAGGGCCTGAGGTATCCCCGCGATGCCAGCGGCATTCTCACCAATGGCGGTTCGGTGTCGAACCTGATGGGGCTGGCTGTGGCGCGGAACACCAAGGCGGAAGTAGACCTGGCGCAGGACGGCGTGCAGTTGCTGCCTCGGCCCATGGTGCTCTACACCTCCACCTCCACGCACAGTTCAGTGCGCAATGCGGTCGAGCTGTTGGGTTTGGGATCGCGGGCGCTGCGCACCATTCCCGTGGATGCGGACTACCGCATCCGCACCGATCTGCTTCGCGCCGCGATCCGCGACGACCACGCCGCCGGGCGGCTGCCGTTCTGCATCGTCGGCAATGCCGGCACGGTGGACACGGGCGCCTTCGATCCACTGGAGGAGCTGGCAAACATCGCTCGCGCCGAGAACCTGTGGCTCCATGTGGACGGAGCCTTCGGGGCTTGCGCCGCGTTCTCCGATACGCTGCGCCCGCTGGCGCGGGGAATGGAGCGCGCGGATTCCGTGGCCATCGATCTGCACAAATGGCTGCACGTGCAGTATGACACTGGCTGTGTGCTGGTCCGTGATCCGCATGCTCATCATTCGACGTTCAGCAGCGCGGCCAGCTATCTCACGCGCGCCCGCCGCGGGCTGAGCGGCGGCAGCCTGTGGTTCAACGAGTACGGGTTCGAACTTTCGCGCAGCTTCCGCGCCTTGCGGGTCTGGATGGCGTTCAAGACGTATGGCATGAGCAAGCACGCCCGCCTGATCGAGCAGAACGTCGCCCAAGCCAGGTACCTGGCCGGTCGGGTGGAGGAAGCGCCTGAACTGGAACTTCTGGCTCCGGTTCCGCTGAACGTGGTGTGCTTCCGTTTCCGGGCCGAGGGAACGACGGAAGCAGCGCTCAACCAGTTGAACCAGGACCTGCTGGCCGCGCTCCAGGAGAGTGGTGTGGCCGCGCCGTCCTCGACCATGCTGGCGGGAAAGTTCGCCATTCGCGTAGCCATCACCAACCATCGCAGCCGGCGGGAAGACTTCGATTTGCTGGTGCGCGAAACTATCCGCCTGGGCAGGGAACTGGCGGAGAAGAGCTTGGGGGCACCATGGGGCTCGCAGGTCGCGCTCGGCGCCTAACGGCTGCGGCCCTGGTTCCGCATGTGGCGGGCGAACATCTTCACGGGATCAATGATGATGAACGTGCCCCGACTGCGGGCCAGGACTTGGCCCTGCAGGTTGCGCAGTTCGGCGGCGTTGAGGAGTTTGCGCCCGCGTTTGCGAATTTCCCATCCCTCCACCAGTAGCGGCTTGCCCAGGGGAACCGGCTTCAGGTAATGCACCTGCATCTGGGAGGTCAGGGCCACCACGGCGCGCAGCCGGTTCACTTTCCCCATGGCTTCGTCGAGGACAGTAGCGATGATGCCGCCGTGCGCGTGACCGGGCGGACCCTGGTAGCGACGCGGAAGCCGCAGCCGGGCGACGAACTTGCGCGTAGCTTCGTCGAGCGTGAACTTCAGGCGCATGCCGTCGGGGTTGTCTTTGCCACATCCGAAACAGTAGTTCCGAGCCATCTGCAAATGCTGCTGCGCGGTGTGTCCGTGAACTGGACGGGATGGGGAAGCCACGTGTAGGATTCTACCGGAAGGCAGGGAGCACCCTGTCGGGCCCTGGCGGCCGTCTACCATTCACTGGATTCCATGACGGTTCAGGCCGCATTCCCGACAATACGCTGCAAGTGACGCATTTTGAACGCTTTTTTGCTGCGGATCACGCCCGCTTGTGATTATTCTAAAGGGCTTTGGGACGAGTCCCCAGGAGGGGTCCGTCCGCTTCACCACCAATAACCGCCGGGAGGCTTGATGCCGGAACTGCAGACGCAAAGCTATCACACTAACAATTTTGTCCGAGCGTTCAGACGCTGGCTGGTGCCCTACGTACAGTCGCGCGTTTACAAGGATGAGTTCCGCCCCCTGCTGTCGTACCTGTTCACGGAGTGGAAGTGCAACGTGGACTGCCACTATTGCTGGGCGTTCAACAACAAAGTAAAGGGAATGACAGAGGAGACGGCGGTGCAATCGATCGACTGGCTGAAGTCGGTGGGCTGCCGGGTGATCGCCATCATGGGCGGCGAGCCCCTGCTGCGGCGCGACATGATCCTGAAAGTCGTGGACTACGGCACCAAGAACGGCTTCTTTGTCTACCTGCCCACCAACGGCATCCTGATGAACGAAGACTTCATTGATCGCGTGGGCGATGCCGGCGTGGCTGCCATCAACCTGGCAGTGGATTCTGTGGACGAAAAACCCGGCCTGGCCAAGTACTACAAACGCATCGAGAAGCAGTTCCACTACCTGGTCAAGCAGCAGCGCAAGTACGGCTACATGATCGTGTTCAACACCAACATGTGCCGGCACAACCTTGAGGACGTGAAGGTGCTCACGGAGATTGCCCACGATAACGGCATCTCCACCGACATCCACATCAACGAGCCTCCTTATATCGAACAGCCCCACTTCCAGCACCTGGACGACAACGTGACATACATCCGCCAGGAGGACTGGCCGCGGGTGGACGAGGTGCTGGACTGGCTGATCGAAAAGAACGCTCAGGGTTACATCATGGTCAATTCCAAGGACCACCTGCGCAAGATGAAGGACTTCATGCGCGGCGTCACCTACCCGTGGAACTGCCGCGCCGGGCACAACTCCTGCGTCATCCGCACCGACGGCACCCTGGCCCCCTGTTTCCCCATGTATTCGGCCAAGACCGACTGGGGCAAGATTGGGGAGCACAAGTTCGACAACCAACAACTCGATGAAATGAAGAAAGTGTGCAACTCGCACTGCCTGTCGACCTG
The DNA here is from genome assembly GCA_964437985.1 of uncultured Acidobacteriaceae bacterium. Taxonomy (GTDB): domain Bacteria; phylum Acidobacteriota; class Terriglobia; order Terriglobales; family Acidobacteriaceae; genus CAZXVY01. The sequence continues at coordinate 40,812 of CAYTIL010000018.1, forward strand.
CCAGTACGTGCTGGGCTACTACTACAACAATGCCAACGTGATGCGCTGGATCATGAAGCAAGGCCTGCACGGCTGGACGGGACGGCCCACCACCGACGCCTAGGCTGATTCGTTTTGCAATCTAGCGCCCCTTCCGATCCGGAAGGGGCGTTTTTTTCCTGCTGGCCCCCCCCGGCGATAGGGGCTATTTTTTCTAGGCTAGTTGAAAAATTTGCCCTGGAGGTGAAAATTTCGCCTATAATGCTCTCCGCTCCTCCCCCTGTCGCGCCTTCGCCCGGAGCCATGACGCCCACACCCGCCTCTACCGCAGACGCACGTCACATCGCCATAGTGACTACCGACGAGCCCGCTTTGCCCGACGTTGAGAAGTTCCTGGCGCCGGCCTTTCACGTCCACTACCTGAGCGCCTGGGATGAGATCCTGGCGCTGATGAGCCGCACCCCGCTGGACGCCATCCTGGTGGATGTCGACACCCTGGGTGAGTCCACCAACCAGGGGATGGAAGCCTTGGCGGAACTGCGCCGGATCAGCGAGGACCTGGTATTGGTCGCCATGACTCGCTCCCCTGGCCGCAGTGTGCGCCTGAAGGCAGAGGCAGTCGGCGCCGATGAGTTCTTTGTTGCTCCGGTTGACTTTCAGGAACTGCGGATTGTGCTGGAGCGTGCACTGGACCGCCGCAGCATGGAAATTGAGGATCGGCGGCTGCGTGAGCAGATTACCCAGAAGTACTCTTTCTGTGAGCTGATCGGAGGCAGCGAGCCCATGAGGCGCGTCTACGACACCATCAGCCGCGTCGCCGATACCGCCACCACCATCCTGATCCGAGGCGAGAGCGGCACCGGCAAGGAGCTGGTGGCGCGCGCCATCGTTACGTCCGGCCCGCGGTCCGACAAGCCCTTCATCAGTGTGAACTGCAGCGCCATCCCGGAGACGCTGATGGAATCGGAACTCTTCGGGCACGAAAAAGGCGCCTTCACCGGCGCGCACACCTCGCGGGCCGGCCACATCGAATCCGCCCATGGCGGCACCCTTTATCTGGATGAGATTGGAACCCTGGATCTCGGGCTGCAAAGCAAGCTGCTGCGCGTGCTGGAAGAACGCACGGTGCAGCGACTGGGAGCGCGCGCCAGCAAGAAGGTGGACTTCCGGCTGATCACCGCCACCAACGAAAACCTGGAGGCCGGGGTGAAGGAAGGGCACTTTCGCGAGGACCTCTACTATCGCATTAACGTGCTACCCATTTTCCTTCCGCCACTGCGCGCGCGCGCGGGCGATCTTCCCCTGCTGGTGGACCAGTTTCTTCGCCTTTATTGTGCTCAAAACCGCGTTCCGGTAAAACGCTTTGACCCTGAGGCCTTGGACATCCTGGAAGAGCACGACTGGCCGGGCAACGTGCGCGAGTTGGAGAACCTGATCCAGCGCCTGGTGCTGATGGTGGAAGGACCGGTGATTCGTCCCACCCACCTGCCCCAGCAGGTTCTTTACAGCAGCGCTACCCAGCAGGAGTCCTTGCTAATCCCGGACAACGGCATTGACTTCGACGAGGAAATGGCCCGCATCGAGGCCGGTTACCTCAAGGCCGCGCTGCGCCGCGCGGGTGGAAAGAAGGTAGCCGCAGCCCAACTCCTCAGAATCGACCCACGTAAGATGGGCTACCTTTGCCGCAAATATAAGATTCGACCAAATTGTTGACCGAGGCTGGCAAATTTTTGGTTGTTAAATGGAGGCGGCTTGCACCTTGCTACCCGTAAGTTATTGATGGCTAAGGGAGTTAACTAGACTGGTTACTTTGGTCATGTTCTTGCTCTACTGAATGACAGCGGAACGAAGCAAAGGGGAGTAGGGATTCGGTATCATCAGAAAATCTGAAAAAGGGAGACAATCCAAAATGGAAAAGAAATCGCTAATCAACAGCCGGACAGCCGCGAAGAAGGCCGTGTTGGCCAAGACTCCGCTGTCCGCTGGAACCAAGACAAGCCTGCCGGGCGGACGCGGCGGCACCTTGCCGGGCGGACGTGGCGGCACCTTGCCGGGCGGACGCGGTGGCAGCTTGCCGGGCGGACGCGGTACCAGCCTGCCGGGCGGCAAATTCTAAGCGTCGAGACTCGACAAAGAGGCCGCGAGGAAACTCGCGGCCTCATTCTTTTTTGGAAAGCTTTGACGCTAGAGCTCTTCTTGCCTACCAAATCTTGCGTCCGAGGAAATTGCCCACTGGTTCCCACAACATGCCGGCAATGCTCCGCCGGCGGCCAAAGATCTTCGCCGTCCCTGCCAAGCCGGATCGCAATTCTCCGCCCGGGTTATCGACGATAATCTCGTAAACGAAGAACTTGGGTTGGCGCTTACCCTTGAAGTTGCTCTTAGCCAAGAGCCCGGCTTCAATTTTCTCGGAGGCTGGCGCAATGGAGGCAACCGTTCCATCCCGGGGACGGATAGAAGATTCACAAAGGATCGTGGCGGGGGCTCCGAGCACAGCCTTCTTCGTCTCCGACTCCGGCAGATAGATACGCGCCCGCATGCGGGAGGTGTCCGCAATCTCCACCAGTTCGGTACCGGCGGTCACATAGGAACCAAACCGATCTTGCAGACGCGGCGTCATCACCACTCCAGAAATCGGACTGCGCAATCGCAGCCTTTCTAGCTGGTCCGACCGGATCCGGCTTTCTTCCTGCAGGCGCTGCTGCTCCAGCCGGGCCCGGGCAAAGTCCTCGTACCGGAGCTGCGCCTGTACGGCGCGTGCGGAAGCTACGCGGGCGTCAGCCTCAGCACTCGCTGCCTGGGTTTCCAGCGCGAGGTTGCGGAGGTCGATCACCTCCGCTCCCGCGGAGAGCTGTTGACCTTCCCTGACATATACAGCGCCGACGTAACCGGGAACTTCCGCTCGCAAGATGGCGCGGTTCGCCGGTTCCAGAATGAAGCGGCCCTCCACGGACTCCCGCCAAATCGGGAGGAAGACAAACAGCAACAGTGCAAGGCCGCCCACCAGCTGCCGCCGGGGAGGAAATAGCTGCTGCAACCACTCTTTTTTATCCAAATAAAGTGTATTCATAAACCTCACAAAGCTCCGGATTCGGGAGCGGAAGATGCGGTAGCCAACCGCCAGAGCAGCCAGAAAGCCCCATTCCGGACTGAAGCTGCTGGCTACGTTGCCCACGAAGCGCGCAAAAATGTACAGCAGACCATAGCTGTAGATGCCCGAGGCCACCGCATAGGTCACGTAGCCGAAGCGCCGCTGCTGGGGCACGAAGGGCACATCCAGCGGGAGTTTCCAGACGTGTCTCTTGACCCACGCGGACAGATAAGCCGTGGATTCTTCTTTGAGATCGGGCCAGCCCAAGATCTCGGTCAGAATGTAGTACCCGTCCAACTTGATCAAGGGATTCCAGTTGAAGAAGAACACGGCCAATCCAGTGATCAGGACCAGGTTGTACGACCACTCATGGATGAGCCCGCCGGGCGGCGTTCCCCACCAGAGCAGCGTAGCAATCCAGCAGATCTGCATTTCCGCCCACGCTCCCCACACCACCGTATTCACCCTTTCCCATTTCTTGCCGTAGACGAAAACCTCGGTGGAATCGGTGAAGAAGGCAGGAGTCAGATAGATCAGCAGGAACCCCATTCGATGCACTTCGCCGCCGTAGTGCTTGACCGTCAAGGCATGGCCGCACTCATGAATAAGGAGCACAAGAGACGCAAGCAACCAGAATTCCACGATGTCGCGGAAGCTCTTCTCGGTGAAATTAAAAAAAAAGAAGGTATCGTGACCGAGTTCATCCCATCGGTCATAGAAGACGTAGAGCATGAATCCAAAGATCACAAGGCTGAACACTGCATACCAGGGGCTGTATAGGAACCGGAGCTTCGGGTAAAACCAATTCAGCGCACGGTCCGGGTCCCACACCCCGAACTCCATATGGGAGACATCACCATGTTTGGACTTCTTCTCGACGCGCTTCTTGCGCTCCTCCGCAAGGCGCTGCTTGAGGGCAATGTTCTGTTCCAGGGGCGTCTTGTACCAGAAGTCGCCCATGGCGGATATGGATTCCCTGAGTTGATCCACCGTGTAGACGATTCCTGTTTGTTCGCGATACAGGTCCACCACCTCTTCGACGGCCCGCGTGCCATCGAAGAACTGCACGAGTTCCCATTGCTGCGGGTTGAAGCGGTAGAGAAGGCCCTTCCCGGGGACCAGCGCGGTGACCATGGTCTTGCCGCCCTCGGTGTGCTCGCGCCAGATGAGATTGGGGTGGATCCTGGGCCTGGACTCCTTGACCAGGACAGGAATCTCGGGAAGGGAAGTCTCGAGTGCTTCGGTAAGGTTCATTGCCGATCGGGAATGCGGATAGTAGCGGTCATGCCCGGCCGAAGCTCTCCGCCCGGGCCTACCAGTTCGGCGAGGACCTCAATGGTTCCGCTGGAGGGATCCACCACCGGGCTCACTTTCAGAACCCTGGCCCGATGCTGGCCTTCCGGCCCATGCACGGCACTCACCTCGACCTCTTCACCACTCTTCACGCGGCCGAGGAACCGCTCCGGCAGCGTGAATCGGACGCGCAGCGGGGCCACGGCGGAAACCCAGAACAAGCGCTCGCCAAACGCTACCTTCTGCCCGCTACGTACATAGCGCCGGGCGACTACGCCGGCAAAGGGAGCCACAATCACCGTCTTGGCCAGCTCCAACTCCAGAACCTTAAGGTTGGAGCGCGCGTTCTCCAGGTTATGGCGTTCACGCTCGGCCTCGAACTGGGATTGGGTTACGCGGTAGCGGGCATGGTCGAGCTGCTGTTGCGTGATCAGCCCGGCCTTCCACATTCCTTCGGCGCGTTCGAGGTCCACTTCATCCACCTTCTGCTGCGCGGCCCAGTTCTGCATCTCCGCTTCGATGGCGGCGGCCTTGGACCTGGAGGCATCCCGTTCCGCCGCCAGTTGGCGGTCGTCGAGTCGTGCGAGGAACTGCCCCTTGCGTACGCTGGTGCCAATATCGGCGCCGATCTGCACTACCACGCCTTCCCGTTGCGCCGCCACGTCCACCTGGTCTTCTACGATGATGGGGGCCGACGCTTCGAAGGCCTGGTTGACCGCGGCAGGCGGCGCGCTGGCCGGCGCCGCTGCGGAAGGCGGTGTGGAGGCTTTAGCTGGAGCCACCTTGTTGGAGTCGCAACCGTTCAGCAACGTGAGGGCCGAGAGCATCAGCATCACGCGTTTCCAGTTAGACACGTTCATTTCTCCCCTGACATCAGCTACCAGCCGGCCAGCGACCACACCATCTCCCAGATCCACATCGCCGTGCGGCGGAAAATGGCGTAACCGGCCAGCCGCCAGCCCACTGAAACCTTGCCCCGCCCTGTCATCCCCGGCCGGACCACGCCGTCTTCATTCGGGACATCCACGCGCGCGAAGTAGACCCGGCCTTCTCCAGCGGCCACCGCCTCGGCTCTGGGACTTACTACGGTGACTTGCCCGCGGAGCGTGCGGGTGGGCAGGCCTTCCAGTTTTACCGCTACGTGCATGCCTGGCTCCAACAGCGCCACGTCCTTGGGATCAATGACCACATCCACGTTGGCACGGGAGGCGTCCACGACCTCGGCGAAGGTATCGCCGGGCTTCAGGTACTTGCCGGTGAAGTTCTCCACGTGGGGCGTGGCCACCACGCCGCCAATAGGCGAGCGCAGGCGCGTGCGTTCGAGGCGCTCTCGAGCCCGCGTGACTTCCGAGGCCCAGTATTCGGCCTGCACGCGTTGAATGCCGGCCTCGGTGGCATCACTGGCCGCCAGCGCCCGATTCATTTCGCTGGACGCGGCGCTGTATTTGGCCTGGGCGGCCGCGAGGACGGCGCGGTAATCCCAGTCTTCCAACTCGGCCACAACTGTGCCCTGCTTGACCGGATCGCCCTCACGTACATAAACCTTCTTGACCACTCCCTCGATCTGCGGTTGTACGCTGGCCGAGCGCGTAGCCGCCACGGTGGCGTCGCCATCCACTCGCATGGGGATGGGAATGGCCGCCAGGAAAACCGCTACAGCCACCGCCAGCACGGTAAGGGCGCGCCGCCGCCCTGTCTCCATGGCCAGGAACCGCTGCTTGCCTTGCGCCAGCGGTTGCAAGATGCCGATGAAGGGAACCTCCTTATACAGGGAAGCATTGCGCAGGGCCACCGTGGCCTGACCGGCCAGCACTTTGATCATTTCCAGATGCACCGTGCTCAAGAAGTCCGGGTTCGAGCTCTCGAAGCAGAGGATCCCGATCCGTCCCGAATCGTCGGCCAGAGGAACGACATAGAAGCCCCGCACTCCGGTGTCGCTGAAGTACTTCTGGAACTTGGCGCGTGTTTCTTCTCGCGGGTCGTCCACCTCGTCGTCGTGCTGCCGGACGTAGATCTCCTCGGAGAGCGCCGTCGCCCACTGCAGAATCTCACTCAGGGCCGCGATGTTCGCGTCGCTACGGCTGACCTCTTCCGAAGTGAGGCCTGACACGGCACGCAGGCGTAGCCGGCCCTGCTCCTCCAGAGCCAGTGCAGCCCGTTCATACGGGATGACCGCCTGGGAGCCGTTCACGATGCTCTGGATCACACGATCCAGGTTGAGCGTGGAGGTGATCTCCTGGCTGACCTGCACCAGCGCTTCCAGGATTTCCACCTTGCGTTCAGCCTGGAGCAGGGAAGCGTTGTGCAAGGCGTTGGAGGCGGTCTCGCACATGGTACTGAGCAGGAAGAGGTCATCCTCGTCGAAAGGCGTGCCGTCCATCTTGTTGATGGCTTCCACCACTCCCACCACTGCGCCCTGGTGCAGGATGGGCGCCGCCATCAAGGAAAACACCGCACCCTCTTCCACTTTGGCGTTGCGCTTCTGCAGGCGCTCGTCGTCGGGAGAGTCGATCACCGCGGACTCGCCGGTGTCGGCCACCACGGAGGCGATGCCCTCCGGTCCTGACTGGCGCGCCTCCATTTCATACGCGGGATCCATGCCCGTACGACTCATGAGCAGCAGACCGTCGCCCTCGACCATCCACAGGTTCACCGCTTGCACGCTCAGAATGTCCTGAAACTTGGCCGAGATGACCGGTAGGAGCTGGTCCATTTCCAGCGTGGCGTTGAAGACCTTCTCCAGGTCGTACATCTGGGTGATGCGGGTGATGGACTGGAGCTGGTTATTGCGTTCAGTCTCGTAAGCAATGCTCGAAGCCAGGCCCCGCGCCGAGAAGGAACTCAATTCGGAAAGGGAAGCCAGAGCGGCCTCGCTGATGGGCTCCTCGAAGCTGAGCACCTCGATAGCGCCAATCAGCGTTTCGTCCAGAAGCAGAGGCAGGGCAGCCAGCGACGCCAAGGTGCGGCGGACGTTGAGATGGGAATAGGCTTCGCGGGGCAGATCGGCACCGGCCCAGACCACCGGCTCCATCCGCTCAGCGGCCTCCCCTAGAGTGGAGGAGCCTCCTTCAATGGACACTTCCTGGAAGGCAACTTCTCCGGCGGTCGCCTTGGGCACGAAACTATGGTGCTCGTCCAGCACGTACACTACAGCGGCGCCGTCCGGCACCAGGTTGATGGCCTGCTCGGCAATCAGACGGGCCCGCGGCACCACCTCGCTGGTGGCTAACAGGGAGGTGGCCAGGTCGGCGTAGGGAACTTGGTAGCCCGGTCGGGAAGTGGCCATGGTTCTTTCCGCAGACGCGCCTCGGCTGCCTGGTATGCCTCCTGAGGTTTGGGCGGGCGCGCTTGCAAAAGTCCGGAGGTTCTCTTAACTTGAGCGCGCACTCTAACACCCGCTTGTGCGGGTGTCAACGAATCGGCGCGCCGGTGGTAAGCTGTTTGGGCGGCAAAGCGCCGGTAGCAGACCGGGAGGCATCTTTGGACATCAATGTTCGCAAACATACGGACGTATTCGTCATCCAGTTGAAGGGTGACCTTAAGATCGGCGACCCGGTGGACACCCTCCGCCAGAGCGTGGACGACCTGCTGGGCGGAGGCGATGCCCGCTTGGTGTTCAACCTCGCCCAGGTCCCCATGATTGACTCCAGCGGCATCGGCATCCTGGTGCGCACCCTGACCTCCGCCAAGCAGCGCGGAGGCTCGGTGAAGCTGGTCAGCCCCTCCAAGCTCGCTATGCAGACGCTGAAGATCGTCGGCCTGCTGAACCTGTTCGAGGTCTTCGACGATGAAGCCAAGGCCGTCGCCTCCTACAGCTAGGCGCAAGGCGGCTCGCACTCGCAGGAAACCCGAAGCTCCAGCGCTTCTGCCCGTCATCCGCTTCTGCATCTTCGACCTCGACGACACCCTCTACGATTGCTTTGGGCAGCGCGTCCGGGGAGCCCACCGGCACGCCGCTCGCGCTCTCGCTCACGCCGGAGTCCCGGCAACCACCGAGCAGATTTTTCGCGCGCGCATGAGGGCTTTTCGGAACGACCCGCTTCTGGATTACATCGACAAGGAAGTGTGCCGCCGCTTCGGCGTTCCTTTCACGGAGGAACTCCACCAAATTGCGCGGCAGGCTTACTTCGGCATGCCCGTCAGCCGGCTGCGCTTGTTTCCCGGAGCGCGACGCATGCTGCGGACGCTGCGGCGCAAAGGCGTGCGCAACTTCATCGTCAGTTACGGCGAGCCATCCATCCAGCGAGCCAAGGTGCGCGCCCTGGGTCTGGAGAAGGAGCGTGCGATTGAAAACATCTTCTTTGCGGACACAAGGAAAATCGTGACCAAGGATGATCTTTTTCGCTCCTTGCTACGCAAAATGGGAGGCGATGCTTCCGGGTTCCTGGTGGTCGGCGATCGGCCCTCGAGCGAGATCCGGGCAGGGAAGCGGCTGGGCATGCACACTGCGCGCCTGCGGCATGGCGAGTTTGCGCGCCTCGAGCCGGTGAGCAGCACGGAAGAGGCGGCGTTCGAAATCCGCCACGTCGCCGCCATCCTGCAACTCCCCCTTCAGTTCGGCCGAGCCGCGGCGGGACGCTAGTCCCGAGTTCGCCGGGTCTGCGATATACTTTTGACCCGCATGTCTGCCGCCGCGCCCAAAACGTTTTACCTGGAAACCTTCGGCTGCCAGATGAATGTGCACGACTCCGAGAAGGTCATCGGCACATTGAAGGCTCAAGGCTACCGCCAGGTGGAGACCGTCCCGGAAGCGGAGCTGGTGCTCTACAACACCTGCTCCATCCGCGACAAGGCGGAACAGAAAGTCTTCCATCGCCTGCAGGATTACAAGAAACTGCAGGCCGAGGGCAAGAAGTTCGGCGTGCTGGGGTGCGTGGCGCAGCAGGAAGGCGAAAAAATCTTCGAGCGCGCGCCCCACGTTTCGCTGGTGTGCGGATCGGCCTCCTACCGCAACCTGCCGCAGATGCTGGTGCAAGTGGAGGCAGGGAACCGGCACGTGACCGGCCTCGACGACCGCCAAACCGATCAGACTTTTGAAACCGAGTTCACCCAGCGCACCAACCCCTTCCGCGGATACATCACCATCATCGAAGGCTGTGACAAGTTCTGCGCTTATTGCGTCGTCCCCTTTACGCGCGGCAAGGAGCGCAGCCGCAGTTCGGACTCCGTGCTCGCCGAGGCTCGCCGGATTGCCGACGCCGGCTATACCGAGATCCAGCTCCTGGGGCAGAACGTAAACTCCTACCGCGACCCCTCGGGAAAGAAGAGCTTTGCGGAACTGCTGGCGGCGGTGGGGGAAGTGGCCGGCATCCGCCGAGTGCGTTTCACCACAAGCCACCCACGCGACTTCGGACGCGACATCGTGGAAGTGATGGACTCCGTGCCCACCCTGTGCGACCACGTCCACCTGCCGGTGCAGAGTGGTTCCACCCGCGTCCTGAAGGCCATGCTGCGCGAGTACTCGCGCGAAGACTACCTGGAACGCATCTCCTGGATCGCGTCGGCCCGCCGGCCCCTCAGCATAACCACCGACGTGATCGTCGGTTTCCCGGGCGAGACCGAGGCGGAGTTCGCGGAAACCTTAACCTTGCTCGAAGCCGTGGGCTACGACGGCGTGTTCTCCTTTAAGTACTCACCGCGACCGAACACGCCGGCGCTGCACATGCCTGACACCATCCCTGAGGCGGAGAAGGGGCGGCGGCTGGCGATCCTGCAGGAGCGCCAGAGGGAGATACAAAGAATCAATTATAAGAAGCACTTAGACGTTGTTCTAGAGGTAATGGTTGAAAGTTGGAACGACGCGCGAGGACAGGTAGTTGGGCGCAGCTCGCAGAACAAGACCGTGAATTTCACCACCACGGCGCCCATCCACCCCACGCCGGGGGCATACGTCAAGGTACGGGTGACCCAGACTTTTCCCAACAGCCTGGCGGGGGAAATGGTAGTCTAGGCAGCCTAAACCGGCATCCAAACGGGGAGGAGGTCGTCATGGAAGTGGAAATGAAAATCCGGGGCTTGATGATGGATCCGGTCACTAACATGCCGATCGTGATCCTGAAGGACGTAGGTGGCGACTCGGTGCTGCCCATTTGGGTGGGCATCTACGAGGCTAACGCCATCGCCCTGGAGATCGAGAAGGTCGCAACTCCCCGGCCCATGACCCACGACCTGCTGAAGAACGTCCTGCTGGGCCTGGATACGCAGGTGCGCAAGGTAGTGGTGAACGACCTGCGCGAAGATACCTTCTTCGCCCTCATTTGGCTGGAGCGCGACGGGCGCGTGATCAGCATTGACTCCCGCCCCTCGGACGCCCTGGCCCTAGCTCTGCGCCTGGATTGCCCCATCTTCGTGGACGACGAGGTGCTCAAGTCCTCCAAGCTGGCCAGCGCGGTTTCCGACAAGGTTTCCAGCGAGGAGCTTCGCAAGTGGCTCGAGGGCCTGAACGACGAGGACTTGGGCCGTTACAAGATGTAGGCAGTCGTTAGTCGTTAGTCGTTAGTCGTTGGTCGTTGGTCGTCAGAAACAGCCTTCAGCTAACGGCCTCCTGCTATGCCCGACCCCTCCGAACAACTCCAGCGCATCTACCAAGCCGGCTTCGAGCTGGAAACCTTTGAGCGCTTTCCCAGGACCGTTGGCGCGATTCGCGACGGCTGCGTCGCGCTGCTCGAAGCCACGCCCGACGGCTTGCGGATGGTCGGAACGCCCGGCTGGAGAATGGGGGAAGTGTTAGGCGTTCTCGTCGAACGGAACGGTCAACAAGTGTTCCAAGCCAAGCAGGAGACTGTAGAAGCCACGCCGGAGCGGCTGGAAGCCCTCGGGAGGTTTAGGGAAGACCTGAACCGGCTTCTTTCCAGCGGCTAGAACCGCAAAGGCGGCAACACGGAGTGGCCTAAATCATAGTTTACATAATATCTCTTATCGGACGTAACCATTCTCGCCACGGCTAAACGATACTGCCAGGCGTAGACCCTCCCATGCTCGTCCAATGACTCGCGCTACAATCCCCTGCTGCCAATGAACTACCGCACCCTTGGGCGATGTGGCGTGAAGGTCAGCGAGATCGGGTTTGGCGCCTGGGCCATTGGTGGTCCCAGCCAGTCGGCGGGCATCCAGTTTGGATGGGGCGAAGTTCCAAAGGAAGATGCCATAGCCGCCGTCCGCCGAGCCCGGGAGCTGGGCGTGAACTTCTTCGACACCGCCGACGTCTACGGCAAGGGCCGAAGCGAAGAGATCCTGGGTAAGGCGCTGGCGGGTGACGGTGGGGACACCTGCGTGGCCTCCAAAGTGGGCAACGTAACTCGCGGCGGTCGCTTGGCCAAGGACTTCAGCCGGGCGCACATCGAGCGCTCCTGCGAAACTTCCCTGCGGCGCCTGCGCCGCGAGGTGATCGACCTCTACCAGCTCCACAACCCGGGTGTGAAGGAAATCCGCACCGGCGACTGGCCGGACACCATGGAGCGCCTCCGCGAACAAGGCAAGATCCGCTGGTACGGAGTCTCCATCTTCAAGCCCAGCGAGGCCCTGGCGGTGCTGCAGCGCGGTTACGGGCACACTCTGCAACTGGTTTACAACGCCCTGCGCCAGGAGCTGGCGGAAGAGGTGCTGCCGCTCGCTCAGGCGAAGAATTTTGGCGTCATCGCCCGCGTGCCTCTGTACTACGGCCTGCTGGCCGGTAAGTTCAGCGCCGAGACCAGCTTCCCTGCCAACGACCATCGCTCGCACTCGCTGCCCCCGGAAAAGATGCGGGAGTTGGCCCCGCGCGCGGCCAGGTTTGCTCGCCTTGCGGCCGACGCTGGGGAAGTGTCCCCGGCGCGCTGGGCGCTGCGCTTCGCACTGTCGCATCCTGCGGTCTCGACCGCCATCCCGGGAGCGCGCAATGCCGGCCAGGCGGAGCAGAACGCGCTCGCCTCCGACGGGACTTCCCTACCGCCCGAGCAGGTGGAAGCTGCGCGCCGGCTCTGGGCGGAAGACGACTACCTGCGCGAGCTGCGCAGCGGCTCGTAGGACCTATTCACTTCCTCCTACCAGCACGACCCGGGGATGAAACAGGGTGCCGGCTACCCGGCTGGCGATGGCAATCAACTCCGTCTGTCCCTGGAAGACCTTGACCTCTTTCGCCCGCGACATTTCCGGCAGATTGACGGCGTTGCCGTGGCGGATGCGAGCCACGCTTTCGTCGGTGGCGGTGACCGAAGGAAGATGCGGCAGGATGCGCCGGGGATGGACCAGCACCGACTCCATGTCCCCGGCCTGGAAGGCTGCCTCCAGTTCCTCGAGGGTCCTGGCCTCGGCCAGGCTGAACTCGGCCACCGCCGCCCTCACCAGCCGGGAGAGATGCGCGCCCACGCCCAGGTCGCGGCCCAAATCGTGCGCCACCGAGCGCAGGTAGGTGCCGGTGGCCACCCGAGCGCGAAAGCTGGCGCGGTCGCCGTCCAGGCCGGAGATTTCCAGTTCCTGAATCTCCACTTCCACGGGCTTGAGCGGAACCTCCTTCTTTTTCCGGGCCAGCTTGTAGGCGGGCACGCCGGCGATCTTCTTGGCCGAGAAGGGCGGCGGCATCTGCTCAAATTTGCCTTGATACCGGCGGGCCAGCGCCCGCACCTGCTCCAGCGACGCTACGAAAGGTTGCGGCGGGCCGAGGGGCTCACCCATGGCGTCGTAAGTGTCGGTGGCGAAGCCGAAACGGATCTCGCCCTCGTAGGCCTTCTCACAGGAGCCGTAGAACTGCGCCAGTCGGGTCATGCGGCCGAGCAGCAGCGGCAGAACGCCGGTGGCCATGGGATCGAGCGTCCCCAGGTGCCCCACCGAGCGCTCCTTCACAATGCGCCGCACGCGCGCCACCACGTCGTGCGATGTCACTCCCGCGGGCTTGTGGATGACCAGGACGCCATTCATGATGCGCTTCTGCTATCGTGGACTTCCGGTCCGCCGCCGGTTAACCTGTGATTCCTCTTCGCGACGACGCTCCGCGCCTCACCACGCCTTACATGACGTGGTTTCTTTTGGCGCTCAACGTGGTTGCGTTCCTGTTCGAGCTGTCTCTCCGCCCGGACAATCGGACCGAATTCTTCTTTCAGTTTGGCGTGGTTCCGGGACAGATCACCGGCGCCCTGGCCGGGGCCGGCACGGTGAACACCCAAGCGGCGTTCGTGCCGGTCTTGACCTCGATGTTTCTGCACGCCTCGTGGCTGCACTTGTTGTCGAACATGCTGGCGCTGTGGATCTTCGGCGACAACATCGAGGGCCATCTGGGACACTTTCGCTACCTGCTGTTCTATCTGGCGAGCGGAGCCCTGGCTTCCGCCATCCACGTGCTGTTCAATCCTTCCTCCCCGGTACCCACCGTGGGCGCCAGTGGCGCGATTGCCGGCGTGATGGGCGCGTACTTCCTGCTCTACCCTACCGCGCGCGTGCTCACGCTGGTGCCGCTGGTGTTCGTGTTTTTCACCTGGCTTCCGGCTTGGCTGGTGCTGGGCTACTGGTTCGTGGTGCAGTTCCTGGCCGGAGCGGCCACTTCCCTGGCCAGCGGATCGCAGACTGCCGGCGGCATCGCCTTCTGGGCGCATGTGGGTGGCTTTCTGGCGGGCGTGGCCATGATCAAGGTGATGCCGCAGCGTCCCCAACGCTACCGCTACCGCGAGTGGTAGTACTCTACTTTTTCTCCGGCGCCTGCCACATGCGCTTCTTCAGCTCCTGGCGCAGTTCTTCGGGCGCAGCGGCGTTGCAGGCCACCAGAAACCACAACGGGCGGGTGGGATCGTCGGCCAGATTCTCCAACGTTTTCGCGTCGGCGTTGGCGTGCCGGGCCACGTTCTCCTTCACCGCATCGTAGGAGTGCTGCGCCAGCAGCGCCAGCACCGACGATGGCGTGTTGGGGTGCTCGGCGAGCAGGCGCAGCAGCAGGTAGTCGTCGGCAGAAGTCTTCTGGAAGAGCGCGGCCAACTCGTCCTCGGTGGTCTTGGGGTCGCGCGCCACCTCCAGGTTGTGGTCGAAATTGGCGTGGATACGGTTGAGCTCGACGCTGCGGGCGTCGATCAGTTGCTCCAGGGTCATCTTCTCGCGGGCCACGCGGTCCGATATGGAGGAGAAGCTCTGTATGGAATCCAGCACGGCACGCAGGTGATGACGCTCGCCGAACACGACCTGCGAGGTCCGCTTAATGGGCCGGAAGGTTCTGCCTTCGTCGGTCTTTCGCATACGGACTGCGATTGTAAACCAAGCCGGCCACGGGAAGGCACGCGGAGTGCCTAGCTCCCGTTGGTGCGCGCGCGGATGAGCGCGAGGAACTCCTGGCGGGCCTCGAGCTCAGAGCGGAAGCAGCCCAGCATGGAGGAAGTTACGGCTGCCGAATGCTGCTTCTCCACCCCGCGCATCATCATGCACAGATGGCGGGCCTCGATCACCACGCCCACGCCCTGGGGCTCAATGGCTTTCTGGATGGTCTCCGCGATCTGCGTGGTCAACCGCTCCTGCACCTGCAAGCGGCGCGCGAAGGTGTCCACCAGGCGCGGCAGCTTGCTCAGCCCGATTACCTTGCCCCTGGGAATGTAGGCGATGTGCACCTTGCCGAAGAAGGGCAGCAAATGGTGCTCGCACAGACTGAACATCTCAATGTCCTTCACGATCACCATCTGGTCGTAATCCACGTTGAACAGGGCGCCGCGGAGCAGTTCTTCCGGATCCTCGCGAGAGCCCTTGGTCAGGTATTCGAGGGCGCGAGCCATTCGCTCCGGCGTGCGTCGCAAGCCTTCGCGTTCAGGATCTTCGCCCAGGCGCACTAGCACTTCGCGCAGCAGTTCCTCGGAGGTCGCTTGCGTGACGGTGGCGGGCTCGGCAGTTGGTTTCATTGTGTTTCCCGGTTCTGCGGTTTGGAAATGGCCTTCTTTCCTTGGATGATGGAGCGGGAAAGAAGTATCGCCAAAAAAAGCCTCACCGTCCCAGGACGGCAGGCCCCGCAGACGGTTTATTATACGAGGGTGCGACGTTTCTTACTGCTGCTGGTGGCGGCGGCCGTGCTCCTGGGCGGCTGCCAGCGGGGCCCGCGTCCGGCGCTGGTCAATAATCCTGCGCCCGAGTTCGCGCTCCAGGACTCCGATCGCGCGGTGTCCCTCCGCGACCTGCGCGGCAAAATCGTGGTCCTGAACTTCTGGGCCACCTGGTGCCCGCCCTGCGTCGAGGAAATGCCCTCGCTGGTGGCCATGCAGCAACGAATGAGCGGGCGGGTGACGGTGCTGGCGGTGAGCGTGGACTTGAACGAAGACGCCTACCGCCGCTTCCTCCGCGACCACAACATTAACCTGCTCACAGTCCGCGACCCCGACCAGAAGGCCAATCTGCTCTACGGCACCGTGCGCTTCCCTGAAACTTACGTCATTGACGCCAGCGGTGTTCTGCGTCGCAAGTTCATCGGGCCGGTGGAGTGGACGCATCCCGAAGTGCTCGACTACCTGGGCAAGCTCTAGCCTACAGTGCGGCTTTCTTCAAGCGCAACGAGTTGCTGATCACCGACACTGAGCTGAAACTCATGGCGGCGCTGGCCAGGATGGGACTCAACAGCAGGCCGAAGAAGGGGTAGAGCACCCCGGCGGCGATGGGCACTCCCAGGGCGTTGTACACAAAGGCAAAGAACAGGTTCTGGCGGATGTTGCGCATGGTGGCGCGGCTGAGGCGGCGCGCGCGGACGATGCCGTTCAAGTCGCCGCGCAGCAGGGTGATGCCGGCGCTCTCCATGGCCACGTCCGTGCCGGTCCCCATAGCAATGCCCACCTGAGCCTGCGCGAGCGCAGGCGCGTCGTTGATGCCGTCCCCGGCCATCGCCACAACCCGTCCCCGCGACTGAAGGCGCTTTACCACCTCCGATTTCTGTTGAGGTAAAACTTCGGCCTCGAATTCAGTGATGCTTAGCTTGACGGCGACGGCAGCGGCGGTGGTGCGGCTGTCTCCACTGAGCATGACGATGCGGATGCCCTCGCTGCGCAGTGCCTCAATGGCTTCCCGGGCCGTCGCTTTCACGGGATCGGATACGCCCAGCAATCCAGCCAGGCGGCCATCCACGGCCACCAGCATCACCGTCTGCCCATCGCGGCGCAGCGCTTCGGCGCGATCTGCGATTTCGGCAACGCTGAGGCCGAGGTCGTCAAATAGTTGCCGGTTGCCGGCTGCCACTTCCCTGCCCTCAACCTTGCCGGTGACGCCCTTGCCGGTCAGCGAGTGGAACTCCTGCGGCTCGACGAGTGCAAGACCTCGTTCGCGGGCGCCCTGAACGATGGCTGCCGCCAGGGGATGTTCGCTGCGCTGCTCCAGGCTCGCAGCCAACCGCAGTAGTTCCGATTCGCTCTGGCCGCCCAGCGGAGTCACGGAGGCCAGCCTGGGCTTGCCCTCGGTGAGCGTGCCGGTCTTGTCCACGAGCAGCGTGTCTACTTTTTCGAGAAGTTCCAGCGCCTCCGCGTTCTTGATGAGTACGCCGGCTCTCGCACCCCGCCCCGTGCCCACCATGACGGCCATGGGCGTGGCCAGTCCCAAGGCGCAAGGGCAGGCGATGATCAAGACCGCTACCGCGTTCACCAGAGCGTAAGCCAGGCGCGGCTCGGGGCCGACCGCCGCCCAGACGACGAAGGTCAGCACCGCAGCGACCACGACCACAGGCACGAACCATGCGGACACGGCGTCGGCCAGTCGCTGGATGGGAGCGCGGCTGCGTTGCGCGTCCGCCACCATGCGCACAATCTGCGCCAGCATGGTCTCGCTGCCCACCCGCTCGGCGCGCATGATGAGGCTGCCAGCGCCGTTCAGCGTGGCGCCCGTCAGCCGGCTGCCCGGCGCCTTCTCCACGGGCAACGATTCTCCTGTGACCAGGGATTCGTCCAGGAAACTGCTGCCCTCAAGGACGATACCGTCCACGGGAACCTTTTCTCCCGGCCGCACGCGCAGCCGATCGCCGGGCTGGACGTGCTCGAGCGGAATGTCTTCTTCTCCGCCGTCGGGGCCCAGGCGGCGGGCGGTCTTGGGGGAGAGGTCGAGCAGAGCGCGGATAGCGCTGGAAGTCTGGCTCCGCGCGCGGAGTTCGAGCACCTGGCCGAGCAGAACCAGTACGGTGATGGCAGCCGCCGCCTCGAAATAAACTGGAGCTCCGCCGCCGTGTCCCTGGAAAGACGCCGGAATCAGTTCCGGGAAAAGAGTGGCCACCACACTGAAGCCATACGCCGCGCCCACGCCCAGGGCGATCAGCGTAAACATGTTCAGGCTACGATTGCGCACCGACTGCCAGCCGCGCTCCAGCAGCGGCCAGCCGCACCACAGTACGACGGGCGTTGCCAGCACGAACTGGATCCAGGACATCAACGCGCCCGGAAGCGCGTGTTGCAGGGGCGCGCCGGGGATCATCTCGCCCATGGCTGCAAGCACCAGCGGTGCCGCCAGAGCGGTCCCGACCCAGAAGCGCTGGGTCATATCGGCGAGTTCCGGATTAGGTTCGTCGGACGCGGTGATAGTACGCGGTTCCAGCGCCATTCCGCAGATGGGGCAGGGGCCCGGCTCGCCGCGCACGATTTCCGGATGCATCGGGCAGGTGTAGAGCGCTGAAGCCGCAGCTTTCTCCTTCGCGGGAGCAGGCGCCGACGCCGGCATGATGGACACCACGTGCGCGCTTGCCGCCGGTCGGGGTGGGCTGAGGAAGCGCTCCGGATCCTTACGGAATTTCTCCACGCAATTGGGGCTGCAGAAGTAGTAGGTGCGGCCGGCATGTTCCACGGTGCCGCGCGCGTGTGCGGGATCCACGGTCATGCCGCAGACGGGGTCGAGCGCGGTCACCGTCGCCGCATCAGAGTGCGCGGAATGGGAGTGACTTTCCATGCCCTATTCTTTTGTGAGTCCTTTGAGTTCTGACCGCCCTCTATATTAAATTGGATGGCCTGCAGCGCCGCCAGGGTGCAGCCCAAGAGCAGGAGAGGAGCCGGAACCATGACTCCCGTTGACGTCGTCTTTCGTTACGGCGCGCCACCCGCAGAGAACGATGTGCGCGCGCTGCAGCGCATCCGGGAAGTGTACGGCATCCGCCGTCTTCTGTTCGACGAGGGAGCGCACACGGTGCGCGTGGAATTCGACGCTACCCGGCTCTCCGCGTCCGACGTGGGCGCCCTCTTGCGTGGCGCCGGGCTCGACCTGCGCGAGCAGGTGCAACTGGTGTGAGTCGGAGGCCACGTGTGAGCTGTCTTTGCTCTTCGTGGTCCTTCGTGCCCTTGGGGGTTAGATTTTCTGTTCTCCATGCCCAAACACATCGGAATCGTCGCCTGTAGCGCGGAAGGCGCCGCGCTCTGCTACCGCACGGTTTGCAGCGAAGCACCCGCCATCATGGGCACGCACATGCACCCGGAGGTGAGCATGCACACCTTCCCTCTGGGCGACTACATGGAGCGCATCTACAAGAACGACTGGGAGGGTGTGGGCCGCTTGATGGCGGCGTCGGCGCGCAAGCTGGCACAGATTGGCGCGGATTTCGCTATCTGCCCGGACAACACCCTCCACCAGGCCTTTGCCATCGCAGAACGCGAGTCTCGGCTGCCCTGGCTGCACATCGCCGAAGTGGTAGCTGCAGAGGCTGCCAGCCGCGGCTTCCGCCACCTGGGCATCACCGGAACCAAGTATCTGATGGAAGGCCCGGTGTATCCGGAAAAGCTCGCGCCACGCCAGATCGCTCACACCATCCCCGGCGAAGCGCAGCGCGTCCGCATGAACCAGATCATTTTCGACGAGCTGGTCAACGGCCGGTTCACCGCCGAGTCACGGGCGTACTTCTCGGATGTGATCAAGGACTTGAAGGCCAAGGGCTGCGACGCGGTGGTGCTGGGCTGTACTGAGATCCCGCTGCTGGTCTCCGATGCCGACTCTTCCCTGCCCACCCTGGATTCGACGCGCTTGCTGGCGCGCGCCGCGCTGCGCCGAGCGGTGAAGTAGCTGCCCGGAGTCTCTCGAGGGGCGAGGAAGGAATGGCGCGCCCTGAGAGATTCGAACTCCCGACCTTCTGGTTCGTAGCCAGACGCTCTATCCAACTGAGCTAAGGGCGCGCAGGCGAAGCAGGCAAGAAATTGATTATAGCGTGAGTGCTTTGCCTCCTGCTACCGCTCTAAAACTGGAAGTACAAGAACGGACTTTCCCTGTCCAGGAGCAGAATGGACAGCGTCAGCACCAGCGCCGCAGCGAAGGCGTAGACCGGGCGCGGCTGCCAGCGGACTTCCCAAGTATCGGTGCCGAAATGGGCGATCGCAGCTGCAACCAGCAACCACAGCAGGAAGAAAACATTTAACGGGATGTCGCCCAGCCCGTTGGCGCCCAGCATGGCGCCCAGGATCTCACCTGCCTGGGCCAGTGAAGTCGAGCGGAAGAACACCCACCCTACGGTGACCGCCAGGAAGGTCACCAGCCGACGCTGCGCGCTGGAGGCGGGCATCCATCCCCGCTGCCGAGCCAGATGGTTTAGCGCCAGAAGCACGCCGTGGTAGAGCCCCCAGACCACGAACGTCCAATTGGCTCCGTGCCAAAGCCCGCCCAGGAACATGGTGACGGTGAGGTTCCACGCGGTGCGGCCGAGGCCCAGTCGCGATCCCCCCAGAGGGATGAAGAGGTAGTCGCGCAGCCAGGTGGACAGGCTAATGTGCCAGCGCCGCCAGAAGTCGGCGATATCTTCCGCCTGGTAGGGCATGCGGAAGTTGCGCGGGAACTGGATGCCCAGCAGATGGGCCAGGCCCACGGCCATGTCGCTGTATCCGGAGAAATCAAAGTACAACTGGAAGGAGTAACCCAGCACTGCCATCCAGGTGGTGAGCACGCCCTGGCCGGCGGAGTTGGCGAAGAATGCGTCCACCGGGCCGGCGAGCTGGTCGGCAATCAGGACCTTCTTCGCCATGCCGCAGACGAAGAACCAGATTCCGAGGGCCGCTTCTTCGCTGGGCAGCCTGCGCTTCAGGTTGTTCAGTTGCTCCTCGATGTCGGCATAGCGGACGATGGGACCGGCCACCAGGTGCGGGAACAGGGCCACAAACGCCGAGTAGTGCAGCGCGCTGCGCGCCTGGTGCACCACGCGGCGGTAGATGTCGATGGTGTAGCTCATGGAGTTGAAGGTGTAGAAGGAGATGCCGATGGGCAGCACGACATCCAGAACCGGCGCCGAGGCCTCGACTCCCGCGCGATGCAGTGCCTGAATGAGCGAGGCGGCAAAAAATCCGTAATACTTGAAGAAGCCGAGGATGACCAGGTTCACGCTGAGCGCCAATACCAGCCAATGTTTGCGCACCGCAGGTTCTTCGCTGGCGGCGATCTTCTGCCCGGCCACATAGTCCACGGTGGTGGAGGCGATGAGCAGAGGCAGGAAGCGCCAGTCCCACCAGGCGTAGAAGACATAGCCGGCCACGGTGAGAAACAGAAGCCGCAGACGCAGCGAGCGAAAGCCCCACCATCCCGCCAATACCAGCGGCAGGAAGACCAAAAGGAAGATGTAGCTATTGAAGAGCACGTTTTTGGTCCGGAGCCTGGGGCTTCGCTGCTCCCAGCAACCAGGCCGCGAGGCGGTCGGCGTTGTCGTCGTCTACGTGGGTGCCGTCGTAGAAGCCTTCGGGGCGTCCCCCGAAACTCTCCACGTTGCGGAGATCGTGAAACTCGGCTCCCCAGCGCGCCGCCGCCTGCCGCATGGCGTCGGCGAACTCCGCTTCCCTGGCGGCGTAGGGCTTCAGTTCCTCGCGCACCACATGGTGCATGGGCGTGAGAAACACAATCACGCGGAGGTTGCGCTCCCGGGCGTAGCGCAGGGTTGCGTGCAGGTAATCGAGGCGGTCGGCCGAGAGCGACCGGTAGTTCTGGTACCGGCGAATGGCCATGACCGAAGATTGCCGCACCAGCGTCTCCAGGTTCAGCGTGCCGCGGGCCAGATCTCTCTCCAGCTGGACGTACACCAGCCGTCCGTCAGACTCGATGCGCAGCGCGGGCTCGGTCTCTTTCGCTCCCGCGGTCCAGTGGCGAAGGGAGCGCAACGACAACTCGGATTCGTTCCAGGAGAGCAGTTGCACTAGCCGCTTCCAGTATCCTTGGCGGTTTTCTCCTTTCTGCAGGAAGGCGCTGATGGGATTGACCTCGAGCAGGAACTCGTTCATGGGCTCATGGTCGTGAAGAGCCTCGAGCTCCAGGCCGAGCAGCACCAGTCGGGGTTGCGCGCCAGCCTGCTCCACGGCGTAGCGCAGGGTGACGTAGTCGTCCTCGGTGTAGGCGGTGAGGTTCCCGGCGTTAAAAGTGCGCAGCCCGGTTAGCCGCTCGACGGTCGCCGGGGCAATCTTCATGACCCGTGACGACCCCAGAATGAGCGCCCGTGGCTTGGGCTGCATGTGCTTCAGGAGGTACGCCTTTTCGGCGCGCACGTTGGCCACCACCGGCCGCAGGAGCGCAGTGGAATACATGCCCCGGGGGTTCACCAGATAGTTCATGCCCGCGACCGCACCTAGCTGCAGGGCAAGCATGAGCAGGACCAACCGGACGAACCGGTTCCAAGCCTCGGGGGCAGGCGGTTGCGCTCGCCCTTGCTCGGTTGGGCTCTCTGGAGCTGCGCTCATCTGGTGGAACCAGAAGCGGAATGATACTAGGGCGGAGGAACCAATTCCGCAGCCAAGCGAGAGAAAAGAAAGGCCGCCCCGCGGGGCGGCCTTTCTCAACAGAACGCGGAGCTACTCTTTCTTGGCCGCTTCCTGCACGGTCTGGCCTTCGAGGTCGCGCAGCTCGACGGGGCCGAGCGCAAGCTTCTCCAGCTCCAGCCCGATCTTGCTGCGGTCGCCGACGGCCACCACCACCATCTTCTCCGGCGCCAGGTACTGTTGGGCCGCGCGCAGCACGTCCGCGGCAGTGACGCCGTCAATGGCCGCGGGCAGCGTGTTGTAGTAGGTGAGCGGGAGGTTGTACACGAAAAGGTTGCGCATTGCGGCTGCGATGATGGGCGTGGTTTCGAAAAACCCGGGCAGCGAGCGCGAGATGGAATCGCGCGCCACCTGGAGTTCTTCCGCGCTGAGCTCCCGAGACCGCATTGCATCCAGCTCGGCAAAGATTTCCCGCACGGCGGGCGCGGTCACGTCGGTGCGAACGCTGGTGCCCACGTAGAACGGCCCCGGGCCGCGCCGGTACTGAAACACAGACCCAGCACCGTAGGTGTAGCCGTTCTTCTCGCGCAGGTTCAAGTTGATGCGGCTGGAGAACAACCCGCCCAGGCTGGTGTTCATGACCTCGATGGGCAAGTAGTCAGGACTGGATCGGGGCACGCCGGAATGGCCGATGCGCAGCGCGGTTTGCGGCGCGCCCGGCTTGTCGACGACAGCAATACGCCGCTCGATGGCGGACGGCGCCGGTGGAGCCGAAGCCAGCCTGGCCTCGCCTTTCCATTCGCCGAAGTATTTGGCCGCCAGAGCGCGCAGTTCCGGCTCGGTAATGTCTCCGGCAACCACCAACGCCGTGTTGGCAGGAACGTATCCCTGCTTCCAGAACCGGGAAAGCAGGTCGCGGGTGATGGCCTGGTTGGACGCCTCCGTCCCCAGCTCGATGAATCCGTAGGGGTGGCTGGTGCCATACACCACGCGGTTGAAAGTGCGCATGGCCAGTTGGTTGGGATTGTCGCGCTGCTGCAAGATGGTGGTGAGGCGCTGTTTGCGCACGCGGTCGATCTCCGCGGCCGCGAAAGCAGGGTGCAGGGCCACGTCAGACAGCAGCTCGAAGGCCGCAGTCGCGTTGCGCTTCAGGCTGCGGATGTTGACGGTTGAATAGTCGCTGGTGGAGGCGGTGGTGAGCTCCGCGCCGATGCTGCCGGCATCCTTCGCCAACTGCAGGGTGGAGCGGCTTTGGGTGCCCTCATCCAGCATGTCGGCGGTGAAGGAAGCGAGTCCGGGCCGGTTGGCGGGATTGGTTTCGCTACCTGCCAGAACCGCGAGGTTCGCCGCTACCACGGGAAGGCTGTGCTGCTCCACCAGGTAGACGTGCAGCCCGTTGGGCAGCTGAAAGTGCTTGGGAACAGGCAGCGTCAGCTGGGCGGCGGCGCCGGCCACGGGCGGCTGGCTGCGCCAGGGCTCGTCAGGCATGGCGCCCCCTGCAGCCTGTGGAGGCGCGGCTTCTTCCACCCGGGCGACATCGTCGATCACCTTCTCGCCGGGGACGCCGAATACCACTACCCGAGAATTTGTTCCCAACTGCTCACGCGCGAATTTTTGAATGGAGGCCGGGGTGGCGGCATGGTAGCGAGCCAGGTCTTTGCCAAGGTACGCGGGATCGCCGAGGTAATGGTTGTACTGGTTAAGGCGGTCGGCGACGCCGCCAAATCCTCCGAGCGTCTCCAATCCGCGGATGATGTTGGTTTCGATGACGTTGCGCGCCGCATCCACTTCTGCCTGCGTGGGGCCATCGCGAAGCAGCTTTTCCAGTTCCTCATCCACCGCCTTTTCGATCTGCTCCGGCTTGACGCCGGGTTTGGCCGTGGCCTGGACATAAAAGGCTGATCCGAGGATCAGGGAATACTGGGTGGTATCCACGTCCTGGGCAATCTGGTCCTTGTAAACCAGGCGCTCGTAAAGGCGGCTGGACTTGCTCTTGCCCAGGATCTGCGCCAGCAGCGCCATCTCGGCGTCACCGGACTTGTAAATCGGCGAAGTAATCCACCCCATGTAGACGCGCGACAATTCCACCTTATCGGTGACCTTGGAGCGGCGCTCGGCGGTGATGGGCGGAGTCTGGGCGGAGATGGGCTCGACTGCGGGGCCGGCGGGGATGGATCCGAAGTATTTCTCCACCAGCGCCTTGGCTTGGGCGCTGTCGAAATCGCCCACGATGGCCAGGCTGGCGTTGTTGGGAGCGTAGTACTCTTTGAAGAAGCCGCGGACGTCGGCCAGTTTCGCAGCCTCCAAGTCGGCGTGCGAGCCGATGACGGAAGCGTAGTAGGGATGCCCCTTGGGATAGAGCTGGTGGAAAAGCTCCTCTTCCACCAAACCGTAAGGCGGATTCTCTACGCCCTGGCGGCGTTCATTGCGCACCACGTCAATCTGGTTGCGAAGCTTTTCGTACTGGAGCGTGTCCAGCAGGAAGCCCATGCGATCGCTCTCCAGCCAGAGCGCCAGTTCGAGCTGGTTGGCGGGCAGGGTCTGGAAGTAGTTGGTGCGGTCGAAGTCCGTAGTGCCGTTGATGTCGCTGGCGCCCGCCCCCTCCAGGAGCTTGAAATGCTGGTCGTCGCCGATGTGCTTTGATCCCTGGAACATCATGTGCTCAAACAAGTGGGCGAAACCGGTGCGTCCCGGCTTCTCGTTGGCCGGGCCCACGTGATACCACAGGTTCGCGGCCACCATGGGAAGGCGGTGGTCCTGCGAAAGGATGACCTCCAGGCCATTCTTGAGCTTGTACTTTTCAAACTGGATGGCCGGAGCCTTCTCAGCCGCAGCTTTTGATTCCGGGGCCGCAAGGGCGGGGGCCGACAGCCAAATCAGGGCAACGGCCAGAACAGACGCGCGCAGCAGGAAACGCAAAAACATGGGTCCTCCTCAGGGAATTTCTCAGTGGAACGTGCCAACCGGTTGGACGCTGGAAAATACAACAGGTCACCATCATACGCGAGACCTCGGTCCGAGGCTGTCCGGGGATACGCCGGGTATGATCGATAGGTTCCATGACCCGCGTCCTGATCGCCACATCTAGCGCCGGAAAACTGCGGGATTTCGCCGGTGCCGCGGCGGCCTTGGGGATTGAAGTCGCCGCCCTGCCGGGCTTCGCTTCCCTTCCCGGCGTTGAGGAAGACGGCGCGACCTTCGAGGCGAACGCTCGCAAGAAATCCGAGCACTACAGCCGGCTGGCCGCGGGCGAACTGATCCTGGCCGACGACTCTGGACTGGAGGTTGAAGCGCTGAATCGTGCTCCCGGTGTGCGCTCGGCACGCTACGCCGCCGATGCTCATGAAACGCAGCCGGCCTCCCGGGACGCAGCCAACAATGCCCGGCTGCTGCGCGAAATGGAAAACATCCCTGACGGCCGGCGCGCGGCGCGCTTCGTCTGCGTCCTTGCTGCTGCCCGCGACGGCCGCTGGCTCGCCAGCTTCCGCGGCGAAACCCAGGGGAGCATTCTCCGGGAAGCGCGGGGCAGCGGTGGCTTCGGCTACGATCCGTTATTCTTCGCCCCAGGGCTGGGCAAGACTTTCGCCGAACTGTCTGCGGAAGAGAAAGCTGCGGTGAGCCACCGCGGCCAGGCGTTTCGACAATTTCTGGAGTGGCATACCCGGTGATGAGAATCTCAGTTCACATCCTTCGTCCCCCGCGGCGGACTCAGGATGACCGCGGCGGGCTCCCACTCGGAGCAGATCCTTCGCTGCGCTCCGGATGACGGCGGTGGGCTCCCGCTCAGCTCGCTACGCTCACTTCGCTCACGCCCACCAAACGCCGTCACTTGAAGCATTTCACCAGGGCGCCGGAGATGCCCACCAGCTTCTGCAGGTCGGCGGGAGTGAAATCGGCCCCAGCCGCGGGCGCGCTCAGGCCCTTGCGGCATATCTGGATCACGCCCAGGGCTCCACTCGGCCCCACCACCGGCACCGACATCAGCTTCTGGATCACGTGGGCGTGCTTGTCGATCTTCTCGCCTGCCTTGGGCTGGGGACGGTTGCCCAGGTCGACGGCCTCGAACACGCTGGTGTGCTTGGCCTGGGCGAAATTGTTGATGATCTCCGCGCGCTTGTTGTTGGCGGTGCGCGAGGCCACCGATTCCTTGTTGTTGAGCGGGATGCTGCCCACGGTGTGGAGCTTGGGCGGATACACGAACACCAAGCTCTGCTTCTCGATGCGCAGGATGCCCACCTCGTCGCTGTTCACGGCGAAGGTTTTCACCAGTTCCGCGCCAATCCTTTCCCCGTTCTTGGGGGTCAGTCCTTCGGCTTCGCACTCGCTGGCGATCAGATTGAAGGTCATCACGGGTGTGGCCATGTCGCGTCCTCCTGAAGCTCCGGGGTGTCATTATATCCAGAGCGACGGGAGAGACAAAGCCCCGCGGGCTGGAAACCCAGCAGGAACCCGCCGGCAGCGGGCCCATTCCGGAATCGCCCAGCGCCCCAGGGCCGCCTTCCTTGACTTAACTACGCAGCGGAAAAGATAATCAAAGTTTGGCAGTCGCGGTGTGGTTCCCAGGAGAACCCTTTCGGAAATGGCGACTACAGCCGCTCCCCCCGCTCCCTCCCCGGCGCCGCGCGTCGAGTCCGGTGTGGCTCCCCCGCGGGCGGGCCAGGGCCGCTCTTTCCTGTTGCGCCGCCTGCATTCACTGAGCGGCATTTTTCCCGTCGGCTTCTATCTGATCGAGCACATGGTATCGAACGCCTTCGCCACCAACGGGCCCAAGGCGTACGCCAAGCAGGTGGAGTTCCTGGTCAGCTTCCCGTTCCTGATCGTCATTGAGACCACGTTCATTTTCCTGCCCATCCTGTTTCACTCGCTGTACGGCTTCTATGTCTGGTATCGCGGAGACTACAACCTCGGCGACTATCCGTGGACTGGCAACTGGATGTACACGGCGCAGCGCTGGACGGGCGGCCTGGCTTTCGCCTTCATGGCCTTCCACACCTGGGAGATGCGCTTCAGCGGGGTCCACCTGATCGACCATCCGGGGGCGGCGTTCGGCAAGGTGCAGCTTGCCTTTGAAAACCCCTGGGTGCTGGCCTTCTATATCGTGGGCATCGTGGCGGCCACCTGGCACTTCAGCTACGGAGTATGGCTGTTCGCGGCCAAGTGGGGCATCACCGTGGGCGAGCAGGCCCGCCAGCGGTTCGGCTATGTTTGTTTAGCCATGGCGATTGCCTTCCTGATCGTGTGGTGGATGACGGTGCGGTCGTTCCTGGCATGGCCCCGACAACCACTGGCGTCGGTGATTGGGTACGGCTTTCCGGGCATCTGAGCGGCGCATGGCAAAAGGTCCCAACATCATCGTGGTGGGCGGCGGTCTGGCCGGTCTGGCGGCCGTGATCAAAGTGGCGGAAATGGGCGGGCACGTGGACCTGTTCTCCATTGTGCCGGTGAAGCGCTCGCATTCGGTATGCGCGCAGGGCGGCATCAACGCGGCCAAGAACCTCAAGGGCGAAGGTGACTCCACCTGGAAGCACTTCGACGACACCATCTACGGCGGCGACTTCCTGGCCAACCAGACGCCGGTGAAGGACATGTGCGACGCCGCGCCCGCCATCATTGACCTGCTCGACCGCATGGGCGTCCCCTTCAACCGCACCCCCGAAGGCCTGCTCGACTTCCGCCGCTTCGGGGGCACGCTCTACCACCGCACCGCCTTTGCCGGCGCCACCACCGGCCAGCAGATCCTGTACGCGCTGGACGAACAGGTGCGGCGCTTCGAGTCGGAAGCCAAGGTGCAAAAGTACGAGCACTGGGAGTTCCTGTCGGCGGTGCTGGACTCGAATCGCGTGTGCCGCGGCATCTGCGCCATGGATCTGCGCTCCATGGAAGTTCGCACCTTCCCGGCCGACGCCGTCATCATCTGCACCGGCGGCATCGGAGCCATCTTCGGCAAGTCCACCAACTCGGTGGTATGCACCGGCTCGGCGCAGAGCGCGCTCTACCAGCAGGGCTGCTACTACGCCAACGGAGAATTCATTCAGGTCCATCCGACTTCGATCCCCGGCGAGGACAAGCTGCGGCTGATGTCGGAATCGGCGCGAGGCGAAGGCGGGCGCGTATGGGTGCCGCGCCAGCCAGGCGACCACCGCGATCCCAAGAGCATTCCCGAAGGCGAGCGCTGGTATTTTCTGGAGGAGTGGTATCCCAAGTACGGCAACCTGGTGCCGCGCGATGTGGCCACGCGCGCCATCCACAAGGTAGTGTTCGAGCACGGCCTGGGCATTGACGGCAAGCCCATGGTTTACCTCGACCTGACGCACATCGACCGCGCTATCCTCGACCGCAAGCTGGAAGGCATTCTGGAAATCTACGAAAAGTTCGTGGGCGACGACCCGCGCACCGTGCCCATGAAAATCTTTCCCGGCATGCACTACACCATGGGCGGGCTGTGGGTGGACAGCAAGCAGTCCACCAACCTGGCGGGCGTCTATTCGGCGGGCGAATGCGAGTACGCCTATCACGGCGCCAACCGTTTGGGCGCGAACTCGCTCATTTCCTGCATCTGGGGAGGGTTCGTGGCCGGCCCCGCCACCGTGGCCCACGCCAAGTCGCTGGCCAAGTCGGCGGGGGCGGTCAGCAACGGTGTCTTCGATGCGGAGAAGAAGCGCCAGGAAGAAATCAACTCCCGCTTGATGAAGCCCGGTGGCAGCGAGAACCCCTTCCGCCTGTGGCGCGAGATGGGCGAGTTGATGACGCGGAACTGCACCGTGATCCGCTACAACAAGGCGCTCGCAGAAACCGACGGAAAGCTCTGTGAACTGCTGGAGCGCTTCGGGCGCATCAATTTCAGCGACCGCAGCCAGTGGGCCAACACCTCGGTGGTGTTTGCGAGACAGCTTTACAATATGCTGCAGCTCTCGCGCGTAATCGCGCAAGGTGCGGGAATGCGCAACGAGTCGCGCGGCGCACACTACAAGCCCGACTTCCCGGAACGCGACGACGCCAATTTCCTGAAGACCACCAAGGCGCATTTCGCGGCCGATGCCGACGAGCCTCGGTTCGAGTTCGAACCCGTGGACACGTCGCTGATTCCGCCGCGACCGCGCCGGTACGACGTCACCACATGAGCGAAAAGACCGTCATCCTGAAAATCCGGCGCCAGGCCAGCCCGCAGGCGAAGGCGCAATGGGAGGAGTTCGCGCTTCCCTGGAAGCCGGGCATGAACGTGATCTCGGCCATGATGGACATCGCCGCTAACCCGGTCACTCGCGAGGGCAAGCCCACCACTCCCATCACCTACGACGCCAACTGTCTGGAGGAGGTTTGCGGATCGTGCGCCATGCGCATCAACGGACGCGCCCGTATGGCCTGCTCCGCGCTGGTGGACAAGCTGGAGCAGCCCATCCGCCTGGAACCGCTTTCCAAGTTCCCGGTGGTGCGCGATCTTTCTGTGGACAGGAACGTGCTGTTCGAAAACCTGAAGCGCGTGAAGGCCTGGGTGCCGGTGGACGGCACCTACGATCTGGGCTCCGGCCCGCGCCAGTTTCCCCACCAACAGGAGGAGGCCTACCCGTATTCGCGCTGCATTTCCTGCTGCTGCTGCATGGAGGTGTGCCCGCAGTTCAACGAGAGCACCGGCTTTGTGGGCGCGGCCACCATCGGGCAAGTGGCGCTGTTCAACGAGCATCCCACGGGCAAGGTGCTGACGCGCGATCGCCTGGCGGCGCTGATGGGCGACGGCGGCGTGGCGGACTGCGCCTTCGCGCAAAATTGCGTTGAAGCCTGCCCCAAAAACATCCCGCTTACCCGGGCCATCGCTGCCGTCGGCGGCCAGGTGATGCGGCAGGCGATTTTGGACTTGTTCCGAAGCTGACCCCTATGACCTTGCGCATTCACGTAATCCTCATTGCTCTTCTGATCCCCTTGGCTGCCTCCGCCCAAACCGTCGCACAAAAGGAAGCCTCGGACCCGCGCACCATCCACGTTTCGGCGCTCATTGTGGACACGCACGCCGACACGCCGCTCTACTTCGATGACCAGTTCGACCTGCGCTCCGGAGCGCTGGCCGATGGCCGCCACTTCGATCTGGAGCTGGTTCGCGCGGGAAACCTGGGCGCCCAGTTTTTCTCCATTTGGGTGGAACCCAAGCGGTACAAGGGCCGCTTCGCCCACCGCACGCTGCACACCATTGACTCGGTCTATCGCCAGGTGGCGAAGAATCCCGACCGCATGATGCTGGCCGTGAGCACCTCCGACATCCTGCGCGCCCGCGCCTCCGGCAAGCTGGCCGCACTGATGGGGATTGAGGGCGGGCACTCCATCGAAAACAACCTGGGTCTGCTGCGCGACTACCATCGCCTCGGCGTCCGCTACATGACTCTCGCCTGGTCCAATACCAACGAGTGGGCCGACTCCTCCGGCGACCTCAACGACGACAAGGTGAAGCACCACAACGGACTCACCGAGTTCGGCGAGGAAGTGGTGCGGGAGATGAACCGCCTGGGCATGATCGTGGACATTTCCCACGTCTCCGACCGCACCTTCTTTCGCGCGCTGACCATCAGCCGCGCGCCGGCGATCGCGTCGCACTCCTCGGCCCGGGCGCTCAACAGCCACGCGCGCAACATGTCCGACGACATGCTCCGCGCCATGACCCGGAACGGCGGAGTGGTGATGGTGAACTTTTATTCCGCTTTCCTTGATGAGGACTTCCGCAAGGCCTACGGCGCCCTCAAGGCGGAGCGCGACGCCGCCGACGATGCCCTTAAGCAAGAACTGCGCGACGCCGACTCCATCACCTACTGGCGCGCCGTTGACCGGCTGGGCAAGGAATGGGCAGCCAAGGTCCCGCGCCCGCCGCTGAAGTCGCTGATTGACCACATTGACCACATCGCCAAGGTGGCCGGCGTAGACCACGTGGGTCTGGGGTCGGATTTTGATGGCGTGGATTCCCTTCCCCAGGGCATTGACTCCGTCGCCGACCTGCCCAAGATTACCGCGGCGCTGGTGGAACGCGGCTACACCCGCGAGCAGATCCACAAGATCCTGGGCGGCAACTTCATGCGCGTGTTCCGCGAGGTGGAGCGCGTGAGCCGCGAGATCCAGGCGGAGCAGGCTGCGAAAGTGGGAAAGAAGAAATAATCCGAAAAGGGCAACCCTGGAAGGAAGCGACATGAGAGCGAAGATCGTAGCGATTCTTGTGGTATTGCTGGCGGCCTCCGCGGCCGCGGCGCAAGCGAAACGGCGGGTGGCTGCGGCCGGCCCCTCCGGCCCCAAGGCGATCTTTCAGACGTCGATGGGTAGTCTGAGCTGCGCCCTCTTCGAAAAGCAGGCTCCCAAGACGGTGGCCAACTTTATCGGACTGGCCGAGGGCACGAAAGACTGGACGCACCCCACCACCCGGGGCAAGAAGAAGGGTGTACCGCTTTACAGCGGAACCATTTTCCACCGCGTGATCCCGAGATTCATGATCCAGGGCGGCGACCCCCGGGGTGACGGCACCGGCGATCCCGGCTACAGCTTCGAGGACGAGTTTGTTCCCACGCTGCGCTTCGACCGTCCGGGACGGCTGGCGATGGCCAACTCCGGCCCCGGCACCAACGGCAGCCAGTTCTTCATCACCGAGGTGCCGACGCCCCATCTGAGCAACCGCCACACCATCTTCGGGCAGTGCGACGCGGCCTCCGTGTTGCTGGTGCGGAAAATCGCGCGCGTGCCCAGTAACCCGGCGGACAATCGGCCCTTCCGACCAGTGACCATCCAGAAGATCACGATCGTGCGGCCGGGGGCGGCCAAAGCTCCCGTAAAATCCAAACCGTAGTCCATCGAAAGGAAGGTTTATGGCCCGTCAACCCGGAACCTACGCGGTGCTGGAAACGTCGGAAGGCAACATCGTTTGCCGGCTGTTCGAGAAGGAAGCCCCGAAGACGGTGAAAAACTTCATTGATTTGGCCGAGGGCAACCGCGACTGGACGCACCCCGTGACGAAACAGAAGAGTCGCAACCGGTTGTACGACGGCTCCGTCTTTCACCGCGTCATTCCCAACTTCATGATCCAGGGTGGCGACCCGGCGGGCACGGGCATGGGCGGTCCCGGCTACCAGTTCGAGGACGAAACCAAGGGCTCGCCGCACAACTTCGACAAACCGGGAAAGCTGGCCATGGCCAACGCCGGCCCCAACACCAACGGCTCGCAGTTCTTCATTACCTTGGCTGCAACCGAGTGGCTCAATGGCAAGCACACCATCTTCGGCGAGGTGGTGGAAGGCCAGGACGTGGTCAACAAGATCGTCGCCGTGCCGCGCGACCGCAACGACAAGCCGGCCACGGCCGTGGTGGTGAAATCGGTGCGGATCGAGAAGGTGTGAGGGCCTAGTCGCCAGTCACGGTAACCAGGTTGGGGGCGTCCGCGCAGGCTGCTTTTTCTGCTTCCGGCACCTGAAGGTCGGGCATGGGGCGGGCCGAAAACAGGCGCCGGGTGGGCTTCGCCAGCCACCTTGCCCAACGCGCCGACCAGGCGAGGCGCGCACTGTCGGTGGCGATGCCGGTATCGGCATACATCTGGCGATAAATCTTCGAAATAAGGCAAAAGGCCAGGCGGCCTCGCTTGGACTTAATGACCGCCGACCGGTTCCAAATCGATTTCCAGCTGTAGAACGTGTCCCACACCGATTGCGTCCGGTCGCGGATCTCATCCATGGACATGACCGGGTGCTGCCAGTACAGCTTGGGCCGAAGCGCCGGTGGAATGAGCCAGCGCCGGGTAAGAGGAATGCCGCCGATCAGCACCGGGTTGGCTTCCATGGACTTTTCCCAGCGGGTGAAATCCACGGTTCCTGGAAAAGGCGTCAGCATCACGAACTGGGCAAAGGCCACCTCAGCTCGGTCGGCAACCGCTGCGGTGGCGGCGAAGGTATGAGGACGATCGCTGGGCAGGCCGAAAATGAAAGAACCGAGCACGAATACCCCGTGACGTCGGAAGGTTCGCAGGCGCTCCACCAAGTCTTCCCCCGCAGCGTTGAATTCCTTGTAGACGTCCTTCAAGCCTTCCGGGGTCACGGCCTCCACGCCCACCAGCGCGCCCTTGATGCGGGCCGCCTTCATGGCATCGAGAAACTCCGGGTCTTCGGCCGCTTCCATGGTGATCTGGGTGAAGAAGACCATGTCCGATGGAAGCTGGGCCAGGCGCGCCATCAGCTCAAAGCGCTCCGCCCGGGTGGCCTGGAGCTGACTCAGCCTTCCCTGGTTGTTCTGCTGCCTCGCCAGTGCCAGATCGGTGTGGGTGACGGGATAAAAGTTGTCGTCGGCCAGCGCGATGAAGCGAAAACCGAGCCGGCGGAGGGCCACAATCTCTTCGATGACTGCGTCGGAGGGGCGCTGCCGGGGGCGTTGGCCATCGGTTCTCCAGACCGAGCAGAAGGAGCAGTGCTTGGGACAGCCGCGCACCGTTTGCACCGAAGCCCACATGTAGCGGTCGCGGGGCATCAGGTCCCAACGGGCGATGGCGAAGTCGGCGGCTTCAATCCGGCCGCCTTCGTAGACGGGAAGCGGTGCGCCGCGGCGGCAATCTGCCACCACGGCCTTCCACACCACGTCCCCGTCGCCCTTTACTACTGAGTGCGCGCCTCCGAGTTCGTGGGCCTCTTCCGGATACAAGGTGGCGTGAATTCCGCCGAACACTACCGAGGCGCCCCGCTCGCGAGCGATCTTGCCGATTGCGTACCCGCGCAACGCGTTCGCGGTGTGGATACCAATGCCCACCACGTCACCCGACTGAATGGTGGCCGGATCGAGGGGTGCGAGGGTTTCATCCACCAGGAGCGGGTCGCCGACGTCCCTGGGCGTAGCGGCGGCCAGCACATAGAGCCACCGGGGCGTGATTACGGCCGTCCCGAAAGACACATCACTGGGATTGACGAGGTGAACCCTCACCGGATAAGCACTCCTTGTGGTGCAAGTCTACGCCTGGCAGGCAAGCCCAAGCGTTGCCTCGGTCGCGAGGCCTGAATCGAAATAGGACTAAACCGTTGTCCCAGTGAATACTACGCGTATTCGCCGAAAATTCAATGACAAAGTGACTCAGGGCCATGCCCCCCATCGCAGTTACACAATCAGCCGACTATACCCCAATCACCGTCACCAGTTCCTTCACCGCGTCGGCGCTCTTCTTGAGCGCGGCCTGCTCTTCGGGGGTGAGCTTGATCTGGATCACGTCTTCGATGCCGCGCGAGCCCAGCTTACACGGGACGCCCACGAACAGTCCTGAAATGCCGTATTCGCCTTCGAGATAGGCGGCGCAGGGCAGAATTTTTTTCTTGTCTTTCAGGATGGCTTCGGCCATTTCCGTGACGGCGGCTGCGGGGGCGTAGTAAGCGCTGCCCGTCTTGAGGTACTTGACGATTTCGGCGCCGCCGTTGGCGGTGCGATCCACCAGGCGCTGGACGGTAGCTGCGTCCATCAGTTCAGTGATGGGGATGCCGGCGACCGTGGAGTAGCGGGGCAGCGGCACCATGGTGTCGCCATGACCCCCGAGGACAAACGCGGTAACGTTTTCCACGCTGACCTTCAGCTCCTGGGCGATGAAGGTGCGGAAGCGAGCCGAGTCCAGCACGCCGGCCATGCCGATCACGCGGTTGCGGGAGAACTTCGAGATCTTGTAGGCGGCCTGGGCCATGGCGTCCAGCGGGTTCGAGACCACGATGAGGATGCAGTTCGGCGAGTTCGACACCACCTTGCCCACCACGTCCTGCATGATCTTGTAGTTGGTGTTGAGCAGGTCGTCGCGGCTCATACCCGGCTTGCGCGGAATTCCGGCGGTGATGACCACGATGTCGGAGTTGGCGGTGTCGGCGTAGTCGTTGGTGCCGACGACGTGCGAATCCCGCTTCTCGATGGGCATGGCTTCGAGCAGATCCAGCCCCTTGCCCTGGGGCACGCCCTCGATAATGTCAATCAGGACGATGTCCGCCAGCTCCTTCGACGCCATCCAGTGCGCCGTGGTAGCTCCAACATTGCCCGACCCTACGATGGTTACTTTCTTTCGCATGGCTCCCTTTCTTAATGTATTACATTATGGCCAGCTAGTCCGCAGCCGTGGAAGCCTTCAGCAGGTCCATGTTGCGGATGATGTGGCCGGCGAACTCGCTGGTCTTCACTTTGGTAGCGCCTTCCATCAGCCGCTCGAAGTCGTAGGTCACGGTTTTCTGCTGGATAGTACGCTCCAGGGCGTTTTCGATCAGGCGGGCCGCTTCTTTCCATCCCAGGAAGTCCAGCATCATCATGCCGGAGAGAATCACGGAGGCGGGATTGATCACGTCTTTGTCGGCATACTTGGGAGCGGTGCCGTGTGTGGCCTCGAAGAAGGCGTACTCATCGCCGATGTTCGCGCCCGGGGCGATGCCCAGGCCACCCACCTGAGCCGCACAAGCGTCGGAGATGTAGTCGCCGTTGAGGTTGGGCGTGGCCAGTACGCTGTACTCGTCGGCGCGGGTGACCACCTGCTGGAAGATGGAGTCGGCAATGCGGTCGTTGACCATGATCTTCTTCTTCCACGCGCCCTGGCCATGGGTGGCGGAAAGCGAATCGAGCACGCCCCGGACTTCGGCATAGAGCGATTCGCGGAACTCCGCGGAACCGAACTCCAGTCCCGGCTCGATCTGGCGCGCGTTCTCTTCGATGGTGATTTTGGGATTTCTGTCCCTATTGTCGAGAATCCAGCTTTCGCGCTCGGTAACGGTTTCTTGCCGGAACTCGTCGCGCGCCACTTCGTAGCCCCACTCGCGGAAGGCGCCCTCGGTGAACTTCTGGATGTTGCCCTTGTGAACCAGGGTCACCACGCGTTTGCCGTTCTCCACGGCGTGGCGCAGGGCCATGCGCACCAGGCGCTTGGTGCCGGTGATGGAGATGGGCTTGATGCCCACGCCTGAGTCTTCGCGGATGCGTTTGCTGGTTCCCTTGAGCATCTCGTGGTTCAGGAAATCGATCAACTTCTTCACTTCCGCAGTGCCTTGCTTCCATTCCACTCCGGCGTAGACGTCCTCGGTGTTCTCGCGGAAGATGACCACGTTCATGCGCTCGGGATGCTTCACCGGTGAGGGCACGCCGGCGTAGTACTTCACCGGGCGTATGCAGGCGTAGAGGTCCAGAATCTGGCGCAAGGCGACATTGAGGGAGCGAATGCCTCCGCCGATGGGCGTGGTGAGCGGGCCCTTGATGGCGACGCGGAACTCGCGCACCGCTTCCACGGTATCGTCGGGCAGCCAGGTCTTGAACTTCGCATAAGCCTTCTCGCCGGCGAAGACCTCGTACCACACCACGCGGCGCTTGCCGCCGTAGGCCTTCTCCACTGCAGCGTCAAAAACGCGCTGCGAGGCCTTCCAGATATCGCGGCCGGTGCCGTCTCCCTCGATGAAGGGAATGATGGGATTGTCTGGGACGTGGAAACGCCCGCCCGAGTGCGTGATGCGGGCGCCGTCGCCGGGAACCGGGTTGCCGTTGTAGGAAGCCGCCATGTGAGCTTTCCGCAAGGGGAGAGATTATAAAGCAGGGGCGGCTGGACCCAGCACGCGCTCATAGACCTGGCGCACGGCTTGCGAGCTCCGCGCCAGTTCGGCTTCCAGGCCACCGTGGAACTCACGGTCGAGGAAGCGAGCCGTGAGCCGCTCCGTGGTCTCGCGGGCCTGCTCGGCCACGGGCAGCGATTTGCGAGTTCGGCCCAGGACGAGGCGCACCACGTGCTCCAAGGTGCGCAGAAATTCAGCGGCGGAGTCGAGTGTGGCGCAGGAGTTGTCGTCGAGCAAGCCGCGGGCCGCGAGCGCGTAGAGCTTCTCCCGGACGCTCCCGGCAACGTCGAGCGCGCCGTGACGGACGATCAGGTAGGAAACGGCGAAGTCAATGTCGTAGAAGCCGCCAGGTGCGGTCTTGAAGTTGCTGCCGTCCTCCGAGCCCTCCAGGCGAGTGCGCATCTCGCGGACCTGCCGTGCGAACTCGGAGTCTGCGGCAAAGCGGCGCAACTGCTCGCGGATAGCCTGCACAGCGCGGCGGCCCAGTTCCTCCGAGCCGGCGACGCAACGGAGCTTGGTGTAAGTCAGTGCTTCCCAGGGATGAGCTTCGGTAGCGAAGTAGGCGGCGAGGCTGGAGGGCGTGGAAGTCAGTTCGCCTTCGGCGCCGCGCGGGCGGAGCCTGGGATCCACAGCAAACACCGTGCCTTCGTAGGTGTAAGCGGCCAGCGCCTCGACGATCTGCTCCGCCGCCTTGCGGCAGGCCGTGGGGTCAGAGGTCTCATCGCGAACAAACAGCAGGTCGGCATCGGAGGCCAGGTCGAACTCTGAGCTGCCCAGGCGACCGAGGGCCAGGACGGCCAGGTTTCCGCCGCCTTGGGCGATGCCGGTGGCAGCGTTGATGGCCTCTTCGGCGGCATCGGTCATCTCCTCCAGCGAGTCGTACACCGAACGGAACTCCATCAGGTCGCGCGCCCCGGTTGCGAAGACTCGATGCCGGTAGTGTTGCCGCAGCAGCGCCAGCTTTTCGCTGGAGGGCGCGTCCGCCTGCTGGATGTGGCGGAACACGGGATCGGCGCCGATCGCGGACTCGGCCGAGGGCAGTAGTGGTCCCTCGCCCGCCGGGCTCGAAGGCTGTTCCGCGATTTCCGTAATGGTAGCGATTTCGACGGGATGCCGGATGAGAATGTCGGTGAGATAGTCGCTGACGCTAAACAGCCGCAAGGCGTGCTCCACTGCGCGCGGGTGACAGACCACGGTTGCGTAGCGCTCTGAGCTGGTGAAGGCAGCGCTGAGGAAGCGATGCAGGTTGCGGCGGGCGTGGGTGGAGAGTTCCCGCCGCGTGGCCACTTCGTAGAGCGCAGGAGCGTCGGTGGCCAGCCGGTGGA
Organism: uncultured Acidobacteriaceae bacterium; assembly: GCA_964437985.1. Lineage (GTDB taxonomy): Bacteria > Acidobacteriota > Terriglobia > Terriglobales > Acidobacteriaceae > CAZXVY01. The sequence goes on from CAYTIL010000018.1 coordinate 78,667, forward strand.
GAATCTGGTTGTAAGACTGCTCGCGCCCGGCCTGCGCCGGCTGGGATCGAAGGCGGAAACCGGCGTCGTCCTCTTCGCGCCGCGGCGTCTGGCTGTGAATGATGCGCGCGTAGATCTCCGCCACCGCTGCCATGCGCGCGCGCACCGCGTCCGCGATCCTGGGCGGATGCTCCTGGAGCTCGCCCCGCTCGACGACGGCGCGCTCCAGCACCCGCAGCTCCGCCTCCGAATCCGGCAAGCGGTGAGTTTGTTGCCCGCGGCGCAATTGCAGGCGGTGCTCCACGCGGCGCAGGAACTCGTAACCACCGTTGAGATCGTGGAAGTCCTTGCCGTCGAGGTGAGCCTTGTCGTGAAGCTTGTGCAGCGAGAACAGCGTCCCTCCCGACCGTAGCCAGGTCTCCCCACCGCCGTAGACACGCTGCAAGCATTGCACCAGGAACTCGATGTCGCGGATGCCGCCGCGATCCAGTTTGACGTCTACCCCAGCCCGGCCCCCCCGTCGCTGACGCTGGATTTTTTCGCGAGTGTCCAGCGCCGTCTCGATGGCGGGAAAATTGAGGCGCTGCGCCGTTCCAGGACCCTTCAGGCTCTCGGCATCGCGGCGATACACGTAGGGCTGCACGCCGCGGATGAATTCGCGGGCCAGCGCCAAGTCGCCGGCCGAGTACCGCACCTTGATCATGGCCTGCAGCTCCCAGTCCTGGGCATGCTGGCCGTAGTACCTCAGGGCCTGGCCCAGGGGCACGGCCGGCTCGCCTTCCCTGCCCTGAGGGCGCAGGCGGAGGTCGATGCGGAATACCGCGCCTTCGCGGGTAGCGCGCGAGAGCGTCTCGGTGACGCTTTGCGCCAGGCGGATGAAGTATTCGCGATTGGTGATGGCGCCGGCGCTTGCCGCTTCCTCTTCGCCATCGCCGTGGAGGAAAAGCAGGTCCACGTCAGAGCTGTAGTTGAGTTCGCTGCCGCCCAGCTTACCCAAGGCCAGAACTGCGAACGGAACCTCCACCACGCGGCCGTGGCTGTCGGTGAAGTGCGGAGGTCCGAAGCGGGCGCGCAGCACGGCGTCGCACTCGCGCCGCGCGTCCTCGATGAGCACGTCAGAGAGGGCGGAAATTTCAGCCGTGGTTTCGGCCAGGGTGGCGATGCCCAGCACGTCGCGCAGCATGATGCGGATGTACTCGCGGCGCTTGAAGCGGGCCAGAAGCTGGGCTACGTCGGTCTCCAGAGTCCGCGATCGAAAGCGCGCCAGGCTTTCCTGGTAGTCGTCGCGGGAGTGCAGGCGTTCCAGGTTGCGGTCGCGCTGCAGGGCGGCGAACAGGTCGCGGTTCTGCACCAGCGTCTCGCCCAGCCAGGGGCTGTGCCCGAACACCGCGATGGCGTAGTGCAGCAGGTGCGGGTTGCGGTCCATCAGGCGCAGAACCTCCCCGCCCTCGTCAGCGCACAAGCGCTCCAGCAGGTTGAGGGCGCCGTCCGGGTCGGGAGATTCAGCCAGCAGGTTGTGCAGTGCTTCCTGCAAGCCCTGAGGAAGCTGCGCCGCAACGCGCGCCAAGGTGTGCGAGGCGCGCTCGGCGTCCTGGAACGCGATGCGGGAAGTCACCGTCGTTGGATCCAAATCGTGCCGGGCTCCTGGCAGCGCTTGCCAAGCCGAGCATAGCACGGGGTTGCGCATCCTTTCCCTCCTGGTGCACCACGACAGGTAAAAAAGGCCCGGCGAAAGCCAGGCCTCCTGACAACTGGCAGCTGAGTACGGCAACTGCTTCTAGATGTCGTAGTACAGTGCGAACTCGTAGGGATGCGGGCGCAGACGAATCGCGTCCACCTCCTTCGCACGCTTGTACTCGACGTAGGTTTCCAGCAGTTCCTCGGTGAAGACGTCGCCTTTGAGCAAGAACTGGTGGTCCTTCTCCAGGGCCTCGAGGGCCGCTTCGAGCGAGCCCGGCATGGACGGAACCTTGGCCAGCTCTTCCGCGCCCAGATCGTAGATGTCCTTGTCCAGGGGCAGGCCGGGATCGGTCTTGTTCTCCACGCCGTCCAGTCCCGCCATGAGCATGGCGGAAAAAGCCATGTACGGATTGCAACTCGGGTCGGGAGGCCGGAACTCCACGCGCTTGGCCTTGGGGGAGGCCGAGTACATGGGAATGCGGCAGGCGGCCGAGCGGTTGCGCCGCGAGTACGCCAGGTTCACCGGGGCTTCAAAGCCCGGCACCAGGCGCTTGTAGGAGTTGGTGGTGGGAGCGATGATGGCCGCCAGCGCCGGTCCGTGTTTGATCAGTCCGCCGATGTACCACAACGCGGTCTGCGAAAGCCCGGCGTAGCCGTCGCCTGCAAACAGCGGCTTACCGCCCTTCCACAGCGATTGGTGAGTGTGCATGCCGCTGCCGTTGTCCTGGAAGATTGGCTTGGGCATGAAGGTGACAGTCTTGCCGTACTGGTTGGCCACGTTGCGCACGATGTACTTGTAGATCAGCATGCCGTCGGCAGAACGGACCAGCGAATCGAACTTCAGGTCAATCTCGGTCTGCCCGCCGGTGGCGACTTCGTGATGGTGGCACTCCACTTCCAGGCCGCACTTCTGCATGGTGAGCGCCATTTCCGTGCGCAGATCCTGGTAGTGGTCGGTGGGCGGTACCGGGAAGTAGCCTTCCTTGTAGCGCGGCCGATAGCCCAGGTTGTTCTCTGCGCGGCCCGAGTTCCAGCGGCCTTCCTCGGCGTCAATGAAATAAAAGCCATGCTGTTCACGCTGGTCGAAGCGCACGTTGTCGAAAATGAAGAATTCGGCTTCGGCGCCGAAGTAGGCGGTGTCGGCGACGCCGGTGGAACTCAAGTAAAGCTCCGCCTTCTTGGCAATGTAACGCGGGTCGCGGTCGTATCGCTGTTTGGTGACGGGATCGATCACGTCGGCCACCATCACCATGGTGGCCACGTCGGTGAACGGGTCGAGGAAGTGACAGGCCGGGTCAGGGATGAGCAGCATGTCGCTCTCATGGATGGCTGCCCAGCCACGAATGCTGGAGCCGTCCATGCCGAAACCTTCCTCGAAGGATTCTTCGGTCAACTGGGCGATGGGATAGGAAACGTGGTGCCACAAGCCGGGGATGTCCGTGAAGCGCAGGTCGAGAACCTTGACCCCGTTCTTCTTCACGAACTCCAGGACGGTCTTCGCATCAGCCATCTAGGTTTCTCCTTTTGTCGTGCGCAATGCGCCTTGCGCGGGACGAGGCGCGGTCGATTGTTTGTGGAAGCTAGGGGAACGACCCGACAGACTGCTACACTCGAAACGGTGAATCGCCAGCCGGATCAAGACGAGGCTAGTTGACCGCTTGGAGTTTGGGAAATTGATAGTTTTTATGGGCCTGATAAGCTGCCTTTATCGGCCAGTAAGTAGTGTGATGTCAGTAACTTGCACTAACTATTTCAAGGCGTTTGGCTAGCGACTGCCGACTGAACCATGGACTTCGACCAACTGGAAACGTTCCTGGAAGTCGCGCGCCACACCAGTTTCTCGCGAGCCGCCGAAAAACGTTTTCGCACGCAACCCGCAATCTCCTCCCAGATTCGCGCGCTGGAGGAAGAGGTGGGTGCGCGATTGTTCGACCGCTCCGGGGGCAAGGTTTCTGTGACGGCCGCGGGCAAGGCGTTTCAAAAGTACGCCGAAGAAACGCTGGCCGCGCGCCGTGCCATCGTGGCCAGCCTGGCGGAGATGGAGCGGGTGCCCCGGGGCGAGATCATCGTCGGGGCCAACGAAGGCACCTGCCTGCACATCCTGCCCGAAGTCTTTGCCGAGTTTAAGAAGCAGTACGCGGGTGTTGCGGTCAGCATTCAACGGTCCGAGCGGGCGCGCATTCTGGAGTCGGTGATCGACAATTCGGTGGACTTCGGCGTGGTGTCGCTTCCCGTCGGTGATCCGCGCCTGGAAGTGGTTACGGTTCATCGGGACGAACTGGTTCTGATCGCCCCACCCAATCACCCACTAGCGAAGCTGCCAGCCGTCGGAATCGGCGAGGCGGTGAAGTTTCCGCTTCTGCTCCCCAAGGTGGGACGCACGCGCGACGCCCTCGAAGACTTGTTCTACGAGCGCCGCCTGAAGGCCAACATCTCCATGGAACTGGATTCCAGCGAGTTGCTCAAGCGCTTTGTGGCGGCTGACGTGGGCGTGGGGTTCATTGCCCGCTCGAACGTGGTCGAGGACGTGCGCGCGGGGGCGCTGGCCGCCATTCCCCTGGCCGACGCCCACATCCGCCGCGATCTCGCTCTGGTCTACCGCAAGGACAAGGCCCTGAGCCGCGCTGCCCTGGCATTCATCGAAATCGCGGTGAGGCTCAAGCCCGCCCAGCAGCAGGTGGGCTGAATCCCAGTTCCCAAGCCTGCGGTACAAGGCACGAAGTGGCAGGCTGCGGGCTTGCAACCCGCCTGCTGCTTCCCCCTCCTTATTACTTCATAATTCGCACTTCATACTTTGCACCTCCTGTGTTACATTTTCGCATTTCCGATTTCCAGCAGAGGTTTTCAGGAGGCACAGGAATTGGGCAAGGACATGGTCCCCAAGCGGATCTTTCTCACCAAGGGAGTGGGAAAGCACCGCGAGCGGTTGACGTCGTTTGAGCTGGGGTTGCGCGACGCCGGCATTGCCTCCCAGAACCTGGTGCGCGTGTCCTCAATCTTCCCGCCACACTGCAAGCTCACCTCCCGCAGCCAGGGACTGAAATACCTGCATCACGGCGAAGTGGTGTTTGCTGTGGTGGCGGAGAACTCCACCAAGGAACCGCACCGACTGCTGGCCTCGAGCATCGGCCTCGCCATTCCCGCCGACCGCAACACCTACGGCTATCTGAGCGAGCACCACTCTTTCGGTGAAACCGACTTTGTCGCCGGTGAATACGCCGAGGAACTGGCCGCTGAAATGCTGGCCACCACTCTTAACGTGGAGTTCGACTCGGACCGTTCCTGGGACGAGAAGAAGGAAATCTACCGCATCTCCAACAAGATCGTCCGCACCATGAACATCACCCAGTCTGCGGTAGGTGACAAGCGGGGACTGTGGACCACGGTGATCGCGGCGGCGATATTGATTTTCGATTAACCCAGGGTTGCTGGGTTGCGCTAAGGCGACCTATTTGTTCTTCTTCGCCAACCGCTCCAGCACTGCCGCAACAATAATCGGCAGTCCCACCGTGGCGTCAACAAACACTTCGCCAAACATGCCTCCTTCGGCGGGCGGGACGAATTTGCCCCAAGAAACGGCCTCGCTGTAGGGGCTGCCGGAGAGCCCTCCCCAGTACACCGGCTCCGGGCAGATACGCAGGCCGTAGTGGTAGCGCTTGAGCGGAACATCTTCGCCGGCGCGGCGGCGTCGCAGCTCGACGTAGGGGCCGAACTGCTGCGCCCAGTTGCGGGGCACTCCGCCACCGATGGTGAAAATCCCCAGCTTCTTCTGCGCCAACAGTGTTTCGGTGAAGTGTTCCAAGTCCAGGTAGGGATCGTAGCGGAGCTGCGCGCGCCCGTCGCGAATGCGGATTCGATTGGCGAGCGCAACGTCGAGCCCGAGTTCGGAGTCGGTGAAGGCAGGCACAAACACGGGCACGTTCTTCTCAAACGCCGACCTCAGGATGCCGCGCCCCGCGTCGGTCTTCACCAAGTGCTCACCGATGGCGCGGTTCAGCCGCCAAGAGCACAGGACCTCCTTCGGGTCCCACTGCTCGAGCACTTCGAAGACCACGGCCTCGACGTCGTCCAGATTGCGCTCGGGCTCCAGCGTGTCATAGACGCGGTTGTAGCCGGCCTCGTAGAGCTTCTCGTCGCTCACCGAAGGGTCGTAGCGGAAGTGCGAGCGCCCGGTGGCTTCCACCAACCCGTGCGCCATGAGCGCGCCGGTGGAAACGATGGCGTTTACGATGCCGTGGTCAATCAGATCGGTGATCACCAAGCCCTGTTTGGCCACGGTCATGGCGCCGGACAGGGTCATGACGACAAAACAGTCCTTGTCGCGGGCCATGGCCTCGAGCACATCGGCGCCCTCGCCCAGTTGGCGACCGGTAAAAGCGGTGTCGGCCATGGCGCGCACCAAGTCGTCCACGCTACGGCACTTGGCGAGGTCCAGCGGATACACCGGAACCAGCTTGTCTGCTACGGGATCGTGCAGCTTGCGCTCCGAACCGCCACCCTCTGGTTGACCGTGCTTCAAGATTCACCTCGATCAGAGTTGGTCACGATGCCTATCCCGCCAGCCGACCGATCAGGCGAAACACCTTGTACGCCACCAGCATGTCCGGCGCTGTGTAGCTCACTACGCGTCCGCTCACTCGCTTCATGCCAGGCACCATCATGGCGCTATCCGCTTGCGCGGAGTCCGCCAGTTCGACCTCGAGCGTTACCGGAGTTTTCAGCGCGACAGGCTTGATCCGGTCGCGCTGAGCCAGGGCCGCCTTGACGCCGGAAGCGATGGTTTCCCGCGCCTTCTCGGGATGCAGCGTGAGCGCCGCCGTATGCCCAATACCGGTCTTCACCGGCCACGCATATATGCCGGGGATGAACTCCTTGGCCTGCTCGATCACGGCCTTGTCGCCCGAGATGAACACCACGGGCACGGCATAGTGGCCGGCCAGGGCAGCGTTCAGTCCGTACTCGCCCACTTCCCGACCGTTCAGCCGCACCGCCTTGATGGAGCCGCTCCAGGTGTGGTCCAGCACTCCGTCCACGGTCGAGGCCTGGGGATGGTAGCCGATGAAGAGGACCGCAGCGAAGGAGTCGTCCAGCCCCTGCATCATGGCAAAGGGCTTGGGCGCCCCGGTGATCAGCACCGCCCGCGAGTCCAGCTTGTCGGGCTCGAGGTTGGTCTGGGCCCAGTGCGCGTCGTTGACCACCACTTCCGTCGCTCCGGCTTCGAAGGCTGCGGCGACGGCGGCATTCACTTCTCCTATCATGAGCCTTCGTCCGATGGCGTAGTCGCGCCCGGTGGGCGAAGTCTGCGTCTCGTCCACCACGCCCGCGATCCCTTCCATGTCGGCGGAAATGTACACCTTCACGCCGCGGTCCTTCTGCCCCGTCGCCGCCACGCAGGACAGCAGCACCACCGCGATTCCGATCCCGAGCCGTGTCCTCATCGTGCCCCCGTACACCTGGTGGTGGTTGCGAACGCGAATCCTGAAAGCTACAGCCTCACGCAAGCGCCGTCAATCTCCGAGTTTACGCGTCTGCTATCCTAATGCGCGGACACAACGTGGCGACAATCGCAGAAAACTTCCGCGTAGGACTGATCCAGCTCTCCTGCGGGCCGGATCCGGAAAAGAATCTGGAGCATGCCCTCGATCGCGTGCGGGAAGCTGCCGGCCGCGGCGCCCAAGTGATCTGCCTGCCGGAATTGTTCCGCACTCAGTATTTCTGCCAGCGCGAAGATCATTCCCTTTTCGATCTGGCCGAGCCGGTTCCCGGCCCCACCACGGAGCGGCTGGCCGAAGTGGCAAAGCAACTGGGCGTGGTGCTGGTAGGCTCGGTCTTCGAGAAGCGCGCTCCCGGCATCTACCACAACACGGCGACCGTGACCGACGACGGCGGCGCCCTGCTCGGCATCTACCGCAAGATGCACATCCCCGATGACCCGCTGTACTACGAAAAGTTTTACTTCACGCCCGGCGACCTCGGCTTCCGCGCATTTTCGACGCGCTTCGGGAAGCTGGGCACGCTGGTGTGCTGGGACCAGTGGTATCCCGAGGGCGCCCGCCTCACGGCGCTGCAAGGCGCACACATCCTGCTTTATCCCACAGCCATCGGCTGGCACCCCGCGGAGAAGGCCGAGCATGGCGAAACGCAACACGACGCCTGGCGTACCATCCAGCGCGCGCACGCCATTGCCAACGGCGTGTACGTGGCCGCGGTGAACCGCGTGGGCCACGAAACCGGCAACGTCAACGGCAACTCTGCGCCTGGCGAGGGCCTGGAATTCTGGGGCGGATCGTTCTTGTGTGACCCCTTTGGCAGCGTGATCGCCGAGGCCCCCGCCGACCGTGAAGCCATCCTGATCGGCGAAGTGGACCTGAAGAAACTGGAAGAAGTGCGCCGCAACTGGCCGTTTCTGCGCGACCGGCGGATTGATACTTATGCCGGCATTACGCAAAGGTTCCTAGACTGACCGGCTCACTCTCGCTCATGCCGCGTTCACTTCGCACATCGCACATCGCAGATCGCACATCCCCTGCTTTCCTTGGCTATCGCATGCCCGCCGAGTGGGAGCCGCACGCCGCCACTTGGATCGCGTGGCCGCACAACACCACCGACTGGCCGGGCAAGTTCGCCGCCATCCCCTGGGCGTACGCCGAGATTGTGCGCCACCTGGCGACGGAGGAGCGCGTAGAGATTCTGGTGAACGACGCCGACGCGGAAGCGCGGGCACGCGGCGTGCTGCGGCAATCCAACGCGGCACCCGGCAACGTCCGCTTTCATCGCTGGCCAACCAACCGCGGATGGACCCGCGATTGTGGACCTATTTTCCTGACACGTACCGGCCGGGCGAGTCCCGGCCATCCCCGGATCGCGATGACTCACTGGCGATTCAACGGCTGGGCCAAGTATTCCGACTGGCGGAAGGACAGCACCGTCCCCGACAAGGTCCGGAAGCTGCTGCGCCTGCGCGCCTGGCAGCCGGCAGCCGCGGTCAATGGAAGACCACGCCATGTCGTCCTCGAAGGCGGTAGCATCGACGTAAACGGTCGCGGCACGCTGCTGACCACGGAAGAGTGCCTGCTCAGCACGGTGCAGCAGCGCAATCCGGCGCTGAGCCGTATAGACATCGAGCGCGTGCTGCGCAACTATCTAGGCGTTCGCAAGGTGCTGTGGCTGGGCGGAGGCATTGTGGGCGACGACACCCACGGGCACGTGGATGATCTTGCGCGCTTCGTCGGGCCGCGCACGGTGGTGGCTGCCGTGGAGCCCGATCCCGCCGACCCCAACCACGCGCCTCTGGCTGACAATCTGTGCCGCCTCAAGTCCATGACCGACCAGGACGGACGCCGCCTGCGCGTGGTTCCCCTGCCCATGCCCGGACCCATCGTCTTCCGCGGACGCCGTTTGCCCGCCAGTTACGCCAATTTCTACATTGCCAACCGGTTGGTGCTGGTGCCGACGTTCAACGACGCGAACGACCGCCTGGCGCTCAACACGCTGGCAAGGCTCTTTCCCGACCGCCGCGTGGTGGGCATCTACTGCGGGGATTTGATCTGGGGATTCGGAGCCATCCACTGCATGACGCAGCAGCAGCCGGCGTGAATGTGCGAAGTGTGATGTGTGATGTGCGAGGTGATGCTTTACACTTCGTTCATGGCGGCCAGCCGCGCTCGTAGCTCGAAGACCGCACATCACACATCACACATCGCACATCGCACATTTCCCGACGAGCTATTCATGGAAGAAGCCCTGCGCGAAGCACAGAGGGCAGAGGCCCTGGGCGAGGTCCCCGTGGGCGCGGTGATCGTGCGCGATGGCAAGGTGATTGCCCGCGGCGGCAATCGCAACCTCACGGATTCCGATCCCACCGCCCACGCCGAAGTTGTAGCCCTGCGCGAGGCGGCGCGGCGCCTGGGCAACCATCGCCTGGAAGACTGCGAGATGTACGTCACGCTTGAACCCTGTGCCATGTGCGCGGGCGCGCTGGTGCACGCCCGGTTGCGCCGCCTGGTCTACGGCGCCGCCGATCCCAAGGCGGGCGCGGTGCGCTCGGTGCTCAAAGTGCTCAACCATCCCCGGTTGAACCACAAGATAAAGGTGAAGTCGGGGGTTCTGGCGGGGCGGTGTGGAGAACTGTTGCGGACCTTTTTCAGGAACCGGCGGCGTGAGCAGTGACGGATGGATGAGCGGGCCGCGTCAGGCAGTTATTTGGCGGAGAGGGAGGGATTCGAACCCCCGATACCCTTCCGGGTATGTCCGCTTTCGAGGCGGATCGTTTCAACCACTCACGCACCTCTCCGCGCCAAATCAAACCGCGTTCCCTCGTCCGCCGTGGCGGACTCGGGATTTCGGCGGCGGGCTCAGACGCCCGCCCATCGCCTCAACTTGTCGGGACTTCCAGTTTACCGCAGGGCCGCGAACTTCGTTCGGGTCAGGCAAACAGCCGCATCAGTCCCTTCGCCGGAAGGCCGGGGACGAGGAAGCGGGCGCTGCCGCCGGCGGCCCGGGACAGGGCTTCGGCGGCGAGATAGCCGCTGCGAACGGCGCCTTCCATGGTGGCCGGCCATCCGCTCAGCGTCCAGTCTCCCGCCAGGAACACGCGCGGCCACACCGTCCCCGTGGGTGGGCGGTAGTCGTCCGACCGCGGTAGCGCAGAATAGGTGGCGTGGACTTCCTTGATCACGGTCGCCTTGAGCACCTGGGCGTCCGCGGCGGCGGGGAAAAATTCCTTCAGTTCGCGCAGGGCGAGATCCAGGATCTCGCTACGCGACTTTTCCACCAGCTCCCTGGAAGAACTGACTACCAGTTCGAGGTAGCTGCCCGGCTTCCCTTCTCCCTCTGCGCCGCGGCGCAAGATGCGCGACTTGTGGAACATCCACTGGATGGTGCGATCGAGCAGAACGGCGTGATCGAGGTCCGTGATCTCGCGGTCGAACCAGAAGTGGATGCCGGTGATGGGCGAGGTTTCGAAGCGCGCAAGCTGCGCCCGCAGACCCGCAGCGTCTTCGCCGGCAGGCAGCATCTTCAGCAGCGCGTCGAAGGGAGCAGCCATCACCGCGAAGTCAGCCGTGAACCCACTGCCCGGACCGGCCAGGTGGACACCACTCTCCGCGGGTCGAAACGATTCCACCGCGCAGCGCAGACGGACTTCTCCGCCCCGCGCTTCAATGTACCTGGCGCCGGCGCTGTAGAGCTCGGTGAGCGGGACCGTGGGCACGCCCATGCGGCCGGCAGGCGCCGACTTGAGGAAGGATTCTCGGAAGACCTGGGCAGCGTAGTGGACCGACATTCGGTCCAAGTCTTCGTTCAGGGCGCTGACCAGCACCACTTTCCAGAAGCGATGAATGGCCCCCTGGGTCTGCCCGTGTTCGCGGAGCCAATCGAGAAAGTTCTGCCCGGTTTCGGGCGGAGGCGACGCCATGAGCCTCAGCATGGCACGGGCGATGGCCAGCTTGTCCCTGGTGGAAAGAAACGGCATGCGCAGAAAATCCGGCGCGTTGTGAAATGGCGCCGGCAGCACTGAGGGCGCCATGGGAGTGCATCGGCCGCCGGGCTCGAGGAAGTTCAGGCGCTCGTACCAACGGATCTTGTCCTCGACGCCGGTGCGGCGGTAGAAGTCCACCAGGTTGGTGCAACAACCGAGCAGCACGTGCTGGCAGTTGTCCACCACCTCCCCGGTGCCGGGATGCTCGTAAGAGGATGCGCGTCCACCCAGATACGGCCTGCGCTCGAGCAGGGTGACGCGGAAGCCGGCGCCGGCCAGCGCGCAAGCTGCGGAGAGCCCGGCCAGTCCACCGCCCACCACCGCTACCGCAGGAGACATGGCGCCCGAAGCAGTCATCCGGTGACGCGGCGCAGAAGGCCGCGGCCCAGGATGCCCAGCTTCTCCGGCGCCGACAGCCGGACCCTTTCTCCAAACACGTCGTAGCCACGCGCCGTGATCTTTCCCAGCAGCCGCCGGTAAATCTCGACCAGCACCCAGAAGGCGGGCTGGCTGTCTTCGTCAATTAATGGCAGAAGCTCGTCGGCGGAGCGATAGAACTCGCGCGCGCGCTCCGCTTGCAGTTCCAACACCGGGCGAAAGCGGGCCGGATCGAACCCGTTGGTAAGGGCGCGGGAGCCCAGTTCGGCTGCGGACCGACCGAAACGGGCGAGATCATCAGCCGGCAGGTAGACGCGTCCAGAAGCCGCGTCTTCCTTCACGTCGCGGATGATGTTGGTGAGCTGGAACGCGACGCCGCACTTTTCAGCCAATGGTTCGGCCGCGGGGTCGCGGTAGCCGAACACCCGAATGGTTACCAGTCCCACTACCGAGGCCACGTGATAACAATAGCGGTAGAGGTCCTCAAAGGTGGCGTAGCGCGGGGCCAGTTCGCCCGCCTGAGCGGGAGGCGGCGCTTCCAGATCCATGGCCGTGCCCTCCACCAGCTTGTCCAGCAAACCGACGGGGATTTGGAAGCGCGCGGCGGCGTCGCCCAGCGCGAAGAGCACCGGATCGTCGGTGCGATGGCCTTCGACCGCGAAGTGCATGTGATCGCGCCAGCCGGTGAGCCGCGTCCATTTTTCTTCCAGCGGCAGCGAGGGATGGTCGGAGATGTCGTCGGCGTGGCGCATGAAGGCGTACACCGCGCACAGGGCGTTGCGCTTCTCACGGGGCAGGGCCAGAAATGCGTAGTAGAAGTTCTTCGCGGCGGAGCGCGCGATGCCGCGGCAAAGAGCGTAGGCGGAGACCAACTGGGTGTTCACTCGCGGTTCCTCAGCAGGACGCCGGGCCGGTGCGCAACGGCGCGCGCCACCAGCCACAGCTTGCGGGCCTTGGAAATTGTCGGCCGGCTGCGCAAGACATCGAAGCCCTGGGCTTCGATGGCGTTCAGGATCTCCAGCCCGCCGCGGGAGAAAAGTTCCAGGTCCAAGGCGAGGGCGCGATCCACCTGCTCCGCCAGCGGCAGGCCGTCTTCAAACCACTGGCGGGCGCGGGCCACCTGGAAGCGCAGCAGATCGCGGAAAGCAGGGGTGGCACGGCGCGCGGCGATATCTTCCTCGGTGACGCCGAACTTCGCCATGTCCTCGCTGGGAAGGTAGATTCGCGCCTTCTCGTAGTCCACGGTTACGTCCTGCCAGAAGTTGGCGAGCTGGAGGGCGGTGCAGGTGAAGTCAGCGAGCTGCTGGCGGGCCTCGTCGCGATAGCCGCACACGTAAAGCACCAGGCGTCCGACGGGATTAGCCGAATACCGGCAGTAGCCCAGGAGATCGTTAAAGGTCTCGTAGCGATGGACGGTCTGGTCCTGGCGGAAGGCTCGGAGCAGGTCAGCGAAGGGCCGCTTGGGGATGTCGCACGAGCGCACAGTCTCCGCCAAGGCCACAAAAACGGGATGACGCGGGGAGCCGGAATAGCAGGCGTCCAGTTCTGCCTCCCAGGCGTCCAGCAGTTCCAGCGACTGCTGCGGATCGCCGACCTCGTCGCCCAGATCGTCGGAAACGCGGCAGTAGGCATAGACGCTGAAGAAGTGGGGCCACAGGCGTCGCGGAAGAAACCAGGTGGCCACCGAGAAATTTTCGTAGTGGTTGCGCGCCAGATGTTCGCACCAGGCCCGGGCCTGCTCTAAGCTGGGAGGCTGATCGGGGATGGCGTAGGAGGGGGGCAGCTTCTGCCATCCTCGCAGAGAGGCCGGCGGAACGGCCTCGGCCACACGCTGCGAACTGGAGCCGGAGGACATAGGCGCTGGGTTCATCAGCCAAGCAGGTAGCCGGCGCTCCTGCAATGCTCCGCAGCCTCCTAGTGGCCGGGGATGATGGCGGTCTTGATGTCGCCGTTGCGGTTCATCATATGGCGCAAGACCTGCTGCAGCCGGGAAAGCGGCGCCTCGCCGGTAACGTAATCGGTGCCGCGGATCTTCTTTTCCGCGATCAGGGCGAAGGCCTTGCGGACGCTCTCCGGGGTGTGGTGGAACGTGGCCTTCAGATTGATCTCGGAATAGTGGAGGCGGTTGGTGTCGAGTTGTACCTTGGTGCCGGAGGCGCATCCGCCGAAAAAGTTCACCGTCCCGCCCTTGCGCACCATGTCCACGGCCCATTCCCAGGCTTGAGGACGGCCCACGGCCTCGACCACTACGTCGGCGCCGCGGCGCTCGGGTGAAAGCGCGCGCACGGCTTCCACGGGCTCCGCCACCGACGTCACCTGCACCACATCGTCGGCGCCGAAGCGGAGGGCGGCTGCGACCTGCGAATCGCGCTTGACCACGGCGATCACGTTGCAGCCGGTGAGCTTGGCCACCTGCACAAACATCAGGCCGATGGGCCCGCCGCCGATGACGGCCACGGTGTCGCCGATCTCCATGTTGGTTTCGTGCAGCCCGCGCAGCACGCAGGCCAGGGGCTCTACCATGGCCGCTTCGGTAAAGCTCACGTTGCCGGGGATGGCCAGGGTGTTGCTGTCCACGATGCGCCGGGGAATCTTGATGTACTCGGCGTAAGCGCCGTTGTTGAAAAGCAGGTTCTCGCAAAGGTTTTCCTGATGCTTGGAGCAGTAGAAGCACATCTGGCAGGGGGCCGAGTTCAGGGCCACCACGTGCATGCCCTTGGAGAAATTCTTGACGCCCGGGCCCACTTCCTCCACCACACCCGCCAGTTCATGACCGAAGAGGGCGGGAGGCACGATCATGCGCGCGTGATAGCCGCGCTGATAGACCTTGAGGTCAGTTCCGCAGGTGAGCGCCACCTGCACCTTGATGAGGATTTCGCCATCTCCCACCCGGGGAATGGGCACCCTCTCGATCTTGACGTCTTCCTTGCCGTAAAGCACGGCGGCTGTCATTTTATTGCTCAAATTCGTCGTCCTTCCTTCGCCTGCCCGCCGGCGGATGCTGCCGCAGCTCCGGGCTGGATAACCACCTTCATCGAATCGGGCTGCGGATGGGCCGCCAATTCCAAGGCGGATACAGCCTCCGCGAGCGCAAACCGGTGCGAAATCATCCGCTCCAGTTGGGCCTCACCGCCAAACACGAAGCGTACCGAGTCCTCCTGCAGATCCACGGAGGCGCTGTAGGAGCCAAGCAACGTCTTTTCATCCACGCAAATCGAAGCTGGTTCGAAGGCCGCGTCACCGCGCACCGTCTGGGCAAACAGCAGTACCCGTCCCCCAGGGCGCGCTGTATTGAGGGCGCGCTGAATCAACGTGTTACCCGCGGCCGCCACGATCACTGCGTCCGCGCCCCGTCCCTCGGTACGCTTCCGGACAACCTCTACCGGGTCAGCCTGGGAAGCGTCCAGGGTATCCACGAGACCAAAGGCTGCAGCTATTGTAAGCCTTTGGGGAAACAAGTCGGAAGTTATAACACAGGCTCCCGCCTTTTTTGCCAGAATCGCCAGGAGGATGCCAATGGGCCCCTGCCCCATCACCAACAGGGTCTCGCCCGTCTGCAGGCCCAGCGTCTCGATGCCCTTCATGCAGGTGTTCACCGGCTCCACAAACGACGCCTGCTCAAAAGAAACCCGGTCAGGAATGCGCACCACTCCGCGGCGGACAATCCAGTCCATCACGCGCACGTACTCGGAGAACCCGCCTCCCGAAGGCTCGAAGCCGGCCGTGGTTCCCACCCGCTTGTATACCGGACACTGGGCGAACACCTTGTGATGGCAGTAGTAACACTCACCGCAGGGAATGTGATGGAAAGCCATCACTCGGTCACCCACCTGGAATCCCTCGACCCCGCGGCCCACGGCCGCAATCACGCCCGAGGTTTCATGCCCGAAGATGCGTGGCGCCGAGTGCGAGCCGGTTGAGATCTTCTTCAGATCGGTACCGCAGATGCCGCAGGTGTGAACACGGATCAGCAGCTCTCCGGGGCCGATCTCCGGCACCGGCACGGTTTCAATGCGAACCTGGCCCTGGCCGCGGTAGACGGCGGCCTGCATGGTGGCGGGAACGGGATCCACCGTCAGCTCGCTATCGAGTTGGGTCGCGGTCCTCATGCGCTACAGCTATTCTCCTCCAATTCAGCGTGCAACACCTTGTTCCGGCAACAACTTAGGGTTCGACCCTAACGTCCGTTTCTAAACTTTCGAGGGCTGCTGAGAGGGCACCGGCCGCACGCGCTGAATCGGCCGCCATGCGGTTCACCACTCTCCACAATCGGGGCCGCACGGCTATGTAGCCCAGAAAACGCCCGGTGTGAAACTGACCCTCATTGTTTACGAACTGTCCCATAGGCGGCAGGACGAAATGCAGTTCGTCGGAGATGGACTTTATAGCCATGAACTCAACCCCGCGTTCCTGCGCCACGGCC
Source organism: uncultured Acidobacteriaceae bacterium (assembly GCA_964437985.1). Lineage (GTDB taxonomy): Bacteria > Acidobacteriota > Terriglobia > Terriglobales > Acidobacteriaceae > CAZXVY01. The sequence continues at coordinate 94,605 of CAYTIL010000018.1, forward strand.
GCCACCGCGGCCGCCTCCATATCCACGGCGTCAGCCGGGAAGCGTGAGGCCAGTTCCTTCTTCTCCGCCGGCCCCAGGATGTCTGCCGCGGTCACCAACGTTCCTCTGCCACCCTGCACCGCAAAACGCTTCCCTGTAGCCGCGTCAATCACGGTAGCGGGTCGAAATACATATCCCACCTTGAGTTCCGGTTTCAGAGCCCCGGCCGAACCGGCAGAAACCAGGGCGCGAGCCTGACCCAGATCCAGCACCATCCTGGCTGCTCTCGCCGCGGCTTTGACTCCGATGCCTCCAACAATCAGAAGCGCGTTCTCGCTCTCAAAGACCGTGAGACGCCGGGTACCACTCCCGCTGCTTGCGCTCAACTCCCGGCGACGCCAGTTTCGGAGCAACGGGCGCACTTCCCGCTCTATCGCCACCACGATGGCAAACCTACGCTCCGGCATATCCGTGGGCGCGGAACCACTCCACCGCCCGCCGCAAGGCACCCTCCACCGGAACAATCTTCCAGCCCAGCTCGCGCTCGGCTCGGGCTGAGGACACGAACATTTTCTTGTGGCTCATGCGTACCGCATCCACCGAAGCACGCGGCTCGCGGCCCAGGAAGAGGCCCGTCCAGGCCGTGTCCAGCACCGCGAATACCAGCGCTGCCGCCCTGGGCACGCGCACCCTGGGCGAGGGTAATCCGGTGATGACAGCCAGCCGGTCCAGCAGTTGCTTGAGCGTCAGGTTCTCGCCGCCGAGGATGTAACGCTCGCCCGGCCTCGCTCGCTCGGCCGCGGCCACGTGGCCGCGGGCCACTTCGGCCACATCCACCAGGTTCAAGCCGGTATCCACATACGCCGGAAACTTGCGCCGCAGGAAATCCACCACGATGCGTCCGGTGGGCGTTGGCCGGAGGTCCTGCTCTCCCACGGGGGTGGTCGGATTCACGATCACCACATCCTGCCCGGCTTGGGCTGCGTCCCTTGCCACCTGTTCGGCCATGAATTTGGACCGCTTGTAGTGGCCAATCATGTCGGCGAGGGCGACCGGGGAATCCTCGTCCGCCGGCCGGCCGTTCCCGGTGAAGCCCATGGTGGCCACGCTCGAGGTATAGACCACGCGCCGGACGCCGGCTTCCTGCGCGGCTTTCAAGATGGCCCGCGTGCCTTCGACGTTCGCGCGATACATGGCCTGGGGCTCGCGCGTCCACAAGCGATAGTCGGCGGCGACGTGGAATACCAGTTCGCAGCCCGCCATGGCGCGCCGCAGCGAATCAAAATCCGTCAGATCGCCGGTGGCCCGCTCGGCGGGAAGCCCGTCGATGTTCTCCGTGCGGCTGGTGGCGCGGACCAGCAGCCGAAGTTCGGCTCCCTGCGCGGCCAGGGCGCGGGCCACGTGGCTGCCCACAAAGCCGGTGGCACCGGTGACGAAGGCTTTCATGGTCGCTCTAAAAGTGTAAGGCATGGGCGAGTCGCCCGTGCCTGTTCCCTGACGATGATCTTTTTCCTTTTGCCGCTCATGTCTGGAGCCACGATCAGTCCAGCTTCTCGGGCTCGATCCCGATGTTCTCTTCTCCCGCCTGGCGTTTCTCCCAGTACTTGCGCACCCAAGCCTCCCAACTGCGGCCGGCGGCGGTGTCGCGTCCGCTGAAGGCCAGGGCGGCGATCTCCGCGTAAGTGATGCTGAGCTTCTCATCGCTGCCCGCGGGCAGGACGCGGATGCGGGAACTCGCCATGTCCGCGCCCGGGCGCCGGTCGAAGACGTAGCCCTCGATCTTGCGGCCGTCCTTGAGAGTGAGGGTCACGTCTCCGCGGTAGTCGAAGGCCTGGTCGAGGGCGGCGCGCAGTTCCGCCTCGCCGGCCAGCGGCGGCACCCAGCCTTCCAGGTTCTCGTGGTGCGTGCCGGGCGCGACTTCGAGCGCCTCCGGATCGTGCGCCGGTCTGAGGTTCTGGGACATAACTTGTACGCTGGCGGGCGTCCTAGACGCTCGTCTCCTGCACGGAGGAAGACTCGATCTTCACCAGCGGGTTGTAGGCGTGCACCGGGCGCACCGGCTGCCGGAGCATCTCCAGTGCCCGCTCGTCCGGGTAGGCACTCTGCATGGTGGCGCGCACGGTGGACCAGAAGCCGCGCAGCGAGCCAAAGGTGTCATTCACCGCCGAGGTCTCATAGCCGCAGTGCACCATGCAGTTGGCGCACTTGGGATTCCCCGACTCCGTCCCGTACTGCTCCCACTCGGTCGCGTCCATCAACTCACGGAAGCTCTCGGCGTAGCCGTCCTGCAGCAGGTAGCAGGGCTTCTGCCAGCCGAAAATGTTGTAGGTGGGCATGCCCCAGGCGGAGCAGGCATACTTCCGCTCGCCCATGAGGAACTCCAGGAACAGCGGCGACTGGTTGAAGTGCCAGCCTGCCTTGCGGTTGGAGAGGACGGCGCGGAACAGCTTGCGGGTGCGCGCCCGGCCCAGGAAGTGCTTCTGGTCGGGGGCCTTGTCGTAAGAGTAGCCGGGAGAGAGCATCATGCCCTCGACGCCCAAGCGCATCATGTCATCGAAGAAGGCGCGCACGCTCGAGGGATCGGCGCCGTCGAAGAGCGTGGTGTTGGTGGTGACGCGGAAGCCGCGGGCCAGCGCTTCGCGGATGCCCTCCACGGCAATGTCGTAGCCGCCCTCGCGACACACGGAGAAGTCGTGGTGCTCGCGCTGCCCGTCCACGTGCACCGAGAAGGTCAGGTACTTGCTGGGCGTGAACAGGTGGAGCTTCTCTTTGAGCAGCAGCGCGTTGGTGCAGAGGTAGATGTACTTGCGGCGCGCCACCAGACCCTCGACGATCTTCTCGATCTGGGTATGCATCAGCGGCTCGCCCCCGGGGATGCTGACCACCGGCGTCCCGCACTCCTCCACCGCGCGGAAGCACTCCTCCGGCGTGAGCTCCTTCTTCAGGATGTGGGGCGGATACTGGATCTTGCCGCAGCCGGCGCAGGCCAGGTTGCAGCGGAACAGCGGCTCCAGCATGAGGACCAGGGGATAGCGCCTGCGCCCGGCTAGCTTCTGCCGCAGCACATACGTCGCTACCGTCCACATCTGTGAGATCGGAACCGCCACAAAACCTCTCTGTTAGCCTTCCAGGGTTCCCACGCCGGACGACAACCGGCCTTCGCTCTCCGCCGCCATGGCTTCGGCGTAGGTGGTGAGCGCCAGCAACGGGAAATAATTCCGGTACAGATGGTACGCCAGATAAAACACGCGCGGGAAGCCGGTGCCGGTAAAGTGCTGTTCATCCCAGCTTCCGTCGCGTTTTTGCTGCTGAAGCAGGTAAGCGACGCCGCGGTGGACAGACTCGCTGCGCAGGTCGCCGGAGGCCAGCAGGCCCATCACCGCCCACGCGGTCTGCGAAGGGGTGCTGGGGCCGACGCCGCGGCGCGAGGGATGGTCGTAGGAATCGCAGGTCTCGCCCCAACCGCCGTCGGCATTCTGAACACAGCGCAACCACTCGGCCGCCTGCAGTACATAGGGCTCGTTGCGGTCCACGCTCATGCCTTCCAGGGCGCGCAGCACCAGCATGGTGCCGTAGATGTAGTTCACGCCCCAGCGCCCGAACCACGAGCCGTCGGGTTCCTGGTTCTTCAGGAGGAAGCGCAGCGCCCTTTTCACCACCGGATGCTCGCGCGTATAGCCGTGCCCGGCCAGCATTTCCAGCACCCGGCCGGTGATGTCCACCGTAGCCGGATCGAGCATGGCGTTGTGGTCGGCGAAGGGCACGTATTGAAACACCATGCGGTCGTTGTCCTTGTCGAAGGACGCCCACCCGCCGTTGCGGCACTGCATGGAAAGCACCCAGTCCAGAGCGCGGGCCACCGACTCGTGCTGGTAGCGGCCGCTGGGATGATTCACCCGCGCCAGCGCCATCATCACCATGGCGGTGTCGTCGACGTCGGGATAGAACTCGTTGTTGAACTCGAAATACCAGCCCGCGGGCGCCGCCTTCTTGTTTTTCACCGCCCAGTCGCCAGTGTGCGTCACCTGCTTCTTCAGCAGCCAGTCGGCGGCGGCGGTGAGACGGGGATCGTCGGGGGAGACGCCGCTCTCGCCCAGGGCGAAGGCGGCGATGGCGGTGTCCCACACCGGAGATTTGCAGGGCTGCATGCGCAGGGTGTCGTCTTCCTCGATGGCCAGGGCCTCGAACTCATCCAGCGCCCGGATCATCTGCGGATCGTCCACCGAGTAGCCCAGGCAACGCAGCGCGATGATGGAGTTCATCATGGCGGGATAGATGGCGCCCATGCCGTCGCTCATCTCCAGGCGCTCCAGCATCCACCGCTCCGCGCGCCGGATGGCCAGCCAGCGCAGCGGGCGTACGTGGACGCGCTCGAACCAATGAGTCATGCGGTCGAGGAAAAGGAAAAAGTTGCGCCAGGTAATCAGCCGCGGCGCCCATTTCAGATGCAGTCGCGACCCGTGACGGCCCTGGGGAAAGAGTTCGTCGATCCCCATCTCGGCAGGGATCTTCTTGAACGGCTTCTTGGCGTAGCAAATCGACAGCGGCACCAGGATGGCACGCGACCACGCCGAAATCTCGTAGATGCTGAACCAGAACCAGCGGGGAAAGAGCACGATCTCCGGCGGGATGGCGGGCACGGCGTCATAGTCGTACTGGCCGAAGAAGCAGAGGTAAATCTTGGTGAAGGTGTTGACTTCGGTGACGCCGCCCAGCTCCAGGATGCGCTTGCGGGCGCGCACCAGCGCGGGATGCTCCGCCGTGTAGCCGGCCAGTTTGAGCCCGAAGTAGGCCTTGACAGTGGCGCTGACGTTCGAGGGCCCGGCGTGGAAAATGCTCCAGCCTCCGTCCTGGTTCTGGTGCTGGAGGACGTAACGAGCAGCCTTGGCCATCCGCCCAGGGTCGCCGGTGCCCAGCAAAGTGTGCAGGAGGATGTAGTCGGACTCCAGCGTAGTGTCGGCCTGGAGTTCGCCGCACCAGTAGCCGTCCTCATGCTGGATGGAAAACAGGTAGTCGCGGGCGGCGGCGACGGCGCGGGTCACGCGGCCGCGGATGTCGTCCATCCTGCCAAAAAACGTGGGCGCGAACTCGCGCCCGCCTGGGGGAGTGAGCATTGCTCGGTTACTCCACGGCCGCCGCTGAAGGTGCAGCCGCTATAGCTTGAACGATCTCCGGAGGCAGCCCGAAGCGGACGTTCTCGGGCATCACCTCGACTTCGCGTACATCGGTGAATCCGGCGCTGGTGAGGAAAGTCATCACTTCCTCCACCAGGCATTCCGGCGCTGACGCTCCCGCGGTCAGGGCCACGGTCTTCACGCCCTCCAGCCACGCCGGTTCGATGGCGCGGTAGTTCTCAATCAGATGGGCGCTGGTGCCCAGGTTGCGCGATACCTCCACCAGCCGATTGGAGTTGGAGCTGTTGTCGGAACCCACCACCAGCAGCAGGTCGGCGTCCTCGGCCACGTGCTTCACCGCCACCTGGCGGTTCTCCGTGGCGTAGCAGATGTCCTGGGCGTGCGGGCCCTTGATTTCGGGAAACTTGCGACGCAGCGCGTCGATGATGTCGCTGGTTTCGTCCAGGCTGAGCGTGGTCTGGGTAATGTAGGCAACGCGAGTTGGATCGGGGACGATGAGGCGCTCGACCTGTTCGGGTGATCCCACCACCTGAGTCACCAGCGGCGCCTCGCCGAGGGTGCCGATCACTTCGTCGTGGTCGCGGTGCCCGATGAGGATGATGCTGTATTCCTCGGCAGCGTATTTCACGGCTTCCACGTGAACCTTGGTCACCAGCGGGCAGGTGGCGTCAATCACTCGCAGCCCGCGGCCCTCGCTGGCCTCGCGCACTTCCGGGGAGACCCCGTGGGCGCTGTAGATGACGCGCTCGCCGTTGGGGACCTCGTCCACGTCGTCCACGAAGATGGCGCCCTTGGCCGCCAGGTCCTCCACCACGTAGCGGTTGTGGACGATCTCCTTGCGCACGTAGATGGGCGGGCCAAAGGTGTCCAAGGCAATGCGGACAATGTCAATCGCCCGCACTACCCCGGCGCAGAATCCCCGGGGCTTCAGCAAGAGCAGAGTTTTTTCCACAGCCGTGGTCATGCGCTCTCAGTATACGTTCTGAGTACGCCTTTCGGGAAGCTACAGATTATGGAAGTTTTGCCGCGCACCGCTATTCTAACCCTTACAAACTGCGGGAATTAGCATTGTTCGGGCGCAAGGGCAGGGTGAGCGGCCCGCAATTCTTCAGGCATTGGTCTTGAGCAACTGCTCAGCGTGGCGGCGGGAGGTTTCCGTCAGCCTTGCGCCGGAGAGCATGCGCGCCAGCTCTTCGCTGCGCTCCTCCTCGCTCAGGCGGCGGATGCGGATCTGTGTACGGCCTCCGGCCTCGCGCTTTTCTACCACGTAATGCAGGTCAGCGAAGGACGCGATCTGTGGCAGGTGGGTAATGCAGAGAACCTGGTTACCGCGGGCCAGGGCCTTCAGCTTGCGACCAACGGCCTCGGCAGCGCGGCCTCCAATGCCGGAATCTATCTCATCGAAAATCATGGTTCGCACGCTTGCGGCTGTGGCCGCCTGGGATCCTTTCGTGCGCGCGCTCGAGGGCGAGCGCGCTACGCCCGCTTCCACGGTCGCCTTCAGCGCCAGCATCACGCGCGAGAGTTCGCCTCCCGAAGCGATCTTTTCCACCGGGCCGGGCGGCTCTCCAGGATTGGCGGAGATGAGATACGCAACCTGGTCGAATCCACCCGCTGACCAGTCAGACTCGTCCTCGGACGCGGTGACCTCGACCGCGAAGTTCGCCTTCATCGCCAGTTCGTTGATTTCCCTTTCGACCAGCTTTTCCAGCTGCCGGGCAGCCTGCGCCCGTCGCTGCGAAAGCGCGCGCGCAGAACGCAGGTACTCTTCGGCGGCGTCCGCCAGTTCTTTCCGCAGTTTGCGCAAGATGTCGTCGCGGTTCTCGATTTCACTGAGCTTTCTGCTCACGTCCTCGCCGTAGGCCATCACTTCGTCGAGCGCTTTACCGTACTTGCGCTTCAGGCGATCCAGCATTGCCAAGCGGTCCTCCACCTCGGCCAAGCGCTCGGGCGAGGCGTGGATGTTCTGTGCGTAGTCACGCAGGGACGTGGCCACATCCTCGGCGTTCAGCCGGGCGGACTCGAGCGCAGCGGCGCCCTCCAAGAATTTGGCGTCGTAGCGAGCCAACTCCTCCAGGTGCCGGGCCGCGGTCCGCAAAGAGGCCGCAGCCGAGGAACCGGAATCGTAGAGCACCTCATACGCGCCCATGGCGGCGGCGTGTACCTTCTCTGCGTTGGCCAAGACGCGCTTCTCGCTTTCCAGACGCTCGTCTTCGCTGGGCTGCAGGCGCGCCTCAGCGATCTCCTTCTGCTGGAACTTCCACAAGTCCGCCAGGCGCAAGCGGTCCTGCTCGTCGCGATCCAGTTCAGTGATGCGATCACCCAGTTCCTTCCAGCGGGCGAATGTCTTCTTCACCGGCTCGACCGGGCTTTTCGCAAACGCATCCAGCAGGCTGCGGCGCGCGGCGGCATCAAACGCCAGGATGGACTCATTCTGCGCATGCACCACCGCCAGGTGGGGCGCGAGCTGGCGCAGAACGGCCACGGTCGCAGGCTGATTGTTGATGAAGACCCGCCCCTTGCCGGTGCCGGAAATCTCCCTGCGCAGAATTACCGAGCCGCCCTCGCCGTCGAGGCCGTTTTCGTCGAGGATGTGGGCCACTTCCCTTCCCTCTCCTTCGAACACCGCCGAAACCACGGCCCGGTCCGCGCCTTGACGCACCGCGTCGCTCGAGGACCTCTCGCCCAGCAGAAGAGTGAGGGCATCAATCAGGAGGGATTTGCCGGCTCCGGTCTCCCCGGTGAGCAGGTTGAGCCCGGGACCAAATTCCACGGCGACGTTGTCTATGACCGCGTAATTTTCAACGCGCAGTTCGACAAGCACTCGGATCCCTGGGTGTGTGTGTCAGGCGCAGAATAGCATGAAAGATTGTGGATGTTGCCTGGTCGAATGCGGGAAGGGCTTGAGTGACTTCCGGTGTGCGCGCCGTTTCCCTTCGTTGACGGTGCCAGAGCCCTGTGCTACGGTGCGAAGAGATGAAGATTTTTCTTTTCGCTGCGGGTTTCGTGGGCGGTGAAATCGGCAACCTGATCGCGCAGAGCGGGCCGGTGGCCAAGGCGGTATTGGCCATCCTGCTGCTGTTCAGCGTTTTTTCCTGGGCCATCACCCTCTCCAAGTGGGGCCTGTTCCGCAAAGCGCGGGTGCAAAGCGCGCGCTTCATGAAGGCGTTCCGCAAGGCACCGCGTGTGCAGGACATGGCTCCGGTAGCGTCGCAGTTCGAACCTAGTCCCCTGGTCGCGGTGTACCAGGCAGGTTTTGAAGAATACCGCCGGCAAGTGGGAAATCCTTCGGGCGCAGTGAAGAACGTGGTGGCGATACAACGCGCCCTGCAGATCGCGGCATCGGAGGAGTTGACGCGGCTGGAGCGGCGCCTGCCTTGGCTGGCGACCACCGGCGCGGTGACTCCGTTCATCGGGCTGTTCGGCACGGTTTGGGGAATCATTGACGCCTTCCATTCGCTGGGCACGTCGGGCGCGGCCACGCTGCGCGCCGTGGCCCCGGGCATTTCGGAGGCGCTGATCGCAACCGCTGCCGGCCTGTTCGCGGCCATCCCGGCAGTGGTGGCCTACAACCAGTTGACGCATTCCATTCGCGAGTTCGGCGCCCGCATGGACGACTTTGCGCTCGAGTTTCTGAACCTGGTCGAACGCGGCGCGCCCGAGCCTAAGGGGTAATTCATGGCCTTCACCAACGCCCGGGGACGAACCGAAAGTTCACTCTCAGACATCAACGTCACGCCCTTCGTGGACGTGGTTCTGGTGTTGCTCGTCATCTTCATGATCACGGCACCGGTACTGCAGTCGGGCGTGGAGGTGGCGGTCCCCAAGACGCGCACCGTCAAGGAAATCAGCGAAGAGCGCCTGGTGATTTCCATCGACCGGCAGCAGCGCGTCTACCTGGGCAACGACGCCATCAACATCAATCAGATCGGCGCCCGCTTGCGGGAAAAGATCCGCGACCCGGAGCGCCAGTCCATTTACCTGCGGGCCGACGAGAACGTCCCCTTCGGCGCCTTCGCCACCGTGATGGACGCGGTGAAGCAAGCGGGAATTTCCAACGTCAGCATCGTCACCGAACCCATCCCGGCACATGGCCGTTAGCGCAGGCATCTTCGAGGAGCGCGACCCCTGGCAGGCGCCACTGGCCTGGTCGGTGGCACTGCACGGGCTGCTGTTCAGTGGCATCTTGCTCTACGGCGCCCTGATCGGCGGCTTCCACGGGGAGAGTTGGGGAGGAGTCGGCTCCGGAGAAGGAGCCATGAGCGCCACGTTGGTGAGCAGCGTCACCGTGCCTCTGCCCCGGCGCGCGGCGGAGAGCGAAAACATTGTGGCCAACCAGTCCGCCGGGCTCTCGCGCACCGAGCCGCAGGAACGCGAGCTGGTTCCGGATGCGCTCCCCATCCCCGCACCGGACGCCAGGAAAAAGCCGGACAAGATATTGCCTCCAGCGCCGCCGTCGAATGTGGTCCCGTTCGGCGAAGGCGGGCCAGTGAGCGGACCCTACGGCGTCTTTGTGGCCGACGGGGCCAAGGGAGGCTTCGGCTTCGCGGGGGGCGGAGACTTCGGCACCCGCTACGCCTGGTATGTGCGCGTGGTCCGCGAGAAGGTCTCGCAGAACTGGCTGCGCTACGAAGTGGACCCGGGCATCACCTCGGCGCGACGCGCTTATCTCACGTTCGACATCCTGCGCAGCGGCCAGCCGGCCAACATTCAGGTGACGCAGTCCAGCGGCATCCCGTCCCTGGACCAGTCGGCGCTGCGGGCGCTGCGCCGCATTGATACCTTCGGCCCGCTGCCCGCAGATTACTCGGGCAGCAAGGTGTCGGTAGAGTTCTGGTTTGATTACAAAAGATAGCTGTTGGCTGTTGGCAGTTAGCATTTGGCCCCCGAGGATATGAGACACACGTCTATTCTTGCTTTTGTTGTCCTGCTGCTCTCGCCCGCCGTCAGTCCCCAGGACTGGATCCGCACCGGCACCGGCCTGGGCGTGGAAAAGGTCCGGCTGGCGGTGCCCGAGTTTCCGTTGCCGGCTTCCGGAGATGCGGCGGCACTGGCGCGCGTCTTCAATCAGACGCTGTGGAACGACTTGGAGCAGGCCGGGATTTTCGACCTGGTGTCGAAGAGCTTCTATCCGCTCAACGTTCCTGGCTCGCCGCAACAGATCCGGCTTGAGGACTGGAGCAACCCGCCGCCGAATGCGGGCATGGTGGCGTTTGGCAACCTGGCCCTAGCGGGCGAGGACCTGGCCATGCAAGGATGGCTCTACGACGTGAAGAATCCGGCGGCGCCGCAGGTGCTGGGCAAGCAGTACCGGGAAAAGGCCACGGAGCAGAACGCGCGCCGGATGGCACACCGTTTCGCCAACGAGATCATCCTGCGGCTGGGCGGCGGCATCGCCGGGATTGCCGAGAGCCGCATCTACTTCATCAGCGCCCGCACCGGAAACAAGGAAGTGTGGGCCATGGACTACGACGGCTACGGCCCGCAGGCGCTGACCCGGCTGGGTTCGATTGCGCTTTCTCCCAAGGCCTCGCCCGACGCCGGCCGCGTGGCCTTCACGTCCTACGCGCGGGGCGGCGCTGACCTGGCGATGTATTCGGTGGAACTGGGACGCATGGCCGCCTTCCCGCGCTATGCGGGCACCAACTCCTCGCCTTCCTGGTCGCCGGACGGAAGCCAGTTGGCGTTTTCCTCTTCCATGCGGGGCGATCCGGAAATTTTTGTTGCGGACTCTTCGGGCGCCAGTCCGAAGCGGCTTACCAATTTTCGTGGACCGGACACATCTCCGGTCTGGAATCCCAAGACGGGCACGCAGATCGCCTTCGTGAGCGGGCGCAGCGGCCTGCCGCAAATCTGGGTGATGGATAACGACGGCACCAACCAACAGCGCCTTACCGACGGCGGCTACGCAGTTTCGCCGTCGTGGTCGCCCAACGGTCAGTTCCTGCTTTTTTCCTGGATTCGCAACTACGGGCCGGGAGAGCCCGGCGGCCAGGACATCTACATCATGGACCTGGCCGGCAAGCAGTGGGTGCAACTGACGCACTCCGGGGGCCGCAACGACTACCCGTCGTGGTCGCCCGACGGCCGGCATATCGTGTATCAGTCCACGCGCGGGGGTGGCACGCACATCTGGACCATGCTGGCCGATGGCTCCCAGCCCCGCCAGATCACCACTTCCGGCAACAACACTCAGCCCCACTGGGGCGCCAAATGAAACTGCGTCCTTGACGGAAGCAACTGGAACAAGGTATCCAAGACTAGGCAGATGTTGCGACCTGACGCTCGCGGGAGGAACCGTTGAAACCGAAGACGCTGCAGTGGAGCCTGTTGACCCTGGCCCTGGCCGTCGTACTGCTGGGTGGTTGTGCGAAGAAAGTGGAACCGCCTCCGCCTGCCGCAACGCCTCCGGCGCCGGCGCCCACGGCCTCGCTGGCCGCCAATCCCAACGCCATCGTGAAGGGCCAGTCCACCATCCTCACCTGGCGCACCAGCAATGCCACCCATGTCAGCATCGAGGACATGGATACGGTGGAAGCCAACGGCTCGCGCTCGGTGTCGCCGCAGGGCTCCATCACCTACCGCCTGATCGCGCGCGGCCCCGGCGGGGAGCAGGAAGCTACCGCCCGCGTTACCGTCACCGAAGCGCCCACCGCTCCGCCGGGTGTCAGCGAGACCGAGGCCCAGGCGTTCGCCCGCAGCGTGAAGGACGCCTTCTTCGACTACGACCAGTACGGCATCCGGCCGGACGCCGAGCGCACGCTGCGCGACAACGCCCGCTTCCTGCTGCAGCATTCCAGCTTGCGCTTCATCATCGAGGGCCACTGCGACGAGCGCGGCTCCATTGAGTACAACCTGTCGCTGGGCGACAGCCGCGCCCTGGCCACCCGCGACGCGCTGGTGCGTTTGGGAGTGTCTGCCGACCGCATCCGCGTGGTCAGCTTCGGCAAGGAGAAGCCATTCTGCACCCAGTCCAGCGAGGACTGCTGGCAACAGAACCGCCGCGGCCACTTCGTGCTGGAGAAGTAGACGGCTGACCGGCAAACCGGCATCCAACGGAGCAGGTACATAACCATGCGAAGAAGTTTTGTCGTTGTCCTCTCGCTTGTGCTGGCGGTTCTCGCCGCGCCCCTGCACGCCCAGAGCACCAAGGACCGCCTCATCCGTCTGCAAGCCACGGTGGACGCGCTCCAGAACCAGATGACGCTGACGCAGCGCTCCTTCGATGAGCGCATGGGAGTGATGCGCAACCTGGCGGAGCAAAACACCGACAACCTCAACAAGATGGCGGAGACGGTAACCCGCCTGGAGCGCGCGCTCACCGAGCAGTCGGGCCAGACCGGCGACAAAGTGGAGCAGGTTTCCGTGCAGGTGCAGGCGCTACAGGACTCGCTGGATGAGATCAAGGCGCGCATCGCCCGGCTCGCTCAGCAACTGGAGGAGATGAAGGCGGCCCAAACCAACATCGGCGCCGCGCCCCCGGGCAATCCGCCGGCCGACGCTCCGCCCTCCGACTCGCTCTACAAGAACGCGCTCACCGACTACAACGCCGGCCGCCACGACCTGGCCATGCAGCAGTTCCAGGATTACCTGAAGTACTACCCCAACACCGAGCTGGCCGGGAACGCGCAGTTCTACGTCGCGGATCTTGAATACCGCCAGAGGAACTACCAGGCTGCCGTCACCGGCTACGACAGAGTGATCGAGCAGTATCCGGAGGGCAACAAGGTGCGCGCCGCCCTGCTCAAGAAGGGCTTCGCGCTGCTGGAACTGGGGCAGCGCGACCAGGGAGTGAGCGCGCTGCGCACGCTGACTTCGCGCTATCCGCGCTCCGCGGAAGCGAACAGCGCGCGGGAACGGCTGCGGAAGCTGGGAGTCGCGGCGCGGTAACGGTTATTTGTCCGGCGGCGGCCACGTGAAGCCGGTCAGTGGATTACCGTAGAAGGCTTCCGTCTTCCAGGCCAGCTTGTTCCAGGGGCGGGGCAGATCTCCAACCACGTTTACCGGGATAATCACCTTGTCGCTGCCGAGCCTATTGGCGCTGGCGATGCCGTTGTCGAAGCTGCCGTCTTGGTTGACGGTGAAGGTGGCGGTCCGCCTCAAGCGGCCTTCCTTGATCAGCTTGATCTCGTAGGCGCCGGGACTCAGTGCTGGAACCGGGTGAATTACGTCCACCCGAAAACTACAGAGCAGCGGCTGTAGATTACAAGGGTACGACTTGGCGATGGCCTTGCCCTCATGAAAAAGGTGGGCAGTCGTATCAGCGTAGGAGCCCGCAGATTCCCCAAACCACCAAACCGCGAAAGTGAGATGCTCCTCGCGGTCGCGGTAGAGGTAGCCAATGGGGATGCGCCAATCCTCATCCACGTGGAAGTAGTCTGCCTGCCGGCCGGCGTTTTCAGGCCCCTTCACAACCTTCATCTTGCCGCGGAAGAGGACAAGTTTTTTCCCGGACAGTTCGTTGGCCATGTGGATCTCAAAATCCACCACGCCCACGGCAGTGATGTAAGGGGGGTCAGTGCGGACCTCGCAACGAAAGTCAGCTTTATTCTCACCCGCGGTATCCCCCTCGCATTCGTGGGTTATGCGGTCTTTCCTGCCGGGGTAGAGAACGTCCACCCAGAGCCGGTCCTCCCTGGTAAAGGGTGTGTTGACTTCAAACTTGAAGTCGGCCCTCCACTCCGTGCGCGAGACACTGTATATGCCGGCAAGGATCGAGTCCTTGCGAATCGTGGGCTCTGCCGGCCCGTCCTGGGTCAGCGCGGCAGGATGAATCGTCACCAGGAAGGACGTCGCGGCCAACAGCGCGAGAAGTGGAAAACGGCGGAAATCTTTCCGGCATTTCATACAGGAACCTCACCTTGAACGAAAGAGTTGCCTTGCAACCAGTCGAAGGCCGGATTGCGCCCTTAGGGTATCCAGGTAAAGCCGGTCAGAGGATTGCCGAAAAAAGCATCCGTCTTCCAGGCCAGCTTGTTCCACACGCCGTCCGGGGCGCCAATGAACTTGACCGGCACAATAATCTTGTCGCTGCCCAGCTTATTGGCCTTGGCGATGCCCTTATCAACAATGCTTCCGTCTTCAGCGACAGTGAATTTCAGAGATCGTGCCAGTCGGCCTCTCTCCAGGATCTTGATCTCGTACTCGCCAGGATTCCCGCTGAACAGGTGCGTCTCCCCTGTTTCTCCGCGAATACGGGTGCTTTTTTGCCCGGTCTTGTCCCAAGCAACCACGGTGCCAAAGTCGCAGCGTACAAGCGTCCATTTGCCCCGCTGGGGCACGTCTTCGTGTGCGTCCTGGGTGGTCTGCATGGTGTCCGCCCTCCCGCCGCACCTCGGGTAGTACGTTAGCTCGCCATCCAGATAGATCAGGCCCACCTCCTTACCTTGATAGAGCAGGTGGGGCTCGATCGGCGAAGAGAAGGCAGGCTTCGCCTCGCCCGGCATGCTGGAGGCATCGCCGCGAAACCAAAACTGTGCCTCGAGCTGGGGACGATCCCATCCCGTCGAATCGTTGGGCACCAGATAGACGTAGCCGATGGGGAGGGTCCAATCGTAGTCCACGTAGAAGACGAACTTGTTGACAGCCTTGGGGCCCCTCTCGTTGGAACGTGACTTGACCACTTTGGCCTTGCCGGTAAAAAGAGTTGTGATGCCGCCTTCGGACAGCGGATTGCGCAGCTTGATGGCGAAGCCGAGAATGCCCGGTGTATTGATTGCCTTTTCGTCGGGAATCATGTCCCGACCCCCACAGGACGTCCGCAGGGTGCGGTCGGCTGCCCTTTCCTCGGTTTCGCAATCCACCTTCGCCCACGGCCCCCCACCGGGGCGGGTGAATTCCACGAAGAGCTGGTCGCCGCTGGCGATGGGCCCCTTGACCTCGAATTCGATCATGGGGACCCAGCTCCAGATGTCGAAATTCTTGCGGTAGGAGCTGAGGGTGTAGGCCTGGACCGCGATCGAATCCTTGATGATCGTCGGACCCTCTTCGGCCAGAGCCGGCAGCGCCGCTGCGCCCAGCACGCCAAGCAGCAACCAGCAGAATAGAACCTTGCAAGACCTGTTGCTTTTTTCCATGATGCTCCCCTTGAGTTGTCCTAAAGGATATCTCAGCAATTTTCTCCCATCGCCGCGCGCCCGGGCGCGGCGTGCCCAGGAATCCGTTCTACGGCGGCGCCGTGAATCCGGTCAGCGGATTGCCATAGAAGGCGCCGGTCTTCCACGCCAGCTTGTCCCACACGCCATCCTGGGTTCCCAAAACCTTGACGGGCACGATCACGCGATCGCTGCCCAGCTTGTTGGCGGTGGCGATGCCATTGTCAAAGCTGCCGTCGGCCGCCACGGTGAATTTGATGGATCGGGCCAGCTCGCCCTTGGACACCATCTTGAGTTCGTACTCGCCCGGGTTCTCGCTCAACACGTGGACCTGCCCTGTCTGGCCGGGGAAAACGGTCTTTTTTTCGCCGGTCTTGTCCCATCCAAACACCGTGGGGAATAGGCATTCCACCCGCTCCCACCTCGCCCCTTGGGGAACCGCGTCATCCACGTAATGGCTGGTTTCGTTTTCGACCGTGGAACTGCATTTGGCCCGGCCCATAGGAGTGCCATCCAGGGAGATCCTGCCTACTTCCTTTCCCTTGTAAAACACGTGGGGCTCGTAGTTGGGATAGGAGCCGCGAACCCAAAATGCTGCGTTGAACATCGGCCGGTCCCACTCCGCCGAACCGGCGGAGGGCTGGAGGAAGATGTAGCCGATGGGCAGGTTCCAGTCGTGATCAACGTAATAGACCCATTCGGCAGCAGCCTCGTGGCTGTCGGTGTTGGAATGGACCTTCCCGACCTTGAACTTTCCGGTAAAAAGGGTTGCGTTGGTTTCGGTGACCTCGTTGCGCAGGCCGATGGAGAAGCTGACCGTCCCGATGTAGGTAACACCTTTTTCCCGGCCAAGATTGTTTCCGCCGCACTCCTCCACCTTCCACCAATTGCCCGCCTCGATCGCGCCGGTTTTGCAGTCGAACGAAACCCACGGTCCGGTGGGGAGTTTGAATTCCACGTAAAGCTGGCTGCCGCTGGCAATGGGGCCATTGACTCGAAAATCGATTTTGGGGACCCAGCTCCACATCTTGTCATTCTTGCGATACTCGGGGATTGACCAAGCAGTGACCTGGATTGAGTCCTTGGCGATAGTCGGCTCGTCCTGGGTTAGAGCCGGCGGCGCCAGCAAGCAGCAAACGGCTAGGACCGTGAGGAAAAGGGTTGGATGGAATTCGAATTCAAAGTTGTTCTTCATTGCTACCTCGCGAGTCGTCCACGCGGATGTCAAGGGCCGCTAGCCTAGCAGCAACACGTTTGGCCGACAATAGCTGGCGCCTGTCGGCCAGATTAATTTCACATGTCCCGCTAAACTCCAGGAAGCGCTGGGTTTCGGCGGGTACACAATGGCCCACCTCGGAACTGACGAGGCGACTTACGGCGGCGCGGTAAAGCCGGCGAGAGGGTTGCCGTAGAAAGCGCCGGTTTTCCACGCCAGCTTGTCCCACGGACCCTCCTGTTCTCCTATCACCTTGACCGGCACGATCACCTTGTCGCTGCCCAATTTGTTGGCGGTGGCGATGCCGTTGTCGTAGCTACCGTCTTCAGCGACGGTAAATTTCGCCGATCGCGCCAGGCGGCCCTGGTTCAGCACCTTGACCTCGTACTCACCAGGATTCAGCTCCTTAAGAGCGTCATCGCCTGCGAAAAACTCACACTTTACTGGCGCCCCTGCACAGTTGATTCCCTCGGCTACCTGCTTGCCTTGGTGAAACAGGTGGGCGCTCACATTACTCCAATGGCCGCGAGGAAGTGCGAATTCGAAATTGAGAGCACGGCCGCGGGAGAGGTAGCCGATGGGAATCCTCCAATCCTCATCCACGTAGTACTCAACATGGAGCTTGTTCTGAGGAGAAGGGGGCCTCTTGGCCACCTTCATCTTGCCGCGGAACAGGGCAAGATTCGTCCCCTGTAGTTCGTTGCTTACGTGAATCGCAAAATCCACCATGCCCGTGAAGCGGACACTCTGTTCCTCATTGCTACCCAGGCACTCCGTGTTCCACGACTCATCTTTCGCAATTGGGGCGGTGCGGCAGTCGCCGGTTAGCCACTGTTTCTTGCCGGGGAACGAAAATTCCACCCAGAGCCGGCTGCCGCTGGCGATGGGTCCGTTCACCCGGTACTTGATTGCGGGTGACCAGGACGAGGGGACATTTCCACGGCGCTCGGGGCCACTCCAATGGATGTGAAGGGCGACCTCGACCGAATCTTTGGCAATGGTGGGCTCATCCTGTGCAGACACCGATTGTGGCATCGCCATCAACAGCAGGAGCGTGAGCAGAATCGGAACCAACCACAACGCAGTCTTATTTCTCAAGCGCACCTCGCTGGCTAGGGGAGTGAATTCCCTGCCTCCTACTTCCTACCTCCTCCGTCCTCCCTCCTGCCTCCTGTTTTTTACTGCGGCACCGTGAAGCCGGTGAGCGGATTGCCGTAGAAGGCGCCGGTTTTCCACGCCAGCGGGTCCCACGGACCGTCCGGGTTTCCTGTCACTTTAACCGGCACAATCACTGGGTTGCTGCCCAGTTTGTTGGCAGAGGCGATGCCGTTATCAAAGCTTCCGCCGGCAGCGACCGTGAATTTCATAGAGCGCCCCAGGCGACCAGCCTGCAGCACTTTGATCTCGTAGTCACCTGGGTTCTGGCTCAGAACGTGGAAGCCCGGCGAAGCATGCGCTCCTGGATCGGTTTCCAGCGTTTCCTGGAATGCGCAATCAATCATGGTCCAGACATACGCCACACCCGTCACAGGGTCGCGGGCGGAGTTCCCCCCGGGGGTGCATCGGACCTTGTCGATCTCCTTACCTTGATAGAACAGATAGCCTCGAACCTCAGGGGGATTGTCGCGAAACCAAATGTCTGCGTTCAAGGCGTTCACATTCCTGTGACCGGACCGGGTGTAGATGTAGCCGATGGGGATTCTCCAATCCTCGTCCACGTAATACTCGAAATCCTTGGACGTGGGAGAAAGTCGGTGCTTCCCTACCTTTGCCTTGCCGGTGAAGAGAGTGGTATTGGTCCCTGCAAGCTCGTTGCGCATGTGTATGGCGAAATCCACCAAGCCCGTGAAGGCGGCTTTCTTGTCCGGGCCGGCAAGACACGCCGTCCTCCACCATTCCCCCTTCCCGATTTCGCCGGTCTCGCACTCAAATGTCACCCATTTCTTGTTGCCGGGGATTCCGAATTCCACCCAGAGCTTGCTGCCGCTGGCGATGGGTCCGTTGACGCGGAAAGCGATTCCGGGCCTCCAACAATCGGGGCAGCGCAAGCCCCCGAAGTCCTGCAGAGTCGATACAAAAACAGAATCTTTGGCGATAGTGGGCTCGTCCTGGGCCTGGGCCGTTTGTGGTACCGCCATGAACAGCAGCAACGTGAACAGCGTGGATGCAAACCACAACGCAGTCTTGTTTCTCAACGCGCACCTCGCCGGCAATGGGAGTGAATTTTCTACCTCCTACTTCTCCTACATCCTACTTCCTATCTCCTGCTACTTCTTCTCCTCCGGCGCCTCCAGTGTGCGCAAGCAGTACTTCACCTCCTGCGCCATGTCGGTTACGCGCATGCCGCTTTTCACCATCAGCTTGCAGGACAGGGCGACGTGGCTGGGCGAACCTTCGCCCTGGTCCACGGTCACGCGGCAGTATTGGCACTCCTCGTTCCAGCAGAAGCGGCCGTAAGGAATCGTTTCGGGAGCGAGGTACTGGAAGGCACGCAGCAGCATGTTGCCGTCGGGGACGGTGTACTCACGGCCCCTGACGATGATCTGGACCAGGCGGTCGAAGGGGCGAAACAGAGGGCCGGGCGTGCTCATGAGGGCGCAGCGATTCTAAACGCTGACTGCGCCGCCCGCCAAATCATGAGGGCAGCCGTTCCGCTCCCCTGCTCTGGAAAGGCTGCCCTCTGTGCACTGCGCCGGGTCATGAGTTCGGGCACGATGGATGATCCCGGCGCAGCAACCCTGGCTTCTGTTTCAGAAGCGTCGGCTCTGTTTCAGAAGCGACCTGCCCCGCGGCCACGGCGGGAACTCCCCGAGCGGCGGGTAAGGCCGGAGCTTCGGCCGCGGCGCCCATCGCGGCCAGCGTCACGGCGCGCGTCCCGGCGGCCGTCGCCTCGGTCGCGCAGGCGGTTGCGCTCGCGCTTGTGGTGGGCCTTCACGCGGTCGCGCTCCCGCTTCTGGTGCTGCTTCAGGTTGCGGCAGCGCTGGCTGGAGGCGTCCGCGCGGCAGGCCTCGCGCTCCAGTTTCTGATGCTCCTTCAGGCGCTGGAATTCTTCTCTCTGATGCTGGGCCAGCCGGCGCCGCGCTTCGCCGTAGTTGTCCACACCCGGAGAATTCGCTGGGTTGCCGGATGCCGTGTCAGACTGCGCCAAGGCGGGCAGGCCGAACAAAAAGGCCGCCGCCAAAACCAAGCCAAAGCGTTTCATAAGCTGTGATCTCCTCCCCCTGAAAAACTGCGTCTGGGGATGGAAACACGCAGGCAGGAGAAAAGTTGCGGGAGCGCTGGACCGGAAAAGCGCTCCACGAAGGGCACGAAGGTTTCACGAAGGGTTGGGCGGGCAGGATGCCCGCGCTACAGCCGGCGAGACGCCGGCGCTACGGCCCGGCCGAGGGCCGCGCAATGAGCGGGCGCCCGCTCCCACACAGGCAGATCACGCTACCGCAGATCTTCCATCACCTCGTCGAGTGCGGCCTTCGGGGGACGCAACTCGTCGAACTCCAGTGCAGTGAGCGGCTTTTCGGACAGGTGGAGCAGGTCGAGGAAGTTAGGCTTGTTGGGCTCGATGTAAAACACGCCGGTGAGCACCTCGTGGTTGGCGTGAGCTTCGAGGAGCGTACGGACGGCTTCGATGCGGTTGGTGGGATCGAACTCTTCGTTCAGCTTGCGCAGGCGGAGGCGCGAGCCGTCGTGCATGGTGACGTCCACGGTGGTGCCGGGATCGTAGTCCACGCTGATGTCCTCGAAGAAGGGCACGA
Source organism: uncultured Acidobacteriaceae bacterium (assembly GCA_964437985.1). Classification (GTDB taxonomy): domain Bacteria; phylum Acidobacteriota; class Terriglobia; order Terriglobales; family Acidobacteriaceae; genus CAZXVY01. The sequence continues at coordinate 114,781 of CAYTIL010000018.1, forward strand.
AGCTCACGTCGTGCAGCGGCTCGTCGTGCTCCTTCACGTACTTGTAGGACTTGGTGGAGCCTTCGTGATCGTTGAAGGTCACGCAGGGGGAGATCACGTCGATCATCGAAGTTCCGTTGTGGGCGAGCGCGGCCTTGAGGATGGCCAGCAGTTGCTTCTTGTCGCCGGAAAAAGAGCGCGCCACAAAGGTGGCACCCAGCTCGACGGCCATGGCGCAAGTGTCAATCGCGGGCAGATCGTTGAGCACGCCCGTCTTCAGTTTCGAGCCCAGGTCCGCCGTGGCCGAGAACTGGCCCTTGGTCAGGCCGTACACGCCATTGTCCTCGATGATGTAAATGATGGGCAGGTTGCGCCGCATGAGGTGGACGAACTGTCCCATGCCGATGGAAGCGGTATCGCCGTCGCCGCTGACGCCCAGGCCGAGCAGCTTGCGGTTGGCCAGCAGCGCTCCCGTGGCCACCGAGGGCATGCGGCCGTGGACGGCGTTGAAGGAGTGCGAGCGGTTCATGAAATATGCCGGACTCTTGGACGAGCAGCCGATGCCGCTGAACTTGGCCAGGCTCTCCGGCTGGATGCCCATCTCGAACATGGCGTCAATGATGCGCTCGGAGATGGCGTTGTGGCCGCAGCCGGCGCACAGCGTGGTCTTGCCGCCCTTGTATTCAACCACCGTCAGGCCGATGCGGTTGGTCTTCTCGGCCGGGGCTGCGGGAGTGGTGCTCATGGCTACCTGCCCTCCTGGGAGATGATGTCGTCGGTGACCGAGCGGGCATCGATGGGCAGCCCGTTGTAGTGGCGCACACTGTGCAGTTTGGCAATCCTGCCGGCATCGAGTTCCAGGCGCAGCAGGCTGAGCATTTGCGCGTCGCGGTTCTGCTCCACCACGTACACGCGCTCGTGCCGGTCAATGAATTCCGGCACCTCGCGGCTGAACGGATAGGCGCGCAGGCGAAGGTAATCGGTTTCCAGGTTGTACTCGCCACGAAGCTGGTCGCGGCTCTCCACAATGGCCCAGTGCGTAGTGCCGAAAGCCAGGATGCCGATTTTGGTTCCCTTACCGGTGAGTTCGGGCCGGGGCACGTGGGCGCGCACGGTCTCGAACTTTTTCACCAGGCGGTCCAGGTTGTTCTGGTAATCATCGGGACGCTCGCTGTACTGCGCCTTTTCGTTGTGGCCGCTGCCGCGGGTGAAGTACGCCGCCTTGGGATGATCGGTACCGGGCAGCGTGCGGTAGCCGACGCCGTCACCGTCCACGTCCTTGTAGCGCGCAAACCCGCCCAATCTTTCCAGGTCGGCCTTGGTCAGCACCTTGCCGCGCTGCAGCGGCTTTTCGGGATAGGGGAACGGATCGGCCATCCAGTTGTTCATGCCCAGGTCCAGGTCGGACATGACGAACACCGGCGTTTGGAACTGCTCCGCGAGGTCGAAGGCTTCGCCGGCCATGGTGAAGCATTCCTCCACCGACGAAGGCAGTAGCAGGATGTGCCTGGTGTCGCCGTGGGAGAGCAGAGCGGTGGAGAGCAAGTCGCCCTGCATGGTGCGCGTGGGCAGCCCGGTAGAAGGGCCGACGCGCTGGACATCGAAGATGACGCCGGGAATCTCGGCGTAATAGGCGAGGCCGGCAAACTCCGACATCAGCGAGATGCCGGGGCCGGAGGTGGAAGTCATGGAGCGCGCACCTGCCCAGCCCGCGCCCAGCACCATGCCGATGGCGGCGAGTTCGTCCTCCGCCTGCACGATGGCGAAGTTGGCGCGGCCATCCTTGCCCACGCGGAAGCGCTTCATGTAGTCAATGAGCTGCTCGCACAGCGAAGACGAGGGCGTGATGGGATACCAGGTCACCACCGTCACCCCGGCGAACATGCAGCCCAGCGCCGCGGCGGCGTTGCCGTCAATGATGATCTTGCCCGCGGTCTTGTTCATGGGCTCGACGCTGAAGGGGTCGGCCTTGGTGAAGGTGGTGGCGGCGTAGTCGTAGCCCGCCTTCACCGCGCCCCAGTTCAGGTCCGCGGCCTTCTGCTTTTTCTTGAACTGCTTGCGCAGCGCCTTCTCGATCTGCGCCATGTCAATGCTCAGGAGCTGGGCCGCGGCGCCCACGTAGAGCATGTTCTTTACCAGCTTGCGCAGCTTGGCTTCCGGGCAAACCGTGGCCACCAGCTTGTCGAAGGGCGCGGAGTAAAACGTGAGGTCGGTGCGCAGCGCCCCCAGGCTCAGCGGCTCGTCATAGAGGACGGCGGCCCCGGCGCCCAGCGACATCACATCTTCCTTCGCCGTCTCCGGGTTCATGGCGATGACGAAGTCGATTTCCTTCTTGCGCGCGATGTAGCCGTCCTTGTTGGCGCGGATGGTGAACCACGTAGGCAGGCCGGCGATGTTCGAGGGGAACAGGTTCTTGCCGGAAACGGGAACGCCCATCTGGAAGATGCCGCGCAGCAGCACCATATTCGACGACTGCGAGCCCGAGCCGTTCACCGTTGCCACGTTAAGGCTGAAGTCGTTGACGATGCGCTTGGGCTCGACTCGCTGCTGAGCTTCCTGGACGGCTAGGTCGCTGGTGGCCATGCGTACGTTCCTCGTGCAGCGAAACAGGACATTATACGGCACATCGCGCGGAGGACAAGAACGCGCGTCCTTACCCTTTGGTGAATCCTTCGTGTCCTTGGTGGCTGGCTTTCTACGCGCCGGTGAAGAACTGCGCCATCACGCGGAACTTCTGATAGCGCTGATCCAGCAGGTCCCTGACAGGCAGATCCTTTACCGCCTTGAAATGGCGCCACAGCGCCGTGTCCAGAATCATGGCAGCGTCTTCGTGGTTGGTGTGGGCGCCACCCTCGGGCTCGGGAATGATTTCGTCCACGCATCCCAGCTCCATCAGGTCTTTGGCGGTGATGCGCAGCGCCTGCGCGGCCAGGTCTTTCTTGCCGGCGTCGCGCCACATGATGGAGGCGCAGCCCTCCGGCGAAATCACCGAGTAGATGGCATTCTCCATCATCAGGACGCGGTCGGCGACGGCAATGGCCAGAGCGCCTCCGCTTCCGCCTTCCCCGGTGATGGTGGCGATAATGGGCACTTCGATGCGCGTGAGCTCGCGCAGGTTGCGGGCAATGGCCTCCGCCTGGCCGCGTTCTTCGGCGCCCAGGCCGGGATAGGCGCCGGGAGTGTCCACAAACGTGAAGATGGGCCGGCCGAATTTTTCCGCCAGCCGCATCACGCGCAGCGCCTTGCGGTAGCCCTCGGGATTGGGCATGCCGAAATTGCGATAGAGCTTCTGCTTGGTGTCGCGCGCCTTTTGATGTCCCACCACCAGCACTTCCACACCGTGGAAGCGGGCCAGTCCACACACGATGGCGGGATCGTCCCCGAACAGGCGGTCGCCGTGGACCTCGCTCCAGTCGGTGAAGATGCGCTCCAGGTAATCCAGCGTATAGGGGCGCTGGGGATGGCGGGCCAGCTCGGTCTTGCGCCACGCCAGGTGGACGTAGAACTGCTCCCGCAGGGCGTGGATCTGCGCGTGCAAGTCTTCGAGCTGGCGGCGCGCGTCCTCGTTGGTGCCCGCCTGCGACTCCAGGCGCTCGATCTGCTTCTCGATGTTCTCCAGCTCGTGCTGGGCCTTGGTGGAAGGATCCATAACGACAGTGATCAGTGGCCAGTGGTCCGTGGCCGGGCAGAAAACCGTGGGGAGTTAGCCCCGAAGACAAGCCTTAATCCAAGACGCGAACGCTGCCGCGCCCGCAGAGTTCCTCGACGCGCGCGATGAACGCGCGGTCGGGACGAACATTATAGCCCTGGGCCTCCATCACCACCATGAAATCCCCGGGGCGTTCCACGTCGAACAACACCTTGGCTTCGCCAGGGCGCTCGCGGCATGCGGCTTCCAGAGCATCGATGGTGGATTCGGTGGCGGTCTCCAGCGGGATGCGGATACGCAACGAGCGCGGCAGTTTGGGTTGGGCCTGATCCAGCGGCGTGATGTCGTTCACCGTAAACTTCACGCCCACACCCTCCTCCACCCGCACGCCGCCGCGAACCAGCACCGGGACTTCCAGCTTCACGGCGTCGCCCAGCCGGCGATAGGCTTCGGGGAAGACCAGCAGGTCCACGGAACCTGCCAGGTCCTCGAGCGTCGCCTGCGCATAAAGCTCACCCTTCCTCGAACGCTGCACCCGAAGGTTGCTGATGAGCCCGCCGATGCAATGCTCCTCACCGCGGGCGCTGGAGCGCATGGAAGTCAGCGCCTCGGTATCCAGCGCGCGGAACTCGGCCAGCTTCTCGCGGTACTTCTCCAGGGGATGGCCGGTGATGAAGAAGCCGAGAACTTCCTTCTCCGCGCTCAGGCGGGTGTGTTCGTCCCAGTCGGGGGCCTCGGGCAAGGCGTCGCCGTTGTGCGCCGCGGCCGAGGGCGCGTCGTCAAAGACGCCGAACAGGCCGTGCTGGCCGGCCTCGGCATCGCGCTGGGCCTTCTGGCCGCGCTCCATGGCCCGGTCGAGAGCGGCTATGAGCTGCGCGCGCCGGCCCAGCGGATCGAGCGCTCCGCTCTTGATCAGCGACTCCAGCACGCGCTTGTTGAGCAGCCGCAGGTCCACGTTTTGGGCAAACTCGAAGAGGGAGCGGAAGCGTCCCAACTTTGCGCGCGCCGCCACAATGGACTCGATGCCCGAGTGCCCCACGTTCTTCACCGCCGCCAGGCCGAAGCGGATGCCGTCCGCGTGGGGCGTGAAGGTGGCGTCGCTGAGGTTGATGTCCGGCGGCTCCACTCGGATTCCCATCTCCCGACATTCGTTGATGTACTTCACCACTTTGTCAGTGGCGCCGGTTTCGGAAGTGAGCAGAGAGGCCATGAACTCCACGGGATAGTGGGTCTTCAAATACGCGGTGTGATAGGCGAGCAGCGCATAGGCGGCGGAGTGCGACTTGTTGAAGCCGTAGCCCGCGAACTGCTCCATCAGATCGAAGATGCGCACCACGGTGCGCTCCGGAAAGCCGCGCTGCACCGCCCCGCGCACGAACTTTTCGCGCTGCGCGGCCATCTCTTCCGCCTTCTTCTTGCCCATGGCGCGGCGCAGCAGGTCGGCTTCGCCCAGGGAGTAGCCCGCCAGGCGGTTGGCAATCTGCATGACCTGCTCCTGGTAAACGATTACGCCCAGGGTCTCGCGCAGGATTTCTTCCAGCTCCGGCAGTTCGTAGTGAATGGGCTTGCGGCCGTGCTTGCGGTCGATAAAATCGTCGATCATGCCGCCCTGGATGGGCCCGGGGCGGTAGAGAGCGTTGAGCGCGGTGAGATGTTCGATGGCAGTGGGCTGGTAGCGGCGCAACACGTCGCGCATACCCTGCGACTCGAACTGGAACACTCCCGAAGTCAGCCCGCTGTGGAAGACCTTCTCGTAGGTCGTGGGATCGTCCAGCGGCACCTCGCCGAGGTCGAGTTCCACGCCGCGGGTCTGTCGGATGAGCTTCTGGGCGTGGTCGAGCACGGTGAGCGTGGTGAGCCCCAGGAAGTCCATCTTCAGCAGGCCCATCTTCTCCACCGCGTTCATGTCGAAGGCGGTGACGATTTCCTCGTTCTTGGTGCGATGCAGCGGCACCAGTTCGATGAGCGGCCGCGGCGCAATCACCACGCCCGCGGCGTGCACGCCGGCGTTGCGCACCAGGCCTTCCAGCTTGCGCGCGGTGTTAATCAGCTCACGCACTTGCGGCTCCTTCTCGCAGGCGGCCTCGAGCTGCGGGGATTCTTTCAGCGCCTTCTCCAAGGTGATGCCGAGCGTGAGGGGCACCATCTTGGCGATGCGGTCCACGTCGCCGTAGGGAATGTCGAGCACGCGGCCCACGTCCTTAATGGCAGCCTTGGCCGCCATAGTGCCGAAGGTGATGATCTGGGCCACGTTGTCGCGCCCGTACTTCTGCGTGACATAGCTAATTACTTCGCTGCGGCGGTTCATGCAGAAGTCAATGTCAATGTCAGGCAGCGAGACCCGCTCGGGATTCAGGAAGCGCTCAAACAGTAGATCGTTCTGCAGCGGATCAATGTTGGTGATGCCCAGCGAGTAGGACACCAGCGACCCGGCCGCCGACCCCCGCCCCGGTCCGACCGGAATCTGGTTCTCGCGCGCAAAGCGCACGAAGTCCCAGACGATGAGGAAGTATCCCGAAAAGCGCATTTGCTGGATGACGGAGATCTCGTGCGCCAGCCGCTGCTCGTACTCGGTGAGTGGCCTTTTCAGGCGCCCCTTGCGCTGCAGGTCGATCAGCGCCTCGCGCCGGCAAGCGAAGCCCTCGCGGGCGACGTGCTCAAAGTAACTGTCGGGAGTGAAGCCGGCCGGAACTTCGAAGTCGGGAAACGGGTTGGCCACCTTTTCCAGCCGGACGTGGCAGCGCTCGGCGATGGTCAGGGTGCGCGCCAGCACGTCAGGAGCGTCCGGAAAGACGCGGTGCATCTCCTCGTAGCTCTTCACGAAAAACTGGGTGCCGGTGAACTTGAGCCGGTTGGTGTCAGCCAGCGACTTGCCTGTCTGAATGCACACCAGCACGTCGTGCGCGTGGGCGTCTTCCTCGCAAAGGTAGTGGCTGTCGTTGGTGGCCACCATGGGGATGCCGGTTTCCTTCTCCAGCCGGAAGAGGTCGGGATGAATGCGCTTCTCGGCCTCAAGGCCCTGATCTTGAATTTCGAGGAAAAAGTTTTCCTTGCCGAAGAGTTCGCGGTAGAACCCGGCGGCGTCGCGGGCGGCCTCGTACTTCCCTTCCATCAGCCGTTCTGAGACCTCGCCTTTCAAGCAGCCGGATAGCCCGATGAGCCCGCGCGAGTGTTCGGCCAGAAACTTCTTGCTGACTCGTGGCTTGTAGTAGAAGCCGTGCAGCGACGCTTCCGACGTAATGCGTACCAAGTTGCGGTAGCCTTCGTCGTTTTCGGCCAGCACCAGCAGGTGGTTGTAGGTGTCGCCTTCGGGCGGGGCGCGATGGTCGTCCTTTTTGCAGATGTAGAGTTCGCAACCCAGGATGGGCTGGATGCCCTCCGCCCGCGCGGCGTTGTAGAAGCGCACCGCGGCAAAAATGTTGCCGTGGTCGGTTACTGCTACCGCGGGCATCCCCAGGCTCTTGACGCGCGAAACCAGTTTTTCGGTTTCGCAGGCGCCGTCGAGCAGCGAGTAGTCGGTGTGCAGGTGGAGATGGACGAATTGCGACATGCGAGTGGACTAGGAATTCATTCTAGCGGGAAGTGAGGAGCGCGCCTACGCCGCAAAATGGTGCAATCGGTCGGGGCGGCTATCTACACCGGCAAGCGCATTTTCTTGAGGAAGGCGGCGTAGCGCGGATCGCGCTCGATGCTTTTCAGCAGTGGGTCGCCTTTCATCTCGGAGAGCCCGCCGTCGCGCTGGGTGTAGGCCCGCTCCAGCCATTCGAACGCGAGGTCGGCCTTCCCGCGGAAGGCATACACCTCCGCAACCTGGTAGGCAGCCTCCGCATGATACTTCGCGATAAGCTCCGCCAAGGCCGCGTCCGACTCCTTCTTCCGCCCCAAGGCGTGATAAGCCAGCGCCTGCCCTTGCAGGCGCCAAAAAGGCTCCGGCTCCCGCTCCATCTCGGCCAGTGCCCGTTGAGGATCTGACTGCGCCAGATAAACCTTGCCCAGCCCGGTGTGTATCCCCGCCCCCGGATTTAGCTCCAGAGCCTTCTTGAAGGCAGCCGCTGCTTCTTCCAGCCGGCCGACATCGTAGGCATTATGACCGCGGTTGCTGGAGGATGCGGCACTGAGTGGATCCAGCTCTACGGCGCGGCGGTTCAGCGCCAGGGCTTCTTCAAATCGGCCCAGGGTGCGCGCCAGGGTCGCCGCACTCCGCACAACCACGGCGTTTCCCGGCTCCAGCGCCAGGGCCCGCTGGAAGGAAGCATCCGCTCCCGCCCAGTCCCAGTCGTAGAACAGCTTGATCCGCCCCAGGGCCGCGTGGGCCTCCGCCAGGTTCGCATCCAGCGCCAGCGCCCGCTCCACTGCCTCCCGCGCCTTCCGGTAACCCTCCTCCACAGGAAGGTAGCCTGCATCTGCCTGACGTGAGCGTGCTGCGGCTAGCCCCGCCCATGCCGGGGCATAGGCCGGGTCCAGCTTGATGGCTTGCTCGTAGTAACTGACGGCCTTCTCCAGGCTCTCCTTGTTGCGCCGCTCCAAGAAGTACCGCCCCTGCAGGTAGGCGTTGTAGGCATCGGCATTCGTACCCTGGACGGAAGGCGTCGCGGTCTTTCCCCCCAGCAGCGCCACCTTCAACGAGCCCGCCACCGCGCGCGCAATCTCCTCCTGCACCGCGAAGATGTCGTTCATATCCCGGTCGTAGGTCTCCGACCACAGATGAAACCCGTCGGCGACCTTGATCAACTGCGCGGTAATGCGGACCCGCTTGCCCTCCCGGCGCACGCTTCCTTCCAGGATGGTGGCCACGTTGAGCTTCTGGCCAACCGTACGCAGGTCCTCGCTCTTGCCCTTGAACTGGAACGAGGACGTGCGGGCTGCCACCCGCAGCTCCGGAATTTTCGTCAGGGCATTGAGCAGTTCCTCGGCCAGCCCGTCAGAGAAGTACTCCTGATTCTTCTCTGCGCTCATGTCTACAAAAGGAAGCACGGCTATTGAAGGCGCGACTTGCGCCGACTCCGAGGTCTTTTTTTCCTGCCTGAGCCACAATCCAACGACCACCGCCAGCACCACCACTGCGACGCCTGCCCCGACCCACGGGCTACGCCGGGGCTTTGGTACGGCCGCTGCTACGACGGAAGAAGACACGTAACCCGACTCGGTGTCCCGCTTCAGCCGCTGCAGGTCGGTGCGCATGTCTCCGGCGCTCTGGTAACGCAGGTTGCGATCCTTCTCCATGGCCTTCAGGATGATCTGTTCCAGCTCCGGCGACAGGTTGGGGTTCAGCCGCAACGGCGAAAGCGGAGGCTTGTGCAGAATGGCGTCGAAGACGGCCGTAGACGTGTCGCCCTGGAACGGCAAGTTGCCCGTCGCCATCTCGTACAGCACCACTCCGAAGGAGAACAGGTCGGTGCGCGCGTCGAGTTCCTTGCCCAGCACCTGCTCCGGCGACATGTAGCCGACCGTGCCCATGGGGCTGCCCGGCGTGGTCAGTGCACTGCCCGCGGTGGCGTCGGTGGGCGCTGACGCCGGCTGGGCGACCTTGGCCACCCCGAAGTCCAGTACCTTGGCCTGCCCGCGTTTGGTCGCAAAGATGTTGGCTGGCTTGATGTCGCGATGAACGATGCCCTGCGCGTGCGCCGCATCCAGCGCATCCGCGATCTGCATGCCCAGGTCCACCAGTAACTCATTCTCCAGCGGCCGGCCAGCTCCGCGCGCCTTCAGCGTGGTGCCTTCCATGAACTCCATCACGATGAAGTGCTCGCCCTGCTCTTCGCCGATGTCATGGATAGTGCAGATGTTGGGATGATTGAGGGCGGAGGCGGAGCGAGCTTCACGGTCGAAACGGGCTAGGGCCTCACGGTCGCGGGAAAGCTCTTCAGGAAGGAACTTCACGGCCACAGTGCGGCCGAGCCGGGTGTCCTCGGCCTTGTAGACCACACCCATACCCCCGCCGCCGAGCTTCTCTAAGATGCGATAGTGAGAGAGGGTCCTGCCAATCACTGAACGCCCCCTGGATGCCTTACGCGCGGATGTTAGTAGCAAGGGCGCGATGAGTCAATCCGGAAGGCTGGCGCTGCGGAGCACGATTGGGCAGGCCACTTTCAGCGCCCTACTTCTTCTTCTTTTTCTTCTTCGCAGGCTTGGACTTCTTCGCCGGCTTCTTTTTCGGCCGGGGCTTCGCTTTCGGCTTGGCCTTCTTGGCCGGCTTTACCTTCTTCACGGGCTTGGACGGCTTGGCGGGCGCAGCCTTCTTTTCCGGTTGGACCGGGGCTTTGGCTGGAGCCTTGGCTAGAGCCTTGGCGGCTACAGCCGCGGGTGCAGGAGCCGCCGCCGCTTTCCCCTTTTCCTTCTTGGCCAGCGCGCCCTTGGCCGGTGCAGTCTTAGAAGGTGCGGGCGCGGGCAGAGCTTCGCCCTTGGCCGCCTTTTTCTTGGGCGGAGGAGGGGGAGGAGGAGGAGGAGGAGGAGCGTAGGGCTTCAGGAACTTCAGGATCTTGTTGCGCGATCGGAGCTTTCCGTCCAACAACAGCAGGAACGCTTCCTGGCTCAGCTTCGCATACGCGGGCAGCGCGGGCGTGATGTTGAGCTCGGTCATCTCGACGAAAGGAAGCTTCTGTCGAAGCTGGCGCCACTTGCCGTAGAAATTGCGGATCTTTTGCCGCACGCCCTGCTGGCGGGTGGTGGTTTCGAGGAACAGAATGGTCTCCACCGGGCTCTCCGACAGCACTTTCCACGTGCGCGACGGCGTGGCCGCTTCCTTACCGGCCAGGCGCGTGGCCAGGGCACGGGCCTCGTCGCCCAGTTTGCGCGACTTTTCCACCAGGGCCTTGCGCGGAATCAGTCTGTGCAACGTAGCCAGCTCGCGGCTGTCCAGACGCCGGCTGATGAAGTAGAGTACCGCGGGCGAGAGGTCCGCCGAGTAGCCGTGGTCCGCGGCCTGCTGCCGCATCTTGAGCACCTGCGCGAGCCCATCGGTGTCGGTGCGAGCCACCGACCAGTGCGGGCTCAGCAGCTTCAACCAGCCTTCCTTCTCCAGCACCCGCAGAATGTGGATGGGATCGTCCTCATAAGCAAGTTGCTCGATCTCATAGCCCAGCACGGCCTGCGTCGCGTACTCGATGTAGCCGTTCTCGACGGCGGCGGTGTAGCGCGCCTGGGTGCGCTCCTCCAGCGTCCAGTGGAAGCGCGCGGCGAAGCGGGTGGCGCGAATCAGCCGCGAAGGATCGTCGAAGAAGGCGTAGTTGTGCAGGATGCGCAACAGCTTGGACTCGATGTCGGCGGCGCCGTTGGAGGGATCGAGCAGCAGCCCGCGCGATCCGGCGTTGAGCGAGAGCGCCATGGAGTTGACCGTGAAGTCGCGGCGGCGCAGGTCCTCGACGATGGTGGCGGGAGCGATCTGCGGCGGCTTGCCCGGCTTTTCGTAGCGCTCCGCCCGCGCCATGGCGATTTCTGCGCGCACGTTGCCCGGCAACAGCACTTGCAGCGAGCGCAGATCTTCATCCGCGCCTTCGATCGCCGCGCCGGCTTTTTCCAGGTCCTTTTGCAGCTTGAGCGCGCTGCCCTGGACGGTGAAATCCAGATCGCGGATGGTGAGGCCGCTGATGATGTCGCGGATGGCGCCCCCGGTGAGGTAAAGGTTCAGCTCGTGGGCGCGGGCGGCCTCCTGCACCAGCAGCACGCCGCGCTGCTGGTCCGGCGAGAGCCGGGTTTCCATGGTGTAGATGTAATCCGCCATCGCCTGGGTGCGGGCTTCCCTTGGAGGCAGGGCGCTGCGGCCCTACCCCGTGAAGGTGGAAATCTCCTAGAAATCGTCGTAAGCGGCTGCGTACAAATGACTTACACGGTGCTTCGCGAGCGCTCGACCACCCGAGGATAACACATGGTTAATGGTTTGGCTACTGCGAGGATTGGGCGGCGCTTTTCGCCCCGGAAATGCGACAATTGCGGTGCGACAATTAGAAGGGCTGCCGCTCGAACACCACTTCCTGTTGGGGGCGCGGCAACGCAGAGAAAATGGCATCGACGCACAAAAAAGTCATCGTGCGCAAGCTCGACCGCGACTCCGTCGCCGGCTTCGTGAACCCCTCCGCCTTCGTGGTGGACGGCAAGGTGGAGATGCTGAACACCAGCGGGCAAGTGGTGACGGTGGAGCTGGAAGAGGTGAAAGGCGTTTACTTCGTGCGCGACTTCGACGATCCCAACCTGCCCGCGCGCAAGACCTTCGCCACCCGTCCGCGCACCGAAGGTTTGTGGGTACGCATGCGCTTCCGCGACAACGAAATGATGGAAGGCCTGATGCCTAACAATCTTGCGCACTTGGGCACCGACGGGTTTCTGGTGATTCCTCCGGACACGCGCTCCAACACGCAGCGCATCTTTGTACCCCGCAGCGCGCTGACGGAAATGCTGGTGCTGGCGGTGATTGGCGGACAACAGGCGCGTCGTCGAGCTGCTGCCGGCGCCGATGTGCGCCAGCCCGGGCTGTTCGGAGAGTCGGGCTCTTAGAGGCGCACTCGGCGTCACTGCGGTTTTCATTTCCCGTACAATCGAACCGCATTCGCCAGCCAGGCGACGGAAAGAACCCCATGAAACTGGGCAAGATTGCATCCACGCTGGGAGCGCGCCTGGAAGGCGACGCAGAACTTGAGATTGCGGGAGTGGCGGGCATCGAAGAGGCCGGGCCCGGGCACATCACCTTCGTCTCCAACCCCAAATATGCTGCTGCAGCCAGGACCACCAAGGCGTCGGCGGTGATCGTCGCCGACGACTTCCCTGCCCTGGCCGCATCCACACTGCGCACCAAAAACCCTTACCTGGTGTTCGCGCGCGCCATCGAACTCTTCTACCAGCCTCCGCGCTATGCGCCCGGCATTCATCCCAGCGCGGTGGTGCATGCTTCGGCGCGCATCGGCAGGAGCGCTTCCATCGGCGCCTACGTGGTCATCGCGGAAGACGTGGAGATCGGCGACGACTGCGTGCTGCTGCCCCACGTGGTCATCTATCGGGGCGCGCGCATGGGCAGGAATTTCTTCGCGCACGCGCATGCCGTGGTGCGCGAGCACTGCCGCCTGGGCGACAACGTCATCCTGCAGAACGGCGCGGTGGTGGGCGCGGACGGGTTCGGCTTCGCCAAGGACGACGCCGGACACTGGCAGAAGATTGTGCAGTCGGGCGCCGCGGTGATCGAGGACGACGTGGAAATCCAGGCCAACGCCTGCGTGGACCGCGCCTCCATCGGCGAAACCCGCATCGCCCGCGGCGCCAAGGTGGACAACCTGGTGCAGGTTGGCCATGGCTCCAGCGTGGGCACCGATACGCTGCTGTGCGCCCAGGTGGGACTGGCGGGATCCACGGAAGTGGGCAAGAACGTGATTCTCGCGGGGCAGGTGGGCGTGGCCGGGCACTGCCGCATCGGCGACGGAGCCGTGGCCACGGCGCAGAGCGGCATCCCCAGCGACGTCGAAGATGGAAAGACGGTCAGTGGTTATCCCGCCATTGACAACCGCGACTGGTTGCGCTCCGTGGTCGTTTTCAACAAGCTTCCGGAACTGGCAAAAACGGTGCGGCAGCTCGTCGCGGGAAAGTAAATCATCGCCGCTCTTGCGGTAGCGGCGCTGCAATCTTTTCGCGCACTGCTTCCATCAGCGCTTCCCGCGAGGGATACGCCGCCGGATCCACCGGTGCGTGAAAAATCACGGTGGCGGTCCCCGGACGAATGGCCAAGCTCCCCTTGGGCATGATCTCGTAAGTGCCCAGGATGGTGACTGGCACCACGGGCACGCCGGTTTCGATCGCCAGGTAAAACGGTCCCTTCTTGAAGGGCAGCAAGCGCCCGTCGGGCGAGCGCGTTCCTTCGGGAAAGACCATCATGCTGATTCCCGAGCGCAGTACGTCTCCGGCGGCGCGCAGGCTGTCGATAGCGGAATCGCGTTTGCTGCGGTCCACCGGCACCAGCGATCCCATGCGCATGGCGCGCGACAGCACCGGAATGCGGAACACTTCCCTCTTCACCAGCACCGAAGTGCGCGGAGGCGGGATGAGCGGCGCCAGGATGGGCGGGTCCACGTTGGACACGTGGTTGGCCATGAAGATGTAGTTGCGCCCGCGCTCCAGACCGTCCAGCCCCTCCACCTTCACCTGGATTCCCGCCAGGCGCACGCCGGTGAACGCCGTCCACATGCAGACCCGATAGAGGAAGTCCACCTTGCCGCTGAGAAACGTCCAGGGAAAACCGACGAGCCCGGCGAAGGGCGCCACCAGGAAATAGAAACCGGCCCACACCAGTGTGCGCAGCATGGCTTACGGCTCGGCTTCGCTGTTGAGCCAGGCGGTTCGGCGGGCGCGCTGCTGCGGGGTGACCTGGGGCAGGTCCACGATGGCGAAGGACTCCTCGTCGCGCCCGGTGACGCGGATCTTGATCTCGCGCGACCCCTTGCGCCCGGTAACGCGCAGGCGCACGGTGTCGCCCGGCGCCAAGCCCCGCAGATGGTCTTCGACCTCACCCGCAGCCGGCTTGCCGTTGATGGTGAGGATGGTGTCGCCGGCGGACAGCCCGGCGCGTTCCGCCTCGCCGCCCGCATCCACCGCCACCACCATCGGGGGCGTGTCGAAATTACGCACGGAAGTGAATCCCGGGTGCCACACCGTGATCTTCCGCCTCTCCAGATGAAGTCCAACCGTGCCGAACCACTGGTTGTACGCAGGCTCGGTGACGCCGGCCACGTAGTCGCGAAAGAACCCGCGGAAATCCGTGCCCGTCACCGCTTCCAGCGCGGCGCGCACGCCTTCCGAGTCCGGATAGTTCCTCGCCTGATTGGCGTAGCTGAGGTTCATCCAGTGGAAGACGTCGCGCAGCGACTTGCGTCCCTGGGTGCGTTCCCGGACCTCCAGGTCGATGAGCGCGCCCAGAATGCGGCCCTTGTTGTAGTAGGAAATGCTGCGCTCGCGGGTGCGGTATTGCGGGTATTTTTCCAGCCAGGCATCGAGGCTGGCCTCCTCCGCCGACTGCACCAGGTGCGCGGGCCGCAGTTCCAGGGTGCGGATTTCGTTGGTCAGCTCCTCCAGGTATTCCTTCTCGCTCATCAGCCGCGCCCGCAGCAGGATCAGGTCAGCGACTGTCGAGGAGACGCCTTCCGCGAACCACAACGAGGGAGTCGGGTTCTCGCGGGTGTAGTCCACCGGATCCAGCGACTGTGGACGGAGGCGCTTCACGTTCCACAGATGGAAAAACTCGTGGGCGGTAAGGCTGGCAAAAGTCAGCGGGCGTTCCTTGAGGAAGTCAGCGCTGACGTCGATGGCGGTGGAATAGGCGTGCTCCATGCCGCCGCCACCCGGCCCGTGGGGGAAGTGATAGAGGAAAAGGTATTCGGTGAAGGGCCGGTCGTTCATCCACCAGACGCCGGTGGCCACGATCTTGCGCACGTTGCCGGCAATGGTGGCGAGGTCGTAGTCGGCGCGATTGGCGTCTACCACTACACGATACTTCGCACCACCCTCTTCGAACGACGTCTCCTCGAACAAACCGATTTCCACCGGGCCGTCCACCAGCCGGTCGTAATTGCGCGCGGTGAAGACGTTCCCCTTGATGCCCGGCAGCGCGGTGGCGATTTTCCAGTCGCGAGGCAGGTCGGTGAAGGTCACGGTCATGGGAGCATCGCGCGCGTCCACCGGGTACATGAGCACCAGGGCCAGGTTGAGGAAGGCATGGGTGCCGTTGGCGTGCGCGCTGAACGGGCCGGGCAGGTCGGCCAGCAGGTCGTACTCCACTTCGGCACCGCTCTCCGCGTTGGAGATGCGCCAAGTGCTGGTGTCCAGCTTGCGCACCGGCAGCGGCTTCCCGGTGGCGTCGCTGGCGCTCACACGCAGCACGTACTGGGCGAAGTCGCGAATCTGATAGAGGGCGTTCCACACCGGAAGCCGCAAGTCGCGCTGCGCCGAGGTTCCCGGCAGATGGACACGCACCCTCAGAATATGCTGCCGCGACTGGGCCAGCGACACGGTGTAGTCCACCGTGGGCGAAGCGGCCGCCGAAAGGGCCGATAGCGCCAGCAACACCGGCAGGATGGCGGCCCGCAGCTTCACGCTTGCGTAGCCACCTCGGAATGGGATGCGAGACGCTGGGGCAGCTTCTCGTAGATGCCGCCGAAGCCCCCGTTGGAGAGAATGGCGACCACGTCGCCGGACCTGAGCTCGGGCGCTACCGCGGCCACGATGGCGTCGGCATCGGCCAGCACGCGCGCCGTCTTGCCCGCGCGCGCGATTCCCTCCACCACCGCCGTCACCGACAGGCGCTGGCCTTCGGGTATCGCTTCTGGGCGAAAAACATCCGCGATCACCACCTGGTCGGCCAGCGCCAGGCTGCGGATCAGATCCGGCTCGAAGATCTTGCGCCGTAAGGTGTTGGAGCGCGGCTCGAAGATTGCCCACAACCGCGAGCCGGGATAGCGGATGCGCAGCGCCTTCAGCGTTCCGGCAATGGCGTTGGGATGGTGCGCGAAATCGTCGAGAATGGTGACGCCGTTCACCACCGCCTTCACTTCCAGGCGGCGCTTCACGCTCAGGAAGGACTGCAGCGCCCGGGCCACGACGGCAGCTTCGATGCCGTAGCCCGCGGCCATGGCCGCGGCCGCGGTGGCGTTGAGCACGTTGTATTCGCCGGCCAGCGAGAACTCCAGCTCCGCCCAGGGATCGCCTTTGCGCAGTAAGCGCCAGGTGGTGCGCTCGCCGGCAAAGCGGAGATCGGCGATCCGCCAGTCGGCCCGCTCGCTGAAGCCATAGCGCTCCACCGGGCAGAGAGCGCGGGCGACGCAGTCGTCCACGCTGGCGTCGCCGTCCCAGGCGACGATGCGTCCGCGCCGCGGCACCAGGTTCACCAGCCGGCGGAACGCCGTCTTCACCGCTTCGAGGTCGGAGAAAATGTCGGCGTGGTCAAACTCCACGGAGGTGAGAATGGCCGCGTCCGGCATGTAGTGCAGAAACTTCGGCCCCTTGTCGAAGAATGCGGAGTCGTATTCGTCGCCTTCGAGGATGAACTGCCTTCCCTTCCCCAAGGCAAAGCTGGAAGAGAAGTTTTCCGCGATGCCGCCGACCAGAAACGACGGCTCCCGGCCGGCCACCTGAAACATCCATGCCAGCATGGAGGTGGTGGTGGTCTTGCCGTGGGTGCCGGCCACGACCACCGGTTCCCGGTCGCGCAGGAAGTATTCGGCTAGAGTCTGGGGCAGCGAGCGTAGCGGGATGCGTTGGTCGAGTGCGTACTCCAGTTCGGGATTGCCGCGCGAGATGGCGTTGCCTACGACCACGAAGTCCGGCCGCGGCGTCAGGTTGGTTTCCGCGTAGGGCTGGGCCACGGGAATCTTCAGCGCGGCCAGAAAGTCGGCCATGGGCGGATACGCGGCGGCGTCCGAGCCGGTGACCAGCAATCCGCGCTGTTGCAGCATGCCCGCCAGCGAAGCCATGGCGGTCCCGCAGATGCCGATGAAGTGGACGCGCTCCATTCCGCTCATGCTTTCGCCGGCGGCACCGTGGCCGCTTCCAGGATGGTCAGCCGTACTTCCTTGCGCACTTCCAGGCTCGCCCTCACGCCGAAGGGCAGCGTGATGTTGCCCTGGGTAACGTGACCGGAACGCAGTCCGAAGGCCACCGGAATGTTCAGGTCGCCCACCACCCGCTGCACCACTTCCTGCAGCGTAAAGGGCTGCTCGGGATGCTGTAGGCAGTCCATCATTTCGCCGAATACGATGCCGCGTACTCCCGCCAGCTTGCCCGCCATCTTCAGTTGCATCAGCATGCGGTCAATCTGAAAGGGCTTGACGCCGACGTCTTCCAGAAACAGGATGGTGTCGGTGGTCCGAACCTCGTAGGGCGTCTTCAGCGAAGCCACCAGCAACGACAAACATCCGCCGTACAGGATGCCCTCCGCTTTTCCTTCCACCAGCGGTATCACGCCCGAGCCCGGCACCGCGGCCGCCTCCCACTTTGCCTTACCGCCCGTTGCCGCCTTCCACGACGGCGCATGCAGCCCGTCGGACGCGGCGAAATCCTTGGTCACCATGGGCCCGTGGAAGGTCACCAGATTGGCGCGGTCGGTGAGGTGGGTGAGCAGTGTGGTGATGTCGCTGTAGCCGACGAAAATCTTGGGATGGCGCGCGATCTTGGGCAGATCCAGCTCGTCCAGCAAGTAGTTACAGCCGTAACCCCCGCGGGCGCAGATGATGGCGCGCACGTCCTCGCGAGTGAACATTTCTTCCAGCTCCCGCGCCCGCCGCTTGGCCGTGCCCGCGAAGTAGAGGTCCTGGTCAAAGATGGAGTCCAGGAAAACCGGCTTGTAGCCCATACGCCACAGGGCGACGCATCCTGCGTCCAGCAGGTTGCGCTGGATGGGGCTGGCCGGCGCCACAATGCCCACCGTGTCGCCCAGTTGCAAAGCCGGCGGCTTGATGCGCAGGTTGAGTTTGGTGGATGTGGTTCTTGGACCCAAGGAATCGTTTCCGCTGCCTCGCCGCGTATCCTACCGGAAAAACTCACCGCGACAAAGCAGTTGCGCCGGGCCGGTGAGAAACACCGCGCCCTCCCAGCGCACCGTTTGGGCGCCTCCCGGACTCAGCACGCGCACCGGTGATGAAGCCCTGCGAGCGGCGATGGCGGCCACCGCCGCCGCGCACGAGCCCGTGCCCGAGGAGAGCGTCTCGCCCACTCCGCGCTCGTAAATTCGAATCTCGATTTCTCCTTGACTACCAATGCGTACCAACTCAACATTGATCCCATACTTGAAGTCATGATGGCACCCGATTTCAGCCGCCTCCGCCTGCCATCCGAGGGCGAACTCCTCCACAAAAACCACAAAATGCGGGTTTCCCATGGAGACCGGAATGCCCGCCAAGGAACGAAACGCCAGCTTGATGGAGAACTCGTCGCCCACCTGGGGCTCACCCATGGCGGTCTCGAACTCGAACTCGGTTCCCTTGCGGCCCTTGAGAACGCAGGTTCTGATGCCGGCTCCTGTGCGCACCGACACTTTCTCCAGATCGCGCTCGGCAGCCAGATACGCCGCTGCGCAACGCGTGCCGTTGCCGGAGATTTCCGCCTCTGAGCCGTCGGCGTTGAACAGCCGCGCGCGCACGTCGGCTTGCTCGTCGGGAAAGAGCCACTCCACGCCGTCGGCGCCCACACCCGTGCGCCGGTCGCAGATGCTGCGCGAGAAATCGGCAATGCCCGCGGGAGCATGCTGCCCTTCAATGAGCAGGAAGTCGTTGCCGCAGGCGCTGGCCTTCACGAACGGAATGCCGGTGGGCGGGGCCATGGATCAAGTGTTGCGGATTGTAGCTGGTAATTTGTAATTTCTAATTTGTAATTTGCAATTTTGGCCGACGGGTTCTGTAGATCACCGCCTGCGGCTGCCCGGGACTTTCGATCGCGGCCACGATGTCCAACTGCGAGGATTTCGCTGCGGCTGCCTTGGCCACTTCGTCGCCGTCCACAGCAATCAGGTAGTCCACCGAATCCGCCGGCGAAGACAGCGCCTGAGCCCACTGCCCAAAGTTTCCCTCGTGAATCACGCGACGCAGAGGAATGCCGGCGCGTTGCAGGGCGCCGCCGTGATTGCCCACATGCATCAGCAGCGTGGAGGACGCGGGCAGGCGTTCCAGTTCGGCCGCCAGCTTGCGCTCCAAGGCAACGCGAGTGTAGGAGTTCACGCGCGCCTCGCGCAGGCAGATGGGCCCGTAGTAGTTCACCGAAGCGTAGCTACCCAGGATCGCGATCACGGCGCCGGCCACCGCCACTTTGCGAATCACCGGCGCACGCAGGCGCAGCGCGCATTCCAAAGCGAGGGCGGCGAACACAGCTATCGCCGGCAGCAACTGCAGCCCGTAGCGGACGTTGTAAAAGGAGAACGGCCACCACACCGGAAGAAAAAGGGGCACGCTGCCGTAGGCGATGGAGAGGGTGTAGAAGGGCACGGGAAGCCAGAGCAGCAGCGCGACCCGCACCCGGTGCTCGACAGCGAGAGAAAGCGCCGCGCCCGCCAGCGCCATCACGAACAGAACGTTCAGCCAGTCACCGTCACCCAGGTTTAGCCGTGCCGCCTTGAGGAAATGGATGGCGGCAACCTTCGGCGAATCATGCCCAGGATGCATGGGAGCGCCCGGTTGGGTCGTGCGCTGGGCGATGGCCCGGGCGGAGTATTGCCCAGTGGCAAATTCCAGCGGGCTGCCGAAGACGCTCCAGTTGTACGCCATCCACAAGGCCGGAGCCGCGGCCACAATCACCAGGAAGTTGCGCAGCGAGCGCCGCATGCTGGCGCCATCGTGGGCGGTCCGGTGGCGCCTTGCATACAGCCAAAGCGCCGCGACGACGACAATCGCCGACGCAAACCACGCGTCATAGCGCGTCAGCATGGCCGCCGCCAGCAGCGCGCCGCAGCGCTCGAGCGATTTCCCCGCGGCGGCTCGCGCGGGCTGCTCCGGGGCGCGCAATGCGGCAACGAACTCGCTGAAGTGCACCGTGGCCCACAGGACCAGCGCCAGGTAAAGCGCCTCGGTCATGGCGGTGGCCTGCAGATAGAGGAGGTTGGGATTGGCCCCATACACCGCTGCAGCAAACCATGCGGCCGGGCGCGAAGCCCAGCCTCGCACCAGCCGAAACGCCGCCAGCGCGCCGGCTACATGCGCGGCCATGGACACCAGCGATCCGGCCACGCCGGTCCGCCACGCCCAGTCGGAGAGCACCAGCGGCAGCATCAGCAGGTGGGGCAGCGGCAGCCAGACCGACCCCAGCTGCAGCGGCCCGGGCGTGCGTGAATCCACTATCCGGCGCGCGATATTCAGGTGGGCCACCGCGTCGCCGTAGAGCAGCAGTGCGTCGCTGCGGTAGTAGTAGAAAAAGGCGAGGGCGGCGGCCGCTCCCGCGAGCAGGGCTACGAAGATGGGGTCGCGATCGCGAGACACGAAAGGCAGCTTACGTCCAACGCGCCTTATTTTCCCAGATACTTGTCGAGCAGCAGTCCCAGCTTTTTGCGGGTTTCCGGCGGGATCATGCTGCGGTCGGTCTGGATGGCGTGCTGCAGCGCGGAGCCGCATTTGCACGCGCGGGAGCGCGGCATGCTGGCGATGGTCTCGCGCACCACCTTCTGCACGTTCTCCGCATTCTTGGTCAGGTAGCCGATCACCGTTTCCACGGTGACCGCGTCGTGATCCGGATGCCAGCAATCGTAATCGGTAATCATGGCCACGGTGAGGTAGCAGGTTTCCGCCTCGCGGGCCAGCTTGGCCTCGGGCACGTTGGTCATCCCGATGACGTCGGCGCCCCAGCTGCGGTGCAGGTTGGCTTCCGCCTTGGTGGAGAATTGCGGGCCCTCCATGTTGACGTAGGTCCCGCCCCGTTTCACGGTGACGCCCGCTTTGCGGCATGCGGCTTCGACCACGCGTGCCGCTTCGGCGCAAACCGGGTCGCCGAAAGAAACGTGGACCACGCAGCCTTCGCCGAAGAAGGTCGTGATTCGCCGGTGGGTCTTGTCGATGAACTGGTCGGGCAGAACGAAGTCCATGGGCTTGTGCTCTTCCTTGAGCGAGCCCACGGCAGAAACCGAGATCAGCCGCTCCACGCCCAGCATCTTGAAGCCCCAGATGTTGGCGCGGTAGTTGATCTCCGAGGGCAGAATGCGGTGTCCGCGACCGTGCCGCGCCAGAAAGGCCACCTTGCGCCCTTCCAGCGTTCCCAGGGTGTAGGCGTCGGAAGGTTCTCCGAAGGGGGTGGTGATCTTCTCTTCGCGAACGTCCGCCAATCCGGGAAACCCATACAAACCGCTGCCACCGATAATGCCGATCTCCGCCTGTGCCAAAGTTTTCCCTCGGTCCCGAAGAGTAACTGCAATCAAAGCGGCGATTATACAGAAACGCGCTGCCGCACTTGACGCCCGCCCGGCTCTCCGTCAGCCCAGGAGCTTTCTTGTGCATCATGTGGTAAGTTCGCCTGGGGATCGTTGAGAATCCCATCCCTGCAAATTTCCTGATCCGGATGGCTGCCGCACTCTTGAAAACTCAGGCTTCGCTTCCACGCGCGAGGATGGCCGGCGCGTTGTTACTCATGGTCTGCACCCTGGCGACGGGACAAACAGCTCGGTCGCAGGGCAAGAAGACTTCCCGGCCAGCCGCGGCCGCTTCAGCTTCGCAGGTTCAGTTCGTAGATGTGGCGCAGGCCGCCGGACTGCGCTTTCGTCACTATAATGGCGCGTCGCCGGAGAAGTACGTGATCGAAACCATGGGCTCGGGCGCAGCCTTCCTCGACTACGACCACGACGGCTGGCTGGACGTCTTCCTGGTCAACGGGGGCGCGGTTCCCGGCTATCCGGCGCCGGGGCCGGTGCGGCACGCGTTGTACCGCAACCAGGGAAACGGCAGCTTCCGGGAAACCACCGCCGAGGCTGGCGTCGTGGGGAACGGCCACTACGGGATGGGCGTATCCGCCGCCGACTACGACGGCGACGGCCATACCGACCTGTTGGTAACCGCGTTCACGCGCAACGCGCTCTACCACAATCGCGGCGACGGCACCTTCGAGGAGGTAACCGATCGCGCGGGCGTGGCCGGAGGAAAATGGAGCTCCAGCGCCGCTTTTCTGGATTACGACCGCGACGGCGATCTGGACCTGTTTGTGGCGCGCTACGTGGACTTCGACTATTCGCGCAACATCAACTGCGGCGACACGGCGCGGCGCATCCGCGTCTACTGCCATCCCGACGTTTACGACGGCCTCACCAACCTCCTCTATCGCAACAACGGGGACGGCACCTTCGCCGACGTCAGCCAGTCGAGCGGCATCGCCGCGCACGTGGGCAAGGGCCTGGGCGTGGTGGCCGCCGACCTGGATCAGGACGGATGGATTGACCTCTACGTGGCCAACGATTCCGTCCGAAATTTCTTGTTCCGCAACCGCGGTGACGGCAGCTTCGAGGAAATCGGTGTACGGATGGGCGTGGCCTATGACGATGGCGGCCGGCCTCAAGCCGGCATGGGCACGGCGGCCGGTGACTTTGACGGCGATGGCCGCCTTGACCTCATCGTGACCAACCTCGACCAGGAGTACAACAACCTCTATCGCAACACCGGCAGCCTGTTCGTGGATGTTGCCTACGCCACCGGCTTCGGCCCGCCCAGCCTTCCCCTTGTCGGCTGGGGCACGGAGTGGTTTGACATGGAAAACGACGGCGATCTCGACGTGCTCGTGGTCAATGGCCACGTGGTGGACAACGTGGAACGGCTGCGCCCGGGGAGTCGCTATCCTCAGCGCAAGCTGCTGTTCGAAAACCATGGCGGGCGACTGCGCGAAGTGGCGGCCCGGCATGGAGCGGCGCTTTCAACGCCCCGCGTGAGCCGCGGCGCCGCCTTCGGCGACTACGACAACGACGGAGACGTGGACGTTCTGGTGCAAAACCTGGGTAGCGCTCCCCAGTTGCTGCGCAACGACGGTGGAAACCGCGGCCGCTGGGTCTCGCTGGCACTGGAGGGCGTGAAGAGCCCGCGCGACGCCATTGGCGCGCGCGTCCAGGCCACCGTCGCGGGCCGCACTCTCACTCGTTACCTGGCAGGAGGCGGCAGTTATCTTTCTTCCAGCGACCACCGCATTCACATCGGCCTGGGCACAGCCGAGCGCGCCGAGCGCATCGAGATCCAGTGGCCGAGCGGCACGGTGGAGGTACTGGAAAACCTGCCGGCAGGAAAGCTCTACCGCGTGCGTGAGGGAAAAGGCATCGTAGAAACAAGGCCGAAGTAAGAGGCGACTGCGGCTATTTTTGGCTTCCTGCTTTCTTGCTCGCCTCCGCGGCTAGTGCCTCATTCAGCGCCTGGCGCACGTTGGCATCTCCTGGTTCCAGCGCGGCCGCGCGGCGCAGGTGAGCTACGGCCTCGGCACTTTTCCCCTGCCGGAGTTCCATGCGCCCCAAGGCCAGGTAGGCCTCGGCATAGTCAGCCAGGCTGACAACCCTTTCGTAGGCCCGGGCCGCTTTTTCATCTTGCCCAAGGCGTTCCCAGCACATGGCTTCCAGCAGGTAATAGGAGGGCTCGAAGTCCTTGTTCGCAATGGCCACCTGCACGGTTTCAAGCGCGCGCTCATACGCCCGTCGGAGAAACAAGATCTGGGACCGGCGGTAGTAAGCCAGGTCATCCCGGGGGTTCAGCCGAAGGATTTCGTCCAGCTTCTCTTCCGCTGCTTCGACTCGATCCTCCTCCAGAAAGCGCTTCACGTCCATGTGGTAGGCGCTCACGCGGCGGTCCCGCTGGCGTTGCTCCAGAACAGCGGCACTCCGCTGCTCGTGCTGCGCCAGAATCTCGGCCGCCTCCTGCGTGCGCCCCAGCCGGCCCAGCAGCGTGCCCAGAGCGTAGAGAGACTCCAAGTGCTCGGGCGACAATTCGAGCGTCTTTCGGAAACTCTTTTCGGCAGTTTCCAGCTCGCCCAGCCGCACGAGCACGACGCCCAATTGATACTGCGCAGCGGCGTTTGCCGGAAGCAACCTCACGGCAGTCTCGAGGTAGGGCTTTGCCCGCTGGTGGTCGCCTCGAAGGCTGTACAGCAGGCCGAGATTGTAGTGAACAATTCCCAGGCTGGGATCGATTGCCAAAGCGCGTTTGAGGAGCGCTTCCCCTTCTCTAGACTTTTCATCCCGGAGCAAGGCCGTGCCCAGCTCTCCCCATCCCTTGGGATCCTTCGGCCGCAAGCGGACGTACTGGCGCAGATGCTTCTCCGCCAGGGCGCGGTCGTCCCGCTCCCGGGCGACGCGGCCCAAGAGGAGATGGGCGTCGGCATTGCGGGGTCGCAATCGGAGTAATTGGTTCAGGGTCTGTTCAGCGTCATGAAACCGCTTCAGTTGCGACTCCAGGGCTGCCAGCCGTAAATAAGACTCAGGCTCCTGGGGTGCGAGTTGAATGGCTTTGCGGAAATTCGCGATCGCCTCTCCCGATTGCCCGCGCCGGGAGAAGACTTCGCCCAGGTTGTGGTAGACCGCGGCCCTCGTGGGCTCAAGCTCCCGAGCCTGACGGAAGGCCGCCTCGGCTTCCTCCAGATGGCCAGCTTCCAGCGCCACTAGGCCACGCTGGAAGACCACCCGATAGGAGGAGGCTGGCGCAGCCTGGAACAGCAAAGCAGAGAGCAGCAGAGCTGCGATCATGATCACAAAAACAATAGACCGGCTGCCCTTGAGGGGCAAGCCGGTCTATTGTGCGAAGCGGGTTGCTGGTGGCTAAAAGATCAGTTTCAGCCCTAGCTGCATAGAGAGGGGCAAAGCTGGGTTGTCCCGTGCCGCGGATCCAGCCCCAATGTTGAAGGGGCATAAGGACTCCGTCGACAGGCTGCCACAATTAACCCCGTTGATCGAGAATCCCGTAGTGGTGGAGAAGGAGTTGTCTCGATTGCTCAGGTTGAAGATCTCCAGACTGGGGCGCAGCTTCACCCTTTCGTTGCCCAAATTAAAGGTACGCCCGACGCGTACATCCCAGTTGAAAAAGCCGCGATTCCGGAACGGGAAGCGCTCGACCACGCCGCCGCCGGTCGCCGCCGGCCGGATCTGATCGATGAAGAAGTTGGCACACTGGAATCCGTCGGTGAAGTCAGCATTGGGACAAAAACCCCGATACGCGGGGAAGGCCCGGCCGCTGCGCGCGTTGAAGATGGTACTGAACTCGATCTTGGCGGGCAGGGTAAAGGAGGCAAAGGCCCGGAACTGGTTGCGAATGTCGAGTTGGCTGGTGCCGTAATCCAGATCCAGGTTGAAGGGATCCGAAGGTCCGAAGAAAGCATCGGTGTCCCGGTCGGTGGTGGCATTGTCCTTGTTGAAGGACAGCGTGTAGTTGATCTGGAACTGGTAGTTCTTGGCGGCGCCCGTCTTGAGTTGGAAGAGGAAGGCGTGGTAGCGCCCGCGCCCGAAGCTGGCAATAGCGTTGGCCCCGTTGATCACCGGACCCCCGGTAACCGGATTGATGGACTGCGTGAGGCGAGGGATGCTAAAGCCGCCCACGGTGCGCCCGAGCGAGTCGAAGGTCACACCGCTGGGATCCAGGGTGCGATCCCATGGACTGCTGTTGAATCCGCCGGTGCGCAGGTTCTCCGTCCGATTGTGCAAGTAGGTGCCGGACACGCTAATGTTGGGAACGATCTCGCGCTCCACTCCCACCTGGAAATTCATCACCCGAACACTCTCCAGTTCCGGGTCGGCAAAAACAATGTTGGGTGGTGCAAGACCTTGGAGAATGGCGAGCTCCGCCGGGACGGCGGCATCAAGCGCGGTGGGCAGAGTATTGGGATAGAACAAGAAGTTGAGCAAGGGGTCCAGGGGCATGCCCGTCGCCGTAGCGAAAGGGATGGTGGTGTCGGCCCCACGGAAACCGGTGCCGCTGAGGATCGAGGCCATGTAGATGGTAACGGGAGCGGCGTAGTAAATGCCGAAGCCGCCGCGCACAATCGTTTTCCCGTCGCCGGTGGCGTCCCAGGCCACTCCCACGCGCGGCGCAAAGTTGTCCAGATCGTCGGGAATTCCTTGCGGCGGGGGACCCACGGCCTGGGTCAGCGAGCCATTCTCGATGCGCGGCCTGCCCAGAGCGACCTGGTCTCCTATGATGGGAAACTGCGGGTCGGGATTCCAGATACCATCCCACCGCAAACCCAGATTCAAGGTGACGCGGGGATGAATCTTCCAGTCGTCTTGAATGTACAGCGACCTCTCGTGCTGCCAAAAATTGGACAGGGTGCCGCTCTCCGCAGCGCCGAACCCGTTGATGCCAAATAGTTGCCGGTAACTGGAGGGGCATCGGAGTTGGGGGCAAATGGCCATGCCGACGTTGTCAAAATCCGCCAGGCTGTTGAACTGGTAGACACCGCCGGCAAACCCGATAAAAGCCTGGCTGGTACCGTTGGAGTTCAGGTCCACTCCCAGCTTCACGTCGTGCTTGCCGAAGGTCTTGCTGAAGTTATCGACTACCTGGAAGCGCTTGTGGTGGCTGGTAATGGGAAGGAAGAAGCGCTGCCCGAAGGTTCCCACTCCGGTGATGTTGACCTCGGGGCCGGGGCCGTTGTTGAGGCGGTCCCGCCTTTCTCGCGAATAGGCGAAACGGACTTCGTTCACCGTGGTCGGGTTAAAGACGGTGGTGATGGTCTGCAGGAATGCCGGGCCTTCGTTGACAAAATTCTCGAAGTTGGACGAGACCGCGTCTCCTACGAAGATCTGGCTCCGGCCGCCGGTGAAATTGTCTGACTCGTTACGGGTGTAGTTCATCCGCGAAGTGCCACGCGTGCCGCTGGTGATTTGATAATCCAACTTCAGCAGTGCCGTCCGCAGGTCCTGCCTTTGATTCGTGGAACCCGCCAGGTCCGAGAGGAATGCGGCGCCGGACAATTCCGGCGTCGCTACTGCGCTCACATCCTGGAGGAACGATGTGCCCAGGGGCCCGGCCTGCTCCTGCAAGTCAGCGGCAAGAAAGAGAAACAGTTTCTCGCGCACGATGGGTCCGCCGATGGTGCCGCCGAACTGATTGCGGGTGTCGAACGGCGGCGGAACATTGGGAAGGGCATTCTCTGCGTAAAACGAGTTCGATTGGACAAACCAGTGGGCGGAGCCGTGCCATTGGTTGGTACCGCTCTTGGTTACGACGTTGATCAGGCCGCCGGCTGAGTGTCCCAGCTCTGCCGAGAGGCCACTGTCGCGCACCTGGAACTCCTGCACGGAGTCCTGGGGGATGGTGAAGTTCTTGGTTTCGAGCGAGCCGAACCATTCGCCAAAGAAGGAGTTGCGGTTGTCCACGCCGTCGATAATCAGACCGGTAAATTCACCCTGCTGCCCCCCCAGGCGCACCGGCGAGCGCAAGCCGGGGCTGGTATCCGCAGTGCCGCCGAGGGCGGCAAAGTCGCGGAAATCCCGTCCGCTGATGGGCAATTTATCCACGTAGGTGTTGCCGATAGTGGTCTTGGTGCGAGTGTCGCCGCGATCAATCGGCCCCGTGTCCGACGTCACCTCTATTGTCTCGCCAGCGGCCGTGACCTTCAGCGACACATCCTGGATGAAGCGCTGGCCCACGGCGAGCTGCAGGTTCTTGACCCGGGTGGTGCCGAAATTGGAAGCTGTGACCTCGATGCTGTATTCGCCCACCGACAGGATGGACGCGCTGTAGCTGCCGCCCGAATCGGTGGTGACGGTGCGCGTCTCGCCGGTGCCCACGTGGGTGATTTTCACAGTGGCGTTGGGCACCACCGCGCCCGAGGGATCGGAGACCGTCCCGCTGATGGCTCCCTTTTCGATGGTCTGGGCTAAAGCTGCAAGACTGAACAGAAGGACCGCGACACACACATAGGCAGAACGCCGGCGACAGGGGCGCATGCAACACCTCGCAGAGGCTTGGGATGGATTTGCTGAAGAACGCAAGTCGCGCGGATTCTATTCCCGGGAAAAGCGTCTGTCAAGAATACATTCACGCGCCTTTAGCAAATTGTTTGCGTGCAGGATTGTGGCCCGCATCCAGACACGCGCCGAAGCGTGGTATATTGCGCCCAAAACCTCCTCCGGGACCCGAGGCTGGCCATGGACGACACTGACCGTAAGATGTGGGGCACATTCATAGTGGTGGGCGGAGTGGTGATCAGCTTCGCCCTGTGGCGGGGCGCGCTCCACTACTACGGCGCCGACAAGCCCGGCGCCAGCGGGATCTCGCCTGCGGCCTACGAAGCCATCATGGAGGAGCGCGTACGGGACGCCAATGAGCAAGCCGAGTACGGAGGAGATTTCCCGGGTAATTCACCGCGCTCGGCGACCTTCACGGGAACCTTCACGGCGGACCAGCAGCAGCAGATTCTGGCCACGCTGCGCCCCTATCGGGGATGTACGGTGTCCATCCGGCCGTCGCAGGGCTCGGAAGGCTCCGCCGTTTCCAGCAGCGCTTCCAAGGCAGCGGCCGATCAGTTTGCCGGCCTTTTCTGGAAGGCGGGCTGGGACGCTGGAGTCGTGGACCCCGCGCTAGAGGCTCGCTCGCGCGGCGGTCTGGGATTGTCGATTGTCGTCAACCCGGAACCGCCGGTCGGCACCGCATGCAGCCCCTTGCGCAGCGCTCAGGCGCTGCTCGACGTCCTGAAGAGCGTCGGCATTCAGGCCTCCAAACGAACCTCCACCAAGGTGGATCCGAAACATTTTGAATTGCACGTGGGAGTTGAGGCCCGTTAGTAGGCCCACGACTGCTTCATTGCGCCGCACCAGCCGCCGAGCATGTCCCCAGCATGGCGGTGCGCAGCCGGCCGGCGGTGGCTGCGTCGAAGCTCTCCAGCACCAGCACGGTGTCGCCGCAGGCTTCCACCACCACCAGCCCTTCCTCCGTGGACCACCGCGTGGGCGCGCTGATGCGGGTCACCGAGCCGCGAGTCGAAACCTCCGCCGTCGAAGCTGACACCCGCAGGTAGCGCTTGGGCAGCGCCGCAGAGTACGCCCCAGCGAAGCGGGCGGCATCCTCCGCGCTCTCCCAGCGGGAGACGTAGAGCAGCGCCAACGATGCTGGTGTAACCAGACTTTGGCCCTCGCCCTCCTCCGCCATTGCGGCCGTGGCGGCTGAGGTGGCGGCGTAGTAGAAGCCGCCGCGCCACTTCCTGGCCAGCTTGCGAGCCGTTCCTTCGCCGGCGAACTGCTGCAGGAAGAGCATCACCTCGAGCGCGCCCATGGTTCCGTCGTCGAAGCGAGCGCGGCCCTCGCCCAGCAGCGGAGCGATGGCCGGCACCGGCAGCGGTTCGAAGCGCTCCCCGCTGAGATAGCTCTTGGGGTGCAGGATCTGGTAGCTGTTGCGCGGAGGATCGTGCAGCAGTCCGGCAAACGCTTCCTCCCGGCCCCGCCGGTCCGCCACTTCCTTCACGAACAGGAAGCCGTAACTGTAGGGAAAGGCCAAGGACTCGCGGATGAACAGGGGCGCGCGATCGAGCACCGGGGAGCGCTTCTGCCGGTCAAACATGGCAGCAAATTCAGGCGAAGACTGCAGGGAGCGGCTGCGCGACCCCGAGGGGCCCGCCCAGGCCTCGGCCGCCGCCATTGTGTAGTTCAACAGAACGTGCATGGCCTGGCCTTCCACCAGCGCTCGCCGCGCCAGCGCGCGTTCTTCAAGCGCCACCGACCGGGCTTCCGAATCCGCCGCTTCCTTCTTGCCGGAATTCCCATCCTTCAGCCAGTCTTCCAGGCCCACCGTCTGGTCCTGCAAAGCGTGAGTGAGTTCGTGCGCCAGGACGGGGAACTGCGCGCCGAAATCGAGCCAGTCGAGCAGGTACACCGTGCCTGTCCGTGGATCGTAAAAGCCGGCCACCTGCTCGTCCTGCAGCTCGGCAAGAAATTTTTCCAGCTGGAAGTCGCGCGGCAACAGCCCAAACTTCTTCAGCACCACTTCCGTGCGGCGGGCGCGCCGGGCGCGGCCTTCTTCTTCCTTCCGGCGGAGGGCCATGAGCTCCCGCGTTTCCTCCCGGCTGACCAGCTTGCGCTCCACGCGCCGCCGGATGGGCAGCTTGGTGTCTGCGCTGGCGAAGCGCAGAATCTCCTCCAGCTTGGTGAACAGTTCTTGCTCGCGCTTAGGGGAGATGCGGCGCTCTTCGCGCGGCTTTTCTTGCCGCTGGGCAAGCGCGCCGGAGGGCGGCTCATCGCGGCCGCCTTGCTGCCACGCGGCTGCCGAGCCGGCAAAGAAAAACAGCAGGATCGTGCAAAACAGCCGGTGAAGCTGGATTTGGATAGAATGGAAGCTCAACGCGGGCCCTCGCCCACTGAGCATTACATCACGAAGGACGGTTATGTCCGAAACCGATCCCCGAGAGCAGGCAGCCGAGTACTTCCATCGCGCCTACGAGAAGCAGATGGCCGGCGACTACGACGAAGCCATCGAACTCTACTCGCGCTCCCTCGAGGCCTTTCCCACGGCTGAGGCCTACACCTTCCGCGGCTGGGTGTACTCCTTCAAGGGCGACCTGGACCGCGCCATCGCCGAGTGCCTGGAAGCCATCAAGGTGGACCCTGGGTTCGGGAACCCCTACAACGACATTGGCGCCTACCTGATCGAGAAAGGACAGCTCGACGAAGCCATCCCCTGGCTGGAAAAAGCCACCCACGCCCCGCGCTATGAGGCTCACTGCTTCCCGCACTTCAACCTGGGCCGGGTGTACGAACGCAAGCACAACTGGAAGAAGGCCGCTGACTGCTACCGCGCCGCTCACGACCTGAACAGCAGTTACACTATCGCCGCCGTGGCCCTGAAGCGATTGCAGACCATGTGGAATTGAAAGGCAGTACCCAGTACCCAGTTGTCAGTTCTCAGACTCCAAATCTAAAAGGTCACAGCCGTCTTTCTCCGTGCCTCTGTGTCTCCGTGGTGAAATCACTTTCCCGCCACCCTAGCCGCAATCCACTCCCCGCACTCCTTCGTGCCCAGGCTGCCGCCCACGTCTTCCGTAGTCTTCTTCTGCTGGACGGCTTCGAGCACTGCGGCTTCGATTTTCTCCGCTTCGCGGGTCATGCCCAGGTGTTCGAGCATCATGGCGGAGGTAAGGATCGCGCCGATAGGGTTGGCCTTGTTCTTGCCCGCGAGCGGCGGCGCCGAACCATGGACCGGCTCGAACATGGAAGTGCGCCCGGGATGGAGGTTGGCGCTGGCGGCCATGCCCAGGCCTCCCTGCAAGGCCGCGCCCAGGTCGGTGAGGATGTCGCCGAACATGTTGTTGGTCACGATCACGTCCAGCGTGCGCGGCTCGCGCACCATGGCCAGGGCCAGCGCGTCGGCCAGCATGTGCCGCGCCTCGATGCCGGAGTAGTCCTTCGCCACTTCCTTGAATACGCGCTGCCACAGGCCGTGGGCGTGGGTCATCACGTTGGACTTGTCGGCCATCAGCACCGACTTGCGTTTGTGCTTCTGCGCATATTCGAAGGCGAAGCGGATGATTCGCTCCACCCCTTTGCGGGTGTTCACGTCCTCCTGCACGGCAATTTCGTCGGGCGTGCCCTGCTTGAACACTCCGCCCACGCCGACGTAGAGGCCCTCGGTGTTCTCCCGGATGACCACGAAGTCCACGTCTTCCAGCTTCGCGTTCTTGAGCGGGCACAGCGACGGGTCGAGCAGCTTGATGGGACGCACGTTGGCGTAGAGGTCCAGCCGGAAGCGCAGGCCCAGCAGGATGTCGCGCGCGTGGACGTTGGAGGGCACGCGAGGGTCGCCGAACGCGCCCATCAGGATGGCGTCGAAGTCGCGGGCCAGCCGGGCGTAGCCGCCCTCGGGGACGGTGGTGCCGTCCTGCAGGTAGCGGTCCGCGCCCCAGTCGAAGTCGGTGAATTCGACCGCGGCGCCCGCCGCCTGCATCACCTTCAGGGCTTCCGGGATTACGTCGCGTCCAATGCCGTCGCCGGCCAGCACCGCGATCTTCTTCGTGGCGGACACGGGCGAAAGATATCAGTTTTCGGAGTTCTAAACCACAGAGGAAACAGAGGCGAGTTGCGAGTACCGAGTTGCGAGTTGTGAATTGACTCGCAACTCGGTACTCGCAACCCGGTACTCGCGCCCGGCTATAATCGAATATTGGCCATGGCCCGCACTCCCTTCCTTTACGACAAGCTGGCTTCCGCCGGGGCGCGCTTCGGCGAGTATCACGGCGTGGAGACCGCCGCGGCCTTCGCCGACCCGCGCGCGGAGTACCGGGCGCTGCGCTCGGGCTGCGGGCTCTTCGACTACGCCTGGCGGGTGCAGATTCAGGCCACCGGCGAAGACCGCGTGCGCTGGTTCAACGGCATGGTGACTAACAACGTGCGCGACCTGCCCGCGGGCCACGGCCTTTATTGCTTCCTGCTCAATCCGCAGGGACACATCCTGGGCGACATGTACGTCTTCAACCTGGGCGAGTCCATTCAGGCGGAAACCGACGCCTCCCAGGGCGGCACGCTGCTCGAGGTGTTCGAGAAATACATCATCATGGACGACGTCGAACTGGCTCCGCCCGTGGCTCGGAACGCGGTTGGAGTTGCCGGACCCAAGGCCGCAGAAGTTCTGGAGCGGGCCGGATTTCCCGCGGACGGCCTAACTTCTTTGGAGATGCGCACCCTGACCGGCACGGAGTTTGACGTCACTGTGATTCGCCTGTCCCACGAAGTCCCGGCGTTTGAGGTCCTGTTCGCGCCTGGAAACGCGGCCAAGGCGTGGGACCGTCTTGAAACCGCGGGCGCGACTCCGGTGGGCTACGAAGCTCTGGAGCTGTGGCGCGTCTCCCAAGGCGTGCCGCGGTACGGTCAGGATATCCGCCCGCGCGACTTGCCGCAGGAAACCGAGCAGCAACACGCGCTGCATTTCACCAAGGGCTGCTACGTGGGCCAGGAGATTGTGGAGCGCATCCGCAGCCGCGGCCAGGTGCACCGCAAGCTGGCCGGCTTCGTGATCGAAGGCCCGGCGCCGCTTCCGGGCGCGAAAATCAGCGCCGGTGGCAAGGACGTGGGCGAGATCACCAGCGTAGCTTCCCTGCCCTCGGCCAACGGCAAGGACACGACCGTCGCCCTGGGCTACATTCGTCGCGAAGGGGGAGCGATCGGAACCACCGTCCAGTTGGATGGGGCGCAGGCGACGGTGACGGCATTGCCGCTCGCAGAGATTTTGTAATTTGGTAAATTTTGTAAGTTTGATAATTTGGTAATTTCCACTGCCTCGGAACCTTCGCGGCAAGTTAGCAATTACCAAATCACCAAATCACCAAATTACCCAATTACCAAATCCAGGAACCATGCCCGACAAAAAGAAATCGCCCGAGTTCGTGGTTACCGACCGTCGCAAGTTCACCTCGGAGGGTGAGCTGCGGGAAGAAACAACTCCGCCCGAAGCGCCCGCTGCGCCCCCTCCCATGGCCAGCCCGGCAACGCCCGCCTCGGCTGCCACCCCGGCAACGCCGACTGCGGTGGCCAGCCCGTCCGCCACGGCTTCCGTCCCGGAACCGCCCGCGGCCCCGGACGACATCCCGCCACCGCCCTCGCCCGACGAGCAACGCGCATCCCAGGACGCCTACCAGGGCCGCCGCCTCGAGGTTCCGGACGCTTCCGGGCAGGGCCGCACTCACGACTACCAGATGACTTTCGAGCGGCTGGTGGCCTCGCTCTACATGACCGCCATGGTGCAGATGGGCTTGATCCGCGAAGAAGGCGCTGAGCCGCTGGCCGACCTGGTGGGCGCGCAGCAGACCATTGACACCATCGGACTGCTGGCGGAAAAAACCAGCGGCAACCTCACCGACGCCGAGGTCGGCCTGCTGCAGAACAGTCTCTACGAGCTGCGCATGGCCTTCGTCGAGATCACCAACGCGCTGGCGCGCCCGCCGCAGCCGCCCGGCGGCGGACCTAGATGAAAGCCACGCTGACGGTGCTGGGCAGCGGCACGTCCATGGGCGTGCCCACCATCGGCTGCAACTGCGGCGTCTGCACTTCCAACGATCCCCGCGACCACCGCACCCGGCCCTCGGTGCTGGTGGAATACGGCGGCCACAGCATCCTCATCGACACCACACCCGACTTCCGCCAGCAGGCCATCCGCGAACGC
The DNA here is from genome assembly GCA_964437985.1 of uncultured Acidobacteriaceae bacterium. Lineage (GTDB taxonomy): Bacteria > Acidobacteriota > Terriglobia > Terriglobales > Acidobacteriaceae > CAZXVY01. Next base: position 148,948 of record CAYTIL010000018.1, read on the forward strand.
ATCGCTCGCCTCGACGCCGTGCTCTACACCCACGGGCACGCCGACCACATCCTCGGGCTCGACGACCTGCGCCCGCTCAGCTTCCGCAGCGGAGGCCGCATTCCCCTCTACGCGCATGAACGCACCGCCGAGCGGCTGACCTCCGTGTTCCGCTACATCTTCGACGACAACTACAAATACGGCACCCTCGCGCAGGTGGAGTTGCGGATCATTGCCGAAGCGGTGGAGCTGTTCGGGGTTCGCTTTGAGCCGGTGAAGGTTTTGCACGGCGATGCGGAAATCTACGGCTATCGCTTCGGCGCCGCGGCCTATCTCACCGACTTCAGCGAGATTCCCGCGGAGTCGCTGCCCCGGCTGCGCGGCCTGGACATCCTGTTTCTCGACGCGCTCCGCCACAAGCCGCATCCTACACACTCCACCGTGGCCAACTCGCTGCGGCTGGTGGATGAGCTCAAGCCACAGAGGGCGTTTTTTACCCACATCTCGCACGACCTCCCGCACGAGGAAACCAACCGTTCGCTGCCCCCGCCGACGCAACTGGCACACGACGGACTGAAGCTGGAGTTTGAGATCTAGCAGTTAGATAGGAAAGATGCAGATCTTCCGCACACTCGACGAAGTCCCCGCCGGATTCGGCGGCACGGTGCTCAGCGTGGGCAACTTTGACGGCGTGCACCGCGCCCACCAGCTCGTCTTGAGAAACGTGGTGGAGCGGGCACGGCAGCGCGGACTGCGGGCCCTGGCCGTCACCTTCGAGCCCCATCCCGCGCGCATTTTGCGGCCCGATCTGGCGCCCCGGCTGCTCACTCCGCTGGCGGTAAAACTCCGGCTGCTCGGGGAGCAGGGTCTGGACGCGGTGCTGGTGCTTCCCTTCACCCGCGATCTTTCGCTCACTCCGCCCTGCGATTTCGCCGAACACATTCTCAGCCGCCGCCTGCGCGCGCTGGAGGTTCACGAGGGCCCCAACTTCCACTTCGGACACCGCGCCGAAGGCAACGTGGAACGGCTGGCCGAGTTCGGCCGCAGCCTGGGCTTTGAAGTGCAAATCTACCCGGAGATGCGAGTCCGCGGCGACACCGTTTCCAGCAGCCGCATCCGCGAGCTTCTGGGTGAGGGACGCGTGGCTCGCGCCCGCCGCCTGCTGGGGCGCGTGTTCAGCCTGCTCTCCACCGCCGGCCGCGGGCGCGGTTACGGCCACAAGTTCACCGTGCCCACCATCAACCTCAGCCGCTACGACGACTCCGTCCCCGAGAATGGGGTCTACATCACCCGCACGCGCGTGGGCAGCGTGAACTTTGATTCGGTAACCAACGTCGGCGTCCGTCCCACCTTCGGCGGCGAATCCTTCGCCGTGGAGAGCCATCTGCTGCACTTCCACCCTCTGGAAGTCACCGCCGATACGGAAATCGAAATCGCTTTCCTGCACCGTTTGCGGGCGGAGATCAAATTTCCCTCGGTCGAGGCCCTGCGCGAACAGATCGCCCGCGACGTCCGCCGCGCGAGGCGATATTTTGCTCTGCTCAGTCGGCAGCCGTCAGTCGGCAGCTAGCCGCCGTTGCCGGTTTCTCGTTCCAGGTTTCTCGTTTCAGGCGTCGCGTTCCGCTTCTTCGTTTCCCGTTTCTCCTTTGCCTTTTTCCTTTGGCCTTTTGCCTTGTTGTTACAATCCCCCTTTCATGCCCACCACCGCCCTTCCGGGCTTTTCCCAGGCCACGCGCGACCAGCGCCGCACACTGATTGCGGCCGCGCTGGGCTGGATGCTCGACGGCTTCGACGTGATGCTCTACGCCCTGGTCCTCACCTACGTGATGACCGACCTGGGCATGAGCAAGGCGCAATCCGGGTTGCTGGGCACGCTCACGCTGGTGGCCTCGGGCTTCGGCGGAGTGCTGTTCGGCATGCTGGCCGATCGCATCGGGCGCAAGAAGGGCCTGATGCTCAGCATCCTCACTTACTCGGTGTGCTCGTTCGCTTCCGGCCTATCCACTTCGATAACCATGCTGGCGGTCTTTCGCTTCATCCTCGGCCTGGGCATGGGCGGCGAGTGGAACACCGGCGCCACCCTGGTGGCTGAAACCTGGCCCGTGCACCTGCGCGCCAAGGCCCTGTCCATTGTGCAAGGGTCGTTTGCTGTCGGCTACGCCCTGGCGGCAGTGGTGGCGTGGATGGTGTTGCGAGTCGCCGACTGGAGGATGGTCTTCTTTGTCGGCATCCTGCCGGCGCTGGTCACGCTGTGGATCCGGCGAGGCGTCCCCGAATCGGAAATGTGGAGCAAACGCTCCGCCACCTCGTCAGTGCAAGGTTCCGGCGCGAAGACTACCGGATCCCTGCGCGAGATTTTTTCTCCGCGCTATCTTCGCTCCACGCTGGCCCTGATGTTCCTGAACTTCTTCGGAATGTTTGCCTGGTGGGGACTGTTCACCTGGATCCCGGCATTCCTCACGCTGGCCCCCGAACTCGGAGGCCTGGGCTTCAGCGACGACCGCAAGACTCTGCTGTTGGTGTTGCTCAACCTGACCGGAATGTTGCCCGGCTACATCAGCTTCGGGTGGGTGGCCGACTGGCTGGGGCGGCGCAAGGCGTTCGTGCTTTACACCCTGGCCGCGGCGGTACTGGTTCCGCTGTACGCCACCGCCAACAATTTCTGGATGCTGTTGCTGCTGGGTAGTCCGGTGGCGTTCTTCGGAACCGGGTTCTTCTCCGGCTCGGGCATCATCGGAAGCGAGATTTATCCCACCCACATCCGCGCCCGCGCCCTGGGCTTCACCTACAACGGCGCGCGCACCCTCAGTTCGGTAGGACCCTACGTGATCGGCTACGTGGCCACGGGCCAGACCCTGGGCCGCGCCTTTCTGCTGTGCGCGGCGTCGTTTCTGCTGGCTTCGGTGGCCGCCACCCAGTTGCCGGAAACCAAGGGCAAAGAGCTGGAGTGATGCGTAATGTGTGATGTGCGATGTTTGATGTTTTTCGCACATCGCACATTCACTTGTCCGGCCTCTGCACCATGACCGTGGCCAGCAATACCACAACCACGCCCACCATCTGCACCGCACGCAAGGGCTCGCCCACGAAGATCCAGGCCAGCAGGATGGCAAACACAGGCTCCAGGCAACTGGTCACGATGGCGCGAGTGGCGTCCAGATGCTGCAGGCCGGCGAAGTAGAGCGAAAAAGGGATGAGCATGGAAAGCACGGCGAACACTGCCAGGAAGATCCACTGCTCGCGGGAGTAGTTCGCAGCCACCACCTTCCACGGCGGATTGATCACCAGCCACAGCAAGGCCGATCCCAACAGGGCGTAAGTGACCACCTTCCAGCGTTGCTGGCGCTGGAGCAGATGCTTTCCGAAAACGTTGTAGAACGCAAAGGAGAACGCTGCGGCAAACGCCGCCGCCACGCCCAGCGGGTGAAGCTTGAGCCGGCCCTCTCCGAATACGTCGAGAGCGAGTGCGCATCCTGCCACCGCCAGCCCCACTCCGGCCACGCGCGTCAGGCTGGGCCGCTGCTGATGGCGCGCCAGCATGTAGAACAGCACCCAGACGGGCGCACTGTATTGCAGGATGATGGCGGTGGCCACCGTGGTCTTCTCGATGGCGTAGTAGTAGAAGAAATTCGAGCCCGCGATGCCCAGCGTGCCCAGCAGCAGGCAGTGCAGGATGTCCGCTCGCCCCATGGCCAGCGCCTGCCGTCCGCCGCGCAGCAGCAGAATAGGTACCAGCACCAGTACGGAAAAAGTGACGCGCGTCTGCGAAAGGATCAACGGATCGAGCGGTGCCGCGCCCGCATCGCCCAACGCCAGGCGTCCGGTGAAGACAGCTTTTCCCATGGCCGCGGTCGCGGCAAAGAAAAACACCGCGGCGGCGATGTACAGGTATCCGCGGACGGGATGGGGACTACTCGCGGAGGGCTTCTTCGATTCGTTCAGGGTCAAAGCCAATGATGACCTGGTCGCCGATCACGGTGGTGGGCGTGTTGCGGCTGTTGTATTGCCCCACCAGTTCCTGCACGTACTGCGGGTTGGTGCGGATGTCGCGGTCTTCGTACGCGATCCCTCTCTCCGAGAGGTAGGACTTCAGCGTCCCGCACGGCGGTCAGCCGGGCTGGGTATAGATGATGGCGTGCTTTTCGCTCATTGCGGCTCCAGACTAGCAGAGGCGCCTACCGCGCTCAAACCGGGGCCTAGTTCACGATACGCAGTTCATCGCCGATCTCGTTGACGTCGCCTGGGCGATACGGAAAATGCCGGCCCAGCAGTTCGCCGCACCGGGCGATGGCTTCGCACATGGCGTCGGCCGCCCGGCGGTTGCGAAGGCCGTTCAGTATGATGTCGCGCACTTCGCTCCAGTCTTTCTGCTCCAGCCGGGCAGCGATGGCGTCGTCGCCCAGCACGCACACCGTGCGCTCGAACAGAGACACGTACAGCAGAATGCCAGTACCTGCGGCGGTACGACGCACGCGAAAACTGCCGAAGGCGTGCCAGGCGGCGCGTTCCACTTCCTCGCGCATTTCGCTCTCCCGGGTCAGGAGGCGCCGCAGCCAACCCAACCGGCTGGTGATGGCAACACCCACGACGAACCCGGCAATCAGAATCAACAGAATCCAGGGCAACGTCAGCGTGAGCCGCTGACCCTGCGCCCAGTCACCGGCGACGGGCACGATGCGCTGACCGAACATCCAGGCCACGGCCAGCGCTACGAGTGCCAGCAGGAACCCGCCCATGTCCTCGGCGCGGTCGTAGCGACCCGAGGCCGCAGCCACTACGGGCACGATCTCGCCTGAGGTCAGCTTTTCAGCGGACGCCACCGCGTGGTTGATCTTTTCCTTCTCCGCCGGAGTGAACAGCTCACTCGCTCTCTGCAAGGGACCTCCTCACCACGAACCGGTGGCGCCTCCGCCACCTCCACGGCCGCCGCCAAAGCTCGAGCCGCCGGCGCCGCCACCTCCCCAACCTCCGGAGGAGCTTCTGCTGCGGTAGCGGTCGCTCCCGCCGGAGAGCAGCATTCCCACCACGAGGGCGACAATGAACGCCAGCAAGCCCCATCCCCATCCTTTCTTGCCGCTGGCAATCAGCGAAATCGCGACCCCCACCCCCAGCGCCAGCAGACCCAAGAACAGCCACGATTGCCAGGCCGGCCTGGTTTGCACTCTTCTCCCGCGGGCCATTTGGTCGAGTTCCTCAACGCCCTGCAGGATGCCGGCAGAATAATCCCCTTGCTTGAAGCTGGGAACGATGACGTCCTGCATGATTTCCTGCGCAACGTCATCTTTAGCGTGGGCGTATCCCGCGCCCATCTCGATGCGCGCCTTGCGGTCTTCCACGGCCACCAGCAACAGAATGCCCTTGCTTTGGACCCGGGTGCCGATGCCCCATGCATTGAACATGCCGAGCGCGTAGGACTCGACATCAAAAGCACCGTATTTAGCCAACGATGGAATAGTAACCACGATGATGGGATTGCCGCGTTCCTTGAGCAACGCAGCGCTGATCCGTTTGATCTGTTCCCGGTCGGCAGGTTGAATCAGGCCTGCTTCATCAAGGATGAACTCACCTTCCATGGGGCGCGTGGGCAACTGCTGCGCCCCTGCGCCGGCGAGCAGGAACCATAATGCCAGCAAGATTGCCACTGGCCGCAAATGCCGGGCGTGTGGAATGGTGTGCTCCTCCGGAATGCGTGGGAAGGAAAAGCTAAACGCCGCGCAGCCTACGCCGGGTGCGCGGGCGTGTCAAGGCGCGGTGCCCGGGCCGGTGTTCTTCCTTGGAGACTACTCCGACTCGATTTCAGTGGTGATCTGTGCGGTCTTCTGCAACATGGCGGAGACCGAGCAATATTTCTCTTTGGACAGCCGCACCGCGTCCTCCACCGCTTTGCGCGAGACCTTGCCGCCGACGCGATAGATGAGATGGATGCGCTCATACACCGTGGGCGGCTGCGCGGCGCGCTCCGCCTGCGCACGGACCTCGAGGCTGGTGAACGGCTCGCGCTTTTTGCGCAGGATGCTGACCACGTCCGAGGCCGTGCACGCGCACAAACCAACGAGCACCAGCTCCATCGGCCCCGTACCGGTGTTGCGCTTGCGGTCGGCGTCCACCACCAGAGCGTGCCCGCTCGAAGCCGCTCCCACGAAACGCTCACCATCCGTCCAGTTCACGCTGGCTTCCACCATGAATGCCTCCTGCAAACGATGCGGTGGTGTGCGGCGTGCGGCTCGCCTGCCTCCGCACTTCCCAAGCGCGGGCGGGGTCGCCCGCTTCCACACGCGCAAAATCCTCGCACTCATCGTATATTACCGATTCGCTCAAAACGACCCAGGAGACTCCCGATGCGACGAACCCTTGCCATGATGCTGCTGGTTCTCGGTTGTGCCTTCAGCCTGTCGGCGCAGGTCACGGCCATCAAGGCCGGCCGGCTGATTGACGTGGAAGCTGGTGCGGTGCGCACCAACCAGGTGATCCTGATTGAAGGCGACAGGATCAAGGCGGTGGGCGGCGACGTCCAGATCCCCGCCGGCGCCAAGGTGATTGACCTCTCGCGCTCCACCGTCCTGCCTGGACTCATTGACTGCCACACGCACGTGGCGGACGGCAGTCTGCATGAGCCTGTCCTCTACCTGCGCAAGAGCGCCGCGCAATATGCGTTCGACGCCATCCCCAATGCGCGCGCCACGCTGGAAGCGGGATTCACCACGGTGCGGGACGTGGGCGTATACCGTGCCTTTGTGGACGTGGCCCTGCGCGACGCCATCAACCGCGGATACATTCCCGGCCCGCGCATGTACGTGGCCGGCGCTTACGTCACCGTCTCCGGCGGAGCGGGATCGTTCTCCGGCGTTGCACCCGACATCGGCCTGCCCTACGACCTGCGCGCCGGCATCGCCGACAGCCCGGCGGAAGTGCGCAAGCGCATCCGCGAGATCCACAACCGGGGCGCCGACCACATCAAGGTCCTGGCCACGGGCGCGGTGCTCACCCACGGCAGCGATCCCGGCGCCCAGGAGTTCACCATGGAGGAGCTGGAGGCCGCGGTGGACGAGGCCCGCATGCATGGCATGAAGGTCGTAGCCCACGCCCACGGCGCGCAGGGCATCAAGAATGCGGTGCGCGCGGGCGTGGCCTCGATCGAGCACGGCACGTTTCTTGACGACGAAGGCATCGCGCTCATGAAGCAGCACGGCACCTACCTGGTGGCCGACGTCTATAACGACGAGTACATCATGGGCGAGGGCGCACGGAGGGGAGTGCCCAAGGATTTCCTGGAGAAAGAAGCGCGCATGGGCGAGATCCACCGCCAGGCTTTCCGCAAGGCGGTGAAGGCGGGCGTGAAGATCGCCTTCGGCACCGACTCCGGCGTTTATCCTCACGGCTGGAACGCAAAACAGTTTGCGTGGATGATCAAGTACGGCGTGACGCCCATGCAGGCCATCCAGTCGGCCACCATCTGGGCCGCCGACCTCATCGGCAAGCCCGACCAGATCGGCTCCATTGCGCCGGGAAAGTACGCCGACATCATTGCGGTCTCCGGCGATCCGCTGGCCGATGTGACGGTGCTGGAGAAGGTGGAGTTTGTGATGAAGGGCGGGGCCGTCTACAAGTAGTGAGAGTCGTGGGCGAATCCTCCCACCCTTGTGTTACGGAGAGCGTGGGCCAGCGTCGCGACTTGAATCTGTCGCGCCGTCATATTCTAGGCAACGCACGTTTTGTGCCAGTCGCGCCTTCACTTGCTTGGTTACCTTGCGAGTCCCTCCCAAGTCAACGGTCACTCTATCGCCAGTCGCCTCAAAGCCTTTCGACGCCTTGTCGTACGCGATGTTGTCGGCGTAAATCGTCACTGTATCGTATGAAAGCACGGCCTGCCGATAGACCACCCTTTCCCCCGCCGCATCCCGCCGTTCGAACTCGACGATGGCTTTCATCTGGCTCTTGGGATCAACATCGAGTTCTTCGAACCGCGACGGTGGCGCCAGCTGCTGAGTGTCCTTCAGTCCCTCTTCTGTGACCTCTGTTTCTATAGCAAGGACGCGGAGCCTCGGAACAAGATCAAGGGTTGCGGTTTCCCCAGGGTTCAGCCGAAACGCCGCGCGCTTCAACGGATACGTATGGGGAATCTGCGTTGTTATCGTGTAGAGCCCGGAAGGAAGTTCGACTCGAAACGTCCCTCTGTCGTCCAATGCGGTGGTCTTCTGAAAACCCGTGCCTGTCACAGTTACGGTGCAACTGTCACAAACGTAGACCGCCCCGTTATAGTCCCGGACGCTCCCCTGAAGTGTTGCCAGGTCAGTGTTTTTGGATTCTGGGGGAAGCGGCAAGCCACAAAGTACGAGAGTAGGGACCAGGATCAAGATGGCCAGGAATTTCATTTTTTCACCTCATGATTGGCCGGGTGGCTGCCCGCACCTACGTGGGCCAACACGTTGATCGTCCACGATGAAATCGTCGATCATCTCCGGTTATCGGTCTTGGGCTCCGGGTGAATCAGCACCTTGAACAGTTCCGGCTCGTCCTGCTTGAAGCGTATCTCCATGGCGGTAATCACGTCGTGGACGCGGGCCAGCGGCAGGTCATCCGCCATGGTGCAGTGGCAGGAGACGTAAATCCGCCCGCGTACCTGCTTCACCACCAGCTCGTGCATATCGAGCACTTCCGGGAATTCAGCGACGATGCGGCGCAGGCGGCGGTCGAGTTCGGGATCACGCTGAACTTCGCCGCCGGGCTCGATGGTCGAGGGCTCGCTCTCGATGTGGGTGAGGATGGAAGTGATTTCCCCGATCTCCTCGCGCATCTCCGCCTCGACGCGGGTGACCACATCGTGGGCTTCGCGCAAGGGCAGATTTTCGTCGAGTTCGAGGTGCTGCTCCACGTGCAGGCGGCCGGCCAGGTCCTGCACGCTGACGTCGTGCACGGTCAGGTTGTTGCGCGCGGCCACGGCGCGGATGCGGTCGAAAATGTTCTCCTCCCCGGCGGCGCGCGGCGCCGTGTGCACCATCACGTCGGCATCGGGCAGCAGGCGGGCGACGGCCGCGGTGACCGCTTCCGACACCTGCTCCGCCTTCTGGAAGGTCACGTTGCGGCGCAGGGCGATGGAGACGTCCACAAAGTAGCGATTGCCGCCGCTGCGGATGCGCACGCGCTCCACTTCGAGCACGCCTTCCACCCAGGCGACCTCGCGCAGGATCTCGTTGCGGACGCCGGCGGGAGCGGCATCCAGTAGCGCGTCCAGGGTCTGACGCGCCAGCCGCCAGCTCACGTACAGAATAAGGACAGCGACCACCAGCGCGGCGATGGGGTCGGCGCGGCGCAGCCAGGGAATTCCGAAGCGGTCGCCGGCCCAAACCAGAATCAGCCCGAGGATGACGACGGCCACTTGCCAGATATCAGTGCGGAAGTGGAGTGCATCGGCTTCCAGCGCCTGGCTGCGGTACTTGACGGCCACTCGGAGGAGGGCCCGGGAGCGCCACCAGTCGATGGCCATGCTGGCAAACAACACCAGAAAGGCGGCCAGCGAAGGCTCCACGCGCACCTCGCGCAGGAAGAGGCGGTGCATGGCCTCCCAGACGATCCAGGCGCAGGCGAGCAGAAGGAACGCGGTCTCGAGGAAGGCGGAAAGGTTTTCGAACTTTCCGTGACCATACTGGTGATCGGCGTCCGCGGGCCGGTCGGCGACGCGGATCGAGAGCAGCGTCATCACGGTCATCAGCAGGTCGAGGCCGGAACTGGCAGCCTCCGACAGGATGCCGAGGCTGCCCGAGGTGATTCCCACCGCCAGCTTCCCCACCGTGATGACCAGCGCCGCCAGCACGGAGTGCAGTGCCACCGTGCGCTTCTCGCGGCGCATGGCTTCGCCGCCGTCCAAACCAGAGGAGGGCGAGGTTGGCGCCGGGTCAAGCTCGACTTGGGGCGGCACGCTCGACATCTTGTCCATTATCGCTGCTGCCTGGTGCCGCGGAACAGTCCGGCGATGCCGAAGCTGTAGGGCGTCCAGGAAACATCGCGGAAGCCCGCGGCGCGCATGCGCTCGAGCATTTCTTCCGGCGCCGGAAACTTAGCCACCGATGCCGGCAGATACTGGTAGGGGCCGCGCACACCGGAAATCAGCGTCCCGATGCGCGGCAGCACTCGCCGGAAGTAGAAGCCGTAAAGCCCGCCCAGTAGCCCGCGCGGTTCGCTGAAGTCGAGGATGCCGGCTTCGCCGCCGTCCGCCAGCACGCGATGGATTTCGCGCAGCCCGGCGTCGTAGTTGGCCAGGTTGCGGAAGCCGAAGGAAGTCACCACCAGGTCGAAGCGTCCTCCGGCAAAAGGAAGCTGAAGCGCGTCCGCCTCCAGCGCGGTGACGTTCTTGCCTTCAAACTTCGCGTGCGCCAACTGCAGCATGGGGTGGGAAAAATCCACGCCCAGGATCGCCGGGCGCGCTCCTGCTGCCCGCCGCCGCAGGGCCAGCGCCATGTCGCCGGTGCCGCAGCACAGGTCGAGGACGCGCGCGTCGGGCCGCGCCAGAATGTGGGCGAAGGTGCGCGCCGTGCGCCGCCACCACCAGCGGTCCACATTGAGCGACAGCACGTGGTTCAGCAGGTCGTAGCGGGGCGCGATGGCGCTGAACATCTCGCGCACCGTGCTGGCCGCAGCACGCTCGTCCTGCGCGCCCTCCGGCGCCGTACCCACCACCGCGGATTTGGTCGCTTCAGGCACGGTATGGACTGCTCCGCGAGAGTGCTCGCACCCGCTCCACCGCCTCGCGCACCAGCCGCAGAGGCACATCCGGCACGATCTCCACTTTGCCGATGGCGCGCGGCAGCACGAAGTGGGTCACGCCGTCGCGCGTCTTCTTGTCGCCGGCAATGCGCCGCTGGATGCCCGCGGCTCCGGCCTCAATCGGCGGCAGCGGCCCGAGCGCGAGCACGGCCGAGGTGATGCGCTGGGCATCCTTGCGCCGAATTTTGCCCAGACGTTCGGCGATCAGCGCGGCGGCCACCATGCCCCAGGCCACGGCCTCGCCGTGGAGGAAGTGACGATAGCCGGTCTCGGCCTCGAGCGCATGCGCGATGGTGTGACCGAAGTTCAGGATGCGTCGCAGCCCGCGCTCGCGCTCATCGGCGGAGACCACCGCCGCCTTCACGCGCACGCATTCCGTAATCAGCCAGGCCAGCGCCCGCGGATCGCGCCGCAGGATGCGCTTCCGCTCTTTTTCCAGAAACGCGAAGATTGTCGGATTGCGGATCACGCCGCATTTCAGCGCCTCGTAGAGGCCAGCGCGATACTCGCGCGGCGGCAGCGTGCGCAGCACCGCGGGATCCACGAACACGGCGCGCGGCTGATGGAAGCTGCCCACCAGGTTTTTGCCCGCCGGCAGGTTGACGCCGGTCTTGCCGCCGATGGCCGCATCCACCTGGGCCAACAGCGTGGTGGGAACCTGCACGCAATCCACGCCGCGCATGTAGACCGAGGCCAGGAATCCGGCCACGTCGCCGGTCACGCCGCCGCCGAAGGCGACCACCACAGCGCCGCGATCGGCGCCGGCGCGGACCATGAGGTGAGCCAGGTACTGCACCGTGGCCAGCGTCTTGGAAGCTTCGCCGTCGGGCATGGACAGGAACTCATGCGGCAGCTTCGCCCGCCGGAGCGAGGCGGAAAGCTTCCTTCCCCAAAGCCGCAACACCGGGGGCACCGTGACGACGTAGCAGCGCCGTGCACCCACCACCCGTTTCATAGCGGGGCCGATGCGCTCCAGCAAACCGGCTTCGATCAGCACCGGGTAGGCGCGGGGCTTGACGCGAATCAGGACTTTTCGCATTGCGCATCATCATAGAACACGCGGAGCGCGCGCCAAGAGCGCATCCGTGCGGCGTGGTACCATTTTTTCGCGATGAAGAGCGTGCCCGCAGAGACCGATTTTGTGGTGGTGGGCGCCGGCGTCGCCGGCCTGCGGGCGGCGATTGAGCTGGCGGCCGCGGGACGCGTCCTGGTGCTGGCCAAGAACGAGCTCACGGAATCGGCCACTCAGTACGCGCAGGGCGGCATCGCGGTGGCGCTCAGCGACGAAGACGAGATCGGACTTCATCTGCAGGACACGCTCGACGCCGGCGACGGCCTCTGCAACCGGGAAGCCACGCGCATCCTGGTGGAAGAAGGGCCGGAGCGCATCCAGGAACTCATCTCCTGGGGCACCGAGTTCGACCGCGAGGGCACCCGGCTCGCCTTCACCCGCGAAGGCGCGCACAGCCGCTCGCGCGTTCTGCACGCGCACGGGGACTCCACCGGGCGCGAGATCGGACGCGCCTTGTACGCTCGCGCCCGCGCGCTGGAGAGCATTGCGTTCTGCGAGTTCGAGTTCAGCCTCGACCTCTGCCTGTCCGGGGAAGCGGTGCGCGGCGTCTCCCTGATGGACGCGAAGGGCGGAGTCCACCAGGTGGGCGCGCGCGCCGTGCTGCTGGCCAGCGGAGGACTGGGACAGGTGTATCGCGAAACCACCAATCCCAGCGTGGCCACGGGAGACGGGGTGGCCATGGCCTTCCGCGCCGGCGCCGCCATCAGCGACATGGAGTTCGTGCAATTCCATCCCACGGCGCTCTATCTGACGGGCGCACCGCGCTTCTTGCTTTCAGAGGCGCTGCGCGGAGAAGGCGCCTCCCTGCGCAATGCCGAGACCCTGCGCTTCATGCCCAAGTACCACGAGATGGGCGAACTGGCGCCGCGCGACGTGGTGGCCCGCGCCATCGTGCATGAGCTGGAGATCTCCCCCGCGCGCGACCCCGTGGTCTACCTGGACATGACTCACCTGGACGCGGAGAAACTGCGGGCGCGCTTTCCCCGCATCCACTCGACCTGCATGAAGTACAACCTGGACATCGCCACCGACCTGGTGCCGGTGCGTCCGGCGGCCCACTACGCCATGGGCGGTGTGCGCACTGGCCTGGAAGGACGCACCACCTTGCCGGGCCTGTACGCGGCCGGCGAGGTGGCCGCCACCGGCGTGCACGGCGCCAACCGCCTGGCCAGCAACTCGCTGCTCGAAGGACTGGTGTACGGCGCCCGCGCCGGCATCGCCATGCGCGAGGACGCGGGCCCGCTCGCCGCACCCAAAGGGCGTAAAGCCTCCTCCGCTGCTGCGCGCAGCAAGAACGCCGCCGCTAGTCCCGGCCCCAACTCACCGGCGGTCGAGGACTTCATCCGCGAACTGCGCGAGGCCATGTGGAAAGGCGCGGGCATCGTGCGCAGCGGCGACTCGTTGCGCAAGGCAATGAAGGACCTGGAACAGCTGCAATCGCGGTTGCCGTCCGACAATTCTCGCCGGGCCCGCGAAGCCGCCAACCTGCTCCAGACGGCGCTGCTCATCGTGGGCAGCGCCCTGGCCCGCGAAGAGAGCCGCGGCGCCCACTACCGCACCGACTTCCCTGCCCACAACGACGCCCGCTTCAAGAAGCACTCGGTAGTAGTTGGTGAGGCGATCAGGTTCGAGTAGTGGTCAGTACTCAGTACTGCCGGGGCTAAAGCCCGCTCCAAGACTCCACTTACGCGGGCCTAAAGGGCCCGCTCTCCCACCGATTTCTGTGAGGCTACTCGGGTGGCAAGTCCAGCTTCGGCAGGTGTGCCTTCTTGCGGGGCTTCACCACCGACATCACGATGGAAATGGTGAGCACGGTGGCCACCACCGTCAGGGCTGCCCAGATGGGCATCTTGTAGATCTCCGACAACATCATCTTCGCTCCGATGAAGATGAGGACGCACGCCAGGCCGTAGTGCAGGTAGTGGAAGACTTCCATCATCCCGGCCAGCGCGAAATACACCGAGCGCAATCCCAGGATGGCGAAAACGTTGGAGGTATAGACGATAAACGGGTCCTGGGTAATGGCCAGGATGGCGGGAATGGAGTCGGCGGCGAAGAGCACGTCGGTGGTTTCCACCACGATCAGCACCAGGAAGAGCGGGGTGGCAATCCACACGCCCCGTTTGCGGATGAAGAACTTGTCCTTGTAGTAGCGTTTGGTCACCGGATAAAAACGCCGAAACAGGCGCAGCAGCGGGTTCTTCTCGGGGTGGATCTCGCTCTCCTCCTGGCGGAAGAGCTTGAAGCCGGTGTAGATCAGGAAGCCGCCGAAGATGTAGATGATCCAGTGAAACCTGCGGATCAGGGCCACGCCCGCCAGGATGAACGCCAGCCGCATCACCAGCGCCCCGATGATGCCCCAGAACAGCACCTTGTGCTGGTACAGCCGGGGCACCTTGAAGTAGGAGAAGATCAGCAGGAAGACGAACAGGTTGTCCACGCTGAGCGATTCTTCAATCAGGTAGCCGGTGACGAACTCAATGGTCTTCTGCGAGCGCTCCGCCGGGTTCGGCCAGAAGAAGAAGATGCCCACCGCGAACGCCACCGCCAGGCTCACCCAGAAGGCACTCCAGCCCAGAGCCTCGCGGAACTCGATGACGTGCGACTTGCGGTGAAAGACCTTCAGGTCCAGAAACAGCATCAGGACAACGAAGGCGTTGAAGACGATCCAGAAGAGGGTTTGGTCGGGCATCAGGCGTAGCTTGCTATTGTAGCCAATCGTGTGACGGAGGAATGTGCGACGTTTGATGTCTGATGTGCGATGTTTCACTTCGCACATCAGACATCACACATCGAACATGGTCGTCAGTTCTCCTCCCAGCCTCGTCGCTCCAGGTCCCAGAAGATGAATGCCGCGCACGCTGCCCCCGCCAGGAGCAGGCCGGCGCCCGCCATCACCTGGCCAAAAATCAGCTTGCCGAGGCCGAACAGCGCGCAGTAGATGAGCGCGCAGCCCGCGAGCCAGTCGGCGGCGGACCAGAACAGGCTCTGGGTCGAAGGCTGGGGATCGAGGGCAGCGATGTGCCTCCAGCCCAGCGCTGCCGGGCGCACACGTTGGTAGAACGCGCGCAGGGTGGCCTCGGGCTCTGCGGGCGTGAGGAAAGTCGCCGCGATCCAGGCCACGGTGGTGAATCCCGTGGTCAGCACCATGAGCCAGGCGAACCCGTGCGGGTCGTTGGCATCCAGTGGACCTGCGGGCAAGCGCGGATCGAATGCGCGCAGCCACGTAACCAGCGGCGCCGCCAGCCGCGATTGCAGGAATAGCGACGACCCCGCCGAAGCCGCCATGGCCGCCACTTCCGACCAGGCGTTGATGCGCCACCAGAACCAGCGCAGCATGAACACCAGTCCCGCCCCTGCGCCGATGGAGATCAGGAACTTCCACGCCCACTCGATGGAGCTCATGAAGTAGGTGGCCACCGCCGCCAGCAGGGCCACCGCCACCGACGCCACCCGCGATGCCATCACGTAATGGCGTTCGGCTGCCTCCGGTCGCAGGAAGCGGCGGTACACGTCGTTGATCAGATACGACGCGCCCAGGTTGATGTGCGTGCTCACTGTGGACATGTAGGCCGCGGCAAAGCCCGCCAGCATCAGCCCGCGCAGGCTGGCAGGCAAGTGGTCCACCATCACGCGGACGTAAGCGCCCTCCGGATCTTTAGTGTCGGGATACAGCACCAGCGCCGCCAGCGCGGTCAGGATCCACGGCCAGGGACGCAGCGCGTAGTGCGCCAGGTTGAACCATAAGGTGGCGGCCAGGCTGTGGCGCTCGTTCTTCGCCGAAAAGATGCGCTGGGCCACGTATCCACCGCCACCGGGTTCGGCTCCGGGATACCAGCTCGCCCACCAAGTCACGCTCAGGTAGACCAGAAACATCAGGAACCACGACGCGGAAGATTCCGGCAGCAGAGCCAGGGTGTCGGCGCCGCGCGCGCGGTCCATCTCCCCCACCCGAGTCAGGAGCGCGCCCATGCCGCCGACCGCTTGGACCGCGGCCACGGCCAGCGCGATCACCACACCCATCTTCAGCACGAACTGCAACAGGTCGGTCCACAGCAGCGCCCACATGCCGCTCATGGCGGTGTAGGCGAGCGTGAGCGCCAGGCAGAACATCACCGCGTGCAGCTTCTCAATGCCCAGCGTGATTGCCAGAATCTTGGCCATGGCCAGGTTCACCCAGCCCAGGATGATGGTGTTCACCGGCAGCGCCAGATACAGGGCGCGGAAGGCGCGCAGGAAGGCTGCCGGCCGTCCGGCGTAACGCAGCTCCACAAATTCCATGTCGGTAAGGACGCCCGCCCTGCGCCACAGCCGGGCAAAGAAAAACACGGTCAGCATGCCGCTGAGGGCCATGGCCCACCACAGCCAGTTGCCGGCAATGCCGTAGCGGAACACCAGGCCGGTGACCAGCAGAGGGGTATCGGCGGCGAAGGTGGTGGCCACCATCGAGGTCCCGGCCAGCCACCAGGGGACCTCGCGCCCGGAGACAAAGTATTCCTGCATGCTGCCGCCGGCCCGCCGGTACCAGTAGAGTCCGATGCCCAGGTTGACGGCGAAGTAAGCGACAATCACCAGCCAGTCGAGCGTGGTGAGCTGCATGCGCAGCCAGTGTCAAGTTTCAGGAGGCGGGTTGCAAGCAAGAAAAATCCTCAACCACGAAGGACACGAAGGATCACGAAGGCGCAGATTCCGTCCCTTCGTGATCCTCCGTGTCCTTCGTAGTTAGCTGTTCGCTAGAATTCAGCGCTTGGCCACCGGGATCACCAGCTTCTCGGCGGTGTGGGTAGGGGAGAAGGCCGCTACCTTCACATCCACCAAGCCCGCGGCCCTGCCCGCGGCAATCACGTCCGATTCCTTGATGGAGGGCGTGCCCTTGGGGCGCACCACCCAGATAGCGCCCGCAGGTTGCAGAGATTTCTTCACCCGAGCCAGCTGCTTCAGCTCTTCCCTGCTTTCGGCGGCAAGGAAGAAGATGATGTCAGCGCCGGCCGCGTGGCGGGTCGCGGCGGGCCTAGCCAGGCGCGCTTTGAGCTGCTTGAGGAACCCGTCATCGCGCACGCCCAGCACCACCACCTTCGACTCGGGCTTCACGCCCAGCTTGTCGAGCAGGGGTTTCGGATTCTTGATCTTTTCCGCCCACTTCTCCGCCAGCGGGCCGAGTTCGAAACTGGCGGTGCCCTCCGGGAAGCGCATAGTGAGTTTGCCGCCGCGGGCCTGGAGTGAGTGGATCCGGCGGAATGGGATCGCAATTCGGAAGTCACCGCGGAAGACGAGTTCTTCGGTTTCCAAGCGCGCTTTGCCGCGGGAGGTCTTGCCGCCGAAGTGCGCCGTGCAGACGGCTTCCAGTCCCATGCCTTACCTCGCAGCGTTACCTTGAATCCAGAAGACGCAGGGTCTCCAGTACCACGTTGCCCACCACCTCGAGGCTGCGCGGGCTGAGCTTGTCGAGGGTATCGTCGGAGGTGTGATGGAAGACGTTGCCGTAGCCATATTCGAAGTCAATCAGGTCCGCCACCGGGACTCCGGCTTTCTGGAACGGCAGGTGGTCGTCTTGGACGTTGACCTCGCGCTGGAAGAAGTGCGCCTGATAGTTCAGCCGCGCCGCTGCCTGCGCCACCAGGTCGAGCAGCCAGGGCGTGGAGTTCTGTTCGCGATCAATCACCAGGTCCTTGTCGCCCACCATGTCGAGCAGCAGGAAGGCCTTGAGCTTGCGCAGGGTGCCGTCTTTTTGCCAGCGCCCGGCCAGATGGCGGCTGCCGTAGAGGCTGTCGCTGGACGACCACTCGCGAATGGCTTCTTCGCCGTCCAGCCACACCAGCCACACGGCGTAGCCGTCGCGTCGCTGGCCACGCAGATGATGCGCCAGCTCCAGCAGCAGTCCGGTGCCGGAGCCTCCGTCGTTGGCGCCTACAAAGTTTTTCAGCGGCAAGTTGGTGTCGTAATGCGTGGCGATGACGATCACGCCGTCCTTGGTGCCGGGAAACTTCGCGATGAAGTTGCGCATGGGCAGGTTGCCCGCGGGAGTGGCTGCGGTGAAGGCGTCTTCCTCTACTTCGTCGCCCTTGAGCTGCCCGCGCAGATAGGCCTCTAGATTGCGGTGCCCCCGGCTTCCCGGAGGACGCGAGCCATAGCCAACCACCTGGCGCACGTAGCCCATGGCACGCTGCGCGTTCACGCGCTGCGGAGGCCCGGGCGGCGCCACCTGCGCCGCCGCCGGTGCTGGTGACTTCGCCGCGGCAGTCGCCTCGGCAGTGCCGGTAGCAGCCGGCGGCTTGTTCTCTGCGCAAGCCACCCACGTCCCCGTGGTCAGCAGCATCACGGCTGCGGCGCGAGCCAGACGCCCGCGCGACCGCCCACCGCGGCGGGCACCGGGAGAAGCGGAGTTCATGCTTCCGCCCGGGCCTTGCGCCGTTTGGGATGAACGAACCACGCGATCCCGATGCTGAGGATGTAGAGCGCAATCATGGGCGCGGCGAAGATCATCAGGTTGACGATGTCGGTGGTGGGCGTGAGGATGGCGGCCACGATGAAAATACCCAGCACCGCGTAGCGCAGGTTGTTCCACAGGAAGGGGGCGTCCACCACTCCCATAAGCGCGAGGAAGAAGATCACCACCGGCAGTTCGAACACCACACCCAGCCCCACGATCACGGTGAGGAACAAGTCGGTGTACTCGCTGATGGTGATCATGGGGCGGAACTGCTCGCCGTATCCGATCAGGAAGTCGAGGGCGGCGGGATAGACGATGCGGTAACCGAAGTATCCGCCGCTCAGGAACAGGCCCACGGTGGAGAACATGAAGGGCAGCACGTAGCGCTTTTCGTTGCGGTAGAGCCCGGGTGCCACGAACACCCAGAGCTGATACAGCACCAGCGGCGAGGAAACGAAAAGTCCAGCAATCAGACCGACTTTCAGGTAAACGTTAAAGGGTTCGGTGGGGCTCAGATAGACCAGGGTTTCGTCCAGCTTGTGGCGGCGCAGCGCTTCCAGAATGGGCTGCTGCATCAGGCCGAAAATGCGCTCGGCAAATCCCCAGGACACGAAGAAGCCACCCGCCACGCTCAGGATGGCGTAGATGAGCCGGCGCCGCAACTCGTCAAGGTGATCGAGGAAGCTCATGCTGCCCAGTTCCGGCTCCGCCGTCTCCTGCGACGGACTCGCCGGCTGGGCCGTATCCAGCGCCGCTTCAGGCATCGCTTCCCTTGGTCTCGGACTGCGTCCCGGACTGCGGGGCCGCGGCCGCCGCTTCGCCCCGAGGAGTCACGGCTCCCGCATCCGGCGCGGGCGGAACAA
The DNA here is from genome assembly GCA_964437985.1 of uncultured Acidobacteriaceae bacterium. Taxonomy (GTDB): domain Bacteria; phylum Acidobacteriota; class Terriglobia; order Terriglobales; family Acidobacteriaceae; genus CAZXVY01. Next base: position 168,053 of record CAYTIL010000018.1, read on the forward strand.
TGGTGTGGCGGGGGGCCTCGTCCAGTTCAACCTGCCGGACCTCGTCCTCCAATTGCGTTCGGAAATCATTGCTGGCGCGCTTGAACTCCGAGAGCCCCCGGCCGATCTGCCGCCCCAGTTCGGGCAGCTTGCGCGGCCCGAAGATGAGCAGCGCCAGGAAGAACAGAAAGATGATCTCGGTGAATCCGAGGTTCATGACCAGAATGATAGCAGCCTTGCCCTGCCCGCAGTTAGCCCCGAGCAGCACCCCGGCAGCCGGGATTGTCTGAATTCAGGGACGAAAGCCCGCAACGTTGGGGCAGAACCCGGCATCTGACTAACGGCAGGCTGGGGACGGGCGGCCGACACCTGGAATGCACGGGAAACCGGGTGCAGCCTGCGTTTCACGCATGTTATACTGCGGCGCAGCGGGCCGGTTACGCGGGCCGCAACCGCCTTGGAGGAAACAGAAGCACATGGCCAATCGTTCTCGTTTGTCGGTCCTTTTCGTCATTCTGGTCATGCTGGTATGCGGATCGCTGGGGGCGCTGTTCGGACAGCGCCTGGGCACCGCGCCTCCCACCAGTGACGCCGAAATTCAGGAGAACCTGCGCGTCTTCTCCCAGGTGTACAGCGTGATTGAGCAGAACTACGCCGAGCCGGTGAACGCGGACAAGGCCATCTACAACGGAGCCATCCCGGGCATGCTGCGGGTGCTGGATCCGCACTCCAATTTTTTTGATCCCAAGTCCTACTCGCTGCTCAAGGAAGACCAGCGCGGCAAGTACTACGGCGTGGGCATGCAGGTGGGACCGCGCAACAACAAGGTAATTGTAATCGCGCCTTTCGTAGGGACGCCGGCGTACCGAGCCGGCATCCGCCCGGGCGACGTGATCGTGGGCGTGGACGGCAAGCCTGCCGACAACCTGAGCACCAGCGAAGTGGCCGACCTGCTCAAAGGCCCCAAGGGGACGGTGGTGCGCATCACCATAATGCGCGAGGGTACGGATGGTCCCATGGAGTTCACCGTCACCCGCGACGAGATCCCGCGCTTCAGCGTGGACGTACATTTCCAGATTCGTCCGGGCGTGGGCTATCTGCACATTTCCAGCTTCAACGAAACCACGGAACAGGAAGTGGCCCAGGCGCTGGAGGAGTTCGGCTCCCTGAACGGGCTCATCCTCGACCTGCGTCAGAACCCGGGCGGCCTTCTGAGCGAAGGCGTGGGCGTGGCCGAGAAGTTCCTGAAGAAGGGGTCGATGATCGTGAAGCACATCGGGCGCGACCCTAGCCAGCAGAAGCCCTATCGCGCGCGCGAGGACGACAGCGACCTGAACTATCCCATCGTGGTGCTGGTGAACCGGGGCACGGCTTCGGCGGCGGAGATCGTCGCGGGCGCCATCCAGGATCATGACCGCGGCCTGATCGCCGGCGAGACCACCTTCGGCAAAGGGCTGGTGCAGACTGTGTATCCGCTTTCGGAAAACACGGGGCTGGCCCTGACCACGGCCAAGTACTACACCCCCAGCGGACGCCTGATCCAGCGCGAGTACACCGGGGTTTCGCTCTACGACTATTACTATTCGCAGAACGGTAACGAGAACCAGAACGGCAACCGCGAAATCAAGACGACGGACAGCGGGCGTCCGGTTTATGGCGGCGGCGGCATCACCCCCGACGTCAAGCTGCCGGCGCTGCGCACCAATCGCTTCCAGGACGGGCTGCTGCAGCGCTACGCCTTCTTCAACTTCGCCAAGCATTACCTCATCCAGCGGCACGTGCCCCGCACTTTCGAAGCCGACGACGCCGCCCTGCAGGAGTTCCGCAAGTTCCTCGACGAGCAGAAGATTTCCTACACCGAAGGCGACCTGATCGAAGCCGGCATCTGGCTGCGCTCCAACATCAAGGTGGAATTGTTCATCGCCGAGTTCGGCCATCAGGAGGGGCTGCGCGTCCGGGCGGAAACCGATCCCCAGGTGGTGAAGGCAGTGGAGCTTCTGCCCATGGCCAAGGACCTGGCCGACAACGCCCGCAAAGTGATTGCCGAACGCGGCCAGGGACGCCCCGTGCCACAGTAACCGGCCCTCGCGAAAAAACCAGGCCCGCGTTTCTCGCGGGCCTTTGTATTTTCGGCTGATGGTTGTGAGCTGGGTGCTTCTTACTCGCAGGGCTTCCCCAACCCCGGCCGGTGGTAAGACTGCTGCGCGTCGCGTTGCGACAGGAATCTGCCGGCGCCAACCCCATACGAGGCCGTACCTGGGCAGTAGTAGAGGCCGCTGGACTCGTGCACCCACACCCGCACGTCGGGATTGCCGCCCGTGAGCTGCAGCTGCAGCGGATCCACGCCTTTGCTGAAGAAGTAGTTCAGCGCCCCCAGCACCAGCAACACGGCCACCAGCAGCATAAAGACCTTGGTAGCCAGGCTGGAAAACGTTGCCTTCATCTTCTTGAGGCGCTGGGTTTCCTCTTCCTGCTGCCGGGTGAGGTACCCAGGAGCCCCCTGGACAGCCGCTTCGGGGGACGCCGCTTCGTCGGCCACCGACTCGTATCCCTCAATCTGCGCTCCGAAGCCGGTCTTGCCGTCCGGGGTCTTCTGCAGGCGCACTACCTTGCCGCGGAAATGGTAATGCTTCTCTTCCTTGGTGGCGATTTCGGCGGGCATGCCGACGGTGAATTCCAGGATGGCGCCGGGCGGCACTTCGGCATCGCCCACCACCATGAAGCCACGCTCGCTGATATCGCGCACCATGGCGGGGAAGCTCCCCTTGGTTCCTTCATTCTCCCAATTCACGGTGACCGGGAGATTGACCAGGTAGCGGTGGAGATTCCGGTTTTCGGCTGTCTCGGGCATGTCTGCCCTCCAAAAACACAATTTCCCCAAGCAGGCCGCCGTTCCCCGTCCGGCACTAGCAGCGCTACCTCCGGCTGCCAGCCTGCAAGATACCCATGAATATAGACCACTCAGGTGCTGGAAGAAAGATATCGACGGTAATCCCGCTGAGTTACTTTGGGTCAAGACTGAACCGGCGCGGCGGAAAGGCTCGGGTTCATCGCTGGCACGCCATTTTCTTGAAGTTGTTGCGTGCGAGCCATGATTTGATAGCATCTTTCGACGGAGGGCCCCAAGGCCATGCCCAAGTTTGTAATCGAACGAGACGTACCCGGAATCGGGAGCCTATCCGACGCAGAGGTTCGTAAAATCTCCCAAACCTCGGTGGCGGCCCTGAAGAGCCTGGGGCCGGAGATCCAGTGGCTGCAAAGCTACGTCACCGGAGACAAGATCTACTGTGTGTATCTGGCGCCCGACGAAGCCACGGTGCGCGAGCACGCCAAGCGAGCCGGATTTCCTGCCAACCGGGTTTCGGCCGTGCGCCGGCTCATTGATCCCACCACCGCGGAATAGGCTGCACTCGGGTGCGGCCCCTGGCGCCCAAGGAATCAGGCGGGCTCTGAGACCAGCGCGTACTTCAGAGCTCGCTCCAGCGACATCGCCCAACCCTCCATCCACGCGGCGCTGCTGGCTGGTCCCGGAAGAGCGCGCCGCGCAGGGTCCAGGTTCTTCTCGAGGCGGGCATGATCCGCCGGAGAAAGCGGCGCACCCAGGGTCTGGCGAAGCGCCGCTGCCGCTCCCGCCAAACGCAGGGCGCGCTCGGGCTGGGACTGGAGTGCAGCCGAACCCGCGTAGCAGTCCAGCAAGCGCGCCAACCCGCGCTTGTGTCCCAAGCCCTGAAAGACTTCCATGCTCTCTGCGTACAGGGCCTGCGCGCCGGAGCAATCGCCGGAATCGCGCGCCAGGTTTCCCAGGTCGGCGAGCGTGCCGGCGATACCCCAGGGATCTTCCAGTTCGCGGAAGGCAGCCAGGCTCTGCTCATAAAAAGAGCGTGCCGCCTCCGCATCGCCCTGGTCCCGCGCCACATCACCTTGATAGTCGAGCGACCAGGCCATGCCGGTGCGGTCTCCCAGCGCGGCAAACCTTGCGCGACACTGTTCGTATAAGGAGCGCGCCCGCGCGTAGTCGCCCTGCATCCGGACCACGCTCGCCAGATTGCTGAGCGCGCGGGCAGCCGCTACGCGGTCGTCCAGTTCGCGCCACACCTCCAGGCTCTCCTGGAAGAGGCTGCCGGCCGCCTGCAATTCGCCGCGGTCACGGGAAAACACCGCCAGCGCGTTCAACGACACCGCGATTCCGGAATTGTCCTGCAGCTCTCGGGCGATCTTCAGGCTCTCCTCCAACTGGCCCTGCGCGGAGGTGTAGTCACCCTGGTCGATGGCCAGGACGCCGGCCGCGAACAGCGTCCGCGCCCGCTCCTTGCTGTGCGCCGCCGCACCCGGAAGCTGTAGCAGCCGGGCTAAACGGTCGCGCCCTTCGGTGAAGTGCTCCCGTGTTTCCCAGAAGCGAAACAACGCAGAGCCCAGACGCATGCCCCATTCGGCGTTTCCGCTCTGGGTAAGCCAGTCGAGTGCGGCGCGAAAATTATCGTGCTCCAGTTCGAAGCGGTCCAGCATTTCTGCGGGCGCGGCCTCGGGGGCGCTGGAGGCAGTTCCCTCCTCCGCCAGAACCAGGCAGTAGGCGGCGTGCGCGCGCCGCGTCGGCGCCTCTTCGCCGCTGGACGCCAGTTGCTCCAGCCCGTATTCGCGGATGGTCTCCAGCATGGCGTAGCGCGGCTCTCCCGCTCCCGTACCCAGTTGCTGCGCCAGGCTCTTGTCCACCATGGAGGCCATGCCCTCGAGGATGTCCAGGCCCAGGTCCTGCCGGGTGTCGCAAACGGCTTCCACCGCCTCCAGGGTGCAGCCGCCCACGAACACCGACAAGCGGCGGAAGAGCTTCTGCTCGGCGGCGTTCAGCAGGTCGTAGCTCCAGTCCATGGCGCCGCGCAATGTCTGTTGGCGCGCCGGCAGGTCGCGCGCGCCGCCGGTGAGCAATTGCAGGCGACTCTCCAGGCGCGTCTCGATGGCGGCGGGCGAGAGCAGCTTCACGCGAGCGGCAGCCAGTTCGATAGCCAGCGGCAACCCGTCGAGGCGGGCGCAGATGTTGGCCACGGCAGCCGCGTTTTCCTTGCTGATTTCGAAATCGGGTTTAACCGCCCGGGCGCGCTGCAGGAACAGGTCCACCGCCGGATACTTCACCATTTCGGCCGGCGGTGGCGCCAGCCTGGCATCCGGAACTGCGAGCGTCGGAACCGGGAACTCCTGTTCGCCGTAAACGTGCAACGGCGCGCGGCTGGTGACCAGCACCTTGAAACCGGGGCCGGAGGCCAGCAGCTCCGCCACCACCGGCGACGCCGAGAGCATGTGCTCGAAGTTGTCGAACAAGAGCAGCAGGGAGACCCGCGAGGAATTCTGCAAGTACTCCTTCAGTGTCTGGAGGGGAGTCTGGCCGGCGGTGTCGTGCAAACCCAGCGTCTGCACGATCACGCTGGCCACCAACGCGGCGTCACTGACCGGCGCCAGCGGGATGAAGTAGGTCCCGCCGGGGAAACGATCGGCGAGGTGGCGCGCCACCTCAAGCGCCAGGCGCGTCTTGCCGATGCCTCCCGGCCCGGTGAGCGTGACCAGCTGAACGTCCGGCCGCAGCAACAGTTCTTCGACCGCCGCTACTTCTCGATCGCGGCCCACAAAGGCTGTGCGCGGCGCGGGGAGATTGCTGGGCCGAGTCTCCACTCGACGCAGCAGCGCCTCCGAAATGCGCTCGCGCACGGCGGCGAGGTCGCGCGCCAGATCGCGCGTGGAGGCGTAGCGTTCCCCCGGTTCCTTGGCCAGGCAACGTTCGATCACCCAGCATAGCGGCGCCGGAGCCTGGGGATTGACCGAGGCCACCGGTTCCGGGTGGTCGCGCAGAATGGCAGCCAGTGTTTCCGCGGGCGCGGCCTTGCGGAATGCCGGCTTTCCCGTGGCCATCTCGTAAAGCACCGCGCCGAAAGAAAACTGGTCCGACCGGAAGTCCAGCGGCCGTCCGCCGGCCTGCTCCGGAGACATGTAGCCCACCGTTCCCAGCAGCACGCCAGTGCTGGTTTGCACCCCGCCCAGCGTGGAGGCATCCGACGACGATTCTGGGTTCCCCGTCGCGGCCAGCTTGGCTAGGCCGAAATCCAGGATCTTCACGAACCCGTCGCGCGAGACCATGAGGTTCTCGGGCTTCAGGTCGCGGTGCACAATGCCGGCTTCATGCGCCTTGGCCAGACCGTCGGCCACCTGGGCGGCGATGGGAATCAACTTGCGCAGCGGCAGCGGACCGGCGGTCAGCAGCGCCCGCAGGGTATGACCCTCCACCAGCTCCATGGCGATGAAGCTGGTGTCATCCGTCAGGCCGAGTTCGTAGATGGTGACAATGCTGGGATGGTTGAGCGCCGAGGCCGCCCGCGCCTCTCGCTGAAAGCGCTGCAAGCGTTCCCGGTCGGCGGCAAATTCGTCGGGCAGCACCTTGAGCGCCACCTCGCGGGCCAGACGGCTGTCGCGCGCGCGATACACTTCCCCCATCCCTCCGGCTCCCAACGGGGAGAGGATTTCGTAAGGCCCGAAGCGTGTGCCAGCGGAAAGCGCCATGGAGTTTTTGCGCAGCGAAGAATCGCGACAACTGCTGAGCAGCGCGGATGCGCTGCTAGGATAGCAAGAGTCTCTGGAGGCCGTGATGGATATCCGCGCATTGCAGAAACCGCTGAAGGAGCGCTACCGCAGCGATCCGGGAGCATCGCGCATCACGCTGCGCGCCACCAGCAGCCAGGCCGGCGCCCCAATCGCCTGCTCGGTGGATATCGGACGCGCCATCTACGAAGCCCAGGCCCACACCGGAGTGGGCGGAGCGGGCACCGCCGCCTGCTCCGGAGACCTTTTGCTCGGCGCCCTGGCCGCCTGCGCCCAAATCACCTGCCAGATGGTGGCCGCGGCCATGGGAATTCCCGTTGAACGCGCCAACGTCACCGTGGAGGGCGAACTGGACCTGAGCGGCACACTGGGCGTCTCCAAGGAAGTGCCGGTTGGGTTTGAGAAGATTCGCCTTCGTTTCGACGTGATTGCTCCCCAAGCCACGCCCGAGCAGTTGCGCGCGTTGCACGAGAAGACCGAGCAGTACTGCGTGGTGATGCAAACGCTGCTCAAGCCGCCGAAGGTGGAAGCGGAGTGGCAAGCGCAAGGGCAGGATTGAGCCCTGAGCTCAAGGGTGAGGCGCTTGCGCGGCGTCTGAAGGCAGCGTTAGCAGCTAGCCACGCCTGCCTTGACAGGGGTGGCGAATGATAATAGGTTGTCTGCTCCCAGCACCCGCGTGCACAGTATCTCCGCCGTGCTGGGGAGGTTCCATTTCCATGAACGGGGCTTTCAAGAGAAAACCGGACGAAGAGCCGATCCCGACCAGCGACTCCACTCCTCCGCCCGAAGACAACAACACCGACACCTCCACCCTGCCCTACGAGCCGGGCAGCCTCGCCCTCAGACTGCCGGTGCTGCCGCAGGAAGGTGCCGTCGTGTCCAACTACCAGATCCTGGAGAAGTTGGGCACTGGTGGGATGGGCGTGATTTTCAAAGCCCTAGACACCAAGCTGAAGCGCCTGGTCGCACTCAAGTTCCTGTCCCCGGAGCTCTCCAAGCGCGAAGAGGCGCTAGGGCGATTCCATCGAGAGGCCGAGGCCGCCTCGGCCTTAAACCATCCCAACATCTGTACCGTACACGATGTCGTCGAGCACGATGGCCAGCATTTCATTGTCATGGAACTTCTCGACGGCCGGACGCTTTGCGATCACATTGGCCGGCAGCCTCTGCCCCGCCAGGAACTGCTGAGCCTCTCTATTCAGATGGCGGACGCGCTCGAGGCCGCCCACGCCAACGGCATCCTGCATCGTGACATCAAGCCTTCCAACATCTTCGTGACCGCCCGAGGCCAGATCAAGGTCGTAGACTTCGGTCTGGCCAAGCTGTTTGCCCGTCCGCTGACGGAAGCTGCGAAGGAGTCCGAACTTACGCAACTGGGCGCGGTGGTGGGGACGATTGCCTACATGTCGCCGGAACAGGCTCGGGGCCAGCCGGTGGACCTGCGTACGGACATCTTCTCGCTGGGATCCGTCCTCTACGAGATGGCCACGGGAGTGCAGCCCTTCCGTGGCAGAAATTCAAACATGGTGATCGAGGCGATCCTCCACTACTGGCCGTCGCCGCCTGTGGCGTTCAATCCCGATTTGCCCGCTGGCCTGGACCGCATCATCAATAAAGCCCTGAAAAAGGATCCCAGCCAGCGCTACCAGACCATCGCCGAAATGAAGGCGGAGCTGCAGCAGTTGAAAGAGAAGAACGATGCCGGTCTGGTTCCCGCTGCCGCCTCTGTGGAACTCGCCGAACAGAAGCGAAAACAGAAGCGGCGTCGCATCGTGACTCTGGGCGCCGTCCTGCTTTTGCTGGTGGTGGCGGAAGTCCTGGCGTTCACATTGATGGAGATGTACCGCCGTCCCTGGCAGACAACGGTAGCCACCACCGACGCGGACAACATCCGCGACTATCTGGCGAAGATCGAGAACGCGCCCACCCCAGCCCAAGCGCTGGGCCTGGTCGCGGCCCTACAAAAACTCGGCCAGGAGGAGCAGGCCTATGCCGCGTTGCACCGCTTCGCTGGGAAACGGGAGGATGCGGCCGAGGCCCACTTGAAGTACGCCAAGTGGCTGGTCACGAAGAAACGCTACGCTGAGGCGGTTACGGCCTACGAGGCCCTACTGAAGGTCAATCCCGCCGACGTGGACTCCCAGGTCGCTGTCGCGCGCATCTACTCCTGGCAGAAGGAATATGACAGGGCTCTGATGCGCTACGAGAAGATCCTCCAGTTGCACCCTGCAAACTACGATGCGCGCGTTGGCAAAGCGTTCACTCTGATCTGGATGGGACGCCGGAACGAGGCCCGGACGCTGCTCGAGGCCGCAATTCTCCAGCATCCGGGCGACGCTGAGGTGGCTGCAGCCCTGAAATCCACGTCGCCGCCCTCCCCTCCCTCTCGCTGAGTAGGAGGCGCACCTCAAGCCACGCCCGAGCAGTTGCGCGCCCTGCACGAGAAAACGGAGCAATACTGCGTGGTGATGCAAACGCTGCTCAAACCGCCGAAGGTGGAGGCGGAGTGAAGCGTTAGGTGGAGGGCTGGCGTTCTGGCTGGCAGCTTGCGGCCGGCAGCCAGCAGCGCGCTGCCAGCAGCAGGCTCAGCGCAGCTGCTTGGTCGTGGTTGGCGACCGCTGGTAAAATTGTTTCCTCAACCGTGGGGCTATAGCTCAGCTGGGAGAGCGCATCGTTCGCAACGATGAGGTCGTCGGTTCGATCCCGACTAGCTCCACCATCGTTCCCAATCACTTGCACCACACCTACAACCTCCTTTCCCGCTTTGTGCCGTCCTTCGTACCGTAACGCTGCTGCACCGCCATGCCGTGTTCGAGGAGGTCGGAAGCGGGTCAGGTCACGATCAGAGGCATCCCCTTCTCCGCGCCACCACGGGAAGGAAGGGGACCGGCGCTTCGCGGCTTGAAAATCCACCCTGCTCTGCTGTACGCTGCCGCGCTGCGCCAACGCGTGTTCGTTTGCCAGGAGGATCAGGATGAAGACGACGGTGGGTTTGTTGATGGCCCTGCTGTGGGCGACGCCAGCTTTCGCATTCGATCAGCGTCACCTTACCCCCCAGGTCTGCGGCAGCGTGCAGCAGTATGAGCAGGAGCGCATTTGGGAGAACCTTCCGGGGTGCGTCAACGTCGGCGCCGAGATGTGCGCCTCGGATAGTTGCGTCAACTACGGCGGTCGCGCGATCACCTGGGACGACGACACTGGCGCCTTCAAGGCCATGTTCATGCAGTTCTATAACGCCTGGGACGGCGGCGAATACGACGACGCCGAAACCGCTGTCTCCATCATCCGCTCGAACATGAATGACCTGGTCAGGGACACGGAGGCAGGCCGCGTCCGTCCCAGCAAGGCGCTGCGCGCCGCCTGGCCCTATTTCGACGGCCACCTGAAGTACATCCACGTGCTCTCTCAACGTTACGACCAGGTCAAAGAGCTGATGGAACACATCGCTCAAAACTACATGAATATCCTGAACAGCTTGGAAGATTCAGGCGACAACCTGGCCCAGATTGCTGCCAGTTCTGCAGCCCGGAACCTGCAGCAGCAGCTGGGCCGCGCCGAGAAGGCCCAGATCCCGGAAGGCTGGATGGTCTCCGATGTGAGCGGAAAGCACGTGCTCTCGCTCGCAGACCTCCGAAAAGAGGTGGGCAAGTGGCAGGCCACCGCCGATCAGCGACTTGCGACGGTCGATGCACAGTTCAAGGCCAAGTGGGCCGCCTACGACGCGGTCGTCAAGGGCGACAGGGTCCGGTTTCTCGAACACTTCAAGAAGGGCACCATCGTCTTCGGCCGTGGCGGCGTGCGACTGACGCGCCCGGAACAGTTCAAGACCGCTACCGCGATGTTCATCTGCCTCGGGTCGAATCCACGACAGGTGACGCCCACCTGGGAAGTAAGCGGAGCTTATTTCCGAGGCGACAAGCAGACGGCGCCCTACTCCGACACGGGTGTCGGCAGCACGTGCCCAACGCGCGCCTTTAGGTAACTCGCTTTCCTCGTGCTGTTTGGTCCCATCACAAGATTCATGAAGCGGCAGCTCGTTTCGTTGTAAGCCTAGGGGGCGCTTCGACGATTCACGCTAGTTCCCGCCTCACAACACCGCCGTTTCCTCAATCATCCGGCCTTCGGCAAAGCGCTGAAGATCAAGTAGCTTGGCGTCCACCAGGTCGGTTGAGCCTTTCAGCACCAGGTCAGCGACGATCTTGCCCGTCGCTGGGGCGTGCATCACGCCGTGCCCGCTGAAGCCGTTGGCGAAGAACAGGCCTTCGACGCCGGGCGCCGCCCCCAGGATGGGGTGATGGTCGGGCGTCATTTCATAGAGGCCGGCCCAGGCCCGCTTGGGGTTCACGGCTACTTCCTCGAAACATGGCACTCGGCTGGCGGCGCGCGTCAGCACCTTCTCGATGAAGTTGGGCTCAAACTCGGTGCGGTAGCCGGGAGTTTCCTCAGGATCGTTCCACGCCATCAGAAACCCGAGCCCCTCCGGGCGGAAATGGAAACCGTTCGACATGTCGATGATCATGGGAGCGGTTCGCGGGAAGCCGTCAAACGGCTCGGTGGGCACCAGCATGCGGCGCAGCGGTTCCACCGGCAGCTCCACGCCCGCCATGCGCGCCACCTGCGCCGCCCAGGGGCCGGCGGCGTTTACCACCACGGGTGCCGACACCGGGCCGCGCGTGGTCTCGACGCCCGTGATCCGGCCGCCGTTGCAAGCGATGCCGCTGACTTCCGTATCCCGCCACAGCCGCGCTCCCTGCTCGGACGCGCGGGTCATGAAGCCCACCATGGCGCTGTAGGGATCCACGAATCCGTCGGTGGAGCAGAAGCTGCCGCCCACGATGTCGTCCGCACGCAACTGCGGAAACATGTGCGTGATGTCTTCGGCGGAAACCAACCGCGCCGTCTTCAGCCCCATAGCGACCTGGCGCTCATGGTTGGCGCGCAGGTAGGCCAGGTGCGCTTCGCTGGTGGCGACGAACAGATAGCCCTGCGCCCGGTAGCCCGAGGGATGCCCCAGCCGCTCCTCGAACGAATCATAGAAAGGGATGGAGTACAGCGACATCTGGATATTGACCGGCGTTGAAAACTGGGCGCGTACTCCGCCCATGCTCTTGCCGGTGGAGCCTTTGCCCTGGTGGGTCTCGCGCTCCAGGACGAGCACGTCGCGGCAGCCGGCCTCGGTCAGGTGCCAGGCGATGCTGGAGCCGACGATCCCGCCGCCGATGATCACCACTTCTGCGGTGTGCACGCGTCCCTCCAGGAGCAGAATTGTAGACGAGCGCTCACGTATCCAGGCACAAGGCATGCCGGGAGGAAACTCTTACTCAATAGCAACCGCGGAAGGCCCTTGGCTAGTACGGTCCGATAATCCCGCCAACTTGCCGCGACGCCGGGCGCGCAGACTCTGCTGGCCTCATCGCTTCCGCAATCACGTCCAGATACTTCAGCCCCGAGCCGGTGTTGAACAGCACCACGCTGTCGCTGGACTGGAGGAAGCCCGCGGCCAGCAGCTTGCGATATGCGGCCAGCGACGCGGCGCCTTCCGGAGCAGCGAAGATGCCTTCCTCGCGCGCCCACGACGCCAGCGCGTCCATGATCTCGGCGTCGCTCACGGCCACGGCTGTGCCCTGGCTTTCGCGCAGGATCTTCAGGATGAGGTCGTCGCCATAGGCCTTGGGGACGCGCAGGCCGGCGGCCAGAGTGTGCGCGTTCGGCCAAGGATCGCTTCTGTCTTTGCCTTCCTCCCACGCCTTGGGGATGGGAGCGCAACCCTCCGCCTGCACCGCGATCATGCGCGGACGCTCTTGCCCGATCCAGCCCAGCGCCTGCATCTCCGCAAACGCTTTCCACATGCCCAGCAGGCCCACCCCGCCGCCCGTGGGATAAATGATGGCGCTGGGCAGTCGCCAGCCCATTTGCTCGGCGACTTCGTAGCCCATGGTCTTCTTGCCTTCCACGCGGAAGGGTTCCTTGAGCGTGGAGACGTCGTGCCAGCCCTCAGCCCGCGCGCGCTCGGCCACCACGCGGCCGCAGTCGGAGATCAGGCCGTCCACCAGGGTGACGTTTGCACCGTACGCCCGGCATTCCAGCAGGTTGGCCTGAGGCACGTCTCGCGGCATGAAAATGTGCGCTTCCAACCCGGCTGCCGCCGCGTAGGCCGCCAGCGCGGAGCCCGCGTTGCCCGCCGTGGGAATCGCCAGTTGCTTGCGTCCGTAGGCCCGCGCCATGGTCACGGCCAGAGAAAGCCCTCGAGCCTTGAAGGAGCCGGTGGGATTCACTCCCTCATCCTTAATCAATGCGCTCGCATACTGACGCGAGCGCAACATTGGCGTGAAGCCTTCGCCCAGCGTGACCGGTTCCGCCTCCGGCAGGACTGCGGCGTAGCGCCACATGCCGGCGCGATGCAGCGCCAGCACCTTATCGGGTGGATTGCCCCGCAACCGCGCCAGGTCATAGCGCACCCAGAGCGCGCCCGCGTCCTTGGGACAAACGCCAGGCAGGCCGTCTGCGCTCTGCTTTTCGCCGCAGCGCGAGCATTCAAAGTGGATGATTTTGGGCATCGCGCTCCGGTTTCTCCCCTTCGGTCCTGCGGCGGATGTAGAGCGTCTTCTCCACGCTGGCATGGACCACGCCTTGGGCGTCGCACAGGTCCACCCGATAGATGCGGTCAATCGAAGGCGCCTGCGCCGCGGCGGCGCGCACCGCCTCGAGCTCAGCCTGGTCCAGCACAAAGCGCGCGTACAGGGTGGAGCGCCCCGGCTTGCGGAAGCGGATGCTGGCCGCCTTGTCCCACACGATGTACTCCCTGCCCAGGTTGCGGATCAGCATCAGCATGTAGAACGGATCTACCGCCGCGTACATGCTGCCCCCATAGATGGTGCCCACATAATTGTCGGTGCGCCAGTTGAGTACCAGCTCGACGCGTATTTCGCGCCAGTCGCCGGCCAGATAGGTGACGCGGGCGCCGCTCGCGGCCCGCCATAGGAACAGGTTCAGGCGCCAGCGCCACAGCTTGCTCTCCAAGGACTCAGGCATCGCAGAAATGGGACTACGCCGGCGGAGGCCCCGGCGGCAACTGTTTCAGCAGTGCCTCCGCCCGCCGGAACCAGGGACGCTCCCGCCGCTTCAGATATCCGGGAAGGTTGTGCTTCTTGGACAGGATGCGCTGCGCCCAGTGGCGCGCGTCGTCCGGATGGCCTTGTTCCCGGAGGAAGGCCGCGTACTGGTACTGCGTCTCCGAGAGCGTGGAGATTTTGACCACCTCCTGAAACAGCGCCCCCGCCTTCTCCGTGCGCCCGGTCTTGGCCAGGGCATGCGCCAGCAGGCCGGCGGCGCGATGAAAATCGTGCTTCGCCTCGAGCGTGACCACGCGCTCCAGGTCGCCGGCAGCGGCGGCAAAGTCGCCCAGTTCCAGCTCGCACATGGCGCGATGATAGAACGGCTCCGGGGTCACCGAGCGCGTGGTGATGGCCTTGTCGAAACACTCGCGCGCGCGTTTGTAATCCTCCTTTTCCATGTAGAGGTCGCCCAGCTCCTCGTAGTTGCCGGGCGCGGGATTGTCGATCACCAGCGACTCCAGCTCGGCAATGCGCTTGCGGTGCGAGAGTACCTGGAACTGTCCGCGCAAGAGTCCCAGGTCGGGCACGGCCTCCATCATCAGATACACAAACGCGCCCAGTCCTGGGAACAGCAGAATGATCCACAGCCAGTAGGTGTCGGGGCGGCGCTTGGCGAAGTGAATCAGAGCCAGCACTTGCAGCCCGATGCCGAGGACGTAGACTAGCTGTCCCATGCGCGTCGCCCGAATATAGCATGCGGGGGCGCGGAGAACTCCAATGCTAGAATGTCCGCAGTGAAGACGCCCATCCGCCTGCTCGCGGTGGACATTGACGGCACGTTGCTGGACGCCGCCTCCGAACTTCCCGCCGCCAATCGCGAGGCCTTGCTGCGGGCGCATGCCCAGGGAGTGGAAATCGTTCTGGTCACCGGGCGCCGGCACCACTTCGCGCTGCCGGTGGCGCGCAGCCTGGGCTTCGAGCTGGGGCTCATCAGCTCCAACGGCGCCGTCACTCGTTCCCTGGGGGGCGAAACCTTTCACCGCGACCTGCTGCCCGCTTCCACCGCGCGCGACGTCTGCTCGCACATGGACGGTTTCCGCAAGTGCACCATCCTGACCTTCGACGTAAACGCCAAAGGCGCGCTGGTGGTGGAAGGCACGGACGGCTTCGATGCCGGCATCCAGCACTGGATGGAACGCTCCGCCGCCTGGATTGAGTGCGCGCCGCGCCTGGAGGACGCGCTGGTTGCCGATCCCGTGCAGCTCGCCTTTGCCGGCTCCCTGGAACGCATGCAGCGCGTCGAAGACCGGCTGCAGGAAGGCGGGCTCGAGGGCCGCATCACCGTTCTCAGGACGCGCTACCCGGTGCGCGACCTGAGCATTGTGGACGTGCTCAACGCGGGCTGCTCCAAGGGTCACGCGCTGGCGCGCTGGACGGCGCACCGCGGCCTGCGCCGCGAACAAGTGATGGCCATCGGCGATAACTTCAACGACCGGGAGATGCTGGAATTCGCCGGCCTTCCCGTGGTCATGGCCAACGCCGAACACGAGCTCAAGCAGAACGGCTGGGCCACCACCCTGAGCAACGAACAGGACGGCGTCGCCGCCGCCGTGCGCGAGTTCATCGGCTGATGCCCGGTGCCGCCATGCGCAAGAGCGCCGCAGTCACGGCCGGGGTGATGCTGGCGCTGGGCGCGCTGGTCTACCTGCAGTTCCGCTCCTGGCAGGACTTCGACTGGCGAGTGTTTCTGGAGCAGACACGGCGTGCCAATCCCTGGCGCGTGGCAGGCGCGGTTGGAATTGTGTATCTCGTGGTCTTGCTGCGCGCGCTGCGCTGGAAAATCTTCTTGCGCCCGGTGCGCCGCACTTCCACCCTGGCGCTGGCGCCGGCGATGTTCATCGGTTTCACTGGGCTGGCCATCCTGGGACGCCCCGGAGAACTCATCCGCCCCTATCTCGTGGCCCGGCGCGAGCAGCTTCCCTTCTCCTCGCAGATTGCGGTGTGGCTGGTGGAGCGCGTCTTCGACACCGGGGCGTTCACCGTGCTCATTACTCTCAACATCTTTTTCGCGCCCAGCTTGCGCCAGCTTCCCCACTCCGGCAAGTTCCCGGCGATCGGCGCGGTGCTGCTGGGTCTTTCCCTCGGCCTGATTGCGCTCGCGTTTCTCATCTGGCGCAACAGCGCGGGCGTGGCCGGGTGGACCGAGCGTGTGCTGTCCAGGCTCTCGCCGCGGACGAGCAAGAGCGTCGCCCAGAAGGTGCGGGCCTTCGGCGAAGGCATGCACACCATCCACGACGCGGCGTCGTTCGCGCAATTGGTGGTGGTCTCGCTGGTCATTTGGCTGCTCATTGCCGTGGCCTTCCGCGAAGTCACGCACGCGTATCCCGAACCGTTGCGCCACATGACCGTGCCCCACGTCCTTCTGCTGATGGGCTTCAGCATCGCCGGCTCCACCGTGCAGTTACCTGCGGTGGGCGGCGGTTCGCAACTGGCCACCGTCGGCGCGCTGCATTACATCTTCGCCGTGCCCTCGGAGCTGGCCCTAAGCTGCGGCATCCTGCTCTGGCTGGTGACCTTTGTGTCGGTCACGCCCGCCGGCCTCTTCCTGGCCCACCGCGAGCACGTGTCGCTGCGCAAGCTTTCG
The DNA here is from genome assembly GCA_964437985.1 of uncultured Acidobacteriaceae bacterium. GTDB lineage: Bacteria > Acidobacteriota > Terriglobia > Terriglobales > Acidobacteriaceae > CAZXVY01. The sequence goes on from CAYTIL010000018.1 coordinate 184,313, forward strand.
GTGGAAAGCGAGGAGGAAATGAATCATTAAATCATTGAAAGATTGAATCATTGAATGATGGAGCCATCGACAAGCCTGGTAATCAGCAAGCAGAAATCTGTGAGTCGGCAATGATTCAATGATTCACTGAATTCACTGATTCAATGATTCACTCCTCCTGATACAATTCTCCCGCACCTGGCGGCAGCGCTGGTCCGGCACACGCGATGAAATGTCCGTTCTGCGGCTTTGGCAACGACAAGGTGGTGGACTCGCGGGAGAGCAAGGAAGGCGAGTCTATTCGCCGGCGGCGCGAGTGCCTGAAGTGCGAAAAGCGCTTCACTACCTACGAGCGGATTGACGAAATCCCCTACATGGTGGTGAAGAAGGACGGCCGCCGCGAGAAGTTCGACCGGCAGAAGGTGCTGGCCGGCCTGCTGCGCGCCTGCGAGAAGCGTCCGGTGGCCATCGGCAAACTGGAGCAGATTGTCAACGACGCTGAGGCCTACGTAATTGATTCGCCGGAGCGCGAGCGCCGCACCAGCGAGATCGGCGAAGTCATCATGTCGCGCCTGCGCCGCCTGGACAAGGTCGCCTACGTGCGCTTCGCGTCGGTGTATCTGGACTTCAAGGACGTGAAGGAGTTCATGGCCGAGCTCAAGGACTTGCTGAAGACGAAGGAAGGCGCAGCGGCAAAGGGTAAAGCGTAAGTGCAGGTGTAAGGTCTCAGGTGACAGGTCACAGGTCAGGCTTCCGGGTTCAGAAGCCCGATTTCCTCACAGATCGGGCTTCCCGTCCCGAACCATCATCCGCAGATTGAATTCAGCCTTCAGGTCGCCCCTTTTGGTCTTACAGAAGAACCGAATACTGCCCTGGTCCGGGGGGATGAGGGGCTTCCCGTCAAGCACTCGGGGAAAGTAGAAACGAAGGGTCGAAAAGGACCGGCCGGGAACGATCTGCACCCGGCGAGGCGCGGTTCTGTGGCCCCCTAGAACGGTTTCCAGGTAAGCGCGTTCCTGCAGGTCCGCCTCCTTAAGCTCGGAGAAAAGATCCGCCTTGGCCATCTTGGACTCCGCCCAGGGGGTTTCCGTGACCACAATTTCGTGATCCGCCGGCTGTTCCGAGAGATATTGCTCGGGGTCTCCCTGCGCGGCCACACCGCGCAACTGGCCCATCCGAACTGTGGCCTGGCGCAGAGTCAGCGAAGACGCCCAGATGACGGAAACGTAAACCTGGTGATCGAGAGGCGAATCCGCCGTGCTGCGGACCTGGCCGATGCGACTTCCACTCGAGACGTTGCCTCCGGCAGCGACCCCGACGCCACTCTGAGGGTTCAGTTCCCGGCTGGCCGTCTCGTCATCTCTGCTGTAGATAAGAAACGTCTGCGAGGCGACCCAGGGGGATTCGGTGAGAACCGCGCGAACATCCTTCTCCGTCCACTCCGTGTAGGGCTTCGTCTCCACCCAGGGTTTGCCCGCCCAAGCAAGCACGCAAGCGAACGCAATCACCGCTGCAAACGACCAGACCAACCTGAGGTTTTTCATGAGGGCCTCCTAGAGACTGATTGGAACCATTCTAGCGCCAAAATCGACTCCGTCGAGCAACCAGCGGTAGGGTTCGCCGCTGGACCGAAGCCAGCCTGTTCCAGGGGCGGAAGTCAGGCACAGCTGCTCCGATGATTTAGTGCCTCCATCGCCTGATACAATTTCCCCGGCACGGAAAGACGCGTAAAAGGCTGGTCTCTCGTTTCTGGTTTCCAGTTTCTGGAAACTCGGTACTCGCGACTCGGTACTCGGTACTCGAACATGGCTCACACGATCACACTGATTCCCGGCGACGGCATCGGCCCTGAAGTCACGGGCGCGGTGGTGCGCATCCTCGAAGCAACAGGACTGAAGTTTGAGTGGGAGAGCATTCTGGCCGGCGCCGATGCCTTCGAGAAATACAAGGAGTACATCCCCAAGGAGCTGACGGCGTCGCTGGAGCGGACGCATGTGGGGCTGAAGGGGCCGGTGACCACGCCCATCGGCGGAGGCTTCGCCTCCATCAACGTCACGCTGCGCAAGAAGTTCGAGCTTTACGCCAACTTCCGGCCCATCCAGAACCTGCCCGGCATTCCTACGCGCTACCCGGGCGTAGACCTGGTGATTGTGCGCGAGAACACCGAGAGCCTGTACTCGGGCATTGAGCACGAAGTGGTGCCCGGCGTGGTGGAGAGCCTGAAGATCATCACCGAGAAGGCGTCCACGCGGATCTCGCGCTTCGCCTTCGAGTACGCCCGCCGCGCCAAGCGCAAGAAGGTGCACGCCATCCACAAAGCCAACATCATGAAGCTGTCCGACGGCCTGTTCCTTAAGTGTTCGCGCGCCATATCCAAGGAGTACCCGGAAATCACCTATGGCGAGCACATCGTGGACAACACCTGCATGCAACTGGTGATGAATCCTTACCAGTACGATGTGCTGGTGATGGAGAACCTCTACGGCGACATCATCAGCGACCTGTGCGCGGCCTTTGTGGGTGGCCTGGGCATGGTGCCGGGCGCGAACCTCGGCGAGCAGTGCGCCATCTTCGAAGCCGTCCACGGTTCGGCACCCGATATTGCCGGAAAAAACATTGCCAATCCGACGGCGGTCTTGCAGTCCGCCATCCTCATGCTGCGCCACATCAAAGAGCCGCAAGCCGCGGACATGGTGCAAGGCGCGCTGAATCGCGTCTATCGGCGCAAAGAGAAGCTGACGCGCGACGTGGGCGGCACCACCAGCACCAGCGAGTTTGCCGACGCCGTCATTGCGGCACTCCAGTCGGGCGAGTGGAAGGACGAACTGGAGGGGTACAGCGCGCCTTCCGCGACGCCCGCCACCCCACCTGCCAAGGCCGCATCGGCCTAGGGCGCTCCACCACATTCTCGCCACCCATGCCTTTGCAGATTCCGTTGACCTTCCTGGCATCCTTTATTACACTCGCCTGTTCTTAAGGAACGGTTTCATAAATGGCTCAGGGGCAGGTAGCCGTAGTCCTCTTCCAACTCGGCGGGCCGGACACGCTCGCGGCCATCGAGCCGTTTTTGTACAACCTGTTTTCCGATCCCGACATCATTGACTTCCCTTTCGCCCGGCTGGGCCGGCGGCCGCTGGCCAAGCTGATCTCCACCACGCGCGCGCGCAAGGTGCAGCACCACTACGCGGCGATTGGCGGCGGGTCGCCCATCCGGCGCTTTACCGAACAGCAGGCGCGGGCGCTGGAAACTCATCTGAATGAGCAGGGCGTGGCGGCGCGTTGTTTTGTGGCTATGCGCTACTGGCATCCGCTGATTGCGGCGACGGTGGCGGAGATCGAGCGCGAGGCCTGGGACGACATGGTGTTGCTCCCGCTCTATCCGCAGTATTCCTCGACGACCACGGGCAGCAGCCTGAACGAGTGGCAGCGCTGCTGGAAAGACAGCGCCTCAGGGGCTAAAGCCCCGTCGGAGGGCGGCAGCAACGGCACGGCCAAAGCCGTGCCCCTCCGAAATACTCCAGTGCATGTCCGAGAGTTTTACCGGCACGGCATGTATCTGGATGCGGTGGTGGAGCGCGTGGAGCAGACCCTGGCGCGCTTCCCGGAGCCGGACGATACGGTGCTGGTATTCAGCGCGCACAGCGTGCCCATGTCGGTGATCGAGCGCGGCGACCCCTATCAGCGGCACATCGAAGAAAGCGTTCGCCTGGTCATGGAGCGCGGCGGGTGGAAGAACCGGCAACGGCTGTGCTATCAGAGTAAGGTGGGGGCCAGTAAGTGGCTGCAGCCCTCGTTGCGCGAAACCATTCGCCAACTGGCGGAGGAGAAGAGCACGGCGATGTGCGTGGTCCCGATTTCCTTTGTCTCCGACCACGTGGAGACGCTGGGCGAGATTGATCATGAGGCCCGCGAACAAGCTGCGAGCCTGGGCATGGGGCAGTTTGAGATGGCGCCCGGGTTGAACGACTCGCCGCGATTCATCGCGGCGCTGGGGGAGCTGGTGATCCAGAAAATTCACAATGCGAAATTAGAAATGCAAAATGAGGAAGCGGCCGAGAGATTGGTAGCAGCAGACTGAGCGACATTTGAGATTTGGTAATTGGGTAAATTAGTGAGGTAGCGAAACGAATGTCAGTGCCTCCTAAGGCGGAAACCAAGGACGCGGGCGGGTCGCCCGCTTCCACACACCCGGCGAACAAGTACGTAGGCACGCCAGCGGTAGGCACGTCCAAAGCGGCGGCGGCAGCGGGCTTGGCGGCCGTGGGTCCCGAGGACTCGGAAGCCAATCAGCGCCGGCGGCGGCTGGTGTGGGCCTGCGTGGCGTCGTTTCTGGGCGCGTGGTTTATCGCCTTCTTCCGTTTCTTTCTGCCGCGCACGCTGTTTGAGCCTTCCACCATCTTCCGCGTGGGCTACGCCTCCGACTTCGGCCTGGGCGTGGACACCAAGTTCCAGCAGCAGTACCGCATCTGGGTGGCGCGCACTCCCGACCGGCTGTTCGTGATCTACGCGCGCTGCACCCACCTGGGCTGCACTCCCGACTGGAAGCCCAGCGAGAACAAATTCAAGTGCCCGTGTCACGGCTCGGGCTACGACAACGAGGGCGTGAACTTTGAAGGGCCGGCGCCGCGCCCCATGGACCGCGCGCACCTCGAACTGGACGCCACCGGGCAGATTGTGGTGGACACCAGCCGGCTCTACCAGTGGCCCAAGGGCCAGCGCAGCCAGTTTAGCGACGACGGATCGTACATCTCGGTGTAAGCAGCGCGGTCCCGCTGGGCGGGACCGCTTCCACACGACAGGCGGAGGCAGCATGGCGGATGAAAACGACAAGAAGAACGGCGGGGGCGTGGGCCTGATCGAGAAGGTGAAGCAGGATGTCCGCGCGGTGACGTCGGACATGATCCAGAAGGCCAAGGAGCAGAAGGAAGGCCTGAAGGACCCGACCAAGACCCAGATCTTCACTTCCATCTTCCGCCACAAGCACGACGACACCCCGCGCAACCGGGCGCTGGGGGTGCTGTCCAACGTTTTCCTGCACCTGCATCCCGCCAAGGTGAATCGCGACGCGGTGCGTTACAGCTTTACCTGGGGCATGGGCGGGATCACGTTTTACCTGTTCATCGTGCTCACCTTCACCGGAATCCTGCTGATGTACTACTACCATCCCACCAAGGTGCAGGCGTTTCGCGACATCCTTTATTTGGAACACGACGTTCCCTTCGGCAAGCTGCTGCGCAACATGCACCGCTGGGCCGCGCACCTGATGATCATCGCGGTGTGGCTGCACATGTTCCGCGTGTTCCTCACCGGATCCTACAAGCGTCCGCGGGAATTCAACTGGTGCGTGGGCGTGATCCTGCTGGTGCTGACCCTGCTGCTGTCGTTTACCGGATACCTGCTGCCCGACGATCAGCTGGGATTTTGGGCGGTGACCGTGGGGACGAACATGGCGCGCGCCACTCCCGGCCTGGGACACGAAGGCCCGTTCGGGCCGGAAATGAAGATGACACCCTATAACGACGTCCGCTTCGGGCTGCTGGGCGGCTCCATCGTGGACGCCAACGCGCTGTTGCGAAGTTACATCTGGCACTGCATCGGCATCCCGGTGGTGGCGGCCATCTTCATGATGGTGCACTTCTGGCGGGTCAGGAAAGACGGCGGCATATCAGGACCGGCGGGGGTGGTGCTGGAGAGTGAAGTGAAAGAAAAGAAATGAGCATTAGGAGAGATCCCTCGCTTCGCTCGGGATTTCGGCTGCGGGCTCCCGCGTCGCCGCCAAGCGGCTCGCTCACGCCCGCAAAGCGCCTCAACTTCTGGCGGGTCAGGAAGGACGGCGGCATATCCGGACCGGCGGGGGTGGTGCTGGAGAGTGAAGTGAAAGAAAGAGGTAGCAGGAGGTAGGAGGTAGGAGGTAGGAGGTTAGCGGGAGACAGATATGGATTGGCATCAACTTTGGGAGATCAGTTCGGCGCCTGACAACGTGCCCATCGTGGGCATGATTCCGCTGATGGCCTTCTACTGCTGGCTGGCGTGGCGGCAGATGCGGGCCAACGACGCCCTGATCGGCCAACTCGAGGGCGACGCCGCTCTGGCCAAGACCCATCACCGCAAGACCTGGCCCTTCCAGCCCGGCTGGCAGAAGGAAGTCCATGTGTGGCCATTCCTGCTGCGGGTGGAATTTCTGGCGGCCATCATCGTCACCGTCATCCTGATGGTGTGGTCCATCACCCTGAACGCGCCTCTGGAAGAGCCCGCCAATCCCAACCTGACCATGAACCCGGCCAAGGCGCCGTGGTACTTCCTGGGATTGCAGGAAATGCTGGTGTACTTCGACCCCTGGATCGCAGGCGTGGTGATGCCCACGCTGATCGTCATGGGGCTGATGGCCATCCCTTACATTGACACCAACCCGCTGGGCTCGGGTTATTACACCTTCAAGCAGCGCAAGTTCGCCATTCTGACGTTCTGCTTCGGGTTCATTGTGCTATGGGTGGCCTTCATCATTATCGGGACGTTCATCCGCGGGCCGGGCTGGATGTGGTTTTGGCCGGGACAAACCTGGGACCACAACAAGCTGGTGTTTGAAGTCAACATTGATCTGCACGAGTTCCTCAACCTGTACCTGCCGCCGGCGCTGCAGATCACGTCGCAGCCCTGGGTGGGCATCTTCGGCGGGCTGGTGACGGGAACGTACTTCGTCCTCTTCGGAGGCGCGGTCCACAAGCTCTTCCTGAAAACCAATCCCAAAGACTACAAGCGCATGAGCTTCCTGCAATACAACACCCTGATGATGCTGATGCTGATGATGATCTCGCTGCCCATCAAGATGGCGGCCCGTTTGCTGTTGAACATCAAGTACGTATGGGTCACTCCGTGGTTCAACGTTTAGGAGAGTACGCGCGTGCCTGAGCAGCCAACGCCGCAAGCCGACCCGATTGTAAGCAAGTCGCTGGCGCCACATTACGTCATCGCTTCGGTGCTGATGATCGCTTCGCTGTTCTGGGCGCTGTGGGACGAGGCCTACGCCACCCGGCCCTGGAAGCGCTATCAGAACGAATTCAAGCAGCGCTACTCCGCCTTCCTGGAGACGCTGCGGGGCGAATCGGCGGCCTCGGAGCAGGAAATCCAGAAAAGCGCCGAGTACCAGCAGCTCGCCGAGTCGCTCAAGGCGGCGCAGGTACAGGCCGCGCCGCGCATCGCCGAACTCACGCGGACCCTGAAGAAGCTGGACGCAGACCTGGCCGCGGTGCAAGCCGTGTTCACCGTGGGCAAGGCGCGGGTGGACGCCGACGCCTACATCGTCGAAACCACCGCCGCCGGCCCTTCCCGCGACCAGAAGCGCCAGGCGCTCGACGACTTCAAGAAGAAGGAGCAGTACAACGTCCGCCTTTCCAGCGCCACCCAAGAGACCCTCTACAGCTACCTGAAGCTGGAAGAGAAATACGGCGAGATGAAGGTGGAGAAGGCGCGCCTGATTCTGGAGTTGGGCGAGGCGGGGCGCGCGCAGAAGGAAATCCAAGCCCAGCAGAACGCTTACGTGGCCGATCGCATGGCCGGCCTGGGTCCCGACCAGATTGAAGGACTGCGCCGCAAGATCGAGGCCTGGGACCCGGTGATCCGGCAGATCAACGTGGCCGAGGCCAACATTGTGGACCGCTGCGAGTCCTGCCACATGGGCGCCCGCGAGCCGGTGAAGCTGACGCTGGCATCCATGTCGGATCAAGGGAAGCAGCCCGACGCCTACGCGCGCGCCTTCGTGGGGCATCCGCCGGAGCTTTTGAAGATTCACGACCCCGATCGCTTCGGATGCGCCGCCTGCCACGGCGGCAACGGGCGCGCCACTTCCGGCGTGGACCAGGGACACGGACGCTACAAGCACTGGCTGTGGCCGCTGTTCTATCGCGAGAACGCCGAGGCCGGCTGCCAGATGTGCCACGCATCTGACATGGTCCTGGCCAGCGGCGTGGAGATGGGCAAGGTCCTCAACGAAGGCAAGGACCTGTTCCAGCAGCGCGGCTGCGTGGGCTGCCATCGCTATGAGGGCTACGATCGTGAGCCCGAACTGCTGCTCTCCCTGGGCCAGCAAATCCGCCAGTTCGAAGCCGGCAAGAAGGAGAACCTGCGGCAGGCGGCAATGATGACCCGCCAGGCCGATCAGGCGGCCGACGACGCCGAAGCCCGCCGTCTCTACCAGCAGGCCGAGGCCCTGCGCGTGGGCGTGAGCAACCTGGAGGGCCGCATCGAGCAGGTGGACCTGCAGATGAAGAGCGTGCTGCGCGACCAGAAAAAAGTTGGGCCCAACCTGAAGGACATCCGCGCCAAGCTGCGCCGCGACTGGATTCCGGAGTGGCTGCGCAAGCCCACCGACTTCCGCCCCACCACCAAGATGCCGAACTTCCGCATGACCGACGGGCAGATCAAGGCGATTTCGGCGTATCTGTGGCAATCGGCGCTGCGCGACTCCATTCCGGCGCAGAAGCCGGGCAATGCCGCTCGCGGCAAGGACCTTCTGGAAACCCGCGGCTGCCTGGCCTGCCACTCCATTGGCGAAGGCAGCGCCATGCAGGGTGGCGACTTTGCCGCCAACTTCACGCGCCTGGGCGAGAAGGCCAACTACGACTACATCGTGCGCTGGGTGCTCAACCCGCGCCACCGTGTGCGCCCCTATTGTCCGTATGAGAAGAAGGACATCGGCCCCGAGGACTATGCCAAGAAGGGCCTGCCCTACGTCTTTGACCTGGAGCACTCCACCTGTCCCAACGACGGGCACGAACTCCAAGTCCAGCAGATGACGGTGATGCCCAGCCTGCGGCTCTCGCCGGAGGAGGGCGCCGACATCGCCACCTACTTGATGGCGCAGAAGAAGAAGGAGCCTTCGACATACGCCGACGCTTCCTGGATGGAAGATCCCAAGCTCAAGAACCAGGGGCGCGTTTGGATTCGTCATTACGGCTGCGCCGGCTGCCACGAAATTTCCGGATTCGAAGACGAAGGCCGTATCGGCACTGAGCTCACACTCGAAGGCAGCAAGCCCATCGAGCGCCTGGACTTCGCTTTGCTCACGCATCCCGCCAAAGAAGGCACCGATCCTTTCACCGGCAAGCAGGGCAAGCCCTGGTACGACCACAAGGGATTCTTCGAGAAGAAACTCACTCAGCCCAACCTCTACGACAAGGACAAGATCCGCACCCCCACTGAAGCCCTGAAGATGCCCGATCTGCACCTCACGCCGGAGCAGATTCGGGCGCTCACCACCTTCCTGCTGGGCAGCCGCGAAAGCTCGCAGGAAGTCATTCTGCCCGCCGCCTACATCTACAAGCCGGGCGACGCGCGCAAGGACGTGCAGGACGGCTGGTGGCTGGTGAAGAAATACAACTGCATGGGATGCCATCAGTTCCTGCCCGGGCAGGACACCAACCTGATGACCATGGCGCGCTACGCGGACGCGCAAGAACAGCTTCCGCCCAAGCTGCTCACTCAGGGTGCGCGCGTGGATCCCAACTGGCTGCTGCGCTTCCTGAAGAACCCGGCGCTGAGCGAGAGCGATCTGCACCGCAACGGGGTGCGCCCGTATCTGCAGGCGCGGATGCCCACGTTCAGCTTCTCCGACAACGAGCTGCGCAAGCTGGTGCGCTTCTTCCAGTCGCTGTCTCAGCAGGCGCAGCCCTACATTCCGCAGCGTCTCGACCCGCTGTCTCCCCAGGAGATGGACATGGCGCGCAGCCTCTTTACCAGCGCCGCCGCGCCTTGCCTGAAGTGCCATGCCACCGGAGACCCGGCGCACGATCGCACCGCCACCGCCCCCAACTTCCTGCTGGCGCGCGAGCGTCTGAAGCCCGGCTGGACCGAGCGCTGGCTGATTGATCCCGCGAACATCAGTCCGGGGACTTCCATGCCCTCGGGCCTGTTCCGCCGTCAAGGCGAGCAGTGGGTGTTCAACGGGCCGGTGCCGCCGTCGTTCAACGGCTACACCCAGGACCACACCAAGCTGCTGGTGCGCTACATGTTCCAGCTCACCGCGGAGGAGCAGCGCCGGGTTTCGGGGCGCGCCGGAGGCGGCTCCGCCGGCGGCAGGACGCAGCGCAAGCCCGCGGTCCGCAATGCCCGCTCTTCCCCGCAGGCGCCGGGCGCAACTTCCCCGGCAGGCCGGGGCGGTTCAAGGTAGAATGTGGAGTTTCCTCGCAGTCTAAAATTCCCTACGGAAAGGTGTGACGAAAATCATGAATCGGAATACAGGAATCCTTCTGCTGGCACTGATGGTGTCGCTGCTGGCGGTGAGCGGGTGTCAGAAGGAACAGGCGCCCACAGAAACCGCGTCCGGATCGGTGGCCACCACGCCTGCGCCCGCTGTGACAATCGATCCGGCCACCGCGGCCAGCGTGAGCGGGACCATCAAGTTCACAGGCACGGCGCCCAAAGTCGGCAAGATTGACATGGGTCTGGACTCGAACTGCAAAGGATCGAACACCACAGAAGCGGTGGTGGTCGAGGGCGGCAACCTGGCCAACGTTTTCGTCTACGTGAAAGAAGGCTTCGCCGGCTCGACGCCCGCGCCCGCAGTAGCGGTCGAGCTCGACCAGAATGGCTGCAAGTATGTGCCCCATGTGATGGGAGTGGTGGCTGGGCAGACCATCGAGATTCTCAACAGCGACAACACCACCCACAACATCCATCCCACGCCCAAGAGCAACCGCGAGTGGAACGAGTCGCAGGGGCCCAAGTCCATGCCTTTGGAGAAGTCGTTTCCGCGCGAGGAACTGATGCTGGCCGTGAAGTGCAACCAGCATCCCTGGATGAAAATGTACGTCAACGTGGTCAAGCACAGCTTCTTCGCGGTCAGCGGCAAGGACGGCAAGTTCGAAATCAAGGGCCTGCCGCCGGGCGATTACACCATCGCCGCCGTGCATGAGACGCTGGGAACGCAGGAATCGAAGGTGACGCTGGCGGCCAAGGATGCGAAAACCGCCGAGTTCAGCTTCGGAAAGTAAAGAAGCAGTAGGCAGTAAGTTGAAAGCATGAGGAGTCCCTGGCGCCGAGGTGACAGGGACTCCCTCTTCGACATGCCGACTCCGTTCAACCGGGCGCATCACTACTTCGCCGTATTCACGGCGGGCGTCACCTTTGTGTTGCTCATTGCCGGGGCCCTGGTCACCAGCAACGATGCCGGACTGGCGGTGCCGGACTGGCCCACGTCGTTCGGCTCGCTCTACAAGATTCCTCCCATGGTGGGCGGAGTGAAATACGAGCACGGGCACCGCATGGTGGCCCAGTTCGTCGGATTGCTCACCATTGTGCTGGCGCTGTGGACGTGGCGCGCGGACCGCCGCGCGTGGATGCGCAAGCTGGGCTTCGCCGCGCTGGCTCTGGTGATTGTGCAGGGCATCCTGGGCGGGATCACGGTGCTCTACTTCCTGCCGCCCTGGGTTTCGACGGCTCACGCCACCCTGGCGCAGACTTTCTTTTGTACGGTCGTATTGATGGCGCTGTTCACCAGCCGAGGCTGGCTGGAAGGCGAGCGGCTCCAGTTCATTGATGTGCGGCGTCCCCGGATGCTGACGCTCAGCCGGATCACCGCAGCCACCGTCCTGGTCCAGCTCATTCTGGGCGCCGCGTTTCGCCACTCCGGGCTGAAGCTGATGCCGCACCTGCTGCTGGCAGCGGTGGTTACGATCCTGGTGCTGTGGACGGTGACGCGCGTGCTTTCGGGCTACTCCACGGTGGCGGCGTTGCGCCGCCCGGCCGTCGTGCTGATGGGGCTGCTGGTAACTCAACTCGCTCTGGGCTTCGCCGCGTATCTCACCCGCGTGGAGTGGGGCGCGGACGCTCCTCAGCCCTTGCTGAGCATGGTGGTGAGCACGGTGGCGCATGTGGCCGTGGGCGCGCTGCTGCTGGCCACCAGCGTAGTACTGGCCACGCAGGCGCAGCGACATTTGGCCCGGGTCGCGCAAACGGCGGAGGCTGCATCGCCGGCCCCGATGGAATCGGGGACGGTGGCCGCATGAGCACGGTGACGCAAATCCTGCCGGTTCCGCGTTCCGGAATCCTGGCCCGCGCCGCCGACTACGCCCAGCTCATCAAGCTGCGCGTCACCTCGCTGGTGGTGATGACTGCGTGGTGCGGATACTACCTGGGCGCGCTCAAGGCCGGATCTTCTCCCTGGTCGTGGAACATGGTGAACGCCCTGCTGGGAGTGGGTCTGATTGCCGGCGGCACGGCCGCGCTCAACCAGGTGCTGGAGCGCGAAGCCGATGCGCAGATGCGCCGCACCGAGCGCCGCCCTCTGCCCGCGGGACGCATGAGTGTCGCGCACGCCCTGGCCTTCGGGTTAATCGCCGCGATCAGCGGAGCGGCGTGGCTGGTGCTCGCCACCAATCTGCTCACCGGACTGCTGGCGCTGCTGACCGCGGCGGTCTATCTGGGCGCGTACACTCCGCTCAAAAAAGTTTCCCCGGTGTGCACCTTCGTGGGCGCGTTTCCTGGAGCCATGCCCGGCGTGCTGGGCTGGACTGCCGCCCGCGGCGCTTTGGAGTGGGAAGCGCTGGCGCTGTTTGCCATCGTATTTCTGTGGCAGTTCCCGCACTTCCTGTCCATCGCCTGGCTGTATCGCGAGGACTACGAGCGCGCCCGCATCCTGATGCTCCCGGTGGTGGACACCGACGGCCGCGCCACCTCGCTGGAGATTGTCGTCTATTCGCTCCTGCTGGTTCCGGTGAGCCTCTCGCCCACGCTGCTGGGAATGTCAGGATGGATCTATCTCGGAGGCGCGCTGCTGCTCAGCCTGGCCTTCCTGTGGACTGCGCTGCGCCTGGCTACGATGAAGGCGCCGCCCGCAGCCGCGCATTCCAAGCCGCGCGCGCGACAGCTCCTGCAGGCTTCGGTGTTCTACCTTCCGCTACTGTTCGCACTGATGATGATGAATGCCGCAGGGTGAGGCCAATGTGGCGGCGCCGCCGGACTTCGCTCCCTCCTCTTCTCCCGCCCGCGCAGGAACGGCCTGGGCGATGAGCACGCCGGTCATCCGAGTGGAGGGTGTCTCCCACCGCTACTCCCAGCGCGTGGCGCTGGAGAGCGTCACCTTCGATGTGGGCGCGGCGGAAATCTTCGGATTGCTGGGCCCCAACGGCAGCGGCAAGACCACCCTGTTCCGCATTCTCTCCACCCTCATGCTGCCCCAGGCAGGACGCGCCTCGGTGATGGGGCACGACGCGGCCGGCGATGCCCACGGCGTCCGGCGGCGCATCGGCGTGGTCTTTCAGGCGCGCAGCCTGGACCTGAAGCTGAGCGCGGAAGAAAATCTGCGGCACCAGGGGCATCTCTACGGCCTGAGCGGGGCCGCGCTGCGCACCCGCATCGCCGCCATGCTGGAGCGCGTGGGTGTGGCTTCGCGCGCCGGCGAGCTCGTGGAGCAGCTTTCCGGAGGACTGCAGCGGCGCGTGGAGCTGGCCAAGGGTCTGCTGCACAATCCCGCGGTCCTGCTGCTCGATGAGCCTTCCACCGGGCTGGATCCCGGAGCGCGCCGCGACTTGTGGCAATACCTGAAGATGCTGCGCGACCAGGAGCGCGTCACCATTTGCGTGACCACCCACCTGATGGAGGAAGCTGAGCACTGCGACCGCATCGTGATCCTGAACGAAGGCCGCATCGTCGGCCTGGGCACGCCCGCCGAGCTCAAAAGCTCCATCGGCGGCGACGTGGTGACGCTGGACGCGCGCGACCCCGAGTCGCTGGCGGCGCGCGTGGCTGCGCGCTTCGGCGTGGCGCCCGCGGTCCTCGACGGAAAGCTGCGGCTGGAGCTGGACAACGGCCACCGCTTCGCCAGCAGCGTCATCGAGGCTTTCCCCGGCGAAGTGCAGGGCATCTCGGTGAGCAAGCCCACGCTGGAAGACGTGTTCATTGATCGTACCGGGCACCGGTTCTGGAGTGAGGGAGAAGGAACAAATGCGCGGTAATTCACACATCCCGAGCGAAGCGAGGAATCCCTATGCTGACCGGAGTGCTCACCGCAGGGATTCCTCGGCGCGTCCTCAGTCGTCCGCCAAGGCGGACTCCCGCGGGCTTGCGCGGAATGACGGGGGTACGGAATGATGGCGTCTGCGAACCCGGCCGTCGGCGGCGAAACGCGCAGCGGCATGCTGTTGCCCGTGGTATCCCTGTGGTGGCGCGAGGTGGTGCGCTTCTACCGGCAGCGCAGCCGCGTGGCCGGAGTGATTCTCTCGCCGCTGGTGTTCTGGCTGGTCATCGGCTCCGGCTTCGGGACTTCCTTCCGCGCCGGACAGGAACATTATCTCGAATATTTTTTTCCCGGCGCCCTGATCATGATCGTGCTCTTCACCTCCATCTTCACCATGATGTCGGTGATTGAAGACCGGCGCGAAGGCTTTCTGCTCTCGGTGCTGGTGGCGCCCATCCACCGCTCGGCCATCGTGCTGGGGAAAGTGCTGGGTGGAGCCACGCTCTCTTCCCTTCAGGGCCTGGTCTTTCTGGTATTCGCGCCCTTCCTCGGCGCCCGGCTCACGCTGGAATCGTTTGCCCTGGTGGCGGCGGTAGTGGTGCTGGTGTCGTTCGCGCTCACCGCGCTGGGCTTCGCCGTGGCCTGGCGGCTGGACTCCACCCAGGGCTTCCACGCCATCATCAACCTGTTCCTGATTCCGCTGTGGCTGCTCTCGGGCGCGCTCTTTCCCCAAAGCGGCGCCTCCGGCTGGATCCGCGTGGCCATGCAGATCAACCCGCTCACCTACGGCGTCGAGCTGCTGCGCCGCGCGCTTTTCCCTGCGTCCGCGGTCGGAGGCGTTTCCACCGAAGCGTCGCTGGGCGTGCTGCTGGCCTTTTGCGCCGCCATGTTGGTCGTCGCTTACGGCGAAGTCAGCCGGCGCTCCACCCGGCCGGGAGCCTGAGCCCATGGCCGGCGACTTCAGTATCTTTCCCGTGGTGAACGCCACGCTCAACGGTTTGAGCGCGGTTCTCATCCTCACCGGGCGCGCGTTCATCCGCCGCAAACGCATGCAGGCGCATGCCGCATGCATGGTTTCGGCGGTGGCGTGCTCGCTGGTGTTCCTCTGCTCCTACCTCTACTATCACTTTAATGTTGGCTCGGTAGGCTTTCAGGGACAAGGGATTGTCCGTCCAATATATTTCACCATTCTGATCTCGCACACGCTTCTCGCGGTAACCCTGGTGCCGCTGGTGCTGGTCACGCTGTCGCGCGCCGCGAAAAAGAATTTCGAGCGGCACAAGGCCATCGCCCGCTGGACCTATCCGGTGTGGCTGTACGTTTCCGTGACCGGCGTGATCATCTATCTGATGCTCTACCATTGGTTTCGCGCGTAATCATGGCACTGGTGCGGCTGAAGATTGATATTGCAGGCACGGTGGGCGACGACGCCTGGCGGGAGATTGAGCACTTTGACCCCATCCAGGGCGCGTGGTTCGGACTGAAGTACGGCTCGAGCGGCGAGTGCGCGCACGCGGAAGGCGCTCCTCACCCGCGCGGCGAGTGGCGCGGCGCCGCGGTCCAGCTCCAGACGAAACTGCTGGCGCAGTACGCCATGTCGCATTACCTGGGACAAAAGCGAGTGATGGACGCGGACGCGGAATGAGGCTATTGAATCATTGAGTCATTGAATCATTCCATCATTGACGATTTGTAAGACCTGATTCTTGGCGGATTCGCATGGAAGCTGGTTCCGAAATCACCCCGACGGCACCGACCAGTGAGGCGCCGGCGAAACCACGCATGTCCACGCGCAACCGCCTGCTGTTCTACGCGGTCGCGTGGTTTATTGTGCTGCTGCCGTTTCTGTTCTGGCGCAGCACCTGGTTCGGGCGGCCGCTCACCGATAGCCAGATCGCAGAGTACCTGCGCGACGACTCCAAGCCCCGGCAGATCCAGCACGCGCTGGTGCAGATTGGAGAGCGCATGGCGCGCGGCGACCGGAGCGCCAACCAGTGGTATCCGGAGATGGTGCGGCTGACCACGCACCGCGTCGAGGAGATTCGCACCACCGACGCCTGGCTGATGGGCCAGGACCCTTCCTACCCACAATTTCGAGACCCGCTGAAAACCATGCTGGCGGACGCGTCACCGTTGGTGCGCTCCAACGCTGCACTCTCGCTGGTGCGCTTCGGCGACGACTCTGGGCACGACGTAATCGTCGCAATGCTTCAGCCCACCGTGGTCGCAGCCACACGAGCAGGCCGCATCGCCGCCGTCGCCAAAGCCGGCGAGCCCATCAACCACGGCACCATGCTGGCGCGGATTTCTACCGGCGGCGAGGAAGTGGAAGTGCGCGCACCCATCACCGGACGCATCCGCTCCGTGGCCGTGCGCGAAGGCACCGAAGTTGCGGCGGGCGCCGACCTGGGCGTGATCGAACCCGGCACCGAGCAGGTGTGGGAAGCGCTGCGCGCGCTCTATCTCATCGGCCGCGTGGAGGACATCCCCGCCATCCAGCCGTTTCAGCGCGACACGCCGAATTATCCCGCGCGCATCGTGCAGCAGGCGAAGGCGACGGAAGGGGCGATACGGGCGAGGGTGAAGTAGGTGTCAGGTGTCAGGTGTCAGGCGTCAGGTAGCAGGTACCAAGCACTCGCAACTCGGTACTCGGTACTCGGAACTCGCTAGAACGTCATCGCCCCCACGGCCTTCTCCACTTCTGCCGTGTCCACCATGACGATGGCGTCCCAGGGGCAGCCGTCGAGGAAGCAGCCGTCGGGGCCTTTCGAGACGCACTTCTTGCAGCCGATGCACTGGATGGGATCCACCTGGATGCGGCCGAAGGGGGGATGGTCTTCGTCGGGCACCCAGAACATGCAGTCTTCCACCGGGCAGTACTCCACGCAGGCGGGCGAGCCGGCGCAGCCGGTGCAGCACTCGGTGATGACGGCCAGCTCTTTGGGCTTTTTCTTGCGCGGGGTGGTGATGCCCTTGGAACGAGGCTCCTGCTTAAGCTCGTCCGGCACCATGCCGGGATTTGTCGCGGGCGCCTGCGGTTCGGTGGCCATCGGCAGTGATTATATAACGGCAGTTGTCAGTGGTCAGTTGCCAGTTGTCAGTTACTTCCTGGCGGTGGCGGGCGGTGGGGCGTAAGGCTGGAGGGCGGCTTCGAAGTCCTTGGGGGAAAGGTTCTCGCCGGCGTTCAGGCGCTTGAGCAGGCCTTCGATGACGTCTTTGGCTTCGTCCTTGCCGTGGTTCTTGATGAAGCCGTCGAGGAAGTGCTCGCCGGCTAGGGCGCGGTTGATCTCGAACTCGCGGTTGTGGTCGCCGAGTTCGGTGAAATACACCACCTTGTACTTCCCGGAGTACTGCGTCTCCCGGTAAATCTCGAACATCACCTTGTCGGATTCCATCAGCATCGGTTTCGGGTTTCTCGTTTCTGGTTTTCGGATCGCGAAGTCCATTCTAGCGGATGGAGGCGGACTCTGCCGGCTCCCATCGGAGAAAGGACTGCCCTCGTCACTGAGGGGTTGAGACGAACGGCAGGATGTGACTACGCCCTAATCGCCGCCCACGCCCGCCATATCCCGGTTCTCGGACGGGGCGCCCGCGATCTGCACCAGGTCGTTGGTGGAGGACTCAGGCTCCTCGAGGCCGCGGTACTTCTCGGCGGTGGCCAGCTCCTTGCGCATCTGTTCCTCGAAGCGAGCGAGCTGTTCCTCGACGCTCCGCTGCTTCAGGTTGCCGCGCACCATGTCCTCGCGGTAGCGCTTGAGGAAGTACCCGATGGTCTCCACGCGAATCTTGATGGCGCCGGTGGGCTTGTTTTCGTCAATGTCCTTGAAGCTGAAGTAGGGCGTGCCGGTGTGCTCCACCACTTCCTCGACCACGGTGTAGATGGGTGCGTCGTGCCCGCACTTGAAGCTGGAGAGCTCCAGAGCGACCAGGTTCGGGTGGCGCCCCACGTACTTCGCCGCCCACACCTTGCGGTTGGTGTTCTCGGAATAGGAGTTCTTCCAGACGTCATTGATGTCGAGCGGGTGCTGGATCTGGCCGGCGCGCACTTCGTCGCCAAACAGCTTCCACAGCGTATCCTCGTCGAGCGGCAGCGAGTCCTGGGAGAAGACGGGGTAGCCGAGCTTCTGGAATTCTTCGAGGATCTCGTGGTTGATGCCCGGGTCGTGGTGGTAAGGGCGCGCCAGCAGGACGATGCCCAGCTTGTCTTCGGCTTCGAGCTTGTCGAGGATCTGGCGGGCCTGATGGCGCACTGTGGTGTCGAACTTGCCGAGCGCCAGGAAGCCCTGCTCGACGGCGCGGTAGTTCTCTTCTTCGGTCAGGCCGAGAATGTCTTTCCAGTCCTCGTACATCTGCCGGTGGGCCTGCTTCACGTCGTGCAGGCAGATCAGGGTGTCCATCCACAAGATGCCCTTCTCTTTGAACAGGTCGGATTCCTTGGTGAACGCCGCCTTCACCGCCGCGGGCGTGGCCGTCACCGTGGGACAGGCGCGGCTGGCCTGGGTATGCTTCAGGAACGAAGGCAGCGAATCAATCATGGGGAAAAACACGATGTCGAGCGGCTTCTTGGCGTGCACCGTGTACAGCAGGTTGTGCACGTGCGGGATGCCGACCTTCGACGGGAAGCAGGGATCAATCGCACCTCGTTTTGCGCCTTCCTTGTAGAGGGTCTCGCTGGTGTACTCCGACCAGAGCATGTTGTCGGCCTTCAGGCCCAGTGATTCGAAGTACGCGGTGAAGAACGGCCCGCAGGAATACATGTTCAGCGCCTTGGGCATGCCGATCTTGAGCTCGGCGCGCTTCTTCATCTTCTCGACGCGCTCTTTTTGCGCCTTGGTGAAGGCGTACTTGGGCAGCGGGTCGGCAACCACGGGCGGCTCGAAGCTGCGGAAGGCGGCCCTGGCCGCGACTTCGACCAGGTTGGGGTTTTCCTTCTTGATGGAGTCAATGTCGCCCTTGATGACGCGCATCTCTTCGACGTTCTCGACCGTGCCCTTCTCGCAGGTGGCGATGATCATGCGCTGCGCCCCTGTCGCCAGCGGGACTTTGGTCTTCACCGGCGGCTTGTAGTTGGGGTTGGGCGTGGTGGTCTGCACGTCAATGAAGGTGCGCAGGCACTTGTTCTTGCAGAAGTAGCAGCGCGTGTCCTCGTTGCGGGCGGTGGTGAAGCTGATGGAGGCCACCTGGTCGAGGCCGATGAAGGTGGTCTGGCGGCCGTTCTCCCACAGGCGCACGGCCTCGAAGGCGCATCCGATGGCACCGGCCTCGCCGCAGTGCTGGTGGACGATGACCTCGGGCTGCACTTCCTTGCCCTTGAAGCGCGACTCGATGAAGTCCACCTGCGACTTCACCGCGGCCAGGTTGTGCTGGGTGCCGCCCTGCAGAACGAACTTGCGCCCGATGGCGGAGAGGTTGGGAATCTGCGAAACGTACAGCCAGATGTTCTTGGGCAGCACGTTGCACAGTCCGGCCATGATCTCTTGCGGCTTCCAGCCCTGGCGCTGGAAGTCCACAATGTCGGACTGCATGAAGACGGCGCAGCCGTAACCGAACTGCG
Organism: uncultured Acidobacteriaceae bacterium; assembly: GCA_964437985.1. Classification (GTDB taxonomy): domain Bacteria; phylum Acidobacteriota; class Terriglobia; order Terriglobales; family Acidobacteriaceae; genus CAZXVY01. The sequence continues at coordinate 203,797 of CAYTIL010000018.1, forward strand.
GGAAGCCCTGGGCGCCGAAGGCGAGGTCGGCGAACTGCTCGACTTTGTAGCCGAAGGCCTCGCAGGTGCCTTGCAGGAAGTAGCCATTGCCGGCCGAGCACTGGGTGTTGAGCTTGAAGTCCTTCACCCGGCCGTCTTTGAGGATGATGATCTTGATGTCCTGGCCGCCCACGTCGCAAATCACGTCGGCGTCGGGATAGAAGTGCAGCGAGGCCTGGGTGTGGGCCACGGTCTCGACCAGCGCCACGTCGGCGCTAACCGTGTCCTTGAGAATGTCCTTGGCGTAGCCGGTGGTGCCTATGCCCATGACTTTCAGCACGGCACCCTGATCGGTGACCTGCTTGGCAAGTTTGGCCAGGACTTCCTGGGTGTCCTCGATGGGATTGCCCTTGGAAAGCTCGTAGGTCTTGCACAAGATGTTGCGGTTCTTGTCCACCAGGACGGCCTTGGTGGAAGTGGAGCCGCCGTCCAGGCCCAGGAAGCCTTCCACCACCTGCCCCGCCGTAAACGTGGTGGCCACGAACGACTTCTTGGTGTAGCGCTGCTTGAAAGCGGCCAGCTCCGCGTCGTCCTTGGCTAGGGCCTGGGCGCCACCCTTCTTCGCCTTCTCGATATTGCGGCCCTCGGTGATGTACCACTCCAGTTGGGCGTAGCCCTGGTAGAGGCCGACGCCCGGGTCTTCCTGCTTGCCGAACTCCACCGCGCCGATGCAGGCGAAGTACTGGGCGTTGTCGGGAGTCTTGATCAGGTCCTCGGGGTTGACGCCCTCGGGCAACGGGTAGTTGCGCTCCTCCCAGATCTTGGGGATGTTGTGCTTCCAGCATTCGCTCATGCCCTTGATGTAGCAATTGGGGCCGCCCAGCAACAGCACCACTGGACGCAGCGTGTTGCCGCGGGTGAGCACGGCCAGGTTCTGCTGGATGATGGATTCGAAGAGCGAGGCCATCAGCTCTTCCGGGGGCACGCCCTGCTTCTGCAGGCCGTTGATGTCGGTTTCGGCGAAGACGCCACACTTGCCGGCCACGGGGTGCAGCTTCAAGTCTTTGTAGCCCATCTGGCAGAGCTGTTCCGCGGGGATGCGCAGCTTGGCGTTGATCTTGTCGATGACCGCGCCCGTGCCCCCGGCGCACTTGTCGTTCATGGAGGGCAGCTTCTTCTTTTTGCCGGTCTCCGGGTCTTCCTTGAAGATGATGATCTTGGCGTCCTGCCCGCCCAGCTCGATCACCGAGCCGCACTCGGGATAGAGCTTCTCGACGGCCAGGGACACGGCGTTCACTTCCTGCACGAACTTGGCGCCGATGTGCTTGGCGATGCCTGAGCCGCCGGAGCCGGTGATGAAGGCGCGGAAGTTCTCCTGGGGTGTGGCGGGAAAGTCGGAGGCGATGGCCTTTAGCATCTCCAGCGCTTTTTCGGGCTGCCTGGTGTCGTGGCGCTGGTAGTCCTGCCAGAGGATGTCGTCGTTCTCGCCGTCGAGCACCGCCACCTTCACGGTGGTGGAGCCGACGTCCACACCCATCCACAACAGGTCGTATTTCTTCTGCGGATTCGCCTTCTCGGTCAGTCCGGGCATTTAGCTTTGGTTCCTCTGTCGCCCCTACGGGGCTTGCGCTCGCTCTTACGTCTACCCACGGCTTACGCCGTGGGCTGCACGTTCTCGCGCCCCTTCGGGGCTGAAACTTCGGCGATCACCCGATCACAGATCGCAAATCCTAGTGGCCGTCTACGTGGTACGGCACCTTCACGCCCATGCGCTCGGCGATGTGGATGGCGAAATTGGCCGAGGTACCAATGACGCCCTTGTACTTGGGCACATGGTAGAGGCTGCGCTTCATCTTCGGATTCTGGTCAGTGAAGGCGCGCAGTTCCTCGATGGTCTTGCCAACTTTCGCCAGCACGTCCTTCATCTCGTTCTTGGCCTTGGCCTTGGCTTCGCCCAGCGCCATTTGCACGCGGCTGTGGGCGTTGATCTCGCCTTCGCCCGAGGTCTCGAGGGGAAGGTAGATCATGTCCTTGAAGTGGGCCACCACGGCCGACTGCGCGCCGTCCGATTGCGTGGAAGGCATGCAGCCGAAGGGCTTCAGGGAGAGCACCATGTGGGCCAGCTCGTGGTTGGCGTAATAGATGTTCTTGGCTACCTCGAGGTGGCCTTCGCCGCCGGCAGCGCGCGAGTTGTAATAAGGATGGGCCACGCGCTGCAGCTCGTACTGGCTGACCAGGTTGTGACCCAGCCCGCCCAGGGCGGTGACGATCTTGGCGTACTCGCGGGCGAAGATCATCTCCGCCGCCTTCAGCTTCATCAGCTTGTTGCGGTATCTCCACTCGATGCCGGCGTGCTTGTCCAGCCGCCACATGGGAGGCAGCACCGCGCCCTCTTCCAGTCCGCGCTGGTCCTTGGTGCGCTGCACCACCTGGTGAATCATGTAATTGATCCAGGTGCCCACCGATTCCACCATCACCTGCGCGCCTTCGCGCTCCAGGAAGCTGAACATTTTGAAATTGCCGTCGCCCTCGGTGGTCTGCGCCCAGAACTCTCCCGTGATTTTCACGATGGGCTTCACCTTCAGGCGGTCCACTTCAATGGCGTTGAAGCGGTCGCGAACGTTATGCAGCGCGTCCACGTAGTCGTCGCTGTAGAGCTGGTTGAGGAACTTCCCCAGGTACTCCACCGTGCCCTTCATGGGGACCTTGTCGGCCATGGCGCCCAGCTTGTCCTCGATCTTCCACGGCGATCTCTTCTGCAGCACTTCGTGCAGGTAGTCCACGGCGCCGTCGAGCATGGTGTCAGTGGCGCCCGCCTGAGTTTCGTAGGGACGGACCATGTACCCGACTTCGTTCACGCAGTCGCCCATGTTCAGCCCGTTGAGGATGCTGAGGAAGAAGTCCAGGTTCATCTCCAGGCCAGCCTCGGCCTCCGCCTGGTTCAGCCCGCCGGCCTGCTGGAAGAGGTTGACGCGGAAGCCGTCGTAGCCGGCATTGCGCAGCGCCAGGCGATACTCGGCTTCGTACATTCCGAAACGGCAGGGACCGCAGGCGCCGGCGGTCAGGAACACGTAGTTGGCGATGATGTCTTCGCGCTTCTGGCCGGCCGCTTCCATCTTCTGCAGGAACTGCACCAGGTTGCCGACGGTGAAGTACGTGGGATTGCACTGGCCGTTGTTGCCGTACTCCTTGCCCAGTTGGAAGGCGGCCACGTTGGGCGTGGGCACCACTTCCACCTTGTAGCCCAGTCCTTCCAGCGCGCCGTGCACCAATTTCTCGTGCTTCCAGGTGAGTCCGCCGAACAGCAGCGTAGTAGTCGGGCGCTGCTCCTTGGTGAAGGCCCACTCGATGGGCTTGTGGAAGTGGTGGCGCTCCTTGTGCACAATGCCGGCATCCAGTTCCAGACGGGCACGCTCCGCGGCCACACGCCGGCGGACTTCCGCTTCCATTCCTTGGATCTGCACCAGATTATCGACAGTCGGCTGCGTCGAAGCGCTCATGTCCTCACCCTCGGTCCCGCGCTTGCGCGGGAAGCTGGAAAACCATGTCCTGCTTCTAGTTACACCCGTAGCGCGGCAAGCTACACTTACCCGCCAGTATTCTCATTCGCGGTCAGGAGGCTGAGAAACCGCTTTCAAGCGAATGGCGGATTATGGCATTGAAAGGGTAAGTGACTTCCTTAAGCGGAGTCATGTGTTGAAGATTCAGGGGGTTAGGGAGCGCGGCGCAGCAGCACGGGAGGCTGGCGCTCGATTTTTTGGGCGACCTGTCATCGGCTGTTCCAAATTCCGAACAAGAACAGGCAGTGGTCGCCGCAGCGGCTTGCCCTCTGGTATAGTGGCGCGAAAATTCTACTTCGATTGGAGCGTCTCTCATGTCACGCAGCGTGAACAAGGTCATCCTCATCGGCAATCTGGGCAAGGATCCGGAGCTGAAGTACACGCCCAGCGGAACGGCGTATGCCAAGTTCAGCCTGGCCACCAACGAGCGCTACAAGGACAAGACCGGCAACTGGCAGGACCGCACCGAGTGGCACAACATCGTGGCCTGGCAGCGCACCGCGGAAATTGCCGGCGAGTATCTGAAGAAAGGCCGCACCGTCTACATCGAGGGCCGCATCCAGACGCGCTCCTGGGACGACCAGCAGAGCGGCCAGAAGAAGTACATGACGGAGATCATCGCCAACAACCTGGTGCTGCTGGGCGGTGGCCGCGAAGGTGGCGGAGAAGGCGGAGGGCGTCCGTCGCGCACTGCCGCGGAGCCCGAGGCAGCATCGCAACCGCCCGAGCCTGCTGCTCCTCCGGTCGAGATCACGGACGAAGACATTCCGTTCTGAGAGACAGCCCTTAGCCATTAGCTCTTTGCTCTTGGCCCTGGCTGGTGGCTCGCGGCCGGCCTTGCAGGCATGGAAACCACCACCACCAATGTCGAGATTGTGTTTGTGGTGGTGGGGGCGCTGCTCGGCTTCCTCACCTTTTTCTGCACGATGTTCTTCGGCATCATCTATGTGCTCAGCCGCGCGGGCTGGGCCCAGCTCGCCGAGGCTTACCGCAGCCACCTTCCCTTCTCGGGAGAACAGTTCACTACCTTCTACACCTACATCGGATGGATCAAGTACGGCGGGCTAGTGAAGTGGGGCGCGGACCCTCACGGCCTGCACATGAGCTGCCTCTGGTTTCAGCGCTGGCACCCGCCCCTGCTTTTCCCCTGGACGGATGTCACCGTCAGCCGCAAGTGGGCCCTGGTGGGATCGAACTATGAGTTTCGTTTTCGGGCGCGGCCTTCCATCTCCGTAACCATCCATGAACACACCGCGCTGAAGCTGGCCGCCGCGGCCGGGAGTGCCTGGCCCGGCGAGCCGCCGGCAGCGGTTGGGTAGGATTCTGGCTTTTGGTTTCTGGTTCTTGGTTTCTGGTGGCATTTCTGGTTTCCCGGCTGGCGCTGTTGCTTCGAAGAACACAAGAAGCGAGAAAACGATAACGAAAAACCAAAAACCAGAAACCGGTTTCGCCCGATCGTCCCAGCACGGGGGCCATTCGTCACAACTCTTTGAGGGTGCCCTGCTTGACCTCACATGGAGCCAGTGTAAGAATGTAGGCCTTCCGGGTGGTCCCCCTCTTCCCGGTCGAATTTCCCCAGTGGTTCGACACATTCAACAACAGGAGAGTACACATATGCGCATGTTCTTGCGCCGTTCGCTTGGGGCTTTGTGTCTGGTGCTGGTGGCGGCGATGGCCGCACCGCTGGCCGCGCAGGACCGGATGATCGGCATCAATGTTGTGCTGAACCGGCCCATCACCGAAGCCATCGTCGCCGATTTGAAGAAGATCGGCAGTGTAGGCCACAAGATCTACGAAATTCGCGCGGTCATGATGGTGGCGCGAGAGAGCCAGTTGGCCGTTATCCGGGCCAAGCCCTACGTCGCAGCCGCTGATCCCGACGCGGAGCGCGAGGGCAAGCCCATCGACACGGTCGGCGCCAGCAGCTTCACAACCGCAGTCAATACCTGGGACCAGGACGCCATTAACGTCTCCAACTTCGGTTCCGTAGCCCGGCAGGTCGCCTTCGACGGGACCGGAGTCAACGTGGCGGTGCTGGACACCGGGCTGCTCGATACATGGCGGCAGTACTTCCCGCAGCAGCGCATCCTCAGCCAGTATGGGATTTCATTCCAGGGCGGCGGCGCGTTCAGCGCGGGAGCGGTTTCGGTGTCCACCAACAAGTGGGAACACGACACCAACTCCCACGGCACGCACGTCACCAGCACCATCCTGGGCTACAGCTTCTTCGGGACGCCCATCCACGGAGTAGCCCCCAAAGCCAACGTGATTCCGGTGAAGGTGCTGAACCAGAACGGCTCCGGATTCTCGTCGGTGGTAGCGGTGGGCATCGTATACGCCACCCTGCTGAAGCTGGGACCGCTGGCCGGCTCGCCCATGGTCGTCAACATGAGCCTCAGCGGCCCCGCGGAGAGCGCGATCGAGAAGGCGGCCGTGGACTTTGCGGTGGCCAACGGCGTGATCATCGTGGCGGCTGCGGGCAATCGCGGCAATACCGGCGTCCGCTACCCGGGCGGCTATGCGCCCGTGATCTCGGCGGCCGCGGCGGGCTGGATCGGACAGTGGAACCCCGCCGACGGCAGCCCCAACAATTGGTGGTTTAACAACGACGTCCTGAATCCAACCTCGGTCAGCGACTTTTACATTTCCGACTTCTCCAGCCGCAAACGCAGCGACCTCCCCAACCAGGACCTGGACGTGGCCGCTCCCGGCGACTGGGTGGTGGGCCCGTACCAGACGCAGAACGGCAAGCCCAGTTACTTCTTCCTTAGCGGAACTTCCATGGCGACGCCGCACGTGGCCGGCATCGTGGCCCTGATGGCGCAAAAGAACCCGGGGCTGAATTCCATCGCCGGCGATCCGCTCAACGCGGAAGCCATCCTGGAAGCCGCGGCCCTTCCTATGAACAGCGGCTGCCGCCTGATCTTTTTCCCTGGAGGATCCTCCACCAACATCTGCTGGGGCCCGGGCAACGATCCGGCCACCAGCGTGGATGCCGACGGCGCGGGCTTCATCACCGCTGACGCCGCCTTGGCTTTGACCCCCTAACCACAGCCTCTTCTCTTAGCATTCACGCCCGGCGAGTTAGCTCGCCGGGCGTTTTCTTTGGGGTCTCGAGGGCGACGCGCCCTATCCTGTTGTCATCCCGAGCCGCCCGATCCCGCTTCGCGGGAGAGGGCGTGTCGAGGGATCTTGGGTTTGCCTTTCGGAGGCTGACCGCGGACGGCTTCACTTCCCCAGCTTCTTCCTCAGGTCCGCGGCAATCTGCCGGCTGTGGAAGCGGCCGTTCTCAATGAAGATCTCGCCGGTGCGCGAGCCGGCCACGATCACGCCCGCCACGTAAATGCCGGGAACATTGCTCTCCAGAGTTTCCGGGTCGCACAGCGGACGGCACTGTTCGGCGGAAAGCTCGATGCCCAGAGCGCGCAGGAAGTCGAAGTCGGGATGGTAGCCGGTAAGCGCGAACACGAAGTCGTTCTCCAACTCGACTTCACCCTGCGGCGTGCGCAGCAGCACGTGTTCGTCTGCGATCTCCAGCACCGTGGTATTGAAGTGCGCGGGTATCTCGCCGCGTTTGATGCGGTTCTCAATGTCGGGCTTCACCCAGTACTTCACGCTGTCGCGCATGGCCGGCCCGCGATGCGCCAGGGTAACGCGCGCGCCGTGCCGCCACAGGTCGAGCGCCGACTCCGCCGCCGAGTTTTTCCCGCCGATCACCAGCACATCGTTGTCATAGAACGGATGCGGCTCGCGGTAGTAATGGAACACCTTGGGCAAATCTTCGCCGGGGATGCCCATGCGGTTGGGCAGATCGTAGTAGCCGGTGGCCACCACCAGCTTGCGCGCACGATATTCGTGGCGGTTTTCGTGGCGATCCACGGTTGCGACGCGGAATTTCCCGTCGCTGCCGGTCACGGCCTCCACGCGCTCGTACTGGCAGACATTGAGCTGATAGTGCGCGGCCACTTTGCGGTAGTACTCCAGGGCTTCATTGCGGGTGGGCTTCTGGTGCGCGGTGGAGAAGGGGAGGTCGCCAATCTCCAGCAGTTCCGGCGTGGTGAAGAAGACCATGTTCGCCGGGTAATGAAAGATGGAGTTCACCAGGCAGCCCTTGTCCACCAGCAGCGCGCTGAGTCCCACTTTCTGCGCCTCGATGGCGCAGGCCATGCCCGTGGGGCCGGCGCCGATGCACAGCACGTCGGCGAAGGAGTCCGAATCACGCCGGAGCTGCGCGCGCGCTAACGCCGCGGGTTCCAAGGTCGCTTCCGCCATGTTCGGACTTTACATTAGCAGACAGGCCCCAACCGCGGGCGGTTGCTATAATTCCGCGACTCATCCCCGCGTTGCGGCATCCTTATATTAGATAGAGGAGCACTCATGGCGACGGCACCCAAGGTTACGTCCAAAACGCGCGTCGAATCCGACAGCATGGGCACCATTGAGGTGCCTTCCAACGTCTACTGGGGAGCGCAGACGCAGCGCTCGCTGCTGCACTTCAACATCGGCCGCGACACCATGCCGCCGGAACTGATCCGCGCCTTCGGCATCCTGAAGAAGGCCTGCGCCCTCGTGAACCAGGACCTGGGCAAGCTGCCCGCGGACAAGGCCAAGTGGATCGTGCCGGCGGCCGATGAGGTCATTGCGGGCAAACTTACCGACCAGTTCCCTCTGCGCGTCTGGCAGACAGGTTCGGGCACGCAGACCAACATGAACGTGAACGAGGTCATCTCCAACCGCGCCATCGAGCTGGCGGGTGGCGAGATGGGCTCGAAGAAGCCCATTCACCCCAATGACCACGTGAACCTGTCGCAGTCATCGAACGACACCTTCCCCGCGGCCATGCACATTGCGGCGGCGGAGCGGGTCCAGAACGCGCTGATTCCCGCCGTGCAGAGCGTGATCGACGCCATCCAGGCCAAGGCGGAGCAGTTTAAGGACGTGGTGAAGATCGGACGCACCCACCTGCAAGACGCCGTCCCTCTCACCATCGGCCAGGAGTTCGGAGGCTGGGCCAACCTGCTAGAGCGTGACATCGTCCGCCTGAAGCAGGTCTTGGAAGGACTCTACGATCTGGCCATCGGAGGGACCGCCGTGGGCACCGGCCTGAATACGCATCCGGAGTTCGCCGAGCGGGCGGCGAAGAAGATCGCAGAGCTCACCGGGCTTCCCTTCCGCTCGCATCCCAACAAGTTTGCGGCACTCTCAGCCCACGACGAGGTCATCTTTGCGCAGGGCGCGCTGGAGACACTGGCCGCGTCCTTCATGAAGATCTCGAACGACATCCGTTGGCTGGCCTCTGGCCCGCGCTGCGGTTTGGGCGAGCTCAGCATCCCGGAAAACGAGCCCGGCTCCTCCATCATGCCCGGCAAAGTAAACCCCACGCAGTGCGAGGCGATGACCATGGTCTGCGTCCAGGTGCACGGCGCCACCGCCGCCGTGGGCTTCGCCGGCTCCCAGGGCAACTTCGAGCTCAACGTCTTCAAGCCGGTGATGATCTACAACTTCCTGCACTCGGTGACGCTGCTCGCCGACGCCTGCCACGGCTACGTGGAGTACATGGTCAAAGGCATCGAGGTGGACAAGGCCAAAGTGGACTGGTATGTGAAGAACTCTCTGATGCTGGTGACTGCGCTCACCCCCAGGATCGGCTACGACAAAGCTGCCCAAGTGGCGCACACCGCCCACGTCGAGCACACCAGCCTGCGCGAAGCCGCGCTCAAGCTCGGCTACTTGACTGCCGAGGAGTTCGACCAACTGGTCAAGCCGGAAAAGATGACCCATCCGTAGCACCGGGATCTGGGTCCGGGCCATGGAACCAGCACTCACCTTACCGCGTACTCCACGTCCAAGAAGCACCAGTCTGTCATTTTCCGGAGGAACCATGAGGAAGTCCGTTGCGCTGCTGTTTGTGATTGTTCTTGCTCTTGCCCTGCCGCTTTTCGCCGCCGAAAAACAGCCTGCCGCAGACCTGGAAGCACGGCGCAAGGCGCTGAACGACCTGCTGCACGAACAATGGGAATACAGCCTGCGCATCAATCCCATTTTTGCCTCCATCATCGGCGACAAGCGCTACAACGACCAGGTGGGCGACTCATCGGAGAAGGCCACGCTGGCCGACCTGGAAGAAAGCCGGAAGTTCCTGGCCCGCTTCGAGGCCATTGACATCTCCGGCTTCCCCGAGCAGGAAGCCCTGAACAAGGAGCTCATGGTGCGCGACCTGCGTGAGGAACTCGATGGGGCCCGCTTCAAGAACTGGCGCATGCCGGTGAACCAGTTCCTGGGCATCCACATCCAGGCGCCGCAACTGGTTTCGCTGTTTCCTTTCGCCACGGTGAAGGACTACGACGACTACGTGAAGCGCTTGCGGCAGTTCTCCAAGGTTTTCGACGACGTAATCGACAACATGCGCGCCGGCATGGGCGACGGCCTCATGCCTCCGAAGTTTCTGCTGGAGAAGGTGGCCAAGCAATCCGGCGGCCTCGCGGCCATGGAGCCGGAGAAAAGCCCGTTCGCTGGATGCCTGGCCAAGCTTCCCGCCTCTTTCTCTGCGGAGGAACAGGAGCGCATCAAGAAGGACGTGCTGACGGCGGTGCGCGACCACGTGATCCCCGCCTACCAGAAGTTCACCAAGTTTGTGGCGGAGGAATACGCGCCCAAGGGACGCACCGAAGTGGGCGTGTGGTCTCTGCCTGAGGGCGGAGCCCGCTATGCCTTCCGCGTGAAGCAGATGACCACCACCGACAAGACGCCGGAAGCGATCCACCAGCTCGGCCTTGCGCAGGTGGCTGAAATCGAGAAACAGATGTTGGTGATCGCCCGTAAACTCGGCTACCAGGACCTGAAGATTTTCAACGCCGCCATCGAGGAGAAAAAGGACCTGCGCCCGACGTCGCGGCAGCAGATCGTGGACCTCTACCAGAAGCACACCGACTCCATGTACACCCACATCCCCAAGCTGTTTGGGCGCCTGCCCAAGGCCAAGATGGAGATCAAGGCGGTAGAGGAATTCCGGGAAAAGGAGGCTTCCGGCGCGCAGTATTACCGCCCGGCGGCGGATGGTTCGCGCCCGGGCATCGTCCGCGTGAACACCGGCGATTTCGAGAAGCGTAAGACCATCGGCATCGAGTCCACGGCCTACCACGAAGGCGTGCCCGGACATCACATGCAGCTCGCCATCCAGCAGGAGCTGCCCGCGCTTCCGCCCTTCCGTCAGCAGGGCGGATTCACCGCCTACATCGAAGGCTGGGCGCTCTACTCCGAGCGGCTGGGGCGCGAAGTCGGGGCCTTCCAGGACCCCTACAGCATGTACGGACATCTGCAGGAGGAAATCTGGCGCGCCATCCGCCTGGTGGTGGACACCGGCCTGCACCACAAGCACTGGACGCGCGAGCAGGTGGTGGCCTACATGCGCGAACACTCCAACACCGATGAACCCGACATCCAGAGCGAGGCCGACCGCTACATCGCCTGGCCCGGCCAGGCGCTGGCGTACAAGATTGGCCAGCTCAAGATCCTGGAACTGCGCGAGCGCGCCAGCAAGAAGCTGGGCAAGCAGTTCGACATCCGCGCCTTCCACGATGAGGTTCTGGGAGCGGGCGCACTGCCCCTGGATACGCTGGAAAAACGCATCGACACCTGGATCCAGGCGCAGAAGCCGCAGCCCGCTGCCGCCGCCGGCAAGTGAGGGCCTAGATCCGCGAAAGCGTTTCCGTCGCCTTGGCCACCAGCTTTTCCTCGCCGTCCTGGAGCGCGAACACTTCCGCCTCGCTGACGATGATGGGCTTCCCCGCGCGCAGCACTTGGGCGCGGCAGCGCAGGCGCTCGCCCACCGCGGGGCGCAGGAAGTTGATCTTGAACTCGATGGTGATCACGTCGCGGTCGCCGGAGACGGCGCGCGCGGCTCCGCCCGCGGTGTGGTCGGCGAGCGTGGCCAGCACGCCCGCATGAATGAAGCCGTGCTGCTGCCGGTGATGATCCCGCACGGCCAGTTGCGCCTCGCACCAATCCTCGCCCACGCTGGTCAATTCGATCCCCAGGTGGCGCAGGAAATTTGCCTTGTCGAAGATGGCGCGGACGTTGTCGGGTACGTGGGAAGTCATGAAAGCCGGCTAGCTCGCGTGGGCGCGGACCTCCTGACACCTGAGACCCGAGACCTGCTCCTTCAGCACTCCCACCTCAGCAGCGTCGCGCCCACGGTAAACCCCGCACCAACTGCCGCCAGAAGCACCAGGTCGCCCTTCTTGAGCTTGCCTTGCTGGCGCGCGGTTTCGAGAGCCAGTGGAATCGTGCCCGCAGTGGTGTTGCCGTATTCGGCTATATTGACGATCACGCTCTCTTCCGCCAGCTTCAAGCGGTTGGCGCAGGCGGTGATGATGCGCAGGTTGGCCTGGTGGGGAATGAAGGCTTTGATGTCCGAGCCCTTGTATCCGTTGCGCTCCAGCACCTTCGCGCAGACCTCGGCCATCTTGCGCACCGCGTACTTGAACACCGCCTGCCCGTCCTGGTGGACGTAGTGCATGCGCTTGGCGACGGTTTCGGCGCTCGCCGGATTCAGGCTCCCGCCGCCGGGCATGTAGAGCGAGCAGCCGCCGGAGCCGTCCACTTCGTGCAGGAAATCTATGAGTCCCTCTTCGCCATCGGCCGCAGGCTCCAGCAGGACGGCGCCCGCGCCGTCGCCGAAGATCACGCACGTGGCGCGGTCGGTGTAATCAATGATGGACGACATGACGTCGGCGCCGATCACCAGCACCTTCTTGTGCGCGCCCGTCTGGATGAACTGCGCGCCCGCCTGCAAGGCATAGACAAACGCCGAGCACGCGGCCGAGACGTCGAATCCCCAGGCGCCCTTCGCTCCCAACTTGTGCTGCACCAGGCAGGCGGTGGAAGGAAACATCATGTCGGGCGTCACCGTGCCCACCAGGATGGCTTCCACTTCGTTGGGCGCGACGCCGCGCTCCGCCAGCGCCGCGCGCGCGGCTTCCACGGCCAGATCGCTGGTGGCCACGCCCTTGTCCACGATGTGCCGCTGGCGGATGCCCGTGCGCTCCAGGATCCACTCGTTCGAGGTCTCGACCAGCTTCTCCAGGTCCTGGTTGGTCAGCAGACGCGGTGGAACGTAGGTCCCCAGCGCGGTGATCTTGGCTCGCGGCACGATCTAACGCCTCCCTTGGATCGAACGGGATGCAGAATGTTTCTGCCAGGCGCCAGAGGTCCCACTGCACACGCAAGGACCCGTTACCGTTGCTTCCTTCCGGACCTGGCGGGGTTGGCGGGATGCGTCGCGCGGGTTCCGACGCCTGACGGCTGCCAGTGTAACATCCAGCGCGATTTGCCAATTCGCCCATCGCGCCGGGTCAGAGACCCGGCGCCACACCAGCTCAATGCGCGGGCGAGGTCGCCCGCTTCCACACGGCCCGCTTCCACACGGCCCGCTTCCACACGGCTCGCCCAGATCGGAGATAATAGGCCTCGCATGTCCGCGCCGCCGCTTCCGCATCCTGCCCTGCCCGGCACCACCCGGCACGCGGTGGAGCGCTACTTCGACACCTCGCTCTACCTGATGATCGTCACCGCTTTCGCCACCCTGGCCTCGACCGGCAAGCTCGACCTGATGTGGACCGTAATCGTGACCCTGGCCCTGGCGGCGCGCGGCGTTCTGCTGCTGCGCGGGCAGGAAGTGGTGATTGCGGAGCGCTGGACCGACTATCTCACCGTCTTCTACACGGTCTTCTATCTGGTGGACCTCTTCCTGCTCTCCGACTTCGTCAGCGCTACCATCCACCTGGTGCTGTTCATCACCGTGGTGAAGATTTTCGCCATCCACCGCGCGCGAGACGTCATCTGGCTGTGCGCCATGGCCTTCGGCGCGGTGCTGGGCTCGGCCGTGCTCACTGTGGACACGGTGTTCTTCGCCGCCTTCTGTCTCTTCCTGCTGCTTTCGGTGACCACCTTCATCAGTTGGGAAATGAAGCGCTCGGCGGGGGCGGCGCAAGAGTGCTCGCGCGAGCCCCACGGAGGCCCGCAGCGCATGGCCTGGTCGCTCTCCACCACCGCGGCTTTCCTGATGGTGGCCATCGTGTTGGGCTCGGTGGGCATCTTTTTTCTGCTGCCGCGGGTAAGCGCCGGCTACCTCAGCCGCTTCGCGCCCCGCAGCCAGTTCACCAGCGGCTTCTCCGACGACGTCCGCCTGGGCGAGATCGGCGAAATCCAGCAGTCCACCCAGGTGGTGATGCACATCCAGATCCAGGGCGACACCCTGGGCGCCTACGATTTGAAGTGGCGCGGCATCGCGCTCGAAGCCTTCGACGGCAAGCGCTGGTACAACCCTGCCCGCCCGCTGCCCATGATGCAGAACCGCTTTGGCTCCTTCGATGTGGGCGGCTTCACCCGCAGGGTCCCGGAATTCCATGCGCCGGTGACGGCCAGCGCCAAGCCGCAACCCATTCGCTACCGCGTCACCCTGGAGCCTATCGGCAGCAACGTGTTCTTCCTCGCCCCGGTGGTGCAAACCCTGTTCGGCAACTATCGCGAAGTGAGAGTGGACTACGCGGGCTCGGTGTTCAACAACGATCGCGATCGCGTGGTGAGCCGCTATGAGGCCATCTCTGACGTGGCCCGGCCCAACCCGGAGAGCCTGCGCGCCCCCGCTGGCGAGGCCGCGCCCGCCGATGTCCCCGCGTCGGCTCTGCGGCTGCCCAAACTGGACGCGCGCGTACCCGAGCTCGCCCGCCGGGTCACGCAAGACGCCACCAACGACTACGACCGCGCGCTGGCCATCGAGCGCCATCTGACCAGCAGCTATGGCTATACGCTGCAGCTCCTGGACGCGCCCGAGGCCGATCCCCTGGCGCACTTCCTGTTCGTGCGCAAGCAGGGACACTGCGAATATTTCTCCTCGGCCATGGCGGTGATGCTGCGCACGCTCAATATCCCATCCCGCATCGTCAACGGCTTTCGCGGCGGCCAGTTCAACGACGTCACCGGCAGCTACATCGTCCGTGCCCGCGACGCCCACTCCTGGGTGGAAGCCTGGTTTCCGGGACAGGGCTGGGTGGCCTTCGATCCCACGCCGGCTTCCTCGGAAACCACGGCCGGAGCCTGGAAGCGCTTCCTGCTGTATGTGGACGCGGCCAGCGAGTTCTGGCGCGAGTGGGTGATCAACTACGACTTCACCCACCAGAACCAGTTGGGGCGCGACATGGCGGTGAGCAGCCGGCGCTACAGCTTCGACCTGCGCGACTGGTTTCGCCAGCGCTACCGCCTGCTGGTGCGCTTCGCCCGCGATGCGCAGAACCGGGCCGTCGAGTCGCCGCTGGAGTGGTCGTTGGGCGCGGCTATGGCCCTCGCCTCCATTCTGATTCTGGTAAATATGCGCCGCCTGTGGCGGTCGTTCCGCGAGGGCCGCACCGCGCGGCGTCCGGAGCGCGCCCCCCGCGCCGCCGCCACCATCTGGTACGAGCGCATGCTCCGCTCGCTGGGCCGCCGCGGCTGGCACAAGCGCCCGTCACAAACGCCCGACGAGTTCACGGTCACGATTGACGATCCCACCGTGCGCGCCGCGGTGGAGAACTTCACCCGCCGCTACCAGCGCGCCCGCTTCGGGGAATCAGCAGAGGACGCCCGCGTCCTGCCGGAGTTGTTCGAGGAGATTACTGCCCGCCCCGCAAAGTAACTTGTGGAAGCGGGCGACCTCGCCCGCGCTTTTGTGTAGCGCGGCCGCCCCGGCCGCGCCTCCGCCGCATATCGCCAAATGACGATAGAATTGAAGTTCGATGCCCGTCGAGACCCTCACGCTAAAAGAAGCTTCTCCTGCTTCCCCGCCCACCCGGGTGGGCTTTATAAGCCTGGGCTGTCCCAAGAGCCTGGTGGACAGCGAGGTGATGATGGGCCTGCTGGCGCAGGCGGGAGCGGAGATCACTCCCCGCGCCGAAGATGCCGACGTGCTGGTGGTGAACACCTGCTCGTTTATCGAGTCGGCCAAGCAGGAGTCGGTGAACGCCATCCTGGAGATGGCCGCGCTCAAGCCGTCGGCGGAAAATCCCGCGGGCCGCGTTCGCCGCTTGATCGTTGCCGGGTGCATGGTGGAGCGCTACCGCAACGAAATCCAGAAGAGCATCCCGGAAGTGGATGCGGTGGTGGGTACCGGGGAGCTGGAGCGGATCCTGGAAGCGGCGGGAATTGCCCGGCCATGTAGCCCGGCCGTCCCCGGCCGGGACGGCAGCGATCCGTTTGTGATTCTTTCGTCGCGGCCGAGGACGGCCGCGCCACACGTTCCTTCGCGGCCGGAGGGCGACGCCCGCCAGGCCGCCGGCCGTTTCGCGCGCAATGAATGGGAAGGCGCCATTGCCGACCTGCCGAATTATCTCTACGACGACACCACTCCGCGCCTGCTGGCCACGCCGCGCCACTCGGCTTACATCAAGATTGCCGAAGGCTGCGATCATCCCTGCACCTTCTGCATCATCCCGCAACTGCGCGGAAAATTTCGCTCGCGGCGCTTCGAGTCGGTGGTAGCCGAGGCCGAGCGCCTGGCGCGCGGCGGCGTCCGCGAGATCACGCTCATCGGACAGGACACCACCTGCTACGGCGAAGATTTTGGTCTGAAGGACGGCCTGGCGCTCTTGCTGGAGCGGCTAGCCGCCATTGAAGAGCTGCGCTGGGTGCGCTTCCTCTACGCCTATCCCAACAAGATCAATGCGCGGCTGCTCGGGACCATCGCCTCCAGCGACAAGATTTGCTCCTACATGGACGTGCCGCTGCAGCACGCCTCGCCTTCTGTACTCAAGCGCATGCAGCGCGGCGCCGGAGCCGGCATCTTCCTGCGCTCGATCGACAAGATGCGCCGCGCCGTCCCCGGGCTGGCGCTGCGGACGTCGTTCATCGTCGGATTCCCCGGCGAGAGCGAGCGTGAGTTCGAGGAGCTTTGCGATTTTGTGCGCGCCGCCGAGTTCGACTGGATGGGCGTGTTCGGGTACTCCGACGAGGAAGGCTCGGCGGCCCACGCGCTGGAGAAGAAAGTCGCACCGCGCGAGATCGAGCGTCGCCGCCGCAGGTTGATGGAGATCCAGCGCAAGATCAGCCGCCGCAAGCGGAAAGCCCTGGTGGGAAAGCAGTTCGATCTGCTGCTCGAAGGCGCGTCCGAGGAAAGCGACCTGTTGTGGGAGGGCCGGACGGAAATGCACGCGCCCGAAATCGACGGCAAAGTGTTCGTGACCGACTTCGGCGCGCACGAGGGCGCAGCGCCGGGAGAGTTTTACCGCTGCGAAATCACCGAGGCCCACGACTACGACCTGGTGGCGCGGCTGGTGTAGGTTTCGCCCCGGGATCAAACCAACATGCCCAAGCGTCTCCTCAAAATGCGCTGTCCCATCTGCCGGAAGGCAGTGCTGCGCGCGGAACCGGATTTTCCCTTCTGCAGCGAGCGCTGCCGGGGGTTGGACCTGGGCAAGTGGGCGAGTGGAGCTTACGTGGTATCCACGCCCGCGCTCGACTCCGAAGCGCTCAACGAAGACCTTCCCTCTCTGCCGTCAGAACAGGAATCGCAGCCTTCCGCCGATGACCGCGAACGCCGCAAATCCTGAGAGCGCGGCCCCGCAGAGCGGGGCCGCCGTCCCGCTTCCGGCCGCGCAACGCACGCGCTGGGCGTGGATGGTGGCCACGGGATTCGGCCTCGGTTACCTGCGCCCGCCCGGAACCTGGGCTTCAGCGGCGACGGCGCTTGCCTGGTGGTTCGCGGCGCACGCGCTGCCGCCGGACCTGGTGCTTCCGGTTGCGGTCGCAGCAGCGATGGGAACCGCTCTCCTCGGCATGGCCGCGGCGACCATCGTGGCGCGGGAAAGCGGCCGTGAAGATCCGCAGGTGATCGTGGTGGACGAAATCGCGGGCCAGCTCACGGCGCTGATCGCGGTGGGCCTGTCGTGGCCATCGTTCCTCGCCGGCTTCATACTTTTTCGCTGCTTCGACATCCTGAAGCCGCCGCCGGTGCGGCGGCTGGAGCGGGTTGCGGGCGGCGCGGGCATCGTCCTCGACGACCTGATGGCCGGACTGTACGCCCGCCTGGCGCTGGCGGCTTTGTCCTACTTCGGCGTGCTGACGTAGACTGGCTAGCGGCACGGGTTAAAAACCCGTGCCCACATAAACATTCACCATGGGAATCTCCGACCGCATCCTGGGCAGGAAGCACGTAAACGGCAAGCCGCAGATTGACGCGCTGCAGCCCGCGGCTGCGCTTCCCGGAGGCGAAGTGCGCATTGTGGGCAGCGGGCTAAAGCCGCCCGACCTGTCGCGCCCGCGCGTGCGCTTCGGAGAACTGGAAGGCGCCATCGTGGTCAGCTCCGACGACTTCGTGGTGGCCCGAGTTCCCGAAGGCGCCACCTCCGGGCCGGTCGTGGTTTCCACCAACGGCCAGAGCAGCAATCCGCAAATCCTGCAGGTGGCTTTTCCGGTTGCGGAGAGCCTGCATCCCGTGGCCAATCCCGCCATCGACGCCGAAGGCAACATCTTCGCCACCTTCTCCGGCTCGCGCGGGCAGAAGGTGCCGGTGGCCATCTACCGCATCGACACCAGCAACAACGTGAAGCCGTTCGTGACCGAGATGATGAACGCCACCGGCATCGCCTTCGACCGCGAAGGCCTCATGTACGTGACTTCGCGGCAGGAGGGCGCGGTGTATCGCGTGGCCGCCAACGCGACCATGATCACCTACGCCGAAGGCATGGGCATTGCCACCGGGCTGGCGTTCGACCGCCAGCAGAATCTCTACGTGGGCGACCGCAGCGGCACCATCTTCAAGATCGCGCCCGACCGGCAGATTTTCGTGTTCGCCACATTGGAGCCTTCCATCGCCGCCTACCACCTGGCCTTCGCTTCCGATGGCTCGCTCTTCGTCACAGGCCCCACCACTTCCAGTTTCGACTGCGTCTACCGCGTGGACAACCAGGGAGTGGTCTCCGTGTTCTACCGCGGCCTGGGCCGGCCGCAGGGACTGGCCTTCGACCGCGAGGGCAACCTGTACGTGGCCGCATCGATCGCCGGACGCCGCGGGCTGGTGCGCATCACCCCCGCCGGCGAGGCTTCGCTGGCAGTCGCGGGCCACGGCATCGTGGGCCTGGCTTTCGCCGCCGGAGGCTCGGTGGTCCTGGCCACCACCAGCGCCATCCTTCATCTGGCGCTGGGAGTTCACGGAAAGCCGTTAATCGATTGAATCATTGAGCGATTGGGAAAGTATTTGGTAATTGGGTGATTGGGTAATTTGGTAATTGAACGTCGCCCGCACTGTGAATGAGACCTCACTCACAAGCGCGGCTTGCGGCTCTTTCAATTGCCAAATTACCCAATTACCAAATTACCCAATCGCTGAATGATTCGATGGAGAGAATGATTTCCCCTTCATGGCCAGCGCTGAAATCATCGCCGTCGGATCCGAGCTGCTGACTCCTTTCCGCCAGGACACCAATTCCCTGCTGGTCACCCGCCATCTGAATCAACTCGGCGTCGAGGTGGTGTTCAAGACCATTGTGGGCGACCGGCGCGATCACCTGGAGTCGGCGGTGCGGCTGGCGCTGGGACGCGCCGACATTGTGGTGCTGATGGGCGGCCTGGGCCCGACCGAAGACGACTTGACGCGCGAGGCCGTGGCTGCGGCCCTGGGACGCGAGCTCAAACGCAATTCCACTATCCTGGGCGACCTCTACGCGCGCTTTGCCGCGCGCCGCATGAAGATGCCGGAGAACAACGTGCGCCAGGCCGACGTGATCGCGGGCGCCGCCGCCCTGCCCAACCCCAACGGCTCCGCGCCCGGCCAATGGATCGAGTGCCTGTGGGAAGACCGGCCGCGCATGATGATGCTGCTGCCCGGCCCGCCCAACGAGCTGCAACCCATGTTCGAGCAGCAGTGTCTGGAGCGGCTGCGCAGCAAACTGCCGGCGGAATTCCTGTTCACGCGGGTGCTGAGGATCTCCATGGTGCCGGAATCGCAACTGGACGCGCGCGTGGCTCCCATTTACACCAAGGCGTTGGGCGTCGAAACTACGATTCTGGCTGCGCCCGGCGAATGCCAGCTCCACTTGCGGGCGCGAGCTGGGTCGCAGGAGGCGGCGCGCGCCATGGTGGACGAGCTGGCGGAGAAACTGGAAGACGAACTGGATGAGCTGGTGTATTCCCGCGAAGGCGAGTCGCTGGAACAGGTGGTCGGATACTACCTGCAGATGCGCAACGCCACCATCGCGGTGGCGGAGTCGTGCACCGGAGGGCTGGTGGGCCAGCGGCTGACTTCGCTGAGCGGCAGCTCGCACTTCTTCCTGGGCGGCGTCATCGTCTACAGCAACGATATGAAGACGGCGTTCGCGGACGTGCCTCCGCTGCTGATCGCGGAGCACGGCGCGGTGAGCCGCGAAGTGGCCGTGGCCCTCGCAGACGGCATCCGCCGCCGCACCAAGGCCACGCTGGGGCTTGCCGTCACCGGCGTCGCTGGGCCGACCGGTGGAAGCGAGGACAAACCCGTGGGCCTGGTGTATTGCGCCCTCGCCGACGGCAAGAAGACGGAAGGGGTGGAGCGCCGCTTCTTCGGCGACCGCGAACGCATCCGCTGGTGGGCCAGCCAGCAGGCCCTGGATATGGTGAGAAGAAAAATGATGTAGAAGCAGTTGCCAGTCCATGCGGCTTTTCGTTGCCATCGATCTTGATCCCGCCATCCGGGAGCGGCTAGCGCTGTTCCTGGAGGGCGTGCGGCAGTTTGCGCCGGAGGTGCGCTGGGCGCGCCCGGAGGCGATGCACGTCACGCTGAAGTTCATCGGCGAGATGGATGCGGCGCGCCTTGAAGATGTGCGCAGCGCGCTGACTCAGGTACAGGGCGAGGCCACCGAAATTCGTTTTCGCGGGGCCGGCTTTTTTCCGACGGCCAAATCGGCGCGCGTTTTCTGGGTAGGCGTGGAAGCGGACGCGCGGCTGGCGTTGCTGGCACGCGCGGTAGAAGACGCGCTCGAACCTCTGGGCGTGGAGCGCGAGCAGCGTGCGTTTTCGCCTCACCTCACGCTGGCGCGCACCGGCTCGGGGCGTCCCTCCCGAGGAGGGGAAGACCGCGCCAATCCAAACTTTCGCCGGCTGCAGGAAAAGCTGGCGGCGATGCCGGAGCCCGACTTCGGCGCCATGACCCCGCGCGAGTTCTACCTCTATCAGAGCAAGACCTCGCCGTCGGGAGCGGTGTACACCAAGCTCGCCGGCTTTGCGCTGCGCTCAAGCCAGTGAGAAAAGCAAGAGCAGATTTCTCGCCCGCCACGGCGGGCTCGGGATGACAGGGAGAGAGGGCGCGGGCGGGTCGCCCGCTTCCACACAGGAAAACCTCGCCGCTGAGCTTTCCTCATGCGGCGCGTTTGTGATATCTACGGAGCGCCATGCCGGCCTCGGCCCAGGTTGCGCTGCTCTCTTATCTGCTGGGGTCGATTCCCTTCGGGCTCATTCTGGTGCGGGTGTTTCGCGGGGAGGACATCCGGCGAAGCGGCAGCGGAAACATCGGAGCGACCAACGTGTCGCGCACGGCGCCTGTTCTGGGCTTGGTGACGCTGCTGCTGGACGCCGGCAAAGGATTCCTGGCGGTTGCGATTGCGGGCTGGCTGGGCGGAGACAAGTCGCTGGCAGCGCTGTGCGCTGTTGCCGGCCACATCTTTCCGGTGTGGCTGCGCTTCCGCGGAGGCAAGGGTGTGGCCACGGCCATCGGGGGCTATGCGGCACTGGCAGCGGACGTCACCGCGATTTGCCTCGTCGTCTTCGTGCTGCTTCTGGCTTCGTTTCGCTTTGTCTCGCTGGGCTCAATGACTGCCATAGCGTTGTTCCCCTTGATCGCCTTCTTCCTCCATGGAAACGGATTTCTGCTAGGGTTCTACACCCTGTCGGCGGCCTCGGCAGTGCTGATCGTGTTCCAGCACCGCGATAACATCCAGCGGTTGCTCAGTGGAACCGAGCCCCGCTTCGAATTGAGACGCAAATGAGCCGAGTCGCCATCATCGGCGCGGGGGCATGGGGCACGGCTCTAGCCATTGCCCGTGCCCGCAAGGACCGCTCGGATGTAGCGCTTTGGGCGTTCGAAGCCGAAGTCTGCGCCTCCATCAACCAGCGCCACCTGAACGAGCTGTATCTGCCGGGCATGCCGGTGCCGGACTCGGTGCGTGCCACCAGCAGCCTGGCGGAAGCGCTGGCAGGGGCGGAGATCGTGGTCAGCGTGATGCCGTCGCCGCACGTGCGCCGCGTGTTCACGCAGATGGCCCGTCTGCTGCGGCCGGAGACCCTGGTGGTGAGCGCCACCAAGGGCATCGAGGAAGGCACGCTGCTGCGCATGACCGAGATTGCAGCGGAAGTGCTGCGCGCTCCTGGTTCGGGCAGCGGGCCGCGCATCGGCGCGCTGAGCGGACCATCGTTTGCCAAGGAAGTGGCGCGAGGCGATCCCACGGCGGTCACCATCGCGTCGCGCGACGCGGAACTGGCCAGCCAGGTGCAGCGCGAGTTCTCAGACTCGAACCTCCGCATCTACACCCACGACGACGTGGTGGGCGTGGAGCTGGGCGGGGCGCTGAAGAACGTGATCGCCATCGCCGCGGGCGTGTGCGACGGGCTGGGCCTGGGACACAACACGGTGGCCGCGCTGATTACCCGCGGACTGGCGGAGATCACGCGCCTGGCCGTGGCTTGCGGCGGACGCCGCGAAACCATGGCCGGACTGGCGGGCATGGGCGACCTGGTGCTGACCTGCACCGGAGGCCTCTCCCGCAATCGCAGTGTAGGCGTGGAGTTGGGCCGCGGGCGGAAGCTCGAGGAAATTCTGGCTGGCATGCACGGCGCCGTGGCCGAAGGCATCTTCACCATCCAGGCGGCGCTGGGTCTGGCCAAGAAGCACGGGGTGGAGATGCCCATCAGCCAGCAGATGGACTTGATTCTCCACCAGGGGAAATCGCCCAAGGACGCCATCCGCGAACTGATGACGCGGCCGGGAAAAGAAGAGTCGGCGTAATCATTCCGGCGGCGTGTGCCAGGCGGCCGCGGAGGCGTTGCCCAGCACGTAGCGCTCGAACCAGTCCAGGTTGCGCTGCATGGCGTCGCGGATGAGCTTGGGTTCCTGGATGCCGTGCGGCTGCCGCGGATACTGGATCAGCTCCGTAGGCACGCCGCGCGCGCGCAGCCCGGTGTAGATTTCCTCCCCTTGCGCATAAGGCACGCGGCGGTCGTCACCGCCGTGCTGGATGAGCGCGGGCGTCTTCACCTTGTCGAGAAACGTCATCGCGGAGTGCTGAGCCAGAAGCTCTCGCGCCTCCCAGGGCTTGCCGCCAAAATAGGACTCGATGAAAGGCGGGATGTCGGTGGTGCCGTAAAACGAAAACAGGTTGGTGACCGCGGCCCCGATGGAGGCGGCCTTGAAACGGTCGGTTTGAGTGATGGTCCAGGAGGTCATGTAGCCGCCGTAGGACCAGCCCATCACTCCCATACGGTTCTTGTCGGCGATGCCGCGGGCAATCAATTCATCCACCCCGTCCTGGATGTCGCGGTAGTCGGCGTAGCCCCAGTCCTTCAGGTTGGCCTTGCGGAACTTCTCGCCGTAGCCGCCGCTGCCTCGCGGGTTGGGCAGGAATACCACGTAGCCTTGCGCGGCAAACACGTGCAGAGGATACGCGCCACGCCGCAGCGCGAAGCCGGTGTCAAACACTCCTGCAGGCCCGCCGTGAATCACCAGCAGCAGCGGGTAGGTCTTCCCCGGCGCGTAATCCGGGGGGGACATCAGCAGGCCTTCCATGGCCATGCCATCGGCCTTGTTTTTCCAGGCAACGATTTCCGTCTTGGCGAGGTTCAGTTCCGCAATCTGCGGATTCATGTCCGTGACCTTCACCGCCGTGAACTGGGGAGCGGCAGGAGTCTTGCCACGCTGCGGCGGCTGGGGACGGAGCGAGACGAAGTGCAGGTCGCGGGGCTGAGTGGGCATCTCGTAGGTCCAGGCCATGGCGCCGCCGCCCACGGAGACAAACTGGCGCACGCCAGGGCCGCCGTTCACTGCCTCCACCTTGCCGTCGAGGGTTACGCGCCAGATGTATTGGTCCACACCGTGCGCACCGGTGAAGTAAAGCGAGGCGGAGTCGCCGGCCCAGCGAAACTGCCCGATGCGCTCGTCGTAGTTGCCGGTGAGCTTCTGCGGAGCGCCGCCGGTGGCGGGGACCAGGTAGATGTGGCTGTTGGCGGCCCAGTCGGTACGCGCATCGCCTTCCATAGCGATGGACTTGCCGTCGGGCGACCAGCGCGGCGAGGAATAGGAGAGGTCGGCGGCCAGCTCGCGCACTTCTTTGGATGCAATCTCGATCACGCGCACCACGCTGTTGAAATTGTCGGGAACTTTAGGCGAGGGCTGGTCGGCGAAGGCGATGGCGTCGCCGGCGGGAGAAAACGACAGCGAAGTGACGTGGCGCCGGGCGGAGTACAGCAGCTCGGCGTTCCCGTCCTCAATCCGCACCAGATGGATCTTGGCCAGCTTCGGGTCTTTGTCCACCACCACGGCGTCGTCCTTGTCCTTCTTCTTTTTCTCTTCCTCCTCGCTCGTTGAGGGCGTGGAAATCATGGCCAGCGCGCGGCCGTCCGGGGCCCAGGCGATAGAGCCGGCTTCCCAGGCCCCGCGGGTCAATTGCCAGGCTTCCCCGCCGGCGGTGGAGATCACCCACACCTGCTTCTTGCCTGCCTTTTCGGGTTTGGCGGGACGGTCGCTGAGAAAAGCAATCCACTTGCCGTCGGGCGACCAGCGCGGAGTGTCGTCGTGCTTGGCGCTGCTGGTGAGGCGGATGACGTTCTTGGTGGCCAGGTCGGCAACGTAGATGTTGGTGCGCAGCGTGTTCTCCTCGAAGTCGGGTTGGGAGACCACGAAGGCGGCGCGGCCGCCGTCGGGTGAGATCTCGACCGCGGTGATGTTCTTGTACTTGAGGACATCGTCGAGCGTGATCGGCCGGCCCGCCCAGGCGGGCAGGGCGAGCAGCGCGATCAGGGCTAGTGCGGACGCGAATCTGACTTTCATTGCGATTGCCTCCAGCAGTAAATGAGATGCAACGTGGCGCATTGTAAATCAGCAGCCGCTGCGCGGCCAGCAGCGCCGCGCTTTTTCGGCGTCTTTCCGGCAGCCTTCGGTTACAATTTGCAATTAATCCGGCGCCGGTCCGCCTCATGCCCACTTTCAAGCGCATTTCCATTTTGTATGTGGTCCTCGGAGTTCTGATCTTGGTGAGCGTGGTGCCCCCGCTGTTCTACGGGACGCTGGTGGCGGAGAGCAATCGGGAGCGCCTGGAGACCAACGAAAAGCTGCTGCAGAACACCATCACCCGCTCCCTGGCGGAGGACATCGCGCTGCGGCACAGCGATGTGCAGATCATGCTGGCCAACCTGTCGTCGGCGGTGCAGGTGGCCAGTGGCGGCGACATCAGCAACGAGGCCAGGGTGACCTCGCCGGAGTTGCGCGCCCTGCTGGAGCGTTTTGTCTCCTCGTCGGAAGACCTGGCCTACGCCACCCTGCTCAACGCCCAGGCCAAGGGGGTGAACGCTGGACGCATCCCGCTCGACGAGTTCATGCACCGCGAACTGGAGCACGCCTTCATCGCCGCCCAGGAAGGCCGCGCTTACACCGGCTCACCGCTGGCCATGGGCTCAGGCAAGGAGAGCAGCACCTTCATGCTGGTGAGCACGCCGGTGATGGTGAACGACCGCTTTGTGGGCATGGTGGGGACGGTGACAAACCTGCACCCGCTGCTGCGGCGCCTGGAGGCCGCCTCCACCGGCGGTCTGCTGGCTTACGTGGTGGACCGGCGCGGGCGGCTGGTGGCCAGCCCCACCCCCAAGTACGCCACCGGTCGCGACATGGGGCAATTCGAGATCGTCAAAGGTTTCGTGGAACTGAAGGGCAAGGCGCGCTTCGCGGAAACCAAGCCCTTCACGCTCGAAGAAAACGGCAACCCGGTGGAAATGCTGGGCACCTACAGCCCCATCCCCACGTTGGAGTGGGCGGTGATCGCGCAGAAGCCGCAGCGCGAGGCCTATCGGGAAGTGCGGGAGATGCAGCGCACCGCCATGATGCTGGCGCTGGCCGCGGCCTTCGGCAGCATCCTGATCAGCATTTACGCGGCGCGACGCATCACCACGCCCCTGAAGACGCTGGCCGAGTCCAGCCGCGCCATCGCCAAGGGCGATTTCTCCCACCGGGTACGGCTGAAAAGCCGCACCGAAATCGGCGAGCTGGCCGAAACCTTCAACACCATGTCCGGCGACCTGGAGCGACTGGTGGCCGACTTGAAGCGCGCCGCGGAAGAGAACCACGCCCTCTTCCTGACCTCCATCCAGATGCTGGCCGGAGCCGTGGATGAAAAGGACCCCTACACCAAGGGCCACTCCGACCGCGTGACCCGCTACTCCGTGATCCTGGCGACGGAAATGGGGCTGCTGCAGGAGGAGATCGAGAAGATCCGCATCTCCGCCCAGTTGCACGACGTGGGCAAGATCGGCATCGAAGACCGCATTCTGAAAAAACCAGGGGCCCTCACTCCCGACGAGTTCGAGATCATGAAGACCCACACCACCAAGGGCGCCAACATCCTGCGTCCGGTGGTGATGCTGCAAGAAATGATTCCCGGCATCGAGCTGCACCACGAGTCGCTCGACGGGCGCGGCTATCCCCGCGGCCTCAAGGGAGATGAATTGCCGCTGCTGCCCCGCGTCATCATGGTGGCCGACACTTTTGACGCCATGACCACCAACCGTCCCTACCAAGCGGCCATGGATCCGGAGTACGTGGTGCGCATCATCAATTCTCTGGCCGCCACCAAGTTTGATCCGCGGGTGGTGGCCGCACTTACTGCCCTGTTCGAGAAGGGGAAATTCCGCCTGCACCGCGCGGCTGTGATCTCCGCCGAGCAGGCGACCGAGGCGCAGACCGAGCCCACCGCCGCGCCGACACCGGGCGACTGAGGTCATTGCGAAATTGGGTAATTTGGTAATTTGGTAATTTGAGAATTTTCGCGCCAGGTGTGGATCGTCGCCGTTCAGCCAAGAACTACCCAATTACCAAATTACACAATTACCAAATTCCTCATGATTCAGACCCTTTTCGGCAGCACCGAACCCGAGCCCGGCTTTCTCGATCGCCTGAAGAAGGCGGTGGAGCGCACCCGCGAGAACCTGAGCGAGCGCATTGAGGCCGCGGTGTCGCTGGGCAAGGAGATTGACCGGGCAACGCTGGACGAACTGGAAGCCTCGCTGATCGGCGCAGATTTGGGCACCGTGACCACCCACGAAGTCCTGGAGAAGCTTCGCCAGAAGGCCGACCGCAAGCAGATCGGCAACGTGGAGGAACTCAAGCGGCTGCTGAAGGCGGAACTGCTCGCCATCCTCAGCCAGGCCAGCGTCCCGGTGCGGCGCGTGGAATCGGGCCCGGAAGTTGTCCTGGTGGTAGGCGTGAACGGCACCGGCAAGACCACCACCATCGGCAAGCTGGCGCATACGCTGCGCGCAGGTGGAAAAAGCGTGCTGCTGTGCGCGGCCGACACCTTCCGCGCCGCGGCCGTGGAGCAACTGGAAATCTGGGCGGAGCGCACCGGCGCTGACCTCATCAAGACCAAGCCGGGAGGCGATCCCTCGGCCGCGCTTTACGACGCGCTGGAAGCCGCCAAGGCGCGCGCCACCGACTACGTCATCGTGGACACCGCCGGCCGGCTGCACACCAAATCCAACCTGATGGCCGAACTGGACAAGATGCGGCGCACGGCGCAGCGCTTGGTCCCGGGCGCTCCGCATGAAACCTTGCTGGTGATGGACGCGACCACCGGACAGAACGGACTGCAACAGGCACGCCTGTTCACCCAGGCCGCGGGCGTGACCGGGATCGTGCTCACCAAACTCGACGGCACCGCCAAAGGCGGCGTGGTGGTCGCCATCGGCCGCGAGCTGGGACTCCCGGTGCGCTACGTGGGGGTGGGCGAGAAAGCAACGGACCTGCTGCCCTTCGATGCCGAGCAGTTCGTGGAGTCGCTGTTCGCGTAGTCTACTGCGAGCCGGGTGAGACCGCGGCCCAGCGGTGGAATTCGGCGCGCGCCCCGCGGAACAGCGCCGCCATGGCTTTCAATACCAGGCGCACCACCAGCACTGTGGCCAGCAGCAGCGCGATCGCCACCGCCGCGGCCATGTAGGGGTGGGTGACCGCAAACCACATCAGGCCGATGGCTACGGCGTCTTCCACCAGGCTGAGGGCGATGTTGGAAGCGGGCTCGGGCGAGGGCGTCACCGCGGAGCGCACCGCCATCTTGCCGCCGTGGGCCGCCAGCGCGATGGCCCCGCCGACGGTCGCGGCCAGCATCTGCTGTTCGGTGGAAAGCGGGGCGGTGGCGAACCAGGAGAGCAGCGCCGCCACGGGCACGCGCACGAAGGTCTGCAGCGCGTTCCAGATGAGGTCGAAGGCGGGAATCTTGTCGGCGAAGAACTCGATGACGAACATCACCGCGCATACGCCGATCACCCAGTCGTTCTGCAGCAGGGAGAGCGACGGGGGCAGGGAGATCGCCTCGAACCGCCCCAGCAGTCCGAGCGTGGCCACCGCGGCATAAACGTTCAGCCCGGCGGCAAAACTGCCCGCCACCACGATGGCGATAGCGGTCTGTTCGCTGAAGCCCTGCATGACCCGTATCTCTCCAGTAGAGTTTACCTCCATTACAGGATTGACGATTGAATCATTGACGATTGACGATCTTGCCCGGCCCCGCGGAGCGGGGCGGCCGGGCTAAGCGAGAAGCTTCAGGAAGCCGTGAACCAGAGGACCAGCTTGGCGGTCACCCAGGCAATGACAAAGCAGATAGGAAACGTGAGGACCCAGGCGGTTGCGATTTCCCGCACCACACTCCAGCGAACGGCTCCCAACCGCCGGGTGGCGCCGACGCCCATGATGGCGGTGTTGATGGTATGAGTGGTGCTGAGGGGAATCCCGAAGTGCGAGGCCAGGGTAATGGTGAGGGCGGCGGCGGTTTCCGCGGCAAAACCGTGGACCGGCTGCAGCTTGGTGACGCGCAGGCCCATGGTCCTGATGATGCGCCAGCCGCCGACGGCCGTTCCCAGGCCCATGGTGGCCGCGCACGTGATGATCACCCAGCCGGGCACGGCGAACTCCGGCATCAGTCCTCCCAGCACCAGGGTCAGGCAAAAGACGCCGATAAACTTCTGACCGTCGTTGCTTCCGTGCCCGAAGGCCATGAAACCGGCGGAGAGGATTTGCAGCCGGCCAAACCATCGCCGTACGGTTTCCGGCCGCGCGCGGAAAAAGAGATTGTAGATGAGCACCATGAGCAGCAAGCCGCCGCCGAAACCGAGGAAGGTGGAAAACAGCAGGCCCACCAGAACTTTGCTCCAGCCTTTCCACACCAGCGCCTGGGTGCCGGCCACGGCCAGGCCGGCCCCGCTCAGGCCGGCCACCAGGGCGTGGCTTTCGCTAGTAGGCAGGCCGCGGACCCAGGCCAGCGTGCTCCACACGATGATCCCGATCATGGCCGCGGCGATGGTGGGCAGATTGATGACCTCGGGGCGAACGATGTCCTTGCCGATGGTCTGCGCCACCTTGATTCCATAAAAGGCTCCGACCACGTTGAGCACCGTGGCCAGGGCCACGGCATGGTAGGGACGCAACACGCGCGTGGTCACCACGGTGGCGATGGCGTTGGGTGCGTCGGTCCATCCGTTGACGAATTCGGCCGCCAGAACCAGCAGCAGGACCAGCACGACGGCGGGCGTGAACTCACCCATGGCGGAGTTTTCTCCGGATGCGCCTGGAGGAGGAGTGCGGACCCGACTTGCTGGGCGTCGGCGGCAGCGGCATTCAGGCGCCCTTGAGGACTACGCTTTCCATGACGTTGGCAACGTCTTCCGCCTTGTCGGTGGCGGTCTCCAAGAGCTCGTAGAGTTCTTTGAGCTTGATGAGGGCGATGGGATCGCGCTCGCTTTCGAAAAGCTTGGCAATGCAGGTCCGCGCGATACGGTCACCTTCGTTCTCCAAGCGGTTGATTTCCACGCAGTGGTCGAGCAGGTGGTCGTGCTTCTCCAGCTTGGCCACGGCCTGGCTGATCTGCTCGCACTGCCTGACGATGACTCCCGCCAGCTCGGCGGCCTGGGGCGGCGCCGAAGTGATCTTGTAGATCACCAGGCTCTCCCCCGCAGCGTGCACGAAATCCAGCACGTCGTCCATGGAGGCGGCCAGCCGGTGGATGTCTTCGCGGTCCAAGGGAGTGAGGAAGGTCTGGTTCAGCTTGACCAGGATTTGGTGAGTCATGTCGTCGCCGCGGTGTTCAATGTCCTTGAGCTTTTGCACCTGCGCTTCCACATCCTTGAAGTCGGCTAAGATCTGAGTGAGCAAGCGGGCCCCTTCGATCAGGTTGGCGGACATCTCGGCAAACATCTCGAAGAACTTGGTCTCTTTGGGAATCAGGCGAACCATGGCGTCGGTGTCTTGCTCATCTCCCTTGGTGGTGGTTGCAGATTCCGGCGCCTCGAAACCGGGTGCGCTGGCCTAGGTTGAGAGGGGGATTCTATAGGCGGTCACCGGAGGCGTCAAACCGGAGCTGGCCCGCCGCGCGACTCACCTTCCGCCCAGCAAAAAAAGGCCGCCCTTGCGGGCGGCCGGGTAGAGGATGCGATGGAAGCTACAGCGCGGACTCGATCTCGAAGCCCCAAGCCTGGAGCAGTGGCTCCGGGACGTACTTGGAGTTCTTGTTCTTGCGCGCCCACTCGCGCAAACGAAGCGAGCGAGCGTACTGGTCCGGCTGCAGCTTGAACTCCTTCACTGCCTGTTCGAACGACGTGACGGTGGGAACAATCGGACCGATGGGCTCCGGCTTGCCCCAGTTTGGATTTCCACGACGCTTGGCCATTAGTTTGTCAGTTCCTCGTTAGTATTTGATTCCGCAGAGCAAACTGCCATCAAGTGATTAGACGCGCCCGTGCTGAACAGCGATTCAACTATCAGAAAAGACGGGCACTCCCCTTCAACAACGGGTTTCTCTGTTAATCCTGGGAATCTAAGATTCTAGCGCATTTTGAAGACGATTTCAACCCCAAAATGGGCGGCGTCCTGGGACGCTTCTTAGTTAACGCTATTACTTACATACGTTTAGCCTCGCCCTGTGGAAAACCTTGGGGATTCTTGCGATGCTGATTTTCCGCCCCCAGGGGAGCGGTCTTGAGGAACTGTGGCGCTCTCGGCGACGGCGGAGGCTGGCGCTGCTCAGTTGGTGCCCGGGGACGGATTTGAACCGTCACGCCCCTTTCGGGACCCGGGATTTTAAGTCCCGTGCGTCTGCCATTTCGCCACCCGGGCAGGAGGAGCGTATGGAACGGATTGTACGCCACTTACTGCATTGTGACCGCTTCGGCATGAGCGTCGCGCTGAACACCGGTGTCAGTTCTGGTGTCAGTTGGCCGATTCTGGGAGGCGTCGGCTTCGGTCAGCCGCTCGACGGCCGCCAGCTTGTGAGACGGGGCCAGATGCGCATAGCGGCACGTCATGGAGATGGTCTTGTGGCCCATCAACTCTTGGACCGTGCGGAGATCGACACCAGCCATCGTCAAGCGGCTAGCGAACGTGTGGCGGAGGCAATGCCAGGTAAAATCCTTCAGGCCGACATCCTGGACAGCAGGCTCGAACCACCGGCGCGGCCCTGAGATCAGCGCGCCTTCGGGGCTGAGGAATACCCTTCCCGAGCCATCCGAACGCGTCCGTAGGTCCGCCAGGGCGCTCAGCGCGGCACTATTGAGCGGGACATGCCTCGCCTCGCCATTCTTGCCACGTGAAACCATTAGCAGCCTGTTTTCGAAGTCTACGCACTCCCACGTGAGCGAATACTGCTCGCCGCGACGCAGCCCGGTGTTGAGGGCGAAATCCAACTCCGGCAGATGATCCGCGTACTTGGCCTTGAGGACCTTGCGTAGATTGGTCTCCTCTTCGGGAAGCAGCCAGCGGATACGTGCGTTGACCTCGCGGCGATGCCTGACCAGCCGCGCCGGGTTCGTTGCAACCTTGCCATTCTGAATGCCCAGCCGGTGGGAGGCTACTTTCCCGAAAACAGTTTGGTGGACCTTGCCTCTAAGCCGAAAGAGGGGAAAACCACCTGGCTGCTATCTGCCTGCCGCGCGATCTTGCATGGGGACCCGTTTATGGGCCTGGCGACCCAGAAGACACCAATCCTCTACCTGACTGAACAGAACGAAACCACCTTCCGCAAGGCCCTGGAGCGGGTTGGCTTACTGGAAAGTGAAGAGCTAATCGTCCTTTTCTGGAAGGAAGCGCACGGGGTCCCTTGGGCGCGACTGATGGAGTACATAAAGGACGAGTGTGCCAGAAGGGGCGTGAAGCTGCTGATTGTGGACACATTCCACCAGTTTGCCGGGTTGGAAGGCGATAGCGAGAACAGCGCGGGCGCCACGCTTGAGGCGCTGAGATCACTCCAGGAAGTCAGAGACGCGGGAATTACCGTTGTCACCAGTCGGCATGAGCGGAAGAGCGGCGGGTTAGTGGGCGAGGCCGCCAGGGGTAGTTCTGCCTTTGCGGGCGCCGTGGACGTCTTGATTGTGATGCGTCGCACAGCAGGCAATAACCAGCGCAAGAATGGCCGCGTATTGACAAGCATCTCGCGATTCGACGAGACACCCGAAGAACTGGTCATCGAGCTTACCCAGGACGGATTCATCTCACACGGTCAGGACCAGGCTTTAGCCCTGGCAGATGCCAAGGCCGCAATCCTTTCAAGAGCGCCACGTTCTGAAGCTAGCGCCCTCCCAGTAGATGAGTTGGCGCATGGCCTGGGTGGTGCGCGAACCACGGTCCAGCGAGCAATCGAATCCTTGGGGAAGGAGGGTCAAATTATGCAGGTCGGCAAGGGAGTAAAGGGCGATCCAATCCGGTACTACGTCCGGGAAATTGATTCTGCCCAAACCCCCGATTCCATAGGGCAGAAGGATAGCCATTCGGATTCAATGCAGGGTCTCTCGGCATGAAGGGTAAATGTATGGGGCGGCGGGATGAGGAACGTCATAATCCGGGTCAGCGGTTACCCACTCCGCTCCGGTGTCAGATGGTTCCAACAAGCCCAGAACACAGGCCGAAAGCCTGGGCCGCCCCTCCACCCTCATCTGACAAAAGTGGGCGGGGGGTGCGGGGGCAGCGCCCCCGCGATTGAGCGAGCGGATTTCTCACCGACTCTGGAAGTACTAGGAAAAGGCCATGATTCGTCTCGTTTCTCGATTCGCCATGCATATGAAAACACAGGAGATTGTTCGTTCTCTTGGTGTGTCAGGTTTGTATGGCAGGTGTAGGGACAAACGTACTACTTGCCCGTGTGCGGAATCTACGGCTCATTCGCCTACTCACGCAGAAATTGGAACACCGCAACGATTAACGACCCCACGCAGACTACAGCAATGAGTACAGCAATCAATCCAAGAAGAAATCTGCTGAATACAACAACATATTCACCCAGGCCCAGGAATAGCCCGGTGCGCTGTAGAGCACCTCGCACTTGGCTAACCCTACGCTTTACGGTCGTGACGGAGCCGACAAGAAGGAATGCCGTGAAGCCCGCCGTTATTGCCACAAGCTCTAGGACGATACGCTCCCTATCCACACTGGCGCGCTGGTAGCGTATCGGGCCATCCTCGTAGGTGGGCGGCAATTCAAGAACCGGCGGCGACCAGATGAAGCCGTAGTTAGGCACCTCCGGGGACCGCCTAGCCTCGGCATAGTCGTACTCGCCCCACAGTACTGGAGATTCATAGGGCACCCAAACACAGACTACGAGCACCGCCAGAAGATAGGCGACAAGTATGGCCTTTTGGCTCTTACGGAAGTGCTCAGTAGCCTAGCATCGTGAATCGGCATAGCCGGGACCCTCCGTCTGTTCTTGGCTCTATCGCGATTTCGAGGGCATGCTCGACAGGGCCCAGGTCGCGAAATCTGTCGCTGGCTTACCTGCTATCTCGTGGGCGAGAGCCATCTGGTCGTCTGAATTCGCGCCCAAATACGTGTGGTCCTGGAAATACCCAAACATCTCGGCCAACTCGCGGGCGCCAGGGAAGAAGTTGGCGAAAACCTCGCGCGGGACCTGATTGAAAGTGAAGTTGTGCCCCTGTTTGTTGAGGGTCTCGACAACTTCGTTGAAACTCAAAAAATCGCCTACCAGCGGCAAACACTGGCCGTCCCCGGCCTTGTCGGGATGAGCGAACGCACCGGCCACAACCTTGCCGAGTTCGCCGATATCGCCCATGTGGATGCTCCGCGCACTGGGGTCGATCGGCAGCGTCCAGCCCAGGGAACCGTCTTGCTGTTTTTGGGGTGCCAAGATGCCAAGGAAGTTTTGGTAAAAGAACGAGGCAATGACGAAGGTGTGGTGCTGAAATCCCGCATTCTTGACGATCGCGTC
>CAYTIL010000019.1:0-165566 GCA_964437985.1 uncultured Acidobacteriaceae bacterium
TGTTGTCCGGAACAGCGCGTACCGGTCACGTGTGACTACCTCCACCTCGCCAAAGCCCCTAACGGTGGTCTCGAGTTTCCGGTAGAGATCGGTGAGTGCCGGTGGCCTACTTTTGAGTAAGGTCGCGGCGCTGCCGACCCCGCACGCGTGACGTTGATTCACCTGACGAAAGGTTCGATCACACCGCGGACATGCCCAACTCATAAAGTTTTGATACATGGCGAACGCACACGTGTCAAGAATCGACCTTTACAGGCGCGCTCTGACAGCGGTACCCGACACGCCCCGGCCTGACTACATCGTTCGCGGAGCGCAAAGTACCCCTTCGTAGGCCTGGTGACCCTCCAGGTAGGTCATGCAGTCCTGCCGAAAGCTCACGGTTCTTCGAATTCACAGGAGCGACGGGGCGGGTGGCCCACCTCCTCCCTCTAATCTTCTTGACGGTGCCCCACGTTCGCGCCCGCCGTGGTGGGCAGTTCGGCGCTAACCTGGGGAGAGGCCGCTGGCCGCGGCGCCCGACACGATAATCCGTTCTCCCAAGCTTTTCAGAAATCAAGCAAATTATTCATGGGCGGAGAATTACCGCCTGCATTTTTCGCTTGCCTTTTTTCCGCCGGGTGTAGAATCCGCGCAGAAAGCAGATTCAGAGTGGCGCCGGAGTTCCAGCCGGCTTTCCGAGACCGCCATGAACGTCCACATCAGTTACAAGGCCGCCAAGACCGCCGCCGTTGAGAAAGAATTCCGTCAGCAAGTCGAAAAACTGGGCCGCCGGCTGCACGTATTTCGGCCGGAGCTGGTCCATCTGCACGCCATCGTCGCGCGCAACGCCACGCCCCGGAAAATCGCAGTTTCGCTGAACCTGCGCCTGCCCTCGGGACAGCTCGCGGCTAGAGAGGTAGCGCCCACGGCCCTGGCTGCGGTGAAGGCCTGCTTCAAGGATCTGCTCGCCCAACTCACCCGGCACAAGGAACTGCTGCGCAGCCAGCATAAGTGGCGGCGGCAGAAACAGGCCGGGGGACGGCAGGCAGTCCCGTTCGAGCAGACCCTGGCTGCGGTGAAGCCGCCCACGGTCAACGGCGCCGACGTGCGCGCCTACGTGAACGCCAATCTTGCCCGCCTGGAGCGATTCGTAGAGCGCGAGCTGCGCTACCGCGAAACCGTAGGAACCATCCATCCCGGCCAAGTGACGCGCGAGGAAGTGATTGACGAAGTCATCTGCACCGCCCTGGACGATCAGCAGGAGCGTCCCCAGCCGCTGTCGCTGGAGCGCTGGCTGTACCGGCTGTCGCTACAGGCCATGTCGGAACTGGCGGAGAGCAACGAGGAGCACCTGCCTGCGGTGCCGCTGGAGCAATCGGCGCGCAAGCCCAACGTGCGCGGCAGCAGTGATTCCCAGCTCCAGTACCATCAGCCCGACGAAATGCTGCACGAGGAAGACGTGATTGCCGACCGGCGGGCGTGGACGCCGGAAGACATCGCCTCCTCCGACGAGATCCTGGCCCTGGTGGAGGCGTCGCTGGTGCGCACGGCTCCATCCGATCGCGAAGCCTTCGTGCTCTTCGCGGTGGAAGGATTCAGTGTGGAGGAAATCGCCGCCGCCACCGACCGCCGCCCCCAGCAGGTGCGCCTGTCTATTTCCAACGCGCGGAACCACCTGAAGAAGGAACTGCCGGTGTCGCGAGCCCTCCGCGAGCGGTTGCTGCAGCATTCCAAGATTGCCTGATCCGAGTTGCGAGTACCGAGTACTGAATCCCGAGTACCGAGTACCCGCCCAGCTTGGCATTACTCGCAACTCGCCACTCGGTACTCGCAACTCGCCCTGTGCTATCCTTCCCGCCTTCCGGAGGCTCTCATGAAGTTCTCGCGCAGAAATTTTCTGGCGGCCACAGCCATGTCGTCGGCGTCGGCGGCCTTGGGCCTGGAGGCGCAGGAAGGCAAGGCCGATGCCCCGCAGGGAGCTCCCCGGCGGCCGGCGATCATCTGCAAAGTGACCGGCTCGCAGGCCATGGACGGCGCCTACGAGATGTTGCGCCGCGGGCACGACACCCTGGACGCCGCCATCTTCGTTTGTCGCTCCCAGGAGGACGATCCCACCGACGACAGTGTGGGCTACGGCGGGCTGCCCAATGAAGACGGCGTGGTGGAGCTCGACGCCTGCTGCATGCATGGCCCCACGCGGCGCGCGGGCGCGGTGGCCGCAGTGCGCGACGTGAAGAACGTTTCCCAACTGGCCAGGGTGGTGATGGAGCGCACCGATCATCTGCTGCTGGTGGGCGAAGGCGCCGAGCGTTTTGCCGCCGCCCACGGCTTCCCGGAAGACAGCCTGCTCACCGAGCGCTCGCGCAAAACCTGGTTGCTGTGGAAGGAAGCCATGTCCAACCAGGATTCCTGGGGCCCCGGCCTCACCGATCCCAAGTGGAAGCCTCCGGTGGCCGTGCCTCCGCTGCAATCGCTGCGGGAGAAATACCGCCGGCTGCAGGAAATTGCGGAACGCTTGGGCATCGATCCGGAGTTTCGCCAGGACGCCATCGAACGGGTTCTGTTCCCGCCCACCGGCACCATCCATGTTTCCACGGTGAATGAAAAAGGTGAGATGTCGGGCGCAACCACTACCAGCGGACTGGCTTGGAAGATTCCCGGGCGCGTGGGCGATTCTCCCATCATCGGCGCCGGCTGCTGGACCGACCAGGACGTGGGCTCGGCGGGCGCCACCGGCCGCGGCGAGGAGAACATCAAGATTTGCGGCGCGCACACCATAGTGGAAAACATGCGTCGGGGCATGCAACCGCAGGAGGCGGGTCTGGACGCGCTGCGCCGCATTGCCCGCAACTACGGCAACGACATGACCCGCCTGCGCTTCGTGGAAATGACCTTCTACATCCTGCGCAAGGACGGCGCCTACGCAGGGGTTTCGCTGTGGAGCACATCGTCCACGGGCAAGCCCAACCGTTTCGCCATCCATGACGGCACGCGCCGCAGCGAAACCTGCGTGCCTCTGTTCCAGGGCACTCCCATCGATTGGCCGCCCGCGGACTGGCAGGAATCGAGCTAGGCCGAACCATGGCATCGCGCGCAATGCGGGGAAGGATCGCAGCCGCGCTGGCACTGTGGCTGCTGGCGGCGCCCGTCTTGCCGGCGCAGAAGAAGTACAAGAAACTGAAGTCCGATCGCACCACCGACATCAAAAAGGCGCGCGTTGCCGGAACCGAGCTGAGCTACATCGACAGCGGGCGCGGCGTTCCTTTGGTGCTGATCCACGGCTCGGCCAGCGACTACCGCATCTGGATGTCGCAGATCCGGCCGCTGGCCGCCAAGTACCGCGTCATCGCCTATAGCCGTCGCTATCACACCCCCAATCGCTGGCGCGGCGATGGCTCCGACTACTCGGCGGCACTGCACGCCGAAGACCTGGTGGCGCTCCTGCAGTCGCTCCACCTGGGGCCGGCGCACCTGGTGGGACATTCCGCCGGAGGCACGATTGCGTTGCTGGTGGCGCGCGACCATCCCGAGCTGGTGCGCAGCGTGGTGGTCATGGAGCCGGCTCTGCCAGGCTTGTTGTCCGGGGAAGAGGCGGAGTCCTATGGCGCGGTGCGTCAGAAGGCCTTCGGCGCCGTCCGAGCCGCGTATACCGCCGGCGATGAAGAAGGGGCGGTGCGGATGTTTGGCGATTTTGTCCTGCGGCCGCGCACCTGGAAGCAGGTGTCGCCGCCCATGAAGGCCATGTTTCGCGAGAATGCCAAGTCGGTGATGGCGCAGATGACTTCCGCGGCGCCGCCCCTGAAGTTCACCTGCGAAGATGCGAAAAAGATCCCCGCGCCTTTGCTGCTGCTGGAGGGAGAATCCAGCCACAGCGACATGCTGACTCCCTCACGCGCGCTGCGGGCCTGCCTGCCCGCGGCGGAAGCGGCTGCAATCCCGCGCGCCACCCACAACATGCAACTCGACAATCCTTACGCTTTCAACCGCGCCGTGCTGGAATTTCTGGCAAAGCACTGAGAGACAGTTGCCAGTTGCCAGTACCCAGTTGCCAGCAAGCTTGCAGTGAACTGACAACTGACAACTGACAACTGGCAACTGCTCTAAAAGAATCTCACCTTCACATCCGCACGCTTTTCCAGGTGGATGGTTTCGATGAAGCGGACCTTACCGGTGTCGGCGGTCATGATGAGACTGGAGGTGCGGGTGCCTTCGCCGAAGAAGCGCACGCCGCGCATCATGGAGCCGTCGGTGACGCCGGTGGCGGCGAAAATGATGTGCTTGCCGGGCGCCAGGTCTTCGGCGAGGTAGACCTTGTTCTTGTCGCGGATGCCCATGGCGGCGATGCGTTCTTCGAGCTGCGGCGTGTCAATCACCAGGCGGGCGAGGATTTCGCCGTTCAGGCAGCGCATGGCGGCGGCGGTGATAACGCCTTCGGGCGCGCCTCCGATACCCATCACCGCGTGCACCCCGGTGCCCAGGACGGCGGCCGCGATGCCGGCGGAGAGGTCGCCGTCAGTGATCAGTCTGATGCGCGCGCCCGCAGCGCGAATGTCGTAGATGAGTTTTTCGTGGCGCGTGCGATCGAGCACGATCACCACCAGGTCTTCCACATCGCGGTCCAGGCGCTTGGCAATGGCCTTCAGGTTGTCGGCGACGGGAGCGTCGAGGTCCACCGCGCCTTTGCACGACGGACCCACGATCAGTTTTTCCATGTAGCAATCGGGGGCGTGCAGCAGGCCTCCGCGCTCGGAAGCGGCGAGCACGGCGATGGCGTTGGCGGAGCCGGTGGCGCACAGGTTGGTGCCTTCCAGCGGGTCCACGGCGATGTCCACTTCCGGAAACTCGACGCCCTCGACCAGCGGCGCGCCCACTTTCTCTCCGATGTAGAGCATGGGCGCTTGGTCGCGCTCGCCTTCGCCGATGACGATGGTGCCGCGCATGGGCACGGTGTCCATAGTGCGGCGCATGGCTTCGACAGCCACGTGGTCGGCGTGCTTGCGATCGCCCAGGCCCATGGTCTTGGCCGAGGCGATGGCCGCCTCCTCCACCACCCGCACGAACTCCAGCGATAGCTCAAATTCCAGGTGCGGGGCGAAGCCGTTGGCTTTCTTGGCTTCCTTTGCTTCCGTCTTGGCTGCTTCCTTGGTCTGCGCCGGCATGCGTCTCCTGCTCTCTCTACTTAATTCCCGCTATCTGCGCAACTGGGTACTGGGTACTAGGTACTGCCTCTAGAACGCGTCTATCCCGGTGATGTGGCCGCCGATGATCAAAGTATGGATATCGTGCGTTCCCTCATAGGTCTTTACCGACTCCAGGTTCATCATGTGACGCATGATGGGATAGTCGTCGGCCACGCCGTTGGCGCCGAGCACGTCGCGGGCCAGGCGGGCGCACTCCAGCGCCATCCACACGTTGTTCTTCTTGGCCATGGAGATGTGCTGATGCCCCACCCGCTCCTGGTCCTTCAGCCGGCCCACCTGCAAGGCCAGAAGCTGCGCCTTGGTGATCTCGGTGACCATCCACACCAGCTTTTCCTGCACCAACTGGTGGGAAGCGATGGGCTGATCGCGGAACTGCTTGCGGATCTTGGCGTACTGCAGCGCGGTGTCGTAACAGGACATGGCCGCGCCGATCGCTCCCCAGGAAATTCCGTAGCGCGCCTGGTTCAGGCACATCAGCGGCGACTTGAGCCCGCCCGATTTGGGCAACAGGTTGCCCGCGGGAATCTTGACATCCTGCAGCGACAGCCCGGAAGTCACCGAGGCGCGCAGCGACCACTTGCCGTGGATGTCGTCGGCGCGGAAGCCGGGGCGGTCGGTCTCCACCAGGAATCCGCGGACGCGGTTTTCCTCGTCGTCCACCTTGGCCCAGATGATGGCCACGTCGGCGATGGTGCCGGAGGTGATCCACATCTTTTCGCCGTTGAGCACGTAGCCGTCGCCGGTCTTCTTGGCGCGGGTGAGCATGCCTCCGGGATTGGAGCCGAACTGCGGCTCGGTCAATCCAAAGCAGCCGATCTTTTCACCTTTCTGCAGCGCGGGAAGCCATTTCTCCTTCTGCTCATCGCTGCCGAAGGCGTAGATGGGATACATCACCAGCGCCGACTGCACGCTGACGAAGGAGCGCACGCCGCTGTCGCCGCGCTCCAACTCCTGCATCACCAGCCCGTACTCCACGTTGGACATGCCGGCGCAGCCGTATCCCTTCAGGCTGGCCCCGAAAAAGCCCAGGTCGCCGAAGGGCTTCACCAGCTCGCGGGGGAAGCGGCCCTCGCGGTTGCAGGACTCGATGATGGGAATCAGGTTTTCTTCGATGAACTTGCGGGCAGTGTCGCGGACCAGGCGCTCGTCGTCGCTGAGCAGGGAGTCCAATTCAATAAAGTCCACTCCCTGGAATTTCATGGCCATGGCGGTAGGTCGCTTTCGTCAGGTGGAGAGAAACCCTATGACGGTAGCAGATGGAAGAAGCAGTTAGCAATTGGCCGTTGGCATTTGGCCACGTGCGCATTTGATCGTTGTTTCGGCGAACGAAATGCTGAAGGCCAAATGCCAATTGCCAAGTGCCAACAGCCAATGCTACTCAATCAGCAGCGAGGCCACAGCGATGGCATCGCCTTGCACCACGCCGCTCACCGTGACCTTGAAGTCTTTGTCCTTGGAGGAAGCGGCGATGGCCTTCTTGGCTTCCTCGTTGCCCTTGGCGTCGAACTTGATCACTTTGTTGTCGGCGGTGAGGACGGCATAGCCGCTAGCCACGCAGTCGGCCATGCCCAGGCATTCCTTGTCGTGCTTGGCGGCGGCGGCCGCGCCTTTTTCCGCCAGCTCGGCGCTGCACATTACATCCACCAGATAGCCTGAAACCTTTTCCTTCTTGCCCTGACCTCCGGCGAAAGCTGAAGCTGCGAGCATCAGCAGGACAACCGTGACCGTGGAAACTCGCTTCATTCGGAACTCTCCTTGGGGAATGTTTTCCGTGCTCCGCTGCCTGCAGACGCGGCTCCTGACTTGATGCGGAGCGGAGCAGCAAGGTTACACCAAGTTCTCCGACTGGACGCAAGCCCGCAGCGCCATTTATTCTGAAGACATGAAAAAGATTGCCAAGACAGCCGACCGGCAGAGGGTCATGGATACCTCCAAGAGTCACGACTGCCCCAAGTGCGGCAAGCCCACCCGCATCGTGAAGCGCCTGAAGGACCGCGAGCGCGGCGTCCCCGGCGGCATCTACATTTCCTGCTCGGCCTGCGAGTTCTTCGAGAAGCTGTAGCATGGCGCGGCCGCCCGCGGCTGCCAAACCTTCCTGCTCAGCCTGCGTGTGGCGCGGCCGTCCCCGGCCGCGAAACGTTATTCCCCACCGGCGAGGGCTCTGGCGATTTCTTCCACGATCGCTCGCGCTGCTCCTGCCGGGTCCTTGCTGCCCGTAATCGGACGTCCCACCACAATGTGACTGGCTCCCGCGGCGATGGCTTGCGCGGGAGTAGCCACGCGCGCCTGGTCGCCGGCGGGGTGGCCCGCGGGTCGCACGCCGGGCGTGACGATCAGGAAGTCCCGCCCCAACTCGCGCCGCAGCTCCGCGCCCTCGAGCGGCGAAGCCACCACTCCGGCGCAGCCTGCCGACTTGGCCAGCCGCGCCAGGCGCAGAACCTGTTCTGTGGCGGAGTCGCGAACTCCCACGTCCTTCAGGTCAGAATCGGCGAGGCTGGTGAGAACGGTAACTGCGAGAATAATAGGCCGCGCAACACTGTTGCCCGATGCTTTAACCGCCGCCTCCAGCATCCTGCGGCCTCCGGAAGCGTGAACGGTCAGCATGTGAACGCCCAGCCCGGCAGCCGAGGCCACGGCTCCAGCCACGGTATCTGGGATGTCGTGGAATTTCAGATCCAGGAAGACCCTGCGGCCCGCGGCGGCCAGG
This sequence comes from uncultured Acidobacteriaceae bacterium, assembly GCA_964437985.1. Classification (GTDB taxonomy): domain Bacteria; phylum Acidobacteriota; class Terriglobia; order Terriglobales; family Acidobacteriaceae; genus CAZXVY01. The sequence continues at coordinate 7,888 of CAYTIL010000019.1, forward strand.
TCCCGAACCACCTGGGGCCCTTCGGCAGTGAATAGCTGTTTGCCTACCTTAAAGGCAGCCTTCCCCACCACCCCGGCCACGGCCAACGCTGACTGAGCGTCTGGAAAATCCAGAGCCACAATCAGGCGGTCGGCCGGGGATAGCGGGGTTAGGGAGGTGGGGAGGGGTTGCTTTAGCTCGCCGGGACGGGGCATCCCGGCAAGTTTAACCTACAAGCCGTCGGTAAGCTTGGCCAGGACGACTTCGTGGTGGGATTCGGGCAGCACATCCAACCGGACCCGCACGATGCCCTGCTCACGGAAGCCCAGGATCTCGGCCGCCGCGTAGGAAGTGTCAATCACCCGGGAATCGACAAAAGGGCCCCGGTCGTTGATGCGCAGCACCACCGTCTTCAGGTTGCGCAGGTTGGTGACCTTGACCCAGGTTCCCAGGGGCAGGTTAGGATGGGCGGCGGTGAGCTGGAACATGTTGTAGGTCTCACCGTTGGCCGTCTTCCGGCCATGGAAGGGCTTCCCGTACCACGAAGCCTTTCCGATCTGGTACGGCTGTCCGTTTATTTTCTTATACTTAACTACTTTTATAGCCTTTACTACTTTAGGAACGGGTTTCGCCCCCAGGGTGGTGGCCAGAACCAAAGCGCCCACGAAGCTGGCTAAGACTCGTTTCATTCATCCTCCGATCGATTATCTGGATCGATTCGTAATGCACGTCAAGACTCCTGATTGCCGAAATTATACACAAAATCATAGAAAAATGCAAGATAACCAAAGAGTAGGCCTCACGGCGGGCAACAGGGTCGAGGATGGAGGTTTGCGAGAAGTGCGAGTTCAGGCTACATTGACCAGCCATGCCCCGCCCAGCGCCACCGGTTGTGCTGACCATTGCCGGCTTCGACCCTTCCTCCGGGGCGGGGGCGACGGCTGACCTGAAGACCATCGCGGCCCATGGCTGCTATGGAGTGGCCTGCCTGACCGCCTTGACCGTGCAATCCACTCAAGGGGTGAGGTCGGTGGAGCCGGTCTCGCCCAAACTGGTGGCCGCGACCCTGTGGGAGCTGGCCTCTGACTTCAACTTCGAGGCGGTCAAGGTCGGCATGCTGGCTACCGCCCCGCTGGTAGACGCCGTGGCCCTCTTTCTGAAGCGGGTCAGGCCGCCTGTCGTGGTGCTGGACCCGGTGCTGAAGTCCTCGTCCGGCGCCGAACTGCTTGACCAGCAGGGCAGGCTGCGACTCAGCAAGCGGCTGCTGCGACTGGCCACGGTCATCACTCCCAACCTGGCTGAAGCGGCCACCCTTTCAGGAATGCAAGTGGAAACCTTGCCTCAGATGAAATCAGCGGCCGAGCGCCTGCACCGGCTGGGCGCGCGCAACGTGGTGATTACCGGCGGCCACCTGGATCAGCCGGTGGACTTGCTCAGCATGGCTGCCGCGAAGCGCTGCGAGCAAGTGGAATTTGCTGGTGCGCGGGTGGGCTCCACTTCGACCCATGGCACCGGGTGCGCGTTTTCGTCGGCCGTGGCTTGCAATCTGGCCTGGGGAAAATCGCTGCGCGACGCCGTTCGGCTGGCCAAGGAGTACGTTACCCAGGCCATCCGCAACGCTTGTACAGTGGGCGGCGGCCCCCTAGGCGGTGGCGCCGGCGCATTGAACCACTTCTATGCGGTTGAGGAACAACTCCGGGGCCGGAGGTCTACATCCCAACCCTTAAGCGAGCCGCTGAGAGCGGTCAAGAAGAAGACTTCTGCGTCCAAACGCCGGTGATGCCCTCGTCTAACCTGCACAGTGCCCGCCTCGTTTGCGCAATGAGCGCGCGTTGACGGGCTGTGCATTGATTCTTCCCTGCGCGGCGGGTCATACTCGTGAAATGAAGGATGCAACGCGATCTTAAAATATGGACGGGAAGCACAACCCGAGATTGCTGCCAATGGCCTGGCTGCTGGGGCTGGTGCTGCTGGCCGGGCCGGTCCCACTGCCGGCGCAGAACAATGTCCCGGCGGCGGCGGCGATCTCCACCAGCCCGGCGCGGTCCGATCCGCTTACCCGCAGCGGCTTTGACGCGTATTACAGCCTCGATTACGACGGCGCCATCCGCCACTTCGAGCAGGTGCTGGCCAAGTATCCCGACGATCCCCACGCGGTGAATCACCTGCTCTCGGCGCTGCTCTTCAAAGAGCTGTACCGCATTGGGGCCTTCGAGACCAGCCTGTATTCCAATAACAGTTTTCTGGACCGCAAGCAGCTTCCTCCGGACGCGAAAGTGTCCGCCCGCATCCAGGAGCTGATTGCGCGCAACATCGAACTGTGCGAGCGCCGGCTGCGCGTCAATCCCATCGACATTGACGCGCTCTATGCCCGCGGAGTGACGCGAGGCTCGGCGTCCACCCACATGGGCATGGTGCAAAAAGAATGGTACGCCGCGCTGAAGCATGCCAAGAGCGCGCGCGCCGACCACGAGCGCGTGCTGGAATTGGACCCTAAGTTCACCGACGCCAAGCTGATTGTGGGTGTGCACGAGTACGTGGCCGGCAGCCTGTCCTTCTTCGTCAAAGTGCTGGCAGCGCTGGCCGGGTACAGCGGCAGCCGGGAGAAGGGCATCCAGCATCTGTATGACGCGGGCAACGGTGGCGGCGAAACCGCGGCCGACGCCAAGGTTGCGCTCGGGCTCTTCTTGCGGCGCGAGGAGCGTTTTCTGGACGCGCTCCCGGTGGCCCGCAGCTTGAACTCCGCCCACCCTCGCAACTACTTGTTCGCGCTGGAAGTGGCCAATGTGCTGAATGACGCCGGCCGCGGCCCCGAGGCCATCGCAGCGTACCGCAAGGTGCTGAGCGATTCCGAAAAGTTTTTCCAGCCCAAGCTGGAGTTTGCCGCCTTCGGGCTGGGCGAGGCCCTGCGCGGGCAGCGCCATTATCCGGACGCGGCGGAGGCCTATGCGTCCGTGGGCAAGTATCCCAGCGTGGAGCGCGAGTTGGCGCAGCGGGCGGAACTCTACGCGGGCGAGGTCTGCGACCTGATGGGCCAGCGCGAGCAGGCCGTGGCCCACTATCAGGCCGCCGTTTCAACCGCGGGCAACTCGCACTGGGCGGAGGTCGCCCGCAAGCGCATCAAGCAGCCTTACCGGACTCCCTAGTCCGTGTGGAAGCGGGCGACCTCGCCCGCGTCCGCCGCGATGCAGCTTGTGCCCATCGGGAACTTTTTTTCGCCGTCTGCGTATCCTAGGTGGGGAGGCACGTTTCCATGTACTGCAACTACTGTGGCAAGGTGATTCAGGAGGACGCCAACCTCTGCGCCTATTGCGGCAAGCGGGTGGGCGTGGTGGAAGCGCGCCGGCGACTGTTGCGCCCGCGCACGGGGCGCAATATCGCGGGCGTCTGCCAGGGATTTGGCGAGTACTTCGACGTCGACGTCACCGTGATCCGCGTGCTGTGGCTGCTGCTGGCGGTGTTCGGTGGGTCCGGGTTCCTGGCCTACATCATCGCCTGGATCGTGATGCCGGAGGAGCCGGAACTGCTGCGGGTGGCCGCACCGTCGGGCGGCTTCCAGGCCCACAGCCAAGGCTGACCCGCATCACGAACTTCCTGTAAGATTCCCCGCGGCATGCACACCGTCAGCCGCGATGCCGAACTTTTCTTCGAAGTGCTGGGCGACGGGCCGCCCGTCGTCCTGCTGCACCCGTTTCCCGTCCATCACGGCTTCTGGCTGCCGGCCGCAGACCTGCTGGCTTCGCGCTACCGGCTGATTCTGCCGGACCTGCGCGGTCACGGCGAGTCCACTGCCGGCGACGGCCCGGCGACCATGGAAAAGCATGCCGCCGACCTGGCCCGCATTTGCGATGCCAGCGGCGTGGGCAAGGCGGTGCTGGCCGGCGTCTCCATCGGCGGCTACATCCTGATGGAATTCTGGCGGCGCTACCCGCGGCGCGTGTCGGCGCTGGTGCTGGCCAACACCCGGGCCCAGGCGGACACCGAGGAAGGCCGCGCGGCCCGCATGAAGTCCGCCGACGATGCCGAGCTGCATGGCGCCGAGCCTTTCTTCGACAGCATGCTTCCCAAGCTGCTCGGCGAAACCACGCGCGGCAACCGTCCGGACCTGGTGGCGGCCGCGCACAAGATGATGCGCAAGATGAGCGTTCCCGGACTGGCCGCGGCGCAGCGCGGCATGGCGCAGCGCCCGGATTCTTTCCCGACGCTGAAGACCGTCAGCGTGCCCACGCTGATCCTGGCCGGCGACCAAGACACGCTGACTCCCGTGGAAGACGCCACTCGCATGCAGCAGGCCATCGCCGGCAGCCGCATGGAAGTGATTCCGTGCGCCGGGCACTACGCCGTGTTAGAGCAGCCGCAGGCGGCGGGAAAGATCCTCCGCGGGTTTCTGGATGGGTTGAACATCGGATAACCGCCGCCCGGCTATCGGCTGCTACAATTCCCACGTCATGCTCCAGGCCGACCTGGTTCCCGCCAAGACCGTGGTGACCGCGAACGGCGACGGCGCACCCGCTGAGATCAGCGGCGCCGGCCACCGCGTCTTCTTGCTCGCGCTCAATATCACCGATATCGTGGAGCAGCAGGCGCTCGACCTGAGCATCCAGGGCTCGGCCGACGGCGCCGCCTTCGACAAGCCGCTGGCCAAGTTTCCCCAGAAGTTCTACCGCGGCGAACACCCCTTGCTGCTCGACCTGACCGCCCATCCGGAGATTAGGTTCGTGCGCGCGCACTGGGACGTGAGCCGCTGGGGGCGCGGCCCCCTGACTCCCAGGTTCGAGTTTCAACTCTCGCTCAAGGAAGTGCCCAAGGACCTGCTGCAGGAAGTCGCCGCCGTCCGGAAGTAGAAGCAGTTTCGAGTTTCCGGTTTTCAGTTTCGAGTTCGCGCCTGCGGACACTTCTGCGACCCGGCGTCCGAAGGCGATCCCTTGAACTTGAAACCGGAAACCTCAAACCGCAAACTGGAAACCATGCGTAGCGTCACCATCCATCCGGCCCGCAACATCGCGGGGGCGCTGCGGCTTCCCGGCGATAAATCCATTTCTCATCGCTACGCCTTGCTGGCCGCGATCGCGGACGGCCGCACCCGCCTGGAGAACTTCTCCAGCGGCGCCGACTGCGCCAGTACCGTGAACTGCTTGCGCGCGCTGGGATGCACGGTGGAGCAGTCCGCCGGCGGAGTGGTGGAGATGGAAGGTCGGGGCCGCGATTTGCGAGCGCCGCCGGCGCCGCTTGACTGCGGCAACTCCGGTTCCACCATGCGCATGCTGGCCGGCATCCTGGCGGCGCAGCCCTTTCCCTCGGAACTGACGGGCGATGCCTCGCTTTCCCGCCGGCCGATGGCGCGCGTGATTGAGCCGCTGACGGCGATGGGTGCTCGCATTGCTTCCGCGGGCGGTCAGCCCCCGCTCCGCATTGCAGGGGGAAAGCTGCGGGCGATCGACTACGCTCTGCCCGTGGCCAGCGCCCAGGTGAAGACGGCGGTCCTGTTCGCGGGACTGCTGGCTGCGGGTGAGACTTCGGTCAGCGAACCGGTGCGCACCCGCGATCACGGAGAGCTGGCGCTGGCCGCGTTCGGCGCAGAGGTCTTGCGACAGTCAAGCAGGACCAGCATTCGCGGAGGCCAGCCGCTCCACGCCATCCAGGCCAGCATCGCCGGCGACATCTCCTCCGCGGCTTTCTTCCTGTGCGCGGCGGCGCTGTTTCCTGGCTCGAATCTTGTGCTCGACGGACTGCTGCTCAATCCCACCCGCGCCGGCGTGCTCGATGTGCTCGCTGGCATGGGCGCGCGCGTCGCCATGCTCAACCTGGAGGAACACCACGGCGAGTTGCTGGGCACAGTGCGAGTGGAGGGCAGCGCGAAGCTGCGAGGCGCAACCATCGCCGGAGCGCAGGCTGCGGGCCTGATCGACGAGCTGCCGGTGCTGGCGGCCATCGCGCCCTTCACCGAAGACGGAATCGAGATCCGCGACGCACGCGAACTGCGGGTGAAGGAATCCGACCGCATCGCGCTCGTAGCGAGCAACTTGCGCGCCATGGGAGCGGAGGTGGAGGAGCGCGACGATGGACTGCGCGTTCCTGGCCGTCAGCGGCTCCATGGCGCTGAGATTGACTCCGGCGGCGATCACCGCATCGCCATGGCGTTTGCCATCGCGGCGCTGCGCGCGCAGGGAGAAACCCGGATGGAAGGCGCGGAGGCGGCGCAGGTGTCGTATCCGGAGTTTTTCGAAGTACTGGAGAGGATCGCGGAGCGATAATTACGCGACCGAGGACGGCCGCGCCACACCAGCACTACGCCACACCAGCATTCCGCGGCCCAGGTGCCCGCCTCAACACAAGGCTCAGGCTTCGGCGGGCGCGGTCTTGCGCACTTTGACGTCGTGGGCCAGGCCCAGTTTTTCCAGCGTCCAGATGAAGTACCAGCCCACGTCCACCTGCCACCAGCGCCATCCGAAGCGCGCCGAGTTGGTAGCGGAGTGATGGTTGCGGTGCCAGTTCTCGCCCCATGCGGTCATCTGCAGCGGGCCCAGCCACCACAGGTTCTTGCTGGAATCGCCTTCTTTCAGTTCGCCCATGTGGGTCAGGCTGTTGACGGCGCACTGTCCGTGCAGCGAATACACCAGGCGGATGGCGCCCAGCCAGAAGAAGCCTTCCCATCCCAACACGATTCCCCAAGTCAGCGAAAGCAGAATCAGCGGCGTTTCCAGCTTGCTCCAGATGGAGTACCCGGGCTTCTGCAAATCCGGACACCACTCCGCCAGATTCACCGGCGGATTCTGATACAGCCAGCGCAGATGCGACCACCAGAAGCCGTGCTTGGGGCTGGAAATATCGTCGTCGGTCTCCACCTTGGAGTGATGCCGGCGATGGAAGCCGGTCCAACTCTGCGGGTTGCCGGAGCCGTTGATGACGGTCCAGAAGATCAGGAACTGTTCCACCCACTTATTCAGCTTCACGGTGCGATGCGCCAAGCCGCGATGGTAAGCCACCGTGGTTCCCAGTGCGCCCAGCATGGCCAGCCCCAGGGCCAACATCAGCACCGGCATGCTGGGCAGGGGAAACAAGACCACGCCGATAATGGCCATCACATGAATCAGGGCAAGGTAGGCCAGCACGGCTTCTTTTCCCTTGGCCGGTTTCCACCAGGGCTTTTCCCAGGGGTAGATTTCTACGGTGTTGGCTTGGCTCACTTGTCCTCCAAAATCACGCCTTGCGCCGCTGCGGGCACTAACTTTGAGACTACCTGCCGGCGCGCGTCCGGTCAAGGGTAAGATGCCGTTTTCGCGTGCTAAGATGAAATGAATGTTGCATTGTGGGCGCGTAGCTCAGTTGGTAGAGCAATGCCCTTTTAAGGCATGGGTCGCAGGTTCGAATCCTGCCGCGCTCACCACGAAAAGCAGCCATTAGCATTTAGCTCTTAGCCCAACCCCAACTCCCGGCGGTGGTTCTGGGAAGTTGTCGCCCCGAGGGTGGCGAAAAGCAGGTCCTTCGCTACGCTCAGGATTTCGGCACGCGGCTCAGACGCCGCGTAAGCGCCTCAAGTTCGAATCCTGCCGCGCTCACCATTCTTTATCCCTCGGTAGAGACGCAGCTTGCTGCGTCTCCAGCTTGCCCCGATTCGACCAGACGTTGCAAACAACGTTTCTACAGCCCTCAGCCGAAGCGCGGTTAGTTTTTCGGCGGCGATTTGCCCACCAAAGCCTCAAACTCCGGGTCGCCGTGCAGGCACTCCAGGTCGGGATCGCGGGCAATCCAGTCCACGTTGCGGTTGCCGGCTTCGACGGCGCGCTTGAGCGTGGCCATGGCTTCCGCCTTCCTTTGCAGGATGCCGTAGGTGCAGGCGGCGTTGTAGAGGATGTTGGAGTCCTTAGGGCGCATAGTGACGGCAATTTGCAGTTCGCGGATGGCGTCGTCCGGCCGGCCTAGTCCGGCGTAGCGGTTGGCCAGTAACATACGGCAGCGGGTGTCCTCAGGGACCATCTCGAGCTGCTGCTCCAGGGCGCGGACGTGGCGCTGGGCGAGCCGGTGGGCCTCTTCTTTTCGCCCCAGGCGCTCCAAGGACAGCTCGAACGGGATATAGACGTTGTAATCGTCGCCGTTGGCTTCGATGGCGCGCTCGGCCATGGCAGCCGCATCCTCAAAACGATCGGAGGCGAAGTAGGCGCGGCCCAGCACGTCGTAGGCGGAGTCGCAGTTGGGCTTGCGCTGAATGGCTTCCAGGGCGTAGCGCGCGGCTTCGTCGTACTGCTTCAAACCGTAGGCCACGCGGCCGCGGGCTACCAGAATTTCCGCCAGCTCGGGCCGCAGGGCCATGCCCTTTTCGCAGGCCGCCAGGCCCTTCTCGATCCAGCGCGCATGCTGCTCGCGGACTTCGTAGATCACGCCGCACAACTGGCCTACGCCGGCGTAGGCGAGCGCGAAAGTGGGGTCGAGCTCGATGGCGCGTTCGTACATCTCCATGGCGAAATCAAAATTCATCTGCCGGCTGTAACTCCGCCCGCGCAGGTAGCAGTCGTAGGCCTGCATGTTTTGCGTGGGCTTCTCGGCGATCTTCTTTTCCTCTTGCGGGTTCAGGGCCACGCGCAGGGCCTCGGCAATGCTGCGGGCAATTTCGTCCTGCACCTCGAACACGTCCGACATCTCGCGGTCATAGCGCTTGGCCCACATGGTGTGACCGGTGGCGGACTCCACCAGTTGCGCGGTGATGCGCAGCTTCTGGCCGGCGCGCCGCAGGCTGCCCATGAGCACGTAAGCGGCGTCCAGTTCGGTGCCGATCTGCTGCGCGCTGCCTTCCTTGTCGCGGAAGCCCACCACCGACGCCCGGGGAAACACCCGCAGGCTCTTGATGTTGGCCAGCTCAGTGATGATGTCTTCGGTCATGCCGTCGCGGAAGTATTCGTCTTCCTTGGCCCCGCTCAGGTTCTCGAAGTAGAGCACGGCCACCGACTTCTCGCGTTCTTCGATGGACGCGATGCGGCCCTCGGAACTGCGGCCTGACGAGCTGCGGCCCTCGGAACTGCGGCCTGACGAACTGCGTCCTGCCGAGCTGCCCACCCGCCGGCTGCCGCTGGACTCCAGGTCGCGCTTAAGCCTCTGCAGGTCGGCGCGCATTTCCGCGGCGCTCTGGTAGCGCATGCGGCGGTCCTTGTCCAGCGCCTTGCTCATGATCTGGCCCAGTTCGAGAGGCAGATCGGGATTCAGCCGCAGCGCCGACTTGGGCACCAGGTTGAGGATGCCGTCGAAAATCACCGCCGAAGTGTTGCCGGGGAAGGGCAGCTCGCCGGTAGCCATCTCATAGAGCACGGTGCCGAAGGAGAACAGGTCGGTGCGCGCGTCCAGCTCCTCGCCGCGGGCTTGTTCCGGAGACATATAAGCCACCGTGCCCACGGTGGAGCCGGGGCTGGTGAGGGTGTCGGAGGCCATGCCGCCGGCGGTTTCCTGCGCCCCGACGCCCACCGCCTCGCCCACCCGCTGCCGGGCGGACACCAGCTTGGCCAGTCCGAAGTCCAGCACCTTCAACTGTCCGCGGCTGCTAAGGAAGATGTTGGCCGGCTTGATGTCACGATGCACGATGCCCCGGGCATGGGCGGCGTCGAGGGCCTCAGCCATCTGGATGGCGGCCTCCAGCAGCGGCTCCACGGCGAAGGCGCCGGAGGCGGTGATGTGGTGCTTCAGGGTCTCGCCTTCCAGCAATTCCATGGCGATGAAGGGCTGGCCTTCAAATTCGTCCACGTCGTAGATGGTGCAGATGTTGGAATGATTGAGCGCCGAGGCGGCGCGCGCTTCGCGCTGGAAGCGTTCCACCGCCTGGCCGTCGGAAGCGTACTCCGGCGGCAGGAACTTGAGGGCCACGCTGCGGCTCAGGCGGAGGTCGTCGGCGCGATACACCACTCCCATGCCGCCACCGCCCAGCTTTTCTGTGACCCGATAGTGGGAGACGGTTTTGCCGATCATCGCGACAGGGGGAAAAAAAGAAGGCACGGTCATTTTAGAGGCTGGCTGCGGTGGAGTCAAATGCCGCGCGGCTTGCCGGCGCGGACTGTGAGGAACGAAAACCCCTGCCTGCTTCATGTCTTGGAAGTTGTTGATTTAGTAGGCCAGCCATTTCTACGGCTTTGCAGAGCCGAAAACACATGGTTTTCACACAACCTTGCCCATGAGTTCCTACCTCCCGGTCTGTGTCTCAACTCGGCGAAGCCGACCGAAGAGGCGGCTACTCGGGCTGCTCCGTCATCAAGTTCAGCTCGCAGCTGTAGGTGGTGGTGACGGTCAGGCTGCCGGTCTGGTTGGGTTTGGGCGCCACCTTGGTCAGCACGTTTCCAGTCATTGTCGTAGGTGTAGGTGGTCGTGCCCCGATCGGGGTTCGACGCCGAGGTCATTGCTCCAGGTTGTTGAAGCAGCTCCAGACCACCCGGACCTCGGGGTATTGGGGCTCGGGAAATGCGATGCCTACTTTGCCGGTCTGCCGTGATGCAGGCAGAGTGCGACCAGATCGGAGACATTCGCTTCGCCCACGCACATGACCGTGTCTGCGCCCCCCCAGTAGATCTTCAAGGTTCCATCGGGTTCTGGAACTGCACCACAAGTGAAAACCACGTTGTGGACGTATCCCGTAATTTCCCAAGGATCTTCCGGTTGCAAGATCCACGAGTCGCCCACACCGATGATCTTTGCCGGGTTCTTCAGGTCATGAAGAGCAGCTCCCAAACGATAGACCGATCCATCCATAGTTCGAAAAACTCCGTGATAGATGGAAAGCCATCCCTGGTCCGTTTTGATCGGCGGCGCGCCGGGACCGATCTTCATTTCATCCCAGTGGTATGGTTCAGGCTTCATGATGAGCTGAGATTGGCCCCAATAGCATAGATCCGGAGAATAGGAAATCCAGATTGACCAGGGGACGATTTCCGAATGAGGACGGTCAAGCCGGGCATAAAGTCCATCAAACTTCTCGGGAAAGATCACCACATTCCGATGATCCGCCTGCGTGATCAGGGAAACTCTTTCCACCTGACTGAAGTCCTTCGTCTTGGCCAGGGCGATCCGCACTCCATTTCGCGAGTAGGCGCTGTAGGTGATGATGTACTCGTGTTCCAGCCGGGTCACGCGTGGGTCCTCCACGCCGAACTCTTCATACTCGGCGAAAGGGCCGTCCCGCTGAGGAATCAGAAAGGGCTGTGGATCGGCGGTGAAGTGGAATCCGTCGGAACTGCGCGCCAAACCAATGATGGACCGCCCCGTGCGGAGATGGGAGCGAAAAAGCATGATGTATTCGTTCTCATGCTTCACCACCGCCGCGTTGTGAACGGTTTCCACTGGATAGGGGATCTCGGCCTTGGTGAGGATGGGGTTGTGGCCGTATCGTTTGACAATGTCCGGCTTCATGGTCATTTCTTCGCTTCCAGGTCAAAAATCGTCGAATAAACCCGTTCGTATCCCTCCACCATGGTATCGATCGAAAAGTATTGCCGGACACGGCTGCGGCAGGTACGACGATCGATTTCAGAAATTCGTCCAAGCGCCCGAACGGCGTCCGTGACGTTGTCAACCAGAAAACCGGTCTGCCCGTCCTGAATCACCTCACGGCAAGAGCCGAGGTTCATCGCGATGGCGGGCACGCCGGCGGCATTTGCTTCGACCAGCACAAGTCCGAATCGCTCCGGGATGGTGTTCAGGTGTAGTAGAGCTCGGGCCCGGGCGAACAATTCGTTTTTCCCCGGCACGCCCACCGGTCCGATATAAAGGATGTTTTGATCATCGAGATGGGGTTTGACCTGCTCTCGGAAATAGGCCTCATCCTGGATAATACCAGCGATGATCAAACGCAAACCGCTCAGACGAGCAACCTCGATGGCCAGATGAACACCTTTATCCGGGTGGATCCGACCGAGGAAAATCAGGTCATCACCGCTGGATTCCTGAAGCGGGTACAACGAGAGGTCGATGCCGTTGTAGACCGTCGCCAGGTAATTCAGCCCTGCGGCTCGATCGGAGTCGCTGATAGAAACAAAATATCCGTCACGATACTTCTCATAGACGGGCATGATTTTGGCTGACGAGAATCCGTGGATGGTAGTGAGGACCGGTGTCTTGACCAGCCGGGTGTAGGTCAAAGCCATGAAGTCGTAGTGGCTGTGGATGAGGTCAAACTCAGCAGCGCGCTCGAACGCTTCGGAGATGTGAAGGTATTCGGCTACTTTGGGATCGACGGCGGAATCCTCTTCATATCCCTTGTCCACCACGGCATGCAGGTGAGCGCGGGTCACGGAATCCCTGCTGGCGAACAACGTCACATCCCAGCCACGGGCGACGAGCCCTTCGGTAATGTTGCTGGCCACTGTTTCCCAGGCGCCGTATTGCCGGGGAGGCGTTCGCCAGGCGATCGGCGACAAGACCGCCACTCTTTTGTCGGGCTTTGTCATGCTGTTCGGCGATATTTCCTAGTGCATGGCAGCCAGCACTTCATCGAGGGGAACGGTAGCGAAACCGGTGGCGTGATCGGCCATGCCATAGGGAATGATCAGTTCGCCGTCGTGGAGCAGAGCGCCACAGGTATAAACGACGTTCGGCACGTAGCCTTTACGCTCTTTTTGGTCCGGTTTGAGCAAGGGTTCGCGGAGGCGGCCGATCACTTTGCCGGGGTTATCGTGATCCAGGAGGAACGCGCCGATGCAGTACGTTCGCAGGGGGCCGACACCGTGGCTGAGGACCAGCCAGCCTGCTTCGGTCTCCATGGGAGACCCGCAGTTCCCAAGCTGGATCAGTTCCCACGGAAACATCGGTTTAAGCAGCACCTTGCGTTCATGCCAGAAGTGGACGTTGTCGGAAAACATGAGGTAGATGTTCTCATTGTCCTGGCGGGAGAGCATGGCATAGAGGCCGTTGATTTTCCGGGGGAAGAGAGCCATGCCTTTGTTTTTGGCCGCCGGACCGTTCAAGGTGATGAACCGAAAGAGGAGAAAGTCGGAAGTCTCCACCAGCTCTGGCAAGACCACCTTGCCATCGTAGGCCGTGAAGGTGGCATAGTAGACGTGGGTGCCGTCATCGTTCTGGAAACAGACGAACCGGGCGTCTTCAATGCCGTTGCGTTGCGACGGCGTGGCCGGGAAAAGGATGCGTTCAGACAGCTGCTGTTGGGGCTGGAACTGAACCTCGTAGTTGGATCGGGCCAGCATCAAAATTCCCCGGATGGTGTTCCGATCCGACAGGCGGGACTGCTTCACTTCGGCTTCGAGATTGGCGTGAAGTTCTTCCAATGCAAACGACTCCCCAAACTTGTTCATCACCCGGCGCGTGAATTCGTTGGTCAATCCCAGCTCAAAGAGTTTCCGCTCGAAGAGCGCCTTCTCGTAAAGCGGGTTCGGGATTTGACGCGGCTCGGTGAGGAAGCCGGTTGGGGTTTGGACTTCGATCCGATGGTCGGCGTGGATGATGCCGGTCCGAAAAGTAATGGACGAAATGTGACCCTCCCCGGTGGCGCGCAAGCTGAGGATAAAACGCAGAGCGCCGGGAGGCAGGTCAGACTGGTCAGGGTGCGGGACGATGGACGGATTGAACAGGGCCGCGGATTCTAAGGAGAATTCGCAAACCAAATAGGAGCCGATCAACAGTTGTCTTGGTTCGGGAATTTCCTCATCGGTCAATAGGAGGTCGCGGACCTGTTCGAATCGTTCCAGGAAAAATTTGTGGATCTGCTGGTGTCGCTGGGAGAATTCGGCGGTTACTTCGTCTAGGAGAGGGCCGACTCGGCTTTCCGGGAGCGACATGATCCTGGCGATAATCCTGCCGGTCCGCTGGGGATCTCCCAGACTGAATGGCCGCAGAAGAACGCGTGACTGGTCGGGCCGGAGGACCGTGGCCGTGCGTTGGACGTGAATTGCCTTGGCGTTCATGGACCGGTTATTCCAGCGAAGCGAGACTGGAAGCGGCGATCGGTTCCTTGAAACTCGTCAGCATATTTTGTGCCAAGCGCATCTCCGCCAACGAAAGCAAGAAGGCCAGGGTTGATTCCGCTCCCTGGTTCCGGTTGACCCGGTCCACGTGCAACCCATCGCGGCAGCCGCCTGTTTTGGGAGAGTACAGCTCCAATCCGAGATCGTTCCACCCGATGAACCAGTCGAAGGCCAGTTGGGCGTGTTCGTACCACCATAAGTCCGAGGTGGCGCGATAGGCTTCAAGACAGGCTGAGACCATGGCTTGCGCCTCGATGGGCTGCTGGTCAAAGTTGGCGCGTGTGCCTCCACGGCAATAGAATCCGTTGGTGCCAATGGGTCGAAAGTGACCCTTCTCGGAGATTTGCAATTCCGTCAGCCAGCGCAGGGCCTCCAAGCCTCGTTCTAACATCGCTGGTCGGTCGGTTGCACGTCCGCTCAGAATCAATGCATGTGCCAGCTTGGGGTTGTCGTAACTCAGGTCCTGTTCAAACCAGCGCCAATCCGGCTGGGCGGTCCTTTCGAAAAGTTCCATCAGCCGGGACGAGAGTGTCTCACGGGTTTGGTTGACCAGGCTGTCACCGCTTAACCGGTGCAGGTATTCATGAATGCCGATAAGGCCGAACGCCCACGCCCTCGGCGAAGTGAACTCCGTCAATGCCGGCAACGCCAGCGCGAAGAGTTGTCCAGCCATGATCTGGAAGCTGCGATAGGGCGAACGCCCCACGCCCACGCCCAGCGCCCAGATCGCTCGCGCTTGACAATCCTCCGACCCTTGTTCATCGAGCCAGCGGCGATCGAAACTCAGGTGGTTGTGGAAGCGTTTCGTTTTGAAATCGAACGCGTGATGGAGAAAAGCCGCGTAGGTTGTGGCCAGCGTCCGCACGTGCTCTGGCTCTTCTCCCAATTCACTGAGCAGCACCGCGAGGATGAATGCGCGAGCGTTGTCATCGGTACAGTAGCCTTCTGCAAAATTCGGGATGCTAAAAATGGCATGTTGGAAGATTCCGGTCGAATCGGTCATCCGCGAGAGATGATTCAACTTCAACTCCGGCAGTTCCCGCGGCTTTTGGTCGAGCGTCTTGGCGGCAAGAGATTTTCGAGATCGCGCCGCCCCCTCGATCCGCGACAACTCGAACGAGCGCATATAGAGCCGCGCCACGTTGCTCCAGACCATCTCACGGCCCAGCTTGTAAGCATTCTTGCGAATGGCATGCCGGCGGGTGTCGTCGCGCAGCAAGCCAATCACCTCGCGGGCTATGGCCGGGGCGTCGCCGAACGGCACCAGCACGCCGCGGTCTTCCGCGAGCAATTCTGCAGCGTGCCAGTACGGTGTCGAAACCACCACCTTGCCCGCACCAAAAGTATAGGCTAGCGTGCCCGACGTGATCTGCGCTTCGTTGAGGTAAGGCGTAATGTAAAGGTCTGCGGCACCGATAAATTCCGTCAGATTGTCCAGTTCCACGAACTGGTTGTAGAAGATGACGTTCTTCTCGAGCTTGTTCTTTCTAGCAAGGATTTCAAGGCTGAGCCGGTAGGCTTCGCCATGCTCGCGTAGTTCGTTGGGATGGGTGGCGCCCAGGACAATGTAAACAACGTCGGGAAACTCCGCCAGGATGTGCGGCAGGGCGTTGAGCACATACTCGATCCCCTTGTTCGGCGAAAGCAGCCCGAACGTGAGCAGCACCACCCTGCCTTCCACACCAAACTGGTCCTTGAAATAGGTCGGATCGACAAACCCTACGTCGGGAATGCCATGCGGGATGAGATCGATCTTGGCCGGCGGCGCGTGGTAAATCTCCTGCAACATCTGTCGTCCTCGCTCAGCCATGACCACGAGCCGGGTCGAGAGCGCGACCAACTCTTGCATGACGCGCCGTTGGTCGGCTTTCGGCTCACGCAGCATCGTATGAAGCGTGACCACAACGGGCATTCTCAATTCGCGCAGCAGTGCCAGGATGTGGCCGCCCGCCGGACCGCCAAAAATTCCGAACTCGTGCTGCAAGCAGACGATGTCCACGTTGCTGATGTTGAGGAAGTCCGCAGCACGGAGATAAGACGACAAATCCTGCTCCTCAATCTCGAAGCGGACTACTTCCGGGTACTCGTAGCCACCTTTAATGTCATTCACCGACACGGAGAAACAATGGCTTTGGGGATGCGCATCTGCCACGGCGGCTAGCAGGTCAGACGTGAACGTTGCAATGCCGCACTTGCGCGGCAAGTGGTCCCCGACAAACGCGATCTTGCGGACTTTGGAACCATCCTTCATCAGGCGGTCCTTTCATTCCTCGCGCCCTCTGCTGCTATACATGCGAATTTGCGCGCCAACTGCAAATGTGCCGCCCAGCGTGAAGTGGGAAGGAGCGTTGCCCGGCAGTGTAGATTCCGTCCTTCAGGCGGGGGTTTTCCAGGGATGCGGGTCTACCGATCCGATGCGGATTCGCCGGGGCGCGGGAAGGATATTCGTGTGATCGTCTCGATGAGCCCACCAAGCCATCCCTCGGCATGGTTGCATCCCCTGCAGAGCCCGCTTCACATGGCAAAGTCATTGTACCTCGCATCGTGATTGGAGGAGTCATTCATTGAGCAGCCTCTGCCAGCCGTTGTTAAAAACGACGAATGGCGCCGCTTGCAGGTGCTGTTCCTTGGCGTGCTGTAAGTGATCGCGATTTCGGCTTCGGTCATGGATTGCCGCAGAGCCCGATGCACGATCAAGGTGGCGTAGCCATCGAGCACGGTGCACAGCCCAAAACGTACAGTCGATGGCGTCAAGCAAGACGCTAAGGCGTGGAGGCTCGCTCATTCCAAAAGGCACGCGAATTCTGCCAGTGCTCAGGCACTCCGCTATTTGATCTGTGGAGTACGAAAGTGGAGAGGGTCTCTGAGGCTTTGCAATTCCCGGTAATAGTAGAGGATCGTAGGATCGCGTTTCTTTTCGACCCGGGGGTCATCTGGCTGGCCCCCGGCCGCTCTTTGGTTGTGACGTACTCTGTGACGTAACCCTGCCATGGCAGCCCAGCTCGCCCCTTATCTGTCGGTGTGCGTCAGGCTTACTTGCCTGCGGCCCAGGAGGAATGAATCTAAGCGCAGAGAGTCACTTGCGCTCATTCCTTCTCATCGCTGCCTACATCGCGTGGAGAATTGACACAGTAGAGGTCGCACCAACTGTGCTCGGGTGTGCCAAAAGCATTAGTTTTCCGCACATTACTTCCTCCGGGAGGTAAAACCGACAATTTCACGGTGAGTCAACTGTGCCAAGACTGGACCAGGAGGCTTTCTGGCTGCCGGTTCCCCACGTTCGCGCCGGTGTAGTTTCGGCGCTAACGTGGGACGGCCTTCGCGAACCGCACCCTGCCCTTCCCAATTGTTTTTTTCTTTCCTACCTCCTGCATCCTAACCTACTCCCTCCTGTTCCTAGGCGAAACTGTAGCGAAATAATTATCTTGACAGCCTTATAATTTGGTGCTATCTTGTTGATGTAATGATTACCACAGAGATAATCGCTTCAGAATCAAAGACCGTACCCCCAACCCCCTTATTTGTCAATAATTTGACTCCAAATACCCAGCTAATCTACTTGTTTTCAATAGAATAAAAAACCTAGGTATGCACCCATGCCCATTCTCGCCACCATCCCCCAGTGCCACCACATTAAGGACGACGGCATCCGTTGCGGCTCCCCTGCCCTGCGCGGCAAGGACCTTTGCTACTTCCACCTGCGCCAGGCCCGCCGGCATCCCGCGCTCTACATTCCCCCGCTGACTAACCGAGCCTCCATCCAGTTGGTCGTCAGCGACGTGATGCGCGCCGCCTTCGCCGGCGGCATGGAGGACGAGCGCCTGCGCACCATGCTCTACGCTCTCCAGATCGCCATCTCCAACCTGCCCCACCGCGAGCGCTCCCGCTTCAGTCCGGACGGTCGCCAGCCCCGCTCCCCGCGCTCGCCCAAAGCCCGAGTCGCGCCTGAGGCCACGCGCAAGGCCGCTAACTCCTTTGCGGACGGGAGTTTACCCGCAAGTCCTTTAGATTCCGAGACCCGTCGGGATCTCGGCTCGTAACTCCTTGATTCCACTAGGCGCCAAGGGGGAGGGGGGCATGACCTAAGCACTCGGTTCTCGGGCTCGGGTACTCGGTACTCGGAACTCGGTACTGTACTAGGCATTTCTTACTCGGCACTAGGTACTCGGTACTCGGCAGGCGGCGAGCAGCGCGGCCTGCAAGTCTTCCACGTGCCGCTGCTCGGTCAGGTAGCTGATGATCATCATGCGGATCACGCTGCGCCCCTGCACCTGGGTCACTGAAATCCAGCGCTGACCGTCGCGGGTCACGTCTTCGACGACGGCGGCGTTGAGGCGGGCGACTTCTTCCTCGCTGCGGCCTGCAGGCTTCACGCGGAAGGCGACGATGGGCAGATACACGGGCGCGGCCAGCTCGTAAGCGTCCGAAGCTTCCACCCAGGCGGCGAACGAGCACGCCAGGCGGAACTGGCGGTCCATCATCTCTTCGTACGCCTGCCGTCCATGGACGCGCAGGGTAAGCCAGAACTTAAGCGAGTTCATGCGTCGCGACCACTGCGTGCTGACCTGGAAGTTGTCGGGCGTGGTCACGCCGGCGACGCGCGGCATGTAGGGCGTGGAAGTTCCGAAGGCTGCGGTGAGCGCTTCCGGATGCGAGGTCAGGATGACGCCGGCGGCGAAGGGCATGGACAGCCACTTGTGCGGGTCCAGCGTCACCGAGTCGCACAGCTCGATGCCGCGCAGCACGTCGCGGTGCTGGTCGCTGAAGATAGCGGAAGCGCCATAGGCGCCGTCCACGTGCAGCCAGGGGCGGTGACGGCGGCAGACGGCGGCGAGAGCGACGAGGTCGTCCACGGCGCCGGAACTGGTGGAGCCGGCGGTGGCGGCCACGCAGAACGGCTTGCGCCCGGAGCGGAGGTCCACCGCGATGGCTGCCTCCAGCTTGCCCACGTCGAGCTGCACGCGGCGGTTGGTCTCGATGCGGCGCATCGCCTTCTGCCCGAGGCCGAGAAGTCCGGCGGATTTGTCGAGCGAGTGGTGCGCTTCGGTGGAGCAGTAGAGCACGGGCTGCCCGCCGATGGATTGCACGCCCTGCTGCATCACGCCGGGGAAGGCGGTGGCCAGGGCCAGGGCCAGTCCGCTGAAGTTGGCCTCGTTGCCGCCGGAGGTGAAGGTGCCGTCAAACGGACCGGGCCAGCCCACGCGGCTGCCGATCCAGCGCACCGCCTCGCGCTCGATGCGGCCGGCGATGGGCGAATGCTGCTGCGCCGCCAGTTGCGGATTCAGAGCCGCCACCAGCGCTTCCGCCAGCACCGACATGTAGGTCGGGGTGCAGTTCATCAGCCCGTAGTAATTGGCGCTGGCCACGTGGAAGCCCTGGTCCACCATCTCCGCGGCGACTTCGTCGAGCACGCCGGCGGGATCGGAGGGCTGCTCGGGCAGGGCATTGGCCAGCGGCTCGAAGCGGCGCTGGTCGTCTTTGCGCAATTCGAGTGGAAGCTGCACCGGACGTTCGGGCAGGGAAGCGTAGTACTGATTGATGTGGTCCACCAGCTTGTAGCCGAGCTGGCGGCGAATGTCGCGATCGAAGTCGAAGGACATGTGGAGGGCTCCCGGTAGTGCACTCCTAAGTGTCGAAGCTACGGCAGCGCGTGTCGAGAGCCAATTTGAGGCGCTTGGCGGGCGTGAGCGAGGAGAGTGCGAAGCGCGAGCCGAGTGGGAGCACGCCGCCGAAATCCTGAGCGCAGCGAAGGATCCTAGCGGCTAACCCTTCGCCCGGACGGCACGTCCTATGAAAGAATGTCCCCGACCGTGAGCGCAGGCGCCATCTTCGACGTCAAACGCGACGAAGTTCCGGCCGTGCTTTGGTCGTTTGCCTACTTCTTCTGCCTGCTTTGCGGCTACTACATTCTGCGGCCCGTGCGCGAAGAGATGGGAGTGCAAGGCGGGGTGGAGAACCTGCAATGGCTCTACACTGGAACGTTTGTCACTATCCTGGCGCTGGTGCCGCTGTTTGGAGCGGCCAGCGCGCGCTGGCCCCGCGCTCGCCTGTTGCCCGCGGTGTACGTCTTCTTCAGTGCCAACCTGCTGGTGTTCTATTTCCTGATGCGGGCCCACGTTGCGCCCATGTGGGTGGCGGCGGCCTTCTTCATCTGGCTCAGCGCCTTCAACATGGTGGTGGTGTCGGTGTTCTGGAGCTTCATGGCCGACATCTTCAGCAACGAGCAGGCGCGGCGCCTCTACGGCCTGATTGCCGCCGGAGGCAGCGTGGGCGCGGTGACCGGACCGCTGATTACCGCGGCCCTGGTCAAGGTGCTGGGCATCGCCAACCTGCTGCTGGTGGCCACGGTGCTGCTGGTGCTGACCGTGGTCTCGATCCAGCGCCTGTCGGCGTGGGCGGAGCGGCACGGCAGCGTCTCCCAGAAGGAAGCCGGGGCCGGACTGGGAGGCAGCATGTGGGCCGGGGTCGGCCTCACGGTTTCTTCCCGCTACCTGCTGGGGATTGCGGTGCTGATCCTGGCGGTGGCCGTGCTCAACACGTTTCTGTATTTCGAGCAGGCGCGCATGGTCAAGGCGTGGTCCGCCTCACCCGAGGAGCGCACCCAACTGTTCGCGCAGATGGACCTGGCGGTGAATGCGCTGGCGCTGATTTGCCAGGCGGCGGTGGTGCAGTTCCTGATCGCGCGGCTGGGGATTCCCGTGCTGCTCACCGCAGTGATGGCGCTTAGCGGGTTCGGCTACCTGACGCTGGCGGCGGCGCCGGTCCTGCCCGTGCTGGTGGCCTTCCAGGTCTTGCGCCGGGCGGCGGACTACTCCATGCTGCGGCCGGTGCGCGAGGTGTTGTTCACGGTGGTGAGCCGGGAAGAGAAGTACAAAGCCAAGAATTTCATTGATACGGTTGTCCTGCGCGGCGGCGACGCCGCCAGCGGCTGGGTTTCAGCGGGGCTGAAGGCGCTGGGCGCCGGCACGGCAGCGGTGGCGCTGATCGCCGCCCCCATCGCCTTCCTCAGTGCGCTGCTCGGCTGGTTCGTGGGGCGCAAGCAGGAGGCGCTCAAGTCGCGCGGGCCGCGGGCGGAAGATTCCGCTCCGCGGGCTGCGCCTCTGGACACAGCGCCCGCGAGTTCCGGAAGATAGAAGAAAGAAAACAGAGGACAGGGAGAACGCAATGGACACTTTTCATCGCACACGGCGCGGCTTCCTGAAGGTGGCCGCCGGGGCAACGGCGGGGCTTTTGATGTCGGGCAGCGACAGCCGCGCGCACGCCGCCTCGGGCATCACGCGCAAGATCCCCAAGAGCGGAGAAGCGCTGCCGGTGGTGGGTTTGGGAACGTCGCAGACCTTTGACGTTCTAGCGGGTCCCGACCGCGAAGCCTGCAAGGAAGTGTTGCGGCGGTTCGTGGAGCGCGGCGGCCGGGTGGTGGACAGCTCTCCCATGTACGGCGCGGCCGAGGAAATAGTGGGCGATCTGAGTGCCGAGTTGGGCGTCGGCAACAAGCTGTTTCTGGCCACCAAAGTCTGGACCGACGGCAAGGACGCCGGCATCCGCCAGATGCAGGACTCCATGCGCAAGATGCGCACCAGCCGCTTCGACCTGATGCAGGTGCACAACCTCAGGGACGTCCAAACTCACCTGGACACGCTGCGCGGCTGGAAGAAGGAAGGGAAGATCCGCTATCTGGGCGTGACCACTTCCCGCTCCAGCGTCCACGGAGAAATCGAGAAGCTGATGAAGTCAGAGGGTCTCGATTTTGTGCAGCTCAACTACTCCATGGCCGACCGGTCCGCCGAAGACCGCGCGCTGCCCACCGCCGCCGATACCGGCACCGCCATCCTGGTGAACGTACCCTTTGCCAAGGCCGAGTTGTTCAGCCGGGTGCGCGGCAAGAGCCTGCCGGAGTGGGCGAGCGAGTTCGACTGCACCAGTTGGGCGCAGTTCTTCCTGAAGTTTGTGCTGGGGCATCCGGCGGTGACCTGTGCCATCCCCGCGACCCGCAAACCCGAGCATCTGACCGACAACATGAACGCCGGACTCGGCCGCCTGCCCGACGAGAAGATGAGACAGCGCATGGTGGCGCACTTGGCGGGGCTGTAAGAGGCTGCGGAAGACTCCGCAGCGGCAAGATGCCGCCGCGACAGTCCCGACCTGTCGGGGCGCTACGTGGGGCCGGGCAACGCGATGGTATCCTGATGCGCTTCTGCGCCTTTAACCATGGACGTCCAGGAAGGTCTGATTCTCGGCTGGGTAGGAGTGGCGGTCGGGGCCCTGGTATGGCTGCGCGGCATGCGCATCCTGCGCAAGCAAAAGCTGGTGGAGAACACGCCCACATCCAAATGCAACGCGGTGGCCGCCGGCCTGGTGGAGGTGGAAGGGAAGGCGATGGGCGGGCGGCCCATCTTCAGTCCCATCGTAGGGCTGCCTTGTTATTGCTCGCGGCTGCTGATTGAGCGCCGCGAAGGCAACGCCTGGCTGCCCAGCCACCAGGAAGACGTGGCCATGCCCTTCTACGTCGAGGACGGAAGCGGACGCATGCGCGTGGAGCCCGCCGGGGCCGAGCTCGACCTGCATGAGGACGCGCAGTTTGAGATCCACTACGGCCAGGTGAGCGACTGGAAGTTTTTGCCCGAAGACCGGCGCAAGAAGGCGGGCAACGTGGGAGCCCGTGTCAAGGAATACTGCGCGGCGCACAAAATTACTTTGCAGGAAAAGGACCACGTCCGCATTACCGAGCGCAACCTGCGCCCGGAGAGCAAGGTCTACGTCCTGGGTACGGCGAAGGCGGTGCCGGACGCCGGCGAGCCCGGCGATCGCATCCAGGTCCGCCGCCAGCGCGGCAACCCCTTCTTTGTGGCGGAGTCCAGCCAGAAGGAAGTTCTGCACGCCCTGCACACCAACGTGAAGCCGTCGCTCTACGGCGGCGGGTTCATCCTGCTGGCCAGTGTGGCGTGGCTGCTGATTCGGTAGGCGCCTGCCAGATCATGCGGCGTTTTCTTGCCCGCGCTCGGCGGAACTGAGACCCGGCTTGCGAATTGGGGCAGCGGCCGCTAGACTCCCGCCTCCATGCTTTTCCGAAAACTAGTTTGCACAATGCTTCTGCTCGTGGGCGTGTGCACGATGCGGGGTGACGCTCGGCGCCAAGACTCCTTTCAGGAAATGGCGGATGCGGCCAGCACGCTTCTGGCGGCGTTGAGTGCCGAACAGCGGCAACGGATGGAGTACCCGCTCGCCGACGACGAGCGCCGCAACTGGTATTTCACGCCGGTCGCGAGGAAGGGCGTACCGCTCAAGGAGATGACGGCAGCTCAGCGCCATCTCGCCTATGGCCTGATGGCGTCCGCGCTCAGCCACCGCGGTTTCCTCCAGGCCAGCACCATCATGAGCCTGGAGCAGATTCTGGCCGACCTCGAAAACCGGCCGCAGGTGCGGGACCCGGACCTCTACTTCGTGACCATCTTCGGCACACCGGAAGCCCGTGGGACCTGGGGCTGGCGCATCGAGGGACACCACCTTTCGGTAAACATCACGGTCGTGGGCGGAGAGCGAATCACCGCCACGCCATCTTTTTTTGGCGCCAACCCGGCGGAGGTGAGGCAAGGCGCGCGCCTGGGGCTGCGCGTACTGGAGAGGGAAGAGGACCTGGCGCGAACACTGGTGCGCTCGCTCGACCCGCCGCAGCGCAAGGCCGCGATGCTTCCCGGTGAAGTACCGCAGGAAGTCATCACCGGAAACCAGCGCCGGGTCACGGCGCTGGAGCCCGTGGGGCTGCCGGCTGCACAGATGAATCCGCAGCAGCAGAGCATGCTGCGGCAATTGCTGGCCGTCTATTTGGAGAAGTACCGGGCGGAGGTGGCCGCGGCCGAGCTGGGCGAAATCGAGCAGGCGGGCCTGGCGGCGGTGCGCTTTGCCTGGGCGGGAGGAATGGAACGCGGCCAGCCGCATTACTACCGCATCCAGGGGCCGACTTTTCTGATGGAGTACGACAACACGCAGAACGACGTCAACCACATCCACACGGTCTGGCGCAGCTTCAAGGACGACTTCGGGGAAGACCTGTTGCGGCGGCACCATGAACAGCATCGGCACCCAGAAGGCCAACCTCAGGCAAAGTAAGAATGAGCTGAAAGCTTGCGGGTCTTATTCCGGGGTTTCCTGTTTTTCGGTTTCCCCTCCTCCCCTGCCGACGCCATCCGTGAGTGCCAACGCACTCACCAGATCCTGCACACCTTGTTCTTGGGCTTTACCATGGCGTCGCCCTGCTTGCAGGCGAAGGCCTGGCCGAACTCCGGCATGTTTACCACCACGCCGTTGATGCGGTACTGGGCAGGGGAGTGGGGATCGGTGACCGCGCTGACGCGCTTGTTTTCGACGCGTTCGTTGTCGCACGCCCACTGCGCGAAGCCGATGAAGAAGCGCTGGTCGGGCGTGAAGCCGTCGCGGGATTCGAGGTCCAAGTTCCGGGTTTTGTTTTTCCAGGCCTCCCAGGCGAGGATGACGCCGGCGAAATCGGCGATGTCCTCGCCGGCCGTCAGGTTGCCGTTGATCTTGATGTCGTCCACGATCAGGTACTGCGAGTACTGGTCGATGACGCAAGCGGCGCGCTCACGGAAGCGTTTGTCGTCGCCGGCTGTCCACCAGTCTTTCAGATTGCCGTCGGCGTCGAACTGGCGGCCCTCATCGTCGAAGCCGTGGATGAGCTCGTGCCCGATGGTGCCCCCGGTGTTGCCGTAGTTGGGCGCGTCATCCAGGCGGGCGTCGTAGAGCGGCGGCTGCAGCACGCCGGCGGCGAAGTTGATGTCGTTCATTTGCGCGTTGTAGTAGGCGTTGACGGTGGGCGCGGTCATCAGCCACTCGCCGCGTTCCAGCGGCTTGCCGATCTTGTCTAACTGGCGGTGGCTCTCGAAGAACGCGGCCCGCTCCGCGTTGCCGGCGTACTCGCGGCGAGCCACGTGAATCGAACTGTAGTCGCGCCATTTGTCGGGGTAGCCGATCTTGTTCACCATCTTGTGCAGCTTGAGCAGCGCTTGCTGCTTGGTTTCTGGGTCCATCCAGTCGAGGTTCTGGATGCGAACCTCCATGTCCGCCTGGATGCGCTTCACCATGTCCAGCGCGTCGGCCTTGATCTGCGGGCTAAAAACGCGGTCGATGTAGACTTTGCCCAGCGCCTCGCCCAGGTCGTCATCCACGCGGCCCACGCAGGTCTTCCAGCGCGGCGGCATCTGCTCCACCCCGCGCAGGTACTTGCGGTAAAAGTTGAAGTTCTCTTCGCGAAATGCTCGGGAAAGCAGCGGAGCCTTGCGGCGCGTAATGTGCCAACGCAGATAGGTCTTCCAGTCGTCGAGGCTGTGCGACTTGAGTTGGTTTTCGAGTTCTGCGAAGAACGGTGGATGCTGCACGTTCAGCTCGTTCACTCCCGTCAGGCCGGACTTGGTGAAGTAAACGTCCCACGCGAAGCTGGGCGCGGTCTGCTGCAGCTCACCCAGCTTGAGCTTGTGGTAGTTCTTGTAAGGATCCCTGCGCTCCACGCGGGTCAGCGACGCCTTGGCCAGCTCCGTCTCGATGGCCATCACGGTCTGGGCTTCGGCTTTGGCCTTCTCCGGCGTGTCGCCGATGAGTTGGAACATCTTCTGCAAATGCTCCAGGTACTGGGCGCGATTCTCGGGAAATTTGCCGTCTTCCTTCACGTAGTAATCCCGGTCAGGCAGTCCCAGGCCGCCCTGGTAGACGGCGGCGATGTGCTGCGAGGCATCCTTGGCGTCCTGTTCGGAGCCGAAATTAAACATGCCGCCGGCGCCGTTCATGTGTTCCGGCGCCAGCGCGTTCGCGATCTGATCCTTCGAGGACAAGCCTGCGATGGCGTCCAGGCTCGGCTGGAGAGGAACGGCGCCGCGCTTCTCAATCGCGCCCACATCCATACAGGCGGCGAAGTAATCGCCAATCTGCGTCTCCACCGGATTGCGCTTTGCGCCAGATTTGGCGACATCCTCCAGGACGCCCCAAAGGAAGCGGTAGTTGTCGTTGTTGAGCTTGCCGTAGACGCCCCACCAGGCTTGGTCGGCGGGAATGGGATTGTTCTTCTGCCAGCCACCGCAAGAGAACTGATAGAGGTCGGTGCAGGGGTTCACGCTCTTGTCGAGCGCGGTCACGTCCAAGCTGGGCGTGTAGACCAGCGCCTTCAGTGGAGTCTCCGGCCTCGCCGGTTTTTTCTTCGGGGTGTCCAGCTGGCTCGAGCCCTGGGCAAAAATCAGGAGGGAAGTGGAGAACAATACAAGAAGCAGCTTCGCCATGCGCATGGGTGTCCTCTGCCGTTTCCGGGGTGGGATTTCAGGCCGCAATACCGTCCGCCGACAGATATTGTGGCACGAACCAGCCGCGTTGCCCAAGAGACCGCACTAATCGGCTTGGGATGGGGAGTTGTCTGCGGCCTCGTCGGCCTGTGCTTGCGGCCGTAACAAGGGGAAAAGAATCACGTCGCGGATGGACTTGGAATCGGTGAGCAGCATGGTGAGCCGGTCAATGCCCACGCCGTAGCCCGCGGCGGGCGGCAGACCGTAGGAGAGTGCGCGGATGTAGTCCTCGTCCATGGCGTGCGCTTCCTGGTCGCCGCGCGCCTTCTGCGCGAGCTGCAACTCGAAGCGGCGGCGCTGCTCCTCGGGATCGTTCAATTCGCTGAAGGCGTTGCCCAGTTCCAGCCGCCCGATGAAGACTTCAAAGCGCTCCACCCAGTCGGGTTCGTCGCGCTTGTTCTTGGAGAGTGGCGAGATGGCCAGAGGGAAGTCGTAAATGATGGTGGGCTGCAGCAGGTGCGGTTCTGCGACCGCCGCAAACAGGTCGGCGATGGTCCTGCCCGCAGGGGCTTCGGGATCGTAAGGCATGTGCGCTTGGGCAGCGTTGAAGCGCTTGACCAGCCGGCCCACGGATTCGGCGGAAGCAAAATCGCTCATCTCAGGTTTTGCGCCCGCGGCTTCCGGCCAGTACTTGATAATCGCTTCGCGCATGGAGAGCCGTTGCCAGGTCGCGAACTCGATCTCTTCGCCCTGGTAGGTGACGCGGGTGGACCCGGTGACATCGCGTGCCGCCTGCGGAAACATTTGTTCGGTCAGGTCCATCAGGTCGCGGTAGTCGGCGTAGGCCTGGTAGAACTCGAGCATGGTGAACTCGGGATTGTGCTGGGTGGAAATGCCCTCGTTGCGGAAGTTGCGGTTGATCTCGTACACCCGCTCCAGGCCACCGACCACCAGGCGCTTCAGGTAAAGCTCGGGAGCGATGCGCAGGTAGAGGTCGAGATCGAGCGTGTTGTGGTGGGTGGTGAAGGGGCGCGCCACCGCGCCTCCCGCGATGGGCTGCATCATGGGGGTCTCGACTTCCACGAAGCCGCGCGCTTCCAGGAAACGCCGCAGCGACTTCACCAGCAGGCTGCGCTTCAAGAAGACCTCGCGCACTTCCGGGTTCATCACCAGGTCGAGATAACGCTGGCGGTAGCGCAGCTCGACGTCCTGCAGCCCGTGCCATTTCTCCGGCAACGGCAGCATGCTTTTGGCCAGTAATGTGGTCTCTTCAACGTGTACGGTGAGCTCGCCGGTGCGGGTGCGGAACAGGTAGCCGCGCGCTCCGATGTGGTCGCCGATGTCGAGAAGCTGGAAGAGCTCGAAGCCTTTTTCTCCCACCGCGTCCTTCTTCACGTAAATCTGCAAACGCTGGCCTGCTTGCTGCAGGTGGGCGAAGCCGGCCTTGCCCATGAGACGAAGACCCATGATGCGTCCGGCGATGCGAACCTCGACGCGCGGGCTCTCAAGCTGCTCGGCGGTCTGGTCCGAGTAGGCGGCCAGTATCTCGGCGATGCTGTGCGTGGTGTCGTACTTGTAGGGATAGGCGGCGTGGCCGAGCGCTTCGATCTGCTTCAGCTTCTCGCGGCGGAGCTCGTAGATTGTCTGGTCGAGGGACAAGGGGAACCGTGAGTTCGTTCGGCGAAGCAGGATTATAAAGGATGGGTGATGGGCGATGTTTGATGTGCGATGTGCGAAGTGCGAAGTGTGATGTGCGAGAGTGCTATCCATAACTGTGAGGTCGCAATCCTTAGCAGGCTGCGGCTTTCACATCCCAGATCACACATCGCACATGCGGTTGTTTCCCAAGCGCCGCCTTTCGGTTGCGGCAGCCGCAGCCTTGGCGGTAGTATTGCGGCACCGAACAGCTTATGCCGCGCAACTACATCCCCATCTTCTTGTTCCTGCTGGTGACGCTGTCCATTCCCGTGGTCACGCTGCTGGTTGCCAAGCTGGTGCGCCCGGATAATCCGAAAGAAAAAGGCAAGCTCGCGCCCTACGAGTGCGGCATCGAGCCGGTGGACCTGGCCCGCGGCCGCTACACGGTGCGCTTCTACATCGTCGCCATCCTGTTCGTCATCTTCGACGTGGAAACCATCTTCCTGTTTCCCTGGGCGGTGCAGTACAAGCTGCTCGGTTTGTTCGGATTCGTCGAGATGATGGTCTTTCTCGGCATCCTGATCGTGGGATACGTGTGGATCTGGAAGAAGGGCGCGCTGGAGTGGACGTAGCCATTGAATCAATGAATCATTGAGTCATTGAATCATTAGGTCGACCCGCGCCAGCCAGGAAAGCGCGAGGCATTTTTCAAATGATTCAATGATTCAATCTCTCAATGATTCAATCCTCCCGCAATTGACACTCCTCTCCCCACCTGTTACAAAACTCTGTTCCATCCGTTAGCCCAGCATTCTGCGCGAATGGCCGACGAAACCCCCAAGCCCGCGCCACCCACTCCGGAAAGCGCCGAGAAGCCGGCGGCACCGGCCGCTCCTGCTGCTGTTCCCGCTGCTGCACCCGCGGCCCCTGCAACTCCTGCCGCACCGGCTGCTGCACCCGCGCCCCCAGCAAGCCCCACCGCACCTACTGCCGCACCGGCTGCCAAGCCCGCCGCTCCCGCGGCTCCGCCCAAACCGGCGGGGCCGGCCACGACTCCGTGGGAGTCGGAGAAGGTCGCGCGCCTGCGTCAACATTTCGGTTCGGGCATTGCGGAAGCGTCCACCTACCTGGGGCAGAACTACATCATTGTGGAATCGTCGGTGGCCTACCGGGTACTGCAGGAACTGCGCGACGAGGGCAAGTTCGACTACTGCGTGGACGTGACCGCGCTGCACTATCCCGAGCGCGAGAAGCAATTCGATGTGGTTTGGATTCTTTACTCGTTCCCGCACAACGAGCGCATGCGTGTGAAGACGCGCATCGCCGAGACCGAAAGCGCGCCCAGCGCCGTCCCGCTATGGCCGACGTGCAACTGGCTGGAGCGCGAGTGCTACGACATGTTCGGGATCCAATTCGAGGGTCATCCCGACCTGCGGCGCATCCTGCTGCCCGACGGCTGGAAGGGACACCCGCTGCGCAAGGAGTACGGCATCATCCAGCAGGATGATGAGTGGGTGCAGATCAACCTGGGAATTCCGAGCGGACAATGAGCGACAGCCTGAAAACCGCACCCAACTGGGACATGGAGTCGTCGGAGCCGACCGACCTCGACGCCAGCGAACTGATCATCAACATGGGCCCGCAGCATCCCTCGACCCACGGAGTGCTGCGCGTGATTCTGAAGCTGGACGGCGAACGCGTGCTGGGCACGGAGTGCGTGATCGGATATCTCCACCGCGGGGTGGAGAAGATTGCCGAGCACCGCACCTACGCCATGTTCAATCCCTACGTGGATCGCATGGACTACGTAGCCGCGGTGTCCAACGGGCTGGGCTACTGCGAGGCGGTGGAGAAGCTGATGGCCGTGGAAGCGCCGCCGCGCGCGCGCTACGTGCGCACCATCCTGGCCGAGCTGAACCGGCTGGCCAGCCACATGCTCTGGCTGGGAACGCACGCGCTCGACATCGGCGCCATGACTCCGCTGTTCTACACCTTCCGCGACCGCGAAGAAATCCTGAAGATCTTCGAGAAGTACTGCGGCGCGCGCCTGACCACGCACGCGTTCCGCATCGGCGGCTGCCTCTACGAAACCTACTCCGGTTTCGAAGACGAGGTTAAGAAGTTCTGCGACTACGTCACTCCCAAGATTGACGAATACGAAGTCCTGCTCACCACCAACCGCATCTGGCTGCAACGGACCAAGGGCGTGGGCGTGATCTCGGCCGAGGACTGCATCGCGATGGGCGTGACCGGCCCGGTGCTGCGCGCCGCCGGAGTGAAGTGGGACTTGCGCAAAGCCCAGCCCTACGCCGCCTATTCCGACTTCGAGTTCGACATTCCCATCGGCGAGCACAGCGATACTTACGACCGGTACCTGGTGCGCATCGCGGAAATGCACCAGTCCATCCGCATCATCCGGCAGGCGGTGGGGCGCATTCCGGAAGGTCCCATCATGGCCAGGGTACCCAAGGTGGTGAAGCCGGCGGTGGGCGAGGTGTACCACTCCATCGAAGCGCCCAAGGGAGAACTGGGTTACTTCATTGTGAGCGACGGTTCCACGCAGCCCTACCGGGTGCGGGTGCGGCCTCCGTCGTTCGTGAACCTGCAGGCGTTGAGCAAGATGGTGGAAGGCGCGCTGGTCGCGGACGTGGTGGCGGTGATCGGGACGATAGACATTGTGCTGGGAGAAGTAGACCGCTGATCCGAAGAGTACCGAGTTGCGAGTACCGAGTTGCGAGAACCGGACACCGGCTGCTCAATGCTGCCGGCTAACGACTAACGACTAATGACTGATTTGCGCGAATACGTCTTCGGATACCTCGACTCCAAAGTCACGCCCGGCGAGGCGGGCAACGTGCTGTGGGCGCTGATTTACATCATGGTGATTTTCCTGGCCGTGTCGCTCGCGGTCACGGCCATGAACTGGATCGAGCGCAAGATCCTGGCCCACATGCAGGTGCGGCTGGGCCCCATGCGCGTAGGACCGCACGGGCTGTTGCAGCCCATCGCCGACGCCTTGAAGCTGCTCATCAAGGAAGACGTGATCCCGGAGGAGTCCGACAAAGTGGTGTTCTGGATGGCGCCCGTGGTCATGGTGATCACCGCCTTCACCGTCTACATCGTCATTCCCTTCGGCCCCACGCACGCCGTCACCGACATGAACATTGGAGTGTTGTTCATGCTGGGCGTGGCCTCGCTGACCACTCTGGGCGTGATCATGGCGGGCTGGGCGTCGAACTCGCACTATCCGCTGCTGGGTTCGCTGCGCTCCAGCGCGCAGATGGTTTCCTACGAAGTGGCCATGGGGCTGTCGGTGGTCTCGGCGGTGGTGATGACCAGCCTGGTCTCCGCGAGCGGCACCGGCACGTTGAGCATGATTGGCATTGTGCGCGCCCAGGAGCAGGCGGGCGTCTGGTTCCTTTTCAAGTTCTTCCCCTTGGGACTGATCTCCTTCTTCGTCTTCGCGGTGGCCATGGTGGCGGAAACCAATCGCACCCCTTTCGACCTGCCCGAAGCAGAGAGCGAACTGGTGGCCGGGTATCACACCGAGTACAGCGGCTTTCGCTGGTCGCTGTTCATGCTGGCCGAATACGCGGCCATGATCGCGGTGTCGTCGGTGGCAGTCACTTTGTGGCTGGGCGGATGGATGCGGCCCTTCCAGCAAATTCTGAGCGGGGAGTCCTGGAACCTGGTGTTCTCGCTGTTTCCGGCGATGTCGTTCTTCGTGCTCGCCCTGATGGCGGCGGTGGGCACGGTGCGCATGCCCAAGCATCCCATCTTCCGCAAACAGACCATCGGACTGGCGGGCTTTGCCGCTGCGCTGGCCCTGATTGGCGTGGTACTGCTCTGGCCGCCGGTGCGCGAGTGGGTCCAGGATATATATTGGTTCAGCTTGAAGGTTGCGGTGTTCATGTATCTGTACATCTGGTTTCGCGGCACGTTTCCGCGTTACCGCTTTGACCAGCTCATGCAGGTAGGCTGGAAGGTCATGATCCCCATGAGCCTGGGAGCGCTGATCCTGACGGCGCTGTGGGGCGTGGCCCCGGAAATCCGCCAGTGGATGGCGAGGTGAGAAGCCAATGGACCTGAAGAAAATTCTGCGCAAGATCTTCCTGGTGGACCTGATCCAGGGACTCTCGCTCACCTTCCGTTACCAGCATCCTAAGGAGATCTACACCGAGCAGTATCCGCTGGAGCGTCCGGATGTGGCCGAGCGTTACCGCGGCGCGCCCCGGCTGAACGTGAATCCGGAAACCGACGAGACCCTGTGCATTGCCTGCGACCTGTGCGCGCTGGCTTGTCCCGAGAACCTGATCGTGGTCACCAGCGAGCGCAACGAGAAGACCCGCCGCAAGGAGCTCACCAACTTTACCTACGACCTGAGCCGCTGCATGTTCTGCGGGTTGTGCGAGGATGCCTGCCCGGTGGACGCGCTCGAACTTACCCAGGACTTCGAACTGGCCAACTACACGCGCGAGGGCGCCATTTGGGACCGCCAGACGCTGGAGCAAGGGCCGCAACCCACGGTGTACAGCAAGTGAGGGGAGCCCGAGCCGCCGCATGACCCCGGTCGCCACACCACTGTTCTTCTACGCCTTCGCGGGCATCGCCATCGTCAGCGCCCTGCTGGTGGTGACCCAACGCAACGCCGTGCACTCCGCCCTTTCGCTGATCTTTACCCTGCTCTCCCTGGCCGGCCTCTACCTGATGCTCTATGCGCCGTTTGTGGCCGGCGTGCAGATCATTCTGTACGTCGGCGGAATCATGGTGCTGTTCCTGTTCGTCATCATGCTGGTGAACCTGGAACGCTCGATGAAAGAAGAGCGGTTTAACCAGCAGTGGCACGTGGCCCTGGTGGCCGCGGGCGCGCTGGCGGCGATGTTTTACGTGGTCTTCTCCCGGGGACAATCGGTGTTCCCGCAGCGGGTTTTGCAGTTTCCCGAGAACCAGAACACGCAGCAAATCGCGATCCTGCTCTATGGCAAGTATCTGTTGCCCTTTGAACTCGCTTCCGTGCTCCTGCTGGTGGCCATGGTGGGCGCGGTGCTCATGGCCAAGAAGAAGATTTAGACATGTGCGATGTGCGATGTGTGATGTATGAAGTGAAGATTCAGGAAAGCAGCGCTGCCGGTTGATCTGCAAGAACTTGAGGGAATAGGCAAAATGGGCGAGATCTCAACCGTTCACTATCTAGTGGTAGCGGCGGCGCTGTTCGTCATCGGCACCATTGGAGTGATGACGCGCCGCAACGTGGTGATTGTGCTGATGTCCATTGAGCTAATCCTCAACGCCGTGAATCTGAACCTGGTGGCCTTCTCGCGGATGTACAACCTGGAAGGGCAGGCGTTTGCCATCTTCATCGTGGCCGCGGCCGCGGCCGAAGCCGCCGTGGGGCTGGGCATCCTGATCGCGTTTTTCCGGAACAAGGAAACCATTAACGCAGACGAGATTGATTTGATGAAGTGGTGAGTAGCGGCGACTAACGACGAACGACTAACGACTGAAATGTTCCTCGACTACATCTGGTTGATTCCGTTGCTGCCGCTGGCCGGCGCGGTGGCCATGTTCTTCTTCGGACGCCGGCTCAGCAATTGCGCGGTGAGCGTGATCTGCGTGGGTGCGGTGGTGCTCGCGTTCCTGATGGCCTGCGGCGCGGTGTGGCAATACACGGACTACGCGCATGCCACTCCCGGCAAACCCTTCGAGAAGATCCTCTTCACCTGGCTGGGAGTGGACCAGGGGAGTCTGGCGTACGAGGCGCGCGGCGGCGTCGGCGCGCAATTTCACGCCGACTTCGGCTTCCTGCTGGATCCGCTGTCCTGCATCTGGCTGCTGTTCGTGACCGGCGTGGGCATGCTGATCCACTTTTACTCGGTCGGCTACATGGGCCACGAAGGCGGCTACTACCGCTTCTTCGGTTACCTGAACCTGTTCATGTTCGCCATGCTCACGCTGGTGCTGGCCAATAACTACGCGCTGATGTTCGTGGGCTGGGAGGGCGTGGGCCTGTGCTCCTACCTGCTGATCGGTTTCTACTACGAACGCCATTCGGCCACCACCGCAGCCAACAAGGCGTTCCTCGTAAACCGCATCGGCGATGCCGGCTTCCTCCTGGGGATGTTCACCATCGCCTTCTACTTCGGATCGGTGCAGTACACCAAGGTGAACGAGATTGCGAACAGCGGGATTTTCAGCGCGGGCGATCCGGTGATCACTCTGGCCACGCTGCTGCTGTTCGTAGGGGCATGCGGGAAGTCGGCGCAGCTTCCGCTTTACACCTGGCTGCCGGATGCGATGGAAGGTCCCACGCCGGTTTCCGCGCTCATCCACGCGGCCACCATGGTGACCGCGGGGGTGTACATGGTGGCGCGTTCCAATGCGCTGTTCCAGCTCGCACCCGACTCGATGCGAGTGGTGGCCATCGTGGGCGCGCTCACTGCGATTTTCGCCGCTTCCATCGCACTGGTGCAGAACGACATCAAGCGAGTGCTGGCCTACTCCACGGTGTCGCAACTGGGCTATATGTTTATGGCGCTGGGCGTGGGAGCGTTTGCCGCGGGCGTTTTCCACGTCTTCACCCACGCCTTCTTCAAGGCGCTGCTCTTTTTGGGCGCGGGCTCGGTGATCCACGCGCTCTCCGGCGAACAGGACCTGCGCAACATGGGCGCGCTCTCAGAAAAGATTCCGGTGACCTACAAGACCATGTTTATCGCCACCCTGGCCATCGCCGGCGTGCCGCCGCTGGCGGGGTTTTTCTCGAAGGACGAAATCCTGTGGCTCACCTGGTCGTCGCAAGGCGGGGCGTTCCGCGTGCTGTGGGTGCTGGCGTTCGTGACCGCGGTGATGACCGCGTTCTACATGTTCCGGCTGGTGTATCTGACGTTCTGGAGCCCGTCGCGCATGTCGCACGAGGTGGAGCACCACGTGCACGAGTCGCCCAAAACCATGACCGTGCCGCTGATGATTCTGGCGTTCTTTTCGGCGACAGCAGGACTTCTAGGCGTGCCGGCGGCTCTGGGCGGAAGCAACCGCTTCGAGCACTTCCTGGCCCCGGTGTTTGCCAAAGCGGGCGCCGCTGCCGAGGCCGGTGTTGAGGCCGCGGTGCATCACTCTCCTATCGAGTACCTGCTGATGGCGCTCTCCATCGGCGCGGCGGCTGCGGGCTGGTTCTTCGCCCGCCGCGCCTACGGAAATGCCGGGAAGGATTACCAGGAACCCATCGCTGTGGCCGCGCCGCCGGTGTACAACGCGCTCTACAACAAATACTGGGTGGACGAGCTGTACGACATGCTGTTCACCGGGCGCCGCAATCTTGGTCCCGCGCGCCTGGGCGCCATGGGCGTGGGCGACGCCATGTGTACTTTCGACGCGAACGTGATTGATGGCGGGGTGAACGCTGCGGGCTGGCTCACGCGGCTCTCGGCGAAGATTTCCATGTGGTGGGACACGTGGATTGTGGACGGCCTGCTGGTGAACGGCATCGCCATCGTCACTCGCGTGGCGTCCTATCCGGTGCGGCTGGTGCAGTGGGGGCTGGTGCAGTGGTACGCGCTGGTGATGGTGACCGGCCTGGCAGGATTTGTTTTCTATTTTGTTATGAGATGACGTGCGGAAGCGCGGTCCCGCTCAGCGGGACCGGGCACCCTGAGGCGAAACATGGACGGCTTTTTCTTCAACCACATTCTCTCCATCGTGCTGTTCACGCCGCTGGTGGGCGCGCTGGTGCTGCTTTTTGTTCCGTCGTCGAACAAGAGCGCCATCCGCTGGCTGGCCAACATTTTCGCCTTCGCGGGCTTTCTGGTATCGCTGCCGCTAGTGCCCTGGTTCTGGGCGATGAAGGAAGACGCCGCCTTCAAGTTCGGGGAAGGCACAGCGGGGAACTGGATTCCCTCCATCGGCGCCAGCTACCTCCTGGGCATCGACGGCATTTCCTTCCTGCTGATCATGCTGACCACGCTGCTGGGGTTCCTCTCCATCCTGTCGTCGTGGGATGCGATTGAGGAACGGGTGAAGGAATACTACGTTTGGTTCCTCATTCTGCAGACGGGCATGCTGGGCGTCTTCATGGCGCTGGACTTCTTCCTGTTCTACGTCTTCTGGGAAGTGATGCTGGTGCCTATGTACCTGCTGATCGGCATCTGGGGAGGCCCGCGCAAGCTCTACGCCGCCATCAAGTTCTTCCTCTACACCCTGGTGGGATCGGTGCTGATGCTGCTGGGCATCCTCTATCTGTACTTCAACCACGCCAAGGTGACGGGCGATTACACCTTCAGCATCGAGGCGCTCTACCGCACCGCGCCGCAAATCGGCGGCGAGCATGCGCTGTGGCTCTTCCTGGCGTTCTTTGTGGCCTTCGCCATCAAGGTGCCCATGTTCCCCTTCCATACCTGGCTGCCGGACGCGCACGTGGAAGCGCCCACGGCGGGCTCGGTGATCCTGGCGGGCGTGCTGCTGAAGATGGGGACCTACGGCCTGGTGCGCTTCTCGCTGCCGCTGTTTCCGTCGGTCGCCATGGACCCGACCGTCCGCGGCTGGATGATCGGGCTCTCGCTGTTCGCCATTATCTACGGCGCGCTGGTGAGCCTGATGCAGAAGGACATGAAGAAACTGGTGGCCTACTCCTCGGTAAGCCATCTGGGCTTCTGCACCCTGGGCATCTTTGCGCTGAATCCGCTGGGACTGAGCGGGTCCATCCTGCAGCAGATCAACCACGGAATTTCCACGGGCGCGCTGTTCCTGATCGTGGGCGTGCTTTACGAGCGCCGGCACACCCGCGAGATTTCCGAGTACGGAGGCATTTCCAGCGTGATGCCCTGGTACGCCACCATCACGCTGATCATGTTCATGTCGTCGCTGGGGCTGCCGCTGCTGAACGGGTTCATTGGCGAGTTCACCATCCTGCAGGGCGCGTACATGGAAAACAAGACTTGGGCGGCCTGGGGCGCCGTCGGCGTGGTGCTGGGCGCGGCCTACCTGCTGTGGCTGTATCAGCGCGTATTCTTCGGGCCGGTGAGCAATCCCAAGAACGAAAAGCTGGCCGACCTGTCGCCGCGCGAAATCGTCACCTTCGCGCCGCTGGTGGTGCTGGCGTTCTGGATCGGCATCTATCCCAAACCGTTCTTTGAGATCCTGGCGCCGCCGGTGAACAAGATCGTGCACACGGTGCGGCCCGACTATCCCATCGCGCGGCCGGAGTTGCCGCGCGAGGCGAAGGCGGCGTCGCCCGGCGCGCAGCCGGCCCCAAGCGCCACACGGGCGGAGGGCAAACCCTAGTGCCGGGCTTCCTCAGCCAGTATTTCAACAGCAGCGATTACGCGCTGGTGCTGCCCCTGCTGCTGCTCACGCTGTTCGGCTCGGGCATCCTGCTCATTGATCTGCTGCTGCCCCGGGAGTGGAAGATTGCCAACGCCTGGACCGCGCTGATCGGCCTGCTGTTTTCCGCGCTGGCCGTGTTCCGCATCCAGGCCGCGTACAACCTGCCCGGCGGAGGCCCGCCCATCGACCTGATGGGCTTCGGCGGCTCGATCATCGTGGACCGCTTCGCCGTCTTTTTCATGTACCTGTTTCTGGCCGGGGCTGCGCTCTCCATCCTGATGTCCATCCGCTACCTGGAGATCGAACAGGAGCACAAGGGCGAGTACTACGCGCTCATTCTGTTTTCCGTGGTGGGCATGATGGGCATGGCCATCGGCTACGACCTGGTGGTGCTGTTCATCAGCCTGGAGCTGATGGCCGTCTCCACCTACGTGCTGGTGGGCTTCCTGCGTGGCGACCAGCGCTCCAACGAAGCGGCGCTGAAGTATCTGCTGCTGGGCGCGTTCTCCTCCGGCATCTTCGCCTACGGGCTGTCGCTGCTCTACGGACTTTCCGGGAGCACGAACCTGGCAGACATCGCCTTCGCCCTGGCGGGACACACCACGCGGGCTGCGTCCGGCCCGATGTTGATCCTGGCGCTGATCACCACCGCCACCGGGCTGCTGTTCAAGATCGCGGCCGTGCCCTTCCACCAGTGGGCGCCCGACGCTTATGAAGGCGCGCCCACCACCATTACCGGATTCATGTCGGTGGCGGTGAAGGCGGCAGCCTGGGCGCTGCTGCTGCGCATCTTCCTGTTTGCGTTCGAACCGCTGCGCCCGCTCTACGTGCCGCTGCTGGTGGCGGTGGCCATCATGACCATGACTTTTGGAAACCTGGCGGCCATTACCCAGAGCAACCTGAAGCGCCTGCTGGCCTATTCCTCGATCGCGCACGTGGGCTACATGATCCTGGGACTGGTGGCGGGCGACGCCACCCGCTCCAGCGTCACCGGCATCAAGGGCATCCTGATGTATCTGCTGGTGTACACCTTCATGAACCTGGGAGCGTTTGCCGTGATCACCGCGCTGCGCCGCCAGGACATCATCGGCGATCAGATTGACGACATCGCCGGCCTCTACTCCCGCGCGCCCTTTGCCGCCGTGCTCATGTGGATCTTCCTGCTGTCGCTGGCGGGTATTCCACCGCTGGCCGGCTTCTACGGCAAGTACTTCATCTTCCTGGCATTGATTGAAACCGGCCACTACGCGCTGGCCACGCTGGCCGTGGTCTACGTGGCGGTTTCGCTCTACTACTACCTCAGAATCGCCAACGCCATGTTCATGCGGGAGCCTGCCGATTCGGCGCGGTTGCGCCTGGCGCCCGGCGTCGCCCTCACGCTGGCCATTACCGGCGCGGCCACGGTGGGCATCGGAATCTTCCCGGAGTTTTTCATCCGCGCGGTGGAATGGTCAGTGCGCGGAGGCCAGGGCACGGCGCTGGCCGGCTTGCTGCGCTGAGCAGGACGCCATCCTGCCGGCTTCGTGTATCGTGGTCGCATGAAGGATCCGCGCTCGCTTCCGGAGGGCGGAGACTCGAAGCCGGAGAAGAAGAACAACTGGGTGCAGGTGGCGCGCTACAGTCATCTGGCATTCGCGCTGCCCGCGGGCACGGTGGTGGGCTGGCTGCTGGGCGCCGCCCTGGATTCCTGGCTGGGAACCACCTGGATCAATCGCGCCGGCCTGTTTCTGGGCATCTGCGCCGGTTTCCTGGAATTGATTCGCGGAGCCCTGCGCTTGAAGGATGAAGAATGAACACGCCCGCAGAAGTCTTCTACGCGCGCGCAGAGCACCGGATTCCCCGCTTCATGACAGCGGCATTCCTGCTGGTGGC
This sequence comes from uncultured Acidobacteriaceae bacterium, assembly GCA_964437985.1. Classification (GTDB taxonomy): domain Bacteria; phylum Acidobacteriota; class Terriglobia; order Terriglobales; family Acidobacteriaceae; genus CAZXVY01. The sequence goes on from CAYTIL010000019.1 coordinate 46,922, forward strand.
TGCGATGTTGTGGCCCTGGAGAGGCACGGAGTTTGTTCTGGGATTTGTCCTGGGCTCGGCGGTCGCCGCCGTGAACCTGCTCTGGCTGAAGCAGATTACCAGCACGTTCGTCGAGCGCTTGAGCGGAGTTGGGAACAGCGCTTCCTCCGCGGGCGTCGTTTTCCGCTTCCTGATGCGCTACGCGTTGATAGCCCTGCTGGCCTATGGTATGTTGAAAAATAGTGCGGTGAGCATCAACGGTTTTCTTGCGGGCCTGTTTTTGCCGGTCGTGGCCTTGGCCTGCGAGGCAGTGTACGAGTTGTACGTCGCGCTGCGGCGCGGCCTGTAGTCCCAACCACCATGCTGATCGCCGCCTTCTCCGGCCAGTTGCCGTTTACCGAGCTGCTGAACAAGCTCTTTGGAGGCGTGGTCACCAGCCTGCTGGAGTCGCTGGGCATCCATCCCCACGACGCCCACGCGCCCATTCCCAACTACATTGCCATGCAGATTCTGGTGGCGCTGGTTCTGATTATTTTCTTCATCATGGTGCGCAGCCGCCTTTCCGTGGACAATCCGGGAGCGGTGCAGCACCTGGCCGAGTTCATCAATGACTTCGTGAAGAACCTGGGACACGAGCTCATGGGCCATGGCTACGAGCCGTTTCTGCCGTTCCTCGCCACCCTGGGACTGTTCATCCTGACCTGCAACCTGATCGGACTGGTGCCGTCGCTGGAATCGCCGACGGCCAACCCGTCGGTGCCGCTGGGCTGCGCGGCGATGGCCTTCTGTTATTACAACTTCCACGGCATCCGGCACCACGGCTTCGGCTACGTGAAGCAGTTCCTGGGGCCGGTGATGCTGCTTTCTCCACTGGTGCTGGTGATCGAGATCATCAGCCATTTGGCGCGCATGCTGTCGCTCACCGTGCGCTTGTACGCCAACATCTTCGCCGGCGACATGCTGGCCCTGGCTTTTTTCTCTTTGATTCCCATTGGGATACCGATCGCGTTTCAAGGTCTGCACCTGATGGTGTCGTTTGTGCAGACCTATATTTTTGTTCTCCTGACCACCGTGTACCTGTCGGGAGCGATGTCGGAAGAGCATTAAGAGCTCGAAGCAGTGCCGCGAGCGTGAGGGTGCCTGCACCAGGATGGCGCCAACCACCCACTGGCGGAATTTCCTACAAAGGAGCTGCACATGAAGAAACTGATGTTGGTTCTGTTGATCGCGTTCTTCGCCTTGCCTGCGTTTGCGCAGGCGCCCACCGGGGCTACGGGAGCCACTCCGTGGACCTATGCCGGCATCGCCTTGGGCATTGCCGTGGCCGGAGCGGCCATCGGGCAGTCGCGCGTGGCCAGCGCCGTGGCCGAAGGCCTGGCGCGCAACCCTGCGGCCCGTCCCGGTATCCAACTGGCGCTGTTCCTGGGGCTGGCGTTTATCGAGTCGCTGGTGCTGTTCATCTGGGTCATGATCTTCCTGCGCACGTGAGTGGCAGGTTGGACCGCGGGCTCTGGCCTCCGCCCTCCGCGGAGGCCTTTTCTTTTGTCGGAGCCTGCTTCTCTGTGTCTCTGTGTCTCCGTGGTGAGTAAAATCTCCGGCATGGCCGCGGTCCTGGAGTTCGAGCGCGTCAGCAAGGAGTATCGGAGCTTTTTGGGGCGGCGCAGTGTGCGCGCGCTTGACGAGTTCTCGCTCAGCGTCGAGGCAGGCGAAATCTTCGGGTTCCTCGGTCCCAACGGGGCAGGGAAGACGACGGCCATCCATCTGGCCATGGGTTTCATGCGGCCGACCAGCGGCGGCGGACGCATGCTCGGCCAGCCCTTCGGTGACGCGCCCACTCGCCGCCGTGTGGGCTTCCTAGCGGAGAACGTTGCACTCTACCACCGGCCGGCGCAAACGCTGCTCCGCTTCTACGGGATGCTGAACGGCATGCGGGATCCTGAACTGGCGCGCCGCGCACGCGAAGTTCTGGAGGCAGTCGATCTCGTCGGGGACTCGGACCGCAACCTGGGCAAATTCTCCCGCGGTATGGTGCAGCGCATGGGACTGGCGCAGGCGCTGGTGCACGATCCGGAACTGTTGCTGCTGGACGAGCCCACGTCGGCGCTCGATCCGCTGGCTCGCGTGGCGGTGCGCGAGTTGCTGCGGCGCGCGCGCGAGGCGGGCAAGACCGTGTTCCTGAGTTCCCACCAGCTCTCCGAAGTGGAGCTCATCTGCGACCGGGTGGCCATCTTGCATCGCGGACGCATCGCCCGGCTGGGAACCACCACGGAGCTGCTGGAATCGCGCGATCGCTTCGAGGTGGTAGCGCGGGGCGGAAACGCATCCACGTTTCCCGGCGCCGTGGCCGTCAACGGCGCGGTTACATTTCAAGTTCAGGCGCCCTCGCAACGCGCGGCCATTGAGCGTGTGTGGAGCAGCGGCGGAGAGATTGTCAGCGTCAATCCCGTGCGCAAGACGCTGGAGGACATCTTTGTGGAGATTGCGGGGAGGGATGGGTGATTGGTGATGTGGGAGGTGTGATGTGTGATGTGCGAAGTGTGATGTCTGATGTCTATCTCTCCGGGCGGACGCAGTAGGGAATGGCGGCAGCCGGGAGACAAGAGGCAGGAGCTGAGAGCTAAAAGCTAGAAGCCAAGAGCCAAGAACCGCATGCTACCTATCCTGCTCATCGCCGCCAACCTTCTCCGCGAGCAGCGGATGCCGGTGGTGTTCCTGGTGGTGTGGTCAGGGGTGATTGCCGCCGCCTTCAGCTTCGGCGAAGACAAGCTGATCCAGAACGACTTCGTTTTTCTGCTGGGGCAGCAGGCGCTCTACGCCGTGGGCTTCAGCGCTTTCGTGGCCACTTTCTCGGTGCACAACGAGCGCCGGTCGCGGCGCATCCTGTCGGTGCTCTCGCGGGCCATCGAGCGGCGCACTTACCTGGCCGGCATCCTGTTGGGAGTGGCGCTGTGCTTTTCGCTGTATTGCATCGCCATCAGCGCGAGCTCGCTGTGGATCACGCGCAGCCTGGGTTTTCAACCTATGGAGTTCGCGAGGCTCGCGGTGGTGCTGATGGTCACTTGCCTGCTGACCGCGGCCATCGGCCTGTTCTTCTCCACCTTCCTCGACCCGCTTCCGGCTACTGCGGCGACGGCTTTGCTGATTGCCGTACCTGGCCTGCCGGCCGCGCTCCTGGGCGAATTCTGGATGCACACTATCCCGGTGTATTCGCTGAGTTCATCGGTGATGCGTTTCTCCTTCGACTCCGCCTGGATGCCTGCGTGGAGCATCCTCACTTGGGCGCTAGTAGAAGCCGTTGGATTCTGGATCGCGGCCTCCTGGATCTTTGAGCGCCGCGACATCGCCATTGCCGTGGAGTAAAAGGACCCTGCGGTAGAGACGCAGCTTGCTGCGTCTCCGTGAGATGTTGCAAGCAACGTCTCTACAGAAATCTCGCTACGGTAGCAGGTCGGCGGCGGCTGTGGCGGCGAAAGCCAGCACATCGCCGGGCAGCAGGCCCAGATAGAGCGTAGCCGCGGCGCTCACCGCGAGCGCGACCGCGACGGTGGCGGGGACGGGCAGCGCCGGCATCTCCTGCCGCGGTTCGTGCATATACATCACCACGATGATGCGCAGGTAGTAGTACGCGGCGATGGCGCTGTTCACCAGGCCGATGATGGTCAGCCACACCAGGTTCGACTTCAGCGCTGCGGCGAAGACGTAGAACTTGGCGAAGAAGCCTCCGGTGACGGGGATGCCGATCAGCGACAGCAGGAACAGCGTGAGCGTGGCGGCCAGCAGCGGCGAGCGGCGTCCGAGGCCGGCGTAGTCGTCTATGTTGACGAAGCGCTCGCCCGCGCCCGCCAGATGGCTGACCACGGCGAACGCTCCCAGGTTCATGGCGGCGTAGGCTGCCGAATAGAAGAGCACGGCGCGCACGCCCAATTCCGGGGCAGCGGTGAAGGCCACCAGCAGGTATCCGGCGTGGGCGATGGAGGAGTAGGCCAGCATGCGCTTCACGTTGCTCTGCACCAGCGCCCCCAGGTTGCCCAGGGTCATGGTGAGCGCGGCCGAGACCCATACCAGCCAGAACCATCCGGGGGCGCCGGTGGAGAAGAGGATGCGCGCCAGCACGGCGAAGGCCGCCGCCTTGGGCGCGGTAGACATGAGCCCGACGATGGGCGCGGGCGCGCCTTCGTAAACGTCGGGCGTCCAGACATGAAAGGGCGCCGAGGCCACCTTGAAGCCGATGCCTACGAACATCAGCGCCACCGCCGCGAACGCCAGCGGCGGCGCCGCTCCGCCACGCAGCGCTCCGGCGATGCCGGGAATGTAGGTGGAGCCGGTGGCGCCGAACATCAGCGCCACCCCGTAGAGGAAGAAGGCGGTGGCGAACGATCCCAGCAAGAAGTATTTGAGCGACGCCTCGGCGCTGGCGGCCACATTCCGGCGAAAGCCGGCGAGGATGTAGGTGGAGATGGAAGAAATTTCCAGCGCGATGAAGATCAGCACCAGCTCCACCGCCGAGGACATCAGTTGCATGCCCACCGAGCCCAGCAGCACCAGTGCGTAGAACTCCCCGGCGCGGATGTTCTCGACTTCGAGATAGGCGAGCGACGACAGGATGACCAGCGCGGCGATGATGGCGATGAGCAGGTGGAAGAAGATGCTGAACGCGTCCACCTGCACCATGGCGAAGAAGCCGGGGCCGGGCGCGTACGACTGGCTTACGGTCGCGATCACCGAAGCCAGCGCGCCCCCGAGGGCCAGCAGGCCGAGCGGACGCCGGCTGGCGCCCGGCTTCAGCAGCGGCTCGGCCATCATCACCGCCACGCCAAACAGGGTGAGCACCAGCTCGGGCAGGATGGCTATGTAGTCGGCGGCATGGATGATGTTCATGGCGTCATCGGCTCGCGACCTGCATCCACAACGGTCCCAGCACACTGCGCACGGCGGGCTCGATGGTGTTGAGCCAGTAGAGCGGCCACACGCCCATCACCAGCGAAGCCACGGCCAGCGGCCACAGAGAGGCGCGCTCCCGCAGGTCGAGGTCGGCCAGCGAGCGGTTGGCGTCGCTGAGCGTGCTGCCGAAGAACACGCGCTGGTACATCCACAGCATGTAGCAGGCGCTCCAGATCACGCCGGTGGCCGCCAGCACGCCCCACCAGGTCTTTGCCTGGAAGGCGCCCAGCAGAATCAGGAACTCACCCACGAATCCGTTGAGCAGCGGCAGCCCGATGGACGACAGCGTGACCACCAGAAACAGCATGGCGTATACCGGCATGGGCGTGGCCAGTCCGCCGAAGTCGCGGATCTCGAAAGTGTGGCGGCGCTCGTAGAGCATGCCCACCAGCAGGAAGAGCGCGCCCGTGGAGATGCCGTGGTTCAGCATCTGGTAGACGGCGCCGTCCACGCCCGCCTGAGTGAAGCTGAAGATGCCCAGCACCACGAATCCCAGATGGCTCACCGAGGAGTAGGCTACGAGTTTTTTCAGGTTGGGCTGCACCATGGCCACCAGCGCACCATACACAATCCCCAGGATGGCGAGAAACGCGATCCAGGGCGCGTGCTCGCGCGCCTGGTAAGGGAAGAGTCCGACGTTGAAGCGCAGCAGGCCGTAAGTCCCCATCTTGAGTAGGACGCCGGCCAGCAGTACCGAGCCCGCGGTCGGAGCCTCGACGTGCGCGTCCGGCAGCCAGGTGTGCAGCGGAACCAGAGGCACCTTCACTGCGAAGGCGACGAAAAATCCCATGAACAGCCAGCCCCCCGCGCCCCAGATGTTGGGAATGGTTTCCCGGAGCACGGCGCGCTGGATGGTGGCGTAGTCGAAACTGCCAGTCTGGGCGTAGAGCCAGATAATGGCCACCAGCATGAACACCGAGGCAATCGCGGTGAACAGGAAAAACTTTACCGCCGAGTAGACCCGCCGCTCGTGCCCGTACATCCCGATCAGCAACGCCATGGGGATGAGCGTGAATTCCCAGAACACGTAGAACAGGAACAGATCGAGCGCCAGGAACACGCCGATCATCGAGGTTTCCAGCACCAGCATCAGGATGAAGAACTCTTTTACGCGCTCGTGGATGGACTTCCAGGAAATGAGCACGCACAGCGGGACCAGAAAAGTGGTCAGGACGACCAGCCAAAGCGAAATGCCATCGAGCCCGAGGTGATAGTGGATGTTGGGGCTGGGGATCCAGGGAACATCAATCTCGAACTGAAAGCCGGGCTTGGCCGCGTCGAAAGCGAAGGGCAGACGCAGCGACAGAATGAACGTGGCCAGCGATATGACCAGGGCGGCGCGGCGAATCGCCTCGTCGCGGCGCGGCATCAGGGCCAGCAGCAAGGCTCCGGCCAGTGGCGCGAAGGTGACGAGGGTGAGGGCGTGCTCGCTCATCGCACCCCCACCCAGATCATGAAGGTCAACACCGCGGCGGCGCCGGCGATCACCCAGCCGGCGTAGGACCTGATGTTGCCCGACTGCATGCGCCGCAGCACGTCGGAAACGCCTTGCGCGCCGCGAGCGGCGGCGTTCACGCTGTCGTCAATCAGGCGGACGTCAATGCCGCGCCACAGCACCTGGCGCGAGCCCTCGATCACCGGCTGGACCAGGGCCGCGTCGTAGCCCTCGTCCACGTAGTACTTGTGGAGCACGGCCTGGTAGAGGCCGCCGAGTTGCGTCGCGATGCGTTCCGGCAGCTCGGGCCGCTTCACGTAAAGCAGCCAGGCGAGTCCCAGGCCCAGCAGCGCGGCCAGGACGGAAATTCCGGTCAGCAGGCGCTCGGTACCCACGTCGGCCGAGTGCGCCGCAGGGGTTTCAGCGCCGAAGACAGGAGCCAGAAATCCCTCGAAGGAATTGTGTCCGCCCAGCGCATGGGGCACGCCCACCCAGCCTCCCACCACCGACAGCACCGCCAGCACCACCAGCGGCGCCAGCATCACCCACGGACTTTCGTGGACGTGATCGCCATTCTCGTCATCGTGCCCGTGTGGCGTCCGCCGCAGGCGGATCCCCGGCCGCGCGGCTGGGCGGCGTTCCCCGCAGAAGGTCATGAACCAGAGGCGGAACATGTAGAACGAAGTCAGCGCCGCGGTGATGATGCCGATCATCCAGAACGCGGGATGACCGTACGGGCTGCTGTAGGCCTTCCACAGGATTTCGTCCTTGCTGAAGAATCCGCTCAACGGGGGAAAGCCGGCGATGGTGACGGTGGCCACGGTCATCACGGCGAACGTCCAGGGGATTTTTTTGCGCAGCCCGCCCATGTGGCGCATGTCCTGCTCGCCGCCCAGGGCGTGGATCACGCTGCCCGCGCCCAGGAACAGCAGCGCCTTGAAGAAGGCATGGGTCATCAGGTGGAAGATGGCGTCCGAGTACGCGGCCACGCCACAGGCCAGGAACATATATCCCAGTTGCGATACGGTGGAGTAGGCGAGCACGCGCTTGATGTCGGTCTGGGCCAGGCCGATGGTGGCCGCCATCAGTGCGGTGACGCACCCGATCACCGCCACCACGGTGAGCGCTTCGGGCGCCCGGCTGAAGATGGGGCTCGACCGCGCCACCATGTACACGCCCGCGGTGACCATGGTGGCGGCGTGGATCAGCGCCGAGACCGGGGTGGGGCCTTCCATGGCGTCGGGCAGCCAGACGTAGAGCGGCACCTGCGCCGACTTCCCGCAGGCGCCCATCATCAGCAGCAGGGCGATGGCGGTGAGCACGCCGGCGGTGGCTTCGGGCGCGAAGCGCGAGACCGCGGGGAACACTTCGGCAAATTCCAGCGATCCACAAGTGCGCACCAGCAGGAACATTCCGATGAGGAAGCCGAAGTCGCCGATGCGGTTGACGAGGAACGCCTTCTTGCCGGCGGACGCGGCCGAGTCGCGCACGAACCAGAACCCGATCAGCAGATACGACGCCAGCCCCACGCCCTCCCAGCCCACGAACATCAGCAGATAGTTGTCGGCCAGCACCAGCGTGAGCATGAAGAACATGAACAGGTTCAGGTAAGAGAAGAAGCGGTAGTAGCCCTTGTCCTCAGCCATGTAGCCGACGGAGTAAACGTGGATCAAGAAGCCCACGCCGGTGACCACCAGGATCATGACCAGCGAGAGCTGGTCGAGGTAGAACCCGAAATTCACGCGGAAGGCTCCGGCTTGAATCCAGGCGGCGATGGCCTCGGTGTGAGGAACGGCCTTGGCCGGCAACCGCGCAAACTGCGCGGCCACGTAGAGCGACCATGCAAACGCGGCTCCGCTGAAGAACAGGGCCACGGCGCTCACCGTGCGCCGGGAAAAGTTCTTGCCCAGCAAGCCGTTGATGGCGGCGCCGGCGAGTGGCAGCAGCGGGATGAGCCAGAGGTTCATAGCTTGAGCAGGTTCACCTGGTCCACGTTGAGGGTCTGGCGAGTGCGGAACACTGCGATGATGATGGCCAGGCCCACGGCGGCCTCGGCTGCCGCCACCACCATCACGAAGAACACGAACACGTGCCCGCTGAGCGCCTGCCACTGGGTGGCGAAGGCCACAAACGACAGGTTCACCGCATTCAGCATCAACTCAATGGACATGAACAAGGTGATGACGTTGCGCTTGAGCAGAAACCCCAGCACGCCCAGCGAGAACAGCACCGCGCTCAGCACCAGGTAGTACGAGATGGGCACCATCAGCCCTCCTTGCGGGCCAGCACCACCGCGCCCATGATGGCAATCAGAATCAGCACCGAGGTCACCTCAAAGGGCAGCAGAAATTCGCGGAAGAGCAGGCGCGCCACTGCGTCGGTGGGCCCCAGGAATTCGCCCAGGCGGACGCCCTTCATGGCCGCACTGCGCCCGGAGACCACCCAGATCATCAGCGCCGCGAAAATGGTTACCGCGGGATATCCGATGAGAGCGGCTACGCGGCTGCCCGCGGTGAGTTCTTCTTCTCCCGCATTGAGCAGCATGATGACGAACACGAACAGCACCATGATGGCGCCCGCGTACACGATCACCTGCACCGCCGCGACGAACTCGGCCCCCAGGAGCAGGTAGAGCACCGAGAGCGACACCATCACCACAATCAGCGACAGGGCGCTGTTGATGGGATGGCGCTGCGCCAGCAGGTTGACCGCTCCCGCCACGCACACCGCCGCAAATACGAAGAAAAGGACCTGGTGCAGCATCTCAGCTCCCCATTGCCACAACGGCTGCAGTCACCATCACGTTGGCGATGGCCAGGGGCAGCAGCACTTTCCATCCGAAGGCCATCAACTGGTCGTAGCGGAACCGGGGTAGCGTGCCGCGAATCCAGATGTAAAGGAAAATGAAGCCGAACACTTTGAGAGCAAACCAAAAGAACGGCAGCACCGCCTGCAGCGCCGGCGGTCCGAACAGCGGACCGTGCCATCCGCCAAAGAACAGCAGCGTGCCCACGCAGGCCACGGTGAACATGTTGGTGTATTCCGCCATGAAGAACATGGCAAACTTCATGGAGCTGTACTCGGTGTGGTAGCCGGCCACCAGTTCGGTCTCGCCCTCCGGAAGATCAAAAGGAATGCGGTTGGTTTCCGCGAAGGCGGCGGTGAGATAGATGGCGAAGCCCAGGATCTGCCCCTGGAAGATGTGCCAGCGAGGCACGAATCCGCCCCAGGTGCCGGCCTGGGCGGCGACGATGTCGCGCAGGCTGAGCGAGCCCGCCAGGATCAGGACTCCCACCAGCGCCAGGCCGAGAGAAAGTTCGTAGCTGATCATCTGGGCGCAGGCGCGCAGCGATCCCAGCAGCGAATACTTGCTGTTCGACGACCACCCCGCCAGCGCGATGCCGTACACGCCGATGGAAGTTACGCCCAGCAGGAACAGCAGGCCGATGTTGACGTCGGTGATCTGCAACGGCGTCTCGACGTTCAGCACCGGTAGCCTCACGGACTCACCGATCGGCACCACCGCAATAGACATCAGCGCCGCGGTCACAGAAAGCATCGGAGCGAGGATGAACAAAGGCTTGTAAGCGCCTGCTGGTATCAGGTCTTCCTTAAACAAGAACTTCAAGCCGTCGGCCAGCGGCTGCAGTAACCCGAAAGGGCCCACGCGCGTGGGTCCCCAGCGGTTCTGCATGCGCCCCACCAGCTTGCGCTCCAGCCACACGGTGTAGGCCACTGCAGTGAGCAGCACAAACAGCGTCACCGCAGTCTTCACCAGGCTGACGAGGATGTAGGTGGTCCAGTCCACTTGAAGGCCGTTTTGGGTTTTTGGTTGGTGGTTCTTGGTTCCTTGTCCACGAAGCCAGCACTCGAACACCAACAACCAAAAACCACAAACCAACAACCAGAAAATTAGTCCGCTGCTTCGACTGCCCGTCTCTCCATGACGGAATTCAGCGTCCGGCTATACCGTCCCAGCGTCCCCGAAGTAAACAGCGTGTCGGTCGCAGGGCGAATCAGGTCCGCGCTGTCGGTGCCTCCGTTGGGGCCGCCGGCGCTGGCCTCCGCCGACGCCAGGTGCACATCGTTGCCGGCCAGCAGGTTGAGACGCGGAAAATCGTAGCCCGGCACCAGGCGCTGGATTTCGTCGAGCACGGCGGCGGGGTCAAAGGGGCTGAGGCGCGGCTCGAGATTCCTCGCCCGCAGCCACACCGAGTGCCGGTCAGCCTCGCCCGACTGCGCGCCCCGCGACTGTCCCATGTCCGCGCTGGTGCCTCCGCCGAAGGCGACCAGGCGGCGCACGTCGAACCCCATGCGGTCGGCGATGCGCACCATGATTTCCAGATCGGTCTTGGTTCCGGCAAAATCGCCGGCCTTGTTCAGGAGTTGGAGGTCGCCACAGGTATTGGTGAAGGTGCCGGACTTTTCGTAGGCGCAGGCCGCGGGCAGCACCACGTCGGCGATGACGGCGGTTTCGGTGAGGAACATTTCCTGGACCACCAGGAAGGTCTTCGATAGCGCGAAGGGATCGATGCCGAAGCGCGCCACCGGATTCGCGCCTACCACGTACAGCGCGCCCAGGCGGCCTTGCTTCGCCGCCGCAGCCATTTCCGGGATTGACATGCCGGGGGTGGCGGGCACGGGAGATCCCCACTCGTCCGCAAAGCGCTTGCCGTCGCCCACGCTGGTGTAACCGGGCAGCAGCGCCGGGTGCAGGCCCATGTCGGCAGCGCCGCGCGAGTTGGCGTAGTCGCCCAGGCAGATAAACTTCGCGCCCGCAATGCTGGAGCCAAAGCGCACCAGCGCCTCGACGTCCGCGCCGCGCAGTTCCGAGCCGAAGATGATTACAAGGTCAGACTCGCCGCGCAATGTGTCGCGCAGCTTCACGAACGCTTCGCGCGTGGTGTTTGCCGCGATGAGGGCGTCGGCTGCGTCGTCGTCGTTGGCCTCATCGGCGGCGAGGAAGCGCGCGAATCTGCCTTCGGCTCCTGCGGGAACCTGCGTGAAGCTGGCCGCCTGGCGGCGCAGCTTGATGTCATTCGCGTTCACGACGTGAAGCCGGCCACGGTTCAGGCGCACGTTGGTGCGCAGGTTCCAGGCCAGCAGTGGATGCTGTTCGGTTGGATCGTTGCCGATCAGCAGCACGGCCGGCGCTTTCAGAACATCGCGCATGGAGGCGGAGGCGCCGGTCTTGCCGCGGAGCGCATGCGCGAAGGCAGGGAAGTCGGCGGTGCGGTGGTGATCAATGTTGTTGGTTTCCAGCACCATGCGCGCCAGCTTCTGCAGGACGTAGCTCTCTTCGTTGGTGGTGCGCGTGGATCCGACGACGCCGATGGCAGCTCCGTCGGCGGCATCGCGCACTTCGCGCAGACGGCGCGCGGCGAAGTCTATGGCCTCCTCCCAGGAGACCGGCGCCAGGCGGCCTTCCTTGCGCAGCAGCGGGCGGCTGAGGCGCTCCTCGTGCTGGGTGAAGTCGAAAGCGTAGCGGCCCTTGATGCACAGGAAGTCGCCGTTGATGCCGCTCTTGTCGCGATTATCGCCACGGACAATCTGCATCCCGCTCTCGGCGCGACGCACGCCCAGAGTGGTCTTGCAGCCGTCGCCGCAGTGAGTGCAGATGGTGGAGACGTGATTCATCTCCCAGGGGCGTGTCTTGTAGCGGTAGGCGCCCGAGGTGAGCGCGCCCACCGGGCAGATATCAATGCACATGCCGCACTCTTCGCAGTCCAGGTGGTCGCCCTGGTTGGGCGCGATGACGGAATGCACGCCGCGGTTCTGCACCCCTAGCGCCCACACGTCCATGCCTTCGCCGCAGACGCGCACGCAGCGGTAACACAGTATGCAGCGCGGCCGGTCGAAGAACACCACTGGCGACCACTGCTGCTCCTCTTTGTGAAGCTTGCCCTCCATGTAGCGCGACTCGGCGGCGCCGTACTTGAAGGTCATGTCCTGCAGCTCGCACTCGCCGCCGGCGTCGCACACCGGGCAATCGAGTGGATGGTTCCCCAGCAACAGCTCGAGTGTGGCTTTGCGCGCCTGCGTCACTTTCTCGTTGGCCGTGACCACCACCATGCCCTCGGTAACGGGAACCGTGCACGCGGTCTGCAGCTTGGGTATCTTCTCGATCTCCACCACGCACATGCGGCACGCGGCCTGCAGCGACAGCCCGGGGTAGTAGCAGAACGAAGGCACCTCGATGCCCACGCTGCGGCAGACCTCGATGAGCAGCGTCCCCGCGGGGGCGGTGACTTTCTTGCCGTCGATGGTGAGAGTGATATCAGCCATGGGATTGAATCAGTGAGTCATTGAATCATTGAATCAATGGCTCAATACCGGCAACTGTTCCACTATGCCTTCCGGCTCGTACGGGCACGGTCGGCCCTCCAAGTGATCCTCAAATTCCTTCCGCCACTTCTTAATAATGGAAATCGTGGGCATGGCGGCGGCGTCGCCCAGCGGACAGAACGTGCGTCCCAGCATGTTCTCCGCCAGGTACTGGATGTTATCAATGTCTTTTTTTAACCCGCCGCCGGAGTGAAAGCGGACCAGCGTCTTCTTCAGCCAGTCGGTGCCCTCGCGGCAGGGGATGCACCAGCCGCAGCTCTCGTGCTGATAAAACTTCATCACGCGCAGCGCGAATTTCACCATGCAGGTGGTCTCGTCGAGCACCACCACGCCGCCGGAGCCCAGGAACGACCCCGCCTTCATCAGGGTGTCGAAATCCATGTTCAGGTCAATTTCGTCGGCGGTAAGCAGCGGCGTGGACGAACCTCCGGGCACCACTGCCTTCAGCTTCTTGCCGCCGCGGACGCCGCCTCCGACCTCGTAGATCATCTTCTTCAGGTTGTAGCCCAGCGGCAGCTCGTAGACGCCCGGGCGCTCGACGTGTCCGCTCAGACAGAACAGCCGCGTACCGCCGTTCTTGGGCGGCCCCAGGCCGGCAAACCACTTGCCGCCGCCGAGGATGACGTGCGGCACCGCGGCCAGCGTCTCCACGTTATTGATGACCGTGGGCCCGCCCCACAAGCCGACCACGGCGGGAAACGGCGGGCGGATGCGCGGGATGCCGCGCTTGCCTTCGAGCGATTCCATCAGCGCCGACTCCTCGCCGACTTCATACGCACCCGCACCCGTGTGCCAGTAAACCTCCAGGTCGCGGCCCGAGCCGAAGATGTTCTTGCCGATGAAACCGCGCGCGCGTGCGTCCGCCAGCGCCTGGCGCAGGATGTCCACCAGGTAGCGATACTCGCCCCGGATGTAGATGTAGCCGGATTTTGCGCCCACGGCCAGTGCGGCGATCATCACGCCTTCGATCACCGAGTGCGGGTCGTGTTCCAGGATCAGGCGGTCCTTACAGGTGCCGGGTTCGCTCTCGTCGCCGTTGCAGAGCACGTACTTGGGCTTGGCCGACTCCTTGGGCACGAACGACCATTTCATCCCCGTGGGAAATCCCGCGCCGCCGCGCCCGCGCAGGTTGGACACTTTCATGTCCTCGATGATCGCCTCGGGCGTCATGGCCAGCGCCTTCTGGACGGCCTTGTAGCCGTCCAGCTCGAGATAGCGGTCGAGCGAGGCCGCGCCCTGGCCGAAGCGCTTCGAGACCACCTTGACTTCGTCGGCGTGATTAACCAGGTCGGCCATTAGCGTTTCTTGTAGATGTCCAGCACCGCGTCAACTTGTTGCGGCGTAAGGTTCTCGTGAAAATCGTATCCCACCTGCATCGCCGGCGCCCAACTGCAGGCGCCGATGCACTCGACTTCCTCCAGCGAAAACGTTCCGTCCTGCGTGGTCTGCTTATGGCCGATGCCCAGCTTTTGCCGGCAGTGCTCGAAGATTTCGTCGGCGCCGCGCAACATGCAACTGATGTTGGTGCACACCTGAACGTGGAACCGGCCGCGCGGCTTGGTAGTCAGCATGGAGTAGTAGCTGATCACGTTGCGCACCTCGAGCTCGGTCACATCAACTTTCTTCGCAATGTGCGCGATGGCCTCGTCGGAGAGGTAGCCGATTTCGTCCTGGGTATAGAGCAGCATGGGAACGAGGAACGACCGACGGGTCGGGTACTCCTGCATCTTGGCGTCGAAGAACGCGTCGAGTTGGACGGAGATGGGCATCAACGGTCGATCTCCCCCAACACAATATCAATGCTCCCGATGGCTGCGACCACGTCGGCGATGAGTTTCCCTTCGCACATCTTGGGCAGCGCTTGCAAGTTGGCGTAGGAAGGCGAGCGCATGTGGACGCGGTAGGGCTTGGCGGTGCCGTCGGAGACCACGTAGTAGCCCATTTCGCCGCGCGGCGACTCAATGGCCTGGTAGACCTCGCCGGGCGGAACTGCGAAACCTTCGGTCACGATCTTGAAGTGGTAGATGAGCGCTTCCATCTGCGTCTTCATTTTCTCGCGGTCGGGCAGGACCACCTTGGGGGCGGCGGCCTTTACCGGGCCCGGGGGCATGCCGTCCAGCGCCTGCTTCACCATGCCGATGGATTCGCGCATCTCCTGCACGCGGAGGATGTACCGCGCGAACACGTCGCCGTCCTGGGAGACCGGGACCTTGAACTGGAACTGGTCATAGCTGGAATAGGGCAGGTCGCGGCGCAGATCGATGTCCACGCCACTGGCGCGCAGCGCCGGCCCGGTTACGCCGAGGGCGACGGCATCTTCGGCGGAAAGACGGGCCACGCCCTGGGTGCGGCCCATCCAGATGCGGTTGCCGGTGAGCAGGTCTTCGTACTGGTTCACGCGCGCAGGGAAGAGGCCGGCGAACTTTCGTACGCGGTCGAAGAAATCCAGCGGAGGCTCCAGCGCCAGGCCTCCGACGCGAAAGTAAGACGTCATCATGCGCTGGCCGCTGACCAGTTCGAAGATGCGCAGGATGTCTTCGCGTTCGCGGAAGCAGTAGAGGAAGACGGACATGGCACCGATGTCGAGGGCGTGCGTCCCCAGCCACACCAGGTGCGAGCTGATGCGCGTGAGCTCGTTCAGCAGTACGCGCATCCACTGGGCGCGCGCAGGAATCTCCAGCCCCAGCAGTTTTTCCACCGCCAGCACGTAGCAGAGGTTATTGGTGAGCGGGCAGAGGTAGTCAATGCGGTCGGTGAGGACCACCACCTGCTGGTAGAACTTGGCCTCGCACGTCTTCTCGATACCGGTGTGCAGGTAGCCGATGTCGGGCACGATGCGCAGGACGTTTTCGCCGTCAATCTCCAGCACCAGCCGCAAGACGCCATGAGTGGAAGGATGCTGAGGCCCCATGTTGAGGATCATGGTGCCATCGCGTCCGGGCTCGAGGGCGGCGGTGTAGGAGGGCGAGGCCATCAGCGGTAGCCCTCGACGGGGTAGTCCTTGCGCAGGGGATGGCCTTCCCAGTCGTCGGGCATCAGCAGCCGGCGCAGATCGGGATGTCCGAGGAAGCGGACGCCGAACAGATCAAACACCTCGCGCTCGAAGAAGTTGGCCGAAGGCCAAACCGCGGTGATGGATTCCAGCACCGCGTCGCCGCCGGGCAGCCGCACCTTCAGACGAACGCGCTCACGCCTCGGGATGGACAGCAGGTGATACACCACCTCGAAGCGCGGCTCACGCGGATACCAGTCCACGCAGGTGAGGTCGGAGAGGAAGTTGAACTGCAGTTCAGGGTCGGACTTCAGCAACTCACAGGCTTCGCGGATGGCAGGAGCGTCGACCCAGATGGTCAGCTCCCCGCGGTCAAGCTTGGCGTCTTGTACGGCGTCCGGCTTCCAGGCCAGCAGCTTGGCGACGGGTGCGTGGGACTTCAGCTCCTCCAGGGCGGGGATGGCGGCGCCGGCGGACACGGGCTCAGACCTGATCGCTTTCCGCTCCGCCCCAATCGAGCACGCCCTTTTTCCAAATGTAGAAGAAGCCCGCCAGGACGATGCCCAGGTACACCAGCATCTCCCAGAATCCGAACATGCCCAGCTCGCGTAAGATCACCGCCCAGGGAAAGAGGAACACCACTTCCACGTCGAACAGGATGAACAACATGGCCACCAGGTAGAACTTCACGGAGAAGCGGGCGCGGGCGTCGCCGGTGGGGGTGACGCCGCACTCATAGGCCTGGGACTTGACGGGATTGGGGCGGCGATATCCGAAGATGGCCGAAAAGCTTACCATGGCCCCGGCGAGCGCCGCCGCGACCAGGAAATGCAGGAGCAACGGAAGGTAGCGGGCGAAGTAGTTGTCCGGCATGGTACTGGGTGTATATAATGCGCGCCAACTCAGGTTGCCAAACACCCGAATATAGAGTTCGCTTGAGGGAGTGTCAAGCCGGGCCGCTTGAGGGGCTGTTGCCGGGACGGCGCGTGCGCCGCACGATTTTTCCGCGGCGCGGAACACGATGATCTTCGGCTTCAACACCGACGTGAAGTACGGCGACACCGTCTATCACGTCCAGAGTGAGGCACGGAAGCAGGACCTGCTGCTGCAGACCCAGGTGTTCGTGCGCGGGGCCTGCATTGGCAAGCGCGCCAGTTCCTACGCCGCGGGCGCTTTGCAGCCGGGCTTCGAAGAAGCCCACATGCACGAAATGCTGAAAGCCCAGCACAAGATGGTGCTGGCAGCCGTCCGGGAAGGGAAGGTGAACGACGTCGTGGGCCACGACCGGGAAATCCAGGATGTTGGCGGCGCAGGGCTGGCCCTGCGTTGGGTGAATTCCGATTCTGTCTATGCGGAGAGCACGGTGGTGATGACCTTCCTGGTCACTGACTCGGGCGCTCCCGTGGAAGGCGCCAAGCTCACCGTCCGCCTGGCCATAGCCGGCGACGCTCCCATCTACTCCCAGGCGGCCACCGACGCCAGCGGACAGGGCGAGATGAAGATCTTCCTCGATGAAACCGCGTTGCGCGAAGCCGCGGTGCTGGTGCAGGCTGCGCACGGCGGCAAGTCCGCCACCCGCAAGTTCCGATTGAAGAAGCAATAAGCAGTAAGCAATAAGCGATAAGCCATATGCAATAAGCACTGGCCGAACCTTCCGAATTTGCGCCGCCTACGCTCGAAACCACAAACCGCAAACCAAAAACCCGAAACCATCTTTGTGACTCTCACCATTAACGGCGAAGCGCGCGCCGTCCCCGACGGCCTCACCCTCACCGCCCTGGTTGCGCATCTGGGAATGAAGGGCGACCGCGTGGCCATCGAACGCAACCGCGACATTGTCTCCCGCGATCGCTGGTCCGAAGTAGCTCTGGCCGAGGGCGACCGCCTGGAGATCGTGCATTTCGTAGGCGGCGGCTGCTCACCACCAACCACCAACGACTAACGACTGGGCGCTGTTACTCCCCCGGTTCTCCCCGCATTTCTTCTTGACAGCCCACAATCGAAGCCTAGAATGTTTCAAACAATTAACAGAAGTAGTGTTTGAAACATAACGCAGAGAAAATGGAACGACGTTTCACTTCGCGGGAAGTAGCAGCGGCCACCGGCATCACGCTGCGCCAGTTGCAATGGTGGGACGAGCGCCGGATCGTGGTCCCGGAGCGCGAGGGGCGGCGGCGCGTGTACTCGCTGGACAACCTGGCGGAGTTGGCGGTGATCGCCGAGCTGCGCGACAAGGGCTTTTCCCTGCAGCGGGTGCGCAAGGTGGTTCGCGCCCTGGAGCGCGAGTTCCAGCGCCGGCTGGTGGAGACGGTCAGCGCGGGCTCCGAGTATCACCTGCTCACCGACGGCCGCAACATTTACGTGGAGAACTCCGTCCGCCAGGTGATGGACATCCTGAAAAACGCGCGGCAGCCGATTTTTTCCGTGTGCCTCAGCGATACGGTTCGCCGCATTACCGCATCCAACGTACGCAGTGGGAGGAAGAAGCCGGTCATCAAGACATCCCGCCCTTCGCGGGCCAGGAGGACTGCCTAGATGAAACTGCTTGCCAAGACCGCCCAAGCCAAAGTTTCAAAACCGAGTTTCAGCGCAGCCATGGTCGAGGAGCTGAACTTCCTCAGCGAGTGGATCCCGGAACAGATGGCGCCGGGAACGGTGTTCGTTCTGGAAAACGCCGGCGAAATGGGCGACAGCCAGGATCCCTACTGGGCGGTGCTGTCCTGTCCTTCCTGCGGCACCCTGGGGCTGATTACGCGGCGCCAGGCGGGGGGCCTGGTGCCCGTGCTGTGCGGGTCCAACCAGTGCCCAGCGCAGTTTTTCATCAAGGACAGCGACGTGGTGGCGAGGAAGCCCAACTAGTAGCAGGGCTTCAAAGTTAGTCATGTGTCGCTTCGCGGCCCGCACGCCGCAGTTCGGCGGCGAATTCCTGGAGCCGCCGCAACTCCTCGAAACGCTCTTGCACCTTTCCTGGTGCACCACATCCTCTGCTAGAATCGAGCTTTCCAGCCCATGAGCACCGATCCCATCTTCTGCGACGTCGAGACCGCCCTCGAGGAGATCCGCGAAGGGCGGATGATCGTGGTGGTGGACGATGAAGACCGCGAAAACGAGGGCGACCTGACGCTGGCGGCGGAAAAGGTATCCGCGGCGGCCATCAACTTCATGGCGACGCACGGGCGCGGGCTCATCTGCCTGGCGCTGACCGAAGACCGCCTCGACCACCTGCGCATCGGGCCCATGAGCGCGGAGAACACCTCGCAGTACGGTACTGCTTTTTGCGAAGCCATTGACGCGCGCACCGGTGTGACCACCGGCATTTCCGCCTACGACCGCACGCGCACCATTCGGGTGGCCATTGATCCGGCGACCCGGCCGGCGGACCTGGTGCGTCCGGGGCACGTTTTCCCGCTGCGCGCGCGCAAGGGCGGAGTGCTGGTGCGGGCCGGGC
Organism: uncultured Acidobacteriaceae bacterium; assembly: GCA_964437985.1. Lineage (GTDB taxonomy): Bacteria > Acidobacteriota > Terriglobia > Terriglobales > Acidobacteriaceae > CAZXVY01. The sequence goes on from CAYTIL010000019.1 coordinate 66,062, forward strand.
AGACCGAGGCCTCGGTGGACCTGGCGCGGCTGGCCGGGCTGGTGCCGGCGGGGATCATCTGCGAAATCATGAAGGAAGACGGCACCATGGCCCGGGTGCCCGACCTCGCCGGGTTCTGCCGCGAGCACGGCTTAAAGATGGTCACCGTGGCCGAACTGATCCGCTACCGCATGCGCACCGAACGTCTGGTGAAGCGGGTAGGCGAGGCGCTGGTGCCGACGCGCTACGGCGAGTTTCGCATGATGGCCTACATAAGCGAGCTGGACGGCGAGTCGCACATCGCTCTGCTGCGCGGCGAGGTGGAAAGGGCGGGCGCGGAGCCGGTCCTGGTTCGGATGCATTCGCACTGCCTGGTGGGCGACGTCTTCGGCGCCACCTGGTGCGACTGCCACGCCATCATCGAACGTTCCATGCAACTCATCTCCGAGCAAGGGTGCGGCGCGCTCATCTACCTGCACCAGACGTCCAAGGGATTCTCGGTGGAGCCCGCCGGCAGCAGGAACCTGCTCGCCTTCCACCGCGAAGTGCGCGAGCCCTCGCTGCCCGACCATCAGCGCAAGACGCAGCGCGAAGTGGGCATCGGGGCGCAGATCCTGTCTGACCTGAACCTGCGCGCCATCCGCCTGCTGACCAACCATCCGCGCAAGCTGGCGGCGCTGGAGGGCTTCGGCGTCCGGGTGGTGGAGCAGGTGCCGATTCGAGTTGCCAGTACCGAGTATCGAGTAGCCAGTACCGAGTGAAGGCGCGGGCGAGTCGCCCGCTTCCACACAGGCTGTTATAATTTTGCTTGGTTCTGCCCTCAAGTGCGGAAGTGGTGGAACTGGCAGACACACCATCTTGAGGGGGTGGCGCCGAAAGGCATGGGGGTTCAAATCCCCCCTTCCGCACCATCCCGACTTTAGTTGTTTCCAGAAAGGGAGGGCGCGCGCAGCGCCCGCAGGCGAGATCCACCTATGTTGATGATTGCCATTACGGTTGTGCACGTCCTGGTTTGCCTGATCCTGATCGCGGTAGTGCTGTTGCAGCACGGCAAGAGCGCCGACATCGCCGCCGCCTTCGGCGGCCAGGGCAGCCAGACTGCGTTCGGACCGCGGGGCGCGGCCACGGTGCTGTCGAAAATGACCACCGGAGCGGCCATCCTGTTTCTGGTGACTTCGTTCGCGCTTTCCATCCTGGCCTCGAAGCAGAAGCCGGGTTCGGTGCTGGGCGAGGAGAAGCCCGCCACCACCGAGACCCAGCCCGCCCAGCAACCGGCAACACAGCCACCGGCCACTCCTCCTCCCACGCCGCAGAAGTGACCTTTGGGAAACTTGGCAGCTTGATTCGACCGTTGGTCGGGCGTGCTCTTCGTGTCGGGCCTCACGGATAGAACAGCTTTGCATTTCTGGGCTTGACCCCCGGCAGCCGTGCTACTAGACTCTGCGCCTGATTACGAGCCGCGCAAGTCAGCCGTGGCACAGGAGGGCGCCATGCGTTTCCTGATGCTCATGCGGAATCCAGCCGTCCTTCTCCTAGTCACCGGCTTGCTGATCCCGGTCGTCTCACCGTTCGCCTCGCCTCAAGACAAGCCGCGCCCGCGCCGCGCTGCGCCGGCTAAGCCACCTGAGCCGCCGCCGAACTACGACGGCAAGTGGATCGCGACCACCGATAGCGGGCATCGTTTCGACTTCACCGTGAAGAACGCTCACATTACCGAGCTTTCCGGCATTGTCCCAGTCAAAGACGCGCACTGCACATACAAGGTCGATCTTGGGCAAAACCTTGCCGCCGCCATCGCCAAAAAGACGGCCAGCCTCACCAACGCCCCGCTTAATGCCGCCGGTGTGAGCCTTGTCGCTGGCACCGCGACCTTCGAGAGTGCCCAGACCGCGCACGGCACCATTACGCTTGCCACCTCCGGTCCGCGCGGCCGTCCTGGCTGCGGCGGCCAGGTGGAGCTTGTCTGGGCTGCAGTGCGCCAAGCGGGTACACAGGAGGCGGCGCTCAAGCGCGCCGACCCAGGCATGCCCGTGCCGCCCGACCCGAGCCTTGACGGCGAATGGCAGGGCACCACGGCGCAGAAACATCCCATCGAGTTCACCGTGCGCGAAGGCGCGATCAAGCACATGAAGGTGAAGGGCGCGGTTGCCAGCGGAGGCTGCTCCACCACAAACACTTCCGAGAGCACTTTCAACCAACGCCAGGAGATTACCGAAGATACCTTCGCCGTTGCTGCAGGGGGCGGCGGCTTCAACTACGTAGTGGAGGGAAAGTTCGACTCACCGACGGCGAGCAAGGGGACGCTGGACCTGTATTTCGTGCAGACTGCCTACGGAGCCCCGCCCTGCGAGGCGCAGGGCAAGACCACTTGGACGGCCACCAAGACACGCTGAAACTCTTTCCGAGTCCTGGCGGGCCCGCTCAGTTTCAGCGGGGTAGCTCTCGCTGAATTAGTCAGGGTAGTCTTGTATATAGTTCCCCCTGCCAAGGTGCCAAATGGTCCACGAAATCCTTCCCGTCGGCCTGCTGCGGTGCAACTGCTCGGTGATCGGCGACGAGGCCTCGCGCGAGGCCATGGTCATAGATCCGGGCGACCAGATCGAGGGCGTGCTGGCGGCGGTGCGCAAGCACGGACTCCAAGTGAAGCAGATCGTGATTACCCATGCGCACATTGATCACGTGGGCGGCGCGATGAAACTGCGCCGGCTCACGGGCGCGCCCATCCTGCTCAACCAGGACGACTCCGCGCTGCTCAAGATGCTGGACGTGCAGGCAGCGTGGATCGGCGTGGCGCCGCCCGAAGCCGTCGAGATTGACCACCACCTGGCCGACGGCGACACCGTGCGCACGGGCGGGTTGAGCGCCAGCGTGCTGCACACCCCGGGACACACCGAAGGCAGCGTCTGCCTGTACTTTCCCGCGGAGTCGAAGCTGATCGCGGGCGACACGCTGTTCGCGGGCAGCATCGGCCGCACCGACCTGCCCGGCGGATCCTTCGAGAAAATTCTGCGCTCCCTGCACCAGCGCGTGCTGGCGCTGCCCGACGACACCGTGGTAGTTCCAGGGCACGGCCCCGTGACCACGATCGGCGAAGAGCGGGAAAGCAATCCCTTCCTGGTGAAGCGGTAGGACCGCGGGCGGGTCGCCCGCTTCCATACGGGCATTGACTTCACTCCCACGACAAACCTACGATGGCAGCCACTCCTGGGTTGGGAGGGCTCGCCGTGATTGGCCAAACCGTCTCCCATTACCGCATCCTCCAGAAACTGGACGAGGGCGGTATGGGGGTGGTATTCCTGGCCGAAGACTCCAGCCTGGGACGCCGCGTCGCCATCAAGTTTCTTCCCGAAAACATGGCCGACGACAAGCAAGCGTTGGAGCGCTTCCATCGTGAGGCGCGCACCGCGTCGGCCTTGAACCATCCCGGCATCTGCACCATCTACGAAATCGACCGCTACGAGAACAAGCCCTTCCTGGTGATGGAGCTGCTGGAGGGCCAGAGCTTGAAGTCCATGGTGCAGGGCAAGGCGCTGGAAATGGAGCGCGTGATTGATTTCGGCGTGCAAATCGCCGACGCGCTGGGCGCAGCCCACGACAAGGGCATCGTGCACCGCGACATCAAGCCGGCGAACGTCTTCGTTACTCCGCGCGGGCAGGCGAAGATCCTCGATTTCGGCCTGGCCAAACTGGCGCCGCCGCCCCACCAGTCGCCCTCCGAGCCCGCGCCGGCGCCCGACCAGACGCTGACCGCCCTGGGCATCATTCCGGGAACCGCGGTGTACATGTCGCCGGAACAGGCCAAGGGAGAAGGCGTGGACTCGCGCAGTGACCTGTTCTCCTTTGGCGCCGTGCTCTACGAGCTGGCCACCGGGAAAAAACCGTTCGTGGCCGGCAACGCGGTTTTGACCATGTACGCCATCATCAATGAAATGCCGGTGTCGCCGCGGACGGTGAACAAGGCCGTCCCGGTGGCCTTGGAACTCATCCTGGCCAAGGCGTTGGAGAAAAACCGCGAGCAGCGTTACCAGAGCGCGCACCAGATGCACGAAGACCTGATGCGGGTGAAGCGGGAAATGGACTCGGAAGCCGCGCGGACGGCTCCTCCGCGCAAGCTGACCGCCGGCGACTCCACCCGGACCTTCCGCAAAGCCACGGCCAAGCAGACCTACATTCGCCTGGGCGCTGCCGCGGCGGCGGTGCTGGTGGTAGTGGCGGGGCTGGCCCTTTGGATGCGGGAGCAGCGCCGCAGCGCGGCCGCGGGTAAGAACACCATTGCGGTGCTGCCCTTCCAGAACTTTGGGACCGAAACCCAGAGCGAGTTTCTGCGCTTTGCGCTGGCCGACGAACTGGCGACCATTCTGACCTACACGCGGTCGCTGGAGGTGCGGCCCGCGGCCAGCACGCGCAAGTATTCCGGCAACAACGTGGATCCCGCGGAGGCGGGGCGCGATCTGAAAGTGGCCAGCATCGTCACCGGACACTTCGTGAACGAAGGCGAGCGGCTGCTGGTGACCATGGAGGCCATCGACGTCAAGGCCAACCGCGTGCTCTGGCGGAAGACCCTAAAAGTGGAGGGGCGGGACCTGACGCCCATCCAGGAGCAGCTGGCCAACGAAGTTCGCCAGGGACTGCTGCCGGCGCTAGGCGGAGTGACCACGGCGGGGTCGCGCGCCGGTCCGGCGCCCTCGAAGGATTCCGAAGCCTACGACCTCTATTTGCGCAGCACCGCCATCTCCAACGATGCGGAACCGAACCGGGAAGCCATCGCCATGCTGGAACGCACGGTGGCCATCGATCCGGAGTACGCCCCCGCCTGGGACGCCCTGGGCCGGCGCTACTACTACGAGTCGGAGTACGGGGGCGGAGGCCAGGCCGACTACCAGCGTTCCATCGCCGCTCATGAGCGGGCGGCGCAGCTCGACCCGGATCTGGTGACGGCGGTGGCCTACCTTACGCAGAACCGCGTGCAGCAGGGAGAACTGGCCCGCGCCTTCGGCCAGGCGGAAGCGCTGGTACAGCGGCGTCCGGACAGCGCCGAGGCGCGCTTCACCTATGCCTACGTTCTGCGCTACGCCGGAAGGCTGGGCGATTCCGCCCGCGAATGCGATCTCGCGCTGGCGCTCGACCCGCGCAATGCCAACTTCCGCTCCTGCGCCATCACCTTTTTCGAGTTGGGGAAAAGCGATCGCGCCCTGGAGTTTGTGAAGCTGGACGCTGGATCGGAGTGGGCGGCCAGCGTCCTGCCCGCCATTCGGCTGCGCCAGGGCAATGAGGAGGAAGCTCGCAAGAGCGCGCGGCTGATGCCCAAGAGTCCCACCTGGTTTCCCCACGTCATCCAGGCCTGCCTCTCGGCGCGCTCCGATGCGGAGCTGGTCCCGGTGCTCCGCGCCGCCGAGCCGGAGCTGCTGGCGTTGCGCGACCCCGAACTGAAGTACTACCAGGCCACCATTCTCGCCCACTGCGGGCGGAGTGAACTGGCGTTGCAACTGCTGCGCGGCGCCATTGACCAGAATTATTGCGCGCGGGAAGCGCTGGAGTCCGATCCTCTGCTGGCGCGGTTGCGGCATTCTCCGGAGTTCGCCCCGCTGCGCGAAGCCGCCAAAGCCTGCCAGGAGAAAGCGCTGAGCGGCAGCTAACGCAAGCGTGGAGCGCCACGCTGGGCTCACCCGGCCGAATCCTCAATCTGCACTCGTCAATCAGCCATGGTCGCCAGTCCTAACGCACGCTGTGGCGTGCAACGCGATGCGCTCTTTGCCTCTGGGTGAGTGCCCGGAGAGGTGCGCGGCAAACATTTGCATTGCAGCACTGGTTAAACGATGGTTAAATTTGGATTAGGTGGCTGGAAACACTTTTTTGTTGAGAGGAGTTTCCGAATGGCGAGATGCCCGCGTTGCGCTGTATCGGCCCCGCCTTACGCGCGTTGCGACCGTTGCGGTCTGATGCTGGGATTCGACGGACTCACCATCCTGCTGGATTGTGCGGACTCTCCGGCCTGCCAGCGAGCGCGGGAACTGGCCCGCCGGCAGCCCTCCTGCACGGAGTGGACCCGTGAGGACGGAAGCCGTTACCTGCACGTTACCTACTCCTTCGCAGAAGTCGAGCGCTTTAACGAGCTGGCGGCGACCGCCGCGCGCCTGCCGCGCAAGCGGGCGTTCGTCAACGGGCTGGAAATTCGCTGGCCCGCGGCTTTTGACGTGGCCGCCTTCTACGGAGAGTTGGACGCGCTCTCCCGTCCGCAGGAGAAGGCGCGAAGCATGGCCGGCGTACCCGGATAGCGGCGCCGCGCACGGTTTTGTCGTTGACGGAGTTCGCCCGTCTGCCTGAAAATGGAAATGCACTCTTTGATTCGAGTGATGGAATTCAAATCCAATCCAATTTGTTCCACGAGGTAATGGAATGTCTGAGTTAGAGCCCCACGAAAAGTCCGGCAGCGCGATGAAGACCGTGCTGCTGGTGGTGGCCGGGTTGTACATGCTGGCCTCGCTGTATCTGATGATTAACATGAAAGGGCGCATCGACACGCTGGAGGCCGGCCAGGCCACCGCGACCGCCCAGCAGGACAAGCTGGGCCAGCGCATCACCTCCAACGAGGCTGACCAGAAGGCCACCTCCGCCACCCTGGCGGAGAAGATGGGCATCACCGAGAAAGAACTGGAAGCCCGGACCGCGGAACTGCGCCGCCAGCAGCGCGCCTCGATTACCAAGCTGCAGAAGGAGCAGGCGGAGCAGATCAACGCAGTCACCGGGCAGGTGGAAGGCGTGAAGTCGGAAGTGGGCACGGTGAAGACGGACGTGGCCTCCACTCGCACCGACCTGGAAGCCACCAAAGAAAAGCTGGAGCGCACCATTGGCGACTTGGGCATGCAGAGCGGCTTGATTGCGAGCACCCGCGAAGAACTGGCCGAGCTGCGCCGCCGCGGCGAGCGCAACTACTTTGAGTTCACGCTGGTCAAGGGCAAGAGCCCGACGCCGGTGGGGACCATCAGCCTGAAGCTGAAAAAGGTGAACCTGAAGAAGAACCGCTACAATCTCGACGTAGTAGCCGACGATCGCACCATCGAGAAGAAAGACAAGACCCTACTCGAGCCGGTGCAGTTTTACACGGGCCGCGAGCGCCAGCTTTTTGAAGTCGTGGTCTTCAGCGTGGAGAAAGACAAGGTCACCGGATACCTGAGCACGCCCAAGACGGTGGTCGCCAGGCAGTAGGTTGCTTTTCGCTTCGCAAGAGGATGAATAGGGGTGGCCCCGGCCACCCCTTTACTTTTTCTCTGTGAGGACCAGCGGCGTGCGGTCATAGAGCTCCACCGTGACCGTGAGCGACTTGCGCTGGTCGAAGCTCTGGCGGCTCACCGGAAACGCGAACATCACCATGCCCTCTTGCTGCGCGCCAGGGGCGATTTTCGTGTCCGGAGGAAGGGCGGCGATCTTGTGCGGCAAGAGATCCGGAAACGCCTGCAGGTAGCGGTCGTGGTCCACGGCCGAGGCGGCCTGGTCTTCCTCGATCTGGCCGCCGGGAACCTCCAGGCGCACGCTGATGTTGCGCAGGGTGAGCGGCCTTTCAGACTTGTTCTCCAGACGAAGATGCACCACCGCCATCACCGACTTCTCCGGCTGGGGCGATGCCGGTGTGTGGCCTCTCTTCGCTGCACGCGCAGGGGGCGGCGCCGGGAGCTCGGCGGCCACCACGCGGGTGATGGCGCCGCTGGTCGCTGGCTTCGATGTCTGGCGGGAAAAGATGAACACCGCCACCGCGATCACCGCAGCCGCGGCCAGGACCGGGAGTACCGGAGGCAGAGTCCAGCGGGCGCTGTCCATTTCCTCCGACATAGGAATGTGTCCGGCGTCGGGAGGCGAGGCGGGTTTGGCCGGCGGCACGGGCTTGGGAGGCGGGCCGGGCTGCGATGGCTGGTCGGTCATGGGAACCGCATCCTCATGCGCTGAGCGCCCATTGCCGCTTCATGGCCTTGGCGAAGCGGTCGACCGGCAGGGTGTTGAGCACATCACCCGGCGTCAGCCACGCGCGGCGCGCCTGCAAAATGCCGTACTTGATCTTGGGCAGGTCGGCGATGTGATGGGCGTCGGTGTTGATGACAATCTTCACGCCGTGCGCGCGGGCCAGCCGCAGATGCAGGTGGTTGAGGTCCAGACGTTCGGGCGCCGAGTTGAGTTCCATCGCCACCCGGTGTTGCGCTGCCGTCTTCAGGATCTTCTCCAGGTCGAACTTGTAGGCATCGCGGCGCAGCAGCAGGCGTCCGGTGGGATGGCCGAGGATGGAGACATTCGGGTTCTCCACCGCGCGCAGCAGGCGGTCGGTCATGCGCTCGGGCTCCTGCTGGAAATGGGAGTGGACGCTGGCGATGACCACGTCCATCTGCTCCAGCACGGAGTCGGAAAGGTCGAGCTCGCCGCCCGCCAGGATGTCCACCTCGATGCCGGCGAAGATGCGGATGCCCTTGCTTTCCTTGTCCACGGCGCGAATGGCGCGGACATGCTCTTCGGCGCGCTTGTCGTCGAGGCCGTTGGCCATGGCCAGGTTCTTGGAGTGGTCGGTGATGGCCATGTACTGATATCCGCGGGCGCGGGCCGCCTCCGCCATCTCCTCGATGGTGTTGCGGCCGTCGGTGGTGACGGTGTGCATGTGGACGTCGCCGCAAAGATCGGCTTCAGTCAGCAGGGTGGGAAGCGTGTGCTCTTCCGCCGCTTCGATTTCTCCGGTGGCCTCGCGCAGTTCGGGCGGGACCCAGTCAAGGCCGAGCTTGCGGTAGATTTCTTCTTCCGTCCGGCCGGCTACGCGCTTCTCGTCGGAGAGCCGCGCCAAGCCGTACTCGTTGAGCGTGTAGCCCAGCTTGAGCGCGCGCTGCCGCAGCAGGACGTTGTGCGACTTGGATCCGCTGAAGTACAGCAGGGCCGCCCCGAACGATTCCGGAGGCAGCAAGCGCACATCCACCTGCAAGCCGGTGCGCAACAGGAAGCTGACCTTGTTCTCGCCTTTGGCCAGAACGCGGGCGATGGGCGCGAAGGCGACGATTTTCTCAATCACCGCTTCGCGCAGCTTGTCGCTGGTGCGCGCTTTGAGGGTGACCAGCACGTCCAGGTCGCCGACGGTTTCGCGGCCCCGGCGAAGCGATCCGGCCGGCGTCACCTGCTCCACGCCGGGTTGGCCGCGCAGATGCTCGGTCAATTGGGCGGCGACCTGGTCGGCAGTCTCCAGGGAAAAGCGTCCCGCGATGCGGCGGTAGTCCTCGATGGCCTTCAGGATCCTCTGCTCGTGCTTCTCGCCCATGCGCGGCAGCACGCGCAACTTGCCCTCGCGGGCCAGCTTCTCCACTCCGGCAACATCGGAAACTTCGTAGTGGTGCCAGATCAGGGCGATGGTCTTGGGGCCCAGTCCCTGGATCTTCAGCAGCTCCAGGACGCCGGGCTTGTACCGGCCCAGCAGCTCGGCGCGCAGCGAGAGCTCGCCCTTGCTCAGGATTTCCTGCAGGTGCGCCAGCATGCTTTTGCCGATGCCGGGAACGGCCAGGACCTGCTTGGGGTCGGAGATGAGGTCGCGGATCTGCTGCGGCAGGCTGCCCACCGACTCCGCCGCGCGACGGTAGGAGCGCACGCGAAAGGAGTCCTCGCCCTGGATCTCCATCAGGTCCGCGGTCTCGTTGAGAATGGCGGCGATGCTGTGGTTGTCCACGCCGATTGGAATTCTATCGCAACGCGGACGTGCGCCCGCGCCGGGCTGAAGCCCGGCGCCGCGCGCGAACTACGCGACCTTGCTTACCTTGTCGGCCTGAGGCCCTTTCTGCCCTTGGGTGATCTCGAACTCAACGTCGTCGCCCTCCTGCAGGCTCTTGTAGCCGTCGCTGGCGATGGAGCTGAAATGAACAAAAACGTCGGCGCCACCGTCGTGCCCGATGAAGCCGTATCCCTTGGAGTTGTTGAACCACTTTACTTTGCCCTTGATTCGTTCCACGTGCTGTTCCTCCCGTCGTGCGGCGCCTACACCGCCGCTTAACGGGAATGGATGCGGCTCGCCGTCCCGGGGTTTCACCAGCGGTCACAGGAAAATCAAGTCAAAAGGCAAAAGTAAAAAGGTAAGAGGAAAGGCAATTCAGCACCGGGAGCGCGATTTCGCCACTCCTAGCCTCGGCCCCTTCTTTAACTTTTGCCTTTTGACTTTTAACTTTTGCCTTTCTCTACCCCGCGCTCTGATATTCTGCGCGCTCATGGCGGCCAAGCCCAGCATCGCGATGGTCGGACCGGGAAACCTGGCGGCGGCACTGTCGCTTGCCCTGCGCCGAGCGGGCTATCGCATCAGCGAAGTGGTTTCCCGCGACCTGCCGGACTCCAGGGCGCGAGCCCGGCGCCTGGCGCGGAAGCTCAGCGCGCGGCCGGCCACCTATGCCGGTGCGAAGCTAGGGGCGGCGGTGGTGTGGCTGTGCGTCACCGACGACGCCATCGCTCCCGCGGCGTGCGCTCTGGCGAGGAACCGGAACTGGATGGGGAAGGTCGTGCTGCATTCCAGCGGCGCGCTCACCAGCGACCAACTTGCGCCGCTGCGCCGGCGCGGGGCCGCGGTGGCTGCGCTGCATCCCATGATGACCTTCGTGCGCGGCGCGGCTCCATCCATGAAGGGAGTGCCGTTTGCTGTGGAGGGCGATCCCGCGGCGGTGTCCGTGGCCCGGCGCATCGCCCGCGACTTGGGGGGGCAGGTGTTTCCCATTCAGAAGCGCAACAAGACGCTCTACCACGCCTTCGGATCGTTTTCATCGCCGCTCATGATCGCCACTCTGGCGATGGCCGAGCAAGTGGCGCTGGCGGCGGGGGTACCCAAGGGGTCGGTGCGCGACGCCATGTTGCCCATCACTCGCCGCACCTTCGACAACTTCCTGCGCGGAGGCACGGCCGCGGCCTTCAGCGGACCCATCAATCGCGGCGACGTACGCACGGTGGCCCGCCATCTGAGGGCGCTGCGCAAAGTCCGGGGCGCGCGCGAGATTTACGTGGCCCTGGCTCGCTCGGTGCTGGACTCGCTGCCGGTGAAGAACCGGGCGAGGTTACGTAAACTGCTGAAGTGAGATAGGGTCGCTTCTAGACATTCCGAGCGAAGCGAGGAATCTCTACTCCATGGTCATTGCAGTCGACAGGGATTCCTCGACTCGCCCTCGCTCGCCTTCGCTTCGCTCCGGGTCCTTCGGCCTCGCTCGGAATGGAAAAGCTACCGCCGGCTGAACAGATGTCCCATCTTTTCCTTCTTCACCTTTAGGTATTCCTCGGCGTGGTGTTGGGGGCCGACTTCGCAAGGGACGCGCTCCACCACCTTGACGCCGGCGTTTTCCAGGGCCGCGACTTTGTCAGGATTATTGGACAGCAGCCGCACCTGGGTCACGCCCAGCAGCTTCAGGGCCTCGCCGGGAAGCTGGAACTGGCGATGGTCGGCTTTGAAGCCGAGCTGCTGATTGGCCTCCACGGTGTCCATGCCGCGGTCCTGAAGTTCGTAGGCCTGGAGCTTGGCCATCAGTCCGATGCCGCGCCCTTCCTGCTGCTCGTAGACCAGGACGCCGCGACCGGCTTCGGCAATCATGGAGAGCGCCATCTCCAGTTGCTGGCGGCAATCGCAGCGCAGGGAGCCGAAGACGTCGCCGGTAAGGCACTGCGAGTGCACCCGCACCAGCGGAGGCCCACCAGCCGAGACAGAAGTAACGTCGCCCATCACCAGCGCGACCGCGGTTTCGTGCCGCATCTCTCCGCCGTTGTCGAAGTCGCCCTCGAAGCCGTAGAGACGAAACTGGCCCCAGCGCGTAGGGAAGTCGGCTTCGGCGACCTTGCGGACGGAGGAACTCACACCGGAATTATACGTGTAGCCCGGCCGCCCCCGGCCGGGCGCGTGTGGGAAGCGGGCGGCCCGCCGCGCTGCTGCCGTCCGCCGAAAAAAAACGTCTGTCATCCCGAGCGGAGCGAGGGATCTATGCACTTAGCTGGGATCAGCAGCGCCAGTTGCGTGATATCGAAAGGCCCGGCCCACCCCTTCGTGCAACCTTCGTGTCCTTCGTGGTGAGCTTTGTTCTTTTCCTACTTCCTCCCTCCACCCTCCTCCCTCCTTGCTTCTACGTGCTAACCTACGCTGCAGAAGCCCACAAGGTGGAACAGCGACTCATCCTCGTTACCCTGCTGGTGAAGCTGGGAGTGGCCGCGGCCGTGGCCAGCGCCCTGGTGCGCTCCCGCTACTTCAAGCTGCTGCTGTTCCGCGAAGTGCGCACCCTCGAGCAGAGGATCCACCTGGTGCTGTTCATAGTCACGCCTTTCGCGTTGGGGGTGATGATCCGGGTGCTGGTGCCCAACTTCCTGGCCGCCGACCTGGGCTTCGAGGCCGCGATCCTGATGGGCGTGATCGGCGGGCGCCTGGCAGGCGCGCTGGGCGGAGGGCTGGTGGCCCTGCCCGCCCTGCTCAACGGCGAGTACGTCACGCTGCCCTTCAACCTGCTGGCCGGGCTGCTGGCCGGACTGCTGCGCAGCCGCGTGCCCAATCACGAGGAAGTGTGGTCGTTCTCGCCCTTCATTGACTTGGGAGTGTATCGCTGGGCGCGGCGGGTGCTGCGCCGCCCGCTGGGCGACTGGCAGACGGCGTTTTTCCTCACCATCCTGGTGCTCCAGTTCGCGCACCTCGAAGCCGCCGCCCGGCTTCCGGGAAAGATGTTCGCGCTGCATAGTACGCACTGGCCGGCGCTGCTGGCCATCTACGCGGTGACCATTGCGGTGGTGGCCACGCCCCTGAAGATCTGGAACAACGCCCGCATCGAGATGAAGCTGGAAGAGCAGGAGCGGCTGCTGTTGCAGGCGCGCTTGGACGCGTTGCAGACGCAGATCAACCCGCACTTCCTGTTCAACACCCTGAATTCGGTGTCGTCGCTGGTGCGCTTCGATCCCGACATGGCGCGCGAGGTGATCCTGAAGCTGGCCAATATCCTCAGGCGCCTGCTGGGCAAGCACGATTCGTTTGTTCATTTGCGCGAGGAAGTGGAGTTTGTTGACGACTACCTGGACATTGAGGTCGTCCGCTTCGGGCGCGACAAGCTGCGCGTCGAGAAAGAACTGGCCGCCGAGACCCTGGACGTGGTCGTCCCCAGCATGATCCTGCAACCGCTGGTGGAGAACTCCATCAAGCACGGCCTCTCACCCAAAGTGGACGGCGGGCGCATCACCCTGCGCTCGCGCCTGGCCGACGGCAAGGTGGTGATCCAGGTGGAGGACGACGGTGTGGGCCTTGGGGCCGCAGTCCCCAGCGCGGAAAACGCTGCCGCCGGCCCCAGTGCAGGAAATGCTGGCGTGGACCCCAGCGCGGGAAATGTTGCTGCGGAACTCAGCTCCGGCGGGCCAGCGGTGGCCAACGGCGCCGGCATCGGCATGGCCAACGTGGCCGAGCGGCTGAAGGTGCTCTACGGCGACGCCGCCTCCATGCGCATCGAGGACCGCCCCGGCGGCGGCACTTCCGTCACGCTCGAGCTGCCCGCGCTGGTGGAGAGCGAACTCACTCCGGAAACCAGCCCGGTGGCCTCGGCGCTGTACGACGCGAGGGGAGGGCAGCGGTAGGGCGACTGCCCAAGGACAGCATGAACAAACGGCACATTCTTGACGAAATCAAGAGGACAGGCAGGGCAAACGCCGGCGCGCCGCTGGGCAAGGCTAGGTTTTTTCGAGAGACTGGCATTAGAGAAACGGACTGGCTTGGAAAGTTCTGGGCACGCTGGGGAGATGCAGTTCGCGAGGCTGGATTTGAACCGAATCAATTGCAGGCCGGGTACGACGAAAGTGTGCTCATCGAGAAGTACGTCTCGCTCGCTCGTGAACTTGGCCGCCTCCCTGTTAACAGCGACCTGAAGCTGAAGGCACACACCGACAAGACCTTTCCGAGCGCTAACACTTTCGCAAGGTTCGGCTCTAAACACCAACTTGTCGACAAGGTTAGGGATTACTGTCACGACCGCCAAGGAAACGAGGATGTCGTGTCTATGTGCGCTGCGATGCCTACTCAGCACCGCGGAGCAACTGAGAAAGAGGGTGTCGATGATGGGCAGGACATTGGATTTGTCTACCTTCTCAAGTCGGGCCGCTATTACAAGATTGGTCGGACCAACGCAGTGGGCCGTCGCGAATATGAATTAGCGATCCAGTTACCCGAGAAAGCGAGCACAGTTCACACAATTAGGACAGATGATCCGGTGGGTATCGAGGCCTATTGGCACAAAAGATTCGAATCCAGACATAAGAATGGTGAATGGTTCGAGTTAACCAGCGCCGATGTGAAGGCGTTCAAGCGAAGGAAGTTTATGTGAGGCGAGGTACACAGGCATGAGGGAGGCTGAAGGCGCGCCCTAAGACGAACTACCTTCCCGACCCTGCGCGCTCCAGTACCGACAGTCCGATGGCCGATCAGAAAGACCAGTCCACATTTCGCAATGGCTATATTGACGAGAGCGGCGATCAAGTCGAATGGTTCACCCTGTCTTGCCTCCTCGGGCAGCCAGCAAACTGGACTTGGTTTTCGATTGATTGGGAGCAGTGCCTAGCGGAAAAGAACAAGGAGCTTCGGGCATCCGGAAGGAAAGAGCTGTCTAGATATCATGCGGCTGATTGCAGTTCGAGGATGGGAGAGTTTGAGGGCTGGACCGTTGACGAACAAATCGAATTCACAAAAACCATCTTGAGGGTCTTTGAGAAAAGCTCCAATGCCCTAAATGTTTTCGCCTATTCAGTCAATCTGAACGAACTTGCAAAGGAAATCCCGGAAACTAGGGCGAATCCAAGTGCTTTTGCCCATGCCCTACTACTCAAATGCCTGCTGGTAGAGATAGGCGAAAGGATTGAACACGCGAATGACGGCAACATATCTGGCATGGAGGTGCGGCTGATTCACGACCGGAGCAACCATGACGGAATCTTGCAGCGCGCTTTCGATTCGCAACGCAGTGAGCCGGATTTCAAGTACAAATCATTGTTTCCGATTCTGATTCTGAAGAGCTGGCAGGACTGTTTGCCGCTACAACCGGCCGATCTCCTAGCCTACGAAAACTTCAAAGAGGCCGAACGGAGAGCAAAGGACAAACCGAAAATGCGAAGGACCCTCGAAATCCTACTTGCCCTAGATGCTTTTGGCGGCGTCGCTAAGGGGTTCGACAAGGACGGCATTCTTCGCCTCAAGAACTTCATGGACGAGGCACTGAAGGGCCAAATCTTGGAGGATGCGAATATCAAGCTCCAACCCGCGGCCAGGCAACAGCCGTAGCGCACGTTGCCATGTCGGACGGGCTGCCCCAGCCTTTTGGCTCACTATCTTCCGCGCCGCCGGGTGCCCCACGTTCGCGCCGTGCCTTTCGACGATAATGAGTCTCCTAGCCCAAGGAGAACAAAACACAAAAAACCTCTTGACAAACCCTCAACTGTTCTATATCATTGCAGCATGTGGTAGCAAGAAATTATAACTTCCTTGTTTTCACATATCGAGTATCTAACCCATTTGCCGTCTTCCACTTACCACCCATACCCCCCGTGTAAGTGATTGATTCCATTGCAAACAGGGCCTAGGGGTAGGGGTATATATCGCCGGGACGGAGGCAGGCAGCAGGAGGCAGGTGGCAGGTAGAGAAGAGACAGGCAGTATCCGCGTGATCCGCGAGAATCCGCGGTAAGAATCAACTAACTCCCGTGATTTCGAGACTTTACCCGTAACTCCTTTAGAGCCCGAGACCTTTCGAGACTTCTCTTTGTAACTTGAAGATTCCATTAGAGGGCAGGGGGAGGGGGTGGTGGCTTGAGGTTTACTAACCAGTAACCACTAGCCACTAACCACTTTTTCATAAAACTCTTCGTACTGCGCGATGATGCTCGCCGACGAGAAGCGCGTCTGAGCGACGTCGCGGGCGCGGCGGCCCATCTCCCGCAGGCCGGATTCGTCGGACAGCAGCTCGATGGCGTGGCGCGACATGGTGTCCACGTCGCCCACGGGAGCGAGAAATCCGGTGACGCCGTGGTCTATCACTTCCGGCAGGCCGCCTACCTTGCTGGCCACGGTGGGGACCTCGCAGGCCATGGCCTCGAGCGCCGCCAGGCCGAACGATTCCAGCTCGCTGGGCAGCAGCATCAGGTCGGCAAGGGCCAGCTTTTCCTGGACTCGATCTTGCTTGCCCAGGAAGTGCACGCGATCCTGAAGGGACTTGCGGCGCACCATCCGTTCCGCGGTGGAGCGCTCGGGGCCGTCACCCATCAGCAGCAACTGCGCCGGCAGCACCTTTTGTACGCGGTCGAAAATCTCAATCACGTCGGGCAGGCGCTTGACCGGACGGAAGTTCGATAGATGCACCAGGATGCGTTCGCCGGCAGCGGCGTAGTCCTGGCGGCGCGCGGCGGCGTCCGCGTCGCGCTGGTAGATGTTGCAGTTGACGAAGTTGTGGATCACCTGGATGGAGTTGGCAATATCGAACTCCTTCAAGGTGCGCTCGCGCAGGTAGTGGGAGATGGCGGTGACCCCGTCGCTGGCCTGGATGGAATAGCGGGTTATGGGCAGATAGGAAGGGTCGGCGCCGATCAGGGTGATGTCGGTCCCGTGCAGGGTGGTGACGAAGGGCAGCTTGCGGGGCACGCGCGCGGCGGCCAGCATCTGCTTGGCCAGCATGGCGCTGACCGAGTGCGGGATAGCGTAGTGCACGTGCAGCAAGTCGAGCCCATAGATGCTGGCCACATCGGCCATGCGCGTGGCCAGCGCCAGGTCGTAGGGCGGATACTCGAATAGGGGGTAGCGCGATACGTCCACTTCGTGGAAGAAAATGTTGGGCTGCGGGGTGGTCAGGCGGATGGGCGGCGCGTAGGTGATGAAGTGGACTTCGTGGCCGCGCTGGGCGAGCTCCAGGCCCAGCTCCGTGGCCACCACTCCGCTTCCGCCGTAGGTGGGATAACAGGTGATTCCGATTTTCAAAGTCAGTACCCAGTACTCAGTACCCAGTTCCCAGCCATCAGGTAAAAGCGGCCTGGCATTGGATGTGGCTCGGGGCTATCAGATTCATTTTCACCGCCGAGCTCGCAGAGGACGCCGAGCAAAACAGTTTGTCATCCCGAGCGAAGTCGAGGGATCTTGGTTTTCAGTGCTCGATTCCATGATCCCCACTTTCCTCTGCGTTTCCGCGTCTCTGCGTTGAAATCAGAGCTCCTTGTACGAAATCAACTCAATCCCGCGCGCCTCAATCGCCTTACGGGCCGCGGTGGAAGTCAGCAGTTCCAGCTCCTGCTGACGCGACTCCCGCAGGCGGGTGCGGACGCTGTCCAAGTCAGCGTCTGCGTATCCGGGATGGCAGACGAACTCCCACGTCGTTTCGCCAGATGTCCCTTCAGGGCCAGATGTTCGTTCGGGCAGTGACCCGACGATGGCGTCGAACAGCGCCGGATCCAGCCGGCCGGTAACCACGATGCCCAGAGTGCCGTCGGTGGTGGCCATGCCGGCGTCGGCCACCAGGCGGCGGAAGTCGGCGGAGTAGCGGCGCAGCAGCCGCACCTCGGAGTAGCGCGTCCACAGCCTGGGGCGCTTCACCAGGTGCGCCAGGGCCAGCGGCGCCAGTGGAGCAAACGGATTCCGCACCGCGGGCACTCCGCACGCCTTCGCCGCCTGAAGCAGCGGTTTGAGCACGGCAGGGAAGAGGTGAGTGTGCTTGTGCGTATCCATGTGGGAGACGGTGACGCCCGCGGTCTGGAGCTTGCGCATTTGCGCGGTCGCTTCGGCGGCGATTTCCTCGGGATCGAGCCTGCCGCGCATGGCCGCGAGGGCAAAGCGCGCGATGCCGTCGCGGAAGCGTCCGTTGCGCGCCAGGGTGCGCGGACGGGGCCCGTGCAGCGGCTCGTGCAGCGGCTCGCCGTCCACCAGCATCACGTGGCATCCGACGCTGAACTTGGGCGCCTGTTGCACTTGGCGCACCGCATCGTCGAATGCGGCGGAATTCGCCATCAGTGTTGTGGACGTCACGATGCCCCGCTGATGGGCCTCGATAATGGCGCGGTTAACGCCCGGGGTGAGGCCGAGGTCGTCAGCGTTGATGATGAGGCGAGGCACGGCTGCGAGTTTACAGGAGGCAGGAGGGAGGGGGCAGGCAGGAGGCAGCACTTGGCGTCTAGCAATCGGCATTTCGTGAGCCGCGGTTCCGTCCAGGCAGAATTCTGCAGGGCCAAATGCCAACTGCCAATTGCAAGATGCTCTGCTATACTCGATTTCGGAGACATCGCCAAGCGGCGAGGCCGTAGGGCGGTTAGCTCAGTTGGTTAGAGCGCCTGCCTTACAAGCAGGAGGTCGAAGGTTCGAGTCCTTCACTGCCCACCATCTCCACCTCGTGGTTCCGCTTCCGCGCAAGCGGGGACGTAGTTCAGTTGGTTAGAACGCTGCCCTGTCACGGCAGAGGTCGCGGGTTCGAGTCCCGTCGTCCCCGCCATAGTTTCTCTCACGCTGGAGAAGCCGCAATGGCGAAGCAATGCACCCACCTCGAGCAAGTCAAGTTCACCAGCACGGAAAATCGCGCCTGTCAGGCTTGCGCCCAGACGGGCGATACCTGGGTGCAGCTCCGATTGTGCCTGATCTGCGGACGCGTGGGATGCTGCGAATCCTCCAAGAACAAGCACGCCACCCGGCACTTCCGAGAGTCCGGCCATCCGCTCGCGCGCTCCATTGAGCCCGGCGAGAGCTGGGTGTGGTGTTACGCCGACCAGATGCTCGCGGAACTGCCCGACTGAGAGCTGCCGCTCGCCGCCAGTTTCCGCATGTCCAACGCTTTACAATTACCAAATTACCCGATTACCAAATTTCCTCATGATTGTCGTGCTCGGCGACATCAACGTAGACATCTCCGCGCGGCTGGAGCTACCGCCGCGGCTGGGATCGGACTGCCTTGCGCCCGAGCTGGGCGTTCACCTGGGCGGCGTTGGCGCGAACACGGCGGTTGCCCTGGCGCGCTTGGGCGAGCCGGTGCGACTGGTGGCCTGCGCCGGACGCGACGGGTTCGCCGAGTTCGCGCTCGCGCGCCTGGCGCAAGAGGGAGTGGACCTCTCCTTCGTTCAGCGGACCGACGCTGCGATGACCGGGATGATGTTCATCGCCATCGCGCCCGACGGACAGCGCACCATCCTGGGGAGCCGCAGCGCCAACCTGCTGCTGCGGCCCGGGCCAGAGTCCGGGCAAGAGCCCGGGCAAGAGATGCAGCGCGCACTCGACGGCGCTCGTGCTCTTCACCTGATGGGCTACAGCCAGATGGTTCCTGCGCTCGAGGAAGCCGCCACCATCTTGCTTCGAGGCGCCCGCGAACGCGGACTGCCCGTCTCTGTAGACGCCGGGGCCGCTCCCAGTCACCAGTTTCCGGGGAAAGTCCTAAGCCTGGGCGCAAAGGCGGACCTGTTCTTCGCCAATGCAGAGGAAGCCGCGGCCCTCACGCACAAGCACGATCCGCGCGCGGCGCTCGAGGCTCTGGAGAAGGCCGGAATCCGGCAAGTGGTCTTGAAGCTGGGTGAAGCAGGATGCCTGCTGCGCCAAGGTTCGACGCTGGTGGAAGTGCCGCCGCTGCCGGTTCGTGCGGTGGATACCACGGGCGCGGGCGATTCCTTCACCGCCGCCTTCCTCAAGGCACGCCTGGACGGCTGGCCGGACTCCGAGGCCGCGCTCCTGGCCAACGCTGCCGGCGCGGCGTCGGCGGAAGTGGTCGGCGCTGCGGATGGAATGCCCTCCACCGGCCGCTTGCGAGCGATAATATCCCAGACGCCGTTGCCCGGCCCGTGGGACGCGGTCCGGCGGCGGGTGCTGGATCGTCTCGAACACGAAGCCAACGCCACACCGAGAACACAGGGAGCTTAACCATGGAACCGATGCCGGAATGGAAGCAGGAGATGGACCGCCCGCGAATGAAGTCGCTGCCCGACCTGTTCGCGGTGGAGAAGCCGGTGATCGGCATGGTGCACTTGTGGCCGCTGCCGGGCGCGCCCGGCTACTCGGGATACGGAATGCGCACCGTGATCGAGCACGCGCTGCGCGACGCCGAGGCGCTGGTCGAGGGCGGCGTCGATGGACTGATGGTGGAGAACATGTGGGACCTGCCGTATTTCGTCGGCCACGACGTGAAGCCGGAAGCCATGACCGCGCAAGCCGTCGCCGCGGCCGAGGTGGTGAAGAACTTCCCGGTGCCGGTGGGCATCAACGTGGTCCACAACGGCGGCGTGGTCTGCCTGTCGATCGCGGTCGCAGCGGGGGCGCGCTTCATCCGCGTGTGCATCCTCACCGGCTCACGCCTATGGGACACAGGAGAGCTCGATCACGGCTGCGCCGCCGAACTGGTGCGCAAGCGCAAGGAGCTGCACGCCGAGCACATCCAGATCTTCGCCGACGTGGACAAGAAGCATTCCATCCCCTTTCCGGGCCTCGATCTGCACACCCACATCGAGTGGACGGAGTATTACGGCGGCGACGCGCTGATCGTCTCCGGGCGCATGACCGGCGCCGCGCCCGACCTGGCCAAGGTCCGCGAGGCTCGGCAATTCGCCACCCGGCCCATCCTGATCGGCAGCGGCAGCACCGCAGAAAACGTGGGCGCATTCCTGGAGTACGCCGACGGCATCATCGTGGGCTCCAGTCTGAAGGTGGACGGCGTTCCGGAAAAGCCGGTGGAGGGCAAGCGGGTGCGCCAGTTCATGGACGCCGTGCGCCGCGTGCGCGAGTCGTCGCTGAAGCGGAGCAAAGCGCTGGCCTAGGGCGATTTTCTACGGCGTCTGCGCTTGCTGCGGAGGCTCAGTCCCGCTTGTAGCGCATCAGGACCTTGGCGGCCTGCGCGAACGCTACGTTCATGGCCCAAAAGGCCAGCGCGATGATCAGCAGGCCTGCCACGATGTCGAAAAAAAAGTGGCGGTTGAAGCCGGGCTGGAGCACGGCCGTGCCGGGGAAATCGGGATCGTAGTACACCGTGACTTCAGCGCCCGCGGGATAGCGGGCTACCTCCGCCTCAGCGCCGGCACGGGTCAGCCGGAAGTTCGATGCCCAGTGCAGGTTGTGCGACTTGAACTCCTGCTCCCTGACCGTGTAGGTGTAGGCCACTTCCGGATAGGTGGTGTATTGGGTAAAGAAACCGGAGCCGGGAGCGGCGCCGCTGGTGATTATTCGTCCGCTGGTCTTCGACCAGCCCTCGCTGTTCGACATCTCCATGGCCTGATAAAGGCTCCACAACACCAGCGCACCCGCGAGCACCAGAAAGAGGCAACCGACCCAGGCCTGGGTGCTCTTGGCCTGATCTTCGTCGCGATCATACTGGTAGTTAGGGTCGAGCCTTTGGAGCCAGTCGCTCACAGCGCGCCATTTTCCGCAATCACGGCGCGAAAGGCAAATGACTGGAAGCAGGAGGGAGGAGGCAGGAGGTAGGTGGGAAGAGGTAGGAAGAGGTAGGAAGAGGTAGGAAGAGATTCCCATTACCCGTAGAGACGCAGCTTGCTGGGTCTCGCCACACGCCTCCCTTTGCTCTCATCATCCCGGCTGCTAAGCTCGTGGACTTCGAGGAGACGCGATGCGTGCAATGGTGGTGCGGCGGTATGGTTCGCCAGAAGTGCTGGAGTGGCGCGAAGTGCCTGATCCGAAGCCGAGCCCGGGGCAAGTGCTGATCCGCGTGAAGGCCGTGGGCATCAACTTCGCCGACATCCTGGCGCGGCTGGGCGTTTATTCGGGTACTCCCAAGCCGCCGTTTGTTCCTGGACTCGAACTTGCCGGTGAGGTCGAGGAAGTAATACCCGCCGCCCAGCCCGGAGCTGCTGGTCCTTTGCTGAAGCCGGGCGACCGCGTGGTCGTCCTCACCCGCTTCCATGCGTACGCGGAGCGGGTGGTGGTGAACGCCGAGCAGGCCTTCCCCATTCCTGACTCCATGTCGTTCGAAGAAGCCGCGGCCATTCCCGTGAACTACGTGACGGCGTGGCAGTCCATGTTTGAGATGGGCAATCTGCGCGCCGGCGACCGCATCCTGATTACCAGCGCGGCTGGCGGCGTGGGCGTGGCTGCGGTGCAACTGGCGCGCGCCCGCGGCCTGATTACTTTCGGAACCGCAGGGCCGGGGAAGCAGGACTTCTTGCGGGAGATTGGCGTTGATCATCCCATTGATTACACGCGCGAAAACTTTCTGGAGGTGGTGCGGCGGGTGGCGCCCGAGGGCATTGAGATGGCGCTGGACGCGGTGGGCGGCCGCTCCTACGCCCAGAGTTACAAGTGCCTGGGGCCGATGGGGCGGCTGGTGGTGTACGGCTTCTCCACCGTGGTGGGGCCCAAAGGGAAACTGAGCTATTTGCACGGGGCGAAAGAGATGCTCCAAACCCCGCGCTTCCATCCCCTGAAGCTGATTGAGCGCAACATCGCGGTCATCGGCGTACACATCGGCAAGCTGGGAAAGAAGGCGGGCATCATGAAAGGACAGCTTGAAGAAATCTTCCGCATGTATCACACAGGACAGGTGAAGCCGGTGATCGGCAAGACCTTCCCTTTGCCCGAGGCAGCGGCCGCGCACCGCTACATTCACGAGCGGAAGAACCTGGGCAAGGTGGTGCTGATGGTGAGCTAGGGGTATCTCAGGCGCCGGGCCGGGGCTGATGGAGTTGGAGCGGCAGAAGGCGGGCGTAGCGCAGAAAGTCCTGATCCGTTGTGAAGATCGACCACTCGCGGCGCAGTGCCACGGCGCAAATCAGGAAGTCGGTCGGTGATCCGGCGACGCCCCTAGCGCGGCAAAGATTGGCCAGCCGCGCAGCTTCCTCGTAGTCTTCGACCGCCAGCGATGGATCCTCGAAGGCCCTCAGAACATGTCGCAGCCGCTGGTACTGAGCATCCGTCCGGATTCCGGAAAGAAGTTCCTGCCGCACCGGTCCGATGAGCCGCGCGCGTGCTTCCCCGATCAGCTCTGCAAACTCGTCAAAAATGCGGTTCGGGGCTTCCGTGAGGTTGCGGGCCTGGCGGCGAAGCGACAAAGACCACACGGAAGTATCCACCAGCACCATCATGATCGCCGGCGCCGTCGAGCGGTCTTGTAATCGTAGGCGGGGTCATAATCGATAGTGCCAAAGAGTTTGAGCAGGCGGAGTTGCCGGCGACGGCGCACGTATTCCTGGAGCGCCGCGGTCACGGCCTCTTTCTTGGTCTTGTGGCGGCCGGTACGGCGGGCCTCCTCGATGAGGCGGTCGTCGAGGGCAAGGTTGGTAGCCATGCAAGATAGTCTACACACCAATATGTGTAGCGTCAAGTGTAACATTACGAGTTGGCTTGGGCCCGCCGGGCTTGCGCGAGGATCAGTTGGGCGTCTACACTCGCCGCAGCCGATTCCAACTGAGGACAGGAGTACATCCATGAAAGCTTTGCGCGTTGTGCTTGCGGTGCTGCTGGCCAGCCTGGTCTCGCTGAGTGCTCTGGCGGGGGAAGGGAAGAGCGTCAAGGTGGAGGGCTGGGTGATTGATTCCTCCTGCGCCTACACCAAGAACCTGGACAAGCCCATCAGCGAGAGTTGCGCCAAGAAGTGCGCCGAGGGCGGTTCGCCGCTGGTCATCCTGACCGACAACGGCACCGTGTACCTGCCCATCTCCGGCACCATGCCCGCCACCGGCGAGAACCAGAAACTGATGGCCTACGCCGGCCAGCGCGTGAAGGTGGAGGGCTCCGTGCACCAGCGCACCGGGTCGAAGGCCATGGTGATCAGCAAGATCGAGGCTGTGAAGCCGGCGAAGTAGATGGAACGCCGGCCCGAGACGAAGCAAGCTACGTTTCTACGAGATCAATCCCGAAATGCTCGAGCAAAGCGGCTCGGTATTGATCTTCCTTCAGGGTATGTTCGCTGCGCGCACCGTTCTCGGTGACAATCAGGCGCAGGTCGGCAAGCGTGATCCGCCCTGCGGGCGTGGCGCGAGAGCAAACGCGTCTCTGGGTGAAGTGCGATTCAGGCGACGTTTGCTGGTAGCGGCACATGGCCGCGAACTCCTCCAGCCGCCGGGGCACCGGCGAGAAAAGATACTGCGGCTTCCAAACTCCATCGCCTTCGAGACGCCATAGAGTCACCTCATCGCCGGAGCGGCGCAGTTGGTAGACCCGGCCGTTATCGCAGGTGGACGCGATTTGCTCGCCGGGGTCGTCGAACAAGAGCGGCTCGCGGAAGCAATCTCCGAAGCCGACGTCCACCAGGCGACGGGGCTCGGCGCCGGGAAATTCCACCCGCAGCGTCAGGTGGTCGTACTCCGGGCCGAAGCCGCCGGTTGCCCTCGCCACTCGCGCAGAAAGCAGGCTGACACCGAACCCCAGATGCCGCAGCAGGGCAGCGAACAGGCCGTTCAGTTCGTAGCAGAAGCCGCCGCGGCGGTGACGGACGACTTTGTCGAAGAAGGCCGCTTCGTCCAGAACAATGGCACGGCCAAGATCGATGTCCAGGTTCTCAAAGGGCACAGCCATTAAGTGAGCAATCTGAAGCTGTCGCAAGCCTTCGGCGCTTGCTTGGACTGGCGGGACGATGCCGATCCGCGCAAGGTAGGCGGACGTGTCCATTCGTCAACTCGTTCGGTCAGGGGGCGAACTTTCTTGCCAGCTCCGTCATGCGTGCCAGGTGGTGGTCGTCGTGTTCGGCGACGAAGTACACCATGTCCAGCAGGCGCATGGGTTGTTGCAGGCGGGGGTGGATTGCCGAGAGCTCGAGGCGCGCCGGGTCCCAGGCCTGGAGGCGCTCCACAAAGTGCAGGCGAGCGGCGCGGAAGTCGCGCAGCACTGCGGCCAGGTCGCGCTGGTTGTAATTGGCTTCGGTAGTGGCGCGGTTGGTGATGTCGGCGGGGCGCAGGGTCGGGGCCCCGGCATGGTAGTCGTCGAGGCGGCCGCTGTGCAGCGCGTCCAGGTCCAGCAGGTGGCCGATGTGTTCCTGCATGGACCACTTATCGCCGTCGCGGCGCGTCAGCCCTGGCCCCGGAACCTGGCGGACCTTTTCCTCGATGCGCGCGGGGGTACCGCGCACCCGCTCCAGCACATCGGGAAACAAATCCACGGCGACGTCGAAACGAAAACTGCGATCCACCCAGCGCTTCACGTCCATGGGCAGCTCTCCTGGCCGGCTCCCAAGAAAGATGCCGGGCGGAAAGGCATCGATGCTTTCAATTTGGGCCCCTGGCCTGCGTCCCATTCCGGGAAAGAAACTGACTCTCCACCTTCTTTTCGTGTGTTCCCCGCCGGGCTGGAACTTATCCTGCAAGTTTGAAGAGAATGACCGAGCCCTCCGCAACCGAACTGAACGAAGCCCCAGAGGTGTGCCGCCGGAGCGAACCTCGCTTTCCGGTCATGCTGCCGGTGCGCATCTGGGGGATGGACCGCGAGGGCCACGCATTCTCGCAACCCGCCACCACGCTGGTGGTTAGAATGAACGGATCGCGGCTGGATGGAGTTCGGGTGCCCCTGGCGCCCGGCGACGTGGTGGGTGTGCAGTATGGCGAACACAAGGCGAGCTTCCGGGTGATCTGGGTGGGGGCTGCGGGGCACGTTCGCGAAGGGCAAGCAGGGGTGTGGTGCCTGGAGGGTGAGAAACGATTGTTCGGAAACCAGAGCCCCGAGGTGGAGAAGGCGGTTCTGGAGCAAACGGCAGCCATGCGCGCGCTGCCGGAAGGAGAAGGTCCGAGTCGGCAGGGCGAGGAGCGGCGCCTGGGTGATCGCAGGCGGGAAGAACGGCGATTGCATCCCCGGCACAAATGCGGCGGCGGCGCCGAAGTCCGCAAGCAGGGCGTGAACGCGCGGGTATGGGGCACCCTGGGCGATATTTCGGTGGGCGGCTGCTACCTGGAAATGATGACGCCCTTCCCGGCGGCGACGGAAGTAGAACTCAACCTGAGGGTGGGAGAACGGAGCCTGCGGGCCAGCGGGGTAGTGCGCACTTCCCATGCGGGATGCGGCATGGGCGTCCAGTTCACCGCAGTCGGCGACGAAGACCGGGCCCAGTTGCACAAAATCGTCGAGTCGCTGGCGACCGGGCCTGAGGTCTCGAGCGAAACTCCACGTCCCGCACCCTCACCGGCAGCTTCTTCGATGCCTGCGGATGGGACGCCCTCCTACGCGGGCCGCGTGCTGCAAGGCGTACTGGCCTTCTTTGGCGAGCGCGATGTGCTCACCCGGCGGGAGTTTCTGGAGATCCTGCGGCGGGCGAAGTCGGCGTCGGAGCCGCGAGAGCGCAGCGTACAGTGAGGCCCTAAGCCGGGCACTTCGAAAACAAAACCAAGATCCCTCGACTTCGTCCTTCCTTTGCGCTCGCCCGCCGCGGGCGGACCAGCGGCGGTCGGACTGCGCTCGGGATGACAACTCCAAGAAATGGACTCACATGGGGCCGGGCTACAAATCGTAGGCCATGCGCACCAGGGTGCGTTGAGCAAAGGGCAGGAAGAGCAGGCACACGATAAAGACGAAGGCCAGGCCGATGCCCACCTTTTCGGCGATGAGAAAGGGCGTCATGGCCCAGATTACGTCCAACATCATCAGCATCGGGAAAATGCGGTGGTATTGCTTGCCAAAGCCCTGGAAGTCGAAGGACACAGCGGAGAGCATGTAGAGCCGGGCCGCCAGCCCCATGACTCCGGTGAGCAGGGCGGCAATCACCACCGGCCACTCGAAGGCGCCGGCCACGCGACCCAGCAGGCTGTGGATGAACTCCAGCCGAGCCAGCGCCAGGACGTAGAAGGCGACGTACATCAACTGAATCAGGGTGAACAGGCCGCGAGGAATAGCGCGCTTAAGGTCGGGCAGCCCGGCCTCGTCGGTCTTGCGGCGCTTGGGAGAACGCGGCGTTGACGCCGGCGAAGGCGCCGGTCCGATAGCTAGCGCCGCGAGCTGCTCCTCCAGGGCCGAGTCCAACTCGTCGAACGACGCGTAGCGGTCATCCGGACTTTTCTCCATGCATCGCAGGATGAGCTTTTCCAAGGACACCGGCAGCATGGGTTCGAAGTCGCGCGGACGTGGCGGCACTTCGCGGACGTGCTTGAGCGCCAGGGCCAGGGGCGTGTCGGCGTGGAAAGGCGCGCTGCCCGTGCACATCTCAAACAGCACCAGCCCCAGCGCGTAGATGTCCGACCGATGGTCGGGGCGCTTGCCTTCGGCTTGCTCCGGCGACATGTAAGCGGGAGTGCCGAGGAAGACGCCGGTGACCGTGCTGCCCGGCTCCACCGTGCGGGCAATGCCGAAGTCCATGATCTTGGCGGTGCCGGCGCGGTCGAGCATCACGTTCTCCGGCTTCAGGTCGCGGTGCACCACGCCCTGGTTCTGGGCCTCGCGCAAACCGGCGCACATCTGGCGAAGGATCTCAATGGCGGTGCGCAGTGGAAGACGGCCGGAGCGCCTGAGCAATTGCCGTAGGCTCTCGCCGTCAATGTACTCCATGCTGATGTAGGCTCCGGTAGGAGTGCGATGGAAGTCGAAGATGCGGCAAACGTTGCGGTGAGTGATCTTGCGGGCCAGACGCATCTCGTTCTTGAAGCGCTCGTTCAGGCGGGGGTCGGCGGCGATCTCGGGCTTGAGCGCCTTGAGGGCCACGATTTCGTCGGTCTCGCGATCGCGGGCGCGATACACCACGCCCATGCCGCCGCGTCCCACCTCACCCAGAATTTCGTAGCGGTCGACGCTGGGAGGAATGGTGGTGGGCCCTACGGTGGCCTCGTCGGGTGACGCACCGCCCGGCGACGGTGCTTGGGGCGGCGGAGTCTTCAGCTTTTCGTTCTGGTCGTCGTGGCCGGGCATCCGCGCAGCGCTCTGCTGCGCGGATTATACCCGCGAGCCCAGGGGGTCAGCGGGTTCGCCCCGGGAATAATGAGGCGCGGCAGGGGCATCCGGTGCTCCGGGCCCGGACGGCCCAGTGCTGCGGGCCGTTTTCAGCGCTTGGGCGACGGCTTGAGGAGCAGGTGGTGGAAGTCGAAGCTGAAGTCGGTTTCCGGCGACACCGCTTGCATGCGCGCCTGGGCGATGCTCCCATCGGGATGCAGCGCGAAGGTGACGTAGGCGTCAGCGCGCAGTTCGCGGTCGCGCCAGCGCACGATGAAGGTGTCAAACTGCCAGTGCTCGAGATCGCCGGCGAGCGCGGGCGTGCGCGTGAACCGCAGCGTCAGCCTGCCGTCTTGGGGCGCAATTTCCACGTCGCCGTACCAGTCGTCGGTGTAAACGCCGGCATACTTCTCCAGCGGCAGCGACGGCCGCGACGAGACCGCACGCGTGGCGGCGGCCTGCTTGAGCTTCTCAGCATTTGTCTGCTGGGTGCGCTGCCGAACCCTAAGGTAGGCTTCCACCCAGTCGGTGGCGGGAGCCGCCAGGTAATCATCCACGATGCGCCAGGTGAGGGCGTTGAAGGCCTCGCCCGATTCCTGATTGGTGAGGACTGCAACTCCCAGCTGCAACTCCGGAAGCAGTGTCACCTTGGAGACGTAGCCGGGGAGGCCTCCGGTGTGCGTGACCACCTTGTTCCCGCGATAATCGTGGACGCCGAGGCCCAGCCCGTATCCGCTGAAATTCATGCGCCGCGCCGCCAGTTCAGAGGGAAACTCGCTGATGGCAATGGGAGTCACGATCTGTGCCAGCTCGCGGGCTGTGCGCTCCGAGTACAGGCGTGAACCGTCGGCCAGTTGGCCCTGGTTCAGCAGCACCAGCATCCACTTGCCCATGTCCTGGGCGCTGGAGTTGATGCCGCCGGCGGGGTTGGTGTTGTCGCTGGGGAAGGGCTGGATGGGCCGCACCGTTGCTTCGATTCGGGCGTGGGTAGCGGCCACATTGCCGCCGTTGTCAGCGGCCGAGTAGCGCACGGTGCTGCCCGCCATTCCCACCTTGTGGAGGATGCGCTCGGCCATGAAGTCTTCCCAGGACCTGCCGCTGACGGTTTCAATCACCTCACCCGCCACCAGGTAGAGGACGTTGTCGTAGGCATAGGCGGTGCGGAAACTGGTTGCCGGCGGGAGGAAGCGCAGGCGGCGGGCGATCTCGCCGCGGGTATAGGTCGAAGGCGGCCACCACAGCAGGTCGCCGGCGCCCAAACCCAGGCCGCTGCGATGGACCAGCAGGTCGCGCACCGTCAGTTCCCGCGTCACGTACGGGTCCCACATTTGGAACCAGGGCAGGTAGCGGATAACGGGCGCGTCCCAATCCAGCTTGCCTTCCTCCACCAGCAGCCCCAGCGCGACGGCGGTGAAGACCTTGGTATTGGAGGCGATGCCGAACAAGGTGCTGGCGTTGACGGGCGCGGAGTCGCCCAGCCGGCGCACGCCGTAGCCCTTCGCCGCCACCAGCTTCCCGTCCTTCACGATGGCCAGGGCCATGCCCGGTACCTCGAAGGTCTTCATCACTCGCGCCACGTACGCATCCAGCTCGCGCGGGTCAGGAGCGGCAGGAGGTGGCGCCTTCTGCGCCGCCAAGGGAAACGCCAGCACGCTCAGCGCGAGAAGGGAAAACAGCAGGCTGCGACGGCGGGGGATCATCGAGTGTCTCTCCGTGCTTCTTCCCAGGTGATTGCTTGCAAAACGTCAGGGACTCCCGGGGGACGCCATTCTGCCACATCGGTGTAGACTTTTGCTGGTCCCTGAGTGCTCTGGGCCGGGACGGCGCGGGAGGGAAGCGGGTTTGAAAATAACGCGGAGTGGCGCCGGATGCTTGCTGCTGGCGGGGATGCTGACGCCCCAACTCTCAGCGGTCGAGCTGAAGCAAGAGACGGTTGCTGCCTTTGAGCATTACGTAAAGCTCACCGAAGCCCGCATCCAGGGGGAGGTAAACGGGTCGCCGAAGTTCCTGTGGATGGATGGCATGGCAGAGCCGCGCCGCGGGGCCCTCTACGCCCAGCTTCGCCAGGGCGAGATCGTGGTGGAGCGCCTGGAGACGCGCGAGAATGGCCAGGAAATCGACATCCCCGACGGCAAGATGCACCACTGGCTGGGAGCGGTGTTCATTCCGGGGGCCACGCTGAAAGACACCCTGATCCTGATCAAGGATTACGATCGCCATCACACCATCTACAAACCGGAAGTACTCCAGTCCAGGATGCTCAGCCACAAGGGAAACGATTACAAGATTTTCCTGCGGTTGTGGAAGAAGAAGATCATCACCGTGGTTTTGAACACCGAACACGAAGTGCACTACTTTCCGGTGAGCGCCACCCGTGAGCACAGCCGGTCCTACACCACGCGGATCGCGGAAGTGGAAGATCCGGGCGAGCCCACGGAGAAGGAAAAGCCGGTGGGCAACGACGGCGGCTTCCTGTGGCGGCTCTACTCCTACTGGAGCTTTGAGGAGAAAGACGGCGGCGTCTACGTGCAATGCGAAGCTCTTTCGCTCACCCGCAACGTTCCCATGCTCCTGCGCCCCCTCATCAACCCCTTCGTCACCAGCCTGCCCCGAGAATCCTTGCGGAGCGCGCTCTCTTCGACCCGCACCGCGCTCCAGAAGCGCCCGGCCGCCGCAGGGCAGCGGCGCGTCCCGCGCGCGCCATCGCCATCGGCGAAGCAGGTCGAGTACACTGCTGGTCGTGTCCCTGAAAGACCTCGTTCCCTTCGGCCTGGGCCGTAAAAAGCCCCATCACTTCCGCGACATGGCCCGCGTGGTCTGGGAGAACCGCGACAACCTCCCCTACGCCTGGCGCGTGCTGAACCACGGCGTCTGCGACGGCTGCTCGCTCGGCCCCTACGGTCTGAAGGACAACGTGATTTCAGGCGTCCACCTGTGCATGAGCCGCCTGACTCTGCTGCGGTTCAATACCATGCCTGCGGCGCCGGGCGAGCGCTTTGCCGACATCGGCCGCCTGCGTTCCATGTCCAACGAAGAGCTGCACCGGCTGGGGCGCATCCCGTACCCCATGGTGCTGCGACGCGGCGATCGCGGCTTCCAGCGCGTGACCTGGGAGCAGGCGCTGGAGGTGATCGCCACAGAATTGAAGGGCGTACCCGCAGAGCGCATGGCGTTCTTCGCCACCTCGCGCGGCCTGACCAACGAGGCCTATTACACCTTCCAGAAGCTGGCGCGCATGCTGGGCACCAACAACGTGGATTTGTGCGCGCGGATGTGCCACGCGGCCAGCGTCTATGGGCTGAAGCAGACGCTGGGCGTGGGCGCCCCGACCTGCTCGCTCTCTGATTTCATCGGCACCGAATTGCTGGTGCTGTTCGGCACCGACCTGGCCAACAACCAGCCGGTCACCACCAAGTACATGCACTATGCCAAGAAGGCAGGGACGAAGATCGTGGTGGTGAACCCGTTTCGCGAGCCCGGCCTGGAGCGCTACTGGGTGCCGTCGGTGGCCTCGAGCGCGCTGTTCGGGACTGCGCTGATGGACGACTTCTTCCAGGTGCGCGTGGGCGGCGACATCGCCTTCATCAACGGCGCACTGAAAGTCATTTTGGAGGAGGGCCTGGCCGACCGCGCCTTCATCGAGCAGCGCACCAGCGGCTTCGCGGACATGGCCGCATTTGTGAAGACGCTTTCCTGGACGGAGATTGAATCGGGGAGCGGCGTGGCGCGCGGCGACATCGAACGCTTTGCGCGCTTGTACGGCGGAGCGAAGTCGGCGGTGATCTGCTACTCCATGGGCCTCACCCAGCACCGCTTCGGGGTGGAGAACGTGAAAGCCATCGCCGACCTGGCGCTCGTCCGCGGCAACCTGGGGCGGGAGAAGTGCGGCATCATGCCCATCCGCGGGCATAGCGGCGTGCAGGGCGGCGGCGAGTGCGGCGTGGACCCCGACAAGTTTCCCGGAGGTCTGGAAGTCAATGCCGAGAACGCGCGCCGTTTTTCCGAGCTGTGGTCGGCCGAGGTTCCGAGCGCGGCGGGATTGAAGACCGGGCAGATGGTCGAAGCCGCACATGCGGGAAAGCTGGAGGCGCTGTACACCATCGGCGGGAATCTGCTGGAGACCATGCAGGACCGCAAGTTCGTGATGGAAGCGTTACGCAAGATCCGAGTGCGGGTGCATCAAGACATCGTCCTCAACACCTATTCGACCCTCGACGCCGGCGAACTGCTGGTACTACTGCCGGCGCAGACGCGCTACGAGTCCGGCGGGACCTCCACCAGCACCGAGCGCCGCATCCGCTACTCGCCGCCCATCCCTGGCCACAGGATCGGCGAGGCGCGCGCGGAGTGGCAGATCCCGTGCCTGATTGCGCAGCGCCTGATTCCCCAGCACGCGGCGCAGTTCGCCTACCAGAGCGACGCCGATGTCCGCCGGGAAATCGCAGTTGCCATGCCGCTGTACGCGGGAATTGAAAAGATGTCGAAGGAAGGCGACTGGATCCAGTGGGGCGGGCCGACGCTGTTCCGCGACGGCTTCGCCAAAATGCCTGGGGGCCGCGCCCGCTTCGTCGCCGTGCCCATTCCGCAGATGGACATTCCTCCGGGGAAGTTCTACGTCACCACCCGGCGTGGCAAGCAGTTCAACTCCATGACCTTCGGCTCGGAGGACCCGCTGACCGGAAGCCGGCGCGACGATGTGTTTATGAATCCGCGCGACGCCGAACGCCTGGGCTTAAGCACGGGCGACCCCATCCTGCTGCGCTCGCCGGTGGGCGAGTTCCGCGGACGCGTTCGCTCGGCCGACATCCGGGAAGGAAACCTGCAGGCCCATTGGCCAGAGTGCAACGTGCTTATCGAGCGCAGGTATGACCCGGTGTCGAATGAACCGGATTACAACGCGGTCGTTGAAGTGGTTCCCATCGCACGGCCAGCGGAGGCGAAGTCGGTGCGCTAAGTCTAATCAGGCCCTATCCGATAGACGGCCAATCTGCCGAGTTCCCTATTCGCCACCACAAGGTATTGTCCGTCCGGGTCGAAGCGAACCCTGTCCAGAGGGGGGCCTGTCCACCCCCATGGGAACTGCTTTACTAGCGCCACGCGCCGACGCGTCTTCACGTCATAGACTTGAAAAGTCCACCCGTGTAAGGTCGGGGTTGCCAACCACTGACCATCAGGAGAGATGTCCGAATCATATGCTCCGATTCGATCGGGGATCTCAGCCACCTTATTGCCATCACGCACGTCATACATGGCCAGGTGCTCCCAGGGTCGAGACTTCTTGGTGGTTGGGCCTACCCGGTATGTGATGACGTACCGGCTGTCAGGAGTAAAGCGAATACTGGGCGCTGGGTCAGGGAAGTACTGCACACCTGGCAATGAATACAGCCGTTTTCCCGTCTTCAAGTCGTGAATCTGAACCGTGGACCACCCTGGTTGCTTGTTGGCTGCAGCGAAAAGCTTGCCGTCAGGCGAAGGAACCACTCTCCCCACAACAACGTCGGAGCCGTAAACACGCTCCCAAACCAGGCGGCCGGTGGGAAGCTCCCAAAAACGAACAGGATCGTTGCCACTGTCATGGTAGATGTTGTACCAGCCAGGACGGTCAAAGCAGGCCCCACGACAATAGGCGGCAAGGATGGCTGATCCATCTGGCGCGAAGGCAAAGTCCGTGATTCGCGTCCCGCCGTCTCCGCTCGCCATTCTCTTAAGGTAATCTCGCGCCATTTCGTCATAAGTTTTGGTCTTGCGCTCCTCGGCGTGGAGCGGGCGGGGTTTGAGTGTTGGAAGTAGGCGAGGCCGCACGGCGTCTTCGCCCTCGACGCCAAGGCTAGCCACTTGTCGCCAGTCCGCCGCGTCATAGAGGTAAATGCGGCTCAGATGGCTCACGCCCAGCGTCTTCCCATCAGGAGAAAAGCGCGCGCGGATTGGTTCAACGTTGCGGATGTCGTCCCGTATCTCGCTGTCAGGGGCTGGGAAGGTGAGGTCGCGCACGGTTTCGCCAGTTTCGATTCGCCAGATGTGGACTCGCCCGTCGCTTAGAGCTACTGCCGCCAGATCCGATTTCGGGGCAAGGTCAAACGCAAGAATGAAAGCGGGAAACCGCTCTTCGCGGATCTTTTGGAACCGTGGCGCCTTGCGCTTGCCCAGCGCTACCTCGCAGAACGGCCCGGCCAATGCGAGCGCCCCAGCGAGCGCAACTGCTAGCGCACCGACCAGCCTACTTGGCTTTGGTGCTTGCGTCATTCAACAGCCCATGGAAGCGAGCGCCCCCGATTCATTTGCCGGCCACAGTCCTAGGTTTACAGCTCCCGCCTTCCTTCAATGGCTTTGAGCATGGTGACTTCGTCGGCGTACTCGATGTCACTTCCAGCGGGGATGCCGGTGGCGATGCGGGTGACCTTCACGCCGGGGCGCTTCAGCAGCTTGGACAGATACGTAGCCGTGGCCTCGCCTTCGACGGTGGGGTTGGTGGCCAGGATGACCTCGTCCACCTCGCCGGCCTCGATGCGGCGGACAAGATTCGCGGTGCGTAACTGCTCAGGGCCGATTCCGTGCAGCGGCGAAATGGAGCCGTGGAGCACGTGATAGACGCCGTTGAAGTGCCGCGTCTTTTCCACGGCAGAGATGCTGGTGGGCTCCTCCACCACGCACACCAGGCGCAGGTTGCGCGTGGGGCTGGAGCAGTAGACGCAGGGATCAATGTCGGTGATGTTGTTGCACAGCGAGCACAGGCGCAGCTTCTCCTTCACGTCGCGGACGGCGTCGGCGAGCGCATGCGCGTCCTCTGACTCGGCGCGCAGAATGTGAAAAGCCAGCCGCTGGGCACTCTTCGAGCCGATGCCCGGCAACTTCTTCAGTTCGTCAATCAGGCGGGCCATGGGCCCGGCAAAGTCAGGCATGGGATTGGGTAATTTGGAAATTTGGTAATTGGGTAATTTGGAGATTCCGCAGCTTCAAGGTCTGGGCGGCCACCGTTTTCAATTACCAAATTACCAAAGTACAAAATCACCAAATTCCTCAGCCCTTCCGGTGATCAATCACGCTGCGGATTTCGGCGCCAAACTTCTCTTGCATGCGCCGGACGATGGGATCCTCGGAAGCGCGCTCCCGATGGCTGGCGCCGTTGCCGGCGGGTGGAGGCGGGGCCGCCGTCGGCGGCCCGTTCAGGACTTCGACCCGCAGCTTGACCGGGCGCCCGGCAGCGCGGCTGGCGGCGGCGTCGGCCATGCGGCGAACCTCGGGGCGCAGGGCGGTCTCGATCATCTTGGCGGAGCCCGTCACTCGGACCACGACCTCGCTCGCGGTCAGGCTCCATTCGCCGGGTTCGAGCAGGCAGGCCAGGGCGCGCTGTCCTTGGGTTTCCAGTTCCGATAGAACGGTGGCACGCAGGTCGGCATCCGGGCTCGAGTTTTCCACTGCAATCGCAGTGGTGGCGGCTGCTGCTTCCGTCTTGGGGGCTTGCGACTTGCGCGCCTTGTCGGCCTCGAAGGGCGATGGTCTCCCTGCCCGAGCCGGAGGCGCCTGCGGTTCGGGCGCGGAGCGCGGCGCCGAAATTGGCGTTGCGGCTGGCGCCGAAGCGCGATCGCGCCCGGTAGCAGCGGCCGCGCCAGATGCGAGCGCGCGTACCGGTTCCTGGCTCAGGATCTGCTCCAGCGGCAGCAAACGCTGGGCGTGGACCATCTTCAGAACGCCCAGCTCCAGGTGAAAGCGCTGCTCGCGTTTGTAGAACAGTTCGCCGTGGGTGCGCAGCAGAATTTGCAGAAAGCGGGCCAGCTCTTCTTCGCTGAACTGCGCCGCGACGCGCTGGACGCGCTGGCGCTCGTCGCTGGAAATCTGCAGCAGGGCAGGATCGCCATCGGTCACCTTGGAGACCACGGCATTGCGCAGAAAGCGCACCAGTTGACGCGCAAAATGCGTGGGGTTCTGGCCCTGGCTCAGGATGCGGTCGAGCAGGCGCAACGCTTCCTCGCTGGAATTGTGGGACACGGCGCCCATCAGTTCTTCGAGGACTTCCGAGGACACTGCACCCACCAGCCCGCGCACCACGTCTGCGGTCAAGCGCCCGGTGGCGGAGGCCGCCGCCTGGTCGAGGATGGAGAGCGCGTCGCGCATGGAGCCATCGCCGGCTTCGGCCAGCAGGGCGAGCGCGTCTTCCTCGGCGGCGATGCCTTCTTTCTGGGCGATGGTGCGCAGTTGGCCCACGATGTCGTCGAAACGCACGGCGTGAAAGCTGAAGTGCTGGCAGCGGGAGCGGATGGTGTGCGGGATGTCTTCGGGCTGGGTGGTGGCCAGCATGAAGACGACGTGCCCGGGAGGCTCTTCGAGCGTCTTGAGGAGCGCGTTGAAAGCGGCGTCGGTGATCTGATGGGCTTCGTCGAGGATGTAGACGCGGAAGCGGTCGCGCGCCGGGCGGTAGCGGACGGCGTCGCGCAGTTCTCGGATCTCGTCGATGCCGCGGTTGGTGGCGGCGTCAATCTCCACCACGTCCACCCCAGAACCGGCGCGGATCTCGGTGCAGGATTCGCACTCGCCGCAGGGTTCAGGGGTGGGCTTCTCCGCCCGGCGGCAGTTCAAGGCCATGGCCAGGATGCGCGCCACCGTGGTCTTGCCGATGCCCCGGTGTCCGCTGAAGATGTAGCCCTGCGCGATGCGCTGTTGATCGAGAGCGTTGCGCAGGGTGCGCGTGACGTGCTCCTGTCCGATGACCTCAGAGAACGTCTGCGGACGGTACTTGCGCGCCAGCACCTGATAGCTCATGCCGAAGGCGATTATATACGCCCGCCCAAGTGGCTCACGCCGGGGAGCAGGAAGCGACGCGGGCGGCGCGCAAGAACTCCAGACCGGCAACTTGCAATATGGCGCTAGCGGGGTTAGGCTTTGGCATCTCGCAAGTCCCCCGGAGGTCCCATGTCGCTGAAGCTCACCGTGAAAGAGGAGCAGGGAGTAGCGGTGGTGTACTGCAACGGTCGGATCGTGTTCGGCGATGAGGCGGCGGATCTGCGGGAGCAGGTGAAGACCCTCCTGGCAACCAACAAGCAGGTGGTGCTCAATCTGGGTGGCGTGAGCTACATCGACAGCGGCGGGCTGGGGACGCTGGTGGGCCTGTACACCTCGGCGCGCGGCCAGCAGGGCGATATTCGCCTGGCCAACCTGACGCAGCGGGTGCGCGACCAGTTGCAGATCACCAAGCTGGTAACGGTGTTCGAGACCTTCGAGAGCGTGGACGCCGCGGTGCAGTCCTTCAAAGCCGCCTAATGTCGTTGCCACTAGATTGACCAGCAAGAAAGAGATTCTGGCGGAAGCCGCCTCGCCGGATTTCCCCAGTCTTCCTGGCGGAACCAAGGTGGAACGGCAACCAGGCCGGAATTTGCTTCAACCTTCCTGACACTCGTGCTGGCGGAGGTGGCTCTCAATGTCCTCCGCCGCGCGGGCAATCTTGCGCTTCAGGTACTCCTCGAAATCGCCGTGCTCCAGCTTGCCGGTCATCTCCTGGGCCTTTTCCCGGGCCAGGATTTCCCCTCTGAGTTTGATCCTCATGGCGCTCACGGCGCTGCGCAGGCCGTCGAGTTCGGGGCAGGACATAGCGAAAGTATACGGGAGGGCCGCGAGCTGGCAGCCCGGACCCGATTGCTCATGTTGATGCCTGGAGGGGGAGTTGGTGGAGGCGGCGGGAGTTGAACCCGCGTCCGAAATTGAGCCGTTTAGCGGGCGTGAGTCCGCCCTGGCGGACGGGAGCCCGCTGGCGAAATCCCGAGCGCAGCGAGGGAACTCTAGTCGGTAGGAAGCTTGGTGGAGGCGGCGGGAGTTGAACCCGCGTCCGAAAATGTTACTGGCGAAGAGCCTACATACTTAGTCCAGTTCCCGCTTCCGGCCTTCGCCGGAAACTTTCGCCGCCCGCGCTCAGAACGGACAAGAAACGCGGGCCGCTAGCCTGGGGATCTCGCCGCCGGAACCCAGACGTAGCTCCGGAAGCCAGCCCGCTGTGCGACGCCCTTCCGCAGCCCACGGGCGAAGCCGCGGAGGACGGCTACTTAACTAATTAAGCAGCGTATGCCAGGTTTGAATTGGCAATTGTTGTTTTGCACTCGATTACGGGTGTGTGCACCCCGGTATGCCTCTTCGCCGCAAGCATCTCCGTCGAAGCCGTGACGCCCCCACGAAAAACCGCGACTATCACCACTCTATGAAGGCGGCCGGCGGAAGTCAACCCGCGCCGTCGTCCAGGATGACCTCGAAGATCCACCTCCCCGTTACGACGCTGGAGGATCTCCCGGTTTTTCTGCATCCTTCCCAGCCGGCGTATATCCAACCTCCATGCCCGTCTGTAGAATCGAGCCTGAGGTGACTGCGTTGGCGTCGTTGGAGTGTCTGCCCTACACCGCCATCCCCCGCACCACCCGTCTGTTCGCCGAGTATAGCGCCCCCGCCGGCACCCTGCGCGATTTCTATCCCACACTTCCACCCGTAACCGACTGGGCCGCAAGCGCGCGCCTCCTGCCTTACGACGCTGAACGCCGCCGTCGCGTAGCCGACACTCTCGAACGCCAGAACCGGGAGTGGAACGCTTCCCCCGCCACTCTGGAAAGCATCGCGCGTCTGCGCGCGGGGGCCTCGGTGATGGTTACCGGTCAGCAGGTAGCGCTGTTTGGCGGCCCGCTGTTTTCCGTGTTCAAGGCGCTGACTGCGATCAAGCTCGCCGCCGAGGCCTCCAAGTCCGGCGCCGATTGTGTTCCCGTGTTCTGGCTGGCGACCGAAGACCATGACTTGGCAGAAGTGAATCACGTGACCCTGCTCGACGGCGAAGGCCGCCTCCACGACTTGGCCGTTTCCTCGCATGCCGTCGAGGACGCTCCCGTGGGCACGGTGCGTCTGGGCGCAGAAATCGAGAGCGTGGTGGACGCGGCCGCCCAAATCCTCGGCGGGTCGGAGGCGGCGCAGTTTCTGCGCCAGAGTTATCGCCCGGGAGAAACCCTGGGCAGCGCTTTCGCGCGGTTGTTCTCGCTGTTGTTCCGCGACTCCGGCATCGTGTTGCTGGACGCCTCAGACCCGGAGCTGCATCGCATCGCCGAGCCCGTGTACCGCGGCGCCGCCCTGGCGGCCGGCGATCTCAACAGTGACCTGCTACGCCGCAGCAAGGCTCTGGAAGCCGCCGGCTACCACGCGCAGGTCAAGGTAACGCCGTCGTCCACGCTCCTGTTCCAGATGCAGGACGGAGCGCGCGTACCCGTCCATCGCGTCCAGGGCGCGTTTCAGGTGGGGAAGGAGAAGCTGGCCGCGGAGACCCTGGCGGCACGCATCACGTCGCAGCCGGAGCAGTTCAGCGCCAACGTGCTGCTGCGCCCGGTGGTGCAGGACTACCTGCTGCCCACGCTGGCCTACGTGGGCGGACCGGCGGAGGTGGCCTACTTCGCCCAGGCATCGGTGGTGTACGAAGAGCTGCTGGGACGCGTTACCCCGGTGGTCCCGCGTTTGAGCGCGACCCTGCTCGAGCCGCGGGTGAAGCGCCTGCTCGACCGCTACCGCCTCACGCTGCCCGACACTTTCCACGGCGCCGGCCAACTACGGGAGGCGCTGGCGCGGCACAGCCTGCCGCCGGGCCTGGACTCGCGCTTCGACTCCGCGGCCGCTTCGCTGGCGGAATCGATGGAGTCGGTGACCACAGCGCTGGCGGAGTTCGATCCCACGCTGGCTCAGGCGGCGGGCAGGGCGCGGTCGAAGATGAGCTATCAGCTCGAACGGCTGCGCACCCGGGCCGCGCGCGCCCAGCTTAGTCGCAGCGAGCAACTGGCGCGTCACGCGGACGAGATCGCGGCGTCGCTCTATCCCTACAAGGATTTGCAGGAACGAACCATCGGCGGAATTTCCTTCATTGCACGCTACGGCTCCGGGCTGCTCTTGCGCCTGTACGATGCGGCGACTCTGGCCTGCCCCGGCCACCAGATCATTGCCCTCTGAGGTGGGTGGAACATGGCAAAGCGCTTGCGCATCGCAGTGGTGGGTGATTACAACCCGGAGTTCGCGTCTCATCCCGCTACCACCAACGCGCTGCATCTTGCGGCGGAGTCGCTGGGTCTGTCGGTTGCGGTAGATTGGATCGCGACACCCGAGGTGGAGGAAGAGCAATTGACGCATTACGACGCGCAGTGGGCGTCCTCGGGCAGCCCCTACCGCAGCTTTGAGGGCGCGCTGCGCGCCATCCGCTTCGCCCGCGAACGCGGCAAGCCCTTCGTGGGGACTTGAGGCGGCTTCCAACATGCTCTGGTAGAGCATGCGCGCAACGTGCTCGGCATCCACAACGCGGATTCCGCCGAACACGGCGACCCCAACGCTACCTATGTGGTCACCGCCATCTCCTGCTCGCTGCCACAGAGCAATCCGGGGGACCCGAAGCTGGTGGGAGAAAACCGGGTCCACGTGCTTCCCGGTACGCGCCTGGCAGGGATCATGGGTGCCGGCGACCACGAGGAGGGCTTCTTCTGCAACTACGCCGTGAACGAGGCCTTCCGCCCCCGCTTTGAAGCGGCAGGGCTCAAGGTGTCGGCCGTCGGGCCGGAGCACGAGATCCGCGCCGTGGAACTGACCTCTCATCCTTTCTATGTGGCGTCGCTGTTTCAGCCGCAGCTTGCCTCCCACGCCACCGGCCGGCCGCACCCGCTGATCCAGGCGTACCTGCGGGCGGCGGCGGAGCTGGCGGAAGCATCGGCGGCCTGAGTGGCATCGGTGCGGCGGCACACTTGGAGTATGATTTCCGCATGCCCAAGGCCAGTCCGCAGTTCGAAGTTGGTTGTCCGCATTGCGGCGCGGCCCTTAAGGTGGACGTCGCGATCAAGGCAGTAATCGCGCACACCCCACCCGTGGTCCCCAAGATGTTTGGCGACCTGGAAGAAGCGGCCCGTGCCCTCAAGGACCAGGACAGCCGCCGCGAGTCCATCTTTCGCCAGT
The DNA here is from genome assembly GCA_964437985.1 of uncultured Acidobacteriaceae bacterium. GTDB lineage: Bacteria > Acidobacteriota > Terriglobia > Terriglobales > Acidobacteriaceae > CAZXVY01. The sequence goes on from CAYTIL010000019.1 coordinate 106,773, forward strand.
CGGTGGAGGCGCAGAAACACCAGTCGGAGCTGCTGGAAAAGAAGTTCCAGGAAGCCGTCAAGCGCGCCAAGGACGCTCCCGACGTTCGCCGGCTGCGCGACATTGATCTGGACTAGCGCGTGCCCCGCCCCTCGAGGGAATCCGCTGCCGCTCCCCAGGCGCGCCCGCTCCTGCTCGGACATCGTGGCGCCCGCAACTATGCTCCGGAAAACACGCTGGCGGCTTTCGATCTCGCCCTGGAGCAGGGTTGCGATGGGTTCGAGTTCGACGTTCGGCGCACCGCCGACGGCAAGGCGCTGATCGGCCACGACCCTGCGGTAGCCGGCGTGGAAGTGGCTCGCGCCAGCTACGCGGAAATCCGGCAACGCGGACGATTGACTCGCGAGCAAGCACCGCTCCTCGAGGACGTGCTGGAGCGCTACGCGGCATCTGCTTTCCTGGACATCGAGCTCAAGGTTCCGGGCCTCGAAGAGCAGGCGCTGGATGCGTTGCGGGGATGCCCGCCTCGTCGCGGCTTCGTAGTGTCGTCATTCCTGGCGGAGGTACTGAAGGCCCTGCGCGCCCGCGACTCGCGTATCCCCCTGGGCCTGATTTGCGACACCCGCAGGGAACTGGTTCGCTGGCCGCGGCTTCCCATCGAGTACCTCATCCCGCATCGCAAACTGCTCACCTACAAGCTGGTCGAGGAGGTGCACGCCGCGGGAAAGAAGATCCTGGTATGGACGGTGAACCCGAAGCGCGAGATGTTGCGGCTGGCGAAGGCAGGCGTGGACGGAATCATCTCCGACGACACCCAGCGGCTCAGCCGGACGCTGGGCGCCTGATTTGGCAACGCCCGCGCCGTCATTTAGATTAGCTCTCCATGCCCGGCTCCGGAGAACGCTTCGAGCGCGCCGTTTCCATCATGGCGCGGCTGCGCGCGCCCGGCGGGTGTCCGTGGGACCGCGAGCAGAGCTTCGATTCCATCAAGCCTTACACCCTGGAAGAAACCTATGAAGTCCTCGAGGCCATTGACAACCGCGACTGGAAGGAACTGAGCGGCGAGCTCGGCGACCTGCTGTTGCAAGTCCTGTTCTATGCGCAAATGGCGCAGGAGGAGGGCCACTTCTCGATTGACGACGTACTCGACCGGCTCTCGGAGAAGCTGGTGGGCCGGCATCCGCACGTCTTTGGCGACGTAAAGGCCGACACCTCGGCCGACGTCCTGCGCAACTGGGAGGCGCTCAAGGCAGAAGAAAAAAAGCAACGCCGGGCTGCGCGCAGCGGCCATGAGCCGGCGCCGGGCGAAGCCCCGACGCCGGGCAGCGCGAATGAGTCGGTGCTGGCCGGGGTCTCTTCCGCCGTGCCCGCATTGCTCGAGGCCACCAAACTCAGTTCGCGCGCTGCCCACGTGGGCTTCGACTGGCCGGAGATCGAAGAGCTCTTTGAAAAGCTCAGCGAAGAAGTCACGGAGTTGCGCAACAACTTGGAGGAATGGCCCTCGCCCGGCCCGCGGCCGCAGGGAAGGGGAGTGGCGGGAGCGCGCGGCGTCGCCGTCAGTGAAGACCTGCGCGCGCGCCTGGAAGACGAAGTGGGCGACCTGCTGTTCGTGCTGGTGAACATTGCGCGTTACCTCGCGCTCGATCCCGAGTCCGCGCTCAAGAAGACCAACCGCAAATTCAAGCGCCGCTTCCAGTGGCTGGAGGGCGAACTCAGCCGCCTGGGACGCCGTCCACAGGACGCTTCACTGGAAGAGCTGGAGGCCTTGTGGCAGGAGTCGAAGCAGCAGGAAACGCGCCCGGCGTCGAAATCCAAACCATGAGCGCCGACGACATCGTCATCCGTCGCTGTTCGAGCATTGAGGAGCTCCGCGCCTGCGTGGACATGCAGCAGGAAGTGTGGCACTTCTCCGACCTCGACTTGATCCCGCTGCGATTGTTTGTGGTGGCGGAAAAGATTGGAGGGCAGATCATCGGGGCCTTTCAGGGGAGCGAACTGGTGGGATTTTGCCTGTCGCTGCCGGCCACGCGCGCCGGGCATGCGTATCTGCATTCCCACATGCTGGCGGTGCGCGAAAGCAGCCGCAACCTCGGCCTGGGCCGAAAGCTCAAGCTGGCGCAGCGGGATGATGCGCTGGAGGGCGGCTTCGCGCTCATCGAGTGGACCTTCGATCCGCTGGAGATCAAAAACGCGCACCTCAACCTGGAGCGGCTGGGCGCCATCGCGCGCCGCTACAACCTCAACCAGTACGGCATGTCGTCATCCCCTTTGCAGGGAGGTCTGCCCACCGACCGCTTGATCGCCGAGTGGTGGCTGAAATCGAAGCGCGTCCAAACTCTGGTAGCTACCGGCCGCAGGCCGGAATTCAGGTCGGAGAAGAGTATCGAAGTGCCGGCGGAAATCTATGACTGGAAGGCTTCCGAGCCCGACCGCAGCAAAGCCCGGGAGGTGCAGTCGCGGAATCGCGAGGAGTTTCTCGCCGCGTTTGGCGACGGTCTGAGCGTGCTGGGCTACGACCGCGACGCCCAGGGCAACGGCAAGTTTCTGCTGGGAAGGTGGGAGGAGAAATGGTCGTATGCTAGTTCGTAGTTCCTAGTACCCAGTATGTAGCACCCGGTCGCAAGGAGATGCAACGAACGCGCCGCCCTTCTTCTCAAGCCGGAAGCTAGAAACTGGGTACTGGGTACTGACAATCATGAAAGTTGAATCGCTCACACTCCGCGAAATCCGCATGCCGCTGCTGGACTTCTTTGAGACCAGCTTCGGGCGGACCACCGAGCGCCACATCCTGCTGGTCACCGCGCAGTGCGACGGTGTGGCCGGCTGGGGAGAGTGCGTGGCCGGGGAAGGCCCGTTTTACCTCGACGAGACTGTGGAAACGGCGTGGCACGTTATTACCCAGTACTTGGCGCCGGCGGTGGTGGGAAGGGAAGTTGCGGCGGGCCGGGAGGCGGGTCGGCTTATGGTGGCGGTGCGCGGGCATCGCATGGCCAAGGGCGCGGTGGAGAATGCGCTCTGGGACGCGGAGGCGCAGCAGAAGGGCGTGTCGCTGTGGAAGCTGCTGGGTGGCGCGCAGCGCGAAATCCCGTGCGGCGTCTCGCTCGGCATCCAGGACACCATCGAGCAGCTCCTGGAGAAGGTGGCGGAGGAACTGGCGGCGGGCTACCGGCGCATCAAGCTGAAGTGCAAGCCGGGATGGGACGTCGAGGTCTTCGCCCGCGTGCGGGAGCGCTGGCCGGACATCCTGCTGAGCTGCGACGCCAACTCCTGCTACACCCTGGCCGACGCCGAGCATCTGAAGCGTTTCGACCAGTTCCGCATGCTGATGATCGAGCAGCCGCTGTGGGCGGACGACTTTTACTTCCACGCCCGCCTGCAGAAGCGACTGGCAACCCCCATCTGCCTGGACGAAGGTATCCGCAACGCGCGCGACGCCGAAGCCGCGCTGGAGCTGGGCTCCTGCGGCATCATCAATATCAAGGTGGGGCGCGTGGGCGGTTTCTCCGAGGCCATCGCCGTGCACGACGTGGCCCGGGCCCGCGGCGTTCCGGTATGGTGCGGAGGCATGCTGGAATCGGGAATCGGCCGCGCGCACAACGTCGCGCTCTCCACCCTGCCGGGCTTTACGCTGCCCGGAGATGTGTCCGCGTCGAGGCGCTACTGGAAGGAAGACATCATCGAGCCGGAAGTCACGGTGTCAACGCAAGGGACGATCGCCGTCAGCGACCAGCCGGGGCGCGGCTACCGCGTAAGGGAAGACTTAGTGGAGAAGGTGACGGTGAGGAAAGAAACCATCCGCAGGTAGAGACGTTGCTCGCAACGTCTCCGATGGAGACGTAGCTACTTCTTCTCCGCAATCTCCGTGTCCTGCTTGCGCAGCAGCTCAATGCCATCGGCCAGAGAGAGATTGTCAGGCACGCGGCGCACATTCGAGATGCTTTGTTCCTGCTTGATCTTGATGGACTTGAACAGGAACGCCCGGCCGGTGAAGTCCAGCGTCAAGTGAGAGGTCTCCCAGCGGCCACTCTCCAGCTTGCTTTGCTCGAGCCGGAAGTGCCCGCCCTTGTGTAGCGTGGCCACCAGCCCGAACCCCAGCTTTACGTCTTCCACCAGAGTGGCTTCCAGCCGCACCATGCGTCGGTCCTCGGCGTGAATCCAGATACGCCCCTCCATGCCCTTGAACACCAGGGTCTCGCGCGAGGGCGGGTCGAAGTCCGGATTGGGGCGGAACTTCAAGCGCAGCAAGGCGCCGTTGGGGCTGGGCTCGGTTCCGTCGTGCTCGTAGAGAAAGGCGTCAGGGAGGGCGCGGATCATGCCGCGCACCCGCTGTGCCTCCTTTTCCTGCTGCGCGCGGCGTTTCTGCTGCTCCTTGGGATCGGCCAGCAGCTTGGCCAGACGCTGGTCGTCGAGCGCCCTCTGCTCTGGGGTGAGCGGCTTCCCGTCTACCGACACCGCGCGGGCTACCATGCCGTCGCGGGTGGAAACGATCACCCGCCCTTCGCTGCGGTCGGGCAGCTTGCGGTCGAGCCGGTAAAGGTAGGGAATCCGGTGCTCGTTGTCCGCCAAGATGTTGGCCACGGCGGCCGCCGCCACGGCCTGGGCGGACTCCGCCGGGGCAGGGGACTGGCCGGCCAGCGGCAGGACGGATGCCAGTGCAACTGCGGCTGCCAGGGTGCGGGTGAAGGAGCGGATTCTCATGTGTAAATAGATTAGATGATGCCGCGCGGTTTTGCAGTTGCATTCAGGTTCGGGAAGGCGCGTGGGGCCCTGCCCAAGGCGCGCGAAGCTTGGCGTAAGCTGTTAGCTTCATGCCCGACCGCTGGGATCCACGGCAGTACGAGCGCTTCCTTCAGGAACGCGGCCAGCCCTTCCTCGACCTGATGGCGCTGGTGGAGCCGCGGCCGGAGATGCGGGTGGTAGACCTGGGCTGCGGCACCGGCCGGCTTACGCGCCAGCTCCAGCAGCACCTGAAGCCTCGGGAAATTCTCGGACTCGACATCTCGCTCGCCATGCTGGCGGAAAGCGCCAACTACGCCGCCGGCGGTCTGCGCTTTGAGATCGGCGACATTGGCGGCTTCTCCGCCGACCGCTCCTACGACCTGGTGTTTTCCAACTCGGCGCTGCACTGGCTGCCCGACCATCCTGCACTTTTCACCCGGTTGACGGCGGCTCTCGCACCCGGTGGACAGCTCGCGGTGCAAATGCCCGCCATGTACCATCACCCGTCTCACCGGGTGGCGGCAGAGGTGGCCGCCGAGCCGGAATTTGCTCAGGCGCTTGCCGGATACGTGCACCGGGAACATGTGCTGGCCGCCGGCGCCTACGACCCGTTGCTCGAGCGCCTGGGCTACTCCCGGCGACACGCTCTCCTGAAGATCTACCGGCACGAATTGCCCTCGCGGGAAGACGTCGTCGAGTGGGTAAAGGGGACGCTCCTGGTGCCCTATCAGGAGCGCCTCCAGCCGGAGATGTACCACCGCTTCCTGGCGCGCTACCGCGAGAAGCTGTTTCCCCAACTCGGCGACATGCGGCCCTACGTCTACGAGTACCGGCGGATTCTGCTGTGGGGAAGGCTGTGAGTCCTTAATGCAGAGACGCGGAGATGCGGAGGAATCTGGTCATGTGGCCATCGGGTCATCTGGTCATCTGAAGAAGCGATTCTTTTATTGCTGTATCATGCGGGCCGATGGCCATTGCGCCGGGGACGAAACTAGGCAGCTATGAAGTGCGGTCGCCGCTGGGTGCTGGAGGCATGGGCGAGGTGTTCCGTGCCCGCGACCTGAAGCTGGAACGCGACGTGGCGCTCAAGGTGCTACCTCCCGAGTTTGCCAGCAGTCCGGAGCGCCTGCGGCGCTTCGAGCGCGAGGCCCGTTCCGCCTCGGCGCTCAATCATCCTCACATCGTTGCCATCTGTGACGTCGGGCAGTCCGACTCCATCTCCTACATCGCCATGGAACTGGTGGACGGCCGCACGCTCCGCGACTTGTTGAGTTCGGGACTGTTGCCCGTGAAGAAAGCCCTGCAGATCGCCGCCCAGATCGCCGACGGCCTGGCGAAAGCGCACGCCGCCGGGATCGTACACCGCGACCTGAAGCCGGAAAACCTCATGGTTACGCGCGACGGCTTCGCGAAGATACTGGACTTCGGCCTGGCCAAGGCGACGGCGGCGGAAACGCCGAGCACCGCCGACTCGCCGACGCTGCCGGCCTCTTCGACCATCGCCGGGATGGTGGTGGGGACGGTGGGCTACATGTCGCCGGAGCAGGCGCGGGGTGCAGCGGTGGACTTCCGCTCCGACCAGTTCAGCTTCGGTTCTGTGCTCTATGAAATGATCACCGGCGAGCGGGCCTTCCGGCGCGAGAGCGCGGCCCAGACCCTTACTGCCATCATCGAAGACGAGCCGCGGCCCATGACTGAGGCGAATGCCAAAGCCCCGCCGCCGCTGCGCTGGATCGTGGAACGCTGCCTGGCCAAGGATGCAGAGGAGCGGTACGCCTCGACGCGCGATTTGGCGCGAGATTTGGCCAACGTGCGGGACCATCTTTCGGAAAGCTCGATGCCGGAGGTGGTAGCCGGCACCAGACCATCACACTTACGGCCACGCCATCTCGTCTTAATGGCCCTGCTGACGGCGGCGGTGATTGCGGCCGGGGTTGCCGGTTATCGTCTGGGGCGCCCGCAGGTGCCCGGGCCGCTCTCCATGCGAGCGCTGACTTTCGCGGGCAGCGACGCTGAGCCCACCGTGTCGCCCGACGGGCGCACCGTGGCGTTCACTTCCTCGCGTGACGGCCAGCAGCGCATCTGGCTGAAGCAGTTGGAAGGCGGAGGCGAAGTGCCCCTGACCTCGGGCCTGGACTCTCGTCCACGCTTCTCGCCGGACGGAGCGGCGATCCTGTTCATCCGCCGAAGCGGGCGGCAGGCGTCGGTGATGCGGAGCTTTGAGCAAGGCGGAGACCTCTATCGCGTGGCCACCGTGGGAGGCGAGCCCCGCAAGCTACTGAGCGACGTGCTGGGGGCGGACTGGTCCCCCGATGGCACACAAATCGTGTTTGTTCGTATGGCGAGAGTCGGGGACGCGCTGGACGCGCTGGCGACCGAAGTCGGCATCCTGCAGGCGAATGAGGAGAACCCCAAGGCGCTGGCGATGTCCCCAAAACGAAACTTGGACGCTCCCCGCTGGTCGCCGGACGGGAAGAGCATCGTTTTGACAGAATCCTTCTTTGGACTTGGAGGCGCGGAAGCCGGCCACACCGTGATCGGGGTTGAGGACGGCAAGGTGCGGATGCTGCCGCCACCTCTCCCGGGTGGCTACGTGTCCCCACTGGTGTGGTCGGGCTCAGGCGGCGAAGCCATTTATACGCAGGGTGAATCGGCGGCCCGCGCGGGCGCCGCTACCTGGGGTTCGACGCGGGTGCTGCGGCTGAACATGGCCACCGGCGAGGCCCAGGTGCTGTTCTCCATTCCCACCGTGGCGGCGGACGTGGAGATCCTCGACCGCGGCACTTTGCTGTTCACCGGGCGCACCACTCGCCAAAACCTGATTGAGAACTCCCTGCGGCCCGGGGCCGGCGAACGCTGGCTGACGCGAGGCTCGAGTAGCGACCGCCAACCCATCCTGTCACCCGATGGCGAATGGGTGGCCTTCACCTCCAACCGCAGCGGGAATCTGGAGGTATGGGCGGTCTCGAACCGTAGCGGCATCCTGCGTCGTTTAACCGACCACGCCGCCGACGATTGGGATCCCGCCTTCATGGAGGGCGGAAAGAGAATCCTGTGGAGTTCGAACCGCGGGGGCCACTTCGAGGTCTGGACTGCGGAAGCGGATGGCAGCCGCCCGCGACAGGTGAGCCAGGACGGCGCCGACGCCGAGAACCCGACGGCCACGCCCGACGGGCAATGGATCGTCTATCAGTCGGGGCACCCGGAAAAACGCGGCGTATGGAAAATGCGGGCCGACGGGTCAGAGGCGACGCAACTCGTAGGCGGAACTACCGCCTGGCCGGAGGTATCGCCCGACGGTCGTCACGCCCTGTACACCGTGCTACAACCTGGTCGCAACGTGGTGCGCGTGGTCCGCTTGACCGACGGCCAGGTGCTTCCCTTTGAGATCGCGGCCCGGAACGGCACCGGCCGGGCCCGCTGGATGCCGGGAGGGCGTGCTATCGCCTTCATCGACCAGGACGAGCAGGGGCGGACGGGTGTCTTCGCGCAAGACTTCTACCCCGGCCGAGATACTTCCCAAACGCGGCGCCCCCTGGCGGGCTTCCACTACGACCTCGAGGCGGAATCATTTGCCTTCTCCCCCGACGGCGCAAAGGTCGTGGTGGCCATGCTGGAATACTCCAGCAACCTGCTGGTTGCAGAAGGCGTGCCGGGAGTCGAGCCCGTAAAACGGAAAGAGTAAGGCAAGCGTGCCGCCACGGCGTAGCGACGTCTACAGCAGATCCCGCAGCTCCCGCCGCAGGATTTTGCCTGAAGGATTGCGTGGAATCGAGGCCACGAAGCGTACCTCACGCGGCTGCTTGTAGCCGGTGAGGCGTTCGGCTACGTGCCCGCAGAGCTGGGTCTTGGTCTGCGCCGAGGCGGCGTGGCCTTCGCGCAGGACCACAAACGCACAAGGGATCTCCCCCGCCGCCGCATCCGCCTTACCCACCACGCCGCAATCCCGCACCGCCGGATGCTCCAGCAGCACGGATTCGACTTCGGCGGGGGCTACGGGGAAGCCGTTGTACTTGATCAACTCCTTGCGGCGGTCCACGACGAAGTAGAAGTCCTCAGGGTCGCGCCGGACCACGTCGCCCGACCAGTACCAGCCGTCGCGCAGGACTTCGTCGGTAGCTTCCTGCGCCTTCCAGTAACCCAGCATGAACTGCGGACCCCGCATCACCAGTTCGCCGGGCTGTCCGGGCTGGACTTCGCCGCCGGACTCATCCAGCACGCGGCAGTCGGTGAGCGCCACCGCGTGGCCGATGGATTGCGGGCGGTAGAGGTGGTCTTCCAGGAAGCCGGTGTGGGTCACAGGCGAGGCCTCGGTCATGCCGTAGCCTTGGCGAATGCGGATGCCGGTGAGCTCGGTGAAGCGGCGCGGCAGGTCCGCCGCCAGGGGTGCGGCGCCGCACTTGGCCCCGCGGACGCTGTGGGCGCGCGGGAAGTGCCCTTGTTCTGCCACCTGGCTAAGCAGGTTCATGATGGGAGGCACCAGGTACATGTAGGTGATGCCTTCCGGCTCCAGCAGCCGCAGCGCCGTTTCGCTGTCGAAGCGAGGCATAAGCACGACCGTCCCACCAGCGGCCAGTATCGGATTCAGGATCACGTTCAGCCCGTAGATGTGGTACAGCGGCAGGAAGCACAGGGCCACATCGCCGGCGCGGAAGGTCCCTAGCTCTCCCGGCGCGAGCAACTGGAAGATGTTGGTAACGATGTTGGCGTGGGAAAGCATCACGCCTTTGGGCAGTCCGGTGGTACCGCTGGAGTAGGGAAGCGCCGCCAGTGTCCGCTCCGGACCGAGTTCTGCCAACGGAAGGGTCACCGAAACCGGCGCCAGCAGCGTTTCAAAGCTGTCGGCGCCGGGCGCCGGCTCGCGGGTGGCGAAGACCCGCCGCAGTGCGGGCAGACCGCTGAGGTTGATGTCGCGAATCAAAGGGCCGTTGGTAATCAGCATCGCCGCGCCCGAGTTTTCCAGTTGATAGCGCACCTCCCGCTCCCGGTAGCTGGGATTGAGCAGCGTGGGGATAGCGCCCGCCAGAGTGGCCGCATGATATGCAGCGGCAAACTCCCAGGAGTTCGGCAAATAGATGGCGACGATCTCTCCCGGCCGGAGCCCGGCGGCCACGAATCCGCGCGCCAGGCGTTCCACCAATTCTCCGTATTCGCCAAAGGAGATGCGGCGCGGACCGGGCGAGGTGGAGGTGTCCACGATGGCGATGCTGGAAGTGTAACGGCGGCAGGCGCCCAGGATGAGGTCGTGCAGGAAGAGGCCTGCGGGGTCGGCGTGAAGCTGCGTGCGCGCCATGCGCCGCCATTGTAGCGCACGCCCGTGGAGGGGCTTCCAGTCCCGACCAAGGAGCGGAGTACAATGCTGGCCGCTACTGCCCGGAAGCGTCATGCCTGACCGCGACGACCAAGGCGACCAGCTCAAGACGCCGCCCACCAAGTCGGAGAAGACCACTCCCTACGGCAGCGAAGCCACCAGCGCTTTCCCCACGCCGGCACCCGACTCGCTGCGTCAACGATACGAAGTGCTGGGAGAGCTGGGCCGGGGCGGCATGGGAATCGTGTATCGCGCCCGCGACCGCGAAACCGGCGAAGTGGTCGCGCTGAAGGTCATCCATCCGCAGATTGCCGCCGACCCGGCCATCGTGGAGCGCTTCAAGAACGAGCTGCGCCTGGCCCGCAAGATCACCCACAAGAGCGTCTGCCGCATGTACGAGCTGCTGCGCTTTGATCAGACCGTGGTCATCGCCATGGAGTACGTCGAAGGCGAGAGCCTGCGCGCGGTACTCGACCGCTTCGGCGGCGTCCCGCTGCGCAGAGGGCTGGAATGGGCCGGGCAAATGTGCGCTGCCCTCGCCGAAGCCCACGGCCAGGGAATAATCCACCGCGACCTGAAGCCGGAGAACATCCTGATTGACCGCCAGGGCCAGGCGAAGGTGATGGACTTCGGCATTGCCCGCTCAGTGGAGTCGAAGGCCACGGGCACGGGCGGGGTAATCGGGACGCCGGCCTACATGAGCCCGGAACAGGCCGAGGGGAAACCGCTCGACGCCCGCAGCGACATCTACGCTCTGGGCTTGATGCTGTACGAAATGTTCACCGGCCGGCGGACGTTCGAGGCCGATACCCCGGCCGCCCTGGTGCACAAGCACGTCTATGAGACGCCGCCCGCGCCCCGCTTCCTGGAACCGCTTCTGCCTGAGTTCCTGGAACAGGCCATCCTGAAGTGCCTGGAGAAGAAACCGGAGAAGCGCTTTCAATCGGTCGGGGAGGTGCGGACGGCTTTGGAAGGGCAGGCGGTCGCCGAGGTGTCACCTCAAGGAGAGCCGCAACCCGCTCCGCATCTTGGGGTTTGGGGACGGCGCGACTGGGCCCTGTTGGTTCTGGGCGCGGCAGGATTGCTCTACTTTCTGGCATACCGCGAGTCTGTATTCCCTGCTTCCAAGATGCGGCTCGAAGTAGATGCCATTAGCGCCCGGCGCATCGCCCAAGACCTGGCCACCAAGCTGGGCAGGCCGTTGCCTGACAAGTCCAGCAGCCAGTTGGAAGTGAATACCCGCGAATACCATGGGTCCGTGTTTTCCAGATACGATCTGAACGTCAAGCGCGGGCCGATAGACTTGGCCGCGATTCTGCAGGACACGGAAGTGCCGGTCCGGTGGCGAATCAAGTTTGACCATCGCATTCCCCGTGACTCTAACCTTGTTGTCGAATACCTTGCGGAGACCTTGCTCCCCGGCGTCGTCAAGTACGCCGTCGTAGATCGCAAGGGCCGGGTGCAAGAACTCTCACTTCACGTCTGGGACGAATCGGTGCCGGCTGTTTATCAGGCACCTGCCATCGAGACGCGGCGGGAAATCGCCAGAAAGGCCGCCGAACTGGTCTGTGGCCCACTGCCGGATAAAGCCATCCTGACGGAGACCTCAGGGGGAGAACGGCAGGCCCACTACACCGCTTCGTGGAGCCCGGCACATCCTCTCTTTAGCCCTCCGCGGGCAGAGGTCTCCCTGGCGGCGGAGAACCTTGCGGCGGTTGTCTGTAATCTTCCGGGGGAAGTCACGGGGAGTACGCCGCAGGCCATGGGCAGGGTTTTCCATCCAATATCCCGGCTGGCATTGATTTTCCTCCTCGGGGGATTGATAGTGCACTTTGGCATGGGCCAATGCCATCGTTCGCCCCTTCTGAGCAAGCGAATGCCTCTGGCCGCGGTCCTGGGCGTGATGGGAGTGTGGCTGCTGGGGCCGATGATTGACCAGATTCCCAACACCGGAGCCAAGGGCCCGCCGCCCTCACTCTATATGCTGGTCTTCGGAGGGCTGGCCCTGGCGGGATTGATTCTGGCCTGCATGGTCACGGCGGAGCACTACCTTACCCGGCGCTTCCCCGCCAAGATTGCCACCTACGCCAGGTTGTGGCAGGGAAGAGTCGGGGATCCGGGCCAGGGCCTGGCAGTGGTCCGCGGTGCGCTTCTGGGCTTCGTGCTGCTCGCCGTGGAGAACCTGACTGTCCAGCTGGCTTTTCTCAGTGCAGGCAGTCCAAGCGGGCCGGTGCGATCAAGCGGGCTCTTTATGTTCGGCATGTTGGATCCAGTTGCCCTGGGGCAGGCGATGGAGAGCTTCTCGCCCGGTCTCTTCGTGTTCGCGGCGGCCGTTTTTGACGGCCTGTTGGTTGGCCTGATTGTCCTGGGTGGAATCTGGGTCACCAGCAACTACAAGGACTTGATGAAGTATCAGGAACGCAAGTCGCACCGGGCGGGATTCTTGCTTGCGCTGGCCACATACCCGGCCATGTTTCTTTTGGCTGCTCGCTTGCACCTCGGTCAAGTGATGAACCCCATGACGGGATTCATCTTCGTCCCGTTTGTGCTATCCGTTTTCCTGGTGGCCGCCTTTGAGTTCTACGACGTCCTCACCGTGGTCGTGGGCGTGGGCACGGCCGTTTTCTGGACGCTCAACTACCCGCTGCTCAAGATCTTCGCCGAAGTTGGCAACGGCGCGCACTGGGCCCTGTTTGTCGCTTGGGGAGTGTTGATCGCCTTGGGTGCTCTGTTGGGCTTCCGCACAGCCGCCGCAGGCGCCTGGCAAAGGATGCGGCAAGGATTCGAGTGAAGTTTCCCCGGTATGGGGCTTCCACCTGCTGCGGGAGTCTCCGTACCCTCAGCACTCGAAGGTTTTCAACATTCCTGTGCATAATGATGTGGAAAAGGCCTGACCGAAGAATGAAATGCGCAGTCCTGACGCCACCCTTCTCCGCTTTGCACACACCTGAGTGCGGAACGTAAGATTCTCTCCGTGACGACCCGAATGGCGAAGCTGCGTCTCGATAAGCTCCTGGTCGAGCGCGGGCTGGCCGCTTCGCGCGAGCGCGCGCAGGCGCTCATCCTCGCCGGCAAAGTCCTGGTGAATGAGCAGAAGGTGGTGAAAGCGGGAGCGGCGGTGGCGTCCGAGGCCGCGCTTCGTCTGCTGGGCGCGGACCTCAAGTACGTCAGCCGCGGAGGGCTGAAACTTGAAGCTGCGCTAGAGCACTGGAAGATTGATGTCCGAGGACGGACTTGCCTCGACATCGGTGCTTCCACCGGCGGATTCACCGACTGCCTGCTGCAAGCCGGGGCCGCCCGCGTGATTGCCGTGGACACCGGCTACGGACAACTGGACGCCCGCCTGCGCTCCGACCCTCGCGTCCACCTGCTGGAGCGCACCAACGCCCGCTATCTCAAGGCGGAGCAAGTGGCCGAGGCGGTGAGCTTCGTGGTCATGGACGTATCATTCATCTCTGCTACACTCGTGCTCCCGGCGGTAGTGGCAGCAGTGTTTGGAACCAACGCGGCCGAGGACGGCCGCACCACACGGACGGCCGCGTCGCGCGAACTGGTGGTGCTGGTGAAGCCGCAATTCGAGGCCGGCCGCCGCCAGGTAGGCAAGGGCGGGATCGTGCGCGATCCAGCGGTACAGGCCGCGGCGGTGGAGCGAGTCCGGGAAAAGGTGCTGGAGCTGGGCGCCGCGCGCACCGACCTTCTCGAGTCGCCCATTCTCGGCGGGGAGGGGAACCGCGAGTTCCTGCTGTACGCGATCTGGTGAGTGCGAAATTACAAATTACAAATCACAAATTACAAATTAATTGGACTCCATCGCCATCATCTCGAAGCCGTACCGCACTGGGGTGGAGCGCATTGCCACCCAACTGGTGGACTGGCTGCGCGCCCACCAGTACCGGGTGATCGTGGACCGCGAGACCGCGCGCTACGCTCCCGGCGACGAAGAAGTGGAACGCACCGAGCTGGCGGCCAAGGCTCCGTCCCTGGTGGTGGTGTTGGGCGGAGACGGCACCATGCTGGCGGCGGCGCGGGCGGTGGCCCGCGCGGGCATCCCCATCCTGGGAGTGAACCTGGGGTCGCTGGGATTCCTGACCGAGGTTCCGCTTCCCGACCTCTATCCTACGCTGGAGGCGGTACACGAAAAACGATGCACCATCGAGTCGCGGGCCATGGTGCACTGCGCTCTGCTGCGTGGGGGCAAGAGCGTGGCCGAGTACGACGCGCTCAACGACATTGTGGTGGGCAAGAGCGCGCTGGCCCGCATTGTGGACTTCGACGTGGAGATTGACGGCCAGTTCGTCTCCAACTACAAGGCCGACGGCCTCATCGTCTCCACGCCCACCGGCTCCACCGCGTATTCGCTGGCCGCGGGCGGGCCCATCCTGGCGCCCGACGTGCAGGCCTTCGTGGTCACCCCGGTCTCCTCGCACGCGCTCACCAACCGTCCCCTGGTAGTGCGCGACACCGCCAAGATCGCGCTCATCGTCAAGACCACGGGGGAAGGCGCTTTCCTCAGCGTGGATGGGCAGGTGGGCATGCCGGTGCAGGACGGCGACCGCATCGTGTGCGCCCGGTCGCAGCTGGAGGTCAAGCTGGTGCGCCTGCAGAACCGCACCTTTTTCGACGTGCTCCGCACCAAGCTGAAGTGGGGCGAGAGATAGCACATCTGGTCATCTGGTCATCTGGTCATGTAGTCATCGGGTCATCGAAAGAAGCGTTAGTGTTTCAATGCATCCATATCTATTTAGTACTGAACACTATGCAGATAACAAAGAATCTATTACTTCAATTACTGATGGCGGGGCTGTTCGTTGCCAAGCTCCACGCCCAGGCCCCCGCTGCCGACCTCATCATCACCAACGCCAAGGTGTGGACGGTGGACAAATCCCGGCCCGAGGCGCAGGCGGTGGCCATTCTCGGTGAGCGGATTGTAGCCGTAGGCACGGACGCCGAGGTCAATGCCTGGCGCGGGTCACAGACTAAAGTGATGGACGCCAAGGGCCGGCGCGTCCTGCCCGGCTTCAACGACTCCCATGTTCACTTTTCCTCCGGCGGCCAGCAACTCGACCGCGTCAACCTGAAAGACGCGACTTCGGCCGAGGAGTTCGTGCGCCGCATCGGCGAAGACGTGTCCCGCACGCCTCAGGGCGAATGGGTTTTGGGCGGCAACTGGGACCACGAGATGTGGACTCCGGCGGAGCTGCCCACGCGCCACATGCTCGACCCGGTTTCACCCACGGCGCCGGTCTTCCTTGCCCGCTACGACGGACACATGGCAATCGTGAACTCAGTGGCGTTGCGCCGCGCCGGCATCACTGCCCAGACCAAAGATCCTGCGGGCGGGACGATTGTCCGCGATACGCAGGGCAATCCCACCGGCGCCTTGAAGGACGCCGCCATGGACCTGGTGACCAAACACATCCCGCCACTCACCCGGGAGCGCCGACTGCGCGGCATCCGGCGGGCGCTGGAGCACGCCGCCTCCCTGGGCGTGACCAGCGTGCAGGAAATGTATTCCACCAGCGTCGGGGACCCGGAGGAGAGCTTTCGTGAGCTGGCGGCGTATGCAGAATTGGCAGAAACTGGCGAGCTGACTACACGCATCTACGCGGCCCCGGCGTTGGAGAAATGGGAGAACTTGAGCCGCATGGGCCTGCGTCGCGCCTTCGGCTCCTCCTATCTGAGAGTAGGCGCGCTGAAAGCCTACTCCGACGGCTCCCTGGGCTCGACCACCGCGTACTTCTTCGAGCCTTACGACGATGACCCCAAGACCAAGGGACTGCTGGCTGCGGGCATGCGCCCGCTGCCGCGCGTCCGCGGGCGCATGATGAAGGCGGACGAAGCGGGATTGCAGCTCTGCATCCACGCCATCGGCGACCAGGCGATTTCCATCGTCCTCGACTTGTTTCGCGACGTGGCCCTGGGCAACGGGGAGCGCGACCGCCGCCTGCGCATTGAGCACTCCCAGCACATCGCTCCCAAGGACTTCGAGCGCTTCGCGGCGCAGAAGGTCATTGCGTCCATGCAGCCCTACCACGCCATTGACGACGGCCGCTGGGCGGAAAAGCGCATTGGGGCCGAGCGTCTGAAGGGCACCTACGCCTTCCGAACCTTGCTCGATCGCGGCGTGCGCCTGGCCTTCGGCACCGACTGGGACGTGGCCCCGCTCGACCCTATGCAGGGCCTCTACGCCGCCGTGACCCGGGCCACACTCGACGGCAAGAATCCGCAAGGCTGGGTGCCGGAGCAGAAGATCAGCCTCGCCGAGGCCGTCGAGGCCTACACAATGGGATCGGCGTATGCGGAATTTCAGGAGCAGGAGAAAGGCTCCATCACCGCCGGCAAGCTGGCTGACCTGGTGGTGCTGAGTGACGACATCTTCGCCATCGCTCCCGAAGCCATCCGCAACGTGAAGGTGGACGCGACCATCGTGGGCGGCCGCGTGGTGTACCAGCGCAGCCCGGCTGCCGCGCTCGCCGGCCGCTAAGAGATCGCATGAGCTCCCGCCGCCCTTCCTCCGCTTCTCTCTGGAAACGCAAGCCCTTCGGCTTGCGAGAGGCCTCGTTCAATACGGGCGTGGTGCAACTGCACTACGTAGACAGCCCGGATACCGGCCCTCCGCTGGTCTTGATGCACGGCATCTGCAGCCGCTGGCAGAGCTTCTTGCCGCTGATTCCGGCGCTGTCGTTGCGCTGGCGGATTTACGCGTTTGACTTCCGCGGACACGGCAAGTCCGGCCGCACGCCCGGCGCCTACCGCGGCACCGACTACGTGGTGGACGCGCTCGCTTTCCTGCAGAATGTAGTCAAGGAACCGGCGGTCTTGTTTGGGCACTCGCTGGGGGGAATCGTTTCCATGTGGATGGCTTCGGGCATGCCTGCCAACGTGCGCGCCCTCATCCTGGGCGACAACGTGATGAGCGCGGAGAGCCTGCTGCAGAACCAGCACGTGATGGCCATCTTCAGCGCGCTCAGCGAGCTGCTGCCATCCGGCCGCTTGCTGGACGACCTGGCCGCCGCTTTGCCCGAGATCCAACTCCCTGTGCCCGGACGGGAAGAGCCGGTGCGCTGGGGACAGTTGCCGGGTATGGACGCGGCTTTCTTCCGCTTTCTAGCGCAAACCTATATGCAACTCGATCCCGACGTGCTCCAGGCCATCCTGCAGGGCGGCGCCACCGAAGGCTGGGACGCGGAGTCCATGTTGCAGAAGATCAAGTGTCCGGTGCTGCTGCTCCAGGCCAACCCCGCGCTGGGCGGCGGGATGAGCGACGCCGACGTGCGCCGCGCACTTACCCTGCTGCCGCGAGCCACCCACGTGCGCCTGGACAACTTCGGACACATGCTGCACATGGAGCGCGCCGAACCGGTGCTACGCGCGGTGAGCAACTTCCTGGAATCGCTGTAGGAGCGGAGGCCCGATATAGCTGTGGTGTGATGCAATCCTGACCCGAACTGGAGATGGAACGGGTCGCGTTCAACGCTTCAGCAGGACGACCAGTGGAAGAAGTAGCGCGCTGTAAATCAGGAGTGCCAGCAGAGTCGATCCCAGTACAGCCATCGCCAGACCCACGCCCAGGCGGTTGAGACCTCGAACGAACGGATCGGCTTCTGTCCGATCGTCCGGAAGATACAACCGCTTTCCGAAGAAGGTCTGCCGGGCTTGCGGCTTAATCGGTATCTTGAATACCAAAAACACCGGCACCATTCCTGCGAAAGCCGGGACGCACACATTCAACAGGGGCGCAAGGGAATAGAAGACGAACCCGCTTATCCAAGGCAGCGGAACTCCATCCCGTAGGAAGCGAAGCGCAAGCAGGTCCCCCAGCCAGAAGGCTACGTACAGTGAGCAAGCCCAACTGAGCGCGATCAACGTAGCGCCTACCCAGAATAGCGTGCGATAGGCGCGGAGGGCGGGCCAGGCCACGACGAACAGAGCGACATCCAATGTAACCAACAGGGACAAGGTACGTGCTGGTCGCGGCAGCCCGGCGGTTGCGATCAGCATTCCAATCAGGACCACGGCCAGTGCCAGCCGCGACTCGGGCGACTGCAGCCACGGTTTTTCCACGGCGGGTGCCGCAGCAGGCACGTTCGCCAACATGGAGTAATCCGGCTTCCGCTCCAGTTCTGCCTTCAGTTCCTCGACCGACGCGAAGCGATTGGCGGGATCTTTTTCCAGGCAGCGCAGTATGGCGGCGGCGAGATCGGGCGGAATAGCAGGTTCCACCTCCGTCGGTGGCGTGGGCGTGTCGTGCACCTGCCGGTACACCAGGGCGGCGGGTGTATCCGCCGTGAAGGCGCGCTGGCCGGTGAACATTTCGTAGAGAATCAGCCCCAGCGCATAAATGTCGCTACGCGCGTCCAGCGGCTTGCCCTCGGCCTGCTCGGGGCTCATGTACGCGGGAGTGCCGATGACGGCGCCGGTGAGTGTGGTGGCCGACTCCAGAGAACGGGCGATGCCGAAGTCCATGATCTTGGCTTGGCCTTTGCCGTCGATCAGGATGTTTTCAGGCTTCAAGTCGCGGTGCACGATCCCTTGGCGGTGGGCCTCGTGCACGCCGGCGCAGATCTGCTTCGCCCACTCCCGGCCACGGCGCAGGGGCACTCCCCCGTAGCGGTCCGTAACCGCACGCAGGCTCTCGCCCTCAACGTATTCCATGGCGATCACCACCATGTCGTCAAAGCGCAATAGCTCGTAGGTCCGGCAGACGTTGGGGTGCGTGATCTTGCGCGCCACCCGCAGCTCGTTGCGGAAGCGCTCCAGGATGGCGGGGTCGTTGGCGATCTCGGGCCTAATCACTTTGAGCGCCACGGTCTCGCCAGTTTCGCGGTCACGGGCGCGATGCACAATGCCCATGCCGCCCCGTCCCAACTCACCCAGCAGCTCATAGCGGTGGTGAACACTTCCCGGCGGTGTGGGGCTTGCGGGCGCAGGTCGAGCGACCTCCTGCGACTCGTCAACGCCGTAGGGCGTGGTGTGGTCCTCGGCGGGGCCGGCTTTTTCAGGATCAGCGCTCATTAAGGGCCAACCACGGTGATGATCGTCCGGGATTATAGCCTTCGATAGCGACCCTGGCGTGCTGAATCGCTCTGCTGGCTAGAGTTCCGTCGCCAAGAGATCAAGGACCGTCTCCCTGCGACGGATCAGCCGCGCGGCCGAGCCTTCCACCAGCACCTCCGCCGGGCGGGGACGCGAGTTGTAGTTGGAGGCCTGGGCCATGCCGTAGGCGCCGGCGTCGAGGATGGCCACCAACTCTCCGGGCCGCAGTTCCGGCAGCCTGCGGTTGAGGGCGAGGAAGTCTCCGGTTTCGCACACTGGACCCACCACGTCGTAGATTTTCTGCGGTCGCCGGGTTTGCTCGACCGGCACGATCTGGTGCCAGGCGCCGTACAGCGCGGGGCGCAAAAGGTCGTTCATGCCCGCGTCCAGTACCAGGAAGCGCTTCCGCCCGCTCGGTTTCACGTAAAGCACACGCGCCAGCAGCGCGCCCGCGGGCCCCACGATCGCTCGTCCGGGTTCCAGCAGCAGATGCACGCCCAAACCGCGCAGCGGCTTCACGATGGCCGAGGCGTAAGCGCGGAAGCTGGCGCTGCGCTCTCCGCGATACGAAATTCCCAGCCCGCCGCCGGCGTCCACGTAGCGGATGGCGTGGCCGTCGGCAGCCAGCTCGCGGACCAGGCGGGCGACGCGGGTCAGCGCGGCGCGGAAGGGGACGGGGCTGAGAATTTGCGATCCGATGTGAACGCTCACCCCGGCAACCTCCAGCCAGCGTGACCGCGCGGCCCGACGGTAGAGGGCGCGCGCCGCGCGCAGGGGCACGCCAAACTTGTGCTGGCGGCGGCCGGTGGAAATGTAAGGATGGGTTTCCGCGGGCACGTCCGGGTTCACCCGCAGGGCCACGCGCGCTTTTCTGCGGGCACGGGCCGCCCGTTCCGCCAGCAATTCCAGCTCGCCCTCGCTCTCCACGTTGAACATCAGGATGCCCGCGGCCAGAGCGGCGTCCATCTCCGCGGCGGTTTTGCCCACGCCGGAGAAAACTACCCGGGCTGCCGAAGCCCGATGCGCGCTCAGCACGCGCTCCAGCTCTCCACCGGAAACCACGTCGAAGCCCGCGCCCAGTCCTGCCAGCAGCCGCAGCAGCGAGAGATTGGAGTTGGCCTTGACGGCGTAACACAGGGTGTGCGGCACGGAGCCGAAGGCGCGGCTGAGCCCAAGAAAGCGCTGGCGTATGGCTCCGGCCGAATACACGTAGCAGGGCGTGCCGAATCGCCTGGCGATGCTCGGCAGCGCAGCGCGCTCGCAGCACAACTGATGCTTGCGGTAAACGAACGCCGGCGGGCGTGGCCCTGTCATGACGATGGGGTTTTACCACAAAGGGTGGAGCCGCGAAACCACGCGGAAGCGAACGCCTAATCCAGCACCTTGAGCACCACCACGGTCTTGTCGTCGAAGGGGGCGAGATCGTGGCAGTACTCGCAGGTGGCGTCGAAGATGGCGTTCACCACGTCCTCGGCCGAGCCCCCGCAGGTTTCGGTGACGATCTTTTCCAGGCGCTTGCGGCCGAAGGATTCGCCGTCGGGGGTGTTGGCGTCCAGGATGCCGTCGCTGAAGAACACGATCACGTCGCCGGGCTGCGTGTCGAGGGTCTGTTCCTCGTACTCGGCGTCACCGAACAGCCCCAGCGGCAAGCCTGTGCTCTCGATGATGGTAATCGCGCCCTTGCGGCAATGAATGGGACGGGGCAGGCCGGAGTTGGCGAGTTGCAGCGTGCGCTCACGGTCGTCCCAGACTCCGTAGATCAGGGAGACGTATTGCGCATCAATATTGCGTTCGTAGAGCGAGAGGTTGATGGCAGACAGCATCTCCGCGGCGCTGGGTTCGGAGTTGGCGGTGGACCGCACCAGCCCGCTCACCAGCGACGCATAGAGCGCGGCGCGCGCCCCTTTGCCGCTCACGTCGCCGATGGCCACTCCGGTGCGCTCCAGCGAGTAGTCCAGGAAATCGTAAAGGTCGCCGCCGATGGTGTAAGCGGGGTCGAAGCGGGCCGCGAGCTGCGCGTGCTGCAGCCGCGGACACTCCGCCGGCAGCAGCTCCAGCTGCAGCTCGCGCGCCGTGTCCAGGTCGCGCTCCAGGCGGCGCTCCTGCTTGACCACGTGCTCGTACAAGCGCGCGTTCTCGATGGCGATGGCCACTTGCGCGGCCAGCGTGGTCAGGCTGCGCAGGTGGTCTTCGGTAAAGTAGCCGCGCCGGGTGTGCTCCAGGTCGAGCACTCCGATCACCCGGTCCTTGTGCACCAGAGGCACGATGAGCTCGGACCTGGTTTCCGGATTCATTTGCAGATAGCGCGGGTCCTTGTGAACGTCGGGGACCAGCAGCGCCTGCTTGTTCTGCGCGGCAAACCCCACCAGGCCTTCGCCCAGGGCGTAGGTCGGCTTGAGTGCGACGGTTTCGTCAAAGCGCACCGCGAAGCGATGATGCAGACGCGCGCCGGTCTCGTCCAGCAGCAGGATGCTGAACATGTCGTACTCCATTACCTGCTTGAGCAGTTCGGCCACGCGCTGCAGCAACTGGTCGAGGTCGAGGATGGAGGTGAGCTCGCGACTGATCTCGTGCAGCACCTCCAGCGTCCGCGAATGGCGCGAGAGGCGGGTGTAAAGCCGCGCGTTCTCAATGCCCGCGGCCAGGCGGGAAGCCACCAGCGTCAGCATGCGGCTGTGTTCCGGGGTGAAGTAGTTCACCTCGCGCGCCTGCAGGTCGAGCACCCCTATCACTTTGTTCTTCACGATCAGGGGAACGGCCAGCTCGGAGCGCACCGCGGGATGGGCGGCGATGTAGAAATCCACTTCGGAGACGTCGTTCACCAGCACCGCTTCCCGCCGTTCCACGGCCTTGCCGGTTACGCCGGTTCCCACCTTGATCTTCAGCCCGTCCACCGAATCGAAGATGTGCCCGATCTGGAAACGGGGACGCAATTCCTGCTTTTTCTCGTTGAGCAGCAGGATGGCGAAGATCTCGTAGTCGAGCACCTTGCGCACCACCTCGGCCACCCGGGTGAGCAGCGTCTCCAGGTCGAGCGTGGTGTTCATGGCGTCCGACACTTCCAGCAGCAGGGCCTCGCTTTTGCGCACCTTGGGCGCGGTGGGCTCGGCGACCGGCTTGGTCTCGGTAAGGATGTCGATTTCCGCCATAAGTGTCTGGTTCACGGCCGGCCCCACTGCATTGGATGCAGGGCCTGTTGCTAAAGCTCCCCCCAAAGTTTCTACGACTGCGAAGTGCGGCGGGCATGAAACTCCCGCAGGATGCTGACCGCGGCGCTGGTTCCCAGGCGATCGGCGCCGGCCTCGATCATGGCCGCCGCGCTGGCCAGAGTGCGGATTCCGCCCGACGCCTTCACTCCCGCCCGTTCTCCCACCACGCCGCGCAGCAAGGAAACATCCTCCACCGTCGCCGGGCCCACCAGGCCGGTGCACGTCTTAACGAAGTCGGCGCCCGCGGCCAGGCTCAGCTCGCAAGCCACCAGTTTTTCGTCGATGGTGAGCAGCGGCGTCTCCAGAATCACCTTCACGATGGCTCCCGCGTCGTGCGCAATCTCCACCACGCCGCGGATGTCGGCTACCACTAGTGCCCGGTCGCCGGACTTCAACGCGCCCAGGTTGATCACCATGTCCAACTCGTCGGCGCCCAGACGCAGGGCCTCGGCGGCCTCAAGGCGCTTCACCGTGGTCAGCGCGCCGCCGTAGGGAAACCCGACGGGCGTTCCCACGCGCACCGGGGTGGCGCGCAAGATGCCGGCCGCCAGCGCTACATAGCAGGGGTGCACAAACACGGTGGCAAAGCCGTGCTCGGCAGCCTCGTCGCACAGGGTGGTCACTTGGGCAGAGGTGACGTCTGCCCGCAGCACAAGCGTGTGGTCCATCCGCCGCGCCAGCGATGCCGCGTCGAGGAAGGGAAGCTTCTGGGATTCGGTGGCTGCAATCGTGCCCGTAGACATGAACGGTTGATTTTACCAAATCCGCCGCATGCATGATGATATGCGATGTCTGATGTGCGATGTTCGATGTGCGATATGAGATGTGCGATGTTTGATCTGCGATCTGCGAAGTGAAACTGCCTGCCCTGCATACTTCACATCGCACATCAAACATCGAACATCAAACATCGAACATCAAACATCGCCTCCTGTTAAAATGCCGAAGTTTTCCCCTCGGAGGTCCCATGCCCATGCCGGAGTTTGCTGTGCTTTGCGACGAAGCCAGGAAAGAAATCAAGGAGATTGATGTTGCCGAGCTGAAGCGCATGCAGCAGTCAGGCGAGGACTTTACCCTGATTGACGTGCGCGAGCGCGACGAGCAGGCCCGCGGCATGGTGCCCGGCGCGGTGGCCTTGCCGCGCGGCATCCTGGAGCGCGACCTTGACCAGGTCACCACCGACAAAGGCCGCAAGCTGGTGCTCTATTGCGGCGGAGGCTTCCGCAGCGCGCTCTCCGCCTGGATGCTCCAGAAGATGGGCTTCCGCAACGTGATCTCCCTCGCCGGCGGCTGGAGGGCGTGGACGCAAGGCGGCTAGTCGGCAGTCGTTAGCGAAAGCTGGGAGTGACGGTTTCGTAGGAGCGATGAGGTAGGAGGCGGGCAGTACCAGACTCCACCGCCAAGTGCCAATTGCTAATTGCCAAATGCTGACACCTGACACCTGACACCTGACACCTGACACCTGAGACCTGACACCTATGACTGCTGAACCTGCACGCACCTACTGGAAGATGGGCGGCATCACCAACGAGGCCGTCGAAGACTACTTGTACTCACTGCTGCCCGAGCGCGACGAGGTCCTGAGCGAAATCGAAGCCGAGGCCGCGCGCCGCCGCATCCCTATCGTGGGCCCGGCGGTGGGACGCCTGCTTTACCAACTCGCCCGCATGACCAACGCCAAGACCGTCTTCGAGATGGGCTCGGCCATCGGCTACTCGACTATTTGGTGGGCGCGCGCGGTGGGCGAGGGCGGGCGCGTCATCTATACCGACGGCGATCCCAAGAACGCCGAGGAGGCGCGCCGCTACTTCGAGCGCGCGGGCGTGGCCAACCGCATCACCATCCGCATCGGCGACGCGCTGGAACTGCTCTCCGAGCAGAAGCCGGAGTCGTTTGATGTGGTTTTCAACGACGTGGATAAGGTGGACTACCCGCGCGTCTTCCGCCTGGCCGTCCCGCGGGTGAAAAAAGGCGGGCTGTTCGTTACGGACAACGCGCTGTGGGGCGGCCGCGTGGCGTCGGCGGTCACCGGCCAACCTCCGTCCGAGAAGGAAGCCGAAACCAAGGCCATCATCGAGTTCAACCGCCTGCTCTACGCCTCACCAGAGTTCTTCACGACGATCATGCCGATTAGGGACGGGGTGGCCGTGGCGTGGAAGGTGTGATCACCGCCTTGCGGCGCGCTCACGAACCTTCCAGAATTGCCTCTGCGTCAACCTCGATCTCCACCGTGTCGCCGACCACGACGCCGCCTCGGTCCAGGGTAGAGTTCCAGCTCACTCCAAAGTCATGGCGGTTGATGGTGGTCTCGGCCCAGAAGCCGGCGCGGGTCTTGGGGCCCTTGTCCACACCGTCCTCCCACCAGGGCGTTTGCCATTGGCCGAGGTAGCGGACCTTCATCGTGGTCTCTCGGGTAACGCCGCGGATGGTGAGGTTGCCGGTGACGATGTAATCGTGCCCGCCCATCACCTCAACCCGGCTGCCGCGGAAGGTGATCTGCGGATGCTTTTCCACGTCCAGGAAGTCGGCGCTGCGCAGGTGGGCATCGCGGTCGAGCTCGCCGGTCCAGAGCTTGGCAGCGTCGATGATGACTTCGACCGAGGCCGCGGTGGGATTCTCCGGGTCGAATTCCAGAGTGCCGTGCACGTCCTTGAAGTGTCCGCGAACGTAGGTCACCATCATGTGGCGCGCGCAGAATCCGGCGGCGGTGTGTCCGGGCTCAAAGCTCCATCGCGGCATCGCATGTCCTCCAGGCACCGTCCCAATCCCAAGACCAAGACTCTCTCTGCGTTTCTGTGCCTCTGTGGCAGAAGGCTAGATCGACTTCACCGGGATGGCCGCCAGGTCCTCCACCAGCCCCACCTCCCGCTGGACGAAGGGCTCGGCGTATCTCACGCCAGCCATCATGCCGTAGAAGCGGGCCATGGAGGCGACCCGTTCGCGGATTTCGTCGGAGGCAGGGAAGTCTTCGCGGCCCGCGTCCTGGTCGGTGAACTGCGACTTGTAGGCGAAGATGGACTCCAGCCGCGCCTCGAACTGCTCGGTGATGTCCACCACGAACGTGGGCCGCACGTCGTAATACAGCGACGCGTAGACAATCTTGAACGGCCGATGCTTGGAAAGACGGTTTCTCGTTTCCGGACTCCTGCGCCGGCTCTCGCACCGTTCCTGTTAGCACGTCCAGTTTTGCCAGGCCCGCCAAGAAGCAGGCCTCGTACCCAAGCGTCGCACAGGTGTAATGATCAGGGTGGCGTCCCTTCCAGTAGGGCAGGATGACCACGCGCGGGCGCTGCTCGCGGATGACGCGGGCGATCTTCAGGCGGTTCTCCCAGGTGTTTTCCACGCGGCCGTCGGGAATGTCGAGCGCCTCCCGCCAGGCGACGCGCAGGATGCGCGCGGCTTCGGCGGCTTCGTCGGCGCGCTCTTCGGCAGTGCCGCGCGTCCCCATCTCGCCCTGGGTGAGGTCGAGAATGCCGGTGCGGTGCTCGAGCTGCGCCATCTTGAGTAGCGTGCCGCCGCAGGTCTGCTCTACGTCGTCGCGGTGAGCGGCGATTGCGAGAGTGTCGAGGGATCGGGTCATCGGGTTCCTATCATTCCGAGAGAGCCCGACTGACCCGCGCAGCGGGAAGGGAGGCGAGTCGAGGAATCCCTACCAGCAAAGATATTGCTGGCGCTAGGGCTTCCTCGACTCGCTCTCCCTCTCTTCGTTCGGTCGGACTCGCTCGGAATGCCAGAAAAAACAGTCTACTTCTTCCTCTCCACCAAGAATCTCGCCAGCGCCTGCAACACTTCGGCCTTCGGCCCAAACGAATCCAGGGCGGCGCACGCTTCCTTGACCAGCGCTTCCGCCATCTCCAGAGATTTCTCGACGCCGAACAGCGCGGGATACGTGGCTTTCTCTGTGGCGGTGTCCTTGCCGGCTGTTTTGCCGAGTTGTTCGGAGGACTGGGTAACGTCGAGCACGTCGTCGGCAATCTGGAAGGCCAGGCCGACGGCGCGACCGAAGGCGCGGAGCTGGGCCACGTCGGCGACGCCGGCTCCGGCGTAAATTCCGCCGCTGACCACGCTGGCGGTGATGAGCGCTCCCGTCTTGGAGCGATGGATCTGTTCCAGCGTGGCCGCGTCCGGCCGGGTGCGCTCGGCTTCCAGGTCCATCACCTGTCCGCCAATCATGCCCTCGACGGTGCCGGTTGCCCGCGCGATTTCCTCGACGATGCGGACCCGTGCCTCCGCGGGACAGATCAAGCGCGACAGCGCCTGGTAGGCACTCGTCTGCAAGGCGTCGCCAGCGAGGATGGCCGCCGCTTCGCCGAAAACCTTGTGGCAGGTGGGCTGGCCGCGGCGCAGGTCGTCGTTGTCGAGCGCGGGCAGGTCGTCGTGGACCAAAGAATACGTGTGCAGCATCTCCAGGGCCGAGCCCAGGTCCTCGACGCCGTCGGGCAGGGCGCCGGCCACCATGCGCGCACTCTCCATGGCCAGGATGGGCCGCAGCCGCTTGCCGCCGGCAAACACGCTGTGGCGCATGGCCCGATGGATGGATGCGGGCGCCGCGTCGGCGGAGGGCAGCAGGCGTTCGAGCGCGGCGTCGATGCGCACGCGTCCCTGTTCCAGGGTTTCGGAGAGCATGAACAGGTGAGTATATCGCGGGCCGCGCAGCGGGCGTGGCTAGTGCGCCGAGCGCAGGCCCAAGCCGCTAGCGCCGGAAGGGATAGAGCACCTGGCGCAGGTAGTTCTCCGGCACTGGGTTCCCGCGGATTCCGTACCCTTCCGGAAAGGCTTCGCCAGGCAGATGACAAGTACGAAACAGAACGTCGAGGAAGGGCAGATGGGTGGCGAAGTTCTTGTCCACGGCCACGGCCTCAATCCCGTGGTGCCAATGGTGGAAACGTGGCGTGGCGATCACCCAGTCCAGCCATCCGAAACGGAAGTTGACGTTGGCGTGGATGAAGATGGCATGGAAAGTGACAAACAGCAGATAGGCGAACACCGCCTGGTTGGAAAAACCCAGCACGAAAAGCGGAATGAAGGTGACCGTGCGGATGGTAATGCTATCGGCCACGTGCATGCGGGAGGAGGCCAGCCAGTCCATGTGCCGGCTGGAGTGGTGCACCGCGTGAAAACGCCAAAGCAAGGGCACGGTATGCATGGTGCGGTGCGTCCAATACTCGGCGAAGTCGGCGACCACGAGGATTTCCAGGAATTGCAGCCCTATGGGTTGCGAAGCCACCGCCGCCTGGAGCCGCGCATTCACCGCCCAGGAGAAGAACCATTTGGCCGGCAGCATGGAGAGAAACACCGTGAGTTGCACTCCCAGGTGGCTCACCACAAAGTGGGCCAGGTCGATGCGCCAATTCGGCCGAAACACTCCCTGTTCGCGGATTCGCCCGAAGACGTGTTCCAGGGGCACGAAGATCAGGGCCAGGAAAAAGAGTTCCAGGAGGAACCAGTCCAGGCCCAGATAGTTGGACTTCTCCACCGACCCGGACACCGGAACCTGGGCTCCGCCCAGTACGACGGCCAGCGTGGCAAGCAGCAAGCCCGCGGTCCCCAGCAGCTTGTTGCGGCGCAAAACCACGCTCACAAATCCCATTACGAAGGCTGCAATCAGCAAGGACTGAATGAGGCCTCGGATCCATGACAGGTTGTAGAAGGCGCGGAATTCCGGCGTGGTCAGCCATTGCGGAAACAGCAGGCAAAGCACCGCTCCTAGTCCCAGCCCACCCAGAAACACGGAAATCACGCCGCTGATCCAGCCGGAGCCGAAGTACCTGGGGCCCGGCCGAAGGCTAAACATGAGGGAGCAGCTCCATGCGTTCAGGCAGCGTGCCGGGTGGGATGCGGACCGGGCGGGTGCGCCGCCACGTGGACGATGTGGCGCACGTCGGAAGTAGGGAAGCAGTCCACCGCGCCCGCCGCCAGGGCCGCCGCCCACATTGCGTCGTCGGGCACGCGATGGGTGCAGATCAGCAGCACCTGGGGAAGATCACGGTGCAGGGCTTCGATCTCGCCCAGGCTGACCATCTCCAGGTCCAGGACGGCCACGCCGGCGCGGAACTTCAACAGTGCCGGCCGCACGTGCTCCTGAGCATGAACCACCGCCACCGAGTCAAAGTGCGAGTGCAGAGCCACCGCCAGCACTTCCGCGGACCTGGCGTGGGTGAGTGCGAGGACGACCGAATTCTGCGACATACTGCTCTCCGCTCATGAAGGAGCGCGCTTCGGAGGCAAGGATGCCTCATAGATCGAGGCGCAATTTTCGAGCCCACAGTTCCGGCGGCTACCGCTTGGATGCTTTCGCGGATGGTCTCTCTGCTTCCGCTTCGAACGGTTCCGCCTGCAATTTGCCGTTCTGCTTTAACAGCACTTCCACCTTGCCCTCGGCGTCCTCCAGTTCCTTGCGACAGGCGCCGGAGAGCTTGATGCCTTCCTCAAAGAGGGAGAGCGACTTCTCCAGGGCAATGTCGCCCTTCTCCATCTCGTCCACAATCTTTTCCAGGCGAGTCAGGCTCTCTTCGAACTTGGGCAAGGGGAAGCTCCGACATCCATTCTAACCCCGTTGGCAAGGGCGCCCCACGGATTTGGAAGGCTGTTCCGGTTCCGGAACTCAGGTTGAGGTAGAAGCGGCGCGCGGCAGGCCCAGGGCTTCCAGCACGTCGCCGGCAGCCGCGTAACGGCCCAGCGGAGCGCTGACCTGCGCTCCTTGCACCATGGGGCGGATGGCCTGGAGCATTTCGCGGGCGATGGCCACGCCCTCGGCGCGCGCGGCTTCCGCGCCGGAAGTGCGCGTGATGCGCTCGATAATCGAGTCGGGCACGGCCACGCGCAGCTCGATCTTCATGAACTCGGCGTTGCGCACGCTGACCAGCGGCCAGATGCCGGCCACCACCGGGATGCGGCAGTGCTCGATGCGCCGCAGGAAGCCTTCCAGCAAAGCCACGTCGAACACCGGCTGGGTGACGCAGAACTCGGCGCCCGCCTCCACCTTGTATTCGAAGCGTCGGATTTCCTCGTCCAGGTTGGGCGCGCCGGGATTGGCGCCGCATCCAATCACGAAGCTGGTGGCCCCGCCGATGGGGTTGGCGCCGATGTCCAGCCCGCCGTTGAGGTTGTGCACAATATTGAGCAGCCCGATGGCGTCCACGTCGAAGACCGCAGTGGCGTCGGGATAATTGCCCAGTTTGGGAGGATCGCCGGTGATGCAGAGCAGGTTGCGGAGGCCGATGGCCGCCGCCCCCAGCAGGTCCGACTGGATGCTGAGCACGTTGCGGTCGCGGCAGGTGTAATGCAGCACCGCTTCGATTCCCACCTGCTGCTGGATGAGGATGGAAAGCGCCTGCGCGCTCATGCGCGCCGAAGCGCGCGGGCTGTCGGGAATGTTGATGGCATCCACGCCCAGGGACTTCAGCAGGCGCGCGCCTTCGATCTCCTTGGGCGCGCTGGTGCCCTTGGGCGGGACAATCTCCACCATGGTCACGAACTCGCCGGCGGCAATCTTCGCGCCCAGCCGGGAGCGCTCGCCAAGCGGAGGAGCCTCCACCACCGCTTCCGCGCGCGGCTTGGTGGCCACTCGAAAGGCTCCGGCTTTAGACTCGCCGGCACGCAGCGCCGAGCGCATGGCGCGGATGTGGTCGGGAGTGGTGCCGCAGCATCCGCCTACGAGCTGTACACCCGCGCCCACAAACTTGCGCGCATAGCTGGCCATGTATTCCGGCGAGCACAGATAGATGTTGCGGCCTTCGACCGAACGCGGGATGCCGGCGTTGGGCTGCGCCGAAAGCGGAAGCGCCGTGGCCGCGCGGACGCGCTCCAGCGCACCCAGCATGGCCACCGGCCCCACACTGCAGTTGCATCCCAGCACGTCGGCGCCCCAGCCGGTGATCTTGGGAGCGAACGACTCGGGGCTGGCGCCGTCCAGGCAGTTGCCCTCTTCGTCGATGGTGACCTGCGCCACCAGGAGAAGTTTGGGATCAACCTCGCGGGCAGCCAGGATGGCCTGGTGCAGCTCTTCGAGGTAGCCGAAGGTCTCCAGCATCAGCAGGTCCACGCCGCCCTCGACCAGGGCGGCGATCTGCTCGCGGAAAGCAGCGCGGGCCTCGGCAAACGACGTCGGGCCCAGGGGCTCGATGCGGACGCCCAGCGGGCCCACTGCGCCCGCCACCCAGGACTGGGTGGCCTTTTTAGCGGCTTCGTTCTCCACCGCCTCACGCGCCAGGCGCGCGCCCGCCAGGTTGATCTCGCGGACCCGCTCCGCCAGACCGTGCCGCGCCAAACGGAAGGAATTGGCGCCGAAGGTGTTGGTCTCGACAATCTCCGCCCCCGCGCTCAGGTACTCATGATGGATATTGCGGATCAGGTCGGGCTGGGAAGCGTTGAGCTCGTCATAGCAGCGGTTGATGAACAGGCCCTTGGCGTACAGCAGCGTGCCCATGGCGCCATCGCACAGCACGGGTCCGGCTTGCAGGCGGGAGCGGATGTCCGCGGGCATGATGTTGGCAGAATACAGAATCCGTTTCCCGGAAGCCAGAAGCCAGACGCAGCCGCGGAAGCCGTCTGCTATAATTCAGTTTTTCGCCGTGAGCACTTCTACTTCTTGTCTCCCGCCGCTCTTCCGCCTCAGGCGCTCAGCCTGGACGGCGGTTTCCGGATTGTTCCTGGCGGCGGCGGTGGTGGCCTGCAGCGGGGGCATCACCCCACCCTCCCAAGACCCTACCACCAGCCAGATCGCCGACCGCGTACTGGTGACCAATGAGTTCGCCAGCCTGGTCAACATCGTGAACGCGGACAACGACCAGGTCTCAGCGTTCCGCATCGGCGGCGGCACCAATCCCACCTTCATGGCGGTTTCGTCGGACAAGCGGCGCACCCTGATCCTCAGTTCCTTCAACAACGGCGTTGTGGTGGTGGACAACGACACCGAGTCCACTCTGGGGCAGACTCCGATGCCTGGACTGGTGGACAGCCTGGTGGCGGGCAACGATGGCACCCGCGGCTACGCCGCGGTGCGCAACGCCGGGGTGGTGGTGGTGATGGATCTCACCAACGGCAGCACCACCAACGTGACCGTGCCCACGGTGCGCCGCCTGGTGCTCAGCCCCGGCGGAACCCGGCTGCTGGCCTTCAGCGATGACTCCGATTCCGTTACCGTCATCGACACGTCCAACAACGCCGCCACCGTGGTGCCCGGCTTCGACCGTCCCGTGAACGCCGTCTTCAACAGCGACAGCACCATTGCCTACATCCTGAATTGCGGCCCGGAGTGCGGCGGCGCCGCCGCCGCCGGCGTCCGCGAGCTGATCATGGCGGGCAACACGCCCGGAGCCAGCGTGGCCGTGACCGCGGCCACGGTGGGCTTCCTCAGCGGAGGCAACCTGTTCGTCGCGGGATCTTCGGCCGGGCAGGGGCGCGTGGACGTGGTCAGCATTCCCGCACTCACGGTGACCGCTTCTGCCATCGCCATCGGCGACGGCTTCCACCACACCATGGCGCTGGGCGCGAACAACAAGCTTTTCATCGCCGCCCGCACCTGCGTGAACTGCCTCACCATTCTCAATACCTCCAACAACACGCCCGTGATCCGTCCTCCCAACGGGGAAGTGAACGCGCTGCAACCCATCGACGACCGCAACCTGATGTACGTGACCGAGGGCGACGAGCTGGTGATCTACGACACCGCTACCGATGCGCCGCAGGCCACTCAGATCAACTTCGTGGGGCGCGTGGTAGACGCCAAGCGGATCGACTGAGAGCTCATCAGCTTTTCCTGACACCCCAGTCTCAGACTTCTGTAGAGACGTTGCTTGCAACGTCTCGGGCCGGAGACGCAGCAAGCTGCGTCTCTACGGAATGTATGCGACTCCCGGTGGGAGAGCGGGCCTTCAGGCCCGCGTTAAGGAACGGCCTGAAAGCGGGCTTTAGCCCCAGCTCACTTCGGTTCCAGCACCAGTTGGTGCCGCCTTGCCCGTGTGACCGCTGCGGAGGAAAACGCCAGCGGGAATGTGCTGCCCCCGTACCACGCGCTCCACTGGTCCATGTAGTGTGGGCTGAAGATCTGCCCCGACTGGCCGCTCAGAATGTTCATCGTGGAGGCGTCGAGGTTCGACAGGTCGGCGGTGAAGCGCTGCGACGGTCCGAAGGTTTTACCTACCTGCTTCACCGTGTTGCCGTTGCCCGACTGGGGAAGAGACCCGGTTCCCGTCCAGCGGCGCAGCAGGGGCACCCGGCCAAAGATGGGGTGCTGTACTTCGACGGGCAGCTCTTGGCCCCACTTCCAGCTTGCGAGATCCGCAGGGGCGTCAGCGTCGGTGACCGCGGCTTCCACCGCCGCCAGCAGCAGGGCGTCGTAACTGGCGTAGCCGGGCGGCAGCCAGCGCGCAGGCTGCTCAGTGAGGATCTTCTCCAGGGCCACCGACGACATGAACCAGCGGTAGGAGTCGAAAGTCTCCTGCAGCTTGGGCGTGTACAAGAGTCGCACCAGGTGCCGGCGGGAGCGCGCCACAATCGTGGCCGCCGCGGAATCGGCAGACATACGCCCGTCCCAAGCATGCATGATAACCGCAGCCTTGCGCGCGCCTTCTGATGCCTGGGGAGAGCGCTCGACCGCCTCGGCAAACCGCTGGGCGCAGAAGCGGTCCCAGTCCGACTGCACGTCGGTTTGCAGGGCCAGCATGTCGGCTGACGAAAGCTTGCGGCCGGATTCGAGCACTTCATAAATCCTCTCCGTGCGCTGGGCCGACGCCCACTGCCGCGTCAGCACATGCTTGTACCCGTCAGGCACGATGCGGCCGTTGGCCGTGGCCAGGATTCCCGAAGGCGGATCGAACACGCGCGGCAATTCATCGTAGGGAACGTAGCCCGTCCAGGCGTGCGAGTCGTCGTGCCCGGGGACGGGCACCGATCCATCGCCCGCGGCCCGCATGGGAATGCTCCCCGTGGCCTGGTAGCCGATGTGACCGTCCACATCGGCGTAGACCACGTTTTGCGCCGGGCTTCCGAAGCGGGCGAAGGCGGCGCGAAACTGCTCCCAGTTCTGCGCCGAGTTGACGGCGAAGATAGCGATGTCCAGCACTGGAGGATCGTAGAGCGTCCATTGCAGCGCCAGCCTGCGCGTCTCTCCCGGAAACAGTTCGGACACGATGGGCCCGTGCCGGGTCACCAGAACTTCCAGCGTCACATCCGGCTTGCCTTTCACCTTGATTACCTCGCGCCAGCGGACGGGTTGTTTCCACCCCTCCGGCGTCTGGTATTCGCCTCGCGGGTTGAAAGTCTCGACGAAAATGTCGGTTACGTCCGGGCCCAGGTTGGTGAATCCCCAGGCGATGCGCCGATTGTGCCCCACCACCACGAAGGGAATGCCCGGCAGCGTTACCCCGGCCACGTCGAACTCGCCCGCCGTCAGATGCGCTTCGTACCAGATGTTGGGAATCTGGTGCGCCAGGTGCATGTCGTTAGAGAGCAGCGGCTTTCTACTCACGGTATGTGCGCCGGAGACCACCCAGTTGTTGGAGCCGGGAATCAGTTCGGGCTCCTCCACCGCGACATTCCCGGCAGCAAGTATGCGAAACGGGAAGGACTGCCCCGGCGGCTGCGCTGGTTGCCGGCCAGCGCCAACCCGAGACGCTGGCGGCCGCCATCCCGGCGGACGATCGCGCGGGGAAGAATCGGGATAGAGGTCCGCAGTCAGCACCGGACCGATCTTGTTGAGCACCTTTTCGCGGCCGATTTCGGTGGCGACCTGGTAGTAGTTGAGCATCTTGCTCATGTTTACGCCGACCAGGAGCGAGTCCTCGACCGTCCACGGGCGCGGCTGGTAACGCAGCACGCGGAACTCGATGGGCAGGCGATCGCGCTGCGACTCCATCAGGGCGTTGACCCCGCGCGCGTAGGCCTCCAGGAACGTTCGCTCGCGCTCCGGGAGCACCCCGGCCGCAGCCTGGGACGCGTGCCGAATCTGCAGGATGCGCTCTTCGCGGTCGTGATCCAGCCAGTCCGCGCCCAGGATTTCCGACAGCTCTCCGGCGGCATAGCGGCGCGCCATGTCCATCTGCCACAGCCGATCCTGCGCGGTCACATACCCTTGGGCAAAGAAAAGATCGTCCAGGCTGGCGGCGGTGATGTGAGGAACGCCCTGCGCGTCGCGCACCACTGTAACCCGCGCGGCGATTCCGGCGACCGCCAGCGTGCCGTCGAGTTGGGGCAGGGAAGAGGTGGCCGCGTAGTAGAACCAGGCAGTCGCGCCCAGAGCTGCAATCAGCAGAACTGCGAGCCCCGCGCCCAGCCAGCGCGCCAGGCGGCGCAGAAAGCTCCGGGACTTCGGGCGGGTGGAAGAGGTGAGGGTCACAGGGAAAAAGGATTCTACGTGCCCAAGCGAATGCCGACAACCGGCTCCGGGGTTTCACCCGCCGCTGCTGCTGGTTGGCCCACCGGTTTACAATGGCGCGGGTTCTGGGGTCATTCATGGCTCAGCGACGGGTTGACGATCCGCCCTCGATCTCACGGGAAGCGATGGGGGCGGCGCAGGAGGTCTTCCACCAGCACCTGAAGCGGGTGAGGCTGAAACCCAGCCAGCAGCGCGACACCATCCTGCGTTGCTTCCTGGAAGCTCGCGAGCAGCTCTCCCCCGAGGAGCTGCACCAGCGCGCGAGGCAGCGCGATCCCGGCATCGGCTTCACCACCGTGTATCGCACTCTGAAGCTGCTGATGGCATGCGGACTGGCCCTGGAGGTCGCCTTCCGCAGCGGCATCGCCCGCTACGAGCATCGCTACAACCGCCGCAACCACCACCACATGGTTTGTACCCAGTGCGGGGGGGCGGTGGAGTTCTTCTCCCCCGAGGTCGACCGCCTGGAAAAGGAGATCGGCCGCCAGTACCGCTACCAACCTACCCGGCACACCTTTCAGATCTACGGCCTGTGCGAGGACTGCCGCCGCAAGTCTGGTCGCCGGGTGGCCTGAGGGTGAGCCACCTCCGCAAGAACAATTCCTTTGCATTGCCGGCGGAATTCTGATAACTTGCCGCGCCAACGAAGCAAATCACTGCCCTCCGGCTGGGGGCCGAGCAGAGACACAGCCACGAATCCAAATCTAGAGTGTTTTCGAAGTCCCTGGGGAGGAACGCATGGCTCGATTCTGTGCATCCTGCGGCACGCAAATGGCGGACAACGCCGCCGCCTGTCCTGCTTGTGGCAAGTCCGGAACCGTTGCCGGTGTCAGCGGAGGGGCTACGCCCGCGGCCTCCGGGGGAGGGCTGGCCGATAACGTGGCCGGCGCGCTGGCTTACGTCACCATCATCCCGGCCATCATCTTCCTGGTGATGGAACCGTACAACAAGAACAAGTTCATCCGCTTCCACGCCTTCCAGTGCCTGTTCATTGCAGCCGCCGGCTTCGTCATCAGCATCCTCGCGGTCATCCCCATCCTGGGGTGGATCGCTTTCCTCGTGGGCATGCCGGCCCTGTTCATCGCCTGGATCATCTGCGTGGTGAAGGCTTACGGCAACGAAAAGTTCAAACTGCCGCTGCTCGGCGACTTTGCCGAGAAGCAGGCCAACGCCTAGCCCGGGCAGGAAACCCACTTGGATTCAGGCGGGAGGGATCCCCTCCCGCCTTTGTTATTCCGCCCCCCGGCATGCTGCCAGCAGGAAGGGCCGTCTGCTTCCTTGACGTTCTTCCTTGACAGGGCCGCACCAGGGCAGCCATCCTAAGTGCTTTTCCTTGCCCGCCCGGAAACGGCGAAACCGCAGGGCGAAGCAGAGGCCGCGAGTGCAGGTCCGGGTATTTTTTCACGACCGATGTTTCGACGGCGCGGCTTCGGCGGCGTTGTTCTCGCGCTTCTACCGCGAGCGCATGCGCGCGGACGCGGAGTTCGTCTTCTGCGGGCTGGTGCACCGCTCCGGCTCGCTGTTCGACGAGCATCTCTTCGACAGCGCTGAAGAGAACGCCATCGTGGACTTCAAGTACTCCACCTCGCCGCGCGTCACCTGGTGGTTTGACCATCACCAGAGCGCCTTCCTCACTCCCGACGATTCGAAGCACTTCCGTCAAAGCCGGGATCCGCACAGGTTCTTCTTCGATCCCGAATACAAGTCGTGCAGCAAGCTGATTGCCGACGTGGCCGGCCGCGAGTTTGGTTTCGATGCCGGGCCGGTGGCCGAACTGGTGCGCTGGGCCGACATCATCGATGGCGCCCAGTATGCCGACGCCCGCAACGCCGTGGAGATGAAGGACGCCGCTCCCCGGCTCACCATGATCATTGAGTCCAGCCAGGACTTCTCCCTGATGCCGCGACTGATTCCCCTGCTGGCGGCGCGCCCCCTGGCGGAAGTCCTGGAACAGCCCTTCGTCGCCCCGCTGCTCACGCCGCTGCTGGAGCGGCACGAACAATCGATCGAGATCCTGCGCCAGCGCACCGAGTGCCGCGAGGGCACCGTGTTTTTTGACGTCACCGACCACGAGCTCGAGGGCTACAACAAGTTCGTTCCCTACTACCTGCACCCGCAATGCGTTTACAGCGTGGGGCTGAGCAAGTCGAGCTTCCGCACCAAGGTGTCGGTGGGGTCCAATCCCTGGGCGAAAGCGAAGAACATGGTGAACCTGGCGGCCATCTGCGAGCGCTACGGAGGTGGAGGGCACGCCCGCGTGGGCGCCATTTCCTTCCCTCCCGGACAGATTGAGCAGGCCCGGGCCGCGGCGCGAGAAATTGTCGCCGAGCTGAGGTGCGCCGACTCCTGAGCCGCGGAGGGCCATGGGCAAGGATTCTGTCCCTTGGCTTGCGTTTTCCGTGTATCATCGGCGGGCTTCGCAAGGAGTAGCGGGTACCGGCCCTGACCAACCCGGAGGAGAGTAGCCATGATCTATTGTCCGCAGTGCGGAAACGCCAACGCCGACACCGCCACCGTATGCGCCGGTTGCCAGGCAGCCCTGCCGCGTGCTGGGGAAGCGGCGGCTCCCGGCGCTGCTCCGGCGGCGAAGCCGCAGATCAGTAACTACCTTATCCCGGCGGTCCTGGTCACGCTCTGCTGCTGCCTGCCCGGCGGCATCGTGGCCATCGTGTATGCCACCCAGGTCAACAGCAAGCTGCAGGCCGGCGACATCGCCGGCGCTCAGGCCGCCTCCAAGAACGCCAAGCTGTGGTGCATGGTTGCGGCCGGCGTGGGCCTGGTGGTGATGCTGGTCGTTATCGCTCTCAACATCGTGACGATTCTGGCGAACATGAACTTCTAGCGCGCGCAGGACCAAGGCCGAGAGCCGGAGTCGGCTTGAACTTCGATACCCGCAACGCGAAGCTGGCGCTGGCCGCCGTGATCGCATTCGGCACAGCCGTCCTTTATCGTTGGAATCCCGCGACCGCGGGCTTCTATCCCAGTTGTCCGTTCTTCGCGCTCACCGGCTGGTACTGTCCGGGTTGTGGATCCACCCGCGCCCTGCACCAGCTTCTGCATGGCAACCTGGGGACCGCCTTCGACCTGAATCCGCTGCTGGTGATGGCGCTGCCCCTGGTGGCCTACGAGATTGCGGCGCACTTACTGGACCGCCCCGGCTGGCGCCCGCTTTCCAGTGCTTACATGCCTGCGGCGTGGGTGCGCGCGGTGGGCGCTACCGTGATTGCCTTCGGCGTCCTCAGGAACCTGCCGCAATATCCCTTTACCCTGCTCGCGCCGTGAACCCTCAGGCGCGCGTCCCCAGCGATGCTAAGATGGGGAGAAATGGCCACTCCGGGCGCTGGCAATGGCCCATTGGTGGCGGCTCCCGGTTACGCGCGAATCTGCATCGTAGCCAGGTCCACAAACCGGCCCTGTAGCTCAGATGGATAGAGCAGCGGTTTCCTAAACCGCTTGTCGGCAGTTCGAATCTGCCCAGGGCCCCCATCCGTACCCCTTTGTTCCCACCGACTTGCCGGCAGGCGCCGAGCCTTTAGCCCGGGCTGGGGTGGCACCCGTACGAGGCCCCCATCCCCGCCAAACCGAAGTGTTTTCTGGGGTTACCGTGGTTATCTTGTGGGCTTTTGGGATTCACCTTAATCTCGAATGGTTTTGAAGGGACGAGAGGCCCTTGCACAATATGAATAAGGTAATG
This sequence comes from uncultured Acidobacteriaceae bacterium, assembly GCA_964437985.1. GTDB lineage: Bacteria > Acidobacteriota > Terriglobia > Terriglobales > Acidobacteriaceae > CAZXVY01. The sequence goes on from CAYTIL010000019.1 coordinate 145,097, forward strand.
GTCGCTGTGGTGGCTGCGGATGCCGAACAGCGGGACCAGTTGAAGCTCCAGGTAGAAGGCACGGGCATTGCCCAGGTCGTCTTCGCCGGCATGAGCTACCCAGCTGCTCCCCAGGATGGTGCGCTCCGCCAGATTTCTGAATCCAACCCCGAAGTGGTTCTAGTAGATGTTGCTCCGGAAGAGACCATCGCGGCGCTGCGCGCCGTGGAGCTGGTTCACGGACAGATGCGCGACGTGGCCGTGTTCGCCATCGGCAAGATGGACAAGCCGCAGGTGATCGTGACCGCCATGCGCGCCGGCGCCAAGGAGTACCTGGAGCGCCCCACCAGCGTGGCCCACCTGCTGGAGTCGCTGGCCCGCTACGCCTCGGCGCAAGGTACGCGTCAGGACAGCGGAACCCGCGGCCGGGTGATCACCGTAGTCGGCGCCAAGGGCGGTTCCGGCGCCACCACTGTGGCCGTCAACCTGGCCATGGCGCTGCACGGAGGCCACGGTCATGTGGCTCTGGTGGACCTGGCGCCCATCGGCAACGCGGCGCTGCATTTCAGCGTCAAGCCCCAGTTCACCGTGTCGGACGCCCTGCAGAACCTGCACCGGCTCGACCTGGCGCTGCTCGAAGGTTTTATGACCCAGTGCGAAGGCGGCCTGCGGCTGCTCGCGGGTTCGTTGCGTCCGGTGGAGCCTCCTTCGGCGGAACAACTGGCTCGCTTGCTCGACTTGATGGTGAAGCACTACCGCTACATCGTGGTGGACGCTTCCTCGCGCATGGACGCGGCCACCCGCGCCGTCTGCAACTTCTCCGAGACCGTGCTCATGGTTTCGCAAGTGGACGCGCCCTCCATCTGGACCGGCGGGCAGGTGCAGCAGTACCTGAGCGAAAGCTGCGGGCAGGAAAAGATCCGCCTGGTGCTCAACCGCTATCGCAAGGTGGCGGGCCTGGGCGACCACGAGATCGAAGCTGCCGCCCACTGCAAGGTTCTGTGGCATGTGCCCAACCACTACCAGGCCATCCACGGCTCCATCGAGTCGGGAGTGCCGGTAGCGCACATGGACAGCAACACGGAGCTGGCCCGGTCCTTCCAGGGCCTGGCGCAAGAGTTCACCGGCCGCCGCATGGGAGACGGCGCGAGCAAGTCTGCGGCTCCGCGCAAGAACCTGCTGGAGCGTCTGGGATGGGTTTCGGCGACCACTAGCTAACCTCTCACGCCGACAAAACGCCCCGGTGGTTGCGCTTCGGCGCACCCACCGGGGCTTTGTATTGGTGGGGATGGGCTGATTACGGGCGTGCCATTCCGGCGCAGGCTGGTGGCCCACGTTGGCGCCGTGCAGTTCGGCGCTAACGTGGGAGAGCGTGGAGGCGGAGACGCTTACTTCGCAACCCCCACTTGCCCCAGCATGAACACGTAATCTAGAGCCACGTCGTGCAGGTAGTCGTAGCGGCCGGAGCGGCCGCCGTGGCCCCCGACCATCACTGTCTTGAGCAGCAGCGGGTTCTTATCGGTCTTGAGGGTGCGCAAGCGGGCCACGTACTTGGCCGGCTCCCAGTACATCACCTGGCTGTCGTTGAGTGACGTCCGCACCAGTATGCTGGGATAGTTTTTGGCGGCGAGGTTCGTGTACGGGCAATAAGTCTTCATGTACTCGTACTCGGCGCGCTGGTCGGGATTGCCCCACTCCTCGAACTCGCCCACGGTGAGGGGCAGGGAATCGTCGAGCATGGAGTTGATGACGTCCACGAAGGGCACCTTGCTGACCACCGCCTTGAACAGATCAGGACGCATATTAGTCACCGCGCCCATCAGCAGGCCGCCGGCGCTGCCCCCTTCGATGACCAGGCGGTCGGTGGAGGTGTACTTTTCGCGGACCAGGTGCTCGGCCACGGCAATGAAGTCGGTGAAGGTATTTTTCTTGTTGAGCATGCGGCCCTGGTCGTGCCAGGGTTTACCCATCTCGCCGCCGCCGCGGATGTGGGCGATGGCATAGGCGAATCCGCGGTCGAGCAGGCTGACGCGGTTGGAACCGAAGTTCACGGGATTGGAGTAGCCGTAGGCGCCGTAGCCGTACAGATACAGAGGATGGGAGCCGTCGCGCTTCCAGCCCTTGCGGTACACCAGGGACACGGGAATGCGGACGCCGTCTGCGGCGGTGGCGTAAATGCGCTCCGACTGGTAATTCTTGCGGTCGAATCCGCCCAGCACCGGCGTCTCCTTCAGCAGCCGCGACTCGCGCTTGGCGAAGTCGTACTCGAAGATGGACTTGGGCGTCACCAGCGACTGGTAGGCGTAACGGAACGCGGTCGCGTCGAACTCGGGGTTCTCGTCTTCCAGGACGTTGTAGGCGGGCTCGGGGAAGGGCACACGCTGTGATGCGCCGCTGCGCAGGTCGGTGACCCGCAACTGCGGCAAGCCGTTCTCCCGCTCCCGCAGCACGTAGAAGTCGCGGAAGAAAAACATGTCCGCCAGCATGACCTCGGGCCGGTGCGGAACCACTTCTTTCCAGGTCGCGCGCCGCGGATCCGCCGCCGGCGCCGACATCAGCGCGAAGTTGCGGCCCGTGGAGTTGCTGCGGATGTAGAAGTTCTCGCCGTGATGGTCGAGGTAGTACTCGTGCCCGGCCTGGCGAGGTTCCACCAGCTTCCATTCCGCTGCCGGCCGGTCGGCGGCCAGGTAGCGTGCTTCCGCAGTGGTATGGCTGGCCACGGCGAGAAACAGGTACTCCTTTGAGCGCGAGCGGTTCACCGCCATGCTGAACATCTCGTCCTTCTCTTCGTAGAGGAGGTCACCCGAAGCGGCGCCCAGCCGGCGGCGGTAGAGACGGTGCGGGCGCTTGGCGGCGTCTTTGGTAGTGTAGAAGAGCGTTTGGTTGTCGGCCGCCCAGGCCACGTCGCCCACGTCCTCAGCGCGGTCGGCCAGAAGCTGGCCGGTGCGCAGGTCCTTGATGAACAGCGTATAAACCCGGAAGCCGGTGGTGTCGGTGGAGTAGGCCAGCAGGTTGCCGTCGTCGCTGACGGCGAAGGCTTCCAGGCCCAGGAACTGCTGCCCCGCAGCCAGTTCGTTCAGGTCGAGAATGATTTCTTCCTTGGCCTCCAGGCTGCCCTGCTTCCGGCAGTGGATGGGATACTGCTTCCCCTGCTCGGTGCGCGAGTAGTAGAAGTGCGCACCCTTGCGATAAGGGACGGAGAGGTCGGTCTCCTGGATGCGAGCCAGCATTTCCTTGTAGAGCGCCTCCTGAAAGGCCTCGGTGGGCTTCATGACGGCGTCGGCGTAGGCGTTCTCGGCTTCGAGGTAGGCGGTGACCTCGGGATTGGTCTTCTCCCGCAGCCAGAAGTAGTCGTCCACCCGCCGGTCGCCGTGCACCATTTCCACCTTGGGGACCTTGCGCGCCTCCGGCGGCCAAGCCAGGGCACGATCTTGCGCGGAAGCGCTGCGGTTGAAAGAGAGCGTGGTCATGAGAAGAGCAAGAACCAGAGCGTAGGGCTTGCTAAGAGTCGGCATCCGCATATTGTTCCTTTGGGCAAGAGTGCGTTTCTGCAAGAGTGAACCAGCGCCGTCGAGTATATCGGCTTCGCCGGAGAAAACGGAACCGCGGCGGCTGCTCCTCGGTTAGAATGCCCGACTCGTCACTGGAGGCGCGCCCTATGTACCGTTTCCCGGTTGCTGTATTTCTGCTCTGCACCTGCGGGTTTCCGGCATTTGCCCAAAAGGACAGCGTGTCCGCCCGCGAGGCGCGGATCGCCCAAGCGGTCGAGGCGCTGCGGCCCAAACTGGTGGAGCAGCGCCGTGAGTTCCACATGCACCCCGAACTCTCCAACCGCGAAGAGCGCACCGCGCGCGTGCTGGCCGAACGGCTGCGCGCGCTGGGCTTTACCGACATCAAGACCGGAGTGGCGCGGCACGGCGTGGTGGCCCTGCTGAAGGGCGGGCGCCCCGGCCCGGTCATCGCTCTGCGCGCCGACATGGACGGCCTGCCCGTTCAGGACGTCAAGGACACGCCCTATAAGTCGCAGAACCCGGGCGTGAAGCACGCGTGTGGGCACGACGCGCACATGGCCATCCAGCTCGGCGTAGCGGAAATTCTCAGCCGCATGCGGGCCGAGATTCCCGGAACCGTCAAGTTCATCTTCCAGCCCGCGGAGGAAGGCCCGCCGCACGGCGAAGAAGGCGGGGCCGAGCTGATGGTGAAAGAGCGCGTGCTCGAAGACCCGAAGCCGGAAGCCATCTTCGGCATCCACGTCTTTTCCACCATTGACGTAGGACTCATCGGCTACAACTCGGGGCCGGCGCTGGCGTCTTCCGACGAGTTTCTCATCACCATTCGGGGCAAGCAGGTGCATGCTGCCTATCCTCACCTGGGCGTGGATCCCGTCCTGGTGACAGCCGAAGCGGTGCTAGCGCTGCAGACCATTCGCCGCCGCATCATTGCCACCGAGCCGCTGGTGATTTCCGTGGGCAGCATCCACGGCGGCAACCGCAATAACATCATTCCCGGCGAAGTGGTTCTGAACGGCACCGTGCGCACCCACAACGACGAAGAGGTCCGCAAGCGTATCCCCGGGTTGATGCGCGAGGTGCTTGATGGCGTCACCCGCGCCCACGGCGCCAGCTTCGAGCTGGACTACCGCTGGGGCAACGCCGTCACCTACAACGATCCCAAGCTGGTGGCGGAGATGCTGCCCGCCCTGCGCCGGGTGATGGGAGACTCCAAGGTAATCTCACCGCCGCCGCAGATGGGCGCCGAAGATTTTGCCTTCTTTGCCAAAGAAGTCCCGTCGTTCTTCTACTTTGTGGGCGTGCGCAATACGGAGAAGGGAATCACCGCCGCCCACCATACCCCGGACTTCGACCTCGACGAGGACGGCTTGGTGATCGGAGCCAAGGTGATGTCCAGCATGGTGCTGGATTATCTGGAAAGGCACGCGAAGAAGTAGAAGATCGTGTGGAAGCGCGCGACTCGCGCGCAGGGGTCACCTAACATGGACGCGGGCGAGTCGCCCGCTTCCACACAGTTCTACTCGTAGCGCAGCGCTTCCACCGGGTCCAGCCGCGCCGCGCGGACGGCGGGGTAAATCCCGAAGAACAGGCCGACGCTGGCGGAGGTTCCCACGCCCAGCACGACGGCCCACAGCGGCACCACCGAGGGCACGGAAGGCGCAATTTTCCCGATGAGCGCGCTGATCCCCACCCCAAAGAGCACACCAATCACGCCGCCCACCGCGGTGAGGGTCATGGCTTCGGTCAAGAACTGGTAGATGATGTCGCGGCGGCGGGCGCCGATGGCCTTACGCACGCCGATTTCACGCGTGCGCTCGGTCACCGACATGAGCATGATGTTCATCACCCCCACGCCGCCAACCAGCAGACCGATGGAGCTGACCACCACCGTCACCAAGGCGATGACGCCTGTAATCTGGCGGAACTGGGTGGCGATCTCCTCGGCGCTGGAGACGCTGAAGTTTTCCGGCTGGTCGAAGCCGATGCGGCGGCGGCGGCGGAGCAGCTCGCGCACCTGATCCTCGGCCGCGGCCTTCTGGCCGGCATAGGGCAGCACCCCGATGAAGTGCTCGTCGTCGGAAGGGTGGTGCTTGCGATAGGTGCCGTAAGGGACAAGGGCCACCTTGTCGGCGGCGTCATTGCGCAGGAACTGGCCCTTGCGCTTGGCGATGACGCCCACCACCTGGTAGGAGATTCCCGAAACCAGAATGGTCTTGCCGATCGGGTCTTCGACGGGAAACAAGGCCTCGGCCAGGTCGTGGCCAATCACCACTACCTCGGCGCGATGCAGGTCCTCGGCGTCGGTGAAAAAGCGGCCTTTCTCCACCGTGGCGTTGAACACCTGCTCGTAGGAGGCCAGGGTGCCGCGGTTGATCACGTCATACACCTCCTGGCCGCGGTAGCGGGCAATCTGCCGTCCCGGGCCCTGAGCGCCGATGCGGCCCATGAGTTGCACGGCCACATCCTTGACCGCGGAGCAGGACTCCTCGATGGCCAGGGCGTCTTCCAGGGTGAGGGGCTTGCGCATGCGCTCCTCCGAGGACAGCCGGCCAGCACGGAAACCGGGCGCGAACTTGAAGACGAACAGGGTGTCGGAGCCGAAGTCGTCGAGGAAGACGCGGATGTCGCGGTCCAGCCCCACCAGGATGGAGGCCACGGTAATCAGCGCGGTGATGCCGATCACGATGCCCAGAACGGTGAGCGCGGAGCGCAGCTTGTGCTCGCGCACCGTGTTCAGGGCCATGCGCGAATTCTCACCCAGGGCTATGCGCACGTCACACCTCGAAGCGCAGTGCCTCGATGGGGTCCAGCTTCGAGGCTTTGTGCGCGGGATAGATGCCGAAAAACAGCCCCACCGCGGTGGAGACTGCGAGCGCGAGGATCACCGCCAGGACCGGCACGGCCATGGGAACGGGAGTAGTGGCGCCCACCACCAGCGCCAGCAGCCAGGCCACGGTGACGCCCAGCAGCCCACCGAAGCCCGACATCACCGCCGCCTCCACCAGGAACTGCAGGAGGATGTCGCGGCGGCGCGCCCCCAGCGACTTGCGGATGCCGATCTCGCGGGTGCGCTCGGTGACGCTGGCCAGCATCACGTTCATGATCACCACCCCGCCGATCACCACGAAGACGGAAACCACACCCAGCATGCTGGCGGCAATGACGCTGGTGAGCTGCTTCCAAAGGTCGAGCAGCGTGGCCGAGGCCAGGATGCCGAAGTTGTCTGCCTCGTCGGGCGCCAGATGGCGGCGCGCGCGCATCAGCACCCGGACTTCGTCTTCGGTGCGCGCCATCCACTCCGCGCTCCGCGCCTGCACGTTGATGAAGAGGCTACGGTGAGAGCCGTACACCTTCATCCACGTGCGAACCGGGAGGTACACGAAAGCGTCCTGCGACTGCCCCAGGGCGCTGCCCAGGGGCTTGGCCACGCCCACCACCTCGTAGGAACGGCCATCCACCTGGATGGTCTTGCCCATGGGGTCGCTGTTGAAAAAAAGGCGCTGGGCAACGTCCGAACCGATGAAGGCCACACTGGAGTGATGGTCGTTGTCGGCGTCGGTGATGTACCGGCCGGTAGACGGTTCTTCCACGTCCATGTCGCCGATATTGGCGGTGACTCCGCGGATGTCGATGTCCTCCAGCGTTTCCCCGGAACTCTTCACCACCCCTTGCTTGCGTACCTCCACCCCCACCGCCTTGGGGAGCTTTAGATTGTCGCGCAGGGCTTCGTAGTCCTCCCAGGTAATATTCTTGTTGCGGCGCTGGGCTTTCACAAAGTCGGCCGCGTTGGTGATCAGGCCGAAGCGGTTAAGGAGGAACACGTTCGATCCCAGGTTGGCCACCCGGTTGGCAATGTACTGGTTCGTGCCCTCAATCAGCGCCACCACCAGGATCAGCGTGGACACCGAGAGGATCACGCCCAGCAGCATCAGGAAGGAGCGCAGCTTGTGGGCGCGCATGGTCTGCAGCGCCACCACGGCCGGCTCCCGGAGACTGAATCTACGTTCCATGCAGGCAAGACGGAGGCAGAGTACGAATCAAGATACGAACCCATGCACCCTGCGGTTCCGAAGAGCATGATACCTCTTGCAGCGGGCACCAGCGCCAGGAACTGCGCTTGGTGGGGACCAGACGGGCCCCAATGGGGCCGGTTCGCGAATGGGAAGCGGTAGAGGCGTTGCTTGCAACGTCTCGCCTTGCTTGCAACGGCTCGGAATCGTGGAAGAACAGGGAGACGCAGCAAGCTGCGTCTCTACGGGAGGGTCTTGATGGCTCAATTTCCCGGCGATTACGCCGGCTTGCGCGCGAACTTTTCCGACCAGCGGATGCGCCCCGTCATCTGCATCACCACAAACAACGTCAGGATGGAGCCGATGGTGACCGTGAGCCCGGTGAAGCCCTCGAAAAAGAAGGCGTAGGAGAACAGGATCAGGTAGATGAACTGCGCGGTTCCCGCCTCCACCGCGGCAAAGCGCATGCCCGTCACCAGCCGCAGATAGCTGATCACCAGAAAGATGGAAACCAGCGAGCACACCGCGAACGCGCTGTGTACCTGGACGTGGTCCACCAGGTACGCCAGCAGCAGGTGAAAGGAGAAGAAGGCGGCGCTGAGGAAAAAGTAGTTCATGGGGTGGAGCTCGATGTTGCGCAGGGTGGTGATGATGAACAGCAGGAAGAAAAAGAAGAACAGCGAGACCGGAGCGAACAGGCTGATGCGTCCAGCCAGTGGCCCGGGCTGGAGCTTCTCCGGCATGGGCATGGCGATCTGGAAGCCGGAGACCAGGTTGCGGTGGTCCCACACCAGTTCCCAGCCCTTGGCGGTCTCGTGCTTTTCCGCGGGCGAAAGCGTGTTCTCCGGAAAGTCAATGCGCTTGAAGTTGGTGGTCATGCGCAGGTTGAAGTCGCGCACCTGGGCGACTTCGTCGCCAAATCCGTAGCGCCACTGCTCCAGGCCCTGGGAGCGATAGCCCACTTTCAACACTGCCGTCTTGCCGGCGGGCACCAGCGCCTTGCCCATCGCCGCTGTCTTCTGATTGGTGATGCCCAGGGGCGCACCGTCGAGCTCCAACACCAGGTCGTCGTAGATGGCCTGCGAAGCGGGGAAGTTCAGCGTGAAGGTGACCGGCTGGTCCTTGTCGCTGGAGTTGTGGAAGCCGTAGGCGCCGGCGAACGCGACCTTGTAGGTGCTGTACCACAGCAGCCCTTTCTGACGATGGTCCAGATCGAGGGCGACCTGGATTCGGCTGGACTGCAGCGGCAGCGGGACCTCAGTGTGATGGTTATAGCGGCGCTCAGTCTTCTTGCCCTCGACCAGGGTGACCTCCACCCGCGGCTCCACCTGGCCGTAACTGGCGGTGGGCGGCTGCTGGTGCTGGGCGGCGCCCCAGGTGGAGGAGACGCTGCCCCGCAGACGGCTGTCGGCGGACTCGGTGCGCGCAAAGATGGACGCGCCCAGGATCATCCAGCCGAAGGTGGAACAGACGAAGATGAAAGCGATGGCGACGATGCGCTTGGTCATGGCAGGGCTCCTGGCAATTGAAGTTGAAGGAGAGATGCTACTTTATATTGTAAAGTTGCCTGAGCGGGCCGAGAGCCTGTTCCAGGCATGGGTCATGGGCATCAGCCCTGGGCGGGGGCGGGGCGCAGCGGCCGGCGAGCGGAGGCGTGGCGGGGGTCTGAGTGACGGACGGGGGCCATGGGCGGCAGCATGTCCGACAGGATCTCCAAATAGTCTTCCAGGGCGGCGCGACCGCGGGCGGTGAGGCGGTAGGTGCTGCGCGGGCGGCGCTCCTCGAATTGCTTGCGGCAGTGGATGTAGCCCGCATCCTCGAGTTTGCGGGCCTGCACGCTCAGGTTGCCGTCGGTGGTTTCCAGCAGGTCGCGCAACTGGGTGAAGGTGAGCGACTCGTGCACCGCCAGCGTACACACAATTCCCAGGCGGAGGCGTTCGTGGATGAGCTGGTCGAGCTCGGCGGGGGCAGGCAGCGTTCTAGGGCGGTCCTTAGCCAATGTGCCTCCAGTGAATCCAGGCGCCGAATCCGATGTGCAGCCATCCAAAGCCGGCGGCCAGCAGCGCCAGGCCGGCTTCGGGCGGAGCCAGCACCGCAACCAGGGCCAGCACCAGAAAGGAAATCCCCATCCAGCGCACCGGCGACACCGAGAGAACGCCCGCCGCGGTCATGGCGGCGCCGTAGCATCCCAGCCAGATCGCGGGCAGCAGTTCCATGTGGCCCACGCGCATTGCCGCCAGGCTGAGCATTGCGCCCAAGGCCATTCCCGAGCCGTAAGCCCAGAGGGCGTTGGCCAGGGCCGGCGACCACAGCTTCTTGTTCATGCGCCGCACCTTGCGCTCCGTGCTCCAGACGCCCACCGCCAGGCCGACGGCCAGCAGGGCAAGCCAGACGGCGAGGGCCGCGAAGGGATCCGCGCCGCGGTCCCAGGGAGCGCCGGTCACCCGCAGGTTCACCCCTACGGCCGCCATGGTCAGGAAACCGGCCAGCATGAGTCCTTGTCCGGAAACGCTGCTGAACTTGGTGGCCGACTCCAGGGTGTGGCGGATGTACTTCAGGTCTTCCTGCGCGCTGCGATAGGCGGGAGCCTTTTCCATGGCGGCCTCGGCCGGGCCACTTCCAGAATGGACGACCGGCGAGCGGGTGTCAAGTACTTTGATTTATAAAGTGTAAAAGCCGTGGGTTTGACCGTAGAGACGCAGCTGGCTGCGTCTCCGGAAACCGAGACGTTGTGAGCAACGTCTCTACGACGGGCCGGGGGGCTCCGGTTATAATCAGCCGCGCCCATGCCCATCGCTTCCGGTACCCGCTTCGGACCCTACGAAATCCTGTCGCCCGCCGGCGCCGGCGGCATGGGCGAGGTCTATAAGGCGAAGGACACGCGCCTGGACCGGGCGGTGGCCATCAAGGTGCTGCCCGCGCATCTTTCTCAGAATGAGGAACGCCGCCAGCGCTTCGAGCGTGAGGCGCGCCTGGTCTCCAGCCTCTCTCATCCTCACATCTGCGCGCTGCACGATGTAGGCCAGCAGGACGGCGTGGACTTCCTGGTGCTGGAGTTCCTGGAGGGGGTGACGCTGGAGCAGCGGCTGAAGGGCGGGCCTTTGCCCGCCAGCCAGATCCTCAACTATGCCTCGGAAATCGCCGACGCCCTCGACAAGGCGCACCGCCAGGGAGTGGTCCACCGCGACCTGAAGCCCGCCAACATCATGCTCACCAAGTCGGGAGCCAAGCTGCTCGACTTCGGCATTGCCAAGCTGGCGGAGAGCGCGCCCCTGGCCGACGCCCTCACCGAACTCACCTCCGACCAGCGTCCCCTGACCAGTGAGGGGATGATTGTCGGGACCTTCCAGTACATGGCCCCGGAGCAACTCGAGGGCAAGGAAGCCGACCCGCGCTCGGACATTTTTTCCCTAGGTACCGTCCTCTACGAGATGGCGACCGGCCGACCCGCATTTACGGGCAAGAGCAAGGCCAGCCTGGTGGCTGCGATCTTCTCGTCGGAGCCGCCTTCGCTTACCAGCCTGCAACCCATGACTCCTCCGGCGCTGGAGCGGGTGGTGAAGACCTGCCTGGCCAAGGACCCGGACGATCGCTGGCAAACCGCTCACGACCTCAAGCTGCAACTGGAATGGCTGGCGGAAGGCGGATCGCAGGTGGGAGTACCGGCGCCGGTGGTGGCGCGCCGCCGCCATCGCGAGCGCTTCGCGTGGGCACTCGCCGCCGTGGCCCTGCTGGCAGCCGCGGCGCTGGGAGTGGGCTACTACCGTAGCACTTCGCAGGAAACACAGACCATTCGCTCCTTCATCCTGCCGCCTGAGAAGTCCAGCTTCTTGATGACGAGTCCTGCGGCGTTGTCCCCGGATGGACGGAGGCTGGTGTTTGGGGCGACGGCCAGCGACGGCAAACGCCTTCTTTGGGTACGGCCCTTGGACGCTGCCGCGGCGCAGCCCTTGGCGGGAACCGAGGAGGCCATCTTCCCTTTCTGGTCTCCGGACAGCAAGTACGTGGCCTTCTTCTCTCAGGGAAAGCTCAAGAAGATCGATGCTTCGGGCGGGCCCGCGCAGACCATCTGCAGCGCAGCCGATGGCCGTGGCGGCTCCTGGGGCGAGCAGGGAGTGATTGTCTTCACGCCCTCCACCAGCGCCCCGCTCCATCGGGTGGCGGCCGCAGGCGGGGTTTCCTCTCCCCTGACCGAGCTGAACGCTTCCCGCCAGGAGGTCACGCACCGATGGCCCTGGTTCCTGCCGGGAGGCCGCGAGTTTCTCTTTTTTGTCCGCTCCCCCACGTTTGACAACAGCGCCATTTATCTTGGGAATCTGGAGGGAGAGCCGCCCCGCCTGCTATTCCGCGCCACGTCCAACCCCGTGTACTTGCCGTCAGGGTATGTACTTCACGCGCGTGAGGGCACACTGATGGCACAACCTTTTGACGCCCGCCGTGGCGAAATTCACGGCGACGCCATTCCCGCGGGCGCGCAGGTGCAGTTCAACAGTGGATACTCGCACGCCAGTGTGACCGTTTCCCACACCGGCCTGCTGGCGTTTCAGGAAGGTATGGCCGGAGCGGACGGAGAACTGCGCTGGTTCGACCGCAGCGGAAAAGACCTGGGGGTAGTGGGCCAGCCGCTGATCGCCTTTGCTCCCGCGCTTTCGCCCGACGGACGCCGACTGGCGAGCGAGGCCGTCGATCTGGCTCAGGGTTATCAGGACATCTGGATCTACGAGCTAGCTCGGGGCGTCCGCACCCGGTTTACGTTTGAGGCCAGTAGCGAGAACTTGCCCGTCTGGTCACCCGACGGCGCCCGCCTGGCCTTCGCATCCAACCGCGGCGGCCAGTTCGCCGTCTTTGAGAAGGCTGCGGACGGCGCCGGCGAGGCTCGCGAACTGTTCCGTGGCGACGCGGAGAGCCGTCCCCTTTCCTGGTCGCAGGACGGGCGTTACCTCGCCCTCTACCGATTGGATCCCGCGACCCGTTCGGACATCTGGATCCTGCCGCTCGAAGGCGGGCAGAAGCCTTTTTCCTTCCTGCAGAGCCCGTTTGAAGAACAGAATGCCGCCTTCTCTCCCAACGGTCGCTGGATCGCCTATAGCACCGACGAGTCCGGTCGCAATGAAGTTTACGTCACCTCCTTTCCCGGCAAGGGAGGCCAGTGGCAAGTTTCCACTGCCGGGGGAAGCCGGCCAAGCTGGCGCCGGGACGGAAAGGAGATCTACTATCTGGCGTCGGACGATAAGCTGATGGCCGTTTCCTTGTCCGAGAGAGGAGCCAGCCTCGAGATGACAGCTCCCCAACCCCTGTTCCCGGTTCGCATCAAACGGTGGCGTTTTGGCCGGGGTTACGATGTCACCGCCGACGGCAAGCGCTTCGTGGTGAACACCCTCCTTCAGGAAAGCGGCTCGCCCCTGACCCTGGTGGTCAACTGGAATGCCGGGCTAGAGAAGTGATGATGCCCGGTCCCGCTGGGCGGGACGGCCGGGCTGCTCGAGCCCGCTGCTATAATCGCCCCTGATGCTGCGCTACTCCATCGTCGTCCCCTTTCACAACGAGCAGGAAAACGTTACCGCGCTCTACGACCGCCTGAAGGCGGTGATGGAGGCCGCGGGCGAAGGGTTCGAGATGGTGTTCGTGGACGACGGCTCGAGCGACTCCACTTTCCGCCTGCTGCAGGAAATCGCGGCCGTGGACAGCCGCGTGGTGGTCGTCAAGCTGCGGCGCAATTTCGGGCAGACTTCGGCGCTGGCTGCGGGCTTCGACCACGCCGCGGGCGAGTATGTCCTGGCTATGGACGGCGACCTGCAGCACCATCCCGAGGACATCCCATTCTTTCTGGAAAAGATTGCCGAGGGCTACGACATCGTCAGCGGCTGGCGCAAGGTTCGGGTGGACAACTTCTGGCTGCGCCGCCTGCCCTCGCGCGTGGCCAACTGGCTCATGGCCAAGCTGAGTGGCGTAGACATCCACGACTTCGGCACCACCTTCAAGGCCTACCGCCGCGAGCTCCTGGGCCAGGTGCCGCTCTACGGCGAGCTGCACCGCTTCATTCCCGCGCTGGCCTCCTGGCACGGGGCCTCGATCTGCGAAGTCCCCATCCAGAACGTGGTGCGCGAGCGCGGCAACTCGCACTACGGGCTGTCGCGCACCTTCCGCGTGTTCTTCGACCTGATTACGATTCGCTTTTTGCTGCGCTACCTGTCGCGGCCACTGCACTTCTTTGGGACGGTGGGCATGCTGGCGGCAGTGGCCGGCGGCGGCATCGGCGGCTGGCTGGCCTTCCGCAAGCTCCTCCACCCCGAGTGGGACGTGATGCAGGCGCACGGACCGCTGCTGATCTTTGCCGCGGTGCTGATCCTGGCCGGCGTGCAGATGCTGGCCCTGGGCCTGCTGGGCGAGATGCAGGTACGCCACCACCACCAGCCCCAGCGTCGCGCGCCCTATGCTGTGGAGAAGGTGCTACGCGCCGCTTCCAGCCAGCAGAGCACAATGGCGGAGTAGGAGAAGCAGCAATCCGCAATCGTCAATTTCCCCGATACCACTCCACCGTCCGCCGCAATCCTTCCTCAAAGTCCACCACCACGCGATAGCCGAGGTGCTTCTGGGCGGCGGAGATGTCCGCCAGCGAGTGCTTGATGTCGCCGGCTCGCTCAGGAGCGTAGATCGCTTCGCCCTGGTATCCGGTGAGCTTCTTCAGGAGTTGAAAGGTGAGGTTCAGGGTGGCGCGCTGCCCGGTGGCGACGTTGAACGTGCGTCCGCAGACGCCCTCGGAGGCGGCGGTGGCGGCCAGTAGATTGGCCTCGACTACGTTCTCGATGTAGGTGAAGTCCCGGCTTTGCTCCCCGTCGCCGAAAATGGTTGGGGCCTGGCCGCGCAGCATCAAAGTGATGAACTTGGCCAGGACCGCGGAATACTCCGAGTTGGCGTCCTGGTAGGGGCCGAAAATGTTGAAGTAGCGCAGCGACACCGTTTCCAGGCCATAGCAGCGGTAAAACGATGTCATGTACAACTCCCCCGCCAGCTTGGCCACGGCGTAGGGAGAAATGGGATTGGGGGTCATGTCCTCGCGCTTGGGCAGCGTGGGCGTCTCCCCGTATGCCGAGGACGATGCCGCGTACACCACGCGCTTCACTTGGGCGTCGCGCGCCGCCACCAACAGGTTCACGGTGCCGTCCACGTTGGCGCGGTTGCTTTCCAGCGGATCGGCCACCGAGCGCGGCACCGACGGAATCGCCGCCTGGTGGAGAACGTAGTCCACGCCGCGGCAGGCGTCGGCGATTGCGGTCGAGTCCAGCAGGCTGGACTCGCGAAAGTCCACCTGGACGCCGGCCAGATTGTCGCGCTTGCCGGTGGAGAGATCGTCAATCCCCCGGACCTGATGCCCGCGCTGCAGCAGCCCGCGCGCCAGCGACGAGCCGATGAACCCGGCCACACCGGTGATCAGAAAGAGGGCCACGGCCCAAGACGATACCACGGCGGGCATTGGTGGCCGCGGTTCCGTTGGCGGAAGACCGCTCTTGCGATGGGCTATAATTCGGCCTCGCACCGCCATGCCCCTTGCCACCGGCACGCGTCTCGGTCCGTATGAAATTCTGTCCCCGGCGGGCGCCGGAGGAATGGGTGAGGTGTACCGCGCCCGCGACTCCCGCCTGGGGCGCGACGTCGCCATCAAGGTTCTCCCCCTGCATTTTTCCCAGGATCCTAGCCGCCGCGAACGCTTTGAGCGGGAGGCCCGTGTGGTTTCCGCGCTCTCCCATCCTCACATCTGCGCCCTGCACGACATCGGTGAGCAGGACGGAGTGGACTTCCTGGTGCTCGAGTATCTGGAAGGCGAGACCCTGGAGCATCGCCTGGTGCGCGGCCCCTTGCCCACCGATCAGGTGCTGCGCTACGCCATGGAGATCGCCGATGCGCTGGAAAAAGCGCATCGCCAGGGCGTGGTCCATCGCGACCTCAAGCCCGGCAACATCATGCTGACCAAGAGCGGCGCCAAGCTGCTCGACTTTGGCGTGGCCAAACTGACTGTCACCGCCCCGCTGGCCGACGCGCTCACCGAAATGACCTCGTCGGACAAGCGGCCGCTGACCGAGGAAGGTTCCATCCTGGGCACCGTCCAGTACATGGCGCCGGAGCAACTGGAGGGCAGGGAAGCCGACCCGCGCACCGACATTTTTTCCCTGGGCGAGCTGATCTACGAAATGACCACCGGGCACGCGGCCTTCGCGGGAAGGACCAAGGCCAGCTTGATTGCCGCCATTCTTTCGTCGGAGCCGCCCGCCCTGACACAAGTGGCGCCGGTATCGCCTCCGGCGCTGGAGCGGCTGGTGAGAATCTGCCTGGCCAAGGACCCGAACGAACGCTTCCAGAGCGCCCACGACGTGAAGCTGCAACTGGCGTGGATCGCCGAGGGCGGATCGCAAGCGGGCGTTCCCGCTCCCGTGTCCGCTCGCCGCCGCTGGCGGGAGCGGGGTCTGTGGGCGGGCGTCGGTCTTCTGACGTTGGCTGCAACCGGTCTGGGCGCAGCCTACTGGCGCTCGCGCCCGGCGCCGGCGCCGGTCATTCGTTCTTCCATCCTGTTGCCGGAGAACGCCAACGTGATCATGGTTGGCCCGAACTCGATGGCGCCTGCCCTCTCCCCGGACGGCCGCCGCCTGGCCTTCGTAGCAATCGGCCGGCAGCAACGGCAAATCTGGGTGCGTTCCCTCGACGGCCTCTCCGCCCAGCCACTGACGGGCACCGAGGGCGCCATGTTTCCGTTCTGGTCTTCGGACGGCCGCTTCTTGGGTTTCTTTGCCGATGGCCGGCTGAAGAAGATTGACGCATCCGGAGGCCCGGTGCAGACCTTGTGCGACGCTCCGGACGGGCGCGGCGGAGCCTGGAGCTCGGGTGGGGTGATTGTCTTCGCCTCCGCCACGGCCGGAGGACTCTCCCGCGTACCTGCCTCCGGTGGGGTCCCCTCCCCGGTTACCGAGCTCGATTCAGCCCGCCAGGAGATCAGTCATCGCTGGCCCTGGTTCCTGCCCGACGGCAAGCATTTTCTGTTTTTCTCCCGCTCCGCCGTCACCGAGCAGAACGGCATCTTGGTAGCTGCCCTCGAAGGGGGCAACCCCAAATTGGTGGTGAACGCCTCTTCCAACGCTGCCTATGCGCCTCCGGGGTATCTCTTGTATGCGGGCGAGCGCAGCCTCGTGGCTCAGGCGTTCGATGCCGACCGGCTCGAACCCAGTGGGGAGGCCTTCCCGGTGGCCGAGACCGTGCAATGGGATGGCGGCTTTGCCTACGCGATGTTCACCGTTTCCGGCAACGGCACTCTGGTCTTCCAGGCGGGCGGCGGAGGTCCCGACTCGCAGATGCGCTGGTTTACTCACCAGGGGAAGGAAGCGGGGAATGCCGCCGAGCCGGCTAGCTGCATGAGCCCCGCGCTTTCTCCCGACGCCCGCCGCCTGGTGGTGGAAGTCATCGACTCGAGCGCCGGCAACGTGGACCTGTGGCTCTACGAACTGGCGCGCCCCGGCGTGCGCACTCGCTTTACTTTTGATGCCTTCGCCGACCTCACTCCCATTTGGTCGCCGGATGGCGCCCAAATCGCCTTTGGCTCCAATCGCAAGGGCTATTTCAGCATGTATCTCAAGCCCGCCGACGGCTCCGGCCAGGAAACCGAGCTTTTTGCGCTGCCCGGCGTAGACGTCCGGCCCTGGTCCTGGTCCCCGGATGGCAAACACATTGCCTATCGTCAACTGGACCCGAAGACCAAGACCCGGGCGGACATCTGGATTCTGCCTTTGTCGGGCGAACGGAAGCCCTTCCCCTTCGTGCAGACTGCCTTCGATGAGTCGTGGGCCGCTTTCGCGCCGGACGGAAAGTGGATTGCCTACAACTCCGACGAATCCGGCTCGGAGCAGGTTTACGTCGCTCCCTTCCCGGGTCCGGGGGGACGCTGGCAGGTCTCTTCAGCCGGAGGCAGCCGGCCGCGCTGGCGGAAGGACGGCCAGGAAATCTATTTTCTCGCTGCGGATGACAAGCTGATGGCCGCCGAGGTGCGCGCCCAAGGCGCCAGCCTGGCGGTCGGCCAGGTGCGAAGCCTGTTCTCCGTCCGCCCCAAGCGATTGGGGCGCGTCTATGACGTCACCGCGGACGGGCGGCGCTTTCTGGTCAACACCTCCCTCCAGGAGGGCAGCGCCACTCCTCTGACCCTGGTTGCCAACTGGACTTCCGGAGTGAAACCATAGCTGCCATGCCCCGCGCCGCACAAAACGAACTGCGCCTGGCCGGCCGCATGTCCCGCCTGGGGACGGAGACCGCCTTCGAGGTTCTGGCCAAGGCGCGGGCGCTTGAGGCCAAGGGCAAGGACATCGTTCATCTGGAAATCGGCGAGCCCGATTTCGACACGCCGGCGAACATCATTGAGGCGGCCACCGACGCTCTGCACAACGGCTGGACGCACTACGGACCTTCGGCCGGCCTGCCCGAACTGCGCCAGGTGGTGGCGGAATACATTACCCGGACTCGCGGAGTGCCCGTGACCGCGGAGGAAGTGGTGATCGTTCCGGGCGCCAAGCCAATTATTTTCTTCGCTATTTTGGCGTTAGTTGAAGAAGGAGATGAGGTCATCTATCCGAACCCCGGCTTCCCCATCTACGAGTCCATGATCAACTTCATGGGCGCGCGCGCGGTACCCATCCACCTGCGCGAGGAGCGGGACTTCAGCCTGGACGTGAACGAGCTGGCCAGCCTCATCACCGACCGCACCCGGCTGGTGATCATCAACTCGCCTCAGAATCCCACCGGCGGCGTTCTGGAAGCCAAGGACATCCGCGACATCGCCGCCGCCATCGGCGACCGCGACATCATGGTCTTCGCCGATGAGATTTACAGCCGCCTGATTTACGACGGCGAGCACCACAGCATCTTTTCGCTGCCGGGATGGCGGGAGCGCACCGTGCTGCTCGACGGCTTCTCCAAAACCTACGCCATGACCGGCTGGCGTCTGGGCTACGGAGTGATGCGCGCCGACCTGGCGCGGCACTTCTCGCGACTGGCGACCAACGCTCACTCTTGCACCGCCAGTTTTACGCAGGTCGCGGGCATCGAGGCGCTGCGCGGCGACCAGGGCTCGGTGGACAAGATGAACGCGGAGTTCCGCCGCCGCCGCGACTTCTTCGTCGCCGGTTTGAACCGCATCCCGGGATTCTCCTGCCGCCTGCCCAAGGGCGCGTTCTATGTTTTCCCCAACATCAAGGCCACGCGCTGGACCTCGAAGAAGCTGGCCGACGCGCTGCTGGAGGACGCCGGGGTCGCCTGCCTGGCGGGTACTTCTTTCGGTTCCTGCGGCGAAGGCTATCTGCGCCTCAGCGTGGCCAACTCCATCGAGAACCTGGGCAAGGCCCTGCAGCGCATCGAGGAGTGGGCGAAGAAGCGGCTGTAAACGGACCTCCATGGCCGACCCCCGAACCTTTCGCGTCTTCGCCACTTGCAGTATCGGCGACGACGCCCTCAATCTCCTCCGGCAGCGCGGCTATCAGCTCGAGGTCTATCCCGGTCCGGAAGCGCCGCCCAAGGCGCTGATTGTGGAGAAGGTCAAGTGCGGCATTGACGGCCTGATCACCACGCTGCGCGACCCGATCGATGCCGAGGTCTTTGAAGCCGGGAAGGGAACGCTGAAGGTCGTCGCGCAGATCGCCGTCGGTTTCGACAACATTAATCGCGCCGACGCCAACCGCTACCGCGTCCCCTTCACGCACACCGCCGACGTGCTCACCGAGGCCACGGCGGAGTTCGCGCTGTTTATCCTGGCGTCGGTGGCGCGCAAACTGTGGCCCAGCGAGCATCTGGTGCGCGATCAGCAGTGGGGCTCGTGGCATCCCTTCCTGCCTTTCCTGGGCGATGAAGTCACGGGAAAGACGCTGGCCGTCATCGGAACCGGGCGCATCGGCCTGGCCCTGATCCGCAAGTGCACCGGCTTCGACATGAACATGCTGTGCTACGACCCGGTGTACCAGAACCACGCGTTCGTGAAGTCCGTCCAGCAGCTCATGGACACGCGCCACGCCCTCGGACTGCAGAAGGAGAAGACCACGATCCAGTACGTGGGTCTGGAGCAGGCTCTCTCCGGCGCCGATTACGTGAGCTTGCACGTGCCTTTGCTGCGCGAAGGAGAGAGCGAGACGCCCACCTATCACCTCGTCAATGAGCGCACGCTCAAACTGATGAAGCCCACAGCCTACCTGGTCAACACTTCACGCGGCCCGGTAGTGGATGAGAACGCCCTGGCGCGCGGGCTCAAGGAAGGCTGGATTGCCGGAGCGGCCCTAGATGTCTTCGAAAAGGAACCGCTGCCCGCGGATTCTCCGTTGCGCGATCCCGCCATCGAGGACCGATGCCGCATCTTCCATCACTTCGCTTCCGGCGCACGCATCACTAGGCTCTCCACCGATCCCGATAAAGGCATGGCCGGCCGCACCGTGCAGGGTCTGATCGACGTGCTCGAGGGCAACTACGGCGGCGATGTGACCAAGATGCCGTATGTGGTGAACAAGGAAGCGTTTGGGAAGTGAATCATTGAGTCATTGGATCCCGGAGCGCAGAAGGTCCGCTTGACATTGCCCTAATGATTCAATGCCGATTGTCGTCGTTACGCGGAAAAGACACGGTGCACGTGTGAATAGAGGATTAATGTTATGACTTTTCACTCACGGCGAGGTCGAACGCTTCACGCAAAAACGGCATGACCGTGCGCAGGTCCCCGGCGGTCCGGACAAGGACGACGTGTGAGACGCGGTTGCCGCTTGGCCCGATTTTGATGAAGTACGGTGCGCTCACCTTGCGACCGAGGTGAACCACCACGCGAAGCGCATCCCGCGTTACCGTCAGGTCCGCAAAGATGCGTGTTGTCCGGAACAGCGCGTACCGGTCACGTGTGACTACCTCCACCTCGCCAAAGCCCCTAACGGTGGTCTCGAGTTTCCGGTAGAGATCGGT
>CAYTIL010000020.1:0-61089 GCA_964437985.1 uncultured Acidobacteriaceae bacterium
CTCCGCCGCTTTGGCGTATCTGTTCAGGTGGCAGAGCAGCCCAGCGCGGTCGCGGGCAGCCCACTCGGCAAGCTGATTGACGAAGTCCTCGACCAACTCGCGGCTAGCCTCGCGGAGGACTTGGGTGCCGCAGAAGTCGGCCGCATAGCGCTTGACCTGCTCGGGGTCAAGCCGGTACTGGCGGATCAGTTGACAGAGGCGGTCGCGCAGCAGCGGCTGGCCGTTGCCGTTGCCCGAAGAGGGTTGTTGCGCCGGGACCGTCGTCGTCACCTTGGCAGGAGGCTTGGGCGGAGGAGCAACAGCTCCGAGTTCCTCGACCGAGCACAGGCCGATGCCATAGGCCTTGCGCAAGGCCCGGTTGACGGCCCGGGTTTCAGCAACGCGCATTTCCGCGCCACGAACCAGGGAGGACACGTTGGAAGGATCGGCATCGCCGTAGCCGACGAAGCCTCCGCACTTCGACGACTTGAAGACCGTCGCCTTGAAGACCCAGCGGCTGGCCGGCGGATCGCAGAATTGGTGCACCGGTTGGACCCGGATGCTGGAGCAGTTCCGCCGGTCGGCAAGGCGCAAAAGGCCGGAATGCGTGACGTACCAGCATCCACTTAGAAGCTGCAAATCGCCGGTTGCCACGCCGAATCCGTATCGAAATGTTAGTGCGCTGAGACCCTCCAACTGGCTCTTATTGATCCGACCAGGCCACAGCTCCAGTGCCCGCCGCCGGTTCATTCTGAGCTGCTTGTCCGCCGGGGTCGTTTTCGACATGCGTAACCTCTCTTGGGATGTAACGCTATTATAACGCTATAATGACGCCATATGTCAAGGAAAAAAATGAGTCTATTTATCGCTGCGAGAGACGGAACTTCCGTGCGTTTACCAACCTAGCTTCCTCAAGTGCAGCACCTGCAACAAAGCCGCTGATGCTTACCCGAAGCTTCGCTGCCGCATTGGCAATTTCGTGCTGTTCGTCTTCAGTATGGTAGGAAGTGATTCTCTTTCTTACGGAGGTGTCCAATCGGCGTCGCGATCTTAGTGGCTGAGGTCTGGGCACGACAGAGATCTTAGCATTTCCGCGCGGCACTTCCCCGTGTGGCTTTGCCAGGCCGTTGCGGTATCGCATCTTTCAAGGGAACCGCGGCTCCGGGACCGGGGGTGCTCAGATGGCCATTTCAGCGATAAGTCCCGCGTCTAGCCCCTGGGTCCGCGGCCTAAAGGCGAGAGATGGTCAGCTTCTGGGATCACATCTGTTTGGCATCGAAGCCGCTGAGCAGTGCCGCTTCCCTCAGCCGTCGGTCGGCAGTCAAAAAAACGCGGCCTTGTGAAGCGTCTTCGCACCACTCCAAGGCCGCCGCCAACTGAAATGAGTCAGCGGCCAGTAAATCGTAGCGATCCACAAGTTGTGCTGACTTCGCGCGCAAAGCGTCCGACGGCTGAATCACCGACCATGAATCGGCAAGCCTTTTGGCCAGTTTACGGGCCCTGGTCCAGTCGCTGGGGTCGAGTTGCTTCATCCGCACAAGTCGGGCAAGAGCGCTCGCAATCTCGACCGGCGTAGCCCACCAGACCACAGCGTCGTGGAGTTTATACAGGGTAATAGCCTGAGGCGTGATGCCCTGCCGCACGCAGAGAGGAACCAGAGCACTGGTAACCCAGAAAGCCGGGATCCGCATTACCGGCCTTCCCGTTCTTCCTGCCGCACCTGCTCCATGACTTCATCGGAAACATTTCCCGGCGGCATCGGCCATGAGACAGACGCAGGCCGCTTCTTCAAGGGTAGCGTGAGAACGCCACGAGCAACCAGCCGCTGCTCCTGCTCGGAGTGATCCGTGAGACGGCAGGGCACAATCCGAGCCACAGGCTTGTTACGGTCGCAAACAAGGACCTCTTCGCCGTCCTTTACGAGCTGGATGTGAGCGCTGAGCTGCGCCTTTAGATCGCTGATATTCACGGTTTTCATACTCTAATTGTAGCCAATATGACCATGTTGGTCATCTTCTATTTACCGAACCTGGAACGTAGGGTAAAGGAACGTCTTTCGGCACAACTGGGGGCAAGTCACTGCCACTATCGCCTAGAAGAGGGTCGACCAGTCCTGTCTGTGCAGCGAAGGGTGGTACCGGGAACAGACGGTCAAGGAGGTTGTCCTCCGTGTCCCCACCCTTTTGACTTCTGAACTGGATGTGGTGTACCTCTGAAGGGCGGTAGAGCGCTCGCCCGAAAACTCACCCCGGAACAGAGAAGCGAAATAGCCCGGAAAGGCCAGTCTCGCCAGATGGGCCAAACACAAGAAGAAGCAGCCCCCCGCATAGCGAGTACCAGCCAGCACGGAGACACAAGTTTTATGCTTGACAGCCCTGGTGCGATGGATGTCAACTAGTCAAAGTAACGGTAGTTCCTTCCCAGAACGCGCAATAACCTTCAGAACGCAGCCCAACGTAGCTGACTCACCGACAATTTAAGGTTTCGCACTGCCCGCAGTGTCGTCGGACTAGGTGTGGAAAAGTTAGGCCCGACTACACGCGCTGCGTGAAACGGTAGGAGGCGACAGAACCGGCCCCAAAAGAGGCCGGCCTTCTCCATGCCCAGGAAATCGGCGGGGCTAGGGCCGGTCGGATCCCAGTTTTCATGTGTGGAACAGCAACGAAAGGGAGAGAAGAGATGAGAGTGACCAAACGAAAGCTAGAAGCAAATAGGGACAACGGCAAGAAATCGACTGGTCCCAGCGATGTCGGAAAACCGCGGGCCAGCCAGAACAGACGTACACACGGTTTTTTCGCACATATCCTGCGCTTTGATACCGAGGAAGAGGAAGCTGAGTACACCAAACTGGCGGCCGGTCTCAAGGCGAGCGGCAAGCCGGTGGGCGCGCTCGAGGAACTGCTGGTGGATCGAATGGCGACCCTCATGTGGCACGACAGGAAGGTATTGGGTCTTCTGCAGCGGCAGCTCGCTGGCTATGAAAAGCCGCAGCTGGATCCGCAGTTGGCAAAATTCGTTGAGGGGTCTTGCCTTCCGGAGGTCGCGATTCCAGGACTGCAGAAACCTGGTGAAGGCACCCAGGCCAGTGAGTACTCACCCTGGGAGTATCGTGAATTGGTAGTTAAGGTAACGAAGGGTCATTATCATCGTGAGGGAGATCCCCTTGCTTTTGACGACGAGAAGGGAGACGATTCCAAGCAGGACACCACTGGATTCTATGTGGGGGCGCGGCTCGGACATGCCATCGACACGCTGCTCCGGTATCACACCACGTTCGAAAGGAGCTTCGAACGCACCCTGAATCAACTGCTGAAGCTACAGATCCTTCGCCGGAACTCAGTGATTGATGGAAAGGGATAAGGCCTAGGGGTCGCCGCCGGCGATTGGGCTGATCGCCTGCTTGTGCAGGAAGCAGTAAGTGCACGGGTGTGCCGGTCGCATCGGGGCGACTCCATCTGCTGCTGCGCTATGCGAAAGCGCGGCAAGGCCTGTATCGTGCCATCCCCGATCCGTAGGGCGAAAGAAGCTCCGGCTTGGGGACTGAGTTAGATAGCCTATTTTGCGAAACGAAGCCAATAAGTCCATTGTTTTCAGATGGCGCCTAGGCGAAAAGGGCTCCCGCGACTCCCGCAATGCCCGCCACCGCCCAGGTCATCTGCCGGAAAAGGAAATGGTCTTTCGGAGCCGAAGCGCTCGGCGGCCGACAGCAAAGATTGAGTAGGGAGAGTAAGGCCTGGCATTTAAGACCTGAAAACCGGAAACCAGAAACCAGAGCTACCCTTTCCGTTTTTCTCCCAAGTACTCCTCCACCACTCTCTTCCAGCTTCCCTGGGCGCGCAGGATGAACTCGACGGCGTCGCGGACGGCGCCGTCGCCGCCGCGGTGTGGCGTTATGAAGTGGGCGGCGCGCTTCACCTCGTCGCGGGCATTGGCCACGGCGATGGCCAGGCCGCAACGGCGCATGACTGGCAGGTCAATGATGTCGTCGCCCACGTAGGCAGCTTGCTCGTCGCGCAGGCCTTCCTTGCGCAGAATCTCCTCGAGCGCGTGGACCTTGTCGGCCACGCCCTGGTAGACGTGATCGAGGCGCAGGTCGCGGGCGCGCAGGGCCACGGTTTCGGAGATGCGCTTGGTGATCACGCCCGTCTTCAGCCCACCCAGCCGGGCAAGGGAGATGGCGGTGCCGTCGTGGGTGTTGAAGCCCTTGGCTTCGATCATGGTGTTGCTGGAGATGGCGAAGCCGCCGGCGTCGGCGCACTCGGCGGCCTGCGAGGCGGTGCTCTGTTGAGCTCCCGCGAGCGCAGGGAAGAGCCAGATGCTGCCGTTGGTCATCACGCCATCCACGTCCAGCAGGAGCAGCCTGATTTTCTTGGCGCGGGCACCGGCTGCCGAGGCTTTCGACATGGCGGGGATTCTATCGTTTTTGGCCACAGAGACACAGAGGCACAGAGGGAAGAGAAGCAGCAGACGAGAAAAGGCTAGAAACAAAATCTGTGCCGGTCCAGCCTCAGCTCAAGGACTTGACCCGTTGTCCGA
Source organism: uncultured Acidobacteriaceae bacterium (assembly GCA_964437985.1). Classification (GTDB taxonomy): domain Bacteria; phylum Acidobacteriota; class Terriglobia; order Terriglobales; family Acidobacteriaceae; genus CAZXVY01. The sequence goes on from CAYTIL010000020.1 coordinate 4,516, forward strand.
AGAGCCATGGCGCGGAGATCATCAAAACTAAATGGACGAAGTGATTTCCCTGTAATTTCCCTGTTCGGCCGGTCTCAGAAGCCGCTCTGCCCATGAATTGCCGGTGGCTCGTCGAAGAGTGTGCCAATTTCCCTGAATTTTTCCCTGTTAGGCGGGGTCAACAAAAAGGGGAGGGCCCCGGGGTGTGGAGATCGCCCGCCAGGCGCAGGGCCGGTTGAGCCGCCTGCTCCCGCTTGCTATAATCGTGGTTCCGCACGCACTCGAAGTGTTCGCAAGCAAGCTCGCCTGACTTCGAAGCCATCCGAAGTTCGCGGGATGTGGCCAGGTAGCTCAGCTGGTAGAGCGCGGCCCTGAAAAGGCCGGCGTCGGCGGTTCGATTCCGTCCCTGGCCACCATTCCTTGCAACCATTCGCATTGAGTACGCTCCGGCCGTTTGGCTCCAATTGGCTACAAATCCCGCTTCATTGCACCGTCGCCGTGAGCGCAGCGGCGTCTAATGGCGTCTCTTCCAGCCGCGGCGCCTTTCTTCAGTCCGGAAAACTTCGTGACGCAGATCACAGCGAGCTGTGCCCCGGGTCACTCCGCTTTGTCCGCCGGCAGCCACGTAACCGCGTCGAGGAATCGTGCCTTCTCCGCCTGCGGTGGACTTCGCCCACGCCTCACGCTAAACTCCGCAACCACATGCCGCGCCGACCGCAGGCGCCGGCTTCGGTCATGAGCGACCCTCAGATAGCGGCGCTGCAGCGGGCGCTGCGTTCCGGCGATCACACCCAGGCTTGGACTGACTTCCTCACTTCCTACAGTCCGGTGGTACTTCAGGCGGTACGGCGCTCCATCTGGGATAACGAAAAGGCAGCCGACTGTTTCGTGTTCGTATGCGAGCAATTGTGCGCGCGCGGCTATCGCCGCTTACTGAAGTACAAGCCGGAGAGCGAGACCAGCTTTGTTACCTGGCTGCGCGTGGTGGTTCGCAACCTGGCCCTCGACTGGCATCGGAGCCAGTCGGGGCGGCCGCGGGTTTTCGAGTCGGTTGCCAGGATGTCCCTGCTGCATCAGGAGGTCTACCGGCTCCGCTATAACGAGCGTCGGTCGCTGGACGAAGTCCACCTGCTGCTTCGGCAGCGCTTTCCGGATCTCAGCGAAGAAGCCGTCAGGCTCGCCGACGCTGAACTACGCCATTCGCTGAGCCCGCACCAAGAGTGGCTGCTGGCATCGCAGCATCTGGAAACCGTCCCGCTCGACGCCGACCCCGCGGAGGGTCCGCCCCCGGATGTTGCCGACCCGGCGCCCGGGCCGGAAGAGCGGGCCATCTCCAGCGAAGAATGGCAGCGGCTGGCCCGGGGATTGGCCCGGCTGGATCCCTCCGAGCGCCTGCTTCTGCAGCTTCGTTACGGCCAGGGAGTCACACTCGTCAAGCTGGCGCGCTTCGCCGGACTGCCCGACGCCCAGACCGCCGACCGAAGGGTCCGAGCCATCCTCGACCGCTTGAAAAAGGAGTTCTTGTAGCCGTCCGCGGAAAAAAGCCTTCGCAGTCCGTAATTAGGAGGTAGGAGAATTTACATTCATGAACGAGACACCCCCAAGCTCGTTTCCGCAGCGTACCTGGCGCTGCCCCGAGGACGAAGTGCTTGCGGCCTACATGGAGCGCCGCCTGCAACTGCCCAAGCAGCAGCAGGTGGAGGCCCACGTTTCCGCCTGCCCGTATTGCCTGGAACAAGTCGGCTTCCTGCTCAACGTCCAGGACGCCGAGTTGCCCCAGGTTCCCGCGGCGCTTCTGGCGCGGGTGGCCAAGCCGGCCAGCAGGCCGTGGCTGGCTGATATCAGTTGGCGCTGGGCTCCGGCTACCGTCGCCCTGGCGGGCGTATTGGTGGTCGCTTCCGTCGTGATGCGGCAAGACGCTGCCGCCCCGCCGGCGGGATCCGAGCGTCCGCCCATACGGCAACAGAGTTCTGCTCCGGCCCCAACCGTGTCCGCCCCGGTTCCGGAAGCGTCCGGCGCATCGCAGGTGGCTTCACCGCCACGCGAGACTCGCAGCCAGGCGCAGGTCGCCGACGGGATGCAACTGCTTGAGCCTCGCGCCGGCGCCACGGTGACGGCTGAGAGTCTCGATCTCCGCTGGACCGCAGTTCCCCGCGCGCTCTTCTACGAGGTGCGCATCACCACCGCCAGCGGACAGATGGTATGGAGCGGCAAGGCGGAGCGGGAACAGCTTCGCGTGCCCGCGGATGCCGGTCTCCGGCCCGGAGCCCACTTCGCGTGGGTACGGGCGCATTTGCCCGAGGGCAGATTGATCCGGGCGCAGGCGGTTTCCTTTACGGTGCAGGAATAAGTCCTGAGCAGGTTGGTGAGCTGCTTCTTGCGAGCGACGCTCCAATACGTCCTGCTGCTGGCGGTATTGGCCGTCAGTGCGCCTGCGCAAACCTCTGCCACCGCCGACGAACTGCTGGCCAAGGCCCGCACCACCTACGCCGAACAAGGCGCCCAAGCCGCGCTGCCCGAATTTGAGTCTGCCCTGGCCGCCTTTCGCGGCGCCGGCGACGCCCGCGGCGAGGCCATCACCGTGGGCCTGATCGGCAATTGCTACAAAAAGCTGGGAGACCACGACCGCGCCCGCCAAATGCTGGAGCAGGCCCTGGCCATGAAGCAGAAACTGGGCGACCGGCCGGAAGAAGGCCGCACGCTGAGCCATCTGGGGCTGCTGTTCTGGGAGATGGGGAATTATCCCCAGGCCATCGAGCAGTTCACGCGCAGCATCGAAATCGCCCGCCAGATCGGCGACCTCCGGCTGGAAGGCGCTTCGCTGAACAACCTGGGCTTGGTGAGCGACGAGCAAGGCAACTACCAGCGCTCCCTTGATCATTACAAGCGCGCGCTGGAACTGCACCGGGCCACCGCCTTCGAGCGCGGAGAAAGCGACACCCTGGGAAACCTGGGAGGCGTGCACCTCCTGCTGGGGCGCTACCGCGAGGCCCTGGAGTATTACCGGCAGGCCCTGGCCATCAGCGAACGTGCCGGGCTCAAGCCTTCCATGGTGCAGGACCTGGGGAACATTGGGTTCTGCTATCTGGGCATGGGACGGCTGGCCGAGGCGCAAACCAGTTTCGAACGCGCGCTGCAAATGGCTCGCGAAGCCGGGATGAAGAAGGAAGAGGCCGAACTGCACAAGGGCAGGGGTTCCGGCCTGCTGCAACTGGGAAAGTTCAATGCCGCTCTGGAGGACTACGCTCGGGCGCTGAAGGTGTACGAATCCGCGGGGCTGAAGCGGGAAAAGGTGGAAGGCCTGAGCGATCGCGGCGCGGCCCTGCTGATGCTGGGCGATCTGGTTTCCGCGGAGCGCGACTTCACCGAAGCCGTCGAGCTGGCCCGCTCCATCGGACACGCCCGCGGGGTGACCTCCAACCTGCTGGCGCTGGGCGATCTGGAGGCCCGGCGCAGCCGGCCCGAGCGGGCGGCGGCGCTCTATCGCGATGTGCTCCAGCGCTCCCGCGCTGCCGGCGATGAGGACAGCACCACCGCCAGCCTGCTCCGCCTTGCGGCCACGCTCCGCGAGCTCGACGATCCTCAACAGGCCAACGCCAGCGCCATGGAGGCGCTTGAGATTGCCCGCGCGCAGTCTGCTGCGCCCGCGGAAGCCGAGGCCCTTTTGCTGCTCGCCGGTCTTCTGCGCGGCCTGGGGCAGTTGCAGCCGGCCCTCGAGCGCGTGGCCGAAGCCGAGAAAGTGGCGGAGCCTATCGGAAACCCGGATCTGAACTGGCGCGTGGCCTACAGCCGGGGGCGGGCCCAGGAGGAACTGGGGCGCGCCGACCAGGCCATCGCTTCCTACCGGCGCGCGGTTGAGATCATTGAGGGCGTGCACGCCGAACTGCGCGAAGACCGCTATCGTTCCGGCTATCTGCAGGACAAGTCCCAGGTGTACATCGCCCTGATCCGGCTGCTGCTGCGCCAGGGCAAGGACGGCGACGCTTTTTCATTCGCCGAGCGGCTGCGAACCCAAGGCAAGTTGGCGCCGCTCGATCCTGGCCTGCCTGCCCAGATCACGGAGCGCGAGTTCGAACTGCGGCTGCGCATCCGCCGGTTGCAGCGCGCCATCGAGGAGGAAACGGAAAAAGGGGCGCAGTTCCGCCGCAACGCAGCGGCCGTGTTCTCCGCAGAGCTGCAGGCAGCGCAGCGCGAGTATCAGAACCTGCTCGACGATCTGCAGCGCGGGCGAATGGGGCGGGCGCTAGTGGTGACGGAAGAACAGGTCAGGCAAAGCCTGCCTGCCGATGCCGCGCTGCTGGAGTACGTGGTGGCCGAGGATTCGGTCATCATCTTTGTCCTGACGCGCGAGCAATTGCGGGCTACCTCGGCCGCCGTCAAGGTGGAGGAGCTGGATGCCCGCATCGAGCTGTTTCGCGACCTGCTCAGCCGCCGCAAGGGAGACCAGTGGCGGGCTCCGGCTCAGCTTCTCCGCCAGAGCCTGATTGAGCCGGTGGAAAGCGCGGGCTGGCTCCAGGGCACTCGGCTCCTGTTCTTGGTGCCCCACGGTGTGCTGCACTACCTGCCCTTCGCCGCTCTGGCTCGGTCTACTGAATCCGGATCCCGCTTCCTGGTCGAAGACTACATCCTGCAGTACTTGCCTTCGGCCAGCACCCTGGCGGCAACCGCGGCGCAGCCGGAAGCAAACCAGGGTCGGCTGCTGGCCGTGGCCCCTTCCCGGTCCCGGCTGGCCTTTGCTGCTCGTGAGGTGCAAGGCATCCGGGCGCTGTTCCCCAAGCAAGCGCTGGCGCTGGTGGGAAGAGGCGCTACCGAGGGCAGCTTCAAGCGCCTGGCCGGCGAGTACGATATCCTCCACTTGGCCACGCACGGGTTCTTCAACAAGTTGAACCCGCTGTTTTCCGGAGTCCAGCTCGAGCCGGACGCGCAGGAGGACGGCCGGCTCGAAGTCCACGAGATCCTGGCGCTGCGCTTGCGAGCCAGCCTGGTCACCCTGAGCGCCTGCGAGACCGCCCTGGGCAGCGGCTACTTCAGCGAAGTGCCCGCCGGCGACGACTTCGTCGGCCTCACCCAGGCGTTTCTTTCGGCGGGAAGCTCCTCGGTTCTGGCCACGCTTTGGGAAGTGAATGACCGCTCGACGCTGGAATTTATGACCGGTTTCTATCAACACTTGCCGGGAGGAGAGGGCAGCACGGCCCTGGCAGCGGTGCAGCGCAGGATGCTGGCCGGCCCGGCCCGCTACCGGCACCCCTACTACTGGGCCCCGTTCGTGCTGGTGGGGTCGAACCGGGGGAACCAGGAAGGAATAGTCGCGGAAAAGTCGCCGTCCCGTCCGTAGGAGAGTAACAGATGAGTTGGTGTCCCTGGGAAGAACCGGATTCTGTGGAGGATAAAATGGTCACGCATCGGTCGTGGATGAGGATACGGACTAGTCGGGTTCCCTGGCTTGGCATTCCTGCTCTGGTTTGCCTGTGCCTCCTGCTGGCGGCGTCGGCAGAAGCCCAGCAGATCCAGGTGACCGCCGCCGATCCCCCGGCCGCCGAACAGGGCACGGTCAATCTGAACGTTTCCATCAAGGGCAAGGGCTTCAAGAAGGGCGCCGTGGCCCAGTTCGTCCTAGGCCCCGAAGAAAATCCCGACGGCATCGCCGTCAACACCACCACCTTTGTGAGCGCCGGCGAACTGGTCGCCAACATCAACATTGCCGAGACGGCTACCATCGCCAAGTTCGACATCAAGGTGCGCAACGCCGACGGGCGCATCGGCAAGGGCACCGAGCTGTTCGCAGTGCTGGCGAAGGGCAGTCTCAACAGCCAGGCGCCGAGTATCGCGCGGGCAAAGTTTGCTCCGGCCAATGGAAGCAACGTGCCGTATGCCCTGCGCAGCGACGGCAACTTCACGAACCTCTGTAGCTTCTGGGATTATGTGGATAAGTCCGACACCTGCACCGGCCTCGCCGTCCCCAATGACGAGCAGGCGGTCATGAGCACCATGCTGACCGGGAACACCTACTGGTTTCGCCCGATCCCCAAATGTTGCAGCGGGGATCCGGTCTGGGACCGGTGGACCTACAGTCCCACGCGCTGGGTGGTGCTGGACTTCACCAACAGTGGTGGCGCCTGTCTCAATATCGACCGGACCATCGCCGACCACGCCAGCACGAACGGTTCGGGCGCCAATCCGCCGCTCAACCCGGCTGCCTGCGTGGACTTCGTCGAAGTGCGGATCAAAGCCGACCGGGTCTTCAGCAAGACGACCAAGTTCACCTCGTTCAGCGTGCAGATCGACGAGCCGCAATTCACCGACCGCCTCATTTGGAACGTGGTCTACACACTGGAGTACGTGAACCGCGTGCCCGTTACTCACAATGCCAACGGTACGGTGACGCTGGCCACGGGCAACTCCGCCCCAGCCCAACTGCTGGGCCCGAACAATGAGGTGCTGGGCACCTACAACATGCCCTTCTCCATGACCCTGCAGCAGGTGAAGTGAGGGTTGGAACCAGAAGCACGATCAAACTGATCCATCATTAGGAGTTGTGGGTAACGTGAGGACGGAAAGCTTGAAATCGCCAAACACCAATGGCAACGGGGCAGACAGCGCACCTTTGCCCGAGTGGGGCAGTGCGCCTCTGCACGCGGGGTGGAAAGACTTCATCAGCTACTGCCACGAGTTGCAGTTCGGCGAGCTGGAGAAACTGAAGATCCAGAACGGGATACCCATGATGGCAGAACTGGCAACACGCAAGGTTAGATTCGGCCCCCCGGGCTGAAGGAGGAATGCAAGGGCCTTAGGTAATCGGCTGACCGAAATCTTCGGAGGCCGTCGACGCGGGGTGCAAGCCCCAGTCGGCGGCCTTTTTTTCTGTGCAAGGCAAAACGGAGAGAAAACATGAGGAGCGCACGGCTATGCATGGGCTCCCCATCATTCAAGGAGAAGACAATGAACAAGGAGAAGACAATGAAAAAGCTGATCGCGTGTCTAGCACTTGGCTACAACCCCAAAGGAGAAAAAGCGATGCGAAAGTCATTGGTAGCACGGATTTCGACTCTACTGGCAGGTGTCCTGTTCTGCCTCGGTTCTGGTGCTCCAGCCCAGGCCGGGAACTTCCACGTCACCCTCAACAAGGCCACTCCCCAAGTGAAGGTCAATGTGCTTTCCGGAGCCGGCAACTGGATGTTCTTTGTAACGGTGAAGGGAAAGGTCAGTGTGCTGGGCCGGCAGATCAAGGACAACGACATCGGTGCAGGGGACATCTGCTGGGTTTCCGTGATTCGGCAACCTAAGGCAACCCCTCCCATGTATCCCTTTTCCGACACCGCCTTTGACATTCCCGCGGCCACAGAGGACGCGTGCGGGACCGACTGGCCGGACACTAACGGACCTAAGCTGACGCTCTTTGCGTACATCCAGACGGCGGATCCCAAGGCGAGTGTGGATATCGATGTCTTCTATCCCGATCCGATAGTCGCTCTGAATCACTCAGCCACCGGGACGGCGAGTCAGCGCATCGTCCCCATAGCTTCTCAGGAGGTGTGGGCCATCAAGCGCTCGCTTCGGCTTTGACGTCCGCCGTCGGCGACAGGGAGCCGAGCATGACCGACTCCGGCGGAGCGCGCAACGTCGCCCGGCTGACCCGCCAGTTTACGGTGAAGGGGAAGGCGCAGAACGAGCAGCGAGGCCAGTTTTTCATCCGGTTCCACATCAGCTTTCGCAAGTAAGTGGGCGCAGCCGTGGAACCAACGCTTCTTCAGGAGCGGAACGACGTCATCGAAGTAGAAAGTTAGGCTGACCGGAACATCGGAGGCCGTCGCATCGGGAAGCGCAGACCCGATACGGCGGCCTCTGTTGTTTCCGCCAGCAAGCAGGTAACAGCAACTCAAACCAACAAGGAGGAAAGACAATGAAAAACCAAATCTGCAAGTCTCTTGCGGCGCTGACCCTGTTCGCCATGCTGGCGGCGGGGCTGGTGATCGCGCAATCTATGAACCCCGCGATGGTCGTGCGGGTCCCGTTCGAGTTCACCGCCGGAGATCGGACGCTTCCGGCTGGAGAGTACCGCATTCTCCGCGAGCACCAGTCGGTGGTGCGGCTGGAGGACGTTTCCGGACGCGGTCTGGTCAACATCATCACCAACTCCGCCGAAGCCAAGGTGGCGCCCGAGGACGGCAAGCTGGTGTTCCACGGTTATTCCGGCCGCTATTTCCTGGCTGAAGTCTGGAGGGCAGGAAGCCAGGAAGGGCAAACCCTGCCGGTCACTCGCGCGGAGAAAGAACTTGCCAGGAACCAGAAACCGGTCCAGGTGGCGCTGTTAGTGCGTCGCTAGTCGTGCTGGACCTTCAGTTGGCCCGGCAGGCAAACCGGGTACCTAGCCATACCCGGGCCGGGCTCGAAACCGGACGGGCGCCTTTTACCCCTTTGAGCGCCCGTCCGGTGGTTTTTCACCCCGCCGTGAACAAAGCAGCTCGAGAGAGCCGCCGCCCAGAGCCTCCTGCCATTACAATCACTTTCCCTCATGGACCCGCAATCGGCGCCCACCCTGGCCCGCAAGCTGCGCACGCTGGACTACTTCACGCTAGGCTTCGGCTCCATGGTGGGGGTGGGCTGGCTGGTTCTGATGGACGACTGGCTGGCTCGCGGCGGACCCCTGGGCGGAATGCTGGGGTTCGCGATTGGCGGCGTGTTGCTGCTGCCCATCGGCTATGTGTACGCGCGACTGGTGGCCGCCATTCCCGACGCCAGCGCTGAAATCGCCTACACCGCCAAAGTTTTCCCGCCCGCGGTCAGCTTCGCCACTGGCTGGATGATGTTCCTGGCGTACCTCATCGTCTGTCCCTGGGAAGCCGTGGCCATCGGCCGGATCGCGGCCTACATCGTTCCCGGCCTCAACTCCATCGAACTCTACCGCGTGGCCGATCGCCCGGTGTATCTGCCACACCTGCTGATCGGCATCGGGCTCACGGTGATCATCACCTTCATTAACTATCGCGGAGTGCGCGGCAGCGCCACCTTCCAGAACTGGACCACCTTCGGATTACTGGCGCTGTTCGTCGTTTTTGGGTCTATGGGCGCCGCGGAAGGAAGCAGCGCCAACTGGACGCCGCTGTTCAGCCACGCGCCGCTGGTTTCCATCCTGCTGGTGCTGCAGATCGTGCCTTACTTCATGACCGGGTTTGACGCCGTCGCCAAGTGCTCCGAGGAAGCCAATCCGGCATTCCGCCCGGAGGGATTCTTCCGCGCCATCTTCGCGGCGCTGCTGGTGGCCACCGTGTTCTACGCCGCGGTGATCGGGCTGGTGGCCTGGGTACACCCCTGGCAGGAACTCACCCAGAAGCGCATGGCTGCGGCCTTCGCCTTCGAGCAGGCCTTCACCTCGCGCTTCGTCGTGAACCTCATCCTGACCGCGGCCGTGCTTTCCCTGATGAAGGTCTTCAACGGCAATCTGCTGGCCGCCAGCCGGCTACTGTTCGGCTTGGGCCGGCGTGGCCTGGTGAGCCCCCGCCTCGGGGCGGTGCATCCGCGGCATCAGACTCCGGGGCCGGCGGTGCTGCTGGTGGGCGCGCTGACGGCGGGCCTGGCGTTCCTGGGCGACGCCATCCTGATTCCCATTACCGAGGTCGGTTCACTGGCCAGCGCGGTGGGCTGGCTGGCGGCGTGCTCCGCGTTTCTGGCGATGGAAAAGGGCGCGCGCCCCCGGATCATCGCAGGCCTGGGCATCGCGGTGAGCCTGGCGCTTATCGCGATGAAGTTGCTGCCCTGGGTCCCCGGCCACTTCCAAACCTTCGAGTTCGTCGCTCTGGGAGTTTGGGTGCTGTTGGGACTGCTGCTGCGCTGGAGCAGTGGTCTCCGCCCGTAGAGACGTTGCTCGCAACGTCTCCAGCAATACGAGACGCAGCAAGCTGCGTCTCTACGGCTTGGGCTTCAGCACAAACGAATCCTGCACCGACCACACGTTGCGGTCCTCGAATGCTTCCACGCGCAGCATCTCGAACTTGAGCTGATCGCGGTCCACGGTGAAGCGGCAGAGCTCGAAGGTGGGGCCATCCTGGCTGTAGAAGTCCTGGGGAGAGCGGTCGAAAGTGTGGGGGGGCGAGCCTCCGCCTCCGCTCACGATGTAGGTGACGCCGCCGTATGCGTAGCGCTCGTAGTTGTGGACGTGCCCCGCCACCTGAATCACGTGCGCCCGCAGAGTCTTGCTGCGTTCTTCGAGCAAGAGTGCGAGGCGCTGTTCCTGCGGACGCGCCTTGTGTCCACCCCCGAACATCCCCAGAAAGCGCTCCGACGAACGGGTGTGCGACGGGTGATGCAGAACGAGAACAACGTAGTCGGCGGCCGCCGGAACTTGGTCCAGGCGCGCGCGCAGCCAATCGCCCTGGGGCGTCCCCGGCTCCATCTTCGACATGCTGTCCAGCATCAGCAGGAGCACGGGGCCGTAACGCACGGAATACCAGCGCCGGCCGCCCAGCTCCGGAAAGCGCGCGAAGTAGTTCCTCAACGCCACCTCTTCGGGGCCGCCTTCCAGATCGTGGTTGCCGAGGGCGGGAAAGATGCGCCCGCCGGCATCGTTCACGATCTTGCGTTCCACGTCGAAGTTCTGCCAGTCGTACTCGCTAGCGCCCTTGTGGACAATGTCGCCGGCGATGACCACGAAGTCGTGCTTCTCCTGCGCAATGCGCCGCAGCAGGGCGTGGCGGATGTGCGGAAAACTCACGTCCGGCGACCTTTCCGGATCGGAGAAGCGGGTGTCGCCCAGGGCGGAAAACTGAAACGGCCAGGAGCGCGGTGTGTACTCCAGATCGGGAATAAACTTCTTGGCAGCGCTCTGGCTGGGCGGTTTGGATTGCTGGGCCAGGACGGCGGTGGCCAACAGGACAACGCAACCCGCCAGAGCTAACCAGGCCGACCCTATGCGTTTGCGAGACACGGCTCTAATTGTGCCTGATTCCCGTGATGCGTGCCTGGCCGTTCTCGGTGGGGACGAGAGGGACGGACAGCCGGAGGGTGCAATCCCGCTGCGATATTATGGTTGCGGGGATGTCCGGATTGGGCCGGGTCCTTGAAATTCAGCTTGTCCGCATTTCTAAGGAGCGAAGATGCGTCTGGTGATGGTTTTGGGAATGGTTGTGGTCTTGATATCCGGTGTCGCTTTCGCGCAGCAGTACGCCACGGCCACGCTCTCCGGCGTGGTGACCGATCCCCAGGGAGCGGTGTTGCCCGGCGCCGAGGTTGAAGTAACAGCCCCCGCGACCAACCAGAAGAGAACCGGGGTCACAAATGCCGAAGGCCGGTTCGTGATGCTGGGCCTGCCGCCGGGTGATTACAAAGTTCTGGTGAGAGCTACGGGCTTTAAGACACAGCAGGCATCCAAGTCGCTACAAGTTGGGCAGCAAGTCTCCCTAGTCATCCCACTCGAACTTGCCGCAGCGAGCGTGAATATCATCGTTGACGACGCCGCGTTCCCCCTGGTTCGAACGGAGGCCTCGGTAGTCGACAGCGTCGTTGAGTCCCGCCGGATTGAAAATCTCCCGCTGAACGGCCGCAACTACCTGGAGCTGGCGCTGCTGGCGCCGGGCAATTCGCCGGCGCCCAACTTCGATCCCACCAAGACCAACACGGTGCTGATTTCCTCCGCCGGGCAGCTCGGCCGCGGCGGCAACATCACCATTGACGGCGCCGACAACAACGATGACGTGGTGGGCGGGCCGTTGCAGAACCTTCCTCAGGACGCGGTGCAGGAGTTCCAGATCGCCACCAACCGCTTCGCGGCCACGCTCGGCCGCTCGGGCTCCTCGGTCATCAACGTCGTGACCAAAACCGGCACCAACTTCCTTCACGGGTCGGCGTCCTTGTTTCTGCGCGACAAGCGCCTGCAAGGGCTGCCTGCTACCTTCGACCGCACCCTCGAGGCCTTGCCCTTCGACCGACAGCAGTACGCCGCATCCATTGGCGGGCCGCTGGCGAGGGACAAAGCCTGGTGGTTCACCGCCTTCGAATATCGCAACCAGGACGGCGCGGTGCTGGTGGGCGAGCGCGATCTGGCGGCCATGAGTATTCGCCGCACCTTCGCGACCGCGCCCCTCAACGACCTGCTGTTCCTCACCCGCGGCGACTGGGCGCCATCGGACTACGACCGCCTCAGCTTCCGCTATTCACTGCAGCGCGCCGACGACGTTGCAGCCAGCACCCTGGTCCGCGCCCTGGGCTCGGCCTCGCAGCGTCAGCAGGGCGAGAACCGCTTCCAGTCCTTCCTGGCCGATTGGACCCACGTATTTTCGCCCACCCTGCTGAACCGCTTCAGCTTCAGCGTGAACAACTTCTTCAACCGCACGGAGCCGGTCACGCCCGGGCCGCAGCTCACTTTCCCCAGCATTCAGGACGGCGCTTCTTTCCGCGTGCCTCAGCAGACGCGGCAGAACCGCTTGCAGTTCGCCAACACGCTCAACTGGGTGACCGGCCGTCACAACCTGTCGTTCGGCGAGGAAGTGCAGCGCATTGACTCCGACCTCGACCTCGAAGTTTTCCAGGACGGCCGCATCGAGCTTATCGAAGACTTCGCTAGTTTCGACCGCAATAACGACGGCCTAACCAACGACGAAGATCTGCTCTTCGCCGTTACCCTGCGCAGCGGCTTTCCCGACCGCTCGCTGGTGCTTCCCGACGTGGACAACACCCACCTGGCGTTCTTTATCCAGGACGACATTCGCGTCACCAGCCACCTCTCTTTGAACCTGGGGCTGCGCTACGAAGTGGATACCGACGTGAAAAACGTGAACCGCCTCCAGGAGCGCAATCCGATTGTCGCTTCCTTCTACCAGGGCACCCGCACCCGCGATAAGAACAACCTGGCGCCGCGCGTCGGCTTCAACTGGTCGCCGGGCGCGGGCAAGTTCAGCTTGCACGGCGGCTACGGCATCTATTACGACCGGGTCACGCTCGAAATCCAAACGCTGGAGCGCGGGCTCGACGGCCGGGCGTTGCCCATCGAAGTCCGCCCCGGCAGCCTCTTCTTCACCGACTTCATGACCGGACTGTTCATTCCCGGCGGGCCCACGCTCTCTAGTCCTTTCTGCGCCTTTCCCGGCTGCATCATTCCGGGGGCGGGCGCGGGCGGCATCAACATCATCGACAACGATCTGCAGAGCCCCATGGTGCAGCACTTCAACCTGGGATTCGATTGGGAAATCGCGACAAACTTCGCCCTTCGCGCCGATGCCATCCACAACCTGGGCACGCACTTCATCATCGGCCGCGTGTTCGGTACCACCACCGCCGGCGTCTTCACTCCCACCACCGTCTTCAATCCCGTGGTCGGCGGCCCCGACGTGGTCAAGAACCTGGAATCCAGCGTCAACACCAAGTACGACGGCCTGCTGCTGAGCGCCGAGAAGCGTTTCTCGCGCGGACATTTCCGCGCGTCCTACACGCTCTCCAAGGCCTTCAACTACGCCAACGACGACCAGATCCCATTCTCCAACGGCCCCATTGACCCCAACGACCTGGGGCGCGAATACGGCCCGCCGCCCAACGATCAGCGCCACCGCTTCGTGTTTTCCGGTGTTTTCGATCTGCCCCGCGGCTTCAAGCTGGCGCCCATCTGGACCATGGCCTCCGGCGTGCCCATGGACATCCTGCTGCCCCCGGACATCCTTATCGGGGGCGCCTCTGGCTTCCGCGTTCCGCAACTGGGACGCAACGCCGGAGGCCGCCAGTTTCACACCGGCGCCGAACTAAACGCTTTCCTGACGCAGGTGAACGCAGCGGGCGGGGTCGGCGGAGCGCTTCTGCCGCTGGTCAGCGACGACGCCCGCTTCAGCGACAGCTTCCACGCCTTCGACCTGCGGCTGGGCAAGACCTTCAAGATCGGAGAGCAAGTGACCATTGAAGGCATGGCCGAGGTTTTCAATCTATTCAACGTCACTAACATCCTCGGGGTTTCCAACGTGAACTATTCCGGGTTCTCCAACGTACTGCTGCGCGACAGTAGCGATCCATTGAACCCGGGTTTCCTGCGCTCCTCGGCCTTCGGGCGGCCGGTGACCACCGCCGGCGGAGTGTTCGGATCGGGCGGGCCGCGCGCCTTCCAAATCGGAGTGCGGGTGGCCTTCTGAACGCGGGACCCAGTCCGGCGCTGCGCCCCGGACTCGGGCTGGGGTCGGCGACGGCCGTGGTCGCCGGAGAAGCCATCGCGGTGGGAATTTTTCTCACGCCCGCGGGCATGGCCAAGTCTCTGGGATCACCTTTCTGGATGCTGGTGGTATGGCTGGCGATGGGCGGCATGACCCTGTGCGGCGCGCTCTGTTACGGCGAACTCGCGGCGCGCTTTCCTCAGACTGGCGGGCTCTACGTCTACCTGCGCGAAGCTTTCGGCCCGCTGATCGCCTTTCTCTATGGTTGGATGGCATTTCTGATCATGGATCCGGGAGTGACGGCGGCGCTGGCCGTGGGTCTGGCCAGCTATGCGGGATACATTCTTCCGCTGCCGGGTTGGGCGCTGCCGTTGGTGTCCATCGCGGCAGTCTTGCTGGTGGCGGGGTTCAATATCGTCGCCACCAACCTGGGTGCCGGGTTCCTGCGCTGGATCACCTGGCTCAAGCTTGCCGTCCTGGGCCTGCTGGTGGTCTGGGCGCTTTTGTTTCGCGCCGGCGACGCAAGCAATTTTCTCCCCTTTGTAGACCGGCGCCCCGGCGCGGCTCCGCTCGCCGAAGCCCTGGCCGGCGGCATGGTGGCCGCCTTCTTCACCTTCGGCGGCTGGTGGGACGTGAGCAAGATCGCCGGCGAACTCCGCGACCCCCAGCGCACGCTTCCGCGCGCGCTTCTTCTGGGCGTGCTGGCCGTCATGCTGGTGTACATCTGCGTAAGCGCGGTGTTCGTCTATCTGGTGCCGCTCGACCAGGTCACTTCCGACGAGACCTTCGTGGCGCAAGCCGGGGAGAAACTGTTTGGCCGCATCGGCGGGCAAATTCTTTCCGGCATTGTCGTGCTTTGCGTGCTGGGCAGCCTGGCAGGATTGCTGCTCACCGCCCCGCGCGTGTACTACGCCATGGCCCGCGACGGACTGTTTTTCCCCGCCGTGGCCCAGGTCCATCCGCGTTTGGGGACACCGGCGCGCGCCATTGCTTTGCAGGCGGGAATGGCCTGCGTGCTGATTGTGCTGGGTACTTTTCAGCAGATTCTGGCCTACTTCATCTTCTCCGCGGTGCTCTTCATCGGACTCTCGGTGGCGACGCTGTTCGTCCTGCCCCGGCGCGAGCCTTCCGTCCTCGGACGCAGCCGGCTGGGATTCGTCGCGGCGCCGGCCGTATTCCTTACCTTGATGCTGGGACTGCTGCTGCTGATTCTTCTGCGCAGCCCGCTGCCCGCCTTGCTGGGCGTTGCCGTGGTGGCATCGGGCGGCCTGGTGTATCCCTTCTTGAAACGGAGGCCGGTGTGATGGAAGAGCGCCGCTGCTTTCCACAAACCTTTTCCGATATTGCTGGATCAACTAGACTGCTCCCTGGCCGATGAATCGCCTGCCCACACGTCTCGTATCCCTGCTGGTGCTCTCGGGAGCCTGGCTGTACGCACTGCCTTCCACCAGCCTTTTGTATGTCGGGGTGGTGGTGGTGCACGCGCTCACCGGAGTGGCGCTCGCCGCGCTGCTGTTGTGGAAACTGCGAACGCTCCTGCGAGATGGCATCGCGGCCTCGCGACTGGGCTGGGTGCTGATAGCGCTGGGCGGAGTCGTGGGACTCGGGCTCATCTACACCGGAACGTCGCGTCCCTATTTTTCCTGGATGTACGCCCACATCGCGCTTTCAGCGGGTGGAGTCGTTTGCTTGCTTGCGGGATGGGCGGGCGCACGGGGATGGCTCTCCCGGCTGCCGGCCGCGGGCGCTGTACGCGTGGTCGCGATTGCAGCCGGCGTGGCCGCGCTCTCCTGGGCCGCGCACTCCACGCGCCTCAACCTGTGGCAGAGCGCTTACCGCATCCAGAATCCCGCCATTCCACCGGAAACCATGGAAGGGGAAGGCGACGGCCCTTCCGGCCCCTTTTTCCCCAGCTCCGCACAGACCACCGATGGCAGGAAGATCCCGCCCGAGTTCTTCACCAAATCGTCGCAGGCGTGCCAGCGCTGCCACAGCGACATCTTCCAACAGTGGAACAGCTCGGCGCACCACCTCTCTTCGTTCAACAACCAGTGGTACCGCAAGAGCATCGAGTACATGCAGGACGTCGTCGGCACCAAGCCCTCGAAGTGGTGCGGCGGATGCCACGATCCCGCCGTGCTTTTCAGCGGCAAGATGGACACGCCCATCCGGCAGATCATCCACACGCCCGAAGCCCAGGCCGGACTGGGCTGCGTGATGTGCCATTCCATGGTGAAGGTGAAGAGCAGCATGGGGCAGGGCGACTTCGTGGTGGAGTATCCCCAGCTTCACGAGCTGGCCGCCAGCGAAAACCCGCTGCTGCGCGGCGCCCACGACTTCCTCACCAACCTGAATCCGGAGCCGCACCGCCGCGCCTTCCTCAAGCCCTTCCATCGCCAGCAGACGGCGGAGTTCTGCTCCGGCTGCCACAAGGTCCATCTCGACGTGCCCGTGAACCACTACCGCTGGATTCGCGGCTTCAATGAGTACGACAACTGGCAGGCCAGCGCGGTATCCGGACAAGGCGCGCGCTCCTTTTACTATCCGCCCAAGCCGCAGCGCTGCGCCGACTGCCACATGCCCCTGGTGGACTCCCAGGACGCCGGCAACATCGGCGGCAAGGTTCACTCGCACCGTTTCCCCGGCGCCAATACCGCGCTGCCCACGTCGTATCAGGATGAAGAACAGTTCCGCGTCACCGAAAAGTTCCTCAAGGACAACATCGTCAGCGTGGACATCTTCGCTATCTCCCAGGCAAGGCACGTGGCGGCCGGCGAGCGCGCAGCCTCCGGCGAACTGGCTACCACCTTCGCCGTGGGCGAAGAAGGCGAAATGGGCGCTCCCGCTGCCGGGCCCTCCGAAGCCCTGCCCGTCACCGCGCCGCTCGACCGCGTGCAGGCCGGCATCCGTCGCGGCGACGACGCCCGCGTGGATGTGGTGGTGCGCACCCGCAAAGTGGGCCACTTCTTCCCCGGGGGCACGGTGGACGCCTTCGACGTCTGGGTGGAGCTGAAAGCCACGGACGAGAAGGGCCAGGTCCTGTTCTGGAGCGGGCGCGTGGACGACGACGGCAAGGGTCCGGTGGAACCCGGCGCGCATTTCTACCGCTCGTTGCAGGTGGACGCGCACGGCAATCCCATCAACAAGCGCAATGCCTGGGCCACGCGCGCGGTGGTCTATGTCCGGCTGATTCCGCCGGGTGCTGCCGACACTGTCCACTACCGGCTGCGCGTCCCTGAACACGCGGGCGAGAAGATCCAGCTCAGCGCGCGCCTGCACTACCGCAAGTTCTCCTGGTACAACACCCAGTTTTCCTTCGCCGGCGTCCACGATGCCGCCCAGCCGGGAACATTTACCGCCGACTATGACGACCGCACTTTCACTTTCACCGGCGACACGTCTGGCGTCTCCGGCAACCTTAAGCAGATTCCGCAGCTTCCCATCGTGACCCTGGCGACGGACGAAGTTACGCTGAACGTCCTGCCGCGCAGCGCTCCACCGCCGCAGCCGCAACTCGCGCTCGATCCCAAGGACTGGGAGCGCTGGAACGACTACGGCATTGGCCTGCTGCTGCAGGGCGACCTGAAGGGCGCGGAGGCGGCGTTCCAGAAGATCACCGAGCTCGACCCCGCCAATGCCGACGGCTGGGTGAACATGGGCCGGGCCCGCGTGCAGGAGGGCGACCTCGACGGCGCGCGCGATGTCCTAAAGAAGGCGCTGGCGCTCAAGCCTGATCTGGCGCGAACCAATTTCTTCTACGCGCGCGTGCTCAAGGCGGACGGCAAGTACGACGAAGCCATCGCACACCTGCGCAAGGCGGCGGCGCAGTATCCGCGCGACCGCGTGGTGCGCAACGACCTGGGCCGCATCCTCTTCCTTAAGCGCCAATACGCCGACGCCATCCGCGAGTTCGAGCAGGTGCTCGCCATTGACCCCGAAGACCTGCAAGCCCACTACAACCTCATGCTCAGTTACAACGGGCTCGGCCAGGAGGCCAAGGCGAAGCTGCACGAGAAGCGGTATCTGCGCTTCAAGGCGGACGAGTCGGCGCAGGCCATCACCGGCCCTTATCGGCAAAAGCATCCACACGACAACAACGAGCGCCAGTCCATCCACGAGCACGTCTCGGCGCCGCTCGCGCCGCAGAAGAAGCCTGCCGGCGTGCGCACCGCCCGCACTCCTACTTCAACCCGGGAAACCACTGACTGATGAAACTTTCAGCGATTGCCTTGCTTGCCCTTCTGGCCACCGCCGCGGCACAGGCCCCGGCCCCGACCCAGGAGCCACGCATCCAGTTTCGCGACGTGACCCAGGCCGCCGGCATCCGCTTCGTGCACAACAACGGCGCCTTCGGAAAGAAGTACCTGCCGGAAACGCTGGGTGCGGGCTGCGCATTTCTGGATTACGACAACGACGGCGCGCAGGACATCTTGCTGATCAACGGCCAGGACTGGCCCGGGCGTCCGCAACGCGGCTCCACCCTGAAGCTTTACCGCAACAACGGCAAAGGAGTTTTTACCGACGTGACCCGCGCTGCCGGGCTGGCGGTCAGCTTCTACGGCATGGGCGTGGCCGTGGGTGACTACGACAACGATGGACACGTGGACATCTTCGTCAGCGCGCTCGGCCAAAGCCGCCTCTTCCGCAACCACGGCAACAAGACTTTCAGCGACGCTACCGCGGCCGCCGGTCTCGCCGGTCCGAATGAGTTCTCCAGCGGCGCTGCCTGGGTGGACTACGACCTGGACGGCCGCCTGGATCTGTTCGTCGCCAACTACGTGCAGTGGTCGATCGCGAACGACCTGTTCTGCACCCTGGGCAGCACGCGCAAGAGCTATTGCACGCCCGAGTCTTACAAGGGCGCCTCCGCGCGCTTGTGGCGCAATCTGGGCAACGGCAAGTTTGCGGACGTGACCCGGCAGGCCGGAGTTTTCGACGCGACCTCCAAGGCGCTCGGCATCGCTGTGCTCGACTACAACCTGGACGGCTGGCCCGACCTCCTGCTGGTGAACGACACCGAGCGCAACAAGCTCTACCTGAATAACGGCAAGGGCGGGTTCACGGAGAAAGGTGTGGGCGCGGGCGTTGCTTTCAGCGAAGACGGCGTGGCCCGCGCGGGCATGGGCACCGATACCGCCGACTACGACCGCTCCGGCTACCCCAGCATCCTGATCAGCAATTTCTCCAACCAGATGGTGTCGCTGTATCACAACGAAGGCAACGGCCTGTTCGTGGACGAGGCCCCGCGCTCCGAGGTGGGCCGCGCCTCGCTGCTCACCCTGGGCTTCGCCTGCTTCTTCTTCGACTACGACCTGGACGGCTGGCAAGACATCTTTGTGGCCAACGGGCACATCGAAAACGAAATCGAGCGCATCCAGAAGCGCGTCACCTACGCCCAGCCGCCGCACGTCTTCCGCAACCTAAAGGGAAAGTTTCAGGAAACGACGCAAGCGCTGGGATCCGCGTTGGCTCGCCCGCGCGTCGCCCGCGGCGCCGCCTATGGCGACATTGACAACGACGGCGATCTCGACCTGCTCATGACCACCAACGGCGGGCCGGCGCTGCTGTTCCGCAACCAGGGCGCAACCAATCGCAGACTGCGCGTCAAGCTCGTGGGTACGCGCTCCAACCGCAGCGGCTTGGGCGCAGTGGTCACCGTCACCGCCGGCGGCGAAAAGCAGTGGAAGATGCTGCGCAGCGGATCCAGCTACCTCTCACAGAGCGAACTGGTCCTCACCTTCGGTTTGGGCAGTCACGCGGTTGCCGACTCCATCGAAGTACGATGGCCCAGCGGCGCCGTGGACCGGCTCACCAACGTGAAGGCCGATCAGGTGATCGTGGTCGAGGAAGGGAAGAAGATTGTGAGCGCAGCGCTTCTGGGCGCGGCGCTACTCTCCCCGCAACGTCCTTCCGCCAAGGGTGCCAGCAGAAAATAAACGGCCTGGTTCTTGCGGGAACCAATGCGCCGGAGCCTCCGGCGCAGGGCTAACTTCAGGAGGCCACCAGCACCGCTACCACGAAGGAGGAGGAAAGGACCAGGTGGCCGTAGAAGCGCCTGAGCAACTGCCGGATCGGCTTCATGAGTTCTCCTTTTCTCCGGCGATGGGATTTGCCTTGCCGGAGTTTGGCTTGGTGGCCGAGCATAGTACACGGCGGGAGAAATTACCACTCGAAGTTCCAGGCCATTCCTCTGCCGGCCCTTTTGCAACCAATCCCCTCGGAGAGTCGTCTAATGGCAAGGGCAAGCGACCCGTCTGAGGTTGAAGCCCAATCCTTCGTTCGCGGGAGATCCATGGCTCCTTCCTCAACCGCCGAAGTCATTCTTCGAACCCAACCCGGCATCGAATCTCGGCCTCTCCCGCAAATCGGCGGTTCCACGGCAATCAGCCTGGGCGCATTGACGGTTGCCATGATCGAGGGCGTGTGTGCGGGACTGGTGCTCCTGAAGGGCGTGGCGCTTTCTTCCTCTGTTTTCGCCTTGACGGCAGGGGGTGCGTCGTCGTGGATCCACGAAGACCGGGTACGCATTCCCCTGATGATCCTCGCCGCCGGCGCCGCTCTAGCCAACCTCTGCATGGTCGCAAACGGCTGGAGGCTGCGGCGCAGTCCAGCCGCCGCCTGGCGCGTTCGGCCGCTTTCTTCCCGGGAGAAGCGCCGAACCGGGTTTGTGATCCTGGCCTCACTCGCCACCCTGGCTCTGATCGCCGGCGAGATCTACGGCCACCACGTGCTGCACGCGGGATAAGCTGTCCGAATCCTTTCCTCGACCTGTAACCTTCTCCGCCTCCGCGAATCCGTTCTGCAAGCGCCAAGGAGGGGCCAGGGGTAGGGGCAGCAGTTCCGGCTGGCGCCGGAGATGGGGTCCACAAGAAGGCGAACGTTGCCAAAGGCACTCACACAGCACGACGAAGCTGCACTCATCGAGCGCATCCGGGAAGGGGAGAAGGAGCTGTACTACGACCTCATTCACCCTTACGAGCGCAGCGTCTACCTGGCCGCCTACTCCGTGCTGAAAAACGAAGCCGACGCCGAAGAAGCGGCGCAGGAGGCCTTCCTGAAAGCGTACCGGCATCTGGGCGGATTTCGCGGCGAGTCACGCTTCCATACCTGGGTGGTGCGCATCGCCATCAACGAGGCGCGCATGCGCCTGCGCAAGGAGCACCGCCACCTCTACCAGTCGCTGGACGAGACGGAAGCCGAGTCTGAGCGGGCGGTTCCGCTGGCCCAGCGCCTGGCGGACTGGCGGGAGGTCCCGTCAGAGGTGCTGGAGCGCAGCGAGGTCCGCGAGGAGATCGCGCGCGCCCTCGACTCGCTCTCGGAAAGTTATCGCGAAGTGCTGATCCTGCGCGACGTCGAGCAGCTCAGCATCGCCGAAACCGCCGAGGCGCTGGGCGTGACCCAGTCCACCGTGAAAATCCGTTTGTTCCGGGCGCGCCTGAGGATGCGAGACTTGCTGGCGCCCAGCCTGGCGGGAAGTTGGGCGGCCCGCCCGGTGCCGGGGAAGGGCAGGAAGCCATGGTAATGGACTGTCACGAAATCCTGCGCGAGTTCTCCAACTACCTGGACGGAGACGTGGATCCCGCCCTGCGGGAACAGGTGGAAGCCCATCTTTCGCAGTGCCGCCACTGCGCTGCTTTCTACGACAGTGCCCGCAACGTCGTGGTGCTCATCGCCGACCAGCGCACCTTCGCCCTCCCCGCCGGCTTCCGCCAGCGCCTGCACGCGCGCTTGTCGGAAGAAATCAAGGCCTGAGTGGACTGGAGTTTGCCACAGAGGCACAGAGGACACTGAGCCAAATTTGGTAATTTGGAAATTTGGCAATTACCAATTTACCAAATTACGAAATTACCAATTCTCCCTCCGTGCCTCCGCGGTGAAGCTGTGTGATACCCGCCCCCACTGTCACAAATCTCATTGCAGCGCGGCTCCCATCGCAGTAAGGTACGCTGCATGGCCGATGAGCCCCAGGAGCTGGATGACCTGAAGCAGCGGATGGCGGCGCTCACTACCCGGGTTTACCGCCTGGAGAAAGCCGCGGGCCTGGAGCCTGCGGCGGTTGCGCCGCCGCTCGAGAGGCCTGCCGCGAAGGCGGCGATTGCACCCCCGAGCCCGCCCCAGCCCCGTGCTTCCCCGGCAGGCGGCTTTGCCGAAGGGCCCGGCCCTGCCCCGGCGTTCCGCACCATCGGCGAGACCGTCCCCTCGAAAGAAGGCCCGGAAGAAAGCCTGGAATCGCGCATCGGAGCGCGCTGGCTGAACCGCATTGGGGTGGTGGCGCTGCTGATCGGAGCCTCCTACTTCCTCAAGTACGCCTTCGACAATAACTGGATCGGCGAGACCGGGCGCGTGGCCATCGGCCTGATGGCCGGCATCGGCGTGGTGGTCTGGAGCGAGTTTATGCGCGCCCGCGGCCACAACGCGTTCTCCATCTCGCTCAAGGCGGTCGGAGTCGGAGTGTTGTACCTGTCGCTGTGGGCGGCGTTCCAGCTTTATCACCTGATAGAGGCCCCGGTTGCCTTCCTGGCGATGCTGGCAGTCACCGCCTCCGTCGGCGTGATGGCCGTCCGGCAAAACGCGCAGATACTGGCGGCCTTCGCCCTGGTCGGCGGCTTTGCCACTCCGCTGCTGCTCTCCACCGGCCAAAACCGCCCCGTCGAGCTGTTCACTTACGTGGCCGTGCTTGACGTGGCCGCCGTGGTGCTCACCGCTTTCCGCCCCTGGCGCCGCTTGCTGGCCGGCAGCTTCCTGGGCACGCTGATCCTTTATGTCGGCTGGTACGACAGGTACTACAGCGACGACCAACTGGCACGCACCTTCTTCTTCGCCACGCTGTTCTTCGTGATCTTCGCGGCGGTGCCCCTGGTGCGCCAGCGGACGACCGCGGGCCCACTGTCGTACACCGTCGTGGGCATCACGCTGCTGAACGCGGCCGCTTACTTCCTGCAGTCCTACGACATGCTCCAGCACCTGAAGCCCTCGCCGCTGCCCTGGCTGGCCGTGGCCCTGGCGGCCATCTACATCGTGCTGGCGCGCCACCTGCGGCAGCAGGCCGTGGCCGAAGGCTCGGCCATCGCTCCGCTCATTCCTCTGCTGCACGCGGCGCTGGGCATCGGCTTTGTCACCATTGCTATACCTTTGCAGCTCGAGCAACACTGGATCACCATCGGATGGTTCGTGCAGTCGGCCGCCTTGCTGTACGCGGCCCACCGCGGACGCAGCGGCTTCCTGCGCTGGTTCGCCGTCGGCGCTTTGGTGCTGGGCGTTTTTCGCCTGCTGCTGGTGGACAACTTCCAGGTCACCCGCCTGCTCTTCAACGAGCGGGGCCTCACCTACGCGGTGGCCATCGCCGTGCTCGCCGGCATCGTGGCCTACGCCCGCAAGCAGGGTGAGAGCGGCTGGCCGGTCGCTGTCCCCATCGTCGCCCTGAACCTGCTGGCCCTGCTGGCCTTGAATCAGGAAGTGTCGGACTACTTCGCGCGCGAGATTGCATTCGTCACCAGCTCCGGGGGCACCGAGTACACCGTGGTGGATCCCGAGGTCTACTTGCGCGCGGACCGCTTGGGCATTGCTCGCGATTTCACCCATTCCGCGGTCCTGATGATCTACGGCGCGGCGCTGATGGCGGTGGGCTTCCTGCGGAGTTCTTCCTTCCTGCGCTGGCAGGCCCTGGTGCTGATGGCGGTGACCGCGGTCAAGGTCTTCACCTACGACGTTTCCGAGCTCGACAAGGGCTACCGCATCCTGAGCTTCTTCGTCCTGGGCGCCATCCTGATGGGCATCTCCTTCGCCTACCAGCGCGACTGGCTGAAGCTTTCCGCCCGCAACCGCGCCCGGGAAGAGCACGCAGAAGGGAGTTCGCCCTCGTCATGAAAATCCTCCTCAGTGGGCTGCTCTTCGCCGCGGTAGCCGTCCAGTCCGCGCCCCAGTCTTCGACGGCCTACTTCACCCACGTGCGCGAGGTGGAGGTGAGCGATGCCGGCCGCCAGAACTATCTGGTGGTGGACGAGCAGGTATGGAGCGAGGCGCAGGCAGACCTCGCCGATCTGCGCCTGTATGCCACAGACGGATCCGAGGTCCCTTACTCGCTGCGCCTGGAGCGCTCCGCCACGTTGCAGACCGACGCCGAAGTCAAACTCCTACAGCCGGGCACCATCGGCGGGAAGACGCAGTTCGTGCTCGACGTGAGCGGCGTGGAGGAATACAACCGCATCCACCTGCATCTGGAAAGCCGGGACTTCATTGCCCGGGCCACCGTCGAGGGGCAGGACGACCTCCGCGCCGCCCGCTGGCTCAAGCTGGCGGAAGTGACCATCTACGACTTCAGCAAGGAGAAGCTGGGATCGAACTCCGTGCTGCGCCTGCCCGACTCACGCTTTCGCTACCTGCGCGTGACCATCGCCGGCGGCGTCCCGCCGGAGGACGTCAAGCGCGCCAGTATCGCCCGCTACGCCGAGAAGCCCGGCCAGTGGACCAAAGTCCGCGAAGTCACCGGCTTCCGCGATGAGGGCAAGACCACCGTGATCTCCCTCGACTGGCCCGCCCGCGTTCCGCTGGAGCGGCTCACGTTTGACGTGGATCCGGCCCAAGTCAACTTCCGCCGCGAGTTCGAAGTTCGCAACCACGAAAATCGCCCGGTCGCCAGCGGAAGCCTGAGCCGGGTGCGCGTGAAGCGCGTAGGCGGCCAGGTGGATTCGGAGGAACTCGCGCTCGACCTCAGCGGCGTGCGCTCCAGCCGCTTCAAGATCGTCATCCACAACGGCGACGACGCGCCTCTCCGCTTGCGCAGCGTGCAGGGGCTGGTGCTCGAGCGCCGGGTGTACTTCGACCCTCACGGAAGGAGCAAGCTCAACCTTTACTACGGCGATGCGCAGCTCTCCGCCCCGGTCTACGATTACGCCAAATTCTTCCAGGCGGATGCCGCCGCGCCCGCTGCACGGCTGGCGTCGCACGCCCGGAACTTCGCCTATACCGGCCGCCCGGACACGCGCCCCTGGTCGGAACGCAATCCCGGCATTCTCACCGCCGCGCTGGTATTGGCCGTGGCCGGCCTGGCGGCCGTGGCGCTGAAGGGAATGCGGGCGTAGCTTTCGCTACTTCTTCTGCTGCTTGTCGCGGATGGCCTTGGCGCGGGCCTCGAGTTTTTCTGCCTCGACTTGCCGGTCTGTCTTGCGCAGCAGAGAAGCGTAGCCTTCCAGGACCTTGGCCACGTTGGGATGTTCCGCTCCTAGTGCCTTCTCCATGATCGCCAGCGAGCGCCGGTGGAGCGGCTCAGCCTCCTCGTACTTGCCTTGGTCATCGTAGAGCAAAGCCAGATTGTTCAGGCTGGTGGCCACGTGCGGGTGCTCCGGCCCGAGCAACTTCTCCGCAATCGCCAGCGAGCGCCCGTAGAGCGGCTCGGCCGCCGCGTACTTCCGTTGCGCCCGGTAGAGTTCCGCCAGATTGTTCAGGGTGGCGGCCACGTTGGGGTGCACCGGCCCCAGCGCCTTCTCCATGATCGTCAGCGAGCGCCGGTAGAGCGGCTCGGCCGCCTCATACTTCTCTTGCGCCCGGTAGAGCTCAGCCAGATTGTTCAGGTCCGTTGCCACACCCGGGTGATCTGGGCCCAGCGCCTTTTCATCTATCACCAGCGCCCGGCGGTAGAGCGGCTCGGCCGCCGCGTACTTCCCTTGCCCCCGGTAGAGTTCCGCCAGATTGTTCAGGCTCGTGGCCACGCTCGGGTGCTCCGGCCCCAGCGCCTTCTCCATGATCGTCAGCGATCGCCGATAGAGCGGCTCGGCCGCCTCATACTTCCCTTGGGCCCTGTAAAGCTCTGCCAGATTGTTCAGGCTCGTGGCCACCTGCGGGTGCTCCGGCCCCAGCGCCTTCTCCTTGATCGCCAGCGAGCGCCGGAAGAGCGGCTCGGCCGCCTCGTACTTCCCTTGGGCGTCGTAGAGCGCAGCCAGATTGTTCAGGCTCCGGGCAACGTCCGGGTGCTCCGGCCCCAGCGCCTTCTCCATGATCGTCAGCGATCGCCGATAGAGCGGCTCGGCCGCCTCATACTTCCCTTGGGCCCTGTAAAGCTCTGCCAGATTGTTCAGGCTCGTGGCCAGACGTGGGTCACTTGGGCCAAACTTCTCAGCCTCCGCTAACGCTGCCTTGAGCTGTTGTTCAGCCTCGGCGTAGCGGCCCTCCTGGTACGCCCGTTCGGCCGCGCCCATCAGCGCTTCCCAATCGGTTTCCTGCGCGGTCGCGGCGGAGGCTGCCATCAGCAGCAGCACCAGCAGCACAGCGACTCTTTGCTTCATGCTCGCCGCAGACATAGCTTCACCCTTGGGTTGAGGTACGAGCGGTTAGAAATTGGGCCCATCCTATCAGTATCCGGCGGGTGCCGGCCGGAGATCTCGCGAGCGTACTTGCTTCCTGCCGCTCCCCTACTTCGCTGCCGCCTCCGCGGTCTTCGCCTTTACGCGCGTCACAATCGGTTGCGGCAACGGACGCTCACTTACCGTCTTCCAGCCCTCGCGCTCTGCCAGCTCGCGAATCTGCCGCAGGCGTTCCGGTGCCGGCGGATGCGACCGGAAGTATCCGGTCACCGTCTGCGTTGCCAGCTTGCCAATTTCTCGTGGCAGCGATTTGCGACCCGGTGGCGGAGGTTGCCGCTCGTACTGCGCTTGTTTGGCCGCAAAGGCCTCAAACAGGTGCACCGCGCCCTGGTAGGAGTAGCCTGCGCGCACTGCCAGTCTTTTGACTTTTGACTTACGTGCGCTACCTGAGCGCTTCTTCCACTTCCGTCAACCAGTCGGGCTTCTTGAGGACTTCGCGGGGGCGGGGGCCGTCGGGGGAGCCGACGATGCCGTCGCGTTCCATCAGATCAATCAGGTGGGCGGCGCGGCCATAGCCGATGCGCAGACGCCGCTGCAGCAGGGAAGTGGACGCCTTGCCAAACTCCACCACCAGGCGCACGGCATCTTCGTAGATCTCGTCCTGTTCCTCGTCGGGGCCTTCACCCTCGGCGCCGGAGCCTGCGACCTCATCCTTTTCTTTGGGCGCCTGCAGGAACTTCTCGTCATATTGGGCTTGGGCCTGAGCGCGCCAGAACTCGACCACGGCCGTGATCTCTTTTTCGGTGACGTAAGGCGCGTGCAGCCGGTGGACGCGCGCCGAGCCCGCGGGCAGGTAGAGCATGTCGCCGCGGCCCAGCAGCGCTTCCGCGCCGTTGGCGTCGAGAATGGTGCGCGAATCCACCTTGGTGGCCACGCGGAAGGAAATGCGCGCCGGGAAGTTGGCCTTGATGAGGCCGGTAATCACATCCACCGAAGGCCGCTGCGTGGCCAGCACCAGGTGGATGCCCACGGCGCGCGCCATCTGCGCCAGCCGCGTCAGCGATTCTTCAACGTTCAGCCGGTCGAGCATCATCAGGTCGGCCAATTCGTCAATGATGATGACGATGTAGGGCAGCGGCCGGTGCTCGTCGTCCTGCTGTTCGAACAGGCTGGGCGTGGGATCGTCGCCGAACCGGCGGTTGTACTGCTCGATGTTGCGGACGCTGTGCTCGGCCAGCAGCTTCAGCCGCCGTTCCATTTCGCGGCAGGCGTTGCGCAGCACGTGGGCGGCGAGCTTGGGCTCGGTGATGATGGGCGTGTACAGGTGAGGCACGCCTTCGTAAATGCCCAACTCCAGCCGCTTGGGGTCCACCAGGATGAAGCGCACCTGCTCGGGCGTCGCCTTGTAGAGCATGGACATGATCATGGCGTTGATGGCCACGCTTTTGCCCGTGCCCGTGGCTCCGGCGATGAGCAGATGCGGCATGCTGGTGAGGTCGGCCGTCACCAGGCGCCCGTTGATGTCCTTGCCCATGGAGAGCGTGAGCCGCGACTTCGAGGCCGCGAACTCCTGGGATTCGATTCCCTCGCGCAGCCAGATGGTCTCGCGCTCGCGGTTGGGCACCTGCACGCCCACCGTGGATTTTCCCGGCATGCGTTCGATCAGGATGCTCTCCGCCTTGAGCGCCAGGCAGAGGTCGTCGGCCAGGTTGGTGATGCGGCTCACCTTGATGCCGGCATCGGGCTTGAACTCGAACGTGGTCACCACCGGCCCGGGATTGATGTGCGTTACCTGGCCGTGCACTTCAAACTCCGCCGACTTTTCCGTCAGCAACTGGGCCCAGTCGCGCAGCTCGTTCTCGTCCACGGCGTGCTGGTCGTCGGGACGGTGCAGCAAAGAACTGGAGGGCAGCTTGAATCCGCCGGAAATCTTGGGCAGCGTGGTCTTGGTTTTCATCGAGGAGTCGGCGCGCGCCCCCAGATACGGAGCGGACGACGACGGCGCCGCAGTCTCGCCGGAAGCGGCCACGGTCTTGGACTGTGCTTGGAACGGAACCTGGAAGGGAGTCGGGGCCGCCTGCGGTTTCGGCTGAGCCGCGGTGGGCAGGACCGTGCGCCGCAGCTGCATAGTTTGCGCAGCCGCGGCGGCGGCCTGAGCCCGACGGCGCCGCTCCAACTCGTGCTGCATGCGAGCGGCGGCACGCGACTTGCGCCAGTCCTCCCAGCGCTCCCAGGCGGCAAAGCCGAAGGAGAAGCGGGTTTCCATCCACAGCCGCGCGGCGCCGAAGGAAAACGCGGTGGAAAGATAGAGCGCCACCGCAATCACGCTCAGCGCCACGATGTAAGCGCCGGCGGTGTTGAAGTAACGGAGCAGCACGTCGCCCAGGATGCGCCCCAGCAATCCTTCCATGGGGACGGCGCGCAGCCATCGCCACTCGAAGGGCAGCAGCGCCAGCAGCGCGGGCACGAAGAGCAGAAGCGCGGCGCAGCCAGCGGTTTTGGCGGCCGGCGAACTCACGGGACGCGAATGAAACCAGCGCGTCCCCGCCAGGCCGATCATTACCGGGAGCAGAAACGCGGAAACTCCCAGGATTTGCAGTCCCAGGTCACTGACCAGGGCGCCCACCACGCCCACCCAGTTGCGCGCCAGACTCGACGACGCCGGGGCAGCAGCGGTGTTCAAAGAGGGATCGAGCGGGGAATAAGTAGCCAGCGCAAGGAACAGCAGCAACGCCGCAGCCAGCAGCAGGAAACCGATCAGCTCGTTCAGCCGCCGGTTCTGGGTCGGGGTAAAGGCCCGCTCAAAGACTTTCATTCAGGCGTATTGATCCCCGGGCGGAGCCAAGACACAAAGCCACTCCTACCGAGGATGCGCAAAGTACACCAGAGCCAGAATGATTATGCCAAAAACCACGCGGTAGACAACGAAAATCTTCAGGTCGCGGGTGCGCAAGTAGCGAACCAGCCCGGCAATGGCAAGATAGCCGACCACTGCGGAAACCAGCGTCCCCACCAGGAAGGGGAGCTGCATTTCCGCGGGCAGGCCGTCACGCCACACCTCGCGCGCCTTGAGCAGCGAGGCGCCGGCGATGATGGGCGTGGACAGCAGAAAGCTGAAGCGGGCCGCGGCATCGCGTGAGAGCCCGCGAAACAAGGCAGCGGAAATGGTAGACCCGGAGCGGGATACACCCGGCACCAGCGCCGCCGCCTGGGCTACGCCGATCACCATGGCATCGCCCAGAGTGACCTCGGCCAGCGACTTGCGCTGCGTGGCCACGCGGTCCGCCCACCACATCACGAAGGCCACGGCAATCATCATCCAGGCCATCAGCTCGGCGCTGCGAAAGGTGGTTTCCACCTGTTTTTTCAGCAGCGCGCCCGCCAGTGCCGCAGGCAAAGTGGCCGCCATCAGGAACCAAAGTAGTAAACGCTCTTGCTGCGCTTGTTCGGGAGTTACGGCGTGCTCGGCGGTTTCGTCGGAGATGCGCACCTGCCCTCCCAAGGCCACCTTCACCAGGCGCACCCAGGTGGGCGCGAAGTACACCAGCGTGGAGAGCAGGGTGCCGACGTGCAGGGCAACGTCGAAGGTGAGACCGGGCTCGGGCCATCCCATCAGCCAGCGCACCAGGAACAGGTGCGCGGTGCTGGAGATGGGCAGCCATTCCGTGATCCCCTGCACGATGGCCAGCACGATGGCCTGCGAGAGCGGCAAGCTATTCCACCGCGTTCCCGTAAAGGGGAATTTGCTGTTCCATGGCGAAAGCCAGGCGCGTTGCGCGCAAAGCCCATTCGCTGTCCGCCTGCTGGGAGGCGGCTCGCTGCGCCAGCGCGATGCCGCGCGCGCGCGCGGCCGCCGACCGGCTGGGATTGTTTTCCGTCTTGTAGATTTCGATCAGCGCCGCCTGCCGCCACGCCGCCAGGTAGAGCGCTTCCGCCGCCTTGGGCGACTGCGGATGCTCCTTCACGTACTCTTCGTAAATTTCGGTTTCCTTCTCCGGACACTTGGACTGACCCTGCCAGTCGCCGCACAGCTTGTTGTCGATTTTCAGGAACTCCGCCATCGCCGCCCATTTGCTGTTGGGGAACTTCTTCTTCACTTCGCGGACGAATTCTTCCTCGATGCGCGGGCGGTAACCGGGATCGTCCTTCGCGGAAGGGCGGCTCTTGGCGTCACGCGAATCCATCTGCCAGCGGATGTCCACGGCGCGATAGAGCGCCTCGCCGGCCAGCGGCGAGTTGGGAAAATACTCGGAAGTGCGGTAGTAAAGGCGCATGGCATCCTCGGCCGCGTCCTTGCGGCCGCCGCGCCGGCTGGCTTCGGCCTCCGAGTCCGCGGCCTCGCCGAACAGGATGCGATCGCCGTGCGGAGTCGAGGCCAGCACCACTCCCTTGTCCAGCATCCATCCGGTGATGTCCTTGCCCGGCCCCACGGTGATGAAACCCTTGATCCACTCGCGGCTGCGGTCGAGTACGGCCACCTCGCGCCCGCGTCCCGCCTGGCCCAGCTTGGCGGACTTCGCGTCCGGCGTCAGGTAGACCACCGCCTCGCGCATCAGCACTCCGCGCTGCCCTCGCGCCGCCTGCGCGTGGGCCAGGGGAACACTCGCGGCGACCACAGCAGCCAACAGGATTACCGCTCCGCACCTTCTGTATCTTCCGGCTTGCACGCTAATGAATGTCATTACGCAACTCTCTGTATTCTGACACCTGACACCTCAGACCCGACACCTAACCCAGCACTTCCCTCAGCGTCTCCCTCTCCACATTTCCTCCGCTGATCACCACCACCGTGCGCCGCGCGCCCGGCAACTGGTCGCGATGGAACAGGTATCCCGCATAACTGGCGGCGCCCGAAGGCTCGGCCACCAGATGCGCCTCGAGCGCCAGCTTGCGCATGGCGGCGCGGATCTGGTCCTCGCTCACGGTAAGGATGTCGTCCACGTACTTTTGGATGTGCGCAAACGGAATTTCACCCACGCTTTGCGTGCGCAGGCCGTCGCAAATGGTGCGCGTGGTCTTTTCCGCCGGCCACTCCACCACCCGGCCGGCGCGGAAGCTCTCGGCTGCGTCGCCGGCCAGTTCCGGCTCCACGCCAATCACTTTGACGCGCGGATTCGACAGCTTCACCGCGGTGGCGATCCCGCTCAACAGTCCTCCCCCGCTGATGGGAGCCAGCACCAGCTCCACGTCGGGCATGTCCTCCAAAATCTCCAGCCCGCAAGTGCCCTGCCCGGCCACGATCTTCTCGTCGTTGTAGGGCTCCACCATCACGTAGCCGTGCTCGGCCGCCAGCGCTTCCGCTTTCTGCTGGCGCTCGGTGCTGGCCGGGCCGACCAGGATAATCTCCGCTCCCAGCGCGGCCGTGGCCTCGCGCTTCACCGGGGGCGTGTTGCGCGGCATCACGATCACCGCGCGCGCGCTGAAGCAGCGCGCCGCATACGCCACCGCGCGCGCATGGTTGCCGCTGGAGTAGGTGATGACCCCGCGGCTGCGCTCCGCCTCCGTGAGTGAGGCCACCTTGTTGTACGCCCCGCGGATCTTGAACGCGCCGATGGGCTGCAAGCTCTCGGCTTTGAAGTAGAGCTGCTGCCCGTCGCCCGGTGGTCCGGGGAAGGAAACCAGCGGCGTGCGTGCGGCCACACCGCGGATGCGGTCGCGGGCTTCCTGAATGTCGTTCAGCGAGACGATGGTGCGTTCCCCGTTCTTACAAATTTCTGCACGCGCATGCCACGGATGTCGCCAACGTAGACGGCGCCGTCTTTGCCCACCGCGACGGTGTGTCCCCAATTGATCTGGCCGTCGTAGTTGCCAAAGCTTCCCCAAGTTTCCAGGATTTTGCCGTCGGCATTCAGCCGATGGACGCGACCGCGGTCCGGCGGCACCTGCGGCTGATCGCCACCGTCCACGACGTAAACAAGACCGTCGGGCCCGGAGGTCACCGCCCACGGACGGCCTAGTTCCGCTCCTTTCCACTGGGCGAGGAAGGTACCCCGTCGGTCGAAGACCTGAATGCGCGCATTCGAGCGGTCCGCCACGTAAACACGCCCCTGCGTATCCACCGTGATGCCGTGTGGCGTATCGAACTCGCCGGGACCGGTTCCGCGTTCCCCCCAATCCGCAAGGAACCTTCCGTCCGCGGAAAAGCGCGCCACGCGGCTGTTGCCGTAGCCATCGCTGACGTAAACGGCGCCGTCGGGCGCGATGGCGACATCAGTAGGTTCGTTGAAGTGTGTGCTATCCAGTCCGGGCACGCGCTCCGTGCCCAAAGTCATGAGCAGCCTTCCGTCGTGGCTGAACTTGAAAACCTGGTGCAGACCCACATCGGTAACCCAGACGTTGTCCTCGGCGTCTACACGCAGGCCGTGTGGGACCACGAACTTCCGCTCTCCCCAGGCCAGCACTTGCTTGCCGCTCGCGCCTTCGAAGCACAGAACGGTGGCGGGCTCAATGAGCTGTTCATTCTTTTGCTCCCCCCAGCCGCGATTCGCCCGATGAAAAACAAAAACGTGGTTGTGGGAATCCACCGCCACCCCCGACACCTGGCCCAGGATGTGGCCCTCCGGCAACGCGGGCCAGCCGTGGACGACCCGGTAGCCCGCAGCCGCCTCCGGGGCGGCCGCAACGCGGAGCGTCGTGGAGAGGATGACCAGCAGCGCCAGCGCGGCCACGCCGCGCACGCGGCGCGCAGCTTCGTGAATGTCCTGATGGGTGACGATCATTCGCTCCTGACCTCGCGGTAGAAATCGTACCAGATGGCTCAGTTCCGCCGGCCGTCGCTGGCGCGCTCCGCCACCGTTTCTGCTTCCACCAGCACATCGCGCATGAACGTCACCACTTCCCAAGTGTCGCGCATCCCGGCCTCCGCACTCAGGTCGGCGTGGCTGAGAACGGGCGTGATCAGCGCCCGGCGCAAGTGTTCCGCGGGCACCTCGCGGGCCAGCCATTCGGTCTCGGAGGTGGGAATCACCTTGTCGCCCACGCCGTGGATAAGAAACACGGGCACCCGCAGTGCGCCCAGTTTTCCGCGTGGTGATACCTTCAGCAGTTCGGCGGCCCGCAGGCGGATTTCCGCCACCAACTGGTCGCGCACGGCGTCCCGTTCATGTCGAAACAGAGCTTCGAGGCGAGCGTGCGCTGCCGGACTCAAGCCTTTCGCAGCGGACCGTGCCGCGTTCCACTGTTCGCCGAGCCACAGGCGGATGGCTTCGCGGGCGCCGGCCTGGTCCGGCTTCTCGAAGAAAGTTTCCACGTCGACGTAGATCAGCACCAGCGCGCCGTACTGGTCCGATTCCTGTTGCTGCATGCTGCCGTCGGGAAGTGGGATGCGGTCGGTAGCGAAGAAAAGGGAGACGCGCTCCAGGTCGTGGTGCGCGCCCAGGGCGACCACAAAGGCAATGTCGGATGCGAAACGCGGATCCGTGGCCGCCACCAGTGCCAGTCCGCCGGAAAAACTGATGCCCATCACGCCCACCGGCGCGCCCAGCTCACGGCCGAGGCTCGTGGCCGCGGCGCCGATGGTGGCAACCGCTTCGGGCTCCAGGCGGTAATCGGTCAACGAGTCCACCTGCGGTGTCATCACCACCAGCCCGGTCGAGGCAAAAGCCTGTGCCAGCCGCACCAGCCTCGGCTCCTCGATGCCCAGGCGATGCACTCCGTGCACCAGCACCAGGCCGGGCGGCCGCTCGACGCCGTGCGGACGATAGATGCGCCCGGGCGCGCTGCCGCTGGGCGTTGCTACTGGAAACGCGGCGGTCGAGACCTCGCGCGCGCCCAACTTCGCCAGCGTTGACTGTGGATCGGTCAGGCGCAGCAGCAAGCCCGCCGCCCGCAGGTGGTGGCGCAGCACCACCCCGCTCCCAACAGCGAGCAACAGCACGACCGCTAGCGCAATGCGTCTTCGGCGGGGGGCGATGCGTTTGGGCCGGCTTGACGGAGGCGGCTGCAAGGGCGGGTTTCGTCTCGGGCGGAGCGACCAGCAAGCAATCAGAAACGAGAAACCAGAAACTCGAAACTAGATTTCGAGTATCACCGGCATGATCAGCGGCCGTCGCGACGTCTCCTTAGAGATGAAGCGCTTCAGGTCCTGGCGGATTTTTTCCTTGATCACGCCCCAGTCGCGCTTTTCCTCGTCGCTGGAATTCTCCAGCGTCCGCAGGACGAGCTGTCGCGCCTTCTCCTGGAAGCCGTCTTCGCCCGCGGCCAGGCCGCGCATCACGATTTCCGGCGCGGCTTCCACGCGGCCCGTCAGCTTGTTGATGGCGATGATGGGCAGCACAATGCCGTCCTCGCTCAGGTGCTTGCGGTCGCGGATCACCAGGTCGCCGACAATGTCGCCCGAGGATCCGGAATCAATGCACACCCGGCCCACGGTGGCGCGGCCCGCTTTGCGCGCGCCCAGCTCGGTGAATTCCAGAATGTCGCCGCTCTCGATCAGCATCACGTTGCCCACCGCGCCCTTCATGGCCGCAGCCAGCTCCGCATGCCGGCTCAGTTGCCGGTACTCGCCGTGGATGGGAATGAAATACCGCGGCCTCACCAGGTTGATGAGCAGCTTCAGTTCCTCCTGGCTGGCGTGTCCGCTGACGTGCACCGGGGGCGAAGTGCCGTCTTCGTAGACCACGTGCGCCTGGCGGCGGAACAAGTGGTCAATCATGCGGTAGATGTTTTTTTCGTTGCCGGGAATGATGCGCGAGGAAAGCACCACGGTATCGCCGGGCTCGATGCGCGCGTGCTTGTTGTTGTCCACCGCGGCGCGGTACAGCGCCGACATGGGCTCGCCTTGCGTCCCGCTGATCAAGGCGCAGGCCTTTTCCGGCGGCAGGTTGCGCCAGTCCCCGGGATGCACCACCAGTCCTTGGGGGAGGTCGAGATAGCCCAGGTCCTCGGCAATCTCCGAGGTCTCGTTCATCGAGCGTCCCAGGAAGGCCAGCTTGCGACCGTGCTCGACGGCCAGCTCGGTGACCAGCTTGATGCGGTGCACCGACGACGAGAAACACGAGATGAACAGCCGGCGCTTGGTGGTCTGGAAGACGTCGTCCAGCTTGCGCCGCACCGCTCGCTCGCTGGGGGTGTAGCCCGGGCGCTCCACGTTGGTGGAGTCCTGAAACAGCGCCAGCACGCCCTGCTTGCCGTATTCCGCGAAGGTGTGCAGATCGAACAGCTTGTTGTCGGTGGGTGTGGGGTCCACCTTGAAGTCGCCGGTGTGCAGCAGCACGCCCAGGGGCGTGTGGATGGCCAGCGCCACGCAGTCCACCAGGCTGTGCGTCACTTGAATGGGGTTGATGGTGAAGGGCCCCAGGCGGAAACGCTCACCGGCCTTCATTTCGTTCAGCGTGGCGTTGTCCAGCAGCTCATGCTCTTCCAGCTTGCCTTCCACCAGCGCCAGAGTGAACTCGGTGCCGTAGACGGGCACATTCAGTTCGCTCAGCACCCAGGGCAGACCTCCGATGTGGTCTTCGTGTCCGTGGGTGAGCAGGATGCCGCGCACCTTGTCGCGGTTCTCCAGCAGGTAGGTGATGTCGGGGACCACGATGTCCACGCCCAGCAGTTCCGACTCCGGGAACATCAGGCCGGCGTCAATGACGATGATGTCGTCGCCCCAGCGCACGGCCATACAGTTCATACCGAACTCGCCCAGTCCGCCGAGGGGGATTACCTGTAGTTTTCCGGATGGCATGGTGAATCTTCGATGCTAGCACAGTGGGGTCACGCGGCAGCGAGTGGAGCGGTAAGCAATAGGCAAAGAGCAATAAGCAGTAAGCAATAAGCAATAAGCCAATATGCCAATAAGCCAAGAGCGTCTGCTCTGCCTGATTGCTCAACGCCAGCGACTTATTGCGTACCGCTTACTGCCTATTGCCTATTGCTGGTTTCAACAGCTCATATCCTTCCGCTCGCGCCACGTAGGTCGCCGCGACCAAGTCTCCGGTAACGTTGAGGGTGGTGCGGCACATGTCGAGGATGCGGTCCACGCCCAGGATCACCGCAATCAGACCCGGGTCCACGCCTACGGTGGCCAGCACCACTACGATGAACGGAATCGAGCCCGAAGGCACGCCCGCCGTGCCCACGCCTCCCAGGATGGCGAGATAGAGCACCAGCAATTGTTGGCCCAGGGAAAGGTCCACGCCTGCCAGTTGCGCCAGGAACAGCACGGTGACGCCCTCATAGAGCGCCGTACCATT
The DNA here is from genome assembly GCA_964437985.1 of uncultured Acidobacteriaceae bacterium. GTDB lineage: Bacteria > Acidobacteriota > Terriglobia > Terriglobales > Acidobacteriaceae > CAZXVY01. The sequence continues at coordinate 41,101 of CAYTIL010000020.1, forward strand.
CTGATTGGCGGTGGCGCCCACGGTGAGCACGAAGCTGTTGATCTGCTTGGGCACGCCCAGGTTTTCCTCGGAGACACGCAGCGCCGTGGGCAAAGTTGCGTTGGAGGACGAGGTGGAAAACGCCGTCAGCATCGCCGTCTTGACGCGCCGGAAAAATTCCAGGGGAGGGATGCGCGACAGCGTCACCAGCACCAGCGAATAAACACCGAACAAGTGAAGCGCCAGGCCGAGCAGCACCGTGGCCATGAACCACAGCAGCGCCCCCACCAGGTCCAGTCCGAAGCGCGCGGTGTTGGTGAACAGCAGGCAAGCCACGGCGTAGGGAGCGAGCCGCATCACCATGTCCACGATCTTGGCGCAAATGTGGAACCCGGCGTCGATCACGGCGGTGACCGGCGCGGCCACCTTTTGCGGCACCAGAGTGATGGCCAGCCCCACCATTACTGCAAAAAACATCAGGTGCAGCATGTTGGGAGTTTCCGTGCTCACCGCAGCCGCAGGATTGGCGGGCACCAGCGTCTTCACCACCGTCATCAGCGCCGATTCCTCGCCGCGCTCGCCCAGTTTCTTCGCGGCAGCGACACTGGAAGCAGCGTCGGTTCCGTAGCGCTCCCGTAGCTTGGCGGCGGTGGAAGGATCCATGCGCCGCCCGGGTTGGATGGTGTTGGCGAGAGTGAGCCCGATGCCCACGGAAATCGCCGAGAGCACGATGGTAAAAACAATGGTCCGCAGACCCATGCGGCCCAGTTTGCGGATGTCGCCCACGCCCGCCACCCCCACCACCAGCGCGGAGAACACCAGCGGGACCACGATCATCAGCAGAATGCGAAGGAAAAGCGTGCCCACCGGCTCGCTGATGTTGCGGATGGCCCACTCCACCGCCGGATGGGTTCCGCCCAGCGCCAGGTTGGCGCCAAAGCCGGCCAGCACCCCCACCGAAAGTCCGATCAGGATGCGCGTGTGCAGCGGCCGCCCGCGCGGACGGTCGGGGGTTTCAGCTTTCAGGTCGGTAGTGAGCTCACGCTCGAAGGCGTCGGCGTCCGCCTGCGGGAGAGCGGTCTTGTCGGCGGGAGGTTCCGGATTCGTCATAGAAGCGTGGGTATGTGTGGAAACGGCCGTCCTCGGCCGGGTGCCTGTGAAGGCGGGCGACCCGCCCGCGTTCTTGGCGCTCTACTCCTACTTCCTCTTGCTCATGATCACGCCCATGATCATGCCCACGGCCACGCCGATGCCCAAGCCAACCGGAATGTTGTTCATGCTTACGCCCACGGCGGCGCCTATCCCAATTCCCATCACGAGTCCTACTCCCATCTTCTGCATGGAAGCCCTACTCCTTCTTCTTCATGCTCATGATCACTCCCATCACCACGCCCACCACCACGCCCAGCCCCAGTCCAACCGGATAATTATTGAGCTGCTGCCCAGCCACCACCCCGGCCACCAAGCCCATCACCAACCCTACTCCCATCTTCTGCATGGTGCTTTCCTCCTTCGGTCGCGGCAGCTAGCGCAGCAAGTCTTCCAGCTCGATGCCGCGATCGGTCTTCTCGTCCCGGTACTTTACGACGACCGGAGTGTAGAGCGATAGTCCCCACTCGGATGCCTTGCCGCGCTCGATGCTGCGCGCGCCCGGCACCACCACAGCGTTCTCCGGGACAACCAGCGGCATTTCGCCCTGCGCGCGGTGGATTTCTCCGCGCACCAGGTCGTAGAGCGGAGTGGAGCGCGTGAGGATGGTTCCCGCGCCCAGCACGGCGCGGCTGCGCACCAGCGTCCCTTCATAGACACCGCAGTTGCCGCCCACCAGGACGTCGTCTTCGATGATCACGGGCGAGGCATTCACCGGCTCCAGCACGCCGCCGATCTGCGCTCCCGCGCTCACGTGCACGCGCTTGCCCACCTGCGCGCAGGAGCCCACCAGGGCGTGGGAATCAATCAGCGTGCCTTCGTCCACGTACGCGCCCACGTTCACGTACATGGGCGGCATGCACACCACGCCCGCCGCCACGTAGGCGCCGGCGCGTACCGCCGAGCCGCCGGGCACCACGCGCACACCCTCGACCGCGCGAAAATGCCGTACCGGAAACGTGTCTTTGTCCACAAACGGGAGAACCTCGGGATCCCCCAGCTCTACCAGTTCGCCCAAACGAAAGCCCAGCAGGATTCCCTGCTTCACCCAGACGTTGGTGCGCCAGGCTCCGTCCACCTTCTCCGCCGCGCGGATCTTGCCCTCGGTGAGCGCGTCGCGAAATGCGCAGAACGCCCGCAGCGCTTCCTCGCGCTCGGCTTTCACCTCGTTTCCGAGCGCGAACAAGCGCTCGATGGCGGACTTCAGTTGGTGCATGGCGCGGGAAGTATAGAGGCTAAATTGGGTTATTGTTAATTTGGTAAATTGGTAATTGGATAATCGCTCGTGCCCGCACATGGGCACGCGAGCCCGCAAATCAATTACCAAATTACCCAATTACCAAATTACCCAATTACCCAATTACCCAATTACCAAATTACCCAATTACCAAATTACCCAATTCAAGAGGCGGCCACGGTCCGGGGCAGCAGCCCCGCTTCCGCCGCAATCTTCTCCAGCTTGGCGCGGGTGTCCTTCTTCATCGGACAGAGCGGCAGGCGGTAGACCTCCTCAATGCGGCCCATCATGGCCAGGACGGCCTTCACGGGAAGGGGATTGGACTCGATGAAGTTGGCCTGCATCAGCGCCAGATACTTGCGGTGCAACCGGCGGGCGGTGGTCCAGTCGTTGGCCAGGGCGGCGCGCGTGAGTTCCGCCATTTCCCGCGGGATCTCGTTCGACGCCACCGAAATCACGCCCACGCCGCCCAGCGAAATCACCGGCAGGGTCACGGCATCGTCGCCGGAAAACACCAGGAAGCTGTCGGGGACGGCGTTGAACACGTCGGCAATCTGCGAAAGGTTCCCGCTGGCTTCCTTGACCGCGGCGATGTTGGGAATCTCGGCCAGGCGCGCCAGCGTGGCCGGCTCCAGGTTCGCGCCCGTGCGTCCGGGCACGTTGTACAGCACCAGCGGCTTGTCCACCGCCTGGGCGATGGCGCGGAAGTGGCGGTACTGCCCTTCCTGCGTGGGCTTGTTGTAGTACGGCGAGGCGGTGAGGATGGCGTCCACACCGCGAATCGCCGCCACCGTGCGTGCTTTCTCCACCGCTTCCTGGGTGGCGTTCGAAGTCGCTCCGGCAACGATGGGCACGCGCCCCGCCGCCACCTCGATGGTCAAGTTGATTACCCGCAGCCACTCGTCGCGTGAGAGCGTAGGTGTCTCTCCCGTAGTGCCGCAGGGGACGAGGAAGTCAATCTTCGATTCCACCTGCCACGAAACCAGCGCGCGCAGGGCCGGTTCGTCAATCGAGCCATCAGTCTTAAAGGGAGTTACGAGAGCCGTACCGCAACCGCGGAGGTTCATATGGAAAGAGGATACCGGAGCCGGGCGGGCGTTGCCACCACCCAGCGCCGCGTGCGCCTTCGTCCCCCTCGCACAAAATGAGTTGCGGAGTAATGCTGGTTATGTATATACTCTGTATCTACGGAGCCCAGCGAAGATGACCCGGAAAGCGCAGATGGCCAAGTGGGGTAATAGCCTCGCGGTCCGCATTCCCAAGAGCATCGCCGAGACGGCGAAGCTGCGAAAAGGGGATGCGCTGGAAATCGTGGTCCGGCGCCCGGGAGCGGTTGAGATCCGTTCCACCCGGCGAAAGCCAACGCTGCGAGAGCTGGTCTCGGCCATTACATCCGAGAACCGCCACGACGAAACCGACTGGGGAGCGCCCAGAGGAAAGGAACTGTGGTAACCGGCGGCTACGTTCCGGACGCGGGTGACCTTCTCTGGCTGGATTTCGATCCACAGGCGGGTCACGAGCAGGCGGGCAGACGACCGGCGGTGGTGCTTTCACCGGCTTCCTATAACCAGCGGACCAGTTTAGCCATCGTTTGTCCCGTCAGCAGCCAAGTGAAAGGCTATCCCTTTGAGGTTCCCCTGCCCCCTGGACTTCCGATCCACGGCGTGGTTCTTGCGGATCATCTCAAGAGCCTGGATTGGAAGCAGCGCCGGGCGTCCAAAGCAGGCAGAGTACCCAAGGCAACCCTGCAAGACATTCGCGGACGGGTCGGCCCGCTCCTGGGCTTCGAGTAGGAGTCCAGGCGAGCGCTGCAGTTTTCGTTCAGCCAAGCACATCCTTGAACTCAAACAATCCCTTCTTCCCCTTCATCCACTCCGCCGCGCGCACGGCGCCTTCGGCAAAACCGCGGCGCGACTTGGCTTCATGCGTGAGGGTGATGTGGTCGCTTGGTGATTCGAGCTGAATCACATGCGTGCCCACCACCTCGCCCTCGCGCACCGAACCAATCTCCAGGCGGGCCCCCGAGGCATCTTCGATGATCTGGCGCAGCTTCACGGCGGTGCCCGAAGGCGCGTCCTTCTTATGGATGTGGTGACGCTCGACGATGTTCCCGCGGTAGCCCTGGCTGAGCGTGGCCGCTGCCGTGCGGGCGATCTCGAAAAACAGATTCACGCCCACGGAGAAATTCGCCGAGTACATGAACCCGATCCCGCTCTTGGCCACCAACTCGTGTACCTGGGGTAGCGCGTCGTACCAGCCGGTGGTGCCCACCACCATGTTCTTGCCGGCGGCGGCGCAGGCCGCGATGTTATCGAGCACGGCCGCGGGAGTGGTGAAGTCCACCACCACGTCCACATCGGCCAAACGCTCGCGAGTGAGCGCCGCGCCGTTCTGGTTGTCGCTCTTGCCCGCGACGCGTACCGTGTGCCCGCGCTCGCGGGCCACTTCGGCTACGAGGTATCCGGTCTTGCCCTTGCCAAGAATCAGCAGGTTCATGCAAACACCTCGGGATCCACGGTCGCGAAGAATTTCTGGTGCAGGCGGCGGACCACGCCGGGGACGTCGTCTTCGTCAATCACGAAGCTGAGGTTGATTTCCGACGCGCCCTGGGAAATCATGCGCACGCCCACGTCGGGGATAGCGCCAAAAACGGCCGCGGCGATTCCGGGCGTGGAGCGGATGTTCTCGCCCACCAGGCACACAATGGCCTTGCGCCCTTCGTACTTCACGTCGGCAATCTTTGCCAGGTCGGCGGCGATGGCGGGGATGGCCTCGTTGGAATCCACGGTGAGCGAAACGCTGACCTCCGACGTGGAAACCATGTCCACCGCGCAGCGATGCCGGTCGAACACCTCGAAGATGGACTTCAGGAAGCCATGCGCCAGCAACATGCGCGCCGCCGCCACGTCCACAATGGTGATGCGCTTTTTCGCCGCGATGGCCTTGAAAGTATTGGCGCACTTGGGTGCGCGCGTGGCAATGCGTGTGCCTTCGCACTTCGGGTTGCGCGAGTTCAGGATGTACACCGGAATATTTTTCTGGATGGCGGGCAGCAGCGTGGCCGGGTGCAACACTTTGGCGCCGAAGTAGGCCAGTTCCGCGGCCTCGTCGAAGCTGAGCACCTTGATGCGGCGCGCGTCCGGGCAGAGCGAGGGGTCGGTGGTCATCATACCGTCCACGTCCGTCCAGATGTCGATGCGCTCCGCGCCCAGGCCGGCGCCCACGATGGCGGCGGAGAAATCCCCTCCGCCCCGTCCCAGCGTGGTGGGGATGCCCTCGCGTGTCGCGCCCAGGAATCCGCCCATCACCGGCACGCAGCCGTCGGACACCAGCGGCCCCACGCTGGCGCGCAACCGGTCGTTGGTTTCGTCGAATAGAGGTAGGGCGCGGTTATAGGTGGCGTCGGTGACGATGGTCTGGCGCGCGTCCACCAGCTTGGCGGGCACGCCGCGCGCGCCAAAGGCCGCGGCCACGATGGCGCTGGAGACGCGCTCTCCGAAGCTCAGCACGTTGTCCTGAGTACGCGGCGTGAGTTCGCCGACGGCCGCGATGCCGCGAAGCAATTCCTCCAGCGCGTCGAAGTCGCTCGCTAAATTCGCGTGCATACGGGTAAACAGGCCGGTGCCCAGCAGTTCGCCGGCGGTGGTGTAGTGGCGCTCGCGCAGGGAGCGCGCCTTCTCCAGGGCGGCGTCGCGCTCGCCCGCGCCCGCAGCTCGGCTCATGGCCAGAAGCTGGTCGGTCACCTTGGCCAGCGCGCTGACGATCACCACCGGCTTCTGGGAAAGCCGCTCGCGGACAATGGCAGCAGCGCGTTCGATGGCGGCCGCGTCCTCGACCGAGGTGCCGCCGAACTTCATCACGATCATGGCATTCGGGTGGAGCAGGGCTTCCGCCCTGCAATAAGCAGTTGTAACACGGCTGCGGCTTCAGCTCCCCAGGTAGCCGCGCGCTTTGAGAAACTCGGCGTTCAGCACTGCCGCGCCCGCGGCGCCGCGGATGGTGTTGTGCGAGAGCACGGTGAACTTCCATCCCATTGCCGGGCAGGGACGCAACCGGCCCACCGAGACCGTCATGCCTTTCCCGCGCTCCGCATCCAGACGCGGCTGCGGACGGTCGGGCGCGGCGTCGTAGACCAGCGGCAGCTCGGGTGCGGAAGGCAGGTTGCGGACGTCCGGCTCGCCGCGAAACTCCTTCCACGCCGCGATCAGCTCTTCCGCCTTCGCCGCCTGCTTCAGACGCACCGACACCGACTCCAAATGTCCATCCTCCACCGCCACCCGGTTGCACTGCGCGCTGATGACGAAGCCGGCGTCTTCCACCCGCGTGCCGTTCAGACGCCCCAGCATCTTGCAAGTCTCGGCTTCCATCTTTTCTTCTTCCTTGGCGATGTAAGGAATCACGTTGCCCAGGATGTCGAGCGCAGGCACGCCCGGATATCCGGCGCCGCTTACCGCCTGCATGGTCACGGCCAGCACGGTTTCGAGTCCGAAGCGCTGCTGCAGCGGCGCCAGCGCCACCACCAGTCCCATGGCCGAGCAGTTGGAATTGGTCACGATGAACCCGCCGGACTTGCGCCTCCACGGCTGGCATTCCAGCAGCTTCACGTGCTCGGGATTCACCTCGGGAATCACCAGGGGTACGTCCTCGCGCATGCGGAAAGTGGAAGAGTTGGAAATCACGGCGCATCCCGCTTCCGCGAAGCGAGGTTCGAGGTCGGCGGCGATGGCGGCATCGAGTGCCGCGAAGATCACCCGCGGCGCGCCCTCGGCCTGCGCCGCGGAAACGGTCATGGCGGCAACGTTTTCGGGAACCGGGGTCTTCAATCGCCAGCGCGCGGCCTCGCCGTAGACCTGGCCCGCGGAGCGCTCCGATGCCGCCAGCCACGCCACCTCGAACCAGGGATGATGCTCCAGCAACTGAACAAAGCGCTGCCCCACCACGCCGGTCGCGCCCAGAATCCCAACCGGAATTTTCTTATGTTCCATCGCTTATCGGATTCTATCGTAGTCGGTAGTGGGCAGTCGTTGGTCGTTAGCTGGAACCATGATCGTCAGCCAGCGGTCGTGAGTCTTCGCCGTTGGCACTTGGCATTTGGCACTTAGCCATTCGCAGGATGGCCGCATCCCTATCATCCCGGACCGACCTGCCTTGGCCAAGTGCCATGTGCCAACTGCTAAGTGCCCTCCTCCCTCCTCCCTCCTGCCGCCTGGCACCTGACACCTGACACCTGTTCTTTGATATGCTCCGCAGTCCGCTACTGCGCCCGAGGCCAGTGCCATGCCGGAACTGCGTCAGAACCGTTTCACCAAGGAATGGGTCATCATCGCCACCGAGCGCGCCAAGCGCCCCGACCAGATGATTGTGAAGCGCGACGTGAAGCCGCTGGCGCCCTACGCGGCCAACTGCCCGTTCTGTCCGGGCAACGAGGCGCAAGCGCCGCCGGAGGTGGCGCGACATCCTGCCGAAGGTCCCTGGCAGGTGCGCGCGGTGCCCAACAAGTTTGCCGCGCTGGCTCGGGAAGGGCAGCCCGTTCGCACCATTCACAGGTCGCGGCGCAGCATCAACGGTGTGGGCATCCACGAAGTGATCGCGGAAACCCCCGACCACTCCCTCACCACCGCCCTGCTGCCCGACGCCCACGTGGCCGAGGTCGTCCGCATGTACAAGGATCGTCTTCAGTCGGCGCACTGCGACCCGCGCGTCGCCCACGTGATCCTGTTCAAGAACCACGGCTCGGCCGGGGGCGCCAGCCTGGAGCATCCCCACTCCCAGATGATCGCCACTCCCGTCATCTCTTCGCAGGTGCGCATGCGCATGCACGAAGCCATGCGCCACTACGACGAGTTCGGCGAGTGCGCCTTCTGCCAGATGGTCGAGGAAGAACTTGAGGAAAAGACGCGCATCGTGCTGATCAGCGAGTATTTCGTCGTCCTGGAGCCCTACGCCTCAGCCTCGCCCTTTGCCACCCACATCTACCCGCGGTACCACATGGCCACCTTCGGCGAAATCAACGACGCCGAGATTCTGGACCTCGGCCGCGTCCTCAAAACCGTGCTCGCCAAGCTCTACTGGGGACTGGAGAATCCCGACTTCAACTTCACCGTCCGCACCGCGCCCCCCGAAACCGCCGGCGAGAAGCACTACCACTGGTACATCAGCCTCATCCCCCGGCTGACGAAGGTGGCGGGCTTCGAGCTGGGTTCCGGCATGTTCATCAATACGGTTCTGCCGGAAGCCGCCGCGGAATTCCTACGGAATACGGATGTGAGTAAGCGCTGATGTGTGTGTAGCCCGGCCGCCCTCGACCGGGGCGTGGTGTGGAAGCGGGCGACCCGCCCGCGCTTTGGCTGGTGCCCCACGTTCGCACCGGCAGTTCGGCGCTAACGTGGGAGGCCGCTAGCCACTGACCCCTAGCCACTGTCCTTCTTCACCAAGTACTCATCAATCAGCACCGCGGCCAGGGCCGCGCTAGGGACGGCGATCAGCGCGCCCAGCACTCCGGCCAGGGTACCGCCCAGGGCCAGCGCGGAGATGATGGCCAGCGGCGGCAGGTCCACGGTGTACTTCATGATGCGGGGTACCAGCACGGCGTTTTCCACCTGCTGATAGATGATGTAGAAGGCGACCACCGCGGCCAGCTTTCCCCAGCCGTCAATCACCGCGACCACGCCGGCCACAACTATGGTTGCCACCGGCCCCAGGATGGGCACCAGGTTGGCGAGTCCCGCGAACACGGCCAGCGCGTAGTAGTAGCGGACGCCCAGCAGGCCCAGCACCAGCGCGCTCAGCAGGCCCAGGGTCAGCATGAGGACGGCCTGGCCGGCCAGCCACAGGCTCATGCGCTTCTGGGCGCGCAGCAGCGTGGCTTCCAGGCGCGGGCGCCCGCCGCCCGGCACCATGGACATGGCCCAGTGGAAGGCGCGCTCGCCGTCGAGGATGAAGTAGATGGTGAGGATGAGCCAGCTCATCAGCCAGAACACGCCTCCGGCCAGGCGCTTGAAAATTTCGAAGGCGCCGCCCATGGCTTCGTCGGCGTACTGCTGCAGCGACGCCGGATCAAACTGCCCGGTGCCGGGCAGTCGTCGGATTTTCTCGCCCAGGGCGGCGGCGTGTCGCGGCCAATCGGCGGCCAGTCCGCGGGCGTCTTCATAGATGGGAGGCAGGGCGAAGGCGAAGAGCCCGGCTACAACGGCCAGCCCGCCGAGCAAGAGCGCCACCAGCGCGAGTCCGGTGCCCGGCTGCCATTTCCCGATGCGGACGCGGCGGATGCCCTGCACCGCCGGCGAAAGCACCACCGCGAACAGAGCCGCCACGTAGATGATCAGCAGCACGCCGCGAGTGAGCCAGGCGGCGTACAGCGCCAGGCCGGTCAGCACCAGCGCAAACAGATCGGAACGCTGCGGAGTGGTCATAGATTGCGGGCCGGTGCAGGCCCGAGGCGGTGGTCATTATACGCGGGGATGCGGCGGTAAAATGCCGCCGTGACAGCCCCCACCCGTCGGGGCGCTGCGGAGTTTTTGCAGCGGCTAGTCGCGCCGGACTTCGATGCTCTGAGCAGCGATGAGCACGCGCACCATCTTGTGCTGCTCATCCAGCCACAGCGTCCACTCCACGCCTTCGGTTTCCAGCTTGAAGCGCCGCAACTCCTGCTCGCTGTTGGGAAGCTTGTCCTTGCCGGCGTACTCCATGCTGATTACCTGGGGACGTTGCTGCTGGGGCACGATGACTCCGAACTGCGTGCGCTGATACACGCAGCTTTGCGTCGTAGCGGTGCCCGTGGCGGTGCCCGGCGCGCAACCCGAAGCCAGGTACTTCCAGGCCAGGATCTGGCGGTGAATGAAGAAGTGGTCGTCCACCACGCTGGTGGAAGCCGAGAGCAGGAAGGGGATTTCGAGGGGCTTCGCATCGTCGCCCATCGTCACCTGCTCCACCAGGAAGTCGTTTTTCAGTTCCACCACCACCCGAGACTTGGGATTTTCCCCGCGCCATTCGTAGCGACGCAGGTCACCGCTGGGAAGCAGGTGAAGATCGGAGGTCTGGCTGGAGCTGCCGTCCGCCGTCTTGAAGGCAGAGCGCGCATGGCTGCCTTCCGGCTTCTCGGTGATCTGAAAAGTCTCGGTAGCTATGCGCCTGCCGCCCGCAAAGATGCCGAAGGAGCCCGAATCCACCACTTTGCCCGGGTCCTTCTCGCCCGCGGGCGCGTTCAGCCCCGCCACCAGCACCACAGCCGCTACCGTGCATGCAATCCGCAAATGTTTCACCTCGCCTCCTGCCTGGATTCCAGACCCAGCGCCGCCGCGACTTCCGCCGCCACGGTGCGAGGGTGCTTGCGCCCTGTGCGGACGCGCAAAGTTGCCTTGCTGTAAAACGGCAGCCGGGTTTGGTACAACTGCCGGAATTGCTGGAAGTTTTGGAACAAGGGCCGCTGGCGCCCGGTTCGCCGGCAACGCCGATGCAGCGTTCCCAGGTGCGCCTCCAGGAAGACCAGCGGACCGCCGTGATGCCGCAGGCGCTGCCGATTGCGCGCGAGGATAAGGGTCCCGCCGCCGAGGGCCGCCACCATCGCCGGCGAGCGTTTCATCTCGGCCAGCAGGCGGCGCAAGGCCGCGCTCTCGGCCCGCCGGAACCCGGGTTCACCCCGCTGTTGGAAAAGTTTTCGGATGCTGCTTCCTTCCCTGACCTCGATTCGCCGATCGAGATCCACGAAGCGCCAGCCCAGACGCCGGGCCAGCGCCCTGCCTACGCTGGTCTTACCCGCTCCCATGAACCCGGTGAGGAACACGGCCCGCGGCGGATCCGCTTTCTTGTTGCCGGAAGCACCGCGCCGGCCTCGAGCCGGCAGCAAATTCTTGCGCGCCAAATCTTTACTCGACTGCCTTTTTTACGAGGATTTTACCACTGAAGGTATGGAGCTGGACGGAGGAGGAACCGGAGTGGGAAGTACCCACGAAGGTTCTGCCTGCATTGGGAGGAATGGAAGTGTGCTGTTTGGGACGCATAGGGACTTCGTTCAGCACCGAGCCTTTTTGCGAGCGCGCGGTGAGATCGACGGAGGCGCTTTCCGGCAGCGCCACTTCGATGTTGCCGGAATGGTTGAACAAAGTGTAGTTGCCGCTCAGTCCGAACTCGCCGTCGTAATAGATGTTGCCCTTGGTGGCTGTGGCCTTGACGCTGGTGGCGGAGACCTGACTGAGGCGAATGTCGCCCGCGGCCGAGCGCGCTTCCACTTCGGTGCCGTTGATATTGGTGAGCACGATGGCCCCGTTCAGGGTGCGAGCATGCACGTGGCCATTGGAAACGTCCTGCACTTCGATATGGGCTTCGTCGCCCTCCACAACCACGTCGCTACGCAGCCGCTCCACGCGAATGGGGCCGCCGGCGGCGCGTACCGTGAGGTTGGTACTGACCGGAACGCTGATCTCGTATTCCACGCGGCGCTCCGCTGCTGTGGCCTGACCATCGATGAAGTGCGACCCAACCTCGACCCGGTTGCCTTGCTGGCTGGCATCCACTTCCACCTTGCTGGAATGAACCGTAGCCACAATCACAATCTGGCGGCTGGAGGTCCCCCGCACCGTCACCGGGCCGCTCAAATTGACCACCGCGAGATGGGCGCCAGGGCTTACGGTGTAGCGGAACTCCTTCTTGACCGACTGGGAAAAAGCGAAGGCCGGAACCAGGACCAGCACGGCGGCCACCAGGCTGGCCCGCCGAACGGTTTGCGATGTATCTGTTGGCACGTTCAAATCTTACTCCACCGAACGCGTCATGGCCATCTCATAGACCATGGACTTCTGCTGGTAAGCTTCCATCAGGCTCTGCACCGCCTGCGGATCGTTGGGATTCTCCGCCACCGCTCGCGCCGCTTCGTCAATCTGGGTGTTGATCTCCCGCAAGCTGGCCTCGTAAGCGCCGCGCGCGTCAGGCGCCCGGGCTTCCACTTCCTGGAGCAACTGGAGGTCATCGTCATCAATCGAGCCCGATGCCGGCTGCGTGATGATGGCGGTGTCCGCAGGCCGCATTCCCGACGGCGGCTGCACGATCAAAAGCCCGAAGGCCAGGACCAGAATGGCGGCCACCGCGCCGTAGCTCAGAGCGTCCGCCCAGGAGAAACCCGTCCACGCCCAGCCCGCCCCGGCCACCCGTGCGGGCGCGCGCCCGACCAGCCCTTCCTGGATGAGTCCTTCTTGAACCAGAGATTCGCGGAGGCGCGCCCACACCTGCGGGCTGGGCTCGTCGAGCGGCAGCTGGCCGGCCTGCGCCACGATCTCGTTCACGTCCTCCAGCAGGCTGCGGCATGCGGGACATGCGGCCAGGTGCTGGTCGTGGGCCTGGGTCTTCAGTCCTTCCAGGACCTCGGAACACTCGTTTTGGAACTGCGCACAATTCATAATGCTCATTAACTCCCTACTTGCGGCCGGTCTTGCCGGCCTTCTGTAACTGTAGCAGCACGCGCATTTTCAATCGTGCTTTGTGAAGCTGTGATTTGCTGTTGCCCACCGAGCACCCCATCATCTGGGCAATCTCATTATGCTCGTAACCCTCAATGTCGTGCAGCACAAAAACCGAGCGGTAGCCCGCGGGCAATTCGGCAATCGCCCGCTGCAGATGCACCCGGTCCACCGAGCCCCGCAGCGACAGGTCTTCGGTGCCGAACTCCCGGCGCGGGCCGTCTTCCTGCTGCGGCTCCATGGTTTCTTCCAGCGAAACCACGGGCAGGCCCTTCTTGCGCAACTGCATCAGCACCACGTTCACCGACAGCCGGTGCAACCAGGTGGAAAAGGCCGACTCCCCGCGAAAAGTTGCAATCTTGCGAAACAGCTGGAGGAAGGCCTCCTGGGTGAAGTCTTCCGCAGACGCCGGATTGCCGGTCATGCGCAGGCACAGTGAATAGACGCGGCGTTTGTGCAAGGCGTAGAGCGCCTCAAACGCATTCGCATCCCCCCTTTTGGCCGCTTCAATGGCCTCTGCTTCTGAAGGCCCTGGTCCCGGCGATTTCCTGGCTTCCGTCAATCCGACCTTGCCGGGGCCGCTGCATGAATAGATGCCGCCCCTGATGAAAAGAGTTGCATGGGTAGCTTACTGAAACAAGGCCCCTTAGCCGTCTGCCAAGGCCCTTCCTCCGAGGGTAAAGTGGGCTGGCCAGCGCGTCAACTAAGTAAGGCCGTGGGGCCGCGAGCTTCTCCACGCCCTGAGCAGGTGGGATTACTCCGCACCTACCTTGATGGTCTCCAAGCCGTGGGCCTTGGGGCCGGTTTCCGTTCGCCAGAGCAGGTAGGAAAAAGTGAGCCCGAACAAGCCCAGCACCGAGAAGATCCACATCCCGGGAGTGTAGCCGGCGGGGTTTTCGACGCCGGCGTGGTAGACGTCGTTGGTCTTGCCGATTAGCCAGTTCATGGCGGCAAAGCCGATCTGCTGGATCAGGGTCATAAGGGCGTAGGCGCTGCCCAAGCGGCGCTGATCCACCAGGTACGCCACCGACGGCCACAGAATGGCCGGGATGAGGGAGAACGCAATCCCCATCATGATGACCGGCACGTACAGGTGGACCACCTTGTAGGCCATCATCAGATAGACGGGCAGCAGCAGCAGGGAACCGAAGGCCATGAAGAAGGCGCGCTTGCCCAGCTTGTCGGACATCAGTCCGAAAAGCGGGGTGGCGATCATGGCGGCGAACACGATGATGCTGTTCATCTGGCCGCCCAATTCGCGGCTGGTGCCGTGGGCCTCGATGAAGAACTTTATGGCAAAGCTGCGGAAGGGAAAGATGGCCGAGTAAAACGTCAGGCACAGGAAGACCACGTACCAGTACGACTTGTCGAAGCGAAACAGGTCCTTGAAGTCGAGCTTGTCTACGGATCCGGCCTGGCCCAGCTCGTATCGCCCCTCGGCGCGGTGCTCGATGATCCAGTAAATCCCCGCACCCAGAACGCAAGTCGCGCCGATCCAGGCTGCCACCACCAGCGGCCCCTGCCAGGTGTCGTAGGAGAACTTGGCCCAGGTGGGCGACCAGTCGGAACCGAAAGAGCCCAGACGGGCGATGGTCAGGTTCACGCCGAAGGCCAGTCCCAACTCTTTTCCCTTAAACCACTTGGCCATGGCCGTGGTCACAGCCACGATGAGCGATTCCGCTCCCAGTCCGAGGATGAAACGCCCGGCGAGCATCACTCGAAAGTCGGAAGAAACTGCCGTCAGGATGCCGCCCAGCAGGCAGAGCACGCCGAAGACAAAGATGGAGACTTTGGTGCCCACACGATCAATCACCACGCCGCTGATCAGCAGGACGATGACCGCGGCCACGCTGTAGATGGAATAGAGCTGGCCGATCTTCTCGTCGCTGAAACCGAGCTGGCTCTTGAGCAGGTCCGCCACCGGGGCGATGCTGTCGTACACGTAGTAGTTGCCGAACATGGCCAGGCTCATGAAAACCATGGCCGCCCAGCGGATGCCCAGCGGCGGGCGGGGAAGCGCGGCGGGGCTGGCTGCGGTAGGGGTTGCGCTCATCGCGGAAGGTAGAAGATAGCAGATTGGCGAAGTCGTGTCAGACGCGACGAATCACGACCCCACATAGCGCGCATACAAACTCCGCGCGACGGCGGGGTCGGTGGTGCCCTTGATGATGGCGCGGCCGTCGGGGAACAGGGTCATTTCCAGCGCCTCGCGGGTGAAGCGAAGCACGAAGTCGTTGGCGCGGACCGCGCCGTGGGGCGCCAGGCGCTGCCGCATCTCCGCCAGGTCAACCGGGCGCTGGCGCTCGTGGATCTGTACCGAGTTGCGCCCGCAGAGCGTGATGTGCGGGCGTCCTTCGCCGGCCAGGTGAATGAATTCGCGCGCGCCGCAGGCGCGGCAATCGGCACGCGGGCGCGAGGTGTCAATTTCCGAGCGCTGGTTGGACCAGGTGTCCCAGGAAAGCAGTGTGCGGCGGACCTGGTCGCGCGCTCCCACCAGCAGCTTGAGCGCTTCTCCGGCCTGGACCGATGCCACCAGGCTCACGGCCGAGTTCAGGATTCCAGCGGTGTCGCAGGTTTCCACCGCCCCCCGCGGAGCTTCCGGAAACACGCACGCCAGGCACGCGCTTTCGCCCGGCAGCACGTTCAGGGTTGCGGTATAGCTGGCCACGGCTGCGGCGTAGATCCAGGGCACGCGGTTTTTCACGCAGTAGTCGTTGATCAGGTAGCGGGTCTCGAAGTTATCTGTGCCGTCGAGGACCAATTGCGCATCCTGGAGCAGGAGTTCGACATTCGCCGGCGTGAGGTCGGCCACTTCCGGTTCCACAGCGACCTCGGAGTTGAAGGCGGAAATCTTGCGGGCCGCGGCCACGGCCTTGGGAAGGCTGTCCGCCGCGTCGGCTTCGTCGAACAGCGACTGGCGCTGCAGGTTGGAAGGCTCGACAAAGTCGCGATCCACCAGCCGCAGACGGCCCACGCCCGCGCGCGCCAGTAGTCCCGCGGTCACCGATCCGATGGCGCCCACGCCCACCACGGCCACCCGCGCCTGCGCCAGCTTGCGCTGGCCCTCCTCCCCAATGCCGGGGAAGAGCAACTGGCGTGAATAACGGTCGGGGAAAGATTCCGGCATGGCGGGTCCAGCAATTATTATAGAGAAAGGATGGCGGGCGCCGGTGGCACGGGATTCGCATCCGCCAGCGAAAGCGGTAGCATACATTCGTAGCGCCGGCGTCCCGCCGGCTGTCGCGTGGGCATCTCGCCCACGGCGAGCCCTCATGACCGACGCTTCCCCAACCGATGCTCTTAACACGCGCCGCTTCGCCATGGTGATGGTACAGCTTCGCGACCGCGGCATCCGCGATGAGCGGGTGCTGCAGGCCATGAAGCGCGTCCCCCGGCATGAATTCGTGCCGCAGGATCGCGTCGCCGATGCTTACGCCGACTTCCCGCTACCCATCGGCGAGGGCCAGACCATCTCCCAGCCGTATATCGTCGCCGCCATGCTGGAAGCGTTGGCGCTGCGCGAGCAAGACTCGGTGCTGGAGATCGGCGCCGGGTCGGGCTACCAAACCGCCATTCTGTGCGAGCTATGCCGGAACGTTTGCAGTGTGGAGCGTTACCCGAGTCTCAGCGAGCAGGCAGTGAAAGCGCTGAAGCGGCTGGGCTACACCAATTTCGAGTTACGCACCGGCGACGGCAGCGCGGGATGGCCGGAGGCCGCGCCCTTCGACGGCATCGTGGTCTCCGCGGCTGTGCCCCGCGTCCCCGTGACGCTGTTCGAGCAGCTCCGCGAGGGCGGACGGCTCATTCTTCCTGTGGGCTCGCAGATTTCTCAGGAGTTGCAGCTCATCCGCAAGCAATCGGGCGTGGCCATGCTGACTCACCTCGATGGCTGCCGGTTCGTGCCCCTGGTGGGAACGGGCGGCTTCTGACATCTGCGATGTGTGATGTTTGATGTGCGATGTGCGAGGCGAACCCTTCAGGGGCGTCGCCTTTACATCGCACATCGCACATCAAACATCGCACATTCCTTCACATCGTACATCGCACATGACACATCGCACATCAACCACGCGCTACAATTCTTCCTGTGCCCCTGCTGCGCAACGTCCGCACCACGCTGGAGATGATCAAGTGGGAGCACTCCGTGTTTGCCCTGCCCTTTGCCCTCTGCGGGGCGCTGCTGGCGGCGGGCGGATGGCCGGCGCCGCGGCAACTGGCTTGGATCATTGTGGCCATGGTTTCGGCGCGCTCGGCAGCCATGGCATTCAACCGCTTGGCGGACGCCGCGCTCGACGCCGCCAACCCTCGCACCCGCACTCGGGCAATTCCCGCGGGCACACTCTCGCGCCAGTTTGTCGCCAGCTTTGTGGTGGTTTCCTGCGCCATTTTCGTGCTGGCGGCGGCACAGCTCAACCGGCTGGCACTCTACCTCTCGCCGGTGGCGCTGGCCGTGGTGCTGCTCTACTCCTACACCAAGCGCTTCACCCGCTGGTCGCACTTGGTGCTGGGCTTCGCCCTGGGAATCGCTCCCGCTGCTGCCTGGATTGCGGTGCGCGGCTCGCTGGATTCCCGCATCCTGATCCTGACCGCGGCGGTGACCCTGTGGGTAGCCGGGTTCGACATCCTCTACAGTTGCCAGGATTACGACTTTGACCGCAGCGCCGGTCTGCATTCGATTCCGCGGGCGTTTGGGATTCGGCGGGCGCTGGGGATTGCCCGCTTCCTGCACTTGCTGATGCTCGGGCTGATGGGCCTGCTGGTTTGGGCTTTCCATTTGGGAGCGTTGGCCGGCGTGGGAGTTGCGGTTGTGGCCCTGCTTCTGCTCTACGAGCACCGCCTGGTTTCGGCCGACAACCTCAGCCGCCTGGACGCTGCTTTCTTCACCATGAATGGAGTTATCTCCCTTGTTTTCTTCATGTTCTTGGTGGCAGACCTCTTTGTCCGGCGCTAGTCGGGGCGACCCGCATGGGAACCCAGGGAACAAAGAATTTGCGCATTGCCTTGACTTTGCACATATAATGCCGGGCGAGTTTGGGCAAGTGAAGGAGAGTTCTCAACCCCTGTTCTGGGCGTCCCCACGGTCTATAAGGACCTGAGGGACGTTTCTGTTTTGGGCGTTAGGATCGCTTTCGTTCCCAAGTTCGAGCGTTACTTTAAGGAGCTTCGCAACGCACATGAGGGAAAAAGGAACCGTGAAGTGGTTTAACGCCACGAAGGGTTATGGGTTCATCCAGCGCGAGAGCGGAGGCGACGTTTTCGTGCACTACTCGGCCATCCAGTCCGAGGGATACCGTTCGCTGAACGAAGGAGAGACGGTTGAGTTCGAGGTCCAGCAGGGCCCCAAGGGCCTGCAGGCCGCCAACGTAACCAAGCCGTAGCACCTGCAACAATCGAACGCGGGAAGCGGCGCCAAGTCCTCCCGTGCAGGGGTTTCGCCGGTTTCATCCGCGGCGAAAGCTTCGCTGCTTTTGAACTGCCTGAGCATGGCATTTCAAGCTGACCGGGGAGATTCCTGTCCTGTATCATCCTCCTTGTATGGCCCCCGCCGTTCACACCCGCGCCTTTCAGACTCGCGCTTTTCACACTGACGACGCGCGCCTCGAGCCCATTGCCGCGCGCGTGCTCGCCGGTGAGCGGCTCAGCGCGGAGGACGCGCTTGCACTCTACCGCTCCACCGACGTGCTGGCCATGGGCTGGCTGGCCAACCAGGTGCGCGAGCGCCGCCACGGGAACATGGCCTACTTCAACGTCAACCGCCACCTGAATCCCACCAACGTCTGCGTCGCCGCCTGCCGGCTTTGCGCTTTCGGGCGCAAGAAGGATTCTCCCGGCTCCTACACCATGGCGCTGGAAGAAGCCTGGCAGACCGCCGCTTCCGGCTACACCGAAGCAGTCACCGAGTTTCACATCGTCGGAGGCCTGCATCCCGACCTTCCGTTCCAGTACTTCCTCGATCTGATTGCCGGACTCAAAGAGCGCTTTCCTCAAGTCCACCTGAAGGCGTTCACCATGGTTGAGGTGGCGTATCTGTCCAAGCGGGCCAAGCTGTCCATTCGCGAGACCCTGGAGCAACTGAAAGCAGCGGGGGTGCAGTCGCTGCCCGGGGGAGGCGCGGAAATCTTCAGCGAGCGCGTGCGCCGCGTAATTTGCGACCACAAGATTGACGGCGAGGAATGGCTGGAGACGGCGCGCATCGCACACCAGATCGGCCTGCACTCCAACGCCACCATGCTCTACGGCCACGTGGAAAACCACGAAGACCGCGTGGACCACCTGCTGAAGCTGCGCGCCCTGCAGGATGAAACCGGCGGCTTCCAGACCTACATTCCGCTGGCTTTCCATCCCGAGAACACGCCGCTGCGCCACCTGCCCAAGACCACCGGCATGGACGACGTGAAGAACATCGCCATCGGACGGCTGGTGCTCGACAACTTCCCGCACATCAAGTCCTACTGGCAAATGGTGACCCCCAAGGTGGCGCAGATCACGCTGCGCTTCGGCGCCGACGACATTGACGGCACCGTGGTGGAGGAAAAGATCTACCACGACGCCGGAGCCACCACCCCGCAGAACCTGCGCCGCCAGGAGCTCATCCGCCTGATTCGCGAAGCGGGCCGCGAGCCCGTGGAGCGCGACACGCTCTACCGGCCGGTCACGCGCACCGAGACGTCGGTGACGGTGGCGGTGTGAGGTTGCCCGGCCTTGGTGCCCCACATCTGCCCGTAGTTGGCAGATGTGGGTGTTTGCGCAGATGTGGGGCACCGTCGCGAGGAGAACGGAGATGTGGGCCACCCGCCCGTGCCTGCTATCTTCACCACACGAGCTGAGAACCGACTGCTGGGGTGCACGTGTGAATAGAGGACTAAGTTTTTATGACTCTTCACTCACGGCGAGGGCGAACGCTTCACGCAAAAACGGAATGATCGTGCGTAGGTCCTTGGCGGTCCGGACAAGGACGACGTGTGAGACGCGGTTGCCGCTTGGCCCGATTTTGATGAAGTACGGTGCGCTTACCTTGCGACCGAGGTGAATCACCACGCGAAGCGCATCCCGCGTTACCGTCAGGTCCGCAAAGATGCGTGTTGTCCGGAACAGCGCGTACCGGTCACGTGTGACTACCTCCACCTCGCCAAAGCCCCTAACGGTGGTCTCGAGTTTCCGGTAGAGATCGGT
>CAYTIL010000021.1:0-210470 GCA_964437985.1 uncultured Acidobacteriaceae bacterium
CGCCTCCGACTCCTTCAGGATGGCGATGATCTGTTCTTCGCTGAATCGACTCTTGCGCACGACTCCTCCTTCGCCCCTGGCGGGGCATCGTAAATGGAGAAGTCACATTGCCAATGGACTAGTTTTGGGGGGGCAGGTCACTCTGGAGCGCGGTCTAAGCCAATGCGGCTAACCGTCTCCCCGTAGATTGGGGCTTGCTTAACGGAGGGCGTGCGGACTGCACGGCCGCGGGCGAGTCGCCGCCTCCACGCGTAGAAACAATGGTCAGCGGCCAGTGGCTAGTCAGGAACAGGAGGCAGGACGGAGGAGGCCCAAGGACAGGGGGCGGAGGCAGGAGGCAGGAGGCAGGACGCAGGATGCAGGAAGGGGTAACTTACGTTTTTTCGGCGCGGACGCGCACCCTTGGCTTTGCAGCGATGCCGCCGCGCGCCATGCGATCGAGTGTAAAGCGCCCTTCGGCAAGGCCGATTAAGAACTCCTGGGCGTTGAGGCCGGGAACGCCTGAACCAGGAGGCCCAGAAGCAGGAGGCAGGAGGCGGGAGGCAGGCTCAGGACCAGGAGGCAGGAGGCGGGAGGCAGGGGCGCGGCCACGGCGGGGGCGAGGCGTTTCCGAAACGTCGGGGCGCAGGTAGCTGCCGTCGCGTTGCAGAATGCGGGACTTGGCGGTGTCGGCGAGGTAGACCTCCAGCACTTCGCGCAGCAGGCGCTCG
The DNA here is from genome assembly GCA_964437985.1 of uncultured Acidobacteriaceae bacterium. Classification (GTDB taxonomy): domain Bacteria; phylum Acidobacteriota; class Terriglobia; order Terriglobales; family Acidobacteriaceae; genus CAZXVY01. Next base: position 711 of record CAYTIL010000021.1, read on the forward strand.
CGCAGCATGGGATCGCGCACCGGGAAAGCCACCTCGACGCGCTCGTAGAGGTTGCGGGGCATCCAGTCGCCGCTGCACAGGTAGATTTCTTCTTCGCCGCCATTCTGAAAATAAAAAATCCGGCTGTGTTCCAGGAAGCGGCCCACGATGGAGCGAACGCGGATGCGCTCGCTCACTCGGCGGATGCCGGGGCGCAGGGCGCACATGCCGCGCACGATGAGGTCAATTTCCACGCCCGCCTGCGAGGCCCGGTACAGCGCCTGGATGATGTTCTTGTCGAGCAGGGCGTTCATTTTGGCGATGATGCGGGCGGGGCGGCCCTTGCGGGCGTGCTCGGTCTCGCGCGCGATCAGGCTCAGCGTCTTCTCCCCCAGGTCGAGGGGCGCGACCTGCAAGGGGCTGTAGTCGCCGCGCTCGGCGTAGGCAGTGAGGAAGTTGAAGACGCCGTGCACGGCGGAAGTCATCTCCTCGTCGGCGGTGAGCAGGCTGCAATCGGTGTAGAAGCGCGCGGTGACCGGGTTGTAGTTGCCGGTGCCCAGGTGGGCGTAGCGGCGGGTGACGCCGTCGGGATCGTGGCGCACCAGCAGGGCCAGCTTGCAATGGGTCTTCAGGCCGACCAATCCGTGGAAGACCTGCACGCCGGCGTCTTCCAGGCTCCGGGCCCAGCGGATGTTGGAGGCCTCGTCGAAACGGGCTTTTAATTCCACTACTACCGTTACTTCATTTTCCGCGGCGGCCTCGACCAGGGCGTCGGCGATGGGCGACTCCTCGCCGGCGCGGTAGAGGGTGAGCTTGGTGGAGCGCACGCGCGGGTCTTCGGCGGCGGCTTCCACGAACTTCACCACCGCGTCGTAGGAGTCGTAGGGATGGTGGAGCAGGATGTCATGCCGGCGCAGCTCCTCGAACAGGTCGCGGGACTTGGCGGTGAGGTGCAGCTCGCGGGGCACGAAGGCGCGAAACTTCAAATCGGCGCGATCCGACTGCTCGTACAGGTTCATCAGCCGGGACAGGTTGACGGGGCCGTCGGTGGAGTAGACCTGCCAGTTTTCCAGGTCGAAGGTGGTGCGCAGGCGCTCGACGATGGCGGGATCGGAGTCGGCTTCGATCTCCAGGCGCACGGCGTCGCCCTTGCGGCGGTTGTGCAGCTCGGAACGCACCGACTCCAGCAGGCTGCGCGATTCCTCCTCCTGCACGTAGAGATTGCTGTTGCGCGTGACCCGGAAGGCGGCGGCGGAAACGATGTCGTAGCCGCGATACATGCCGGCGGCGTGGAAAGCGACCAGGTCGGCGAGAAAGATGTAATCCGTGGTGCCTTCCGACGACGGCAGGCGCACCAGGCGCGGCAGCACGCGCGGCACCGTCACCACGCCCATGTAGGTGGTAGCGGCGCGGCGGCGGCGCTTGAGCAGGAACGCCAGGCACAGCGCCTTGTTGATGACCCGGGGAAAGGGGTGCGCCGGGTCCACGGTCACCGGCGTGAGCAGCGGGTCGAGCTCCTTCTCGCAGTACTCGGCGACGAAGGCGCGCGCGGTCTCGTCGAGCTCGTTCAGGCCGAGCACGCGGATGCCCTGCTCGGCCAGCCCCGGGCGCAGCCGCTGGTTCCAGCAGCGGTACTGCGCGTCCATGAATTCGTGGGTCTCGCGCGCCAAAAGGTCGCGCTCGTCGGCGGGCGCGAGGCCGTCGGGCCCGGTTTCCTGATGACCGTCTTCAATGCGTTGCAGGGTGCTGGCCAGACGTACTTCGAAGAACTCGTCCAAATTCGAGCCGCTGATGGCCAGAAACTTCAGCCGCTCCAGCAGCGGATTGGTTTCGTCCTCGGCTTCTTCCAGCACGCGCCGGTTGAAGGCCAGCCAGGAGAGTTCGCGGTTGATGTAATAGGCGGAGTTTTCCAGCGACAAGCGAGCCATAAGGAGCAACCTACCGGGGGGAACAGTTACTAGTATGAGGGAGGGGAGGGTAGAGGGGCAAGGGGGCAATGGCTTCCCGTAAGCATATGTAGATTCAACAGCTTAGTGGGTTGTCATCCCGAGCATCGCCCGCCCTTGGCGGGCGATGCCGAGGGATCTTGGTTTTGCTTGCCGGTCGAGGGAATCCATCAAAGGCAAAACCTAGATTCCTCGACTCGCGCTCCTTCGTCCCCGCTTGCGGCGGGGCTCAGTCGCGCTCGCTCGGAATGACAATTTCTAATGGTTCTAATGGGAAGCAGTGGCGGCACGGCTGAAGCCGTGCCCTGATACAAAAACAGCGGAGTATGAGTCTGAGGTCACGGCTGACCCAAAAGTCTGATCAGCCGAGACGCATCACGTTACGCGCTGGCTTTGGAGACTTCGGGTTCGGACGGTTCGGGCTGGATGGGCTTGGGGCGCGCGGCCTGGGGCTGCTCCGGCTCATGCGGCGTCTCGACGGGTTGTGCCGCAGGAGCTGGCTTGGGCTTGCGAACAGGTCGCACACCGGGGGGGCGTGCGGCGGCGGGTCGGGCGGCGGCGGGTCGGGTGGGCGCGGAACGTGCGTCTGCAGGTCGTGATTCCATCGGGGCGGGTGGCTTGGAGCGCGTGCCTCCGCCGCTGGGACGGGGAGCGGGAAGGCGGATGGCCAGCAGCGCGCGCTTCACTTCCGCCGAGGTGCGCAGCGCCTCGACGAACTTGGCGCGAGTGATGTTCTGCAAGGCATTGAGCAGGGCGCTGTCCGAGGCGCTGGAGAAGAGCTGGTCGGCGGTCTGGGTGAGGGTGAGCCAGTCGTGCCAGGTTCCCACCGCGTCCTGCAGGCGCTTGAACTCCTTTACTACGGACTGGACGTCGCGGGTGTCGCCGGCGATTTCTGCCACATAGCGGACGCGCTTGCAGCGGGTGCGGAACTGGTGCAGGTTGGCGTCGGTGAGCGGGCCGGTCTCCCGCGCCAGCTTGCCGAACATGCGCAGCGCCTTTGCCAAAGGCTCTTCCGTGGGCTTGGGGCGCGGCGCGGGAACGATGCGGCGCACTGAGGTGCGCCCCGGGTTGGGGCCCGCCGCCGGACCCAGGGCCAATTGGGCCGCGCGGCGCAGGCGTCGCTTCAAGTCTGCGATCGACAACTTGTCGAGCCGCTTGAGCAGCTTGCGCTCCTGAGCGGAGCGGCGCTCGGCGAGATCGCTCATGAGCTGTTGCTTGCGCGTGGTGTCGCGGCCGATCTTCAGGCTGCGCAGCGCGGCTTGATGGACGTCGAGGTCGCGAACCCGCCCCGCCCGCCGGCGCACCCGCTTCAGGCCGCGTGCCAGTTTGCGCTGGTTGCGGCCGGCTTCCGGAGCCAGCGCCTCCAGCAGCGCTTCCACGCGGCGGGTGGTGGTGCGCAACTGGTGTACGGCCTCGGGCGTGGGATGCGCGGGAACCCGGCTCAACAGCCGGTTCAGCCGGAGGAAAAGGTGGCGGCTTCTCTGGTGGTCAATGGGCATAGGAAAAGGGCCGGAAATTCAGGATCAGGCCGGATGCAGAACGATAAAGGATTTGGGAGAAAAAGACAAACGGATGCGAGTACAGAGTACAGAGTTCAGAGTGCCGAGTTGACGGCGTAAGAACAGCGGCCCGGCCGGGGGCGGCCGGGCTACAGGCGCCGGGTCAAAGACCCGGCGCTACACAGATGCGGGTCCTGCTTACTTCTTGTCCTCAACCATCGAGACTTCGGCGATGGTGAGGGTGTCCTTCTCCAGGGTGCCGGTCACTTTGACGTGGTGGGCTTCGTGGCCCTGGAGCTTGTCGGCGTTAGAGACCTTCAAGACGGACTTGTCGGCGTCGTTGACGAACACCAGGGCGGAGCCCTTCTTAGCGCAGCCCTTAGTGCAGTCGGCGGAGTGGTTTTCCTTGGCGCCGCACATGGCGTCGCTCACGGTGCCGGTCCATTCGCCTTTCTTCATATGATGGTCGGCCAGAGCCAGGGCCGACACCAGTGTGATCAGTGTCAGAACAGCAAAGAGTTTCTTCATTGCGTTGTCTCCTTTAAGGACTGGGACGAGCCAGCATTGTACCTGATGCCGGAATGGGGCGCGGGTTACACCGGCCGCCATCCGGTTCTGTGGTAGCCTGCCGTCGCCCGGCCCCGGCCTGGAAGCAAAGACCGGCGGCTTCTGTTTAGACGTACGAGCCCGGCCAAGGTTCGGATGGGTGGGGCGGGAAAATCCGCGGGCGGGGAACCCGCGTACTCAGAACAGGATTCGGGGATTTGTCCAGCGCGCCACAACCGGAGCCCGCCGCGGCGGGCGAAGCCGCCCTGATCGCCCGCGTCCGCGCCGGCGACCAGGGGGCGATGGCGGTGTTGTATGACCGCTATTCGTCCGTGGTGTACGCCGTGGCCTTGCGCGTGCTCGGCGATACGGGAGCGGCGGAAGACGTGCTGCAGGATGTGTTCATCCAGTTGTGGCGGCGTCCCGAAGCCTTCGACGCCAGCCGCGGGCGGATGTCGGCGTGGCTGGCGGTGATTGCCCGGCATCGCGCCATCGACGCGCTGCGCAAACGCCGGCCGTCGGAGGAATTGGACGAAGTCATGGTTTCCGTGGACGCTGATCTGGAAAGCGCTGCCGACCGCAGCATGGCCATGGACAAGGTCCGAAAAGTTCTGGGACTGCTCCCCGGAGAACAGCGCAAGGCGTTGGAAATGGCCTTCTTCGAAGGCCTGACGCACACCGAAATCGCCGCCCGCACGGGAGAACCGCTGGGCACGATCAAGACCCGGATCCGCGCCGCCCTGCTTTCCTTACGAAAGGCGGTCGCCGCATGACGTCGCACGAACAATTCGCGGAGAACCTCCCGCTCTTCGCCCTGCGCGCGCTGGAGGGAGAGGAACAGGCCGCCATGGAGAGGCATCTGGAAGAGTGCGCCGCCTGCCGCAATGAGTTGCTGGAGTTGCAGGGAGACATGGCGCTTTTGGCGCTGACCTCCGCCGGCCCGGCGCCGCCGCAGCGGGCAAAAAAACGGCTGATGGAAGCCGTCGCGCGGGAGCCCAGAACCGCCCCGAAACATGTCCCGAGAGTCGCCCCGCGGGTGGCGCCCGCGGCGGCGCCGTCTCGTACACCGGGGTTTTGGACGTTCGTGCCCGCGTTTGCGGCTACTATCGTCGCCGTGTTTGCGTTCCTGATCTGGCAGGAGAACGTTGAGTTGCAAAGCCAGGTGGCGTTCCTGCATCGCGAGGCGCAACAGCAGCGAGCGCTGGTCGCCGAGGCCCGCCGAGTGGCTGAGGTGCTCACCGCACCCGAGGCCGCACACTTCACGCTGGTGGGCGCTCCGGCCCGGCCCGTGCCCCAGGGCCGCGCCATCTATCTGGAAAAGCGCGGCGGCCTGGTGTTTGTGGCCAGCAACCTGAATCCGATCCCCGCCGGCAAGACCTACGAACTGTGGCTGCTGCCCGCCAGCGGCGCGGCTCCTGTCCCCGCCGGCCTGTTCAAGCCGGACGCGCGCGGCAGCGCGACGGTGCTGACTCCGCCTCTGCCCGCCGGCGTCGAAGCCAAAGGCTTCGCGGTGACCATTGAGAACGAAGGCGGCTCGCAGACGCCCACCATGCCGATTGTGATGGCGGGGATGTAGGCGCTCAGTGGTGGCACGTGGCCAGCCGCACCTGCAACAGGGCGGTTCCGGTTGCCGCTTGCATTCTTACGCCGAACCGCATTAAATCTGGCAATCCTCATGGCTGCAGACCCCCGACCACAGCGTGCGCCGGGTTCTGGGCTGAACCGCCTCAGTGCAGAACAACTGCGCCCCATGCTCAAGCGCCTCACCGAGAGGCTATATGACACGGTCAATCGGGGTCCGATCCTGAAGGGTTTTGCTACCAAGGGGTACAGGACGCGCATGGACGTACTGAGGCTGAATGCAGCTGTTCGCAGAGGTGTGGGCAAGAGCGGTGGCGATTTCGCGAGCAGTTTAGTCGAGGAGCTAGTTCGTCATGAGTCCGCCAGCGTTTCCGTCGACCTCGACATCAGCGCGGATGACGAAGAGAAGCGGCAGGGAAGCCTCGCCCTGTATTACGCGATTACGCAAGGGATCGTTCGTGGAGCCGAAGCGATAGTCCGCGAGTCCGGCCTGAGAAGCCTGTGGCTGGCCTACCCCTATCTCCTTGCAAGAGACATTACTGATCCTGACCACAAGAGAAGCATTCTTGCCCCCCTGTACCTCTGGCCGATCCAAATCCACGCATCCCTCAAGAAACAGGGCGAACTCACTATCCTGCGCGAGAAGGAAGCTGGCGCTCCGGTCTTTAACCGGGTGTTGGCCCGGTGGGCTCGAATGAATCTCAAAGTGGACATCTCTCCTGTGGAGCTCGATGCGAACGGAGACGGTGAAATTGAGCTTTCCGAGGTCGACGTAGCCGTAAGGTCAATGCTGAACGGGTTTCCGTCGCTCGAAGTCGCTGACCTGACACTAAGTCTTTCTCCCGTTCCGGCGAGGAAGGATGCGGAAACTATGAAGCAACCGGCGGTCCTTAATGCCGCCGTGCTTGGCTTGTTCCTCTCTGAAAACCAAGCCCTGATGGAGAATCTCGAACAGCTGCAGCAATTGCAGGCCGTCGATGACCCACTGGATTCCATCCTTGCGAACCGGCAGGCTCAACCCGAGCCCGTTCAATTGCCTACCGAGAGCCAACGGTACCTAGTCACCGACAGTGATCCGTACCAAGAGCGAGCAATATGGGAGTCTCGCAAGAGTCCTGGCACCATCGTCCATGGGCCGCCAGGAACCGGTAAGTCACAGACTATCGTAAACATCGTTGCGGATTCGCTTGCTCGTCGAGAGCGCGTTCTGGTTGTTTGTCAGAAACGTGCTGCCATAGACGTGGTTGCTGAGCGACTCAGGGCAGTTGGCCTCGATGATTTGTGTGTGGTAGTCCACGACTCGGAATCAGATCGACGCAAGATCTTTTCTGATTTGAAGGAGCAAATCAACGCCCTGAAGGAATACGTCCCTGGGGGTTTCGCGGGAGAAAGACAGAGACTGTCCGAAGACATTGATCGACGGGAAGCTGGGTTGGAGCAGTATCACAAGGCATTACTTCTACCACGCCAGCCCATCAACCTGTCCTATCGTCAGCTGATCGGCCGGGCAACCTCGCTCTACAACGATGACTCCACCCTTCGATCCGACCCACACATCGAAGCTGTTTTTTCATCGAAGGGGATTGAGGATTTGGATCGGGCTGAGGCAGAGCTTCGCGAGCTTGTGCATCTTTGGGAAGCCTCGCTTCCGAGAGTGAATCCGTGGACAAACCGCGCGACTGATTTTGCCCTGACAAGGCCTATCCATGACGAGATTGTTGCGGTGATCCAGTCCTGCATCGAGGCCGGCGACCAACTGGACCAGTTTGGGCGAACCAATGGCCTAGGGGCAGAGATCGAGGGGAATGCAGCTGCATTTATCTCCGCTGCGGAAGAGTGGCGAGAGTGGACGATGGGTCTTTTCCAGACAGGTCGTGTCGAAGGATGCGCTTACTGGCTGCAAAGGTTCTCTGCGGACAATACAGGGGGCTCCATTGGGATCAGCGGTAGGTTGGAACAACTCGCCTCCCTAGCTGATCAGTTCACACGCATACCAAGAGACCACGGTATAGAAACAACACTGGGCTCATCGGAAGGCTCCCAACTTGAGCGCCTGCTGCAATCAATTGAAAGCCTCAAGCGACGCCATCAACGTGGCTGGTGGGTACTGCTGACACCCTCTTACCACAAAGCCCTAAAGGTCTGGAACTCCCACGGGTTACCGAGCGAATTGCGCGCTAGTCTGGCGACACTTGAGGCAGTCGAGCAACAGGGGAAGCGCCGAAGCAACAGACTACGTGTCCTCTCAGGGTTGGCATCACTGGACCTTCCCTCGAATCCGTCATCCCTCGACGCTGAGCTGGTTGAAACGGTCCGGGTGAATCTCGCGGGGAGTCGGGACGCGGCGAAGCTAGCAGGCCCCTCCAAGAGGACTGCGTTACTCGCAACTCTAGCCAACGCCGTTCGACGCAAGGGCAGGGCAGCGCTTGAACAGTGGGATAGAGGCGTCAAGACGGCTGTAGCGCGGGCCCACCTACTAGTCACGCTCGGAGGCGAGCTGCATAGGTTGCAGCGATGGCTTAGGACTGAATACCTGGAGCAACTGCTCTCCAGAGCTCAAGGTGGGGAGTCAGTTCGCCCGCATCTCGAGCGACTAATTTCCTATCTTCCGAGGCTGTCCCAACTGTGTGCATTCGACGCGACTCGCGCCGCCGCATCAGATTTGATCAGCCAAACGCTCTCGGCACTAGCAGCGGCAGCAACTGAGTCAGATGTAAAAGTATGGGACGGGTGGAAGACCATTTTGCGTTATTCGGCCTATTCCGTATGGATCAATGCATGTCTGAAAGAAACACCCATCTTGCAGTCACTCACGCCAGAACTGTTTGAGAGAGACCGAAAAGCACTAGCAACAGCCATTTCGAAGAAGCGCGCTCTGGAAGTGCGCGCCATCAGGGATAGCTGGCTTGAACATCAGGCCGCTCTGCATTCGCTCAGGCCATCGCCCCTAGTCGCACTACGCAGCCAGTTAGTCACCCGGGGACCAAACAGTAAGCGTCTCCGACAGGCTGTGGCGTTCGGAGCCGAGCAGGGACTCTTCACGTTACGACCGTGTTGGATGATGAACCCGAACACAGCGTGCCAGATCTTCCAGCTAGCCGCCGGCTTGTTTGACGTGGTCATTTTCGACGAGGCGTCGCAGTGCCCGTTGGAACAGGCGGTGCCAATCCTCCACCGCGGGAAGCGTGCGGTCGTCGCGGGTGATGAGAAGCAGCTGCCGCCAACGTCGTTCTTCTTAAGTGTCACGCCCTTCGATGACGACGAGGATTCACCCAGCGATGAGGAGATTTCCCTCGAAGAACAGGTCCAACGAGATCTGCGCCGAGATGTCCTGGCGACGAAGGACTTACTGTCCGTTTGTGAGTCTGTTCTCCGCAATTCCTACCTCGACATGCACTATCGATCGGAGCACCCGTTCCTTATACAGTTCTCAAACAAGGCATTCTATGGTGGGAGGCTTCAATGCCCCCCAAGTGTCAAATCGGACGGGGCTGATGCGCCAATCATTGTTGTTAGGGCAGAAAACGGCGTGTATGAGCGCCCACGTCAAGTGAATGAAATTGAGGCGCGAACCGTCGTTCAGCTTCTTCGGAAATTGTGGTTCGAGCAGGGCCTTGCAGCAACCATCGGGGTAGTCACGTTTAACTTGAAGCAAGAAGATCTTATCCAGAACCTACTCCAGGCAGAGGCACTCCGAGACGAGGAATTTCGGGTCAGGTATGAGTCGGAGTGTGACCGTCAAGACGGACGGCAAGATGTCAGCTTCTTCGTCAAGAATCTCGAGTCGGTCCAGGGCGATGAACGGGACATAATGATCTTCTCAACCACGTTCGGCTACGACCAGCAGGGTCAGTTTAAGCGCTTCTTTGGCCCGCTCAACGCAGAAGGCGGAGAGAGGCGTCTGAACGTTGCCGTAACCCGCGCTAAGAAGAGGATCTATGTTGTTACGTCCCTCCCTGTGGCGCAGATTTCCGATGTCTTTGGGGCGGCTGGTAGCCGGCCCGCCACAAGGGTCAGCGGCCGAGACTATCTGCAGGCGTACATGCGCTACGCCGAGGCGGTCTGCGAAGACAACCACAAGCTGAGAGAGACGGTAGAGAAGCAGCTTGGAGAGCTCGGGAAGATGGCTGGCATATCCGCTCGTCAACCGGATCATCCGCCCGATTTTGATTCTGACTTTGAGCTGTCGGTATACGAAGCGCTTACGAAGCAAGGACTAAGAGTCGATCAGCAGGTCGGCGACTCCGGGTTCCGTATCGACTTGGCGATCCGTCATCCGAAGCGCGAGGACTGTTATGTGCTTGGTCTCGAGTGTGACGGTCGGACCTACCATTCGCAATTTACAGCGCGTGCTCGGGATATCTGGCGCCAACAAATTTTGGAATCGCGCGGCTGGAGAATTCACCGAATCTGGTCAACGAACTGGTGGTTGGATCCCCAGGCAGAGGTTGACAAGGTTCTTGCAAGGATCAGTGCGTTAGAAATGGAGTAGTCATTCCCTTAAGGGCTAGAATCATTCGGGGAAAAGCCGGTGCGTGTGTTTCTTCTACTCGCGGCTGGGATAGTGGCGGTTTCGCCTTGCCCCGCGGCAACCCAAACCGGCAAACCCGCCTCGGCCGGCTCTGCCAACCAGACACCCACTCCAGCCTTTGCCCAGAAGCTGGAGCGCCCGGGCCTGCCTAATCTGGGGCGGGTCACCGAGGGCCTCTATCGCGGGGGCCAGCCTCGCAGCCAGGGCTTCGGCCAGTTGCAAGAGATGGGCATCGAAATCGTGGTGAACCTGAACACCTCCAGGAAGAACGTCGCGCGGGAAAAAACTGAGGCGGAGTCGCGCGGGATGCAATACGTCAGCCTCCCGTGGAGTCCTCGCGCTTTGCCCGCGGATGATCAAGTGGCAGAGTTCCTGCGTTTGCTAAGGGAAAATCCTGACAAGAAGATCTTCGTTCACTGCCAGCGGGGCGCGGACCGCACCGGGGTCATGGTGGCCATCTTTCGCATGGCCCGGCAGGGATGGACGCCGGACCAGGCCTTAGCAGAAATGGAGAGATTCAAGTTTCACGGGTTGTGGTATCGCCAATTGAAGGGATACGTTCAGCGGTTTCCCGCCAGGCTCAAAGCGACTCCCGCCCTGGTAGGAGACCCGCAGCCGGCGACGATTCAGTGAGTCGGCTGCTATCGCGCACAGCAACGGCGGGAGATTCTACTGGCGTCTCACTGGTAGGGTGCTGCCCATCTTGGGCGGCCAAATCTGTAGGGTCAACTCGGCTTTCACGCCATGGAGAGAACGATGATGAATCCAAACAAAGCGTTGTGGGAGAAAGGTGACTTCACCGAGATTGCCGCCTTCATGCGCCAATCCGGAGAAGCCGTAGTTAGAACTTAGAGGAAGAACACGAAATCTCTCAGCTATAATTGTGGTTGGAACGCGCCCGTAGCTCAGCTGGATAGAGTCCGCCGCGGCGGACCTCCGGAGCAATAGGTCAGGGGCCTCCCTTCCACAGACACCCGAGAGTGTTCACGGTTTACATCCTACGAAGCCGGAAAACAGGAGAACTGTACAAGGGCTCGGCCGCGGATTGTGAACTGCGATACCGCCAACACCAAGACGGGCTGGTTCGTTCCACCAAGCACGCCCGCCCCTGGGAGCTGGTGCATCGGGAGGAGTTTGATACCCGGGCGGAAGCAGTTCGCCGTGAGCGTTACTTCAAGACCGGTAAAGGGCGTGAGGAACTGCGTCGCATCCTCGAGCCTGCCGATCACAAGCTATAATTGGTTCTGTTCCTCGCTGCGCGCCCGTAGCTCAGCTGGATAGAGCGATTGCCTCCGGAGCAATAGGTCAGGGGTTCGAATCCCTTCGGGCGCGCCATTCTTCTTGGACTCCTGTACTCGTAGCTCAGCTGGATAGAGTCCGCCGCGGCGGACCTCCGGAGCAATAGGTCAGGGGTTCCCCGCCGCGGCGGGCCTTCGGGCGCGCCAGAATTTCCCTTCCTCTTCAGCCACTTCCCCTGGTTCTGAACTGGCCCGCAATTGTGCGCGATTAGCGCTGTGCCCAGAATTGTGCCCACTCAGTCTAGAAACTGCCGCGAGCACGGCATCTTCGGACGGATGAACGTACCGGTTGGAGATCGCAATAGACGAGTGCCCTGCGATGCGGGCCAAAGGCATGGCTGTTCGTACCGGCGGCCTTCCTCGGGGGGCCAGCTTCTGAGAACTAGAGGTCCCTCGCCCGATGCAGCGGGCTGGGGATCTTGCCTGCGGGCGTCCGAGTCGACTGCTTTGACATTGAAGTGCGCAGCGCCCCGGAGAGCGGCCTTCGGTCGGACGCAGGCTTGACTTCGAGGATGTCCTCCACCAGCGCGCGAAGAATTTCCGCCACGCTCCAGGCCTGGGCAAAACAGCCGGCTGGACGGTGCGGGGCGTGGGCGTCGAAGACTTCTGCGATCTGGCCGAGCCCGGCCTGGCTCAGGTGCTCCTCAAGAGGCGCAAGCCATTTGCGTGCCTGTTCGCGCGCGCCCTGAGAGTGCCGGTTGACCTTGCAGTAAGCCGTGACGAACGGACCCATGAGCCAGGGCCACACCGTGCCCTGGTGATAAGCGGAGTCGCGGCTGCGCGCGTCACCTTCATAGCGCGGGCGATACTGCGGATCTCCCGGAGCCAGGCTGCGTAAGCCGTAGGGCGTGAGCAGTTCACGCTGGACCACCTCGACCACGCTGCGGGCGCGTTCCGGCGGCAACATGCTGTAAGGCAGGCTGACGGCGAAGATCTGGTTGGGGCGCAGGGAAGCGTCGCGGGCGTCGCCTGCGACTACGTCGTAAAGGCATCCCCCGGCATCGTTCCAGAAGACGGCGTTGAAGCTGGCGCGAGTGTTCTCGGCGAGCGCGGCGTAGCGCTTGCGAGCAGGCGGGTCGCCGAAATCGCGGGCGAATTCCTCCATCACGCACAGGGCGTTGTACCACAGCGCCTGAATTTCGACCGCTTGGCCGTGCCGCGGCGTGACCACCCAGTCGCCCACCTTGGCGTCCATCCAGGTGAGCTGCACCCCGGGCTCGCCGGAGGCGAGCAGGCCGTCTTCTTCCACGCGGATGCCGTAACGCGTGCCCCGCAGATGCCACTCGATGATGCCGGCGAGCACGGCGTAGAGAGGTTCGCGGACAAAGGCGTCGTCGCCCGTCGAGGCGCGGTAGGCGCGAGCGGCTTCAAAGAACCAGAGCGTGGCGTCCACGGTGTTGTACTCCGGGGCCTCGCCGGCGTCGGGGAAACGGTTGGGAAGCATGCCGCGGTCCACCACCTTGGCGAAAGCCAGCAGGACCTGGCGCGCTACCTCGCTGTGGCCGGTGCTGAGGCAGAGTCCGGGGAGGGAAATCATAGTGTCGCGGCCCCAGTCGGCGAACCAGGGATATCCTGCGATCACAGTCTTCTGATCGCCGCGGGCAACGATGTACTGATCGGCGGCCGCGATGAGCGCGCGGACAAGGTCGTCGTTGAGGTCGTCGTCGGCAGGAGCGGCGGCCAGCACGGCCTTGCGGCGGGCGATTTCCTGCGCTCGGTACCGGGAGGCCCGCGCGGCATCACGCCGGTCGGTGGAAGCGATGATGGTGGCCTGTGCGCGTTGCGCCAAGTCGAAGTGCAGGGTGAACGGGTTGTAGAGGTCTTCCTGAAAATCCAGGCCGCGCTCGCGCTCCACGTCGTACTCAAAGTTGCGATACCAGTCGCCGGCCGCGATCAACTCGGCGGCATCGTGCGCGAAATGCAGCGCGGGCGCGCCTTCGTAAGGCACCACCGTCGCCAGGCCGGGCGCGGTTTCCACATTCCGGTTCAGCGAGTCGTTGGTGTGGGTGGTGCTGTGGTAGTCGCGGAAGGCAATGAGCGGGCGCACTTCCAGACGGCAGGGCTGCAACGCACGGCCTTTTCCACGCAGCGAATACTGCACCACGGTGGTGTTCTCGCCCTGGACCATGAACACCGACTTTTCCAGCTCCACGCCTTCAACTTCGTAAACAAACACCGGGAAGGGATCGAGGCGAAACTGCTTCAGGAAACGATGTCCCTGCGGATGTGCCACGCCGGGATATTGGTTGGCGGAGAGATCAAACCGATTCTCGCCGAGGACCAGCGTCTCCTCGAGCTTGGAGAGCAACAGCATGCGCCCCACCGGCGGACGCGTGGCGGCCACGAGCAGCCCGTGATAACGGCGAGTGTTGAGCCCGACAATGGTTGAGGAGGCGAAGCCTCCGAGACCGTTGGTCTCCAGCCACTCGCGAGCCCGAGCGGAGTCGAGGTTGCCGCAAATGTCGGGGCCGAAGCGGATCATTGGCTGCGCCTTTCCTACTCCAGCGGCGCTACTTCGCAGAAGACCTTGATGGCGCCCTTGGTCTCGGTAAGCGTTTTCATCAGCAGCTCGAAGTTTTCCAAGCCCTTGACGGGATGAGTGAGCAATTTGCGCAGCCAGCCGGGATAGCTGAGCTCGGCCTGGGCCAGGTCGGCGCCGCCGCTCTCAAAGTCTTCGCGGCTGGCGTTGACGCTGCCGAAGGCAACCTTGTTGCCCAGCACGAAGCCCTGGTTGATGCGGTCCGCGGGGATTTCCACCTTGTGCTCACCGCCGGTGATGCTCACCATGGCCAGCACGCCGTTCTTGCCCAGCGCTTCCATGGCTTCAAACACCAGGGAGGAGACGCCGGTGCCTTCCAGGATGAAATCGAACGGGCCGAAGGCGTCTGCCGCCTGCTTGAGCGATGTGTCGAGCGTGCTCAGATAGCGCACGCCGATTTCTTCCAGCAGGTTGGAGTTGAGATACGGCGGCCGCGTCCGCCCGATGGCGGTCACCTCGAGCCCACGCAGACGGAGGAAGATCGAGGCCAGCAGCCCCAGCGTGCCCGTGCCCAGCACGGCGGCCCGGCGCGGGCGCCACACGCGCAAGCGGCGCTGGATTTCCCAAGCCTGGTTGATGGCCTTCTGGGCGACGCTCGAGGGTTCCATCAAGACACCCACTTCGCGCACGCCCGGCGCCACCTTCACCATGTAGTCGGCGGCGTCCACGTAGTACTCGGAGAGAAAACCGTGGAGCAGGTTGATGCCGCGCTCGAAGTAAGTGTCGTCGGTGGTCATGTCCTGCAGTCCGATGCGGTCGTAGATGCTCGACCCGGGACGGCGCACCGAGGCCACAACGTAATCGCCGGGGCGGAATTCGGTGACGCTCGGACCGACTTCCAACACGCGTCCGAAGCTCTCGTGGCCGATGACCAGGAAGTCGTAGCCCGGAGGCGGAGCGCCGTATTCGGCGGCGTTGATTTCCTTGTCGGTGCCGTCCACGCCCACGCGCAGCACCTTGACCAGCACGCCGCGACCGTCGGGGACGTCGTTCACCGAGGGTTTCGGCATGCTGGCCAGGTGCACACTGTTCGGTTTGCCGGGGATGACGGCGATGGCCTTCATGACGCCCGGCCGGTCTGTTTTGTCCATCTCAGTTTCCACCTGTGCTTGCATCGTCATTTCTCCAAACATTAATGGCTAACTTTAACTTCTTGTAGCTCAGGCTCGAGCTCCGCGTCCTGCTGGCGCACATTCTCGCCGCTCTGTTGCAGCAGCTTGGCCACGAGTCCGGTCCATCCGGTCTGATGGCCGGCGCCCACGCCGGAGCCGGTGTCGCCGTGGAAGTATTCGTAAAACAGCAACAGGTCGCGCCAGTGCGGATCGCTCTGGAACTTCTCCTGCCCGCCGTGGACCGGGCGACGGCCATTCGAGTCACGCAGGAAGATGCGGTTCAGCCGGCGCGAGAGTTCTTCCGAAACCTCCCACAGGGTCATCATCTGGCCGGAGCCGGTGGGACACTCGACTTTGTAGTCCTCGCCCAGGTAGTGGTGGAACTTCTGCAGCGACTCGATAAGCAGGAAGTTCACCGGAAACCAGATGGGCCCGCGCCAGTTGGAGTTTCCTCCGAAGAGCCCGGTGGAAGACTCGGCGGGCTCGTAGTCTACGCGGTGCTGGCTGCCGTTGACGTGGATCACGTAGGGGTTGTCCTTGTGGAAGCGGGAAACGGCGCGGATGCCGTAGGGCGAAAGAAACTCGTTCTCATCGAGCATGACGCGCAGTATTCGCCGCAGCTTGTCGCGGTCCACGATGGAAAGCAGCCGGCGCTCCTCATGGCCGGGGGTGCGCATGCAGGCGAGATTTTGCGTGAGGTCGCGGCGGTGGTCGATGAACCACTCCAGCCGGCGCTTGAAGCCGGGCAGCTTGTTGAGCAGCTCCGGCTCCAGGGTCTCGACAGCATAGAGAGGAATCAGCCCGACCATGGAGCGCACCTTCATGGGTTCCATGCGGTCGTCGGGGAAGTGGAGGATGTCGTAGTAGAAGCCGTCCTCATCGTCCCACAGGCCCATCTGGCCGTGGCCCAGATGATTCATGGCGTGGGCGATGTGCAGGAAGTGCTCCCAGAACTTGCTGGCCACGTCTTCATAGGCCGGATTCTGATCGGCCAGCTCCATGGCGATGGAGAGGAGGTTGAGGGTGTACATGGCCATCCAACTGGTGCCGTCGGACTGCTCCAGGTGGCCGCCGGTGGGCAGCGCGGCGCTGCGAGCGAACACGCCGATGTTGTCGAGGCCGAGGAAGCCGCCCTGAAAAATGTTCATGCCTTCGGCGTCCTTGCGGTTCACCCACCAGGTGAAGTTGAGCAGCAGCTTGTGGAAGACGCGCTCCAGAAACTGGATGTCGCCCTTGCCGCGGCGCTTCTTCTCGATCTTGTACACACGCCATGCCGCCCAGGCGTGCACGGGAGGATTCACGTCGCCGAAGGCCCATTCGTACGCCGGAAGCTGGCCGTTGGGATGCATGTACCACTCGCGCAACATCAGCGTGAGCTGCTCCTTGGCGAAGTCGGAGTCCACCAGCGCTAGCGAGACGCAGTGGAAGGCCAGGTCCCAAGCCGCGTACCAGGGGTATTCCCACTTGTCGGGCATGGAAATAACGTCGGCGTTGTAGAGGTGCGCCCACTCGCGGTTGCGGCCGTCCTTGCGGCCCTGGGGCGGCGCCGGCTGCGTGGGGTCGCCGTTCTGCCAGTCGCGGACAACATAGTGATAGAACTGCTTCGACCACAGCATGCCGCCCAGCGCCTGGCGCATCACGTTCTTGGCGTCTGCGGAGAGATCGCTGGGGATCACGGTGGCGTAGAACTCGTCGGCTTCGCGCAGGCGGTCGGCGAAAACATTGTTGAAGTCGCGGCCCACGGGTGAGGCACCACTGGCGGTGCCCAGGTCTTGATCAGTCAGACGCAGGCGGATGGTAACCGTTTCGCCTGCGCCCACGGTCAGCACGTAGTGGGCCGCGGCCTTGGTTCCGGTCATTTCCGGATTCACCGCGTCCCGGGTGCCGTGAATTACGCAATCGTTGATGCCGTCCTTGACGTAACGAGACCCGTTGGCGGTGCCGAACAGGCGCTGGTTGTTGCTTTCGTTCTCGGTGAACAATAGTTCGGGGCTTCCTTCGCAGTAGAGGCGGCGCTTGCCGGATTCCGCGTGCTCCAACTCGATCACGCGGACGGGCTCGTGGCGCGCATCCGCGCGCAGAGCCGGCTTGGATTCGCTTCCGCCCCACGACCAGGTGTTGCGAAACCAAACGGTTGGCAGCAGGTGCAGGCGCGCCGGCTCCGGGCCGCGATTGGAGACGGAAATTCGCACCAGGATGTCTTCCGCGCCGCCCTTGGCGTACTCGGTGAAGACGTCAAAATAGCGGTTGTCGTTGAAAACCCCGGTGTCGAGAATCTCGTACTCCGGCTCCTGCTTGCCGCGGCGGCGGTTTTCCTCCACCAGATTGGCGTAGGGAAACTCCGCCTGGGGATACTTGTACAGGTACTTCATGTAAGAGTGCGTGGGCGTGGAGTCGAGATAGAAGTAGAGTTCCTTGACGTCCTCGCCGTGGTTGCCTTCGTTGCCGGTCAGTCCGAAGAGGCGTTCCTTGAGGATGGGATCGCGCTCGTTCCACAGCGCCAGCGCGAAACAGATGTTCTGACGGCGATCGGAAATGCCGGCCAGGCCGTCCTCGTTCCAGCGATAGACGCGGGAGCGGGCGTGGTCGTGCGGGAAAAAGTCCCAGGCGGTGCCGCCGGGGCTGTAGTCCTCGCGCACCGTGCCCCAGGCACGCTCGCTCAGATACGGTCCCCAGCGCTTCCAGTGCACCTTGCGGTCGCGGGACTCCTGCAGGCGTCGCTCTTCCGCCGTGATGTTGCCCTGTCTCTTCATTTCCTGGGTTCCTCTGGGTGCTAGGTACTGGGTACTAGGTACTATTTTTCCGCCAGCTCCACTGCGTGCCCGTCGGGATCGCGCACTAGGAACGACTTGCGGTATCCCAGCGCGGCGTCCGGCAAAACGGTGACGCCACTTGAAACAAAAAGCACCTTGGCGGCGCGCAGGGTTCTGGAGGCGGCACCAGCGTCCAGCGTCACCAGCCGAGTCTGGCGATGAACCACGTCGTTGGCGCGTTCATCTTGCGGAAACGGGCGGCCGTCGCGCGGCGCCAGGTACTCCAGCAGCTCGATACCCGGCCCGGAAGCGGCGCGCAGCGCGGTGATGCGCAGGCGCGCGCCGAACACGTTGTTCAGCCGCTCCTGTTCGATGCCGTAGTTCTCGCTCTCGCCGGCGATTTTCAGTCCGATAAGATTCCGATAGAAGCGCAGAGTTTCATCCGTATTCCAGACCACGATGGCGGTGTGGTCAATGCCCAAAAACAGACGCACGCCCGCCTGCCGCCATTTGGGGTCGCCCTTGCCGGCCGGGAACTGGAGAATTTCCAGCGGATGGCCGTCCGGGTCCTTGAAGTAGAAGGCGCGGATGCCGCCGGCGTTGGGATTCCAGCCGGGCAGGAGCTGCGGGCCGGTGGAGGCGTGCTCCACCTTGTGCTGGCGGAGCAGTTGGTAGGCGCGATCCATGTCGCTGACGATGATGGCGATGTGCTGGAACCAACGGTCGTTGGAGCGTGAGTCCACGGGAATGGGACGCCCGCGCGGGGCCAGGTACTCGGTGAGCTCGAGGAACTCGTCGCCCAGCTTCATGCGCACCACGCGCATCCGCAAGCCGAACACGCCTTGCAGATGTTCGTAGGCGTCGCCCGTGACCTCGACGTCGGAGACTTTCTCGAAGCTCAGCACTTTGGAGTAGAAGTCCACGGCGCGGTCCATGTCGGAGACGGTCATGTTGACCGAGTCCACGGCCACCACCAGCGGCTGCTGCTGCGCTGCCAGCGGCAGGCAGAGCAGCAGAGCGAGAAGAAGCGCGCAGGTTGTGCGTTCGCGAATCATCGGTCCCTTACTCCACCGGAGCCACCTGCTCCATCAGCGTCCAGAAGCCTTCGGCGAGCGTGGGATGGGTGTAGACGGCGCCCTTGAGCAGGGTGTAGGGAGCGCCGGCCATCATCACCGCGCCCAGCATCTGCACCAACTCGCCGCCCTCGGTGGCCAGGATGCTGGCGCCCAGGATGCGGTCGTTCGATGCGTCCACGACGATCTTCATCAGGCCGCCGGTTTCGTCGCGCTCGATGGCGCGCGCTACCCAGCTCATGGGCATCTTTCCGATCTTCAGCTTGTAACCTTTTTCGCGCGCTTCCTTCTCTGTCATGCCCACTCCGCCCAGTTGCGGGTCGGTGAACACGGAGTAGGGGACGTAGCGGTTGTCCGTGGTGAGGTTCTTGCCTTCGACCAGATTGGCGTACACGATCTGGTAGTCGTTGTAGGAAATGTGCGTGAAGGCCGGGCCGCCCTTCACGTCGCCCAGCGCCCACACGCCAGGCACGTTGGTTTCCAGGCGGCTGTTGACCTTGACGAAGCCCGACTTGTCCAACTCGACGCCGGCTTTGTCCAGGCCGAGGTCGGCGGTGTTGGGCGTGCGTCCCGTGGCCACCAACAGATGCGAGCCGGTGACGTCCACCTTCCCCTGCGGGCCTTGCAGGGCCAGCGTAATCCGGCCGGAGACTCCGGTGACGCGCTGCGTCTGGGCATTCAGAAGGAACTCGATGCCTTCCTCGGCCAGAATCCTGCGCAACTCCTCGGCAACTTCAGGATCTTCGCGCGGCAGAAGCTGGTCGCCGCGGTGGACCACGGTGACGCGGCTGCCGAATCGCCCGAACATCTGCCCGAACTCCAGCCCGATGTAACCGCCGCCCAGCACAATCAGGTGCTCGGGGACCGCGGTGAGCTCCATGACGGTGGCGTTGGTGAGGTAGCCGGCGGTTTCCAGGCCCTCGATGCGCGGGATCAGGGGACGCGTGCCGGTGTTGATGAAGATGCGCTCGCCCTCGAGCATCTGGCCGTCCACCTGGATCTGTTTGGGGCCGGCGAACTGCGCCTGCCCGCGGTGCAGCGTGAGACTGGGACGGCGGGCGATGTTGCGGTCGTGTCCGGAGCGAAAACTCTCCACCACTTTGTTCTTGCGGGCCACGATGGCGGGCAGGTCCACGCTCACGCCGGTGGTGCGCACGCCCCATTTGGCGGCGTTGCGGGCGTAGTGGGCCACCTGGGCGCTGGCCACCATGGTTTTGGTGGGCGTGCACCCCACGTTGATGCAGGTGCCTCCCAGTTGCGCCTTCTCCACCAGGGCCACCTTCCAACCCAGGTCGGCGAGTTTATGCGAGAGCGGATTGCCCGCCTGCCCTGAGCCGATGATGATGGCGTCGTATTTCATTCGCATTCTCCCGTTTTCCTATTTCAGCCGCGCCAGCAGATGATCGCCCACGCGCAGCGCGTTGGCCATGATGGTCAGCGCCGGATTCACCGCGCCGCTCGAAGGGAAGAAGCTGCCGTCGACCACGTAGAGATTGTCCACTTCGTGGGCCTTGCAGTTCGAATCCAGCGCCGAGGTCTTGGGATCGTTGCCGAAGCGGATGGTGCCGTTCTGATGGGCGACTCCGGCGAGCGGGATGCGCTGGCCCACGAACAGGCTGCGCGCAAACAGGCCGACGTGGCAGTCATGCCCGTGCGCCGAGCACTTGGTCTGCTGCTTCATCAGGTCCTTCAGTTTGGCGATGAGGCGCTTGTGGCCTTCCTCGTTGTTGGGCTTGTAAGCCAGGACGATGTTGCCTTCGCGGTCGAGCGTGACCCGGTTGTTGGGATCGGGAAGATCTTCCGAGGTCAGCCAGAAGTCGAGCGAATGGCTGGCCATCATGTCGAGCGTGAAGCCGGGAGTGAGCGGCGGGGCGCCGGCTTTGAGCGTCTCTCCCTCCAGCTTTCCGACGAAGGAGATGTGGCCCATGGGATACTCCCAGCCCTTCGAGCGGAAATAAAAATCATTTACCCCCAGGGTTTTCTGGAAGACGGTGGTGTTGGGGCACCTGGAAATGGCCATTTCCACCGAGTTGACGTGGCCCATGTAGTTGCGGCCCACCTGATCGGAGCCGTTGGCCAGCCCGCGAGGATGCTGGCCGCCGGCGGAGCGCAGCAGCAGCGCCGCCGAGTTGATGGCGCCGCAAGCGACCACGACGATGTTTGCGGAGTACTCCTCCCTGGCTCCGTTGCGCTCGACGATGGCCTTGGTGACTTCGCGGCCCGAGGCGCTGGTTTCCAGGCGCTTCACCAGCGCGTTGGTGAGCAGCGTGACGTTGCGATGCGTGAGCGCGGGATCCACGGCGCATACTTGCGAGTCCGCCTTGGCATCGATGAGGCACGGGAAGCCATCGCAAGTGCTACAGCGGATGCACTTGCTGGTGCGGGGATTCTTTTCGTCGAGCATGACGCCGACGGGCACGTGAAAAGGCTTCAGGCCGTGGCGCGCAAAGTCGTCGTGCAGTTGCTGAATGCGCGGTTCGTGGCTCACCGCCGGGTGCGGATAGGGCCCGCTGGCCGGAGGATCGGTGGGGTCCTCGCCGCGCAGCCCGTGCACGTGGTAGAGCTGCTCGGCCTGGAGGTAGTAAGGCTCGAGGTCGTCGTAGGAAATCGGCCAGGCAGGCGAGATGCCGCCGTGATGGCGCAGCTCGCCGAAGTCCTCGCGGCGCAGGCGGAAGAGTGCGGCGCCGTAAAACTTGGTGTTGCCGCCCACGTAGTAATTGGTGTGCGGGTGCAGCTCCTTGCCGCCGGCGTCGCGCCACTTTTCTTTCGTCTGGTAGAGGCCTTCCACGTTGACTGCGCGCGGGTCCCAGTTCTTCTTCTCGCGGGGGACGTAGTCGCCGCGCTCCAGCACCAGGATCTTCTTGCCCGAAGGGGCGAGCTTCCAGGCCAGAGTGCCGCCGCCGGCGCCGGTGCCGATGATGATGACGTCGTAGTGAGAATCGGCAGCCATGTAACTTGTCCTCCTGCTTGCAAGGTCCTAGGTTGCGCGCAGCTCCAGAACGGAATTCAGCCCGCCGTACTCGTCGGGCTCCTTGATTGCGTTCGCGGGATCGTCGAGCCAGCGAGATCCATCCACCACCAGCTTGTAGCGGTAACGGCCCGGAGGCAGGGGATCGAGCTGCGCGCGCCAGATATTGTGCGCCTCGCGAGAAAACAAGTGGCGCGCCGTGCTCCACTGATTGAAGTCGCCGGCCAGCGCTACCGTGCGCGCCTGGTCGTCATGGTACCGAAAAACCAGCTTCCCCGCCTCGACCTGCGGCGGACGAACTTCTTCGGCGCTGAGGGAGTGCCGCTCCGCCCTCGCCCGCTCCACGGCGCGGCGCGCGTTCAACACTCCGTAGCCCTGGCGCACCGCGGAGGCGCCGGGAATGCGATCGGCGGTTGTAATCAAGATGTCTTTGACGGCGGCGGGAGTGAGCCGCGGGTTGGCTTCCAGCATCTGCGCCACCACCGAGGCGACCACCGGCGCTGCGAACGAAGTGCCATCGCCGTGCTGGTAGTGCGTGGAAATGATCTTGCTTTCTTCCAGCGCCTGTTCGATGCGCGCGCGGATGGCAGCGGGAGGTTCCTCGGCCAGTGCTGCCGGAAGATCCGCCGATGTAGCCAGCTCTCGCAGCAGAGAGCGCAGCCGGTGGTCGGGCGCGGCAGCCAATTGCGACAACGCTTGCGCGCGCCGGTAGGCGTCCGTGCCGGGCAGGATGGGGACGGCGACCCACATGGCGGGAGCGATGATCTCGGGTTTCTGTAAGCCGTCCGCAGTAGGCCCGAAGCTGGAACAGTAGAGGTCTTTTTCGCCGGGCTGGTTGTGGTCGTCGTAACCGCCGACCGTGATCACCGAGGGCGCATTGGCCGGCGGGACCGGGCGCGGCGCGTCCGTACAGCCGGAGTTGCCGGCCGCGACTACGACTACCAGGCCGCGGCGCACAGCTTGCTCGGCCACCAGATCCACTTGGTTGGAGTTGTAGGGGACATCGTCGTCGCCGCCCAGAGAGATGCTCACCACGCGAATGCCGTAGCGGTCCTGGTTTTCGATGACCCACCGCAAGGCGCGCGCGATGTTCGGCTCGGTGATGCGGCCGTTCTCGCTGGCTTTCACCAGCACCAGGCGGGCTTCCGAAGCCAGACCGCGATACAGACCTTCCGAGAGATGCCCGTTGCCGGCCGCCGCCACTGAGGTCATGGTTCCATGCCACTGCCAGGACTGTGGATCGCCGGTTTCGAGGCGCGAATTCGAATCGGCTACGTCGTGGTACGCAACAACTCGGTTGCGGGGCAGGGTGAGGTCTGGGTGCGGGAAGAATCCGGAATCAATGAAGGCGATGGTCACGCCGCGGCCGCGCAGATCGGTGTCTGCACCCAGCCGCTCGCAGGTGGGGAGCACGGCGAAGCGGTTGGCGGCGTGAGCGTGCGAGTGCGCCTCCGGTTCTTGCGGCTTCCTGACGGCGCGCTGGCGTTTCGCGGTCATGGCTTCACTTGTGCTACGTGGGGCGGAAGCGGGCCAAGCCGTTTGCAGGCCCGCTTCCGGTTTGCTGTTACTTGGTGATCAGAGGCGCGGTGGCAAAGTTCACGCCGAAGCGCTTGCACCACACCGAGACGGACTGATACTTCGAGAGATCGAGATCGGCCGCCAGCTCGTAGTTCTGGTCGCCTTGGTTGCCCTTCAGCGCGCCCAGATCCACGAAGCCAGCCTTCTTCACCGTGTCGCTGTCGTTGGCATCGTTCGCCGCCACCAGGTAAACGTGAAGCTCCGGGCCGTTCGAGGTTTCGAATTCGGTGAAGCGGAGGATGCGCTTGCCATCGGCCAGCTGGTGCACCATGGCGTAGCCCTGGGCCTCGTGCGCCACTTTGTGGAACTCGCCCGCGGCCACCAGCTTCTGCGACATCGGGGCGCTGGACATGGCCTGGTTGAGGGCGGCAGCGCCGAAGTTCACGCTGAAGCGTTTGCACCAAATGGCCACCGAGCGGTACTTGCCGGCGTCGAAGTCGGCAGGCAGGTCGTAGTTCTGGTCGCCCATGTTGCCCTTCAGGGTGCCCAGGTCGAGGAAGCCGGCCTTGGTTACGGTTTCGTTATCGAGCGCGTCGGGAGCGGCCACCGCGTAAACGTGCACATCGGGGCCATTGGAGGTTTCAAAACCGGTCAGCCGGAGGACGCGCTTGCCGTCCTGCAGCTGGATGACGGAA
The DNA here is from genome assembly GCA_964437985.1 of uncultured Acidobacteriaceae bacterium. Classification (GTDB taxonomy): domain Bacteria; phylum Acidobacteriota; class Terriglobia; order Terriglobales; family Acidobacteriaceae; genus CAZXVY01. The sequence goes on from CAYTIL010000021.1 coordinate 24,749, forward strand.
GCGACGCCCGTGGTCTTGTGAGCGCCGTCGTGAAAACGTCCTGTGAGCAGGGTTTCGGTGGTGACGGAGGCATGGGCGGTGGGAATCGACTCGTTCACCGTCTTGTTGACGAACAGAAGCTCGGGGCGGAACAGGTACCAGCCGACCACTCCGGCGACGACCAACCCCGCCAAGATCAGAAATTTGCGATTTTGCATTGTGTGACTCCTCCAGAAGGAATGTTTGAAAGACCGAAATCGCCGATGCGGCTTGTGACCTTTCGCGCGATGGGATGCGGGAGTGGCGATTAGGTGACGGGGTTTTTGCGTGCGTGGACCGGGTCTACGCCGGATTGCCCGGCCGGGCGGCGATTTCCCCGTAGCGGCAACGGAAGATGCAGCGCTGGAGATTGTCGTGGTGCATCTTGGCGCAGTAGACCCCGCGCAGCCCCTTGAGCCGCACGAACACCTCGGCCGCCATCAGCATGCCCAGCAGGGGCGCGGTGAAGTAGACCCAGAGCGAGGGAAACAACCAGGCGGGGAGTGCCGAGGCCAGGGTGCGCGCCGGGTTCATGCTCATGCCGGAGAGGGGGGCTTCAAAGGTGATGTAGGTGGCCACCAGCGCTCCTGCGAACAGCCCGGTGTAGCGCGTGATGCCCGGTGTATTGGTGGAGATGAGGACCATGGTCATCATCAGGAACGAAATCCCGGCCTCCGCCAGAAATGCCGCACCCGCGCCCGCCGGGCCGGGCACGGTGACCGCAAAGTTGACGGCGGGGTCGCGGATCAAGCCACCCAACAGTAGAGAAGAGAGCAGCACGCCCGCCAGCCCGCCCACGAACTGCGCCGCTACATAGAAGGCCGCATCCTTGGGCGCCACTTTGCCCAGACGCAGAAAGGTAAGCGTAAACACCGGGTTCAGATGCGCGCCCGAGCGCTTCCCCCAGGGCGAATAGACGATGCTGATGAGCGTGAGCCCCATGGCCAAACCGGTCAGGAGGTTGCGAATCAAGGGATTGGGGAGGACCTGCCGCACCGGAGAAAGTGGGTGATAGAGCAGGGCGGTGAACAGGCACGCCGAGATCATGAAGAAGCCCAGGCCGGCGGCTTCGATGAGGTACTCGGGCCAGTGGCTGGCGGACTTTTGCGGAGCGGGCGGCATCGGCGATGGGATGCAGAAGTCGCCCTTCGGTTGCCTGCTGTCTGAAAAAGATACCGGAGCCACGCAACTTTGCGGGTGCATCAGAATCATATTAAGCGGGAAGGATTCCCGCCGGAGGCCTAGCGAGGTCTCGGATGGGAGGTTGTATGAAAAAGGGAAAGATCCTGTGCATTTACTGCCGCAAGCGGGTTACTCCCGAAGAAGTGACCGGTGGTTCGCACAATCACCTCGACAAAGCTGCGTAGGATGCTGTGAATCATGCCGAACTCTAACAAAGCGGCTGGAAGGAAGTTTCGCTCCGTGAAAATTAGCTGCCAGGAAGTCTGGCAAGAAGTCTCCAACTATCTGGAAGACGACCTGACGCCCCAACTGCGGGCCGCCATTGAGGCCCACCTGACGGGCTGCGACCATTGTTCGGCGGTCGTGGACGGCACGCGCAACGTGGTCGAACTGGTTTGTGAAGACCGCGCCTTTCGCTTGCCCGAGGGTTTCGGCAAGCGCCTGAGCGAGCGGCTAACCGGCCGCGCGCGTGAACGAGGCTGACGCGCCCGGCGCCCGGCCCCGGGCTTTGCCTTTTTGCTGCGGCATCATTTAGATTGGTCAGCGAAAGTTTTTTCTCACCACCTCTTCGCGGTTGCAGAGCCGGGGGCACGGGGATGGCCAAGGGAGCGGCGCGGCTGCAACGAAGCACGGCGGCTCCGCCTGCCGCACCGGGCCGTGAAGCCGAGCTCATCCGCCGCATTGTCCAGGGCGAAAACGAACTCTTCTTCGAGCTCATCAGTCCTTACCAGCGCAGCGTTTACTTCGCCGCTTACTCCGTCCTCAACCACGGAGCCGACGCCGAAGAAGTGGCCCAGGAAGCCTTCCTCAAGGCCCTGGCCAACCTGTCGCGTTTCCGCGCGGAGTCGAAGTTCAGCACCTGGCTGGTGCAGATCGCCATCAACGATGCGCGCATGCGCCGCCGCAAGGACCGCAAAGGGCTTTACGAGTCGGTGGACGAGCCCCGCAAGGACGACGAAGGCGATTACATCCCGCGGGACTTCGCCGACTGGCGCGAAATTCCGTCCGAATCCCTGGAGCGCAAGGAAGTCCGCGAAGCGCTGGCCCGCGCTCTGGCCTCGCTCAAGCCCATCTACCGGGAAGTGTTCGTGCTGCGCGACGTCCAGGACCTGAGCATCGCCGAGACCGCGGGCGTCCTGGGCATCGAAGAATCTTCCGTGAAAACACGGCTGCTGCGCGCGCGCCTGCAAATGCGCGACGCCCTCGCGCCCGGACTGGGCGGAGCCTGGAGCAAACCGGCCAGGACGGGGAGGACGCCATGACCTGCGCACGGACCCTGCAGACCCTCTCCGCCTCTGCGAGTGTGCGCCGCCAAGACATAAGGAGGCTTGACCGATGGTGGAAGTAAGCTGCCGCGAAGTGGTGCGCGAAATTTCGAACTATCTCGAGGGCGACCTCGATGCCGGCCTGCGCGTCATGCTGGAGCGGCACTTTGCCGGGTGCCGGCACTGCACTGCGGTGGTGAATGGCGCCAGGAACATCATGGTTCTTAGCGGAGATGACCGCAGTTTCGCGCTGCCCTCCGGCTTCAGCCAGCGGCTGCAAGAAAAGCTGCTGCCCCGAACCCGCCGCACAGCGCGAAAGCCCAGCAAGCGAGAATAGCCGGCCCGCTTTGGCTGAGGGCGGCTGGGGCCTACATGCTTCTCTGCCATCTCCAGTCGTCGAGGCCGCGCCACACCAGCCAGCCCACCGTACCCAACATTCCGATCCAGCCCGCGAAGCGGACCGCGCCGGCGATGCGGGTATCCCAATGCAGCACGCCCAAGTTGGAAAAGATCAGGTTCCAGTCGTGATTGTTGGCGTCGGGACCGGAGTCGCCCACGGTGACCAGTTCCAGGTCCATGGCACGGGCGTCGGCCATGTAGACGGCGGTGTAGAGGAAGTTCTCGAAGAACAGGAACAGGCAAAAGACGAAGCCCGTCGTGTGCCGGCGCACGAAAAAAGTCGCGGCCAGGGCTAGCGGAACCAGCCATTGCAGCAAAGTCCCACTCCAGATGGTGAACAGGATGTGCTCGGTCCAGCCGGCGAGCAGGTGTCCGGCTTCGTGGACCACCAGGTTGGCATTGTCGATGAACAGGAAGCCGTCGTCATCGGTGGCGGCGTGCAGCAGGAAGAGCGCGTAGAAGATCAGCCAGCCAATGAGCGCGGCCTTGGAGACGGGGTGCCAGGGTTCGTCGAGGAATTCGAGCCACTCTCTCATTGGGTCGCCGGCGAAATCAGGCAGAGTGCCCACTACTCTAAATCCAGGGCCGCTGGACCGAGGAGAAAGAAACCGGAGGCATTGGTTCGTCCGAAGCAGCCCTCCAGCGTCAAGGGTAGTTGTCCTTGACAGTGCATAGCAATAATGCTATATCAATAGGACGAGAAAGACCCCTAGAGTGAGCACACGAGTGAATGGGTTTGCGCTTGCATACGTGCAACTGCCCAATGGCCGGATTCCGGCCCGGGAATTCATTGACTCGCTGGATGACAGGGCGGCTGCCCGGGGTGGACGCGTTTCTCGATCGATTGCGCGTTTATGGCAACCGGATGGAGGGCAAGTTTGTGAAGAAACTGAGTGGGAATATTTTCGAGTTGCGGGTAAAGCAGTTCGACCGAATCTTTCGCGTTCTCTTCTTCTACCAGCCGGGAATGCTGGTGGTGATCACCTCCGGCTTTCAGAAGAAAACACAGGAAACTCCGTCCACCGAGATCCAGCGGGCGGAGCGGCTCAGAGCACTGTGGCTGAAATACAGGAATCGCTATCCGGCGTCGGAGAAGGAGCGGGAGGCGATTCAGGAGGAGACGGGACCATGAAAAGTGACCAGCACGCGCGATTCGTCGCTGAACGCTCGCGCCGGAGCGCCACATTCCGCAAGACCTTTGCTCGCACCGTGCAGCAAATTGATCTGGCCATGCTGGTGCGCGAGATGCGCGAGAGGGCTGGATTGACGCAAGCGGAGCTTGCCGGGCGCGTCCGCACGACCCAGTCGGTGATTGCACGGTTGGAGGATGCCGAGTACAAGGGGCACTCTCTTTCCATGCTCGAACGGATCGCCGTGGCCTGCGGTGTGAACCTGAAGCTCCGGGCTGAAAGAAAACCGGACTTCGACCGCGAAGTGGCGCTCGTGTAACCCGCCCGTGTTCCAGCTCAACGCCCGGTATACAGATCCATCACGCGTTCGATGGCCTGGCTGCAGACGCGGCAGAAGGTGTCGCTGCGCGTGAACATGATGCAGTTGGCCTGGGGGCGGTAATAACCCTTGGCCTCGTAGATGGCGCCCTCGAAGGCGCCCACCTTGCCGGCGTACTTCTCCGCCGCCAGCAGGGCGTCTTCTTCTTTCTTCTGCTCCAAAAAGAGCGCATCCATCTCTGACTCCGGGCGGTTCTCTTTGCGGATCTGGCGGCGACGCTGCTGTATGGCGCGCGAGTGGGTCTCAAATTTTTCTTTCTCCCAGGGCGTGGGAAGCGGAGTGGAAGCCTCCACCAGGTGCTTCCACTTGAGCTGGCCGGGGTCGAGCAGTGCGGTGGCGTTGGGCTCCCAGGGCTCGACGCGGCCGGCGGCGGGCAGATAGGCGACGTCGGAGGTGTAGTACTCATCGGCCAGGCCGCCGAAGTGGTGTCCGAACTCGTGCACGAACACATACGGCGCCCACAGGCTGTCGGCGGACACCGTGCCGTAGAGCCCGTAGATGCCGCCGCCGCCGTAGGTCTGATTGTTGGCCAGGATTTCGACGAACTCGTAGGGCGCGTGCTGAGCCACGTCGCGGAAGGCGCGGTTGTCGAAGGTGAGGATGTAGCGCTCGCTGCGGAAGGCGTCGTAGGTGGCGCCCACGGGGGTGCGGCGGTGGACGCCAGTGGAAGGCCGCGAAATGCCGCTCTCGGCCGAGGCCGGACACATCAGCCACACATTGAAGTCGCGGCGGCGTTCCTTGAAGGGCGGGGTGGCGAAGAGGATCTCGGTGAGGCGGCGCGCGTCTTTTTCACACTTCGCGCTCTCGGCAGCGGTGTAGCCATCGCCCAGGATGAGGAAGTCCACCTTGTCGGCGGGCTCGCCGTTCTTCTCCAGCGGGATGAGCTTCGCCGGAGGCGCGGGCCGCGAGGTGTCCACCATCATGTCTTTCGGATCCACGGTGAGCGACCAGATTTCGCGGAAGGAATTGTCAGGCGCGCGCTTGCGCAGGATCACCTGCACGGGCTCGGCGGGCGCGGGAAAGCGCAACGACTCGTGGAAGGTGCGGTTCATCTGCCGAGCCTCGCCCGTGGTCTCCCATTCACCGTAGATGGAGGAAAATCCGCGCGAGTAAAGCACGCGGTTGGTCGAGCGGTCGCGCACCTCAAACAGATACTTGCCGAAGTTGGTGGTATCAAGATTGCCGCGCGGGTTTCCGGGCCAGGGCAGCGGCTCGAGGACGACCCGATCCAGACTGAGCAGTTCCTCTTTGTCGTTACCGGTGTGGAAGAAGTCGAGGCGCAGGGTGGAGGGCGCTTGCGCGGAGGCGGTGAGCCCAGGGAGGCAAAGCAAAAGGACAGCGAGCGAGCGAGTGAGCATGCGGGGCATTGTAAAACATAGCAGTCAGCAGTCAGCCCTCAGCGGTCAGCCGTCAGCATTCAGAATTATCAAGGACGAAGCACTCAGCACAGTCCGAGCGGTTCGCGCGGGAGCGCGCGGGGTATGCGCTCGCGTCCTGCTACCAGCGGTTCGATCAGGGCCGCCACCTGTACGGGGTCAGCGGAGCGCTCAACGCACACCGAAAGATGTCCGCTGCCCAGCGGCCGCACCAACTGGTAGAAGTTGCCGTAGGCGACGATGAGGAAGCGCATGCCGCCGCAATCCAGGTTGCCGCGCTGCCGGGCCAGGGTGAGCAGGGCGGGGTTGACCAGCAACTCCTCGTAGCGGTCGGATTCGCTGGAGCTGGCGCCGGCGCGGTCGCTGCGCGCCTGGGAGCGCAGGCCATGCTCTCCGTACACGGCGACGTAGCGCACGTCCTGGGAGGCAGCGAAAATATGCGCGATCAGAGCTTCCGTCATGAGGGCCTCCATGGGGAGTAGATGGTTTTGGGGCGCTCGGGACTCAGTCTTTCTGGGCCTGGACACGATGAATCCTGTTCATGGCCGCCGGCCGATTGACCGGGGCAAGGTGGCTTGCTAGACTCGCGCGCCATTGAGTAATCAGGAGGACGCCATGTCGGTTGCCAAGATCACGGAAATCAGCGCGTCGTCGCCGAAGAGCTTCGAAGATGCTATCCAGAACGGGATTGCCCGCGCCTCCAAGACGCTACACGGCATCGAGGGCGCGTGGATCAAGGGACAGAAGGTGACGGTGAAGAACAACAAAATCAGCGAGTACCGCGTGGACATGAAAGTAACGTTCATTTTGAAGGACTAGTGAGTTAGCGAGTTCAGAGTACAGAGTTCAGAGTTGCGAGTATGGCGAAAGTAGAAGCGGGGGGACCAGCTCCTGACTTCGTGTACACCACGGCGCAGGGCGAGAGCCGGCGGCTCTCCGAACTGTGGCAGGCGGGGCCGGCGCTGGTGCTCTGGCTGCGGCACTTTGGCTGACAGTTTTACGCCGAGTCACTCGCGCAGTTGCGCGAGAAGCTGCCGGAGTTCGAAACCCGGGGCGTGCGCCTGGCGTGCGTAGTCCAAGGCACGGCGGAAGAAGCGGCCCGCTTCTGCGGGCGGCACGGCGTGGAGCAGATCTGCGTCCCCGACCCGGAGAAGGAAAGTTACCGGGCCATGGGGCTGGGCCGCACCACGTGGCCGAAGCTGCTGTTCGCTTCGCCCGAGTACCGCCAGCGGCGCAAGGAATCCGCGGCCGCGGGCTGCAGCAACAACCTAACCGGCGCACTGCAAGAACACACCGACATCCTGCAGCTTCCCGGCGCCGCGCTCGTGGCGCGCGGCGGAGGCATCCTGTGGCTGCACCGTGGCACACACCCCGGTGATGTACCCCTGGCGGGCGAGTTACTGGAAGTGGTGAAGCAGTTCTCTAACTCTTAGCGCTCTCCAGGCTCTGTTGACACTCTCTGGAAAAGCAAACCGAGATCCCTCGATTCGCGCTCCTTCTCGCCCCGACAAGTCGGGGCGTCGGTCGTCCGCCGCGGCGGACTCGGGATGACAATTCAACAAGATAATGGTGCCCTTGCGGCGCGGTCGCTGCGCGAGTCGGGTCTGAAGACCCGACCTACCGAGCCGCGCCCTTTCAAAGCACAGCTTCACTTTTCCCTTCTCCCTATCCTCTTACCTCCTCCGTGCCTCTGTGCCTCCGTGGTGAAAAGGAGCCGGAACCATGCGCGGCACTTGGGCGCGGGGAGCGGCTGTGCCTAAGATGGGCGGGTATGAGTGCGCGCTCCTTATTACTGGCCCACGATCCCGAGCTGCTTACCGTGCTGCGTTCGGTGCTGGAGGAGATGGGCGTCCAGGTGGAAGTCTGCGCCGGGCGCGAGCCGGCGCTGGAGCGCCTGGCGGAGCAGCAGTACGACCTGGTGGTGCTGGATTGGGAGGAGTTCGAGGGCGCGTCGTTCATCGTCTTCAACGCGCGGCTCACTTCGCACAACAAGGAAAGCGTGGTGATCGCGGTGGTCAGCGGAGTCACGGCGATGCGCAACGCGCAAACCGTGGGCGCGAACTTCATCCTGTGCAAGCCGCTGCTGCCCGAGCCGGTGCGCAGGACGGTGCGCGCGGCTTCGTCGCTGTTCATCGACGCAGGGCCGAGGCACGTGCGCCACGTAGTACGCTCGCTGTCGTTCGTCAGCCTGACCACGCCGCGCGAACCCGCGGTGCTGCTCAACTTGAGCCAGGGCGGCATGGCGGTGCAGGCGCTGGAGCCGCTTGCGGCGGGCCGCATCCTGCAATTGAAGTTCGACCTGCCCAAGGAAACGGTGCGCGTCGAGGCCCAGGGAGAAATTGTGTGGACGGACTCTTCGGGGCGCGCCGGCATCCGCTTCCTGGACATGCCGGAGAATTCTCAACTCAACCTGAAGGAATGGGTGGCGCGCATGGAGGCCGGTGGATACAACGTGGAAGTGGAACTGGCCACCACCGCCGAGGACCCCTTCGCGCTCGCGCCTGCGCCCTGGCAAGGTAGCGCGCGCAAATCCCTGACCGTGGGACTCGACGCCGGAGTGGTGCTGATGTCGCTGAGCGTATTCGCCCTGGTGTTGCGGCAGATGTCCGGCTCCTGGCCGCGGACGGGAGCGCTGCTGCTGATGGCCGCTGCCGCCGTCACCGTGCTGGGCGCGGCGTATCGCCTGCTGTTCTCACACTTCGCCGCAGTAACTCCCGGAAGCCGCCTGGCCCGGCAGATTTTCCAACGGCACGCCGCCGAACCTGCTTCGGCCACCGCACCGCCGGCGCCTCCGGCTAACTCTGTGGTGCCGACGGAGCTCGCGCCCGCGCTCGCGGCCACTGAGTCGCGACAGATGTAGCGGCCCTCCCAAAAAAACAAAGCTCACCACGAAGGACACGAAGGCCTCACGAAGGGGCGGCCTCCTGCGGCGATACAATCTCCTTCTTCTTCGCGACCGGAGGCACTTGATGAAACCTGCTGGGATTGCCTTGGCGATTCTTGGGATGGTGGGGATGGCGTGGATGGTGGCGGGAAGCGGAGCGCCACAAGCGGTGACGCCTGCGATTAACGAAGCCCGATTGGTGGATCTTACTTACAGCTTCGACGCTTCCACCATCTACTGGCCGACGGCCAAGGCGTTCGAGTGGCAGAAGGAGTGGTGGGGGCCTCGGCGCGCGGACACTTCTATGCCGCAGCGCGCTACGCGGCCAGCGAGCACGGCGGAACGCATCTCGACAGCCCTATCCATTTCTACGAAGGCCGGGCGACGGTGGACGAGATCCCGGTAGAGCGCCTGATTGGGCCGGCGGTGGTGATTGACGTTTCCGCCGCCTGCGCCAAAAACCCTGATTGCCTGCTGGTGGTGAGCGACGTCGAGAGTTGGGAGCAGCAGCACGGCGCGATTCCCCAGGGCGCGATTGTTCTAGTGCGCACGGGGTGGGGAAAATTCTGGCCGGACAAGAAGAAGTATCTGGGCGACGACACGCCGGGCGAGACCAGTAATCTGCATTTCCCCGGCATCGCGCCGGCCGCGGCCAAGCTGCTGGCTGAGCGCAAGGTGGACGGCGTGGGCATCGACACTGCCAGCCTCGACCACGGGCCCTCGAAGGACTTCTTTGCGCACCAGGCGCTGGGACGCGCGGGAATCTACGGGATGGAAAATGTGGCCAACCTCGAGCAGCTTCCCGCAACCGGCGCTACGGTCATCGCCATGCCGATGAAGATCAAAGGTGGAAGCGGCGCGCCGGCGCGGATCATTGCGGTTTTGCCTTGAGCTTCGGATCGCCGGCCTTGGGCGGCAAGGCTACGCCGCAGTGCATGCAGGCCGGCTGGCTGGCGAGGGTTTGCTGGCGGCAGGCTGGACAATGCACCCGATCGGTAAAGTAGCCGGGGTTGCGGCCGGGACCTCCCCGCGCCATGTCGCCGAGCATGCCCATCGCCATCGAAATGCGAGGAGTCCTGGGGGAGCTGCCGGCTCGGGCCCTGAACAATAGCGATATCAGGAGCAACACCGTGCCCATGGCACCGAGAATCAGGGGCAGCGCAAAGAAGAACGGGGTGTTGCTGACCTCGATCCGGATCTTGCCGGGATCCGAGGGATCGTAACGAGTGGGGTGACGCGAGCCCGGCGCGTAGCGCTGCACCAACTCTTGCATCATCCCGGAGTCGGAGGTTTCGTATCCGGCAGTGGTCGGGGTGTTGTATTCCTGGCCGTTGACGGTGTAGCGCAGGTTGATCGCAGCGCCGTACATCGTGGTCCGGACGGTCCTGGTGCGAGGTCTGGAGCTCGAGCCCTCGCTATCCTGGTCACGGATCTTTTCTTCGCGAGTCACCACGTGGCTGGTCAACTGGCTGCTGGTCACCTCAGCCTTAATCTCGGGCCAGGTCTTCAGGATGCAAAGCTGTTCGATGAGCTGCCAGGCTGCCCCTCCCAACGCCGACAGACCGAAGAGGATGATGATGGATCTGATGGTCCTGCGGATTTCTTCGCTGGTCGGCAAAAACATCTTATTTCTCATTGGGGGTTTCCTGCGCGAGCTCCGGACCGTCGGCTCTGGGCGGCAACGCCGCGCTGCAGCGGACGCAGGCTGGCTGACTGGCGAGGGTTTGCTGGCCCCAGGCGGGGCAACGCACCAGGTCGCTGTATCCCGATCGCCAGCCGCGGGTCACTCCCAGGCCCAGCCCGAAGAACACCAGGCCCATGGCCGCGACACCCAGCGGAATCCCGAAGGTGGTGAGGTTGTAGCCAGCCTCGATGCGAATCTCCTCCGGATTCGAGGGATTGTAGCGGATGGGGTGGCGCGTCTCGGGCGCGTACTTCTTAACTTTTTCCTCCATCGAGCTGTACGACGAAGTGCTGTAGCCGGGGCCGTCCTTGGTGATGTAGTCGCGGCCTTTCACGTGATAGCGGAAAACATAAACGGCGGAATACATGCTGCCGCCCGACTTGCTGCGCGAGTAGGTGATCTCGCTGTGGGTGACCTCCGCCTGCGTCTCGGGCCAGGAGTTGAGGATCTCGCGGCGTTGCTCGAACAGCCACGCGGCTACGCCCAGCAGGATGATTCCGATGGGGATGAAGATGTAGCCGAGGATGCGCGGGGGATGAGCGGCACTCATTTTTCAGGACCTCCAAGTAATTGCCGAGTGACGGAAAACCAAGATCCTTCGACTCGCCCTCACTTGCTGGTCGCCCGCCCCGGCGGGCTCCCGCGCGTTCGGGCTCGCTCAGGATGACAATGTCAAAGGTTGCGGTTTTTCGGCACGACTAAAGTCGTGCCCTGCTACTCTCAACTTTCTGCTGGCAACCCTCTCTACTTTTCTCAGCTCTTCAAATCCTTCCCCATCTCCTCGAACTCGCGTCGCAGACGGGAGTAGCGGCGACCCAGCGCGACGAGGTAGAGCGCGTGGATGAGCCAGGTGGCGGCGTACGCGAGGTACAGGTTTTTCATCGCGAATGTGCTTCCCCGGGCGCAGCCAGCGCCTGAAGCGCGCGGGCTTCGTCCATTTCCTGACGCAGGCGCTCCAGGCGGTCGCGTAGGCCGATGAGCAGTCCGGCCAGCGCCAGAAACGCCACAAAGTTCACCAACAGGGCGAAGCGCATCTCCGGATCGAGGCCGGAGCCTTCGCCGCCGCCGATCACCGGCTGCGGATGCTGGGTGCGGAACCAGCGGATCGACATGTAGACGAAGATCACGTCCACGAAGCCGAACACCGCCAGCGCCGCGGCCAGGGTTGCCTTCTGCTCGCCGGTGGAGAAGCGGCGCAGCAGCAGGTAGCTGGCGTAGATGAGCCACAAGACCAGCGTCGAGGTGAGGCGCGCGTCCCAGGTCCACCAGATGCCCCACACCGGCTTCGCCCAGAGCGGCCCAGTGACCAGCACCACCGTGCAGAAAACCAGTCCGACTTCCGCGGTGGCCACGGCGAGAGCGTCGGAGCGCGGGCGGGGATTTTTCAAGTAGGCGATGGAGGCGATGAAATTTGCGATGAAGCACGCAAACGCCGTCCACGCCGAAGGCACGTGGTAATAGAAGATGCGCTGAACGTCGCCCATGGTGGATTCGGTGGGCGCGACGAACATGGCCTGGTGGTATCCCCAGACCAGCAGGGCGAAGGTGGCGAGGGCTGCAAGTGCGGAGGCCGGCTTCATTCGGCGTGCAAAACACTTTCAAACAGCAGCAGCGAAACGGTGGTGAACACCACATCGTAAACCGCCAGGAACTCGATGGCCAGCCGCGGCGAACCCTCGCCGGTGAGCACCGCGGTGGTGGCCGACACCATGGCCAGAACGGCAGGAATAGAAAACGGAAACAGGAGCAAGGGCAGCATGAGTTCGCGGGCGCGGGTACGAATGGAAAGCGCGGCGAAAAAGGTCCCGCTGATGACCAGCGCCCAAGTCCCCAGCAGGAAAACCCAGATCAACAGGTGCGCGGGGCCGAGTGCGCGCAGGTTGTAGAAGACGACGAACAGCGGCGCCATCAGCGCTTCGACGGCCAGCACAAACAGAAAATTCCCCATCGCCTTGCCCAGGAAGAGCGCATTGGCGGGGGCCGGGGAGACACGGTACGCGTCCAGCACCTGGTTGCGCAGTTCGCGCACCCAAGTCTGGTTCAGAGCCACCACTGCGGAAAACAGAATCGCCACCCACGCCAGGCCGCCGACGATGCGCCGCGATTCCTCGGCGGTGGGCTCAAAAGAAAAGCTGAAGATCACCACCACCAGCAGGGCAAAAAAGAGGACCGCGTTGATGGCGTCCTTGGAGTGCCACTCCAGCCGTACATCTTTGGCCAGGGTGGCGCGGGTGACGGCGAGCAGCGCGCTCATGTCCGCGCCTCCTGAACCTGCGCGGGTGCTCGCGCAGCGCTCGCTTCCACAGCTTCTGCCGCAGCGATGCCTTTTGCGCGCGCAGCGATGCGTCCGGCGGCGAGGCGCAAGGATTCATCGGCGATGGCAGCCAGGTGCGCGGCCTGGTGCGTAACCACCAGGATGGTCTTGCCGGCGGCGCGCATGCGGCCCAGCAACTCAGTCATGGAGTGCGCGGAGGCCGCGTCCACGTTGGAAAAAGGCTCGTCGAGCAAAAGCAGTTCGGGGTCGTGCAGGAGGGCGCGCGCCAAAGCAGCGCGCTGCCGCATGCCCTGGGAGTACTCGCCGATGGGGCGCGAAAGCGCCGGGTCCAGGCCCACCGCGGCCAGACTCTGCGCACAGTGTTCTGCGTTGACGCCGTAGAGAGCTCCGAAGTAGCGCAGGTTTTCCAGCGCCGAGAGCTCGTCGTAAAGCATAGGAGCGTGCGCCATGTAGCCCAGGCGCGCGGTGACGGTGCGGATGTCAGTTTCTCCGAAGATCTCGATGCGCCCGCTGGTGGGCCGCGCCAGGCCGGCGATCATGCGCAAGAGCGTGGACTTCCCTGCCCCGTTTTCGCCGAAGATGCCGTAGAGGCACCCGCGCTCGAAGCTGGCAGTTACGTCGCGCAGAGCGGCGAAGCGCCCGAAGACCTTGGTGAGGTTGCGCAGTTCGACGGCGAGCGAGTTGGCGTGCGAAGCAGGCACGTGTGGTTGTGCGAGTGTATCAAAGCATTCGACCGGGACTCGGCCGGGTCAAAGACCCGGCCCCACACGATCAGGAGCCGGGACTCGGCCCGGTCAAAGACCCGGCCCCACACGATCAGGAGCCGGAAGTTGCCGGCGCGGGCTGGGCTTGTGGAGGGGCGGGTGCGGCTGGATCCTGTTTGCGCTCGTATTTCGACGCGCACTTGGCCTGCAGATGGTGGGCGCGGAAGACGCCTTCGCGATCGAAGCGGCCCTCCACCAGGGCCTGTGAGTCGTCCTTGAAAGTGTCGGGCGGGGCTTCGGTGCCTTTGTAAAACACGGGCAGCGTCTCGCCTTGTTCGACCAGCACAAACTCCACTTGCGTGCCCTTGCGCTTGATGGAGCCGGGCTGCACGTCGCCGGCCACGCGCAGACGCTTGGTGTAGCGAGCGTCGTCCATGGCACGCAGCTCTTTTATGGTGACGTAATAGCTACTGGTCTGCTCCACGCCGGTGTAGGCCAGGTAGGCCAGGGAGATCACAATCACGGAAATGGCTGAGCCGAAGCGCAGATACTTGCTGGTGGCCGAGGACATACGCACTAAGAAATCTACGCTGATGGGAATGGTGGGGTCAATCCCCGGGGGTGCGGCGCAGTCCAGAGAAGAGCACGAACAGGGTTTGGATTTTCACTTGGGTTCCAACAGCTTCTTGGCTTCGTCCAGCAAAGGATCGCCCGCGGCATGGGCTACGAATTCCTGGAGGAGCTGGCGGCTGCGTTCCGTGGCTCTGCGACCCAGGGCGAGGAGCGCGGCTTTGCGAACCGCCAAGTCGAGGGATGCGTCCGCCAGGACGTGGCCCAGCAGTTCATCCGCCTGATCGCCGGCGACCGCCACCACCGACTGCAGCGCCAGGCGCAGGGCTTTGGGGTCGCTGTAGGCCTCGCGAAAGAGATATCGCTCCAGGGCAGGCAGGGTGGCCGGATCCTTCAAAAAGGCCAGCTCTTGAAGGACTTCCTCGCGCCCATGGGGGTGAAGGAAGGGCAGGGCTTCGGCGAAAACAGCGGCGCGCTCCTGCAGGCGGCTGTGACGAAGCGCCGCCACCGCCGCCTTCTGTACGCGTTCATCGGTGTGCCGCAGCCCCAAGGCGAGCTGGCGCGGCAGATCCGGGTCCTTCAATTCAGAAAGAATTTTGCAGGCGTTGCGCACCACGTACCAGCGCTCGTCCTTCATGCTTTGCCGGGCCGACTCCAGCGCGGGCGTGCCCAAGCGTCCGGCCAGGCGGATGAGGACAAAGCGGTTGGCGGCCAGTTGTTCCTCGGCCAGGAGTTGAAAGACGCGGGCAATCGCGGCTTCCCCGCTCCAGCACAACAGCGTGCTCACCAGGCGGCCGGTGACCGGGTCATCGCGTTTGCCCATGTAGATTTCGATCAGGCGCTGTGCGGCGCTGGAGGTGATGAGCTTGGGCAAGGTGGAGCCGCAGCAGGAGGCGTGGGTTAGCGTGTTGGGTGCGGGCCAGGTTATGGCCTGGGCTTGCAAGACGCCGCCGATCTTCTGGATGAGCTCGAAGTCTTCGTACACTGCCAGGTTCTTGCACAAGGCCACGATGGCGTTGAGGACCTGGTGATGCTTGAACTCGGGCCAGGTTGGCTGCTGGAGCGCCGTGCCCAGCTGGTTTGCCGCCTCCGGCCAAAAGGCCGAGCGTACGTTGGTCATGGCCTTGAACAATTCGGGAAAGCGGGCCAGTTCTTCGGTCTCGGGCTCGCCCTCGAAGATCTTCAGGTACTGCAGGCCGAGCTGGGTGGCAGCCTCAAAGTCCTGCTGCTTGACCAAGTCCTGGATGAGATCCAAGAGGCGGCGAAAAGCTCCACGGTTAAAGCGAGTCAGCTTGAGAAGCTCCGTGGCTTTCTGCTTCTCGGGCACGGTGACCCATCGCAGTTCTTCCTGGATGCGCGCCAGGGTGGTCTGCGGCATGGCCACGTCCTTGCAGAACTGGGCCAGCTTGCGCGCCAGGCGGTCGGCCATCTTGGTGGCCTGCAGGCTGCGCAGAAGGACGCGCACCACTTCCTCCTCGACGATCACCGCGTCCAGGCCGGTGGGCGACTGGCTGAGACGATCGGCGGCCCATTTCACCGCGGAGTCTTCGATGATCTCCGCCGCCATCTGATCCGGGGGAAGGTTGCGCAATTCTTCACGCCGCTGCGGGGGAAACCCAGCCAGCGCCAGGTCCGGCTTCATGTCCTTGAGGATCCGAGCCAGATCAACGTAGGAACGCTCCGGGGCGCCGGCTGAATCCAGCAGGCCACTCTCCAGATACCCCTCTACCATGGCCTGGATTCCGCCCGGACCGTCGGCTCTGCCGGCAGATGGAGCCCAGCCGCCGCCTGAACCCGCTCCTCCTCCTCCGGGACCGCCACCTGGCCCCGTTCCTCCGCCCGCACCGCCCGGGCCGCCTGGCCCGGAACCGGGTCCGGTGCCCCAACCGGCGGAGGGCCGCCGATGCCGGTCCAGGGAATTCCCGCGCCGCTACCGCCTCCATAGCCTCCCGCTCCCTCGCCGGCACCCCCTAACCCTTCCCCTCCTCCGCCTCCCTCTCCCGAACCGCCCAGGCCGGTGCCGCCGGCTGCTCCGGAAGAGCGCAGTAAGGCCTCGAAGCCTTCCATGGCCGTGGTGGCGGTGGAGCGGCTTTCGGAAAGAGTCTTGGCCAGCAAGTACGATTCGCCTTCCATGTCCAGGATGGTGTCGCCACTGTCGGTGCGCTTCTGGCTCTTGTCAGTGGGCAGGACCCGCATGAATTCCAGCGGCTCATGCTCCAAGTAGGGGCCCAGTCCCCCGGCAGCTTCAATCTCCTTGGCGGACCGGGCCAACAAACTCAGTCCTCGCCGGTAGGCCGCCACGGTCATCCCCGCCTGGAAGGTGATGGCGCCGATGCCACGTTTCAGGAATTCGTTCTCCAGGGCGTTCAGCGCCTTTTCCGTGGTCAGGATGTTGTTGAGCATGATGCGCTGGTCTACAAAACCGATGGTGAACTGTCCGGTCTGCTTCAGCAGCGCGTTCAGGGCGTCGAAACTCTGCTGGAAGGGCTGGGCCGCGGCGCGGTGGTCGGCGGAAAAGACCGCGATGGTCTTGAACAGCATCTGCAGGGAACGGGCGTAGCGGATTCCCTGCACCTTGAGTTGGTTCCGGTCCAGCATACCGCCCACTCCTCACAGGGCCGCTTACTCTTGTACAACTTCCGGTACCAAAATGGAACGCTTTCCCAAAATGGACTGGGTGTCTCAATCTGTGGCATCGGCATTCTCGCGGACGTAAACTCATCTGTGCCTATGCGGACTCAGGACAAATTTATACTCAAAAAGGAAATCAAGGAGCTTTTCCTCTTTGTCTTGCTGCTGCCCCTTTTCATCCTCTATGTTCCTATCTACCTTGTGCTTTGGTTTGCTTACGGGCTGGCGCTCCATATCGCCATCTGGATTTGGTGGTGCACGCGCGGCAAGTATGCGCTGATCGTCTATTCCAACAGCCCGGTGTGGCAGGACTATTTCGCAAGCCAGGTGCTGCCGGCCCTGGAGAACCGAGGCGTGGTGCTCAACTGGTCCGAACGGCAACAGTGGCGCAGGAAATCGTTAGCCGTTCTGGCATTCTGGTACTTTGGCGGCGACCGCGAATTCAATCCTTTGGCCATTGTGTTCCGCCCCGGCCGCTTCCGCCGTGTTTTCCGGTTCTGGAGGCCCTTCCTGGACTTCAAGCACGGAAAGCCGCAGCCAGTTGAGCGGATGAGAGACGAGCTGCTGGGATTGATCCCACCTGCCAGCAGAGGAGCAACCACGGCCACCCCGAAAACCGGCAGCGTATAATTTCCGAGAGAGGACTTCCGCCAGACCATGAACACCAACGGTGAGAACGGGAATGTGGCCACTGCGGACGCCGTCCGCCAGCCGCGCGCGGAATGGACCGCGAAGCGCCGGGAGGAAGCCGCTCGCTCCGGTGACTCGAACGTCAGCCAGATGCACTTCGCGCGCCGCGGCGTGATCACGGAAGAGATGGAATACGTGGCGCGGCGCGAAGAGATCGCGCCCGAGCTGGTCCGCTCCGAGGTGGCGCGCGGGCGCATGATCATTCCCGCGAACATCAACCATCCGGAACTCGAGCCGATGGCCATCGGCATCGCCTCGAAATGCAAGATCAACGCCAACATCGGCAACTCGGCGGTGACCTCCAACGTTGACGAAGAACTGCGCAAGCTGCACACCGCGGTGCACTTCGGCGCGGACACCGCCATGGACCTTTCCACCGGCGGCGGCATCCACGAAATCCGCGAGGCGATTTTGCGGCATTCGCCGGTGCCTATCGGCACGGTGCCCATCTACGAAGCCGTGACCCGCGTGAAGCGCATTGAGGACCTGAGCGCCGACCTGATGCTGGAAGTGATCCAGGAGCAGGCCGAGCAGGGCGTGGACTACATGACCATCCACGCGGGCGTGCTCATCGAGTACCTGCCGCTGGTGGCCAGGCGCATTACCGGAATCGTGAGCCGGGGCGGGGCCATCCTGGCGCAGTGGATGGCGCACCATCGCAAACAGAATTTCCTCTACGAGCGCTTCGACGACATCACCAAAATCCTGGCTCGCTACGATGTGTCCTATTCGCTGGGCGACGGGCTGCGTCCCGGCTCGGTGGCCGATGCCTCCGACGAAGCCCAGTTCGCTGAGCTGCGCACGCTGGGGGAACTCGCGAAGAAAGCCTGGGAGCGGGACGTGCAGGTGATGATCGAAGGCCCGGGCCACGTCCCCATGGACAAGATCAAAGAGCAGGTGGAAAAGGAAATGGAGTGGTGCTACGAGGCGCCGTTCTACACCCTGGGGCCGCTGGTGACCGACATCGCGCCCGGCTACGACCACATTACCTCAGCCATCGGCGCGGCCATGATCGGCTGGTACGGCGCTTCCATGCTGTGCTATGTGACGCCCAAGGAACACCTGGGGCTGCCCAACGAGAAGGACGTGAAGGACGGCATCATCGCCTACAAGATCGCGGCCCACGCCGCCGACGTGGCGCGCCAGCGGCCGGGAGCGCGCGACCGCGACGATGCCCTGAGCTACGCGCGCTACAAATTCGATTGGGAGAAGCAGTTCGCGCTCTCGCTCGACCCCGAGACCGCGCGCGCCATGCACGACGAGACCCTGGCCGACGACTACTACAAGACCGCTGCCTTCTGCTCCATGTGCGGGCCTAAGTTCTGCTCCATGAATTATTCGTCCAAAGTGGATGAGTACAACAAGGAAGTCCACGGGCTGGAGAAGAAGGTCTACTCGGAACTGATTCAGAAGCTGACCGCGAAGTAAAGCTCACCACGAAGGACACGAAGGCGGCACGAAGGCTTGGACGTGTGCATCTCGTGTGGGCCCAACCGGCGCTGCGGCTTCGAGCGAAATGCATAGATTCCTCGTCCGCCGCGGCGGACGAGGAATGACAGCGCCTTAATCCGCTCTCAGCCTTCCGAGCTCAGCACGCAGACCGCGCCCGCCGGATCCTGATCACGCAGTAGCCCTGCTGGCCCGCTTTGCGCGGGCCGTCAATCACCTTGCCGCCGAGTTCCACGCAGCGGCGCATGCTCTGCTCCAGGTCTTCTCCGGTGATGTAAATCAGGCGCGCGCGTCCAGTTTGACATTCCCGTACGACCCGTCTAGGCTGCCGGAGAAATGTTGAAGGAGCCGGGCATGAAGGCAGCTCTCACATTGCTGGCGGCGGCGTGTCTGTTTTTGCCGCCACTGCCGGGACAACTGCGGTCGCCACTTCCGGTAGCAACGGCGAACGACAATCGCGTGCCTGCGGGAAGGCTGGAGGGGGGCGTGCTCCTGCTCAAACTGGAGCTGCGCATGGCGCGGTGGTACCCCGACGACGACGGCGGCAGCAGCCTCAGCGTGCCGGTGTTTGCCGAAGAGGGGCGTGCCCCGCAGGTTCCGGGCCCACTGCTGCGCGTCCCCGCCGGCACCGAGCTGCGGGTCACAGTTGCCAACCTGCTGCCGATGAAAGCCACCCTCTATGGCCTGCACGGCCATCCCGACAAGGACAGCGCCGGTTTCGATCTGGCGGCCGGCGCATCCCGCGAACTGCGCATCCAGGCCGGAACCCCGGGCACCTACCACTACTACGCCATCGCCGATCCGGATGTGAAAAGACTGGAAGACCGCTGGTACTTCGACGGCGCCCTGGCGGGCGCGTTCATCGTGGATCGGCCGGGCGTAGCGGTGGCCGACCGCGTCTTCGTGATTAACCTGTTGGACCTCAAGGCGAATCCGATCATGGAAGAGCACGGGGTCCTGACCTTCAACGGAAAAGCCTGGCCCTACAGCGAACGGCTCACCCTCGCTGAGGGAGAGCCGTTGTACTGGCGGGTAGTGAATCCGACCCCCAGCGATCACCCCCTTCACTTGCACGGCGCCTACTTCACCGTGCTGGGCACGGGTAACGCGAAGACCTACACGGAGTACGCCGAACGCGACCGGCGCACGGTGGTGACGGAACTGATGACGCCGGGTGGTACTTTCGACCTGGCCTGGACTCCGCCGGCGCCCGGCGGTTGGCTGTTCCACTGTCATTTCATGGCGCACATGTCGCCGGAGTCGGCGTTGCCGCGGGTGCTGAAGGCGAGCCCCTCTCCGCATGGGAGTCATGAGAAAACTGATGTGGCACACGCGCCAGCGAAGGACCCGATGGAGATGGGCGGTCTGGTCCTCGGAATCACGGTAACCCCGCGACTGGGCGCAGCCGCGACGGGAAACACCAAGGTGGAGCCGCGCCGGTTGGAACTGGTGGTGAAACGGAAGCCGGCCAGCGACACCGGCCCGTCCACCATCTCTTCTACGATCCGCGAACCGGCGACGGGACGTGAAGTGACGGGTGCGCCGGGCCCTCCGCTCGTCCTGCAACGCGGCGAGCTGGTGGAGATCAAGGTCATCAACCAGCTCAGCGAACCGACCTCCATCCACTGGCACGGGATCGAGCTGGAGAGTTACTCCGATGGGGTCCCCGGCGTGGGCACGCTGTCGCGCCAAATGACGCCCCCCATCCCGCCGGGCGGTTCCTTCGTGGCGCGCATGGCGCCGCCCCGGGCGGGCACCTTCATCTATCACACCCACTGGGGACATGAGACCCAGCTCTCGCAAGGCCTCTACGGCGCACTCGTGGTGCTCGAGCCTGGGCACAACTTCGATCCGGATCGCGAAAAAGTGCTGGTCATCACGGCCGGCGACACCAGCTTCGAAACCACGGATGTCCTGCTCAATGGAGCCCGGCAACCCGCCCCACTGGAATTGCAGAAAGGGAAAACCTATCGCTTGCGCTTCATTAACATCGCGCCGAATTTTAATGCGAAGGTGGCTCTGCTGGCAGGGGACAAGCTGCTCGAGTGGCGCGCCGTGGCCAAGGACGGTTGGGAACTGCCTGGGCATCAGCGCGTCCGGCGCGAGTCGCGGGAAGTGATCTCTGTGGGCGAGACCTACGACTTCGAATTTGTTGCCGAAGATGCCGGTGATTACCGGCTGGAAGTCAAGAACGACTTCGCCACAGATGCCGGGATAACCGCGGCGGTGAAAGCTCGGTAATCCACGCGGTATGAAGGGCCTAGGGGGGCAGGCCGTGGAGTCCTATTCGCTCAGCGCGGCCACCGCCCCCGCCGGATCCTGAATCACGCAGTAGCGCTGCGTGCCCGCCTTGCGCGGGCCGTCAATCACTTTTCCCCCCAGCTCCACGCAGCGGCGCATGCTCTGCTCCAAGTCCTCGACCATGATGTAGATCAGCCACTGCGCGGGCAGATTGGCGTTGCCGGCGCGGGCGTAGCAGATGCCGGCCACGGGCTCGCTCTCCGCATCGGGCGGGAGCATATTGAAGTCGCTGTAGCCGCCCATGTCCACGGGCTCCGCGCGCCAGCCCACCACGCTGGAGTAGAAATCGCGGATGGTTGCGGCGTCGGGAACGGTGAGGTCGCGCCAGGCAATCTGGCCGGGGGAGTTCTTGGGGTCGGGCATTCTCCCATTCTCCATGCGAGGGGAGATCGCGGCAAGTATTAACAGCCGACCACAAAGGACACGAAGCACTCACCAAGGCCCGACGCGGGCGGGTCGCCCGCTTCCACACCTGAGGATTCAGGCAGCCACGGCCCTGTGGACGGCGGATGCAGTTCGAAGCGGCGCGTAAGGTCCTTCGTCGGCCGCGGCCGACTCAGGATGACAGCGCATTAGAGTTCGCGCTACTTGGAATGCTGTTCCAGCACCGCGGCCGCGCGCTGGATGGCCTCCACCAAGGCGGCCAATTGCGTGCGGGCGCGTTCGGCGTCATTCGCGTCAAGCGCTTCGTTCACCCCGGGCAGCACCACGGCGGCGTATCCGGTGTATTCGCCAGGCGCGTAGATGGCGTGGCGGAACCAGGGGCGGTTGGGCAAACCTGCGGGCAACAGAAAAGCGCGCTCGGCGTCGCGCAGGATGCGGTTGAGCTTGGGCAGGTCCTTGGCTTTGGGATCGCGCTGCGCTTTGCCGATTTTCCCTCCAGCCGACGTCAGGCGCCGGGCGGCGGAGAAGGCGGGCGCGAAGTCCAGGACCTTGCCGCCCAGGATGCGCGCCGACTTTTGCTGCGCCGCGTGCAAGTGAGCCGTGATTTCCCGGCCGTAGGCTTCGTAGTCATGAGGCAGCGCATCGGCCTCGGACATGCGCAGGAGCTGCAAGCCGTAGACGCGAGCCATCTGCTGCAGGTATTTGAACTCCGGATCGGCAAACTTGGAGAACCAGGCGAAATTGTCGAACACAGAGTGGTAGACGCCATAGGAGCCGGAGGAGCTTACGTCGGTGGAGGGCACGCCCAGGTGCTGGAGAAAAGCAGTGTAATCGGAGCCGCTGCCCAGGTCGCCGACGGGTAGGTCGGCGGATGCGATCACAGGCGGTCGCGCTCCGCCGCCGATGTCGGGAGAACTTTTCTCCGCGGCTTCCTTTTCTTTGGCGCGCTTCCAGGCCTCGTACACGGTGCCGCCCGCGGCGCCGGGTACGGCTTTGGTGACTTCACGCACGAAGTGTTTCAGCGACGGAACCGCCGAAGCTGCAAACTTCGGTCCGGAAGCGGCGCTGTCGATGTTGAAGTAGGCGACCGCTTCGGCCAGTTCCTTCGAATACTGCTCCACCCACTCAGTGGAGCCGATGAGGCCCTGCTCCTCGGCGTCCCAACTGCCCAGCACGATGGTGCGGCGGGGACGCCAGCCGCTCTTGAGCAACGCTCCCAGGCCGCGCGCCGCTTCCAGTTGCGCGGCGGTGCCGCTGTTGGGATCCACGGCGCCGTAGACCCAGGCGTCGCGATGATTGCCGGACGTGACCCACTCGCCGGGAAATTCACGACCGGGGATTTTTCCGATCACGTTCCAGATGGTGCGGTAGGCGTAGTCCTGCTTGAGTTTCATCTTGACGCGCACCGGCCCCGGCCCCAGGTGATAAGTGAAGGGCAACGCACCCTGCCAGGCTCGCGGCGATTCCGGCCCCGCGAGATTTTCCAGGATGGGGCGCGCGTCGGCGTAGGAGAGCGGCGTGGCTGGGATGCGCGGCAGGCTGGCAGCCTGCTCAGGCGGCGTCCGCAGGGCGTCCGCCAGCGAGGGCACGGAAGCGATGCCTGGCGTGGTGGGGTCGCCGGGATACTTGAAGATGTACCCGATGGAGCCGCGCTGCACCGCGCTCGCCGGCCGCCACGGGCCGTTGGGATACATGTCGCCTTTGAAGTAGCCGTCGTCGGCAGGGTCGGAGTAAATGATGACGCCGGCGGCGCCGTGCTCCTGCGCGGTGTACACCTTCACGCCGCGGTAGTTCTCGCCGTAACGCACCAGCACGATCTTGCCGCGCACGTCGATGCCCATCTCCTTCAGCTTGCGGAAGTCGTCGGGGCGTCCGTAGTTGGCGTAGACCGCTTCCGCTTCAACCTCGCCGGATGGCGAAAAGCCGTTATAGGCCCGGACCACGCGGCCATCTGACTGGAAGGGATCGCCGTCCACGCGCTCCTCGGTGGGGGCGATGTAGCGCATGCCGCCCGGCGATTCGATCTCCACGCGAATCTCGGCGGGATAATTCAGCCACACCTTGTACTCAACGATCTCGGTCTCCAGGCCGGCTTCGCGAAACACCTGGGCCACGTACTCGGCCGTCTTTTTGTCTTCCGGCGAGCCCGCGATGTGCGGCTCCGCAGTCAGGATGCGGAGATGTTCGCCGGCGCGAGCGGCGTCGGGCACGGCCAGAAACTGCTGCTCCAGCGCGTGCTGCGGCGCCGGGTTGCGGAACCCGGGGATGGATGCGGTTGGCTGGGCGGTCGCGGTGGTAACTAACGACAACAGGATGACGAGTACCGTGCGCGAGGTCATGGGTAAAGGTTGGCCCTGGTCCGTCGTTGGATGATGCGGCCGGCCGCAGCGATTCAAAAGCAAGCCGGCTCTCTTTTCATATTCTGAAAAGCAACACCAAGATCCCTCGACTCGCCCTCCCTCGGCCACCCGCTGCGCGGGCGGCCCGGTCGGGCTCGCTCGGGATGACAATTCCTAGAATCGGGGCTCAATTCGGCACGGCTGAAGCCGTGCCCTGATACGAACCAGCGTGATCAGTATTTATGAGATAGCTCCTCAGCGAATCCCCGGACCGGCATAACGACTCACTAGACTACTATAGGCGTGAGTCAGAACTGCGCGCCGCGCCATCTACACTTGGCTCCTGAAGGTTCCACGCCCGAAAACCAGACTGCGGTGAAGGAAGACTCGTCTGCCCGGCCGGGGACGGCCGGGCCACACGCGACCGGGCCACACGCGGCCGGGCCACACCTGAAGGCGCGCGAGCTGCAGAACGTGGCCGTGGGCGAACTGGTTGCGCCCCAGCTTCCCGCAGCCACGCCGGAAACGCCGCGCATGCTGCGTGCGTTGCGCCACCCGGATTTTCGTCTCTTCTGGGGCGGAAATTTTCTCTCCAACATCGGCACCTGGATGCAGAACGTGGCCCAGGGCTGGCTGGTGCTGGAGCTTTCCAACTCGGCGTTCTGGCTGGGGGTGGTGGGCTTTGCGGCGTCGGCGCCCATGCTGGTGTTCACGCTGATCGGCGGCGTAATCGCCGACCAGGTGGACCGCCGCCGCATGATGATGCGCACCCAGGCGGCCATGATGCTGTTTGCGTTTGTGCTGGCGGCGCTGACCTACTTCAAGGTGGTGAATGTGGGTGAGATCGTGCTGCTGGCCTTCGCCACGGGAGTGGCCATGTCGCTGATGGCGCCCAGCTACCAGGCCATGGTGCCGCAACTGGTGCCGCGCGAAGACCTCACCAACGCTATCGCGCTGAACTCCGCACAGTTCAACCTGTCACGCGTGCTGGGGCCGACGCTGGGCGGATTCGCCATGGCCTGGTTCGGCGTGGCCGGAAACTTCTTCCTCAACGGGCTGAGCTTCCTGGCAGTGCTGATCGCGCTGAGCCGCATCCGCAACGTCCCGGCGCCGCCGGGAAACAGTGCCGGGATGGTGGACCAGCTCTCCGAGGGATTCCGCTACGTGTTTGCGCACCGGGAAATGGCGTCGCTGATCACGCTGGTGGGCGTGGTTTCCATCCTCGGCTTCCCTTACCTGATCTTCATGCCCATGTTCGCGCGCGACATCCTGCACGTGGGCGAAACCGGCCTGGGCCTGCTCATGTCGGCGAGTGGCGTGGGCGCGTTTCTGGCAGCCACCACGCTGGCTTGGCAGGGCGATGTGAAACGTGGAGGCCGTCGCGTAGCCGCGGCCGCGGCCGTCTTCTTCGTCACCGTGATTGCCTTCACTTTCTCGAGAAGTTTCTTGCTCTCCAGCTTGCTGCAGATGGTGGCGGGATATTCGATGATCCTCATGGTCGCCACGACCAACACCTTGCTCCAGCATCTGGCCGCGGACGAGATGCGCGGCCGCGTGATGAGCATCTACGCGACTGCATTTCTAGGCTTTGCGCCTGTGGGCAGCCTGATCGCGGGCGCCATCGCCGGAACGGTCCTTGTGCCCTACGCCATCGCCGGCATGTGCGCGCTGGGGCTGGTGTGTACGGGGTTTCTGTATGCGACCAGGAAGGAGTTGCGGGGCAGCTAGCAATAAGCAATAGGCGATAAGCGAAAAGCTGGAAGATGGTCTCCGGGGCTGAGCGCCGCGGGGCTCAGGGCTTATTGCTTATTGCTTATTGCTTACTGCTTATTGCTTTCTCTTCACCACCCGCTTCACCGCACTGACGATGTAGGGCGTGGTGAGCCCGTATTTTTCCATGAGCTCGTCAGGAGTGGCGGATTCGGCGTAGGTATTCTGGACGCCGACGAACTCCATGGGCACGGGACAGTGCTGGGCCACGGCGCGGGCCACCTGCGAGCCCAGGCCTCCGTCGAGCAGGTGTTCTTCGGCGGTGACCATGGCGCCGCACTCGCGCGCGGCCTGGGCGATGGCTTCTTCGTCCAGCGGCTTGATGGTGTGCATGTCAATCACGCGCGCGCTGATGCCTTCGTCCTCGAGCAGAGCCTGGGCGTGCAGGGCGTAGTGCATCTCGAAGCCGCAGGCCACGATGGCTACGTCACGCCCGCTGCCATGGACTTTGGCTTTGCCGATCTCGAAAGTGTCGGCGGGGCCGTAAATAATGGGTGACTTCGCCCGCCCGGTCCGCATGTACACCGGGCCTACGTGTTCGGCCATGCGCTGCACCAGGGCGCGCGCGCAGAATTCGTCGGAGGGCATCAGGACGACAAAGCCCGCCAAGCCGCACATCAGCGCGATGTCTTCGATGGACTGCTGGCTGGGGCCGTCCTCGCCGATGGAGATGCCGCCATGCGATCCGCAGAATTTCGCGTTCACGTGCGGATAGGCCACGCTCATGCGCAACTGGTCGAAACCTTTGTTGGTGATAAAGACGGCGAAGGAGGAGGCAAACGGAATCTTCCCGGAGAGCGCCAGGCCGGCGGCGATGCCCACCATGTTGGCCTCGGCAATGCCCACCGTCCAGAAACGGTCAGGGAAATCCTTGCCGAACTTGGCGCTGAAGGTGGACTTGGCCAGGTCGGCGTCGAGCGCGACGATGTTGGGATTGGTTCTGCCCAGTTCGGCGAGCGCCTGCCCATAGGCCTCGCGCGTGGCCACTCCCATCTTGAGCTCGAATTTGGTTGCGGGCTTCACGGCGGTCGTTTCCATGATAACTGCGGCTCCTGAGTAGCGCCCTCCTATTGCCTCCGAGCTTCGCTCGGAGCCAGTCGGGCGCGAGTCACATATCCGCTTTCCCAGGGCTTGCTCGGTGCGGACGCTTCGCGTCCGCACACTCGCCGCCCTGGGCTACTCTCTTCCGCGCCTTCGGCGCTGGTTCGTCGACAGACCGAGCTGCACCTCGATCTCGGAGATTCGTCCCAACGCCCTTGGCAAGAATTGCGTTCGCACCGCCTAAAGCTGCGCTTCCAGCTCGGCCACCGCCGCGGTCACCTGGTCGGGTTTGGGGGCGACGCCGTGCCACTCCACCTTGTTCTCCATGAACGACACGCCCTTGCCCTTCACGGTGTGGGCGATGATGCAGGTGGGCCGGCCGCTGGAATTGGCCCGCGCGCGTTCCAGCGCCGGAATCACTTCATCGAGGCTGTGCCCGTCAATTTCCAATGTGTTCCAGCCGAAGGCGCGGAACTTCTCCAGCAGCGGCTCCAGGTCGAGGATCTTGGCGGTGAAGTCGTCAAGCTGGATCTTGTTGTAATCCACGATGCAGGTCAGGTTCTGGAGCTGATGGTGGCCGGCGAACATGGCCGCTTCCCAGATCTGGCCTTCCTGCACTTCGCCGTCGCCCACCATGACGAAGGTGTGGTAGTCGAGCCCGTCGAGCCGCGCCGCCAGCGCCGTGCCGATGCCCAGGGAGAGTCCCTGGCCGAGGGAGCCGGTGGAAGCTTCCAGGATGGGCATCATGCGTTTGTCCGGATGCCCCTGCAGCGGCGAACCCAGTTTGCGCAAAGTGATGAGCAGCGCGGGATCGAGGTAGCCGGTCTCGGCCAGAGCGCAGTAGAGCACCGGGCAACTGTGGCCGCTGGAAAGAATGAAGCGGTCGCGCTCCCGCCATTGCGGATTTTTGGGATCGTGGCGCAGCACCCGGAAGTAGAGCGCCACCAGCATCTCCACCTTGGAAAGCGATCCGCCGGGGTGCCCGCTGCCCGCGGCCCCAATCATCTTCACGATGTTGATGCGCATGCGGTTGGCGATGCGCTTGAGTTCGTCCACGGACTGGGTGCGCGTTGTGGTCATCAGCAAGAGGTCACTCCCGAGGCGGGACGCAGACTGCGCCGCCCAAATGGCTTCGACGCGGACTTCAACGGCTTCACCGACTTCTTGGCGGCGGGCTGCGCTGCGTCAAGTTCGACGTCCGGCCCGGGCACTGCTGCGTCCGTGTCCGCGGCGGGCTGCACCTGCTCGCGCAGCCTGCGCAAGATGTGCTTGCCGCGGGTGGGGAGATAGCGCCCCAGACGCGCGGCCACCTGTTGGAGCAGCACGCGGTCCACGCGGCCGAAGGCGTGCTCGCGGTCGCTCTCCACTTCGATTACGCCCAGCGTGCGTCCGACAATCTTGATGGGCGCCGCGAACTTCGAGAGAGCTTGCGGCAAGCCGGGATCCGGCTCCGCGCCGCGAACCGCCTGGCGGGCCATTTGCTCACCGGCGCTGAGATAAATGCCGATCCAGGAATAGTTGCGCCCACGGTAGAGAAGCTCAGCGGTCTGCTCGAGCACGGCGAGCGGAGCCGAGATACTGGGGCGTGTGGCCAGCACCTTCTCGACTTCAGCCAGCACTTCGCGGGGAGAGCGGTAACGTTTCAAGCGTTGATCCTCTGGATTGTTGTGGGAGCGGGGCTAGTGTAAATGGGCGGTGAAACGGCGGTCAACGCAGGAGACGCTGGCCCGGTGCAACATTTTCGGTGCAACGCGGTGGAAAACGCGGCGGTTGTGTGGAAGAAGATTTAGCCACAGAGGCACGGAGGAACCCGGCGTCAGGTGTCAAAACCAAGATCCCTCGACTTCGTCCTTCCTTCCCCGACAAAGTCGGGGCGGTCGGACTACGCTCGGGATGACAAGGATGGGAGTTGGCAGTTACTTGGCTGGCGAGGTTGCTGGCTGAGCAGTGGCGGTTGCGGCAGCCGGCTGCGGCGCCTTCATCCAGGAGCGAATCTCAGGCAGTGCTGCGCGCGCAGCTTGCTCGCCGCGACGAACCAGTTCGGCGGCGCGCTGGAAGTCGTCGAAGGCGAAGCCGGCTACGTCGGGTTCGAGGATCACGTCGGCTTCCTCTTTCCAGTGGTTGGCCATCTTGGTTTGGGCGATGGAGAAGCACTGGCCGATGATCTCCAACACGTGCCGCGGGCCGTCCTTGCCCACCCACGCTGCCTTCAGGTGCGAGCCGATCACGCGCTCCGCGCCCATCTGGCGCAGCGGCGGCGTGGGCACGGAGTAGGCCAGCAAGCCGTCCACCATCAAGCGGCCGTTGACTTCCACCGGCAGGAAAATTCCCGGATACGCGCAACTGGCGCGGATGGCGGGAATGAGCGGACCGCTGCGAAAGACCACGGGCTCGCCAGTGGCAAAGTCGGTGGCCACGACAGCGAAGGGAATCTTGAGCTCCTCGAAAGTTTTCACCTTCAGGACCTTGTCGAAGAACGGAATCATGCGGTCGTTGGAGGCCAACCCTCGGCGGGAAAGCGTCCAGCGGGCGAAGTCCTTGAAGCGCACCAGGGCGGCGATTTTTTCCATCTCCCGCACCGAGACGCCGCTGGCATAAATGGCGCCCATGATGGCGCCCACGCTGGTCCCGGCCAGGCAGCGCAGTGGGATGTTAGCCTCCTCCAGAACTTTGAAGACCCCGATGTGAGCCACGCCCCGGGCAAAGCCTCCACCCAGCGCCAGCCCGATGGCCGGCATGCGCGTTTCCGCTGCCGGCGGAAAAACAGGCTGGGTGAGCGCGCGTCCGAAGGCGCGCAGCGCACGGCCGATTTTGCCCAGTTGCCTCTTCACTGCTTTTGCCACCCCGCCGTTCTTGGCTGGGGCCTCGCAGTTGATAAGATGCGGTTTCTTTTCCGCTGGTTCCAGCATAGCTCTGTCCTGTGGCAACGCAAGATTACCGAGGTAACGCTGGGGGTAACGGATGTGGTATCAGACGGAGGAGGTGCTCCATATTCATTGCCTTGGGAAGCATTGTGGCAAACCTCATTGACTGAATGAGCGCTCATTCAGTAACATGGTAGCACGAGGAGCGTGATTCGGAGGGGAGCGCGGCGGAGCTGGGCCTCGGCTGGCGTTGCCGAACCGAGCCAGGTGCATAGATTTCTCGTCCGCCGCGGCGGACTCGGAATGACAGCCGGGTTCACGTGCCTATCTAACAGGCTGCTAAGATGGGCGCGCCGTTCCTTCCGGCGGTCCTCCTGAAACTCAACGCGAGCGGTCCTTGAGAATGTCGAAACGCATCAGCAAGGTCGTGGTACTGGGCGCGGGCACCATGGGCGCGCGCATCGCCGCGCACCTGGCCAACGCCGGCATCGCTTCGCATCTTCTCGACATCGTTCCCGCCGACGCTCCCGCCGGCGCAACTCGCGCGTCGCGCAACCGCATTGCGGCGGCCGGTCTGGAAGCTGCGGTGAAGTCGAAGCCCGCGGCGTTCTTCCAGTCTTCCCTGGCCCGTCTGGTCGCGGTGGGCAACTTCGAGGACGACCTGGGTCGCGTGGCCGAGGCCGACTGGGTGATTGAGGTGGTGACCGAAGACCTCGGCATCAAGCGCGCGCTGCTGAAGAAGGTGGAAGCGCTGCGGCGGCCGGGAACGATCGTCACTACCAACACCAGTGGGCTGCCGGTGGCGAAGATCGCAGAAGGCTTCTCCGACGACTTCCGCCGCCACTGGTTCGGCACGCACTTCTTCAATCCTCCGCGCTACATGCGGCTGCTGGAAATCATCCGCACTGCGGAGAGCGATCCCGCGGCGGTGGAAGCGGTGACGCATTTTGCCGACGTTGCCCTGGGCAAAGGAATTGTTCCCGCCGCGGATACGCCTAACTTCATCGCCAACCGCATCGGAACTTTCTCCGTGCTGAATGTGATGCGCCTGATGCAGGAGCTTGACTTCAGCATCGAGGAAGTGGACGCGCTCACCGGGACGGCTGTGGGCTGGCCGCGCTCGGCCACCTTCCGCACCATTGACCTGGTGGGCCTCGACATCATGGGGCACGTGGTGCGCAACCTCACCGCCAACGTGAAAGACGAGCGCTCCGAGCTGCGTCTGCCCGACTTCTTCCAGCAGATGCTGGAGCGCAAGTGGCTGGGCGACAAGACGCGCGGAGGCTTCTACAAGAAGGAAAAAGGCCCGGACGGCGACGCGCGTCTGGGCGTGGACTGGAAGACGCTGGAGTACCGTCCGCAGCAGAAGGCGAAGTTTGCTCAGTTGGAGATTGCGAAGAACGTCGAGAGCACGCCCGAGCGGGTGCGCATGCTGCTGGGCGGCGACGCCGCGAAAGACAAAGCCGCGCGCTTCGTGTGGACCGCCCTGTCGGAGCTATGGACGTATTCCGCCAATCGCATCGGCGAGATCGCCGAGTCCGTCGTCGAAATCGATCGCGCCATGCGCTTGGGCTTCAACTGGGAACTGGGCCCCTTTGAACTCTGGGACGCCGCCGGAGTCGCGGCCACCGTGGAGCGCATGCAGAAAGAAGGCCGCCCGGTGGCGGAGAACGCGCGCCGTCTGCTGGCTGCGGGCCGCGCCACGTGGTATCAGGATGCTTCCCAAGCCGCGTCGGGGCGGGCGTACTTCGACGTCGCGTCGAATGCAGCGCGCGAAGTCGCCGTGCCCGCGGGGGTGTGGTCGGTGGAAGTGGCGAAGAAGTCGCGAGGAGTGGTGAAGAAGAACGCGGGCGCTTCGCTGGTGGACTTGGGCGAGGGCGTGGGCTGTATCGAGTTTCACAGCAAGATGAACGCGCTGGGCGATGACATCGTCAGCCTGATCACGCAAACCCTCAAGCCTGGCGGCGCGGGCGACGGCTTTGACGCCTTCGTCATTTCGAGTGACGCGCAGAATTTTTCCGTGGGCGCGAACATCATGCTGCTGCTCATGGCGGTGCAGGAAGGCGAGTGGGACGACGTGGACCTGGCCATCCGCCAGTTCCAGGGCATGACCCAGGCCATCAAGTTTTCGGCCAAGCCGGTGGTGGTCGCGCCCTTCGGCCTGACCCTGGGCGGTGGCTGCGAAGTTTCCTTGCACGGCGCCGCGCGCCAGCCCCACGCCGAGCTTTACATGGGCCTGGTGGAAGTGGGCGTAGGACTGCTGCCCGGCGCCGGAGGCTGCAAGGAAATGCTGCTGCGCGCGCTGGACAGCGCCACCTCGATTCGCCCCGAAGGCCGCGGCGAATCGGTGGAGTTGGTGGAAGCCATGAAGCGCATCTTCGAGACCATCGCCACGGCCAAGGTGGCCACCTCGGCGGCGGAAGCGCGCGGGCTGGGATTTCTTTCCAACTCCGACCGCATCACCATGAACCGCGAGCGCGTCCTGGCCGACGCCAAGCAGCGTGCGCTGGAGCTGTATCGCGCGGGCTACGCGGCACCGGTGATGCGTATGGACATCCCGGCGCCCGGCGAAAATATCCTGGCCACGCTGAAGCTGGGCGTCCACCTGATGCGCCAGGGCGAGTTCATCAGCGACCACGAAGTGAAGATCGGTCACAAGGTCGCGGAAGTGCTGTGCGGCGGCAACGTCACGCCGGGTACGCTGGTGAGCGAGCAGTACCTCCTCGACCTGGAGCGCGAAGGCTTCAAGTCGCTATGCGGTGAGAAGAAGACGCAGGAGCGGATTCAGTACACGCTGAAGACGGGAAAGACGCTGAGGAATTGAACGCAGGGAGTCGTAATTCCAATGAACGCGTGGAGCCGGCACTCGTGGAGGGAATGCGGGTCTAGCGACGCTGACGAGCTTCTAGCCAACTGGCGTTGGTGCGTGCCGGTTGGTTGGACGCTGGTGGGGACCAGCGGATTCGGTGACCTTTTTCTGGAGACTGCTGAAAGCACGATTGTGATGCTCGACCTGCAATCCGGGGGTTTGGAAACTCTCGCCAGTTCCTTTACCGAGTTCGAGCATCTGGCTGGATCTGAAGAGAGCCAACAACGTTGGTTTTATCGAGAAGCTGCCACCAAGCTGACGAGCGAAGGCATGAGACCCACGAGGCAGCAGTGTTTCGGTTACAAGATTCCCCTGTGCTTTAGAGAATCGGAGACGGTGACACCTAACGTCTATGTTGCAAGCCTGAAAGAGTATGTTGCGTTTCTCGGTGATCTTCATCGCCAGCTGAAGAATCTGCCTGATGGCAGCAAAGCCAAATTGGTTGTCACAGAGTGAGTCGAGGGTAGTCACATGCGAGAAGTCGTAATTGCATCTTCCGTTCGCACGGCGGTTGGAAAAGCATTCAAGGGCACGCTGCGTGCCACGCGCCCCGACGACATGGCCGCGGTCGCCATCAAGGGTGCGCTGGAGCGCGTGCCGCAACTGGATGCGCGCGAGATTGAGGACGTCATCCTGGGCTGCGCCATGCCCGAAGGCGAGCAGGGAATGAACGTGGCGCGCATTGCGGCGCTGCGCGCCGGGCTGCCGGTCGAGACGAGCGCCATGACCATCAACCGCTTCTGCTCTTCCGGCCTGCAGGCGATTGCGCTGGCGGCGGAACGCATCATGGCGGGCGGGGCGGAAGTAATCGTGGCGGGCGGGGTGGAGTCCATGTCCATGATTCCCATGGGCGGCAACAAGGTGTCGGCCAACCCCTGGCTCATCGAGCACTATCCGGATTCGTATCTCTCCATGGGCCTGACGGCGGAGCGACTGGCGCAGCGCTTCGGCATCACGCGGGAGATGGCGGACGAGTTCTCGCTGCGCAGCCATCAGAAGGCGCTGGCGGCGATTGCGGCGGGCAGGTTTGACGACGAGGTCGTTCCTCTGCCGGTGAGCTTCACCAGCACGAACGGTACAGGCCCGGCCGAGAGCGGCCGGGCTACAAGTGTGAAGCCCAAGCGCACGGAGATCATCTTCAAAGTGGACGAAGGGCCGCGCGCGGATACCTCCGCCGAAGCCCTGGCCAAGCTGAAGCCCGCGTTCCACGCAAAAGGAACGGTGACCGCGGGCAATTCGTCGCAAATGTCGGACGGCGCCGCGGCCGCGGTGGTGATGTCGGCGGAGCGCGCCCAGGCGCTGGGCATTCGGCCGCTGGCGCGCTACCTCTCCTACGCCACCGCCGGCTATAAGCCGGAGGAGATGGGCATCGGCCCGGTGTTCGCCATCCCCAAGGCGCTGAAGATGGCCGGACTGAAGCTGGAAGACATCGCGGTCATCGAGCTGAACGAGGCCTTCGCGGCGCAGTCGCTCGCGGTAATCAAGGAAGGCGGACTCGATCCGGAGCGCGTGAACCCGAACGGCGGCGCCATCGCCATGGGACATCCGCTGGGCTGCACGGGAGCGAAGCTGACGGCTTCGATCATCCGCGAACTTGCTCGGCGTAAGGCGCGGTATGGCTTGGTGACGATGTGCGTAGGTGGAGGCATGGGGGCGGCGGGGATTTTTGAGAACTTGCAGTAATTGGCCACAGAGACACAGAGGCACAGAGACTTCAGGAGAACTCATATGGCAACGACAGCAGCAGAAGTAAAAACGAGAATCGCAGGCGGCAGCTTCCTGCTGGAAGAGCGTCGCCTGGAGGAAGTCTTCACTCCCGAGGACTTCAGCGAGCAGCACCAGCTGATCGCGCAGACCACGGACGAGTTTGCGCGCAACGAGATCGTTCCCCAACTGGAGAAGATCGAGCACAAGGACTTCGCGGTAACCCGCGAGCTCATGCGCAAGGCCAGCGAACTGGGGCTGGCCAACGTCGACGTGCCTGAGGAGTACGGCGGCTCGGAGATGGACAAGGTGGCGTCCTGCATCATCGCCGACCGCATCGCCCGGAACGCCAGCTTCAGCACCACCTGGGGCGCGCACGTGGGTATTGGGACGCTGCCCATCGTCTACTTCGGCACGCCGGCGCAGAAGAAGAAGTATCTGCCGCGACTGGCGAGCGGGGAATGGATTGGGGCGTACGCGCTCTCGGAGTCCACCAGCGGTTCGGACGCGATGAACGTGCGCACCAAGGCCGCGCTCTCCGCCGACGGCAAGCATTACCTGCTCAACGGCGAAAAGATGTGGATCACCAACGGCGGCTTCGCCGACCTCTACATCGTGTTCGCCAAGATCGACGGCGAAAAGTTCACGGCGTTTATCGTGGAGCGCACCTTTCCCGGGTTCTCGGTGGGAGCGGAAGAGAAGAAGATGGGCATCCGCGGATCTTCCACCTGCCCGCTGATTCTGAACGACTGCCAGGTGCCGGCGGAGAACGTGCTGGGCGAAATCGGCAAGGGACACCAGATCGCTTTCAACACGCTGAACATTGGGCGCTTCAAGCTGGGTGCGGCCGCGGTGGGCGGCGCGCGCAACGCCCTGGAGAATGCGGTGGCTTACGCCAAGCAGCGCAAGGCGTTCGGAAAGAGCATTGCCGAGTTCGGGCTCATCCGCGAGATGCTGGCGGAGATGGCGGTGAGCGTGTACACCGGCGAAGCCCTGGCCTACCGCACCGTGGCCCTGATCGACGCGGCGCTGGCGGGCGTGGACAAGTCGTCTTCCGACGCCGTGCGCAAGGCCATCGAGGAGTACGCGGTGGAGTGCTCCATTCTGAAAGTCTGGGGCTCGGAGATGATCGACCGGGTGGTGGACGACCTGGTGCAGGTCCACGGCGGGTACGGCTTTGTGGAGGAGTATCCGGCGGAGCGCGCCTACCGCGACGCGCGCATCAATCGCATCTTCGAAGGCACCAACGAAATCAACCGCATGATCATCACCGGCTTTCTGCTCAAGCGCGCCATGTCCGGACAATTGCCGCTCCTGCCCGCCATCAAGAAGCTGATGGACGAAGTGCTGGCCGGGCCGTCGGCGGGAGAGGAGCTGGAAGGCCCGCTGGCGACGGAACGCACCATGACCGCCAACGCGCGGAAGATCGCGCTGTTCATCGCGGGCGCGGCCTCCCAGAAGTACATGATGGCGCTGGCCGACCAGCAGGAAATCATGGGGGCCATGGCCAACATCATCATCGAAACCTACGCCATGGACTCCGCGGTGGCACGCACCCGGAAGATGATCGCCAAGCAGGGCGAGAAGGCCTCCGCCTTGGCCATGGCCATGACCCAGGTGTACCTGGCGGGGGCGATGGAGCGTATTGAATCCGCCGCCAAGAAGGTGATTGCGGCGATTGCCGAGGGCGACATGCTGCGTACGCAGCTTGCCATCCTGCGCCGCCTGGCCAAGCACGAACCGGTGAACACTATTGCGCTGCGGCAACAGATCGCGGTGAGAGTGATTGAGGCGGGAAAGTACGTGACGACCTAAAGATTGTTCTTACCGCGGATTTACGCGGAGGAGCGCGGATAAACCCGGTTAGTGTTGGAAATCGTTATCTGCGAAGATCCGCGTGAATCCGCGGCAAGGTCTTCGCGGTTAGTTCTTCTGGGTCTCGGTCTCGCGTGCCTTACGCAGCTCTTCCATCACGTTGCTCACCAATTCTTTGGCGCTGTTGACCGACTTCAGCACCAACTCTACGTCCATGGCGGGGCGGTCAGGGTAGCGTTGGCTCTGGCAGTAGACGCCGTGCTGGCCCACCAGGACCAGCGCGTCGGTAAGCAGATCGAGGGTGAGGGCCAGGCGGCCGCGGGGAGCGCCCATCATGAACTCGTAGCGCTCCAGATCTTCCTGCCGGTCGTCGAAAACGGACATGCTTGGATTCTACGCTCTGTGATATTACTAACGTTCGCCGGTCGGGTTCGTCTAATACAAGTGCGAGACGTAGCCAAGCTACGTCTCTACGGAGAAGGAGGGAGATCATGCGCAAGTATGTGGTGGGTGTCTCAATCGCCGTGGGCGCCGGACTGTTGTCGTTCGTGGTGGGGATGCAGCAGGATCCCAGCAAGCGTTCCAGTCCTCCGGGCACGGCGGAGATCACGCTGGCGGGCAAGAAGGTCAAAATAGATTACGGCCGTCCCTCCATGCGCGGGCGCAAGATTTTTGGCGAGCTGGTGCCCTACGGGCAGGTGTGGCGCACCGGCGCCAACGAAGCCACGCACCTCACCACCGAAGTCGCGCTCGATGTGGGAGGCGCGCTGGTGCCCGCGGGCAAATACACGCTCTACACGCTGCCTGCGGAGTCCGGGTGGAAGCTCATCATCAACAAGCAGACCGGGCAGTGGGGCACGGAGTACGACCCGAAGCAGGACTTGGCGCGAATTGACATGAAGACGGAACTGATCGAGATTCCCATCGAGCAGTTCCTGATTTCGTTCCTCCCCAAGGGCAGCGACGGCGCGACGCTGCGGCTGGACTGGGAGAAGACGCGGGCCCAGGTGGACATCAAGGTGGCCAAGGCGGGCGCGACCAGCAAATAGGCGCCAGAAACCGGGGCTAAAGCCCCGACTTATTTTGCATTTTTCGGCGCGGCTGAAGCCGCGCCCTTTCAAAGCGGGCGTCGTCTGGGTTCTCACGCGGGCCGACACTGTGGCCTTCCGAGGGGCAACTCATGAAGCGCAAGCACATCTCGACGGGGATGCCGTGGGAGCCGATTGTGGGCTATTCGCGCGCGGTGCGCGTGGGCAACGTGGTACACGTCTCAGGGACGACCGCCACCGACGCGGCCGGGAATATTGTCGGCATCGGCGACGTCCACGCCCAGGCCCTGCAGGCGCTGCGTAACATCGAGAACGCGCTGCGCGCCGCAGGCGCCCGCCTGAAGGACGTGGTGCGCACGCGCATCTACGTGACCAGCATCGAGGAGTGGGAGAAAGTCGGGCGCGCCCACGGCGAGTTCTTCGGCGACATCCGTCCCGCCACCAGCATGGTGGAGGTAAAGCGCCTCATCCTGCCGGAAATGCTGGTGGAAATTGAGGCGGAAGCGATCATTGAGGATTGACGATTGATTCATTGACGATTGACGATTTGAAAAACAAAAGCGCACCACGAAGGACACGAAGGCAACACAAAGGGACTTGGGGGAAGCAGTCCCACTCCTTGGTGCTCCCTTTGTATCCTTCGTGGTTGGCTTTTCAGTCCGCCGCCTGGGGCGGCGGCGGCTTCCAGCGCAGCACCGGCTTGCGGGCGGCGCGGACTTCGTCGAGGCGGGAGACGCGGGTGGAGTGGGGCGCGTCGTGAATGATCTGCGGGTTCTCCGCGGCTTCCCGGGCGATGGCGTGCATGGCGTCCACGAACAGGTCTAGTTCTTCCAGCGACTCGCTCTCCGTGGGCTCGATCATGAGCGCGCCCGGCACCACCAGCGGAAACGACGTGGTGTAGGGGTGGAAGCCGTAATCAATGAGCCGTTTGGCGATGTCTCCGGTCTTCACGCCATGCTTCGCCTGGCGACGGTCGCTGAACACCACTTCGTGCATGGACGGCGTCTGGTAGGGCAGGTCGTAAACATCTTCCAGCTTTTTGCGCAGATAGTTGGCGTTGAGCACGGCGTCTTCCGTGGTCTGGAGCAGGCCGTCGGGGCCGTTGGCCAGGATGTAAGCCAGCGCGCGCACGTGCATGCCGAAGTTTCCGTAAAAGGCGCGCACCCGGCCGATGGATTGCGGACGGTGGTAGTCGAACTCGAGCGAGCCGTCCGCATTTTCCTTGACCACGGGAATGGGAAGGAACGGCTCCAGAATTTTCTTGCAGACCACCGGCCCCGAGCCCGGGCCTCCGCCGCCGTGCGGAGTGGAAAAGGTCTTGTGCAGGTTGAGGTGCATCACGTCCACGTTGAAATCGCCGGGGCGGGTGCGGCCCACCAGCGCGTTCATGTTGGCGCCGTCCATGTAGAGCAGGCCGCCCTTCTGGTGCAGGATTTCGCCGATCTTGTGGATTTCCTGCTCGAAGATGCCCAGAGTGTTGGGATTGGTGAGCATGAGCGCGGCCACGTCTTCATTCATTTGCGCGGCCAGCGCGGAAACGTCGACCATGCCGTCGGCGTTCGACTTCAGGTTTTCCACTTCGTATCCGCAAAGAGCTGCGGTGGCGGGGTTAGTTCCGTGCGCAGAATCGGGGATCAGGACCTTCTTGCGGGGATTTCCACGCGCTTCCAGGCAGGCGCGCACCATGAGGATGCCGGTCATTTCGCCGTGCGCCCCGGCCGCGGGCTGCAAAGTAATGGCGTCCATGCCGGTAATTTCCAGCAGGCAGTCCGACAGCTCCTTCAGGATGCGCAGCGCTCCCTGCGCCAGCCGTTGCGGTTGGTAGGGATGCAGGTTGGCCAGGCCGTCGAGTCGGGCCACCACTTCGTTGACGCGCGCGTTGTACTTCATGGTGCAGGAGCCCAGCGGGTAAAGGCCGGTGTCCACACCGTAGTTCCAGGTGGAGAGCCGTGTGAAGTGGCGGATGATCTCGATCTCGCTGACCTCGGGCATCGAGCCCAGGCCGGCGCGCCCGGCGCCGCCCAGGAGCTTCTCGGCGTCGGCTTCGGGAACGTCGAGCGGCGGCAGTTTCCACGCTGCCTTGCCGGGCGAGGATTTCTCGAAGATCAGGCCTTCGTTCTGCGTCAGGTGCTGCGCGGCTTTGCGAATAGCGTCAGTCATGCGATTTCTGTCAAGACAAAACCAAGATCCCTCGACTCGCCCTCACTTGCCCGCTCGCTTCGCTCGCGGCCGCTCGGGCTCGCTCGGGATGACAATTCATGATGAGGCGCTAGACGCGGGGCTAAAGCCCCGCTCTCCCACCGCCAATTCGGCACGGTTTGTTGAGTGCCGTCCCTACGGGACTCTCGCTGCCTTTCCTGCTGACCCGGCACTTACGTGCCGGGCTATCGAACTGCCGTCGCTTCGCGACTTCCATCTACCTTGCCCGGTGGCTTTGCGAATGGTGTCGCTCATTCACGTCAGTTCGAAACTAGAATCCAGCCTGCCCGGCCTCGCGGACGGCGGCGTCAATGACGGCGCGCGTCGTCAGCTCTGTGCAGCACCACAGCGAAGCTCGCCCCAGTTCGGGATAGAACCTGGCCAGGGGGAGTCCGCCGACGATCTTTTGCGCCAGCAGGCGCTCGTTGAGCGGGTGCGGATCCTCCGCCGTCACTATTACAAACTCGTTGAAGCGCGGCGCGCCTTGAAAGAGCAGCTTGGTTTTCTTCGCGAACTGCTCGGCGGCGTAGGCGGCTTTGGCCAGGTTGTGGCGGGCGAGTTCGCGCAGGCCCTGCTTTCCGTACACGGTCATGAAGATGGTGGCCATCAGCGCCACCAGCGCCTGGTTGGTGCAGATGTTGGAGGTGGCTTTCTCGCGGCGGATGTGCTGCTCGCGAGTAGCCAGCGTGAGGCAGAATCCGCGGCGTCCCTGGCGGTCCACGGTCTCGCCCACCAGGCGGCCGGGAATCTGGCGGACGTAGCGCTCCTGGGTGGCCAGCACTCCGGCGTAGGGGCCGCCGAAGCCGAGCGGGATGCCGAACGACTGCGCCTCCAGCGCGACGATGTCGGCCTCCCTGGGAGGGCGCACGATGCCCAGCGACACCGCTTCGGCAATCGACACCACCAGCAACGCACCCTTCTGATGCGCGAGTTCGGCAAGCGCGGCCACGTCTTCGATGGTGCCGAAGAAGTTCGGCGATTGAATGACCACGCACGCGGTCTGATCGGTGACAGCCTTCTCAACGGCGCCCAGGTCCACGCGTCCGTTCTCGGTGAAGCCGGCGGTAGACACGCTGATGCCCTCGTGCTGGATGTAGGTGGCCAGCACTTCGCGATATTCGGGATGCACACTGCGGGCCACCACCGCGTGCCGGCGCCCGGTGATGCGCGCCGCCATCATCACCGCCTCGGGCACGGCGGTGGAGCCGTCGTACATGGAGGCGTTGGCCACCTCCATGCCGGTAAGCTCCGCGATCATGGTCTGGAACTCGAAGATGGCCTGCAGCGTTCCCTGCGCGATCTCCGCCTGGTAAGGGGTGTAGGCGGTGAAGAATTCGCCGCGTGAGACCAGCGCGTCAATCACCACCGGACGGTAGTGCGCGTAGGCGCCCGCGCCCAGAAAGCTGGCGAAACCGGCTGAGGTTTCGGCCGCGCGCGCGCGGAAGTAGTCCACAATTTCCGATTCGGCCATTTGCCGCGGCACGTTGAGCGGACGCTGGAGGCGGTACTCTTCGGGAATGTGCGCAAACAGGTGATCGAGCGAGGGCGCACCAATCTCACGCAACATGGCTTCGCGGTCGGAAGGAGACTTGGGGAGATAGCGCATGAAAAATTGAGCGATTGAGGGATTGAATCATTGAATCATTGCCCGAGGGCCGCAACTCACTCAATGCTTGAATGATTCAATCCTTCAATGATTCAATGTCCTCCTTCCTCGGCCACGTACTTCTCGTAGTCCAGCGCCGAGAGCAGCTTGGTGAGTTCCGCCGGGTCCTTCAGCGTGATCTTGAGCATCCAGGCGCCGTGGGCGTCGGCGTTGATTTTTTCCGGAGCCGTCGCCAGCTCCGGGTTGACCTCGGTGACCGTGCCGGAGACGGGCGCGAACAGGTCGGAAACCGCCTTCACCGACTCCACCGTGCCGAAGCGCACCGTGGCTTTCAGCTCGGCGCCGGGCTTGGGCAGCTCGACGAAGACAATGTCGCCCAGGGACTGCTGCGCGTGGTCGGTGATGCCGATGGCGCCGGTGGAGCCGTCGACGGAAATCCACTCATGCTCTTTGGTGTATTTGTAGGTTGGGGGATAGGGCATGTTGTTCTCTCGTTGACCTCAGACTAAAACCAAGATCCCTCGACTCGCCCTCCCTCCGCCCCGACAAGTCGGGGCTCGGTCGGGCTCGCTCGGGATGACAATTCATAACGCTTCGCAACTACTTGCGCGCTCTCCGGTAGAACGGTGTAGATACCACTTTCGCCTTCACACCCTGACCGCGGATTTCCACTTGCAGCACCGTGTCCAGGGCGGAAAGCTGCGGCGGCACATAGGCCAGTGCAATGTTCTTCTTCAGATAGGGCGCGTAGGATCCGCTGGTGACGTAGCCCACTTCCCTTCCCGCCTCGTCCCACACTTTGTAGCCGTCGCGGGCGATGCCGCGCTCCGTCATCTCCAGGCCCACCAGGGTGCGCGTGATTCCTTCCTGCTTCTGCTTTTCCAGCGCCGCGCGCCCGATGAAGCTGCCCTTGTCCACCTTGCAGAAGCGGTCCAGGCCCGCTTCCCAGACGGTGATAGTTTCCGAAATCTCGTGACCGTAGAGCGCCATCTTCGCTTCCAGGCGCAGGGTGTTGCGCGCGCCCAGGCCGCAGGGCAGCATGCCGAATTCGCGCCCCGCGTCGAGCACGGCCTGCCAGACGCGGGCGCTGGTGGCGTCATCCGGCGGGATGTAGATCTCGAAGCCGTCCTCGCCGGTGTAGCCGGTGCGCGCGATCAGGATGTCCTTCAGACCGCACACGGTGCCGTACGTGAACCAGTAGTTCTTGATGGCAGCAAGGTTCGCGTCGGTGAGCTTGGCGAGCAGGTCCGCCGCCCTGGGCCCCTGGATGGCGATCTGCGTGTACTGGTCTCCAGCATCTTGGGCGCGGACGTCGAAGCCGTGGATGTTATCCCTCACCCAGTGGTAGTCCTTCTCGCGGGTGCCGGCGTTGATGACCAGCAGGTAGTCTGTCTCGCCGAGTTTGTGCACGATGACGTCGTCCACGAAGGTGCCTTGGGGATAGAGCAGCGCGGAATAGTGCGCCTGGCCGACGGCGAGGCGCGAGGCGTCGTTCATGGAGATGTGCTGCACCGCGGCCAGGGCCTGCGGCCCGCGGATGAAGATGTCGCCCATGTGGCTGACGTCGAAGACGCCCACCGCGGTGCGCACCGCCAGGTGCTCGGCGATCAGGCCTCCGGGACGTGTGGCCGAGCCGGGATATTCGACGGGCATGTCCCATCCGCCGAAGTCCACCATCTTCGCCCCCATCTGCCGGTGGACGGGGTTCAGCGCGGTCTTGCGCAGCGTGGGCGTGGTGGCCTCAGCGGTGGCGGACAAGTACGACTCCCTGCTCTCTGCCGGTGTTGGGATGGAGGCGAAGAACCAGCTACGTTAGCACGCGCTTTTTCAGGCGGTCAACGCTGCGCGAGGACAGCGCTTTCCTCGCACGGTTCCTGAGCGCTTTCCCCGGCGTCGCCCCTGGCAGCCGACACCTCCGGCTTGGGGAGGGGGCGCTCCACGCGCAGGGGCGTGCTGTAGACGTATCCGTAATAGCGCGCCTTGCATTTTTCGCAACGGAGGGGCCGCAGGAAGATGAGCGCCAGCAGGAAGCGTTCCACGAATCCCCGACGGCGCGACCTGTGAACATCCAGGCTGTGGCACTGTGGGCAAATTCGGGCGTTCATAAGAACAAATATACAACGGCTTGTCAAGACCTCACCCTTCCCCTGGAGCAAAAAACGCGCTAGAGTCTCCTCTTATGGCCGACAAATTCGTCTGCATGCTGTGTGATCAGGAAGAGGCCAATTGCAAGTGCGAGCGCTACTGCAATCTCTGCCAGGGAGCGCACCAGGTCCGCCTGTGCCAGGACGGCATGTACTACTGCCTGGACTGCCGCGAAGCTTGTGACTTCCAGGCGCAGTACTGAAGAGCAGTGGTCAGTGGCTAGTGGTTAGTGGTCAGAGAAGAATCCTAGCGTGCCTCGCAAACCCAGGCTCAGCTTCCATCCTTTAACTCCCGCGCGTTGGAACGACGCCGTCGCTCTGTTTGGCCCGCGCGGAGCGTGTGCCGGCTGCTGGTGCATGGCCTGGCGACTGCCGTACGCCCAGTATCAGGCGCGTAAGGGCGCGGGCAACCGCAGGACGCTGCGCAGGCGAGTGCAGTCGGGCGACGCGCCCGGCGTGCTGGCCTACGTGGACGGCAAGCCTGCGGGCTGGTGCAGCATTGGGCCCCGCGAGGAGTTTGCGTTCCTCTCGCGCTCGCGGGTGTTGAGCCCTGTGGACGCGGAACCAGTTTGGTCGGTGTCCTGTTTCTTCATTGCGCGGCAGCACCGGAGGACGGGGATCACGGTGCCGCTGCTCAAGGCGGCGGTGGAACTGGCGCGCAAGAAAGGCGCCCGCATGGTCGAAGGCTATCCCGTGGATCCGCCGCACGGCAAGCTGCCCGGCACATTCATGTGGACGGGCGTGCCGAAAACGTTTCTGCGCGCAGGGTTCAAGGAAGTGGCGCGGCGGTCGGAAACAAGGCCGGTAATGAGGAAGAAGGTGTAGTTGCACCGCAGGAAAGGCTCACCACGAAGGGCACGAAGGTTGCACGAAGGGCCCGGCCGGGGGCGGCCGGGCTACGTTAGATCACCACCGTCTCTTTGTACTCACCGAACACGCGCCGCAGGGCGTCGGAAATCTCGCCCACGGTGGCGTTGGCTTCGAC
Source organism: uncultured Acidobacteriaceae bacterium (assembly GCA_964437985.1). Classification (GTDB taxonomy): domain Bacteria; phylum Acidobacteriota; class Terriglobia; order Terriglobales; family Acidobacteriaceae; genus CAZXVY01. The sequence continues at coordinate 68,455 of CAYTIL010000021.1, forward strand.
CGCGTCCAGGATTTGTGGCATGAGGTTCGAGCCGGAGCGCGCGGCGTCTTCCACGGCGGCCAGCGCCGCCTGCCATTTCGCGGCATCGCGGCGGGCGCGCAGGGCGCGGACGCGATCCACTTGCTGGCGCTCCAGGGCGTCGTCCACGCGCTGGATGGGGACGGACTTTTCTTCCTCCAGGGTAAAGCGGTTCACGCCCACTACGATGGCCTGCTGGCGGTCCACGGCCTGCTGGTATTCGTAGGCGGCGTTCTGGATTTCCTGCTGCACAAAGCCACGCTCGATGGCCTTCAGCATGCCGCCCAGCGCCTCGATCTTCTCCAGATAGGCGCAGGCGCCGTCTTCCATCTGATTGGTCAGCGCCTCGATGTAGTAGGAGCCGGCCAGCGGATCTACGGTGTTGGGAACGCCCGACTCGTAAGCGATGATCTGCTGGGTGCGCAGGGCGATGCGGGCCGCGTTCTCGGTGGGCAGGCCGAGGGCTTCGTCGAAGGAGTTGGTGTGCAGCGACTGGGTGCCGCCCAGCACCGCGGCCACCGCCTGCAGCGTGGTGCGAACGATGTTGACCTCGGGCTGCTGGGCGGTGAGCGTGGAGCCCGCGGTCTGGGTGTGGAAGCGCAGCATGAGCGCGCGCGGATTCCGGGCGCCGAACTTTTCCTGCATGATGCGCGCCCACATGCGCCGCGCGGCGCGGAACTTGGCCACTTCCTCGAGCAGGTTATTGTGGGAGTTGAAGAAGAAGGAAATGCGGGGCGCGAACTGCTCCACGTCGAGGCCGGCGCGCCGGGCGGCGTCCACGTAGGTGATGCCGTTGGCCAGAGTGAAGGCCACTTCCTGCACCGCGGTGGAGCCCGCCTCGCGCATGTGGTAGCCGGAGATGGAGATGGTGTTCCACTCGGGCAGCTCGCGGTGGGCCCAGGCAAACATGTCGGTGATGATGCGCAGCGCCTGCCCGACCGGATAAATGTAGGTGCCGCGCGCAATGTATTCCTTGAGGATGTCGTTCTGCACCGTGCCCGAGAGCTGGCGGACCTCAGCGCCGGCTCGCCGGGCCACGGCCACATAGAGCGCCAGCAGGATGGAAGCGGTGGCGTTGATGGTCATGGAGGTGGAGATTTTCGTGAGATCGATGCCCTCGAACAGGCGCTGCATGTCCTCGATGGAATCAATGGCCACGCCCACCTTGCCCACTTCGCCCGCGGCCAGCGAGTGGTCGGAGTCCATGCCCATCTGCGTGGGCAGATCGAAGGCGACGGAAAGTCCGGTGGTGCCGTGGGCCAGCAGGTATTTGTAGCGGCGGTTGGACTCCTCGGCGTCGCCCATGCCGGCGTACTGACGCATGGTCCACGGGCGTCCGCGGTACATGGTGGGCTGTACGCCGCGGGTGTAGGGAAAATCGCCTGGATAGCCCACGTCGCGGTCATAGTCCCAGTTGTCGAGGTCGGCGGGCGTGTAGAGGTTCTTGACCGGAGCGTCGCGCGGAGGAGCGTCTTTGTTGGCCGGCTGACGCGGCTGGGTCTTCGAGGCCATGGCTAGTGCCTCTGCCGGGCGCGGCGGAAGGAAGTGACGCCGAACCAGGCGAACATGAGGGTGAACGCCGCGATCAAGAGAAGGCGCGTGGAGTTGCCATCGGGCGCCTGAGACTCCCGCCACAGCGCCACCGCACCCAGGGCAGCAAAGACCAGGAAGAAGAAGCCTGTGATCTCGAGCCACAGGCCGTGCAGGCCGCGTGCTGCCGAGCGCGCGAAGCCTACGCTCGCGTCGAAGGCGGCGGCGAGCAGGCGTCCGCGGCTTCCTGCGAGGTGTGCGATGACTCGGCCGACGCCGTCCACGAGGGCATTCTACAACGGCTCGCCGGGTCAAAGGCCCGGCGCCACACGGCTGGTGGTGAGCTTTGCTGTGCTACCATCGAGTTCCCGCGCGCGGGGGAAAATCAGCCAATTGCGGGGCGCGGATCCTTCGCGGCCGAGGGCGGTCGCGCTACAAGGTCCCTTTTCATGCTGATGAAGGACACACTGGCGGTGCTGTTGGCGGGCGGGGCGGGCGAACGCCTGTATCCGCTCACCCGCGATCGCGCCAAACCGGCGGTGACCTTTGCCGGCATCTACCGCATCATTGACATCACGCTCTCCAACTGCGTGAACTCCAACGTCCGCCGGATTTACATCCTCACCCAGTACAAGGCGCTCTCGCTGAACCGGCACATCAGCGAGGCCTGGTCGGTGTTCTCGCGCACGCTGGGGGAGTTCATTGAGATTCTGCCGCCCATGAAGCGGGTGAGCGAGAACTGGTACCTGGGGACGGCCGACGCGGTGTATCAGAACCTCTACTCCATCGGCTCCGAGCAACCCAAGTATGTGCTCATCCTTTCCGGCGACCACATCTACAAGATGAACTACGAGCGCATGCTGGAGCACCACTGCGAAGCCGGGGCGGACGTGACTCTGGCCACGCTGGACCTGGATCCCAGCGAGTGCTCGCGCTTCGGGGTGGCCGACGTGGAAAAGGACGGCCGCATCCGCGGCTTCGTGGAGAAGCCCGCGCAGACCAGCCTGCGCTCCCCTTATGATCCGGAGAAGATCAGTTGCAACATGGGGGTGTATCTGTTCAACACCGACGTGCTTTTGCCGGTGCTGCTCAAGGACGCCGAGGACCCCAACTCCAGCCACGACTTCGGGCACGACATTCTGCCGCGCATGGCCGGCGAGTACCGCATCTTCTCCCACAATTTCGTGGACGAAAACAAGAAGGAAGCGTTCTACTGGCGCGACGTGGGAACGCTGGAAGCCTACTTTGAAGCCAACATGGACACGGTGTCGGTGTCGCCGGTGTTCAACCTTTACGACAAGGCCTGGCCCATCCGCACTCATCAACGGCAGTATCCGCCGGCCAAGTTCGTGTTCGGGGAAGTGGGACGCATGGGCACCGCAGTGGACTCCATCGTTTCCATGGGCTCAATTCTGTCCGGCGGCAGCGTGCGCCGCTGCATCGTTTCCCCGGACGTGCGGGTGAACTCCTACACCGAGGTGGAAGACAGCATCATTTTCTCCCACGTGGACATCGGGCGGCGCTGCAAGATCCGGCGGGCCATTCTGGACCGCGACGTGCACATCCCCGAAGGCACCGAAATCGGCTACGACCCGGAAGCCGATAAGCAGCGCTACTTCGTCACCGAGAGCGGCCTCACCGTGGTGACCCGCGATTACTCCATGTTTGAGAACCCGGTGGCCGTGGACTTCTTCACCTCGGAGTAGGAAGCATTTTTGTAGCCCGACCGCGTTCGGCCGGGCCAGCTCGGCAGAAACCGCGGCTGCTACAATGGTCCAATTCCCTGACCTTGCACGAACTTTGGGGGCCTGGTCCTCGTATTTCTGGGAGGCATAGGAATCCCGGAGTCCCTGGAGTGCCTGGTGGACGACGCCCAAGCCGTAGCTTCCCTGGTCCGGCGCTGTGTGGCCGGAGACGCCGAGGCCTGGGAGTCGTTCGTCCGCAGCTATCACCGCCGGGTCTATAACCTGTGCTACCGCTTCTGCGGCTCCAGTTCAGACGCCGAAGACCTCACCCAGGATGTCTTCATCAAGATGTACCGCAGCCTGGAGTCCTACGATGTGGAGCGCGGCTCGCTGACTACCTGGATGAACACCCTGGCCCGCAACCTGCTGGTAGACCACTTCCGCCGCTCCCGCCAGGACCGGCTCACCGACTCCCTGGACGCACCCCAGAGCGCCGAGGAGGAGGGCCCCACACTGGGGGACAAGCTGCAGGATCCTCGCCGGCCTCCCGACCGGGGGGTGGAGGCCCGGGAAGCCCAGGAAATGGTGCACCAGGCCCTGCAAAAGCTTTCCCCAGATCTGCGGGAAGCGGTTATATTGCGGGACATACAGGACATGGACTACCGTGAGATTGCCCAGGTCCTGAAGGTCCCGGAGGGGACGGTAAAGTCCCGAATCAACCGCGGGCGGACGGAACTAGCCCGCCTGTTACAGCGTACTCATAAACAGGTGAACTGATGGCAGACCCTATCCAAGGCGGCATGCCCTGCACGGAGTTCGAGGCCCTTTTGGCCGAGGCCGTGGACGGCGTCCTGAGCGAACCCGGAATGAACCAGTTCCGGGCCCACGCCCAGGCCTGCACTAAGTGCGGCCCCCTGTTCGCTGAGGCCTTGACCGGCCGGGAGTGGCTGCGGTCGTTGGAAGAGGCCGAGCCCCCTGCGTACATGGTGCGCAACATCCTGCTGGCCACCACCGGCTTGGGTGCTGAGTCGGAGTCCGCGGCCCGCGAGGGCTGGGGAAGCCGGGTCCGCCGCTGGACCGAATCCCTGGGCGTGCCCGGGCTGGGGATGGTTTTCCAGCCGCGCTTTGCCATGTCCTTCGGCATGGCCTTCTTCTCGGTTTCCCTGCTGCTGAACGCGGCCGGGGTGAACCTGCGGGAAGTGCGCCTGGCCGATTTCCACCCCAGCAACCTGGAGCGCAGCGCGACCGAGCAGTACTACGAAACCTCGGCCCGCATCCAGCGCTATTACGACAACCTGCGCCTGGTGCGCGAGCTGGAAGCCCGGGTGCGCGAGATCCGCAACGCCACCAGCCAGCCGGCGGAGACTCCTGCGGGCGAGAAGGCAACTCCGCAGCAAGAGCCGGCCTCCGAAGAGGACGACCCCAACACCACCGGGACGCCGAAGACCCAGGAAGAACGCTATAGCCAGGATGGCCTGCCCGCAGTCCTGGCGCGGAATTTCAACGGGCCCGACCATCCCAATCCCAACCAGGAAGCCAGCAGGAGCCAGGCATGAACTGTGCCGTCCATACTCAGGCCGCGGCAGCGGCCTATTGCCGCACCTGCGGCAAGGCGTTGTGTGAAGAGTGCAAGCGCGACGTTCGCGGCGTGACCTACTGCGAGGACTGCATCGTCTCGGGCTTGCAGCACGCGCTCCCGGGCGCTCCGGCTTCTCCCAGTGCGGCCCTCGGCGCCGGGCCCAACCCCACCGCCGCCGCCTTCCTGGGAATGATTCCGGGTGTGGGCGCGGCCTACAACGGACAATTCACCAAGGCCTTCGTTCACGTTGTGGTCTTTGCCATGCTGATCGTGGTCGAGCACGACGAGTCTGCTTTGACCGGCGCAGCTCATGGCCTGATTATTCTGGCGTTCGTGGCCTACCAGGTGATAGACGCGTACCGCACCGCGCGGGCCAAGCAATTGGGCCAACCCGCGCCGGACGATGTACTGGGCTTGAGCCAGGGCCTTTGGTCGCCAGGCGGCAAACTGGCGGAGGTCCCCATCGGAGCCGCAGTGCTGATTCTGCTGGGCGTGGCCTTTCTGCTGCGCAACATGGGCATCCTGCACTTCGGGTCTATCGGCAAGCTGTGGCCGCTGGTTCTGATCTTCATCGGCATCCGCATGTTCCAGCGTCGAGGTTTTTGGAAGTCGTAAGAGTTCTTCAGGAGGCACAGAGGAAATGCAGGATTACAAGTACAACTCGGCGTGCGGCTGTTCGTGCTGCCGGCGCTCCGGCCTGACCGGACCGGTGATGATGGTGACCATAGGAACGCTGTTTCTCATCGCCAACTACACCCGTTTCGATTTCGGGGACTTGTGGCCCGTGATCCTGATCGTGATGGGCGGGCTGATGCTGTTGCGGCCGTCCTCGTCACGAACCGGACACCAGAACCCTGGTGTGCAACCGCCCACCCCGCCTCCGGCGCCTTCGGCTCCGGCTTCGAGTTCCTCTAATCCCAGTTCGCAGGTGTCCAATGTCTGAAGTCACGCAAGTCACGCCCCAAGCAACGCCCGCGGCCGCGCCTCGCCGCTCCTTCGCCGGCCCGCTGGTGCTGGTGCTGGTGGGAGTGGTGTTCCTGCTGGCGAACTTTGGCGCCCTCAGCGTGCGCGCCATCGGCCTGTGGTTCGCCAACTGGTGGCCGCTGCTGCTCATCATCTGGGGACTGCACAAGGTGTGGGAGTACTACCAGGCCAAGCAGGGCGGGTATACGGTCCCGGGCATCGGCTTTGGGGGGGTGTTCGGCATCGTGATGCTCATTCTCATCGGCAGCTCCATCACCGGGATCACCCGGGTTTGGCCTGATCTGCCCCCCGGAATTGTAATCGACGGCGACGACGAGGAGATCTTCGGCGGCATCTTCGGCCGCAAGCACTACTTCACGGAAACCATGGAACAGGCGTTCCCCGCAGGCGGGAGTCTGCGCGTGGCCTCCGACCGGGGCGACATCCAGGTGGTGGCGGGAGCCGACGACCAGCTACGCGTGCTGATCAACAAGGTGGTGGTGGCGGAATCGCAGACCCGTGCGGAAAGCGACGCGGCGGGCATGAAGCCCAACATCTCGGTGGCCGGCAACGTGGTCACCATCAGCGCCAATACGCGCGCCGGGGCCATGAACATGGAGATCCAGATACCGCGCAAGGCGGCGGTGGACTTGATGACGGGGCGCGGCGACATCCGCGTGACCGGACGTGAGGGCGCGGTAAAGGTGCATACCGCGCGCGGCGATGTGACCGTGGAAGACGTGAACGGCAGTGCCACCATCCACCTGAGCCGCGGCGACCTGCGGGCCACGCACGTGACCGGCGACGTGACCGCCGAAGGGCGAGGCGACGAGACGGTGATGGAAGACATTGGCGGCCGCGCGGTGCTGCAGGGCGAATACGACGGGCCGGTGCGCTTCGCCAAGGTGGCCAAGGGCCTGCAGTTCAAGTCCCTCCGCACCAACGTGGAAACCGCTGCCCTGGAGGGCGAAGTGATGTTTGAAGGGGACGATCTTCATGCCATGCACGCCGCAGGTCCGGTGAAGGTGCTTACTCGCTCCTACAACGTTCGCCTGGAAGACGTGAGCGGCGATGTGCGGGTGGAGAACAAGAACGGGGAAGTGCACCTGCGTCCCGGCAAGCTGCCCCTGGGCAACATCGAGATCACCAACGACCGCGGCTCCATCCGGCTGGAGCTGCCCTCGCGAGCGGACTTCCTGCTGGATGCCACGGCGGAGCGCGGCGAGATCGAGTCCGACTTCGACGAGTTGCGCATCGAGCGCCAGAGCCGCAACGCCAAGGCCAGCGGCAAGGTGGGCAGCGGCGGCTCGCACATCCGGCTCAGCGCCGACCGCTCGCATATTGAGATCCGCAAGGCGGACTGAACGCGAGTACCGAGTTGCGAGTACCGAGTACCGAGTTAACAACCCGCAACTCAGTACTCGCAACTTGGTACTCAAAAAACAACGGGCGACCCCAAATGCGGGGTCGCCCGTTTTCCTTCAGCACTGCTCGGGAAGAACCTTGGCTTCGGCTTTACGGAACCGTCGGAGGCGACAGCCGGAGCTGGAAGGGCAGGCGCCAATCGCCATAGTTGATGGTCTCTCTCTTCTGCCCACCCTGCCCGCGCAGGTTGGCTTCGCCGTAGTTGGCCATCGCACCGCAGGCGCCGGAGGTCGCGTCCCAACTGGCTGCGCCGGTGCGCGTGATGCAGACGCTGGACCAGACCAGGTAATAGCGGTAGATTTCGCGGTCGCAGGACTGGTTGCGGACGTTGAAGTCCATGCGCGCCCGGCCCTTGTACGACTGCCCCACCACCATCTTGGTGAAAGGCAGCGAGTTGTCTGAGAACACCGACCAGTTCACCGCCTGGTTCTGGTCATAGTTGCCCCCCCAACAGGCGGGCAGGGCATGGCCCGGGAATTGGCCTTCCACCGGGGAGTAGAAATGCATCTCGACGAAGCGCGCTCCCGAACCCACGTGGCCGTTCACCAGCGTGTCCAGCGTGTCCAGGGTGTAGACCGCGTTGTGGTTGAGGATCTGGGACTTCACGCCAGCGCCGTCCTGGTAGCCCGTGGCAAAGTCGGGAAGGACGCTGTAGGAGCCTGCGGTGTTGGTCTGGCAATTAGCGCAAACGTCCGCCAGCTCAGCCTTCTGGCGCAGGATACTGCCCGCAACTGCTGTCCCGGCCAGCACCGCTAGTGCCAGCACCACCAACAGGGAAACCTGTGTCTTACGTTTCATTTTCGGAGACTCTCCTGGGCGCCCACTCCGGGCGCTTCACCTGCACCAATGGTCATGTACCACCGGGTAACCTGTAAAGATTCCGCTGGTAACCCAGCACTCGCACCAAGGTGGGGGGTCGGGCCGCGGCCAGCTCATCCCGCGTCCCGCCGCAGCCGCCTTCCGTGTTACCCGCCTGGTTAACCCGTGGAGCCGCCCCTCTACGCCCGGAGACGGGCCGGAAGCGCCGGAAAATGCGATACTGTTAATTACTCTCCCGCTTACCCTATGAAGAGTTGGAAGAACTGGCTGCTGTGGCTGGTGTTTTTCGGCACCTTCGGCTTTGCCGGAGGCAGCGCATTCCTGCTTTACGTCCTGGTCCCCTACGCCAATCGCCTGGCCGCGGCGGGTACGTCGCAGGAGCAGATTGACAGCACGCTTTCGGTGTTCGTCTACGGCTGGTGTGCTTTCGCGCTGCTGGTCAGCGTCCTATATTTTCGGCTGACGCTTGCGCCCCGCAACCGCCCCCGGGCAGCCTACATAGCGGCCGCAAGCAGCGCGCTGGCCGGGGTGGTGATGTTCGCCGTCTTTCTCAACACGGGCGCGGCGGTAATCGCCGCGCGGCGGGCCAAGCCGGTGGAGATTGCCAACCTGGTGTACGGCCCCTATCCCGAGTTGAAAGACCTGCAGGACCTCAAGCGCGACGGCTACGACGGGGTGATCACGCTGCTGCACCCCAGCCTGCCCTTCGAACGGGTGCTACTGAACGAGGAGTTGGACAACGGCAAGCTGGCCGGGATCGATGTCCGTTCCTTCCCCATGTTGCCCTGGATTTCCGACAACCAGGACGCCAAGGCGGGCATCAGCGCCCTGATCAGCCAGCCCAAAAAGCGCTACTACGTGCACTGCTACCTGGGCCAGCACCGCACCAACCTGGTGCGTCAGCTAGCCGCGAACGTACGTCCGGCCGAAGGACAGCCGGTGGACGCGCTGCTTCCGGTCAAGCTGGAGCGCGGCTTCCTGTTGACCCACGACAACCGGCGCATCGTTCTGGGGCCGTTTCCCACCGACTCCGAGTGGGTTACCGCAGTCCAGCGCCATGGGATAAAGGAAGTGGTTTCGGTGCTGAACCCGGCGAACTCCGAGGACATGTTGTGGATCGCAAAGCTGCGCGAAATCACCCGCAAGGAAGGGCTGGTGCTCACCGAAATGCCGCTGGATCCCACCCATCCCGACCCGGCCGAGATCCAGAAGATCGCCGACCATGTTCGCGTGCGGTCCTACAAGGTGTATGTGTTGGGCATGCTGAACGCCAACTGGACGTGGGCCTTGAACAAGAAACTGGGAGGCAACGGAATTCGCCCCGTGGAGCTGGCCGTCCGGGATCGCCTGGATCGCGGGGAGCTGCTGCGCGTGGGAAACCTGTATGTGCTCGGCCCCTATCCCACGGAAGACGAGATCAAGCTACTCAAGAAAGACGGCATCAGCGAGATGGTATCGCTCATGGACCTTAAGAACGCTGACGACGTGCCCTGGATCGAGCGAGAGAAACAGTGGACGAAGGCCAACGGTTTCGCCTTCAAGCACTTCTCCCTGGAGCTGGAAAAGGCCACCCCGGCCCAGTATCAGAGGATCCGGGACTACCTGCGCACGCGACAGACGAAGGTCTATGTGCACGGCTTCCGCACCGACAAGCGGGTCAAGACGGTCTACGAAGACTTGGTGCGCCTGGAGGCGGAGAAGAGCGCCGCCGGGGGAAATCCACCGGGATCGTAAGCCGCCCTAGAAGCGAATCAGCACTTCCGCGAAGACGTAGTGGGTGGTGTATTCGCCGATCCCCACCACCGGGGAGAGGCGCAGGAAGCCGGGCGATTCGGTGGCCGAGAAGCTGTAACCCACGGCCGTTTCCCAGCGCCCCAGATTGACCCTCAGATCGGTGCGCACGCTACCGGCGAGCGAGAAGGCCTCCGAGGGCTGGGCCAGCGCCAGGGTGTAGAAACGCCGCTGTCCGATAAAGCTCTCCACATTCCATGCCACCTTGGGATGGGGCCTGACCGCGAAGGCCACCGTACCGCCCCACTTCTGGTAGACGCGCGGCGTGAAGAATCCCCCGGTTCCCACGGTGTTGTCCAGGGCTACCAGGTCGGAGCGTTCAAAACCGTAAACCTCGTAGCGCGAACCAAGCTCAATGGTCAGCCGCTCGCCGTCGTAGAGCTTTCCGGTCAGGAAAATTTCGCCGTTGTTGGAACTGACGTCGAGCGCAGCCGCGGGCAGGCAAAGGGTGGAGCAGGAAAGCGGCTGGTCAATGGAATAGTTGCCGTGCGCGTAGCCCGCACCCATGCGCAGGCGGCGGCGCCAGAATTCGTAGGAGCCGCTGAATCCTTCCCGGCGGAGCACCACGTTGTCGTGCACGGAGAGCGGGGTGTAGTCGGCCAGGTCGCGAGTAAAGGAAGCGGAGAGCCGCAGACCGCGATGAGTGATGACCGGCCGCAGTTCGTAAAGGAAGTGGTAGCGCCGCTCCTGCTGCTCGAGCGCAGCGGGGCAAACGCCAAAAACGAACGGGGAGAGGCAAGCAAAGCCGCCGCCGCTGGAGCCTCCGCCCGCACCCAGCGTCAAACGCAGCCAGCGAGCGGGCTTGAAGGCAATGCTGGCGCGGGTCTCGGTGGCCAGGCCCTGCTGGCCAAAGCGGGCATTCAGCAAGGGGCTGCTGCCCCGGGCATCGGTCACCGTGTTGCTCACCGTCACGCGCACGTCGGGATGGGGACTGAACTCCAGCGCCGCGGTGTAGCGGTGGGAGCGCAGGGTGGAATCGGTGAAGGCGGGGTCGTCATCGCGCTCATTGCCGTAGCCATAGCGCAGGCGCAGGATGGGACGCAGGTCCTCGCGGATGGTGGTGCGCAGAGCGTCGGCGTCGGAACGGCCCTGGATCTTGTCCAGGAGATCGAGGGCGCGCCCGTTGTGACCCCGGCCGCGCTCAATGGAGGCCATCATGAAAGTTGCGTCGGAATTGTCGGGCTGCTCCTGCAGCAGCGGACGCAGCAGGTCGCCGGCCTGGCCGGAGCGTCCCGACCAGTACAGCACCTGAGCCTTGCCCATGCGCGCATCGAAGTCGGGTGGGTCGAGCGCCAGCGCCTGCTCATAGGTGGCGAGCGCATCGTTGTAGCGGCGCTGCCAGGCCAGAACCCGGGCCTTCTCCACCAGGGCGGAGACATCGTTGGGCTGCGGCTGCTGGCCCTCCGGCAACAGCAGGTTGAGCTGGACCAGGGCCTGGTCGTAGTGGCGGGCCCAGGAGAGCACCCGGGCATACTCCAGACGGGCGGTGGGCAGCGAGATGGGGGGCTTGGCGGCGCCCGCCCGCAAAGCGGCTTCGGCCTCGCTGATCACCTGCGCGTACTCGGTAATGGATTCGTCGAAGCGGCGCATCCAGGAGAGGATGCGCGCCCGTTCCCAGCGCGCCGGGGTGTTCCCGGGCGTGGCTTTCAGCACCTGTTCGTATTCGGCCACCGATTCTTCATATTTTCTGGAGAAGGAGAGCACGCGCGCCATTTGCAGACGGGCGTCCGTGCGTTCCGGATCTACGGCCAGCACTTCGCGGTAAATCTCGGTGGCCCGGGAATAGTTGCCGGCACTGGCTTGGGATCCGGCTTCTTTCATCTGTGCCCTGAGGGGATCCTCGGGCTTGGCCGGGGGCGCGGGTTTGGGTTCCGCGGCCGGCCTCGGCGGCCTGGAGGCAGCCAGGGCCGCGGCTTCGGCGCGCTCGTCGAGCGACTTCAGCGCCGCCGCCACATCCTTGTCGGAAGGATTGCGCTGGTGCAGCGCTTCCAGCATGACCCGGGCTTCGTCCTTGCGGCCCGACCATAGCAGAGCGAAAGCCTTGCCGGTCTGGGCATCGTAATGCTTGGGGCTGCGTGCCAGCAGCCGGTCATAAATTTCCAGCGCTCCGTTGAAGTTGCCCTGCCAGGAGGTCACTTTGGCAAGCGCCAGCAGCGCCGTATTGTTGGCGGGCTTGGCGGCCAGCACCTGTTCGTATTGGACGGCGGCGGCGGCATAGTCCTTGGCCGCAACCAGCACGCTTCCCAGTTCCATCCGCATGTCAGCGTCGGTGGGACGGGCAGCCAGATACCAATTCAGCACCTTCGCGGCTTCCGTCAGGTTCCCGGCGCGCTGATGGACGCTGGCCAGGCCTGCTACGTACTTCGGGCTCGAAGGATCCGCCTGGAACAGCGCCTCGTAGTGCTCCAGGGCGCGCTCCGGCTGCCCGGCACGGACCAAGGTCTCGGCCAGGAGCAGGCGCGTCTCTTTGGACTTGGGCTGAAGCTGAACCGCCTTCTCCAGCCACTCCGCTGCCTGGCTCAGGTCCGCCGGCTTGGACTTGAGGAAGCAGCTTGCCAGGTTGCGGGAGCGCTGATAACTGCTGTCGCTCAGGTCCGCAGACAGGGCGCGTTGGTAAATCGGGCAGGCCTGGGTCCACTTGCCAGCCGCGGCCAGCGCATCGGCGCGACGCAGGTTGGACCGGGCCGGAGCCCGCTTAGCGGCCTGCGCCCACGCGGTCCCGGCCAGCAGGCTGGCCAGAGCCAGCACCGCCAGCCACCGGCCGCGCCGCAGGTTGCGAGGATTCCTTGTACTCTTTTTGGATCGCATAGTAAGCCTTCTTGAAAAAGGGTTCGGGTTTCACCGTTTCCCATGCCGGCCAGGAAAAGCGGGCCGGCGCACTCAATTTTCCTCCGTTCAGGGCAGGAAAGGAAGCTACTACCGTTGCCGTTTGAGGTGCACCTCCGGGAGAGGCCGGCTTCAGCACCAAGAGCGACACCTCGATGCCCGCCGTGGGCATGGCCTTCAGATTCGCAGCCTCGTCGGTTCCGGCGAAAGCCTGGTGGCTGGAGGGATCCGTCATCAGCAGCTTGCTCCAGGCGATGCGCACGAAAACTGCCTTGCGGGGAAGGTCAGCGTACCACTCTGCCAGCGGGTCGAAGCCAGTGGATCCAGGGGTGCCGGCGCCGAAGCGCAACTCGCTCCAGGCATAGCGGTCGCGCGCCTGGACGGTGCGGAAATCATCGGCGCGGCCACGGGCCATGGGGACAGAAAACTCGACGAAGGGGGCCTGGGCCACCAGAGCCGCTGACTGCCCCCGTCGCAGGGTCAGGAGAGGCTCGTTGGGGGCGGGGTTGGCCGACTTCTCATAGGGGACGTAGTTCTGAGCCACTAGCAGCCGGGAGTTCGCCGGCTCTCCCAGGTAGAGCACGAAGTTGGCGCCGGAATCCAGGGTAACGTTTCCCATGGGAAGCTGCCTGGCGCCGGCCACTTTGGGCAAGGTGTTCAAGGCGAAGGCGAAGGCGAACTGGTCGAAATCGGGCTTGCCGTCCGCTCGCCGCCCGGGCCCGGGGCAGTCCAGGCAGGAAACGTTCAGGCGCAGGTAGAGATAGGCTTCGTCGGCCGCCGCCTGCACGCTTTCGGGACGGGGCATTCCCTCCCCTGCGGATGGGCTCCCGGAGTAGAGACGGGTCTCCGCCTGCCAGGCATTTGCGTCGCCGGCGAACAGCTTCCACTTGCTGGTGCGATACCCCGCCAGGCCATAGTGCTTGCGGGGCTCCATTTCACTGAGCCAGAGCGCTCCGCGTTCGAAAGGGCTCTGCAGATCGGCGTTCGGCCAACTGGCCTTGTACCACTCGTCCGACAGCGCATAGACCAGGCCGCCGGCGCAACCGGTCTCGCGGACGCCCCGCGTCAGGCGGGAGAGCAGCGCAGCCTGTTGCTCTTCGTCGTGTCCTCCCAGATTCCAGCCTTGAGGATGGAAGCGGCCGATGCCAAGGGAGTTCGCCACTCCGTATTCGGCCACCACCAGGGGCCAGGGCAGGCGTGCGCGCAGGTCGCGCAGATAGCCGGTGAAGTTGTTGGGGCCCTCGGCATCGCGAGCGTTGAGGTACTTGGCCTCGGTGGTCATGAAGTCGGGGAAATCGGGGTAGACGTGATAGGCGGCGAAGATCCCGGCTTTGAGCGATTCGCCGGTCTTGAAGTGGGACTCATCCAGGGTGGCGATGCCGCTGGCGGCGGTGGGATGCACCAGCCCGTCCAGCGACGGCCAGTTGACGATGGCCACGGGATGCTGCCAGTTGTAGGTGTCGGTTTCGTAGGACGCCAGATAGTCGAGCATCTCCGCAAACCACACCTCGGTGGCGGAGGCGTTGCCGGCGGAAACGTATTTGCCGGTGTAGCTGGTCTTGCCGGCGTTGAGCAGGTTGGTCTGGCTGACCACTTCGGGCTCGAGTTCGCGGCCCAGCAGAAAACCGGCCACATCGGCGGAAAAGTCATGCTCGTAGATGCCGCCCGTGCGTCCGGGCTTGGGGGGAACGTCGCCACGGCCGTGCATGGCATCCACCACGTGGCGGATGTCGGCGCGCACCGCCTCCTTGAAAGCCGGATCGAACAGGTCCTGGCTGGGCGGATCGCCCACCCAGATCTGCTGGTAGAGCTTCAGCTTGCCGCCGCCCCGGAGATGATGCCGGTAGGCGCGGTAGAAGGCGGGAGGCAGCAAGTTGTAGGCGCGTACCACGTTGGCGTTGAGATCGGAGGCCTGCCGCAGCCAGGAAACGTACAAATCTCCCTGCACCGGAGGAACGCCGGGAACGAAGCCGGGCGCGGCTGGAGCCAGGTTCACTCCCTGCACGAAGAACCGGGCCCAGCCGCCTTTATCGCGGGACTCCAGGTCGGTGCCGGAAGTGCGGTGGCGGTACTGAAGCTGTGCGGGTCTGAACAAACCGGCCAGTCCCTGGGGCACGGGATCGTCGAAGCCCTGCAGGCCGAAGATCTCATCCAGCGCCGACTGCGACGCTTTTCCGTAGCTGGGGTCGGCGAGCAGCTCGCGGTAGTAATGCGCCGCTTCCAGGTTGCGGCCCTGTTTCTGCAGGGCAGCCGCGGCCAGGATGAGCACGTCGGGATCGCTGCCCCGTTCCTTGAGAACGGTATCCAGAATGGCGGGATCGAGTTCCCCGGTACCGGTTTCCAGGGCGACAAAGCTCGCGCCCAGGCGCGCCTCCTCCGCTTTGGGATCAATGGCGATGGCTCGATCAAAGTGTCCCTTGGCCTCAAACAGACGGCGGAGTTTGAAGTTGGTCCAGCCCATCATGATGACCACGTCGGCGTTGTTGGGGGCGATGCGGTAGGCCTTGTCAAACTCCACCAGCGCGGACTGATAATCGCCTTTGCGGTAATGGTTCAAGCCGGCGTCGTAGGCGGGCCGGTACTGGGGCTTCAGCTTGAACTCCCACAGCGCCACCAGGGCGAAGAACAGCACCATCCCCAGGATGACGCGATTGAAGATGAGTCTTGCGAGCTTCATGAAGACGCCCCTGAATATCCCGCCCGGATGCCGCGGTGCTCCACCTTCTCCCAGCGGCGCACCCCGGCAAAATAGTTCATCACGCCCTGGGCGCGGAACACGGAGAGCAACTGGCGGTAGCCCACGTTCTCGATGACGGCGAATGCCATCAGTTTGAGCACATCCTTGAGCCGGGGATAGCGGCGCAAGGTGGCCTCTTCCAGCAGCACCGAGCCCATGGACAGCAAGGTGCCGTAAAAAACGGCCACGAATACGAACAGCCAGAAGAGCCACCAGGGAACCAGCCCCAGGGCGAAGGAGATGGGCATGATGAGCCAGAAACCGAACGCCTCGATCAGGCAGCCCATGGCTTCGATGTAGGCGTGGAAGGGCATGCTGAGAAAGCCCAGCGAACCGTACTTGCGGTTGAAGATGAGGTCGTCGTTCTTCATCACGGTTTGCACCAGACCGAGCTGCCAGCGGCGGCGCTGGCGCGCAAACATGGAGATGGAGTGGGGCGCCTCGGTCCAGCAGATGGGGTCGCTGGTGAACACCATCTGGTATTTCCAGCCCTTCTCCCGCAGATGGCGGTGCAGGGTGGCGATGATGTCGATGTCTTCGGTGACGGTGTCGCTGCTGAAGCCGCCGGCCAGCATCACCGTCTCCCGATGCAGCAGGCAGAAGGCGCCGGAGACGATGAAGGTGGCGCCCAGGAAGTTCCACGCCGGGCGGCCGAACATGAAAGCGCGAATGTATTCCACCACCTGGCACATCTCCAGCCAGCTCTTGGGCAGGCCGATCTCCACAATGCGGCCCTGCTGCAGGGTGCAGCCGTTGGCGATGCGCACCACACCCCCGCTCACCACCGTATTGACGTGGGAGTGCAGCACCGGCGCCATGAGGCGGAGCAGGGCGTCGCGCTCGATGATGGAGTCGGCGTCCACGGTGCAGAAGTAGGGGCTGCGCGCCATGTTGATGCCCACGTTGAGCGCGTCCGGTTTGCCTCCGTTCTCCTTGGAGATCACCAGCAGCTCGGGCAGGCGGGGGTTGTGGTAAAAGGCGAAAGGCTTCAGCGCCGGCACCTGCTCGCGGTAGATCAGGTCCATGCGGACCAGTTGAAACTTGTCCACCAGCAGGTTGACGGTGCGGTCGGTGGAGCCGTCGTCCACCACGATGATTTCCTTTTCCGGGTAGTTGAGGTCGAGCAGGGCCATCACCGTGTCCACGATGGCGGCCTCCTCGTTGTGCGCGGGCACAATCAGCGCCACCGGGGGGGTGACCGGAGAGTCGGCAATGTCGGCGTAACCGCGGTGCTGGGCGTACTTGGAGTGCTGGGTCACGGTGTACAGAGAAAGCGCCATCAGCACCGTGTACCCCAGGTTGGTGAGGATGAAATACGTGAGGATGACCGTGTTGCAGTAGTCCAGAAATCGCAATAAGAATTCGCTTTCCATGTCCTCAGCCTCTGGATGAAGGGGTGCCGCCGCCTCCCGAGGAAGGCGTCCTGCCGCCACTACTGCTGCCGCTACTGCTGGGGCCGCTGCTGCCGCCGCCCCGGGTGGAAGGGATGGCGGCGCTTCGGCCCGTGGCCTGGCGCTGCAAATCGCGCGCTTTCTGGCCCACCGGTCCGCCGTCGGTTTCCGCCAGGGTCTCCAGGATGGCCAGGTAGCGGGGCGTGGGCGCGGCCATCAGAGAATCCATCAACAGCAGCCGCGCCTCGGTGGGGATGCGCTGCGCCACCGCGTTGGTGAGCAGCGAAGTCTTGCCCATCACCGTCAGCTTGCGGCACACCGCTTCCGCCAGGCGCGAGGTTTCTCCACCCGAGGCCAGCGCAGTGATCAGGCTGTCCACCAGCCCGGTGCGCTGGATCTCTTCCGCAATCTGCTCGCTCTCGTAGCGTTCGCCGGTGGAAACGAAATACTTGTAGAGCTCGCTCAGGCCGGCCACGCCGAAGGCCCCCAGGGTCTTCACCGCGGCCTCGCGCACCCGCCAGCGCCCGTCAGACAGGCAGCGCAGCACCTCGGGAATCAGGTCGCCGTAGTAGCGGTCGGCGCACATGCGCACCGCGTGCAGGCGCACGAACTCGTTCTCATCGCCCAGCAGCCGGCGCAGCGCCTCCACCGCCTGGGCGTCGCGGAAGTGAGCCACCAGGGACGCAGCCCGGGCGCGCACGTCGGCAAAGCTGTCGTTCACCGAATGCTGCAGCAGCACCTCGCACAACTCCGGGGGAAAGCCGCGGCGGGTGAGCAGGCCGGTGGTGGAAACACCTGTGCCCCCGGCGGAGCCGATCCCCGAGCCCGGCGGAGTAACCCCGGAGCCCAGGCCCGAGCTGATGCCGCTTCCCACCCGCGAAGAAATTCCCGAGCCCGCGCGTGAACCCTTGCGCCCCGCCCGGTTGCAGATCTCACGCAGGGTGTCGACCACGAAGAAGCGCATGCGCGGATTGGGATGGGTGACGTGGGGAACAAAATATTGCAGGTCGGAAAGCTGATAGCACACCAGCGCCGACTTGGCGGTGCGCAGGGAGACGTCGTTGCCCTCGTCGATCGACTTGCGCAACTCCTCCAGCAGCAGCGGGATGGCGGCCGGATTGCGGCTGCGGCCCATGGCCGACACCGCCACCCGCCGCACTTCCGTGGAGGGATCATGCAGGGCCTCGGCGGTGAACACCTGCGCGGTTTCCGGGGCCAGGCTCCCCAGGTGGTCCACCGCCAAAGCCCGGGGCACGGAGAACAACCGCATCCGGCGGAAGACGTTTTTCCAGCTCTCCTCGACCTCGGTGGAAATGGGGACTTGCTCGCGCGCTTGCGAACGCCGCATCAGCTCCGGCGTCCGCTTGCGGCCGAAAGCGGCGTGCGCCCAACCCTCCACGTACTTCAGCGCGTATAGCAACTCGGTGATGCGGTCGGCGCTCTGCGAGGTGATGGCATCCAGCAGCAGTTCCTGTACGGCGTCGCGCTCCGGCGGCAATTTGGCCTCGGCCAGCTTGGAGGCGGCGGTGGCCGCAGTCACGTCGCCGGCCACAAATTCGGTAATGGCGCGGCGATAGCGCTCGCGCGCCTCGTCCTTCGCCCGATAGTATCGGGCCCGCCACCAGCGGCGATAGAAGACGAAGGCCAGGAACACCAGGTTGATGGCGATCACAGTGACCAGCAACCAGATGGTGACCAGGATTAGATCTTCTATAAGCGGCACGCGCAGTCCTCGCTACCGAATTTTATGCCTACAAATTTCACATTGCAGGGGGGGCTGGCACCTACGCTTCGCGGAGGCGCCCCAACGGCAACCCTCGAATCCGCGAACGCCTTAGCTGAACCCAAGCAAGGGGGATAAAAGTGCAAGGTAGTATAACAAAGCGCTTGCCGCTGCCAACCCCATTCTTTCCTTAGACGTTGCCAGCAACGCCTCTACGGGAAGGTTGGGGAACGGAATCCCTGTCTGAAGGGGTGGTCCCAAGCTGCGGGGCAGGCCACACTTTCCCGATTCGGTTCAAGAGGGAATCCAAGGAACGCCGGCGCTGCCACTCAGCCCGCGCCCAGCTTCTCCGCCACCAGCCGCTCCACCTGCTCCATCACTTCCTCGATGCTGAGTACGGAGGAATCGATGCGCACGGCGTCGGAGGCAGGGGCCAGGGGAGAGGTCGCCCGGCCGCGATCCCGCTGGTCGCGCTGCTCGAGTTCTTTGGCGATCTGCTCCTGCGACCGCAGCCTCCCGGCAGCTTCCTGGCGGACACGGCGGCTTCCGCGCACGCCCGGGTCGGCATCCAGGAAGATCTTCACATCGGCGTCGGGGAAGACCTGGGTGCCGATGTCGCGGCCCTCCATCACCACGCCTCCGCCGGCGCCCAGTTCTCTTTGGCGGGCGACCATCCAGGCGCGCACCGGCGGGTGCACGGACACGCGGCTGGCCGCCTCGGTTACGTCCTCTTCGCGGATGCGGTCGGAGACGTTGCTCCCGTCGAGAACCACGCGGTTGCCGTCGTGCGTCGGTTCCAGCTCGATGTGCGAGTCGCGGGCCAGCGCCAGCAGAGCGTCCGCATCGTCGAAGGAGACGTCGCACTCGATGGCCTTCAGCGCCAGGGCGCGATACATGCCTCCGGTCTCGATGTTCACGTAGCCCAGCTTGCGCGCCAAACGCGCAGCCACGGTGCTCTTGCCGGCGCCCGCGGGCCCATCAATGGCGATCACCAGCTTGCGCGCAGTTTCGCGCGCAGCCCCGCCGTCCCGCACGCGCGGGATCGGGCCTGCGGACTTGGGCGACTGGCTCATGGGGCCACCTTCCTCATACTTCCCGCCACTCGCCGCATACGGGGATGGGCAGATTCCGCAGGCTGCGGAGTGAGCTCCAGCAGCGTGCGCCGGCCCACGGTGCAGAAACTGACTTCGCGCGCCGCAATCAGCGCGTTCACGGTTTCCTTCACCCGCGAACGGGGGACGAATAGCGAGAACAAGGCTTCCACCTCTCTCTGCTCGGCGGCAATGACGGCGTCCAGGTAGCGGGAGACCAGTCCGGAAAGCGATTCCGCCACCGACAGCCGGATGCCCTGCTTCACCGCTTCCGGCGCCCAGCGGTAGAGCGCGTCCCAGGAGGCGCCTTGGGCGGGAGTGTAGTCCACACGGGCAATCAGCAGGCGCGACCACAGCTCGCCCAGCGCCCGATCCAGCGCTGTTGGCGATGGCTCGCCGCCCAGATCATCGCGCAGCCTGCGTTTGGTCGCAGCGCCCTGTTTCCGGAGGGCGGCGTAAACGTCGGCCGCCAGCCGCGATAATTTGCCGGCACGCGCCACCACCCCCGACTCCTGCTCCGGATTGCGATCGCCGGTGAGCGCGTAAAAGTAGGGAAACACCGACGCCGCCAGCAGCAGCACGTTGTTCCCGAACACCCGGGCCTCGAAGGCCTGCCGCTGGCGCAGGAGTGCGAGCGTGAAACCTTCCGGCGCCGGCAGAGCGGGATCGGAAGGCTCGGCCGCTTCCGCCAGCACCGGCAACGGCGGAGCGCCCTTCTGCGCGCGCAACAGGCAAAGACCCACCGACTCCAAAAACTCCTGAGCTTCCTGCGCCGACGCCGGCGGCGACGCCCAGCGCCACTTGCGGCGGCGCGCCAGTTCGAGTTCCTGTTCGGTCATGAGTCCTTACGTCCCGAGCCGAAGGCGACGAACCCCTCGACCCTCTCGATTCTGTCGGGAATCCGGTCCGGCGTCTGCCGAGTCCTCGTCCTCAGGTACCAAGAGATTCCTCGCCGCGCTCGGAATAAAAGATTTCAAATGCGTTTGAACGCCCGCTGGATTTCCTCGAAAGAATACCGCAGGAGCACGGGGCGTCCGTGCGGGCAGGTCATGGGACACTCGGTGCGGGCCAGTTCGCGCACCAGCCATTCCATCTTGTTTCCCTCCAGCGGTGTGTTCACCTTGATGGCAGCGTGGCAGGCGATGGACGCGGCGATGCGGGTTTGCACCGCCTCCAGGTTCGTGGCCTGTTCCTCGCGCCGGAACTGTTCCAGGAGCTCGTGCAGCAGGCGCTCTACGTCGGCAGCGTCCACTCCGGCGGGCGCCGTCTTTACCGCGATGGTGCGCGCGCCGAAGGGCTCCGCCTCGAAGCCGTTGCGCTGCAGCTCGTCGGCCAGTTCGCTGAACACCGCCTGCTGCGCCGGCGTGAGTTCGACCACCAGCGGCATCAGCAGGCGCTGCCCTTCCACGCCTTCGGCGGCGCGCTGCCGGAGGACGCGCTCGAACAGCACGCGCTCGTGGGCCACGTGCTGATCAATGATCCACAGGCCGTCCCCGGCCACCGCCACGATGAAGGAATCGCGCACCTGCCCCAGCGGCCGCAGTGAGGAAATGGGCGGGACTTCGCGCGCGTCGAGGCCGGCGGCAATCGCTCCCGCGCATCCGTTGCCGGCCGCACCGGCGACCTGCGCCGGAAGGGCCGCCGCGGGCACGGCTGCGTTGGCATCCACACCCGCGCCCGGCTCGAAGCGGAAGCTCTGGTTCTGCGGCGGAGCGTGCAGACGGAAGTCTCCCGCAGCCGCGTCGTTCGCGGGCATTTGGTTCGCGGAGAGGGGCCGCGCTCCCGGTGAGAGCGCCGACGCCGCCGAGGGCTGCGCCCTGATCTCGGAAGTGAAGTGCGGCACCGGACGCGCCGCCACCAGGGCGGCCCGCACCGTGTCCCGCACCAGGTCGTGCACGTACTGCTGCTGGCGGAAGCGCACTTCGGTCTTCGAGGGATGGACGTTTACGTCCACCTCGCCGCTGGGCAGTTCCAGAAACAGCAGCACCACGGGAAAGACGGTGGGCGGCAGGATGTTGCGGTAGGCCTCGGTGAGCGCGTGTTGCACCACGCGGTCGCGGATGAGGCGCGCGTTGACGAACACGAAGATGGAGTTGCGGTTGAGCTTCTGTACTTCCGGCCGGGAAACAAAGCCGCGCAGGCGGGCCTCGCCCGGTTCCGGCGGCTGGTAGTCCGCTTCGCGGCGCCAGGGCGGAGGCTGCGGCAAGCCGACGCGCTCCAGCGGCGCCGTCGCCGCCACCGGTACCAGTTGCTCCAGCACGTCCTTGCCGAAAATCTGATAGATGCGGTCGGCGTGCGTCGCCACCGGCGGCGCCACCAGCAGCGCGTTGGTAGTGGAGTGCAGCTCGAAATGCTTTTCGGGATGGGCCAGCGCGTAGTGCGTCACCAGCGAGGCAATGTGCGAAAGCTCGGTGGACTCGGCCTTGAGGAATTTGCGGCGCGCCGGAGTGTTGAAGAACAAGTCGCGCGCGGCCACGGACGTCCCCGGCGGCAGCCCGGCTTCCTCCACCTTCAGCAGCTTCCCGCCGTTGATCTCGATGACCGTGCCCACGTCTTCGTCGGCGGCGCGAGTTTCCAGGCGCAGGCGGGCAACGGACGCAATCGAGGGCAGCGCCTCTCCGCGAAAACCCAGTGTGGCCACCGACAGCAGGTCCTCGGCATCTTTGATTTTGGAGGTGGCGTGGCGCTCGAAGGCCAGCATGGCGTCGTCGCGCACCATGCCGCAGCCGTCGTCGGTGACCTGGATCAGCTTCTTGCCGCCCGCCTCAACCTGCACCCGGATGCGGGTGGCGCCGGCGTCGAGCGCGTTCTCCAGCAGCTCCTTCACCACCGACGCCGGCCGTTCCACCACTTCGCCGGCTGCGATCTTGTTGGCAACATGCTCGGGAAGGATGTGGATGCGGGCCATGGGGCGCGCTCAATGTTACCGGAGAGCATGAGGAAAAGCTTGCCGCGGATTCTCGCGGAGGAACGCGGATAGGGCACTCGGATCTCAGGAATCCGCGTTCATCCGAGAGAATCCGCGGCTCAATCCTTTATCCGCACCGCAATCCCCAGCTCCTTGAGCTGCGCTTCGCTCACCGGCGTGGGCGCGTCCACCATCAGGTCCACCGCCTTAGCGGTCTTGGGAAAGGGGATGACTTCGCGCAGGCTGTCGGCGCCGGCCAGTAGCATCACAATGCGATCGAGGCCGAGCGCGATTCCGCCGTGCGGCGGAGTGCCGTATTCCAGCGCGTCGAGGAAGAAGCCGAAGCGGGCGCGGGCTTCCTCGTCGCTCATACCCAGGGCGCGAAACACCTTTTTCTGCACGTCCTGGCGATGGATACGCACCGAGCCCGAGCCCATCTCCGCGCCGTTGAGCACCACGTCGTAGGCCAGCGCGCGAATTGCACCCAAATCCGAGGGATTGCCGGATTCCAGCTTGTCGAGGTCCTGCTCGTACGGCGAAGTAAACGGATGGTGCGCCGCCGCCCAAGTCTTCATGCGCTGGTCGTACTCGAACATGGGAAAGTCGGTGACCCAGAGGAAGCGGTACGACGCGGGATCTTTGCGGTCGCCCACGTAGGCGCCGTGGCGCTCGGCGTACTTCTGGGCCAGCGCCACGCGCAGCGCGCCGGCCGCCGTCGAGACGGCGTGGTCATGCTGCTTCACCTCCGGCTTCATGCCGCCTTCGGATTTGTGGGTCTCGGGAAGCGCGTCGCCCGCCACCACGACCAGCAGGTCGCCGTCGGCGGCTTGCGTCTTCTCGCGGACCTTGGCCATGGCCGCGGGAAACGACTTCTCCAGACGCTTGGCGTCTTCAAAGACTTTGGCTTCTTTGCGATCGGCGAGGAGCGGTTTGATGTCGTCGCGCTCTTTGCGGGAGAGCTCGCCTACCTTGGGAATACGGATGGCTACCACCGGCAGCCCGGGCGCGACCTTCAGCGCGTCGAGGTCGGCTGGCGCGAAGCAGTCGCGGACGTCGGTGAGCGGCGGCAGGCGCAGGTCGGGTTTGTCACTGCCGTACTGGCGGATGGCCTGGTCGTAGGTCATGCGAGTGAACGGCGTGGGCAGGTCCACGCCCGCCGCGGCCCACGCCGCCTTCAGGAAGCCTTCCACAACTTCAAACACGCGCTCGGGCGTGGCGTAGGTGATTTCCAGATCAATCTGCGTGAACTCGGGCTGGCGGTCGGCGCGCAGGTCCTCGTCGCGGAAGCAGCGCACGATCTGAAAATATTTGTCGAATCCGGAGATCATCAAGATCTGCTTGAACAGTTGCGGCGACTGAGGCAGCGCGTAAAACGATCCCGGATGCACGCGGCTGGGCACCAGGTAGTCGCGCGCGCCTTCGGGCGTCGAGCGCGTCATGAACGGGGTTTCGATCTCGAGGAAGCCCTGGGCGGAAAGATAGTTGCGGATGGCCAGCGCCACCTTGTGCCGCAATTCGATGTTGGCCTGCATCTCCGGGCGGCGCAGGTCAATGTAGCGGAAAGTGAGGCGCGCCTCTTCGTTGGGCGGCACCGTCTCGGACGGTGAGAAGGGTGGCGTCTTGGAGACGTTGAGGATCTTCAGTTCGCCGGCTACTACTTCCACTTCGCCGGTCGCGAGGTTCTTGTTCACCGTGGCGGGGTCGCGCCGCTTCACTTCGCCGATTACCGCGACCACGTACTCGGAGCGGAGCGTGGACGCCTTCTCGTGCAGCTCGGGGCTGGCTTCCTTGTTGAAGACAACTTGAGTCACGCCGGTGCGGTCGCGGACGTCCACAAAGATGAGGTGGCCCAGGTCGCGGCGGCGGTTCACCCAGCCCATCAGCACCACGCGCGCGCCGGCGTCGCCGGAGCGCAGCGCGCCGCAGGTGTGAGTGCGCCGAAGATCGCCGAGAGAGTCGAGCAAGAAATGGCCCTTGGGGACTATGGAGATTCTCCGCTTGCGCGGAATCGGTAATTATAAGACCTGCGCGCGAAACCCGCCGCAGCAGCACGGATTGGGCCGCGCTGTCATTCAAGCTGCCCTGGAAACTCGAAACTGCTTCTATCGCGTGAGCGCGTACCAGATCACGTACAGCCAGGAAAGAAATCCGTGGACGATGGCCCACAGGATGGAGTGGTTCTGGCCCCAGGAAATCACGATGGCCAGCGCGCATCCGAAGCTGATGCCGGCCTTCACTCCTTCGCGGCTTGCGGACATGAGAGCCCTCCCGCCTGGACTTAGTCTAGGACCTAGTCGACATCATCTCTGGTCAGTGTTTTTAACTGGTCAGCCACGAAGCTTCTTCGCCAGCTCAGTGCGTGGCACGTTCTCCTGCTCCCCCGTGGCCAGGTTTTTCACCGCAAACTCGCCCGACTTTACTTCGTTTTCTCCCACAATGATCACGTAACGCGCACCCAACTTGCTCGCGGTCTCGAGCGATTTCTTCAGGCGGAAACTCTCGTCGCCCAGTTCGACTACGAGGTCGTGTCGGCGCAGCTCCCGGGCCAGACGCGCGGCCTCGCGGTTCATGCCCGCGCCCAGGGGCGCGATGTAGGCTTCGAGCGCGTGGCCCACGGCGGGCGCGGCTTCGGCCAAGGTCATGACCAGCCGGTCTTCCCCGATGGCGAAGCCGATGCCGGGAGCGCGCGGCCCGCCCAGCGATTCCGAAAGTCCGTCGTAGCGGCCGCCGCCCAGGATGGCGTTCTGCGCGCCCAGCGCGCCGTGGGTGAATTCGAAGGCGGTGCGCGTGTAGTAGTCGAGGCCGCGCACCAGGCGGTCGTTGAGCGTGAACGGGACTTCGACCGCCTTCAGGATTTCCTGCACTTCGCCGAAGTGCGCGCGGCAGGAGTCGTCGAGGAACTCGACCATGCGCGGCAGTTTCTCGATGACCGGCTGGTCCTCCGGGACCTTGCAATCAAACACCCGCAGCGGGTTGGTCTCGGCGCGGCGCTGGCAGTCGGCGCACATCTTTTTCACCGTGCCCGCCAGTGCCTTGCGCAAGGCAGCATCGTATTTGGGGCGGTCGTGCTCGCAGCCCACCGAGTTCAGCTCCAACGTCCAGCCGCTGATGCCCGCGCGCTCGAGCAGCGTGGCCAGCATCTCCAGCACCTCGGCGTCCACGGATGGCGACTCGCTGCCTGCGGTGGGCGGGCCGATGACCTCGGCGCCGATCTGGTAGAACTGCCGGTAACGCCCCTTTTGCGGACGCTCTCGCCGGAATTGCGGCCCCATGTAATACAGCCGCTGCAAACCGGGCCGCTCCCATAGTTTGTGCTCGATGTAGGCGCGGACGACGCCGGCGGTGTTCTCGGGGCGGAGGGCCAGAGTCTGGCCCTTTTCGCTGGCGGCGCGACCGCGGTCTTCCAAGGTGAACATCTCCTTGGAGACGATGTCGGTCTCGGCGCCCACGGAGCGCTGGAAGAGTTGCAGGTCTTCGATGACGGGGGTGCGGATTTCGTGGAAGTTGTAGGCGCGGAAGACGTCGCGCACCGCCGCCTCGACAAAGTTCCACAGCGCCGTCTCCGGCGGCAGCAGGTCGCGGGTTCCGCGGACAGCTTTGATCATGGGCAGTCAGCGCTCAGCAATCGGCAATCAGCAATCTGCAATCGTCAATCCTTCTAACGCTGACTCTCTCGCAGGTACTGCTCCTTATACTCCAGGTAATTCCGCGCGTAACGCAGAATCATTTCCTGGTCGGCGTCACCCAGCGACTTGCGAAACTTGCCGGGGACGCCCATCCACAGCGAGCGCGCCCCCACCTGCGTGCCTTCGGGGATCACCGTCCCGGCAGCGATGATGGAGCCGGCGCCGATGCGAGCGCCGTTCAGGATCACCGCTCCCATACCGATCAGGCAGCGGTCTTCGACGGTGCAGCCGTGCAGCGTCACGGAATGGCCCACGGTGACCCACTCGCCGACGATCACCTCATGTTTGTCGCGCATGCCGTGGAGCACGGAGCAGTCCTGGATGTTGGAACTCGGGCCCACGCGGATGGCGGCCACGTCGCCGCGCAATACGGCGTTCATCCATACGCTGGCGTGCTCGCCCAGGGTAACGTCGCCGATGAGCTGCGCGGACTCGTCCACATAAGCCGAGGCTGCAATCTGCGGAGCAATTCCCTTATAAGGGCGGAGCATTCGAACTTCACTGATTCGGCAAGAAACGCTAGAAGGTACCACGCGCTCGAAGCGAGCGGCAATTCGGCGCCAGGCGGTCTCGCCGGCCTGCTTGTCTGGTTGACGGCTGATGGCTGATTGCTGACCGCTCCTTTCCCCTTGTTCCGTTTTCGGAACAAAAACCACCCTTTTCAGCTCGCGAGCGGGTAGGACGCACTTCCTGCCAATGTCCACGAACCCCTGATTCCATGCGGGTTTGAGCGGGCGGCTCCGCCGCCTTGTTCCATTTCCGGAACAAGAACTGCCTTTTCTGGGTCCCATCTTGGGAAGGGTGCTAATAGAGTGCTCGGTTTTCGAAGGGGGTATCGCATGATTCCCAGGGCCCCGGGTGCAGTTAGTCGCGAAAAGATTGTCACGCAGATACAGGTTGCTGTGGTTTGCGGAGTAATGATGCTGCTGGTTTCTACAGCCTGCGCGCAGGACGGTTCCACCGCTGCGGTCTGGGGCACGGTGTTCGACCCCAGCGGCGCACGCGTTTCCGGCGCTCCGGTAAAGGCGGTGAGCAGCCGGACCGGGGTGGAGCGCAGCACGCAAACCGACGCTGAGGGCGTGTTCAACTTTCAATTCCTGCCCGCAGGCGAGTACTCGCTGGAGGTTTCGGCCACCGGGCTAACTGCTCAGCGCCACACCGGCCTGAGGCTTGAGGTCGGCGGGCTGGCGCAGGTGGACTTCCGGCTCACGGTCGCGGGCCCGCAAGCAGTCGTGACCGTGGAGGCGCAGGCGCCGGAAGTCGAGACGGGCACGTCGCAGGTTTCCTCGGTGATTGACCAGCGCGCCATTGAAGATCTTCCTCTGAACGGCCGCCGCTTCTCCGACCTGGCGCTGCTGACGCCGGGTGTTTCCCAGGACCCGCGCAGCCTGAACTCGACCACCAACGGCGATTTGGCCTTTGGGGGCGTGCGCGGGTTTCAGTCCAGCTTCCTGGTGGACGGCGCCGACAACAACAACGCCTTCTTCGCCCAGGCCCGCGGACGCTACCGCGCTCCCTACCAGTTCAGCAACGAAGTGGTGCAGGAGTTCCGGGTGTCGTCCAACACCTACGGAGCGGAACTGGGACGCGCGGGCGGCGCCGTAGTCAATGTGGTCACCAAGTCAGGGGCCAACCAGACTCACGGCAGCCTGTTCTACTACCTGCGCCACAGCGGAGTGGCGGCGCAGCATCCCTTTGTGGGATCCAAGCCGCGCGACCGCCAGCATCAGTTCGGGTTCACGCTGGGCGGACGACTGCTGCGCAACCGGATTTTCCTGTTCACCGGTTTCGACCAGCACATCTTCCGCGTGCCCGTGGTAGTGCACTTTGGCCCCAACCGTGACCAGACGGTGGTCACACCCGGACCGGGCGACTTCGAGGCCACCGACCAGGCCCTGGTCTTCGCCGCCGCCGGGCAGCTCTCCGCCCTGGGCGGAGAATTCCGCGCCGCGCAACTGGGCAACGCGGCTTTCCTCAAGCTGGATTTCTCTATCTCGCCCCGCCAATACCTGGCGGCCCGCTTCAGCAGCTCCCGCTACTACGGAGACAACAACGTCTTCCTCGACCCCAGCAGTCCGGTCACCAACTTCGCGGTGAGCGACAACGGCGCCGAGAGAGTGCACACGGAAAGCCTGGTGTTGTCGCTGACCAGCGCGCTTTCTTTCCGCGCCACCAGTCATCTGCGAGTGCAGTTCTCCCGCGACTTGCAGGACTCCGGCGCCAATTCCTCCGAAGTGCGCACCCGGGTGAACGACGTCCTGCTAGGTTTCGGGCGGTCGGCAAGCCTGCCGCGGCGCACGCGCGAGCACCGCCTGCACCTGGCTGAGACCCTGAGCTTCGACGGAGGCCGCCACTCCTTCAAGCTGGGCGGCGACCTGAGCCTGGTCACCATCAGCAACTTCTTTCCCTTGCTGTTCGGCGGGCAGTACACCTTCGACGACATCCGCGTGAATCCCTTTACTTTCGCGCCCCAGACCTTCGGCCTGCGCATCACCCCGCTGCGCGCCTTCGCCCACACCGTGCCGAACTTCTATTCGCAAAACTTCGGCTCGGCGGAGTCGCATCCGGACACTCGCGAGTACGCCCTGTTCGGGCAGGATTCCATCCGCGTCACCGACCGTTTTGCCATGACGGTGGGCCTGCGCTGGGACCTGCAGACCTTCAACAGCGATGGCCTGGTGAGCAACCCGCTGTGGCCCGACTCCGGCCAGGTTCCCCGGGACACCAATAATTTCGCGCCCCGCTTGGGGTTTGCCTACTCCGTGGGCAAGGAGCGGCCGCTGGTGATCCGCGGGGGCACCGGCATTTTCTACACGCGCATTCCCCAGATCTACAACAGCGCCATAGAGACCCAGAACGGGCTCACGCGCCAACATCTGTTTCTCGACAACTCGGTTTTCGCCGACCAAGCTTTCTTCCCCGCTTATCCCAATCCGCTGGCGGATTGCGGGCTGCAGGCAACCACCTGCACCGCGCCGGCCAGCGTGGCCGCGCGGCTGACCAGCGAGATCTCCGCCTTTGACTCCAACTTCCAGACGCCTTTCGTCCATCAGGCCAGCCTGACCGTGGAGAAGGAAATGGCCAAGCGCTTCGCCATCAGCGCTTCGTATCTGTACGTCCACGGCCAGCACCTGATCCGCGCTCGCGACGTAAACCTGCCGCAGCCGACGACTCTGACCTATCCGGTCTTCGACGAAGACAGCGGTATTTTTCTGGACGAGTTCCTGGACGTGGACTCCTTCGCAACCTGGCAGTTTCTTGCCTCGTTCACCTGCCCGTTTCCTCCCTGCATCAACGGCCTGGCGCGGCCGCTGCCCACGCTGGGGCCGATTAACGTGTTTGAGAGCGCGGCCTCCAGCGTGTATCACGGGTTCACGTTTTCCGCCCGCCGCCGCATGGCCAACGGGCTGTACTTTCGCCTGGCCTACACCTTCGCCCGCGCCATTGACGACAATCAAGATGCCCTGGTGGCGGGCCGCCCGGGGTCGGTCCAGAACTCCTTCGCCACCAGCGCCGAGCGCGGCTCCTCAGTCACCGACCAGCGCCATCGCTTCGTAGTTTCGTGGATCTATGAACCGCGCTGGTTTCATCGCGACCGCCCGGGACTCAGCCGGCTGTTCAACGACTGGAAGCTGGGAGGCGTGGTGACCGCGGGCAGCGGGCGCCCGGTAAACGCGCGCACCTTCGGCGACGCCAACCGCGACGCCAACAGCGACAACGACCGGCTTCCGGGTGTGGCCCGCAACTCCTTTGTGGGTCCCAACTACGCCACCGTGGACCTGCGGCTGACGCGGCGGCTGCGCCTGGGCCATCGTCTGAAGCTCGACCTGGTGGTGGAGGGTTTCAACACTTTCAATCGTGCCAACAAGCGGGTGGACGCGAGCGACGACGGCTTTTTGAGCGGGGCTGCCCGTTTCGTGCAGATGGACACCGTGGTGAACGGCCTGCCGTTTCCGGCGCAGTACCGGCGGCAGTCGACGTTTCTGCAGCCCAACGATGCCTATGCGGCGCGGCAAGTGCAGTTTGCAGTCCGGTTGACTTTCTAGGGGGAAGCTTTGGGTTCCGAACCACGGGGTGGGGCGGCGGGCTTGACTTGCCGGGGAAAGGCTGAGGTAATAGAAAGGTCCTACCAGGATCGAGTGGGAGGTGCATCGCATTTGGCTGAAGTCCGATTGCAGGAGGGCGAGTCGCTCGAAAATGCCCTCCGCCGCTTCAAGCGCAAAGTCCAGCAGGAAGACATCATCAAGGAAGTCAAACGACACTCCTACTACCTGAAGCCGGGCGAAAAGAAGAGGTTGAAGTCGGCTCTGGCGCGCAAACGTAACCGCAAAAAGGCGCGCCGGGAGGCAGAGTAGGGAAAAACCAGGGGCCACAGCGGAAACGCTGCGGCCCTTTTCGTTTTCCAGGTAAGGAAGTTGCTGATGCAGGGCCGCGACTCCCGCCTTGGCGGGCAGGCGCGGTGGGCCGAACCCAGGGGAAGTTGGTAGTGAGCTGAAGGGGGAGAGCTCTCGAATGGAATTCCATGACAAGGGTCTGAAGTGCGTGGACTGCGGCGCCGAGTTTGTGTTCACCGGCGGGGAGCAGTCCTTCTACCACGACAAGCATTTCCAAAACGAGCCCAAGCGCTGCCGGACGTGCAAGGGCAGGCGCCAGGCGTCGCTGGGCGGCAACGGCGGCGGTCCGCGGGAGCGAGTGGAAACGCGCACCGTCTGCGCCAGTTGCGGCAAGCAAACCACCGTGCCCTTCCGGCCCAGCCAGGGGCGTCCGGTGCTGTGCCGCGATTGCTTTGCGCAGCAGCGGGGAGCCGGGGCGCGGGCGTAGTTCGTTTCAAGACTCCTGTGCACGCAGAGGATTGCGGAGCGACGAATGCGGGCGAGTCGCCCGCTTCCACACTAACGCGAGTGGCGGGCGCGCTTGGGGCGGCCTTCCAGTTCGGATACGCGGACCGGCGTCTTGCGAGGACGTCCGCGCTTCGAGTCTTCGTGAGCGATCAGCAGGGCTTCGATCTGGCGCAGCAGGTCGTGCGTGTTCTCCGATTGGACGTACACCGACTGGTCCGCCCGTCCGGTCCCGTTGCGCTGGATGGACTGGCTGAGCAGGGCGACGGCGGGGTTGTAGTCGGTGGCCTGGGCGGCACGCATCACTTCCCAGCCCGCGGTCTCGCTCTCACCCGCCAGATTGCTGATCACCATGTGGTAGGGGCCGTCGTTGAGCTTCACCAGGGACTCGGCCAGCGAGCCCGCTGTTTCCACCTCGAATCCGTTCATCTGCAGGACTTTTTCCAGAGTCAACCGGGCGGTTGGCTCGTCGTCCACGAGCAGGATTCGACGCTTCATCACCACCTCTGCACTTCCACCAGGGCGAAGAACTTGGTGGTTATAATACTCCAGTGTCCAGCTACTTCGTGCACAACTTTGGCTGCCGGGCCACCCAGGCCGATGGCGCCGCTTTGGAGCGCCGACTGCTGGCGTCCGGAATGCAGTCCGCCGAAGACCCCGGCCGCGCCAACGTGGTGGTACTGAACTCCTGCACCGTCACCACCGCCGCCGACCGCGATGTGCGCGCCGCCATTCGCCGCATCCATCGGGAGAATCCCGAGTGCCGCATCCTGGTCACCGGCTGCTACGCTCAGCGCGCGCCTGAGGAGCTGGCCCGTTTGCCCGGCGTTTCCTGGGTGGTGGGCAACTCGCACAAGCACCAGGTGGCCGATCTACTCGCCGGCTCTTGCTCCGATTCCCTGCCGGGTCATCAGTTCGTTTCCTTGCCGGTGCTCGGTAGTTCGCCAGTTCGCCCGATCCCGCAAGTGCGGGATCACCCGATGATTCTCGTGGGCGACATCTTTGCCCACACCGAATTGCTCGCCGCCCCCGTATTCGAAGCGCGGACGCACTCGGAGAAGACGCGCCCCAACCTCAAGGTGCAGGACGGCTGCGACAATCGCTGCTCGTTCTGCGTGATTCCGTCCGTCCGGGGAAGCAGCCGCTCACTGGCGCGCGCCGAAGCGGTGCGTGAAGTGCGCGCGCTGGTGGACGCCGCGTATCGCGAGGTAGTGATCTCGGGCATCAACCTGGGCCGCTGGGGCCGCGACCTCGAGCCTGCGGAACGCTTCGAGGACCTGGTGCGCGCCATCCTCGAGCACACGCCGCTCCAGCGCCTGCGCTTGAGCTCAGTCGAGCCCATGGATTGGACCGACGAGCTGATCGCCCTGGTGGCTGATTCTTCGCGCATCGCCAAGCATGTGCATGCGCCCTTGCAGTCAGGTAGCGACCGCATCTTGCGCGCCATGCACCGCAAATACCGCCCCTGGCATTACGCCGAGCGCATCCGCAAGGTGCGCGAGCGCATGCCGCTGGCGGCTATCGGCGCGGATGTGATGGCCGGCTTCCCGGGAGAAACCGACGAGCTCTTTGAGGAAAGCCGCGCCTTCATCGCTTCCCTGCCCTTCACCTACCTGCACGTGTTCACGTTTTCGGCGCGCCCGGGGACGCCGGCGGCAACTCTGCCCGGACAAGTTCCGGTGCGTGTAGCCCGGGAGCGCAACCGCGTGCTGCGCGAATTGGCGGCCGAAAAGAACCTGGCGTTCCGGCAGTCGCTGGTGGGGCAGACGCTGGAGGCCATCACGCTCAACGACGGTGGCGGCGAGTCAACGGAAGCCATCACCGACAACTACTTGAAGCTGCGGCTGCGCGGACGGCACGCGCCTAATCAGTGGCTAAGCGCGCGGGTCGAGGCGGTCGCCCCGGACGGTCTCACCGGCTCCGCCGTGCTATAATTTTCCCTTCGTCGCCAGCCCAATCATCCGGAGGAACGTATTAACAAAAGGTTTATACGCACCAATGAGCGTATTCGCGCCCGCGAAGTGCGGGTGATTGACGACGAAGGCCAGCAACTCGGCGTCCTGCCCCCGTTTGAAGCACTCAAGCTGGCCAAGGCCAAGAACCTGGATCTGGTGGAAGTTTCGCCTACCGCCAATCCGCCGGTGTGCCGCATTCTGGATTTCGGCAAGTACCTGTACGAGCAGGGCAAGAAGGAACGGGCGGCGAAAAAGCACCAGAAGACGTTCAGCGTCAAAGAGGTCAAGTTCCGCATCAACGTGGACGATCACGATTACGAGTTCAAGAAGAACCACGTGCTGCGCTTCCTGGATGAGGGCGATAAGGTGAAGGCCACCATTTTCTTCCGCGGCCGCGAAATGACGCACACCAACCTTGGCCGCAAGGTGCTCGAACGGCTGCTCACCGACGTGGCCGACAAATGCATCGTCGAGTTCAGGCCGCGCATGGAAGGCAATACGCTGCATGCCATCCTGGCGCCTAAGAAATAGTTGTCGGTTGCCAGTGGTCAGTTGCCAGGAGACTGAGACCAACTGACAACTGGCAACTGACAACGGAGAGAGAAATGCCCAAACTCAAGACCCATAGCGGCGCTGCCAAGCGCTTCAAGAAGACGGCCGGCGGCCACATAAAGCGCTCCCAGGCGCATATGCGTCACATGCTGACCTGCAAGCCGCGCAAGCGGAAACGCCAGCTCGACATGTCCGCCATGGTTTCCAAGGCTGACGAGCCCCGCATCAAGCGTATGCTTCCGTACTGAAGTCAGTACCCAGTACTCAGTACTCAGTACCCAGTACTCAGTTCCGGGCTGCACACTGGGTACTAGGTACTGGGTACTGAGTACTAGCCCGCGAGTGAAGAGGCTCATCCATCCTGCCTCCAGCCGCGTAGAGTGGTAAACAAAAAAGGAGCCTGCAATGCCCCGCGTCAAACGAGGCAGTAAGCGGCGCAACCGCCGCAAGAAGATCCTGGATCGCGCCAGCGGATACTTTCTCACCAAGTCCAAGCTCTACCGTTCCGCGAAAGAATCGGTGGAGCGCGCGCTTAAGTTCGCCTACACCGGACGCAAGTTGAAGAAGCGCCAGTACCGCTCGCTGTGGATCGTGCGCATCGGCGCCGCCGCCCGGCTGAGCGGCATGAGCTACAGCCAGTTCATCAACGGGCTGCGCAAGAGCGGCATGGAGCTGGACCGCAAGGTGCTCGCCGACCTCGCCGTGCAGGACCCGGCCGCCTTTAAGAGCCTGGCGCAGCAGGCCCGCACCGCGCTGGCAGCCTAGCAACCCTTATCGGCTGTCATCAGAGTCCGCCGGGGCGGATGAGGGACCTGCTTATTTGCCGGCCGCTCGCCGCATTCCCGCGCGAGGTTGCTTATCTACACCGTCCCTAAACTCGCTGACTACTCGGCCGCGGAACTGGACCGCGCCGGCGCCGAACTTCTAAGCGCGCTCGATTCGGAAGCCGCGCAGGTTTCCGGCGAGGCGCAGTGGAAGGCCTTCCGCGATCGCTGGATGGCGCGCAAGGGCGGCATCCTTACGCAAGTGAACGACCGCTGGCTGAAGGCCGCTCCGGGCGCGGCCAAGCGCGAAGTGGGGCAGCGCGTCAACCAACTGAAGCCGCGCGCGGAGCAGATCGTCGAGCAAACGCACCAGCGTCTGCGCAGCGGCGGGAGCGCGTCGCTGCCGGCGTCTGAGCGCCTGGACATCACCCTCCCCGGCCTGCGCCGCCCGCTGGGCGCCGAGCACCCCATCCTGCAGACCATGAACGAGCTGCTGGCCGTGTTCCGCTCCATGGGGTACTCCATCGAAGACGGCCCCGAGATCGAGACCGACTACTACAACTTCGAGGCGCTGAATTTTCCGCCGAATCATCCCGCCCGCGACACTCAGGACACTCTGTTCGTCGCCGGGCAGGAGTCCAAGCCGCTGCGCGAGCGCTTGCTGCTGCGCACCCACACTTCGCCGGTGCAGATTCGCGCCATGGAGAAGCACGGGCCTCCGGTGCGCATCGTGTGTCCGGGCAAAGTGCACCGGCACGACACCGCCGACGCCACCCACTCGCCCGTCTTTCACCAGATCGAGGGCTTGTGCGTGGACACCGGCATCACCTTCGCCGACCTGAAGGGCACGCTGGACTACGCCATGAAGGCCATGTTCGGATCGAGCGTGAAGACGCGCTTCCATCCCTCGTTCTTTCCCTTCACCGAGCCCAGCGCTGACGTGAGCATCAGTTGCATTTTCTGCGGCGGGCGCGGCTGCCGCATCTGCAAACAGAGCGGCTGGATCGAGCTGCTGGGCTGCGGCATGGTGGACCCCAAGGTGTTTGAGTTCGTCCGCGGCAGCGGTTACGACCCGGAAAAGATCAGCGGCTTCGCCTGGGGGCTGGGCGTGGAACGCATCGCCATTCTCAAGTACGGCGTGGACGACATCCAGCTCTTCTTCCACGGCGATGTGCGCTTTCTGGAGCAATTTGGATGACGGCAGTCGTTAGTCGTCGGTCGTTAGTCGTTAGTAGGTCCCTCGGGACTTGTCATCCCGAGCGGAGGCGCGCCGCGCCGCAGTCGAGGGATCTTGGTTTTGATTTTGTATCAGGTCACGGCTTGGTATCAGGGCACGGCTTTAGCCGTGCCGAAGTCGGCGAGTTGAGAGCAGGGGCTTCAGCCCCTGCGGTGAATCCATGAAAATTTCTGCCGCATGGCTGCGGGAGTTCGTGGACGTGAAAGTGGACGACCGCCGCCTGGCCGACGACCTCACCATGGCCGGGATCGCGGTCGAGTCCATCAGCGGCGAAGGCGAGGGCGCGGTCTTCGAAACCGAAATCACCACCAACCGCGTGGACGCCATGAACCACTACGGCATCGCGCGCGAGTGCGCCGCGCTCTACGATCTCGACCTCAAGCCGCTCCACCCCAAGCTGCCCGCTGCCAAAGGCAAGGCGGCGTTTCCCATCGAAATTCAGGAGTCCGACCTGTGCCGGCGCTTTAGCGGACGCGTGCTGCGCAACGTGAGAGTGGTGCCCTCTCCGGCGGCGGTGGCGCGGCGGCTGGAACTCGCGGGCAGCCACTCCATCAGCAACGCCGTGGACGCCACCAACTACACCCTGATGCAGATGGGCAAGCCCACGCACGCCTTTGATCTGGACACGCTCGCCGGCGGGAGGATTATCGTGCGCCTGGCGCACGACGGCGAGAGGCTGCGCACGCTGGACGGCATCGAGCGCAAGCTCACCTGCGAAGACCTGGTGGTGGCCGACGGTGCCCGGCCTGTGGCCCTGGCAGGAGTGATGGGCGGCTTCGACACCATGATCACCGCGAAGACGCGCAACCTGGTCATTGAGTCGGCGTGGTGGGACCCGCTCACCACGCGCAAGATGGCGCGCCGCCACGGCCTGCACACCGACGCTTCGCATCGCTTCGAGCGCGGCGCCGACCTCGACTCCACCGTGCTCTCCACCAACCTGGTGGCGGCGTTCATTCTGGAGACGGGCGGGGGCGAACTCGAAGGCGAAATCATCGACGTCATGGGAAAGCCGCTGGACCGGCCGGCCGTGCGGCTGCGTCGTTCGGAAGTCCGGCGCATCCTGGGCATCGAAATTCCCGCGGCCGACATCGAGCGCATGCTGCGCCGCCTGGGCTTCGGACTAAGCGCCATTGAAGCGGGATGGACGGCGACGCTGCCCTCCTGGCGGCTGGATGTGGAGCGCGAGATTGACCTGATCGAGGAAATCGCGCGCATCTACGGCTACGAGCGCTTCCCCAACACCCTGCCCACGTTTGCCGGGGCGGTGGTGGAGCTGCCGCAGGCGGCGCACGAAGCGCGCGCGCGCGCCACCCTGCTCGGCCTGGGCTATCACGCGGCCATTTCCACCACTTTCATTTCGCGCGAGGACGCGACGACCTTCTCCAGCGAACCCGCGGTGGAACTGGCGAATCCGCTGAGCGAGGAGGCAGCAGTGGTGCGCAACTCGCTCGCTCCCCTGATGCTCGACATGGTGGCCCACAATCTGAATCGCGGCCGCGACCAGGTCCGCTTGTTCGAAACCGGACACGTCTTCGCTGCCCTGGGCTCCGCAACCACCATGGGCTCCGCAACCGAAGAACGCAACGTTCTGGCCTTCGCCGCCACCAGCAGCGCGCTCGGCGCCGGCAGCGCCACCGGAGCGGGCAGCCGCGATCCGTTGGCCGAGTTTCGCAGCTTCAAGGGAGACCTGGAAGCGCTGCTCGGCATTTTCCAGCACAGCTCGCTGTACTTCGACGCGCAGGCCGGAAGCTACTATC
This sequence comes from uncultured Acidobacteriaceae bacterium, assembly GCA_964437985.1. Classification (GTDB taxonomy): domain Bacteria; phylum Acidobacteriota; class Terriglobia; order Terriglobales; family Acidobacteriaceae; genus CAZXVY01. The sequence continues at coordinate 105,733 of CAYTIL010000021.1, forward strand.
ATCCCGGCCGCTCCGGACGAGCGGTGATGGACGGAGCCACCGTCGCCCGCTTCGGGCAGGTGCATCCCCAGGTGGCGGCGGCCCGCAAGCTGCGCGCGGACGTCTTTCTCGCGGAGGTGCAGCTCGATCGCCTGTGTCGCAGCCCGCTGCGCCAGGTGCGCTACCAGAGCGTCCCTCGCTTCCCCGCCGTGGAACGCGATTTCTCCTTCGTGTTCGGCGACGATGTCGCCTTCGAGAAAATCCGCAACGCGGTGGAAGCCCTGAAGCTCACCGAACTGCGCGGCCTCGCTCCCGCCGAAGTCTTTCGCGGCGGTGCCGTGTCCGCCGGCAAGTACTCCCTGCTGCTGCGCGCCACCTTCCAGGCCGCCGAGCGCACCCTGCGCGACGACGAGGTGAACGCCTGGGCGGGAAAAATCATCGAAGCTCTCCAGAAACTGGGCGGAACTTTGCGGGCGTAGCGCCCCGACCAGTCGGGGCCGCCCCACCAGCCGGGGCCGGCAGTCAGGTCTCCCGCGCCCGCATCCCGGCATCCCAATCGGCAGCAGGTTTTCCTCAACCTGGTGCGCTATACTGCGCTCACGGATTCATACTTTGGTTTGCGAGCGGGATGGCCATCATGGCGGTGAATGCAGTGCGCGAGAGCGCGGCTGAAGTTGCGGCCGACGAATTCCAGGCGCTGGAAGAAAAGATCCGGCGCGCGGTGGAGCTGCTCAAATCGGAGCGCGAGGCGCGCGCCGCCGCCGAGCGCGATGCCACCCGCGCCCGCCAGCAGATGCGCGAGCGCCAGGAGGAGATGGACTCCATGCGCTCCGAGCTGGTTACCCTGCGCCGCGAGCGCGAAGAGGTGCGTGCCCGGGTGGAAAAGATGCTCCGGCAGATTGACGCCTTGACGGAACCGGAATCCGCGAGATAATCGCGGTAGCAGTTCCGGACGGAGGTGGTGGAGTGAGCAGCCCCAACGGCAACGTACGCGTCGAGATTTACGATCAGTCCTACAACCTGCGCGGTTTCGATCCTCAGTACATCACCCAGCTCGCCGCTTTTGTGGACTCCAAGATGCGCACCGTGGCGAAGCAGACTTCCACCGTGGATTCCTTGCGCCTGGCCGTGCTGGCCGCGCTGAACATCGCCGACGAATACCAGCAGCTCAAGCGCAAGTACGACGCCGCGGCCGCCGACTACAACCGCCGCGCCGCCTCGCTCGCCGGGCCGCTCGACGAAGCCCTGAAGGAAGGCCGCCGCGCCGGCTAACGCCTCGTGCGCAGCAGGTAGAGCACGCGCGTAGTTTCCGGCAGGCTTTGGGAGCGGACGATTTCGAAGCGCCGCCGCCATGCGGCCTCGAATACGTCTCGCGTCAGCCCGCGATGAAGTTCCTCGCGGCCGCGCAGCAGGCGGCGGAACATCGGGTCCTGGGGCGCGACGTACTCCACCACCGCCAGGTCGCGAGTGAGCGCCGCAGCCAGGTCCACGATTTCCTCCAGCGGGATGCGCTCCGTGACCAGCATGTGGTGGATCACGGCCAGCAGGAACACGGCGTCAAAGCCGCCCTGCGCGCGCTGGAGGAATCCCGGACACTCGCGGTTGCGCCACCCGGTGGCGGGCGAAGGACGCGTGAGGTCAACCACCAGCGGCAGAATGTCGAGCTTGCGGGCGCGCGCTCCGCGCCAGATTTCACCCACCACCACTGGATCGGAATCCACGGCCACCACCCGGGCGCCGTTTTCCGCCGCCAGCCGGCTGAAGTCGCCGGTGTTGGCGCCCACGTCCAGCACCCGCCGCGGGCGGAATTCCTTCATCGCCGCTTCCACGAAGGCGCGCTTGGCCGCAGCGTGCTCGGCCGAGTAATGTCCCATCGCAGCGTAGTCCGACCACGCGGACTTGCGGCCGGGCCGGGGCTCCAGCTTTTGTAGCGTACGTTGCAACCGCCGCAGCAGGGAGCGCAGGACATAGGCAGCCTGGCCGGCATCGCCCAGTAATTTCTTTTCGTAGAGTGCGGTGTCGTCCGGCCTGACCCGCGAGCCCAGCCAGGTGGGCAGCGTGACCAGGGAAAGGAACGGCGGCGCCAGTCGGCGCAGCAGCCCGCACATGCGGTGCACCTCTTCCGGTTCCAGCCCATCGCGCCGGCTCAGGAAAACCTGCTCCAGTGATACGCCCAGGTCCCGGTTCACCAGCAGCGGCAACAAAAACGTGCGGACGAACTGCGCGTGCGGCAGCCAGGTGGGATCGCGCGAGTCGCGGCGCTCCACAGAGAGCAGGTCCATGAACACCGGCTCGGCGCCCCGGAACAGAACGTTGTAGGGCGTAGCGTCCTTCAGCCCCAGGCCGTCGCGGAGCAGCGCTGCCGCCAGGTCGAGGGTGAGGCAGCCGGCCGCATGCAGCATCTCTGGCGGCCATTCGTAGGGATACGACGGAAACGGAATACGCTCATGTTCTAGGATCACCCCGCCGGAGAAGCCGTCGCGCTGCGCGCGGAATTCCTGGTTCTCCCAAAGCGCGTCGCGCTGGGCGTCGTCGAGCTTGCGGGAGGAAACCAGGCGTCGGTCGGCGACCAGCTTCTGGACCGCGGCCGAAGCCAGGCAGGCTTCCAGATCGTCCATCGCCGCGGGATGCACCAGCCGCAGAACGCGCTGGTCTACAAAGAACAGCCGGCCTCCGGGATCGCGAAATGAGGTCGCCGGTCCCTGGGGCGCGTCTGGGTGCATGATTCCAGTTTACTTCTTAGTGTCGTCACTTCTCTTGCGGGGGAACCACTGAAAGAAAAACTTGCGGAAATAGAACCCCGCCCCTACCAGGGCCGCCATCAATCCCTGCCAGAGGAGCAGACCCGAGCCCGGGTCGGTGTAGGCGTGGGCGTCCCCTTCGGCCAGCACTATAAATAGCACCGCGAGCAGGAATCCCCGCGCCATGCGGGCTGCGGTCATGGTTGCGGGCAGGGCGGTGTCTCTTGGTCCACTCACGGATGTACAACTATTGTATAGGGGAGAGGTTGCCTACCCGGCCTCTAGGCAAGTCAGATGCCAACTTTCTTCGCCTACCCCCTTGCCAAGCGCTGCGGATTTTTCTAGCATGATCCTCGAAAACCGGCCTGCAACGTTGGTGTGGGCGAAGCCGTTTTTTTGAACCAACACCTAATGAATGGGAGCCCGACTCGCATAACGACCTGGTGAGCTTATGTCCGCCATGCGGAAAAGCCTAAAGGGTCGCGGCGGGCACCCACTGTCCTACGACGGGTTCATTAAAGCGGTTAGCCCCACGGCCACGTGGGTCGGTTTTTTCTTTTAGCCTTTGGCTCTTGGCTTTTGGCTTGCCTGCTTCCTGCGTCCTGCCTCCTGCCTCCTGGAATCTCCCTGCTAGACTGGACCTGACACCCGACACCTGAGACCTGACACCTGCCATGCTTCCCCGCCTCCTCGACTTCGGCGAATTCGGGATTCCCACCTACGGGGTGATGGCGGCCATCGGACTGGTGCTGGGCCTGACCATCAACGTCCGCCTGGCGGAGCGTGAGGGCCTTGATCCAGACCGCTCCTGGAACCTGGGCATCCTGGCCATTCTTTCTGGGATTGTGGGTGCAAAGATCCTGTTCATCGCTCAGGACTGGTCGTATTACGCCGCCAATCCAGGGAAGATTTTCAGCCTGGCTACCTTGCAGACCGGCGGCATCTTTTACGGCGGATTGGTGGCGGCCATCGTAGTCTCGCTCTGGTACATGCGCCGACACCGCTTTCCGCTGCTCAAGACCTTCGACGTGTTCATGCCCGGCGTGGCTCTGGGTCACGCCATCGGGCGCCTGGGCTGCTTTGCCGCCGGATGCTGCTACGGCAAGCCCACCGACCTGCCCTGGGGCGTCACCTTCAGCAGCGAATTGGCTCACCGGCTGACCGGCACCACGCTGGGTGAGCCGCTGCATCCCACGCAGATTTACGATTTCCTGGTGGAGCTGGCGAACTTCGGCGTGCTTATGTGGCTGTTCCGGCGACGGAGCTTCGACGGCCAGGTGACGGGCGCCTATCTGTTTCTCTACGGCTTCGCCCGCTACTTCATGGAGTTCCTGCGCGACGACCCGGGCCGCGGCTCGCTGTTTCACGGGGCCATGACCGGAACGCAGTTCCTCTCCATCCTGATGGTGATCGCCGGCGGCGCGTTGTGGTTGCGCCGCGAACGCCCACGCAGCCCGGCCGCCCTCAGCCCGGCAAATTCCTCGCCGGTGTAGCCCGGCGGCTCTCGGCCGGGAGGGTTCTGTCCCCAGGGTTGGCTCTCGCTTCCGCCGAATCGTAAGATGGCGCACCCGCCGTTTATGTCGTCGAGCCCCACCACCGCCTTCACCGCCTCAAGCGAAGACGCCGGCCTGCGCCTCGACCTCTTTCTGGTTCGCCGGCTTGCGGACGTGAGCCGCGCGCGGGTGCAGGAGCTGATTGCGCAGAAGAAAGTGCTGGTGGAAGGCGCCGCCGCCAAGCCCTCGCTCAAGTTGCGCGGAGGCGAGAGCATCAGCGTGCTGGGGCCGGCGGAGCGCCCGCCGCTTCGCGCGGTGGCGGAAGACATCGCGCTGGACGTGGTCTACGAAGACCCGGCGCTGGCCGTGGTCAACAAGCCCGCAGGGATGATGGTGCACGCGGGCGCGGGCCGCGCCGACGACGCCCGCAATCGCGGCACGCTGGTCAATGCGCTGCTGCATCGCTTCCGTTCGCTTTCCGCGGTGGGCGGAGGGCTGCGTCCAGGCATCGTGCACCGCCTCGACAAAGACACCAGCGGGCTGATCGTGGTCGCGAAAGACGACGCCGCGCACCGCCACCTGGCCGAACAGTTCTCCGGCCGCCAGGTGAAAAAGAAATACGTCGCCCTGGTGCACGGGTGGTTGAAGCAGGACGCGGGCCGGGTGGAGAGCGCCATCAGTCGCGACCGGGTCCGCCGCATCCGCATGACCACGCGCCGCACCGGAGGGCGCGCCGCGCTCTCCGACTACCGCGTCCAGGAGCGCCTGGCCTGCACTTGGGGACGCTTTTCGCTGCTCGAAGTGCGCATCTCGACCGGGCGCACGCACCAGATTCGCGTGCACCTTTCCTCCCTAGGACATCCGGTGGTGGGCGACGCGCTCTACGGAGCTCCTCGGCGTTTGAGCGCGCGCGACGGCAAGACCTCGATGCCCACGCTTGCGCGCAACTTTTTGCATGCATCGGCGCTGGAGTTCACGCATCCGCACAGCGGCGCTGCGCTCAGCTTTTCGCGGCCGCTGCCCGAGGACCTGAACCACTTCCTGGCCATGCTCCGCCCGCCTAGTTAACCGTAGAGACGCAGCATGCTGCGTCTCGCTGGCCACGTCTCGCTGGCTACTTCTCCTTGACCGGACATGTACTTCCGAGACTGGATGCGCTCCCCACGCGGGCTATAATGGAAAACATGAAACCGGCGATTCTGATTCTGGTGTTGGCGATGGCGGTGCCGGCCGCAGCGCAGAATTCCAGCGAAGCCGATCTTCCCGCCGCGCCCTCGGCGGTAAAGACCGAGCAGGAGAAAAAGGCTGCCCCGCCGCCTCCGGCCACCCCGCCGGTCACCGCGCCCAGCACCGAGCCCAAGCCGGTCGAGAAGCCAACCGAACCGGTCGTCACGCCAGCGGACAGCGCAGCCGGCAAGAATCCGGAGCCCGCGACAACACCAGCATCAACGCCGGCGACAACGCCACCGGCGCCCCCGCCGCCCGACTTCGAAGCAGCAGAAACCATCGTGGTGGGCGTGGACGAAGTAGCCGTGGTGTTCACCGTCACCGATAAGCGCGGCCGGTTTGTGAAGGACCTGAAGCAGGAGGATTTCCGCTTCTTCGACGACAAGCGCCCGGTGAAGGCGGTGCGCGCCTTCCGTGCTGAGACCGACCTGCCGTTGCGCGTCGCCCTGCTGATTGACGCCAGCTCCTCCATCCGCGACCGTTTCAAGTTCGAGCAGGAGGCGGCGGTAGAGTTCCTGAGCCAGATTGTGCGCTACAAGAAGGACCTGGCTTTCGTGTTGGGTTTCGACAGCGTGTACGACAACATTGCCCAGGATTTCACCGACAACAACGAAAAGCTCTCCAAGGGCATCCGCCTGCTGCGTCCGGGGGGCGGTACGGCCATGTACGATGCCGTGTACTTTTCCTGCCGCGAGAAGCTGATGAAACTCCGAGACACGGTGGCGGTGCGCCGCGCCGTCATTCTGCTCAGCGACGGCGACGACAACCAGAGCCGATCCACTCTTAGCGAAGCCATCGCCATGTGCCAGCGCGCCGAGGTGGTGGTGTACGGCATCAGCACCAACATCAGTCCCGGCAAGGCCTCCGACAGAGTGCTGAAGCGGTTGGCCGAAGAAACCGGAGGCCGCGCTTTCTTCCCCTTCAAGCTGGACGACGTGGCCAACGCCTTCCTCGATATCCAGGAGGAACTGCGCAGCCAGTACGCCGTCGCCTACCGGCCCGACGATTTCCCCTCCGACGGCCGCTTCCGCGCCATCGAGATCCGGCCCCGCACCGGCAAGCACGAAGTCCGCGCCCGCAAGGGCTACTACGCGCCCAAGAGATAGTCGTTAGTCGGCAGTCGTCAGTCGGCAGCCGAAGCACTTAGCAGTAGGCACTTAGCACTTGGCCACTGCGTGGGCACTACTCCTAGGGAAAAGTGCTGGCGGCGGGAGTGAACCGTACTTGCTTGGCCAAATGCCAAATGCCAGATGCCAAGTGCCTAGCGTTTCGTCGCGTAATATCCGCGCCGCGCCTGCACCTTGTGTTTCTGCGCAGACTTGATTTCGATCTTGCGGAAGCTGCCGTCCTGGGTGTTGTTGGTGGGGGTGTAGCCGAGGTTGTACTGGCTGCGCAGTTCCCGCGCGATCTGGTCGAAGGCGGGCTTTAGCTTTTCCAGCTTGTCGATATCAATCAGCCGTCCGCCGGTCTGTTCGGTCAGCTTGTCCATGTCTCCGCGGCCCACATAAGGCATGGAACCGTAAAAGCCGCGGTCGGCCACGAGCAGGACATAGCAGATGGTGTCTGCTCTTTGTGCCGCTTCAATGGCTTGGCTGAACGTGTAATAGCTGCCATCGTCGTGACCGTCGGTGATGATGATCATGGCCTTGCGGCCCACTTCGCTAGCCAGCTTTTCGTGCGCGCCCAGGTAAACGGCGTCAAACAGCTTGGTGCCGCCGCGCGGCCCGCCGGCGGTGGGCACGGGATTGCCGCCGCCTCCGGGAATGATGCTCCCGCCGCTTCCGGTATTGATGCGCGCGCGCTGGAAGGCGCGGCGCAGCCGCTCGCGCGACTCGGTAAAGTCCTGCAGCAGGTCCACGCCCACGTCGAAGGAGACCAGAAAGGCCAGGTCTTTGGGGCCCAAGACCTCGTTCAGGAAAGCCATGCCCACTTCCTTCTCTGCGCCCAGCACTCGCTGCACGCTGCCACTGGTATCGAGCAGCATCCCCAGGGTAAGCGGCTGGTTGGATTCGGCGGAAAAGTACTTGATGGTTTGCGGCTTGCCGTCTTCGTAAATCTCGAAGTCGGCTTTCGTAAGCCCGGGCATCAGCCCACCGCGCTTGTCCTTGACGTTGAAGAATACGTTGACCACGTCCACGCTGACGCGGAAGGTTTCGGTAGGCTCCTCGGCCTGGGTTGGAGTCTTGGAGGGCGCCTGCGACTGGCCCCAGCCCGGCAGCGCGGCGGCCAGCGCGACGGCCAGGGCAGCCTTCAGAAAGAAACTTGTGCGCTTCGAAAGAATACCGATTCCCACTTTGGTTTGTGCAGCCTTTCCGATTAGTCTAACATCTCATACGATGCAGGAAGCGGGGGCGCCGTCTCTCCCGCGCCCGGGTTCTGCGCATTTTGTTTGGTGATCTTCAGGCTGGCTGAGGGAGCCTTCGCGATGCTGAGCCGAGTTCAGGGCGTTGTGGGTTGCATGCTGCTGGCGTGCCTGGTGGCGGCGGCGCAGCAGACCGTCCCCGACGCGCCTTCGGCCACGCGCCCGCCCCAGACCACGGCCGGCGAAGTCTTCTCGGGCACGGCGCCGGCGCCGCCACCGGCAGAGGAACCGGCGGCCGAACCTTCTCCCGCTCCGGTGGCGCAACCCTCGCCTCCGCCCGCGACCCCGCCCAGCCGGACCAGTTCCACCACCACTCCACCCTCTACAGCGGAAAGCAACGCCCGTGAGGACATGTTCAAGCTGGTGGTAACCGTCAACCAGGTAATCGTCCCCGTCACCATCAAGGACCACTCGGGCCGCCTGGTGGACGGCTTGCTGCGCCGCGATTTCCGCGTGCTGGAGAATGGCGAGGAACAGACCATCAGTTTCTTTACCAGCGATCCCTTCCCGCTGTCGGCGGCGGTGGTGGTCGACTTGGGCATGTCCGACCTGACCATGCGCAAGGTCAACAAGACCTACTCCAGCCTGGCTGGGGCCTTCAGTCAGTTTGACGAGATCGCCCTCTATACCTACGGCAATTCGGTGGAGCGCCGCCTGGATTGGAGCGGGCTGAACGATCGCTTCACCGCCGAACTGAAGCGCCAGGACTACAAAGGGCGCGCCGGCGGTGTGCCGGTGGTGAGCGGACCTTTGGCGTCGGGTCCGTCGGTAAACGGGCGTCCGTTTGATCCCGGCACACACTCGGTTCGCACCGCCCGGCGGGAGTCCAAGGTGCTGAACGACGCCATCCTGGCGGCTGCGCTCGATTTGGCCAACCGCGCCCGCTCCCGGCGCAAGATCATCTTCGTCATCGGCGACGGCAAGGAAGAAGGCTCCTCGGCCAGCTACGGCGAAGTGCTCAAGGTGCTGCTTTCCAACGAGATCACCGTCTACGCCATCGGCGTGGATTCAGCCGCTACCCCGGTCTTTGGCCAGCTTTCCACGGTGTCCATTCCCGGGTTTGGCAAGGGCAACATCCTGCCCAAGTATGCCGGAGCCACGGGCGGCGACACCTTTGCCGAATTCAGCCGCGAAGCCATTGAGGCCGCGTATTCCCGCATTACCCTCACCGCCCGCAACCAGTACACGCTGGGCTACACCACCCGCGCCACCGCGGCCAGTGACTATCGCGAGATCGAAGTGCTGGTGCGTCGCGGCAACGTAAAGGTCTTCGCCCGCGACGGCTATTACCCGCTGCCGCCGGGGCATCCCTCAACCACCGCTTCACCAGAGTAGACCGGGTTAGCGCCGAAGTGCACAGCGCGAACGTGGGGCACACAGCACGAGCTAATGCATGAGCAGCAGCACGACCCCTCCGATGTTTCCCAAGGCCATTCCGAAGACAACGACCCTTGCGTCGTATAAGCGGGGGGTATGGCGGGTGCGCACTACCCAACCTAAGGCAGCCGCCATCAAAGCTGCATCGAGCAACAGAATTCCGGGAGAGAGGAACCACGACCGCATGTCCCTGTAAAAGGGCCAGGCTTGCTCCATCCCGATGGAGGTGGATACGAACGCAAGCCCAGCCCAGTTCAACACGCCAACAAGGGCCACGAAGACAGACATGTGCCCAAATGTTATGGTTCTTGGCTTCACGGAAGAGGCCTTCCGCATTCAACTCTAGCAGGAAGGCCCTTACCACACCCAAGGTAGCGGTAACCGACGCGGCGCTGGAACCAGTTGCGTCAATTGGGGCGGGCTGCCCCTGGGTGGTTTCCCCGGGTGTTCCACGACTTTCGTAACTGGATGTGGCCCGCAATGGGGCCGCGAAAACCACCTTCTCCGGTTACAATCTTCACAACATCCCGGCTGCGTGTGATATAAGGAACGGTTTCCACCGCGGTCGGTAAAATCCCCTCGCGTGGCCCAGCCCCCGCTTACGCCACGCGATCCGTCGAGGAAAGTCTTGAGCTTCATCAACTTCGCGGCCCGCGAAATCAACTGCAAGATCGTCTATTACGGCGCCGGTCTGGGCGGTAAGACGACCAATCTGCAGGTGGTGTACGACAAGACCACCGACAAGCAGAAGGGTAAGATGATTTCGCTGGCCACCGAAACCGATCGCACCCTGTTCTTCGACTTTCTGCCCCTGGACCTGGGCACGGTGCGCGGCTTCAAGACTCGCTTCCATCTGTACACCGTCCCCGGACAGGTGTTCTACGACGCCAGCCGCAAGCTGATCCTGCGGGGCGTGGACGGCGTGGTGTTCGTGGCCGACTCCCAGGAAGAGCGCATGGACGCCAACCTGGAAGCCCTGGAGAACCTGCACGACAACCTCAAAGAGCACGGCTACGACTTCCTGAAGGTGCCCTACGTGCTCCAGCTCAACAAGCGCGACCTGCCCAACGTCCTGCCCGTGGACGCACTCAAGAAGGAGCTGGTCAAGAAGGGCGAGCCGGTGTTTGAGGCCGTCGCCTTCAGCGGCGTGGGCGTGTTCGAGACTCTGCGCGAAGTTGCCCGCCAGGTGCTGGTGGAATTGAAGAAGGGTTAGCCCGAGCTGCAATCCTCACCCTCTGCTGCCTGTCAACCGCCGCTAGCCGCCCTCCCATGCGCGCGTGTTACGCTGGTCAGGCCGTGCTCACCCGCATTCTTTCGCTGCTTTGCCTGTCCGCCCTGCTGGCCAGCGCCGCCCCGGCTGCGGAAGCTCCCCGGCGCGCCGCTCAGCGCGGTCAGCGCGCCCTGTGGGTGTGGCGACCGGCTTTTCTGGAAAGCGAAAAAGAGCTGAAAGATCTGCTCCAGTTCGCGCGTCTGCGCAACATCCGCACGCTTTTCCTGTTCACCTCCACCCGCCGACTGGAGAAAGATCCCGAAGCCTTCCGCCGCGTCTTACGCCGCGCTCACCGCCGGAAGCTGGCGGTGCAGGCGCTGAACGGCGAGCCCCACTGGATTTTTCCCGAGCAGCGGGACCAGGCCAGGGCGTTCCTGATGGCCGTCGAGGAGTTCAACCGCGAGAGTTCGCCGGACGCGCGTTTTGACGCCATCCATCTCGACGTCGAGCCCCAGTCGCTGCCGGAATGGAAGTCGTTGCCGGAGTGGAAGGCGGAGACCTCCGAGCGCACCCGGCGCAAACTGGCCGAGCTGTACCTTGACTTCGTCCATTGGACTCGCCGACGCACGCGCGCCAGTAACATCCCGCTGGCCTTGGATATCCCCGTGGCCTTCAACCGCATCCGCGTGGAATCCGGTCCCTTGGTGGAAGCGCTGCTGGAGCGCGCCGACCAGGTGGCGGTGATGGCCTACCGGGACGAAGCCTCCGAAGTCCTTAACCTGGTGGCGCCCTCACTCCCGCCCGCCCAGCGGATGCGCAAAAAAGTCTGGGTGGGCTTGAGCGCCGACCCGGTGGACCTGCCGCGCCCGCCCGTCGGCCAGCCGCTGGAAAAGGAAATCGAGAAGATCGCCCGCCAGGTGGAGAAATCCTTGCAGACGCAGCCCAGCTTCCAGGGCGTGGCCATCCACGAGTACGATTCTTACCGTCGCGCATTCTGCAAGCCGGGCCGGGAGTGTGACGCGCCCCTCAAGACCGCGAGGACGGAAACCGGCACCCCGCGCCCGTGACCGGGCAAGTCTGCTCGTACTTGACAGCCTGTTACCTTATCAGTTAAGCTTCCACTGCCCTAGTTCCCCCCGAGTTACTCCATCCCCCGGAGTGGCACGTGTTCAAGCCCAGGTTGTGGGCTCTTGGCGTTGCGTTGTCTTTTGCGGCCGCGCTCCCTGCTGCGGCGCGCTCCCACTCGCTTACTCAGCGGGATGCTGCCTGCGCGGCTCCGGAAACTTCTGCCCGCCAGAAGCTGTCCACCCCGGCCCGTGGTGGCCGCGCCCTTTGGATTTGGGAAACCGCCTTCCTCGACGATGCCCGTCAAGTAGAGGAGGTGCTGCGTTTCGCCCGCCAGCGGGGCGTGCGCACGCTGTTCGTCAACGTCCCCGCCTGGCGCCTGCAGCAAAAACCGGAAAGCGCTCGCTGTTTTCTCGCGCAAGCGCACCGCCGGAAGTTCGCGGTGCACGCTCTGCAGGGCGAACCCCAATGGATCTACGCCGCCGAGCGCGGCGGCGCGGTGGAATTCCTGGAAGCGCTGGCGCGTTTTCACCGCGACCAGCCCCGCTCCCTGCGCTTCGACGCTCTCCATTTTGACGTCGAGCCGCAGTCGTTGCCGGAGTGGAACACCGAATCCATTCCCCAGCTGGCAAGCCTCTACCTTGATTTCCTGCGCTGGAGCCGCCGGCGCGCGCACCAGATGGATCTGCCGCTGGCCGTGGATGTTCCTCCCTGGTTCTGGAGCATTCCCTGGGAGTCGGCAACCCTGCTGGATGCCGTGCTGGAGCTGAGCGACGAAGTCGCACTGATGGCTTACGCGGACGAATCCTGGCGCATCGTCATTGACAGCCTGCCCGCGGTGGCGCGGGCGGAGCGCGCCGGCAAGGGCGTCTGGATCGGCATCAGCGCCGACCCCATCCACCTCCCTCGCTTTCCGGACGGTCGCTCCTTGCGGCAGGAGCTGGAAAACATGCGCGGCCGCGTGGAGAAGGCTTTCCCCCGGCAGCGAAGTTTCCGGGGCACCGCCATTCACGATTACGCTTTGTATCAGCGCTTGTTCTGCGAAGCCGCGGCTTGCGCACCGCCCTCCACCGCTGCCGGCGCCGGACAGTAGCAGGTGTCAGGTCTCAGGGGTCAGGTCTCAGGTATCGAAAACCTAGCACCTGACACTTGCCACCTGCTTCAGTAGCCTTTCATCTTGTCGCGTACGCTCTTGGCCAGCTTTTCAATCTGCTCGGTTTTCTTCAGGACATCCAGCGACAGCATGTTCTCGTCGGATTTGTCCACGTGGGTCTTGAGTTCCGTGGCCAGCTCCAGCAGCTTGTCGGCATCACGCTTGAGCTCGGTGAAGCGAGCTTTGTTGAGTGCCTTCCTGCGGCGCTTCTCCATGTCCTGGCGGATGGGGTCGTCTTCATCCCGTGGAAAGGGTGTGCGGCGGAGCTGAGGTTCGGGGTCGGCGGCCGGCATCTCGGCAACCGGCCGGCCTTTCACCGCGCTGGACTGCTGGCCCGCTGAGGGTGCGGGGCTGCAGAAGAGAATCACCAGGAGAACTGCAAACACGGATCGCATAGCACTGCTCCTCGCTCAATTATACGTGCGATGCGCGCAGCGCCCGGGCGGCTGCCTGCTGATGGTTTGTCGTCTGAATCAGGTTCCGGTTTCAATGAATCAGTGATTCAATGACTCAATGATTCAATTCCCTTCCTCCCGTCCCGCCCTCATCGCATACGTCACCTGCGGTGACCCGGACATTTCCGCCACGCGCGACATCGTGCTGGCGGCGATTGGCGCCGGCGCCGACGTGGTCGAACTGGGCGTGCCTTTCAGCGATCCCGTCGCCGATGGTCCCGTGATCCAGCGCGCCAGCGAGCGCGCCTTGCGCAACGGGGTGACGCTGCGGCATGTGCTTCAACTCGCCGCCGCCATCCGCCGGCGCTCGAACGCGGGACTGATTCTCTTTTCCTATTTCAATCCGGTGCTGCAGTACGGCGTGGAACGCTTTGCCGCCGCCGCCGCCGATGCCGGCCTGGATGGCGCCCTGATCACCGACCTCACCGTGGAGGAGGCCGGTGACCATGTGCGCTGCATGCGGCGGCGGAAACTGGCCACCGTGTTCCTGGCCGCGCCCACCAGCACCGACGCTCGCCTGCGCGCCATCGCGCGCGCATCCACCGGCTTTGTTTACGCAGTCTCGCGCACCGGTGTGACCGGAACCCAGAAGCAGCTCGCCGCCGGTGCGCGATCGTTGGTCCGCCGGCTGCGCCGCTTCACCCGGCTGCCCATCGCGCTGGGCTTCGGCATCTCCACCCCGGCGCAGTTTCACGCCGCCGGACGCTTTGCCGATGCGGTGGTCGTGGGCAGCGCCATCGTGCAGGCCATCGAGCGCAGCGGGCGCCGCCGCGCAGCCTCGGCTGTGGCAGAATTGGTTGCGAAACTCAAGTACTCAGTACCTAGTACCTAGTACCCAGTGCATCTGTTGGGCGGTCGATCTGGGCCCTTGGGTGCTAGGTACTGGGTACTAGGTACTTCCTCATGACTCTCGCCCACTTTCGCCGAAAGATTGATCAGCTTGACCGCCGTCTGGTGGCCCTGCTCAACCGCAGGGCGCGAGCCGCTCAACAGATTGGCCGCTTGAAGCGCCGCACGCGCCTGGCCATCTACGAGCCCCGGCGCGAGCGCGAGATTCTGGACAACGTGCGCCGCTCTAGCCGCGGCCCGCTCTCCCGCCGCCAGCTCGCGGACATCTACCGCCGCATCATCCGTGCCATGCGCGAACTGCAGCGCGACATCATGCTGACTTCTTCAACGCAGAGACGCAGAGGCGCAGAGAAGAAGAGGAAGAACTGATTCTTCTGGGCTTTCTAACCTCCGCCTCTTGCCCTTTTGGTTTTCTCTGCGCCTCCGCGTCTCTGCGTTGAGAACCGCGCGGCGCTCAAGTAGAATTCACCGCGCGCATGAACAAAGTTGTGGCCAACGCGGACGCGGCCATCATCGACGTCGCCGACGGCGCGTCCATCATGGTCGGCGGATTCGGGCTGTGCGGCATCCCCGAGAACCTGATCCAGGCGGTCTTGCGCAAGAACGTCCGCAACCTCACCACCATTTCCAACAACGCCGGCGTGGACGGCTTCGGCATGGGCTTTCTGCTGGCCAACCGCCAAATCCGGAAACACATCGGCACCTACGTGGGCGAGAACAAGCTGCTCGAAGCTATGGTGCTGAAGGGCGAGATTGAGCTGGAGCTGGTGCCCCAGGGGACGTTTTCCGAACGCATGCGCGCCGGTGGCGCCGGCATTCCCGCATTCTTCACTCCCACCGGCTACGGCACCATGGTCGCCGAGGGCAAGGAAGTGCGCGAGTTCAACGGCCGCCCCTGCGTAATGGAGCATGCCCTGCGCGCCGACTTTGCTTTCGTCAAAGCCTGGAAGGGCGACGCCTGGGGCAACCTGATGTATCGCAAGACCGCGCGCAACTTCAATCCCATGATGGCCACCGCCGCGCGGGTCACCATCGCCGAGGTCGAGCACCTGGTTCCGGTCGGCGAACTCGATCCCGACAGCGTTCACACGCCCGGGGTCTACGTGAAGCGCATCTTTCAGGGAAGCGGATATGAGAAGCGGATGGAGAAGCGAACCGTACGAAAGCGGGCGACGTGAATTCGCTGAGGCGGGGCCGGTTGATTGCGGTTTGCCTGGTGATGGCCTCCATGGGACTCC
This sequence comes from uncultured Acidobacteriaceae bacterium, assembly GCA_964437985.1. Taxonomy (GTDB): domain Bacteria; phylum Acidobacteriota; class Terriglobia; order Terriglobales; family Acidobacteriaceae; genus CAZXVY01. The sequence continues at coordinate 120,882 of CAYTIL010000021.1, forward strand.
ACGGACAGCCCCCGGCAATGGCAGCCTCTTGCCTCAGACCGAGGGCACGACCCTGGAGGGCAACAAGATGGTAATCGCAGAGTCGGTTCGAGGCCGCACAGCGATCCTGGTGATTACGTTCAGCCGCAAGGCAGAGAAAGAAGCCACCGCCTGGACCAAGCGTCTGACCGCTGAGCCGGCCACTGACCCTGCATTGGCCCTCCATCAGGTAGCCCACCTCCAGGACGTACCACGTGTGTTGCGCGGCCTGGTTACCTCCATGATCAAACGAGGTACGCCCCGCCAGCTTCACTCCACTCTCGTGGTCCTGTTCAAGGACCAAAACTTCTGGAAACAGTTCGTTAACTTCCAGCATGCCGACCCACCCTACGTCGTCCTCCTGGGCGCGACCGGTGAAGCAGTTTGGCGGACGCAGGGGACATTCGAGGAAGAGAAATACGCACCTCTCCGAGATGCGATCAAGGGACTCGCTTCGGGAAAAGCGACAGGATTGAAGCATGGGAGCTCCTGACAGCACCGTCGAAGAAGTCCGTTCCAGTGTGCTGCGTTATCTGCGCATGTACGAGGAAGGCGGGCTGACGCTGGGCGACTTGGCGGCTGAGCTGGCGGTGATGGCGCCGGCGTATGACCACGCCATGGGCGGGCTGGACGATTCCTTCCAACACTTGCTGGCGGTGGCGTACAAGTATCAGGTGGAATCGCGCACCGATGGCGGCCTTTCGCAGCAGGAGTGGGAGCAAGCGGTGACGGTATTCCGCCGCGCCGAAGCCAAGTGGAGCTGAGAGAAAAAGGAGACCGATCCATGCCCGTGGTCGAACATGCCAAGCTGAAGGAATTCGAGATGATGGGCAACTTCATTACCGGACTGGCCACCCCCAGCCGCGGCGCCAAGACGCTGGAGGTGTGGCAGGCGAACATGGCGCCGGGCGCGGTCTCACCACTGCACCGTCACGATGCGGAAGAGATTATCGTGGTGCTGCGCGGGCAGGGCGAAGCCCACGCCGCCGGCGAAGTCGCGCGTTTCCGCGCCCCTTGCACGCTGATTCTTCCCGGCAACCAGCTTCACCAGGTGAAGAACACCGGCGCCGAGCGGATGGAGGCCATTGCTGTGGTTCCCATCGGCTCGAAAGTCTTTGACGACCAGGGCAACGAGATGTCGCTACCCTGGCGGGAGTAATCCCATGTCCACCGCACCCAGGCCCGACAAGCTGAAAGACACGGAAAAGCGCGACCTCATCGTGAAGCGCGTGGCGCGCGAATTGCGCGACGGCTTCTACGTGAACCTGGGCATCGGCGTGCCCACGCTGGTGGCCAGCCACGTGCCACCGGGCATGGACGTGGTGTTTCAAAGCGAAAACGGCATGCTGGGCGTGGGGCCGTATCCTTTCGAAGGCGACGAAGATCCCGATCTGATCAACGCGGGCAAGGAAACGGTCACCGAAATTCCCGGCACCGCCTACTTCTCCAGCGCCGACTCGTTCGCCATGATTCGCGGCGGACACATTGACCTCAGCATCCTGGGCGCGATGCAGGTGGACGAAGAAGGCAGCCTGGCCAACTGGATGATCCCCGGAAAAATGGTGAAGGGCATGGGCGGAGCCATGGACCTGGTGGCGGGCGCGCGCCGCGTCATCATCGCCATGGAGCACACCACGCGGGAAGGCTCACCCAAAATCCTGAAGAAGTGCAATCTGCCGCTGACCGGCGTGAAGGTGGTGGACACCATCGTCACCGAGATGGCCTGCATCCGGGTCACGCCCACCGGCCTGGTGCTGGAGGAAGTGGCGCCCGGCCTCACCGCCGACCACGTCCAGCGCGCCACCGAGCCCACGCTCATCCTGAGCCCCACGCTGAAAACCATGGAAGGCTGAGCCTCCCTTGCCGGCCAGCCCTGTGAGCAGCGCGACGCCGGATGGTGCGCCGGTGCCGTCCAGAGCGCTGGCCTTCGCCGCCACAGTTTTCCTGAGCGCCTTCCTGCTCTTCCAGTCGCAGTTGATCATCGCCAAGTACCTGTTGCCCTGGTTCGGCGGCACGCCCGCCGTCTGGACCACGGGCATGTTTTTCTTCCAGGTGCTGTTGCTGGCGGGATACGCATACGCCCACTTCGTCTCCCGCCAGTTCAGTCCACGCGTCCAGATGGGGATGCACGCCGGGCTGCTAACGCTTTCCATCATCCTGCTGCTGACGCTGGCCCAGTACTGGCCTGCTCCGATTCTTCCGGGACCGTGGTGGAAACCGGTGGGCAGCCAGACGCCGATTCTCCACCTGCTGCAATTGCTCACGGTCGGCGTGGGATTCCCCTTCTTCCTGCTCTCCACCACCAGCCCACTGCTGCAGGCCTGGTATCAGCGCGCGGTCCCGGGCTCGTCGCCCTATCGTCTTTATGCGCTGTCGAATCTGGGGTCGCTGCTCGGCCTGGCCACCTATCCTTTCCTGGTGGAGCCGGCACTTGCACTGGGCGCGCAGGCGTGGTCGTGGTCGTGGGGCTACGGAATATTCGTTGCGGGTTCCTGCGCGTGCGCGTGGTGGGCAGGCAAGCCGGTGCTTGCGCAGCCGCTGCAACCGGTCGCCGAAGGAAGCGATGAAGACGCGCCCGGCGCATGGCAGCATGCATTCTGGATTGCGCTGGCCGCCTGCGCCTCCACCTTGCTGCTGGCCACCACTAACCATCTCTGCCAGGACGTGGCCGTGGTTCCCTTCCTCTGGGTCCTGCCGCTGGGCCTGTACCTGGCGTCCCTGGTGATCTGCTTCGACCACGAGCGCTGGTACGCCAGCCAGTTTTTCCAGTCGGCGCTGGCGGGCGTCCTGCCTCTGGCCTGCGTGTTGCTGCTGCGCGGGCCGGTGACCGGGATCGTCACGCAGATCGTGCTGTACTCGGTGGTACTGTTCGTCTGCTGCATGTTCTGCCACGGAGAGCTGGCGCGCGCCAAGCCCTCGGCCGGCCACCTGACTTCCTTCTACCTGAGCCTGGCCCTGGGCGGAGCGCTGGGCGGAGTGTTCGTCGCGCTGCTCGCGCCCCTCATTTTTCCCGCCTACTGGGAGTACCAGGCCGGCTTGTTTGGGTGCATGGTGCTGGCGGTAGTGGTGGCCGGGCGGGACAGGGCGTCATGGTATCGCGGAGAAAAAGTGTGGGTCCCGGTGTTGCTGTTTGTGGCCGGCCTGGTGGTTCCTATCGTTGCCGGTCGGACGCTGCGCGATGCCCGCGAGGCCGGGTATGCCATCGGCGTGGTGGCCCTCTTTCTCGCCATCCTGCTGCTGGGGAGAACCGGAGGCCGCGGGGCCACGCGCTTTCTGCGCAGCGCGCTGGCTGGATGCGCGTCGCTGCTGGTCACGCTGATTCTCGGCACCCTACTGGTGGACCTGTACAGCGCGCAGGAAGTGGCCCGCAATTTCCACGGCGTGCTGTCCGTGCTGGAGGTGGAACCAGGCGATCCGCAGCGGCGCGCCCGCATCCTCAAGCACGGCCGGGTGGTGCACGGAGTGCAATACGTGGAGGCCGCCGCCCGCCGCCAGCCCTCGTCGTATTTCGTCCGCGACAGCGGCCTGGGGCTGGCGCTCGTCCATCATCCACGGCGCGCCGGCGAGAGTGGCGGAAAGCCGCTGCGCATCGGCGTGGTGGGACTCGGCATCGGCACCATCGCAGCCTACGGCGGGCCGGGCGAAACCTTCCGCTTCTACGAGAACAACCCGGAAGTGCTGCGACTGGCGCGCGACACCCGCTACTTCCATTACCTCGAGGACACCCCCGCGCAGGTGGAAGTAGTGCTGGGCGACGGACGCCTGTCGCTGGAGGATGAACTGCGCCGCCACCGGGCGCAAGAGTTCGACCTGCTCGCGCTGGACGCGTTCTCCAGCGACGCCGTCCCTGTGCACCTGCTTACCCGGGAAGCGTTCGCGGTTTACCTCGCGCACCTCGCGCCCGACGGCATCCTGGCCGTCAACATTTCCAACCGGTCGCTGGACCTGCGGCCCGTGATCCTGAAGCTGGCCGAGCACTACCGGATGGCGGTTGCCTTCCTCCCCAAGGACAACCCTGAACCCTATTCGCTGCCCAGTCACTGGATGCTCCTGGCACGAAGCCCGGAAGTGCTGGGCGCACCCGCCATCCAGGCCGCGAAGCGGGAGGTGGGGCAACTTCCCCAGGTCCGCCTGTGGACGGACGACTACACCAATCTGTTCCAGGTGTTGAAGTAGAAGATTGGACGGCTGACCCCCATCTCCACTGCAATGATGCTTGGGGCACCATCACCAGTAGTCGGAGGGAGATGCGGGCTCCCGTCCACCGTCAAAAGAAACCGGATCGCAGATGTGGGCCAACCGCCCCGAATCCCTAACGTTTCGATACCGTATTGTTCGCGTCGTTCGCGACCCAGATGTTAGCCCCGTCAAACGCCACTCCTAAGGGAGTGGGGCCAACAGGAAAGACCCCTTGGACCGCTCCATCGCTGGCCCGCAGCTTCGTTACGGTCGCGTTCCCCTGGTTTGAGACCCACATGTTCACCCCGTCAAACGCTATTCCCCACGGCTGGGAGGCCACGGCAAAGGTTCCCAGGATGTCCCCATTGCTGGCACGTAACTTGGTCACAGTGTTGCTGCCTTGGTTTGCGACCCAGATATTGGTCCCGTCGAAGGCCACCCCAACAGGATTGACGCCCACAGAGAATGTTCCCTGGACCGCTCCATCACTGGCGCGCAGCTTCGTCACGTTGTTGCTAATCGCGTTCGCGACCCAAATATTGATTCCGTCAAACGCCATCAATGCAGGACTGAGGCCCACGGTGAAAGTTCCCTGATTGGCCCCATCGCTGGCACGCAGTTTCGTAACCGTGTTGCTGACGGAATTCGCCACCCAAATGTTGGCCCCATCGAAGGTAACCCCTACGGGGAAGAGGCCTACCTCGAAGCTTCCTTGATTGGCCCCATCGCTGGCCCGCAACTTGTGCACGGTGGCACTGCTGTAGTTCGTAATCCAGATGTTGGCCCCGTCGAATGCCACCATAAGGGGTCTGGCGCCCGCGGCAAAGGTTCCCTGGACTGCTCCATCGCTGGCCCGCAGCTTCGTTACGGTTTCGTCGGCGTTTGCCACCCAGATGTTGGCCCCGTCGAAGGCCACTCCATACGGTTCCGGACCGACGGAAAAGTCTGCCGTCAGGTTCGCCTCGTACCACCGGAGGAGCGCGACCTGCAGCGGGTTCGCTGGCGGGCGCTGAGACACAACATTGGCTGGTGGCTGTGACCAACCTGTTTTTGGTACAGCCAATATTGCAAACAGAAGAATGGTGAATACCGCGGCACGCGGCACCCACGGCACACGGCAGATTACGAATGCACTTGCTTGTCTCATAGGATTCTCCTTCGCACTTCTAATCTTGGGTAACTTGGCAATGGATGCCTCACTCGAGGCGGAGGGGGACTTACTATCCCGGAACCCTATCGCGGGGGGGGGCTGTCAAGAGAAAACAGAAAACGGGAATGTTTCGCCTAAAGTGGGTACCGTCAAGAATCCCACCCACTCGAATCGCGTCCGCGTTGTCGGCGGGTTAGTTCCGGCCATTTCCTACCTGCCGGGTGGCCCACCCTTACGGTAATACTGGGGCTGCCCCGCCCTTGTCGCTTCCGCTTTTGGAGCGACAGGGCGGGAGAAAATCCACTTCTCTTCATGGGGAAAAATAATCGGAAGATTCATCTTGACAAGACTTCATCTTAGTGCTATGTTGTAAGAGTAATGATCAACGTAAAGCTAAGTAGTTCAGAATCAAAGACCGTGCCATCAACCCCTTATCTTGCATGGATTTGCCTCCAGATATCCCCCTTAACCCCTTTGTTTTCATGAGGGGTGGGTGCGCCCAGGAAGGTCTTCCAATGCCGATTCATCCCGCCATTCCTCAGTGCCACCACATCCCCCAGCGCCATCACGTCAACGACAACGGCATCCGCTGCGGCTCCTCCGCCCTTCCGGAAGTTTTACTGACCACTGGCCACTGTCCACTGAAACACCTAACTCCTTTGCGGACGGGATCTTACCCCTAAGTCCTTTAGATTCCGGGACCCGTCGGGATCTCGCCCCGTAACCTATTGATTTTACTCAGCACCACAGGGGGGAGGGGGTGGCCGTAAGCGTAGGAGCCACGAAAAGTTCCGCCGCGCGTCCTTCGTGTCCTTGGTGGTGTGCTTTTCTATCAGCCGCCGCCCAGCTTTTTCAGCGCCTCCGCAAACGGCGCCTTGGCCACTCCGCGCTCCGTAATGATCGCCGCGATGTAACGGTGCGGGGTCACATCGAAGGCCGGGTTCTCCACCTTCACGCCTTCGGGGGCGATGCGGATTGCGCCCACGTGCGTCACCTCGCGGGCCGAGCGTTGCTCGATGGGGATTTTCGAGCCGTCAGGGATGCTCAAGTCAATCGAGGAGAACGGCGCGGCCACATAGAACGGGATGCCGTGCTCTTTGGCCAGGACGGCCACGGTGTAGGTCCCGATCTTGTTGGCGGTGTCGCCGTTCGAGGCGATGCGGTCCGCGCCCACCACCACCGCGCTGATCTTGCCCTGCTGCATCATGGCCCCAGCCATGTTGTCGGCGATGACGGTGGTGGGGATGCCGTCCTTGGCGAGCTCCCAGGCCGTGAGCCGCGAGCCTTGCAGGAAAGGACGGGTTTCGTCGGCGTAGACGCTCAACTTCTTGCCTGACTCGATGGCGGCGCGGATCACACCCAGCGCGGTGCCGTATCCGCCGGCGGTGGCCAGCGCCCCGGCGTTGCAATGCGTGAGCACGGCGCCGCTCGCGGGCATGAGCGTGGCCCCGTGTTTGGCCAAAGCTTCGCTCGCGGCCAGGTCTTCGACGTAGATGCGCTGCGCCTCGGCGATCAGTTCCTGCTTGATGGTGGCCACCGGCATTTCCGAGCAGGCCTCGAAGCGGCGCTGCATGCGCTCGATGGCCCAGAACAGGTTGACGGCGGTGGGCCGGGTTTCGCCCATTTCTTCGCAGATGTGGTCGAAGTTGCGACGAAACTCGGACACGTGGTCGCCCTCGGCGGCGCGCGCACCCAGCGCGATCCCCATGGCAGCGGTGACGCCGATGGCGGGTGCGCCCCGCACAATCATTTTGCGGATGGCGTCCGCCACCTCTTCATAGGTCGCGCAGGTGACGTAGATCTCCTCCGTCGGCAGCCGGGTCTGATCCAGCAGCCGCACGCCTTCGTCGGTCCACTCCAGGGTTTTGATCATTAGTCGTTAGTCGGCAGTCGTTAGTCGTTAGTCGGAGACTTCTCTGCAACCCTCGTGGAGACGTTACTGGCAGCGTCTGGCGTAGCTGCGCCGCTCAGGATGACAGCGATCACAGCGACGCGCGCATGGCCTGCTGCCGCAGATACTCTTCGCGCACCTCGCCGGCTTTGAAGATGGCGACGAACGGCGCCGGCGCCGCCGCCTTTTCGATGGCCGAACGTCCTCCGGCCTCTTCGCGCTCCACCAGGCACATCACCGCAATTACCCGGAAGCCGAACTCACGGGCCGCGCTGATGGCCTCGAGGGTGGAGCCGCCGGTGGTGCACACGTCGTCCACGATGATTACCGGCGCTCCCTCGCGGCGGAAGCCCTCGATGCGCTGCCCGCTGCCGTGCATCTTTTCCCGCTTGCGCACCAGGAAGCCTTCAATGGGGTACTCGGCGTCGGAGCCGGGAGTGCGCTCGCTGGTGCGCCGCTGCAGTTGCTGTGCGCTCAGGATGGCCACGGAAACCACGATGGGGTCGGCGCCCAGAGTCATTCCACCGATGGCCTCCGGATGCCAGCCACGCAGCCGGATTTCGTCCAGAAACAGCCGCCCCGTGAGTCGCGCGCCTTCGGCATCAAGCGTGGTGGTGCGGCAGTCAATGTAGTAATCGCTGGTGGCGCCCGAGGACAGAGTGAACGTCCCCAGCCCAAAGGACTTCTCCGCCAGCTTGGTCAGCAGCTCTGCGCGCGGGGTGGCCATGGGAGCAAGTTACGATAGCACGAACGGCTCTTGGCTCTTGGCTCTTGGCTTATTGCTTATTGCTTACTGCTGATTGCTTCAGTGAAACGCCTTCTCCATGTGCTGGAAGCCATCGGTGCCGTAGAACAGGACGGCAAACAGCGTGGTGTTGTAGCCCACGTGCATGAGGAAGGGCACGGCCACCGACCCGGTGAGTGCGCGCGCCACGGTGAACGCCAGCGACACCGTGAACAACAGCAACAGCGGCGCCCAATGGTTCGCCAACTGGGGCCCGTGAATGAAGGTAAACGCCAGCGTGGTGAGCAGCACCGCCGCCGGCACTGGGAGGCGCCGTGCCAGCACGGGATAGAGGAATCCGCGAAAAAACATCTCCTCCACGAAGGGAGCGACCAGAATTCCAAAAGCGGTCAGCAGCCAGGCGTGAGCCGGCTCCTTCAGCAGTTCCTGAATGGGCGTGGATTCGGGGAGCGGCAGGAACGACTGCGCCAGTTGTACTCCCAGTGCCAGCGCCACTCCGCCTATCAGGAAGCCCAGCGCCAACCCGCCCGGCGGCCACTTCCACTTCACTCCTTCCCAGAACCGGGTGTGATATCGGATCTCCACCAGGTAACGCATGAAGATCAGCAGGAACAGGTAGGCCAGCGTCTGGGCCGCGACGCCGATGGCCACCAGGTCAGGATCGGGTGAGGCTTTCCGCATCGCAGCCACCAGCCCCAGCAGCAAGCCCACCCCGATGGCCGCCAGCGCCGTTCCCATCAGGCCCGCCAGCACCAGCAACACCAGATCGAGACCGCTCCAAACCGGATCGCGAGGCCGCAGGAAGGGCGCTGGTACTTCGACCGCGGGGCCGGCGACTGATTCCAGCAACGGTTCGGGTGCAGGAACGGGTTGTTCAGGGGAAGACATTTTTCAGTTGTCAGTTGCCAGTTGTCAGTTGTCGGTTGTTAGTTACCGGTTGTCGGTTGTCAATTCCCGCCAGCGCCTGCCCGGTGTACGACTTCTTGGAGCGCGCCACCTGCTCAGGAGTTCCCTGCGCCACCACGCGGCCGCCGTCCTCTCCGCCTTCCGGGCCAAGATCAATGATCCAGTCAGCGGCGCGGATTACGTCCAGGTGGTGCTCGATGATGATCACCGTGTTGCCCAGGTCGGTGATGCGGTTGAGCACGTTGAGCAGCTTGCTGACGTCGTCGAAGTGCAGCCCGGTAGTGGGCTCGTCGAGCAGATACAGCGTCTTCCCGGTCTGGCGTTTGGAAAGTTCGCGCGCCAGCTTGATGCGCTGCGCCTCGCCTCCCGACAGGGTCACGGCCGACTGTCCCAGTTGGATGTAGCCCAGCCCCACATCCACCAGCGTCTGCAATCTCTGCCGCACCTGGGGAATGTTCTCCAGCAACGCCAGCGCGTCCTCGACCGGCGTGTTCAGCAATTCGGCGATAGAGCAGCCCTTGTACTTCACCGCCAGAGTCTCGTGGTTGTAGCGCTTGCCGCCGCAAACTTCGCACAGCACGTAGACGTCGGGCAAAAAGTTCATCTCGATGCGCCGCTGGCCTTCGCCCTGGCAGGCTTCGCAGCGCCCGCCGGTAACGTTAAAGGAAAAGCGCCCGGCACGATAGCCGCGCTCCCGCGATTCCGGCAGCATGGCGTAGAGGTCGCGGATGTGCGTGAACACTCCCGTGTAAGTCGCCGGATTGGAGCGCGGGGTGCGCCCGATGGGCGACTGGTCTATGCGGATCACCTTGTCGATCAGCTCCGCGCCTTCCAGCTTCTTGTGCGCTCCCGGCTCTTCGCGGGAGTGGTAGAGCTTTTTGGCCAGCGCGCGATACAAAATGTCGTTCACCAGAGTGGATTTCCCCGACCCGGAGACCCCGGTCACCACCGTCATCACGTTCAGCGGAAAGGCCACGTCCTGGTTCTTCAGATTGTTCTCGCGCGCGCCCACCACGGTCAGGGCCTTGCCGTTGGCCGCGCGCCGTGATTCACGGATCGCGATCCGCATCTCGCCGGAAATGTACTTTCCGGTAAGCGACCCCGGTGCGCGCATGATCTCCTGGGGCGTGCCCGCGGCCACCAGAGAACCGCCCAGGCGTCCGGCGCCCGGACCCAGGTCGACCACGTAGTCGGCACGGCGAATGGTTTCCTCGTCGTGCTCCACCACCAGCACGGTGTTGCCCAGGTCGCGCAGCGCCTCCAGCGTGGTCAGCAGGCGATGGTTGTCGCGATGATGCAGGCCGATGGAAGGCTCGTCGAGCACGTAGAGCACGCCGCGCAGCTTCGACCCGATCTGCGTGGCCAGGCGCACCCTTTGCCCTTCGCCGCCGGAGAGCGTGGCCGCCGAGCGGTTGAGCGCCAGGTACCCCAGGCCCACGGCGTTGAGGAACTGCAGGCGCTCCACGATCTCTCCCAGCACGCGTCCGGCAATCTGCTGCTGGCGCTCGTTCAGCCGGATCTGTTTTGCGGCTTCGACCGCCCGGGTGATGGGGAGCGCGGTGAAGTCAGCGATGGACATGCCGGCAATCTTCACCGCCAGACTCTCCGGCCGCAGCCGGCGGCCGCCGCAGGTTGCGCAGGGCGACGCCGACATGTAGTTCAGCAGCCACTCGCGATAGCTCTCCGAGGTGGCGGCGTCGAGATTTTTCCGCAGCAGCGCCAGCACGCCCAGGAAGCCGACGCGCTTGCCGTCGCTCTCCTTGGGTCCAAACAGGATAAGGTCCTGGGTCTTGCGCGAGAGCTGGTCGAAGGGCTTGGCCAGGTCGAAGCCGTAGGCCGCGGCCGCCAGCTCCAGGGTGCGGCGCATGTTGCTGGACGCCGATCCCGGCCCCAGCCCGCCTTCCAGCAACGGCTTCTGCCAGTCCACGATGACCCGCGCCGGATCGAAGTCGTAGCGGCTGCCCAGACCGTCGCACTCCGGACAGGCTCCGTAACGGCTGTTAAAGGAGAACGACCGCGGCTCCAGCGTGGGCACGCTGATGCCGCACTGGGTGCACGCCATCTTCGAGGAGAACAGGTGCTCCTCGCCGCCAACCACGGCAATCTGCACCAGCCCGTCGGCAAGCTGCATGGCGGTCGCAATCGAAGCTTCCAGCCGTTTCTCGATTCCCGGCTTCACCAGCAGCCGGTCCACCACCACTTCGATGGTGTGGTTGCGCCGCTTGTCCAGCCTGATTTCCTCGTCCAGGCTGCGCAGTTCGCCGTCAATGCGGGCGCGGGTGAAGCCGCCCTGGGCCAGCTTTTCCAGTTCCTTGGCGAACTCACCCTTGCGCCCGCGCACCTGGGGCGCCAGCACCATGACCCGGTCGTCGGTCTTGAGCGCCATCACGCGTTCGACCATCTGCTCGGCCGTCTGGCGGGAAATGGCTCGCCCGCATTGCGGGCAGTGCGGCGCTCCTACCGAGGCGTACATCAGCCGCAGGTAGTCGTAGATTTCGGTGATGGTGCCTACGGTGGAGCGCGGGCTGCGGCTGGTGGTCTTTTGCTCGATGGAGATGGCGGGGCTGAGGCCGTCAATCGAGTCCACGTCCGGCCGCTCCATCTGGTCGAGGAACTGGCGGGCGTAGGCGGAGAGCGTCTCCACGTAGCGTCGCTGGCCTTCGGCGTAGATGGTGTCAAAAGCCAGGGAGGACTTGCCCGATCCGCTCAGCCCGGTAATCACCGTCAGGCTCTGGCGGGGAATGGCCACGTCCAGGTTCTTCAGGTTGTGCTGCCGCGCCCCGCGGACTGTGATGTGCTGGATGGCCATCGCCGGTAACGCCGGGTCGCTCAGTGCGCTCCGGCGTGGGGTGCGCACAGCGCTACACGTGTATCTTATTTGCTAACTGCGCAGGCCGTCAACGCGCTGTAGAGTGGGTCTTGCACCAAGGTACCGGCGACCCCCGGCCGGGAATCCACACGGACCCAGGCGAAATGACGGAACACTGCTGCTCCATGCTGCTGGACGCGGTTGAGGGCGAGGCCATTGTGAACGCTCCCAAGGCCCGCATGGAGGGACGCATCCTGAACGAGGTGGATTCGGACTACGCTGTGCGCTCGGCCGACGAACGGCCCAACGTCTACCCCATCCACTACTGCCCGTTCTGCGGACGCGCCGTCTCCCGCAGCATCTGGAATGCGGAAAAGAAGAAGTGACCAGGGTGACCTGTACTTTCGTACAACCGGGCAGGACAACACAAGCGGCCAGGCTGGCATCAACGGAGAGTTAAGGGCAGGAGGCAGGTGGCAGGAGGCAGGTGGCAGGTGGCAGGTGGCAGGAGGCAGGAGGCAGGAGTAGCAGCAGCTAAGAGCTAACAGCTAAAGGCTAAGGGCCATCATGCGCACCATCTTCATTTCCAGCACCGTGTTGCTGACCATCGTGTGGGCCCTGGGATTCGGCCTGCTCAGCGCCTATGTCGTCGTCCTGGCCTTTTTTCGCCTGCTGATGCCGAGGCCGCATCCGCCCGCCCCCAAGCCAGCGGCGATCCAGGACGTCGCCCCCGCGGGCGGCTAGAGTCGTTTGCCCTGGTTGACGGGCAACTGGGTACTAGGTACTAGGTACTAGGTACTAGGTACTAGGTACTGCCTCTACTTCGGCTCCTCTTCCTGCTGCTGGCGCTGCTGGTCCTGCTCTTCCTGGTGCTTTCGCATGCGCTCCTGCAACTCCTGCAGCAGTTCCTGCGGGGTCTTCACCTGGGGAGGCTGGCCGGGTTGCGGGGTCACCGGCCCCGGCAGGGCGCCCGGCTGCGGCGCAGCCTGGGGAGCGCCAGGCTGGCTCTCCGCTGGAGCGGGCTGCGCTTCTTCCGGAACTTCTTCGACCTCGGGCACGATTTCGGACTCTTCCTCGGGTTCCGACTGGGGTGGTCGCTGAACTCTCACCGGAAAGACCGGCGAGGGCGTAGCCGCGGATGTGGTAACTGGAGCGCCGCGCTGGGTCACGATGATGCGCTCCAGCACTCGCGGATCCCGCAACGACCCCAGCAGAACGTAGTTGTAACTCGATCCGTTGAGCAGATCGGCAATTACTTCGCGAGGGGCGCCCGGGCCCAGACGCACCGACACGCGTTCCTGTCCCACGAAGGCCGGAACTTCGACTGCGGCTCCGGTGGCCACGCCCACCTGCGTCAGCACCCCGGCCAGGGTCGAGTTGTCTGCCACGATGCCGAGTTGTCCATTGCGGAAGCTAACCGTGGGCGCCTGCGCGGGAAGCTGATACGGCAGCAACTGCACCGGAGGCGCCTCTGCCATGGCGGCGGACTGGGGCAGCTTCTTCGGTTTGGCCTTGGCGTTTTTTGCGGCAACCTTCACCGGCCCGCGCGCCGCCTCTGCCGCTTGAGCCGGGAACGTTCCCCATCCGGCGACCAGCGCCATGGCCACTAACGAGAAAACCAATCCGGAATTCACCCGCGTTTTCACTTCGCCGATCACTCGATCACCCGATCGTAGATTTTCCCGAATTCTACACCCCTTTGGCCGGCTTCGGAACACGACTCCCGCCCGTCTTCTGGCATATCATGACGCAGAGTCGGCATCTAAGGGACTCAGCCGGAACCGGAACTCATGTCCCGAGCCGTCGCCCAATTCGTTTTCCTCCTGGCCACGCTGTCACCCTCCTGGGCGGCCGAAACCTGCTTCACAGCCTCGGAAATGCGCGGCAACACCCGCCAGGTGGTCGAGGCTGCAGCCCGCTTCTACTTCGACCTGGTAGCCCAGGGCAACCTGGCGGCGCTGCGCCAGAACTCCATGCCCGCGGTGACCGCAGACTTCGCCGCCATCGAGGCGGTGGCGCGGCAGCATGGGGCGGCGCTCGCCGGCGTTCAGCCGGCGGTGCGCGCTTCCTATCTTTTGGAAACCGACGGCAACCTCATCGATGCGCGCGCCAATTTTTACTGCGGCGCCTACCGCACTCCCGACTGGGTGGGCTTCTTCCTAACGAACCTCGAAGCCGGACGCTACGCCATCGTCATCTTCGACGTGCCGTCCTCCACCGGCCCGCACGCCTTTTCCGTGGTGCTGCAGCAGGAGTGGGCCGCGGTGGTGGGCAACACCGGGACCAGCAACAAGCCGCAGTCGTGGCGGCTGGCGGCGCTCTACGTCAAGTCCACCGAAACCCTGGGTCACAATTCCGAGTGGTTTCTGGAACAGGCTCGCGCCTACAAACGGAAAGATCAGAACCGCAACGCCTGGTTCTACTACCTGGCGGCGCGCGACCTGCTGGCGCCCCTCCCCTTCATGGGAACGCCTGCGCTCGACGCGCTGCTCGACGAGCAGCAGCAGGTCCAGCCCGCCGAACTTCCTTACAGCAAACCCATGACCCTGCCCGCCGCCGGCAAGACCTTCAAGATCACCCAGGTTTTTGCCGTGCCCGGAGACGACGGCCTGCTGCTGGTGCTGAAGTATGAAGCCGAGAACATCGCCGACGCCGCCCAAGCCGGCGCCTGGAACCAGGCCCTGAGCCGCGCTTTCCTCACGCGCTATCCGGAATACAAGCAGGGCTTTGCCGGCATCGTGGCCCGCGCGGTGGAACCGAGTGGCAAGGACTTTGGCTCGCTGCTGCTAATGAAGGATGTGAAGTGACGGCGTTTTGCCGGGCGTCTGAGCCTAGCCAAAATCATTGCGAAACCGCGCACGTGGGCGGCAGATCCATGCGTTCCTCACCAAATTCCTAAAGGAGGGACCACAGGCCCTCGGGATACAATGGCTTCCCGGATTTCCTGAGGCCAGCGATGGACTGCCACATGGCTGGTCCCTTCCATTCACTGCCGGCAATACCAATCTCCGCTTGCGTGTAAAGGGACGGGTCGCGGAACTTCGCGTCGAACACAAACACGATTTCGTGTCCTAGCGAGCCGGCGTAAACAAACAGGTTCTCCATGACCCCCAGGAGCTCCGGCTCACCAATCTCCGCACCTAGTTCCTCACGGATTTCGCGGCACAAAGCATCGCGGGCACGCTCGCCGAATTCCAATGCACCTCCCAGCGGCCGCAAGAAGTGTTCGTCCTTTACACTGTCGTGGCCCTGAGCGACAAGAATGCGATCAGCGTCACGAAAAATGCAGATGGCAATCGGTCGAATATCCGGCATTAACTCTTCCCCGCCCCTTTTGCCTTTTTCCTTTTACCTTTTTCCTTCTCCGGGGGAGGCGCGTCTTTCACCGTGACGATGCCCGCCGCGGCGGCGTTCTCGAAATACTTTTGCACCATCTCCGCGGTGACGTCGCCGTAATACCAGTCGCCTCCGGCCTGAGCCTCGGCGCGGACAGCTTTGTGGATGTCCCACATCGTCCGCTTGCTGTCCGCAAAGTTCAGCGCCTCAAAGCGCATCAAGCCATGGAAACCGGGGACGCTCTTCACGTCGCCCTTCTTCTTGACGTACTCGGCGACTGATTCGATGCGCGCGGGGATTTTGGCTTTCAACGCGCGCATCTCCTCCGCGAGTTTGCCGGCCACGGGTTCGCAGCCCGGCGGGCCCAGCGCGGTCGCGGCGCGGGTGACGAACGCGCGCCCGGCGGCGATGCCCTCGATAGCACGCGCGTCATCGCCGGCGATGGACTTCAGCGACTCGATGGCCGCCAGCTCGCGCTCCAGCGATGCCGCCGCCACATTCTGCAGATCGCAGAGACGGGTCTTCCCCTCCAGCTCCAGCCGCGACACCGCGCGCTGGTCGTTGTAGATGCGGCTGACGGCTCCCGGCGCCATCCAGGGAGCGATTTGGAGAACATCTCCCGGCCCGGCACCGGCCATGAACAGTGCCAGCGCGCTCACCGCCAACGCGTTGCGCTTGAGCGTAGTGCGGTCCTGCTGCCACATGTCGTCGTCCGAAGAGTGGATGTACTCGTCCGGCCAGTTGGTGAAGGTGATGCCGCCGTGCCGCGCGGGGAAGAAGGCGTCGTTGAAGGGATGGTGGTCGGTGTTGCCGAAGTAAGGCACGATCTCGACGGCATAGCGATCGCGCGAGCCCAGCCGCGACACCAGCGGGCGCGAGTAGTTCCATCCCGGCGCCCCGTGGCCGGCCTGCTTGGCCGCGAGGTAGGCATTGTTGCCCTGTGCCAGCGACGTGACCACGCTCTCCACCACGTCGTTGAAGAACGTGGGGCGCGACCAAGGCGTGCGGGTTACGTGCTGGACCCGGCTGAGTCCGCCGCGGGTGTGGTGCGCGCCCACCATGTCCTGATTGATGTCCACGAAGATGTTCTTGCTGTCTTCGGGATGCAGTGAAAACCACGTCCACTGGGAGTTGAACTCGTTCACCCACCAGAAGCGGAGGTCGCGCGCCGGCCGCTCCAGCTTGCCCTCGCGGATCAGCCGGGTGAGAGCGCGGGCAATCTCCAGCATGTTGGCGCAGCCGGAGCGGTCGTCGTTGGCGCTGTAGCGCTCTTCCTGGATGTGCGCCGTCAGCACCACCTGCTGGTCGTGGATGCTGGCTCCCCGGATCCACCCTTCCACCAACCCATGCGTCGGGTTGGAAACGATCTCGGCTTCGATGTGCACCCGCACCCGCAGCATCGCCGCCGGTTTCGGCGGCGTATCGGGAGCGAGAAAGCTCGCCGGCACGCGCCCGCTCAACTTCTGTCGCAGGGCCATCCCCGTGCGCCAGGACACCATGAACGCGAACGCCGGCTCTTTCTTTTCCGTGCCCGCCTTGTCGTGGATGCTGGCCCACGGCACTTGATCGGGATAGTCGCTGGGCGCCGCCCGCGATGAGTAATAGGAAACGATGCCTAGCGCCCCGCGCTTCCACACCGCTTCGGTTTCCACGTCCTTGGGAGACCCGCTGGCCAGGACGACCTTCCCCTGGACGTCCTTGCCGGCGTAGTCTTCGTCCTTGGTGCCGGCGCCCACGTCCACCAGCTCCGCTTCCACGCTGGTGGAGCGCGAGAAATCGGCGATGGTGGTGGCCACCTCGGCAAAATTTCCCAGCTTGACTTCGATTGTGCCGCCGCCCTCCGCCGGCTCCAGCAGCCAGGCCTCGCCCGCAAGCGGCGACCAACCCACCGCCGACGACGGCAGCTCGTGCACCACCACGTCTTCCAGGCCGGCCGCGCGCGCCTGCTGCGCAATCCACTGGGCGGCGGACTTGAAGTCGCGGGTTTCCCCGTGGGGCGCGTGATACTGCGTCAGATTGCGCAGATGGTCGTAGGCGCGGTCGCCGGAAACTTCGTTGTCCAGCTTCCGGTAGAGGTCTTCGGGAAGGAAGGGCGAGGTCTGCGCCGCAGCCGCACAGCAAACCATCAGACTGCAAACCAGGATGCCAAACTTGAGTTTCATCTCAACTCCCTGAAAAGGGGCGCAGTATAGCAGCGGCGCACTCGCCACCCTAGTACCGAGCGTGAAGAGCAAGTCACGCAGAGGGTAGTTAGCTCTTAGATTGTTTCTTTTGCTTTTGACTTTTGACTTTCTTTCGCAGCGCACGGCGTATCACGCGCTTCGCTGACTCCGCGACAACCAGCTTGTCGAGTTCGCTGCCGGTGACCCAGCGCGCGCGGGCCGCGTCGCTGCCGGCGCGCAGTCTGCCACCTACGGGTCGGCAGAGATAATCCAGCAGGACAAAGTGGTACTGCGTCCGGCCGCGGGCGCCGGGGAGGATGCGCTCGAACACTTCCAGCAGCTCTCCCACTTCGACGGTGAGCCCGGTTTCTTCGCGAGCTTCGCGGGCCACGGCCTGGCGCAGGGTCTCGCCCACTTCTACCAGGCCACCGGGAATGGACCACTGGTTTTTTAGCGGCGGCGCCGAGCGGAGCACCATCACCACGCGCCGCCCTCTCTTGATGACCGCACCCACACCCACCAGCGGGCGAGTCGGATAGGAGCGCTTCATGAAATGGACGAGGGAATCATGGACGATCACGATTCCATAAGGAAATAAGGTCTCAGACAAAAAGCTTGGCTACTGGACGCCTCTCCATTCGCCGTTTACCAGGACAGCCTTCACCTTCCCGGGATCGGGGCGTCCTTCAATTTGAAAATGGACTTCGGCCTTGTCGTCTCTCTCCATCACCACCTGGGTCACTTTGATGGGCACGGAGAACGCCGCGGATGCGAGCTCCAGAACCAAATCCGCAAGCGGCTCGTCCATTTTGCCGGGCTCCTCTTCGGTCATGAATAATTTCTTGAGCGCGGCCTTGTCCTTCTTGCGGTACGCCTGGAGTATTTCCACGGCCAGCCGGGTCGGCCCTTTCTGCTGCTCGGAGAGAGCGTTCCAATCCACCTCGGGTTCGGGAAGGTCGGCGGCCGGGACACTCGCCTGGCCGGCGGCGGTCTCTGGGGCGGCCTCGGGCTTGGGGTGGATGGGAACGCTGAACGTGGCGGTGTACTCCCCCTCCGTGTCGGAGTAGAGTTTTCCGGCTAAGGTTTTCCCGTCATACAGGCTGGGCACGAAGCGGTAAGGCGCCGAGCCCGCGGAATTGTCGTAATAGGTCGCCGCGAAGTTGGGTTTCAGTACGTCATTGAATTCCGCCCAAATGAGGTGCGCCTTGCCGGCGCTGGCTTGCTCGACCAGCCCCTGCCCTCCCCGCCACGAGGATTCCTCCAGAGGCACATCGCTGAGGACCACCACCAGCTTGTCCTCTCCCTTGAAGTGGGCGTACGCGTATCTGAGCTGCGCCGTCTTGCCGCCCACCGTCAAAGTGCCGGTGGTCGTCCCCGAGCCGGGGGCGGGCGCCGCCGCGGCAGGCGCCGCTTCGGCCTTGCCTCCGGGATCCAGGACGATGCTGAACGTCGCGGTGCACTCCCAGGGATCCTTGTCGCTGCTGCCCATCTCGGCGAAGACCCTTCCAGAGAGCGTCTGGCCGTCGTAGGAACTGGGGACGAAATGCAAGCTGGGATAGGCGGAGACCGACGCACTCGAAAAAGCATCGTGGTAGGCTCGCCCCCACCGGGGCTGAAGCTCTTGACTGAATGTGAGTTCGACGGCATGCAGCTTACCTTCGGCGGCCGGCGCTTCCAGCCCCCACTCCTCGCGCAGCGTTCCCTCCGCAATGGGCGCGTCGCTCAGCACCACCACGAAGGCGGTCCCTTCCCTCAGAGATGGCCCTTGCTTCACGTAGACGTACTTGAGCTCTGCCGCTTTTCCGTTCACCGTGAGGGTGCCGCCGGTCACCGTTCCCGGGCGGATCGTATCCGCAAGCTCGGCGGCGGCAGCCTGCGGGGAGACCCAGGCCGAAACCAGCAATCCCAACGACAACAATCCTACAAACCAAGCCTGCCTCATGCGGGCTCCTTCGGGAAATCTTGTCAGGTCGCCGACGCTACGCCTGCCTGCCGTGGATAGTCAACCGCGCGCTCTTGGCTCTTAGCTTTTTGCTTTTGGCTCTTGGCTCTTGGCTCTGACCCATCTACTTCCTACTTCCTCTGCGCCTCTGTGTCTCAGTAGCCAATCAAAAACATAACGACCCGCCGGCTCAGTGAGCCGACGGGTCGCCGGTATGCTGTCGGAATTGGCCTGAGGCGGTCACTCTGAAGCAGTGGCCACTGCCAACTCCCAATGATTCGGAGTTCGCAAAGGTTAGAGCGGACGCCCTAAGCCTCAGCCACCTCACGAAGCCATCTACTGTCCTGTTCCATGACCACCTCCTTTCTCGTGTGCGCCTACAGTAGTACGCGTGTCGCCCGCCGTCAATTGCCTTTTCGGGTGTCGAGAATCAAGTAACAGGCATAAGGTGTCAGGATCAGGTGTGGGAGGAGGCGTCCGCTTGGGCCTGAGACCTGAGACCCGACACCTGCTTCATCCCTTCCATCGGTACATCCCCTCCTGCACGAGCCCAATGTGCGCCAGTACTCGGAATGCGAACTGGCGCGCCATCTCCTCGGCGGAGGTGGGCTGGTTGTAGAACGCCGGAATCAGGGGAAAGATGGTGGCCCCGGCGTCGGCGGCGCGATACATATTGCGGATGTGGATCTTGTTGAGCTGGGTCTCGCGCACGCACAGCACCAGCGGCCGCTTCTCCTTCAGGCAGACGTCGGCCGCGCGCTCGATGAGCCGCGACGCCAGGCCGTTCGCGATGCGCGCCAGTGTGCCCATACTGCACGGAATCACAATCATGGCGTCCGCGGGATACGACCCGCTGGCAATGTTGGCTCCGATGTCGTCGTTGTTCTGCAGCGAAATCTTCTTGGACTTCCGGCCCAGCAGCCGTTCCACCAGCTTGGCCCGCCCTCGCATCTTCAGCTCTTCCGCCATCACCCGCAGCGCGTGCTCGGAAACCACGAGGTTC
Organism: uncultured Acidobacteriaceae bacterium; assembly: GCA_964437985.1. GTDB lineage: Bacteria > Acidobacteriota > Terriglobia > Terriglobales > Acidobacteriaceae > CAZXVY01. Next base: position 141,023 of record CAYTIL010000021.1, read on the forward strand.
ACGTGCTCGACGCGCGCATCGCCCTCCACCACGCGCAGCATTTCGACGGCAAACAGCGTGCCACTGGCGCCGGTGATGGCTACGGTCAGATTCTTCGGCGGATTCACGCGTGTCATGGTAGCACTGGGTACTGAGTACCTAGTACCCAGTACCCAGTTCCCAGTGTCGAAGGAGTCGGTCTGGCGGCCGCCTGGACTCAGGCATCGCAAGTACAGCGCTGGTGCTAATCTGGTTGCCGGGTGCCAGCACTAGGTACTGGGTACTGGGAACTAGGTACTGGGTACTAGGTACTAGGTACTTCCGATGAACTCCACCGCCCTGCGCCAACTGCTCGACGCCGTCCGCCGCCGCCGGCTCACGCCCGACGAGGCCATCCGCCGCTTGCGGCATCTGCCCTTCGAGGATCTGGGCTTCGCCAAGGTGGACCATCATCGCGCGCTGCGCTCCGGGATTCCGGAAGTAGTACTCGCCGAGGGCAAGACGCCCGCGCAGGTGGCGACGATCTTCCAACGCCTGGCCCGTCACGGACCCAACGTGCTCGCCACCCGGGCCACGCGCGCGCATTACGTCGCGGTGAAGAAGTTGGCGCGCAAGGCGGAGTACGAAGAGCTGGCGCGCGCCATTGTGTTGCGCCGCGATGCCGCAGCCCACGGCAAGGGAACGATTGTGGTGGTGTCAGCCGGCACCGGCGATATTCCCGTAGCCGAAGAGGCAGTGATCACCGCCGAGCTCATGGGCAACCGCGTGGAGCACCTTTACGATGTGGGCGTGGCCGGCATTCATCGTCTGCTGGCGCACCGGGCTTCGCTCACCCGCGCGCGCGTGATCATTGTCTGCGCCGGCATGGAAGGCGCGCTGCCCAGCGTGGTGGGAGGACTGGTGGGCGTCCCCGTTATCGCCGTGCCCACCAGTGTGGGCTACGGCTCTTCGTTTGAAGGACTGGCGGCGCTGCTGGGCATGCTGAACTCCTGCGCGTCCAACGTCAGCGTGGTGAATATTGACAACGGCTTCGGCGCCGGCTACGTGGCCGCGATGATCAATCGCCTGTAGCAGTCAGCAATCAGCACTCTGCACCCTCACCTTCGTGTCCTTCGTGGTTGGCTTTTTTGCCCTGCCGGTCTCGGCGTTCTCTGCGTTCTCGGCGGTGAATCGCTTCCGAAGACGCGCGCGAAGATCTTGTCCACGTTGTGCAACTGGCGGCCCAAATCGAACGCCCGCTCGATCTTGGTGCGCGGGAGGCGTGAAGTAATCTCCTTGTCCTTCAGCACCCGCTCGCGGAAGTTCGACCCGTCGTTCCACGCGGCCATAGCGTGCCGCTGCACCATGCGGTAAGCGTCCTCGCGCAGCACGCCGCTTTCCACAAGGTCGAGCAGAAGTTGTCCGCTGAACACCAGGCCTCCCGTGCTCTCCAGATTCGCCAGCATGCGCTGAGGATAGACCAGCAGGGTGTCCACCAGGTTGGTGGCCTTGTGGAGCAGATAGTCGAGCAGGATGGTGGAATCGGGCAGGATCACGCGCTCCACCGAGGAATGGGAAATATCGCGCTCGTGCCACAGGGCTACGTTTTCCAGCGCCGCCTGCGCGTTGGCGCGCACCACTCGCGCCAGCCCGCTGATCTGCTCGCAGGTAACCGGGTTGCGTTTGTGGGGCATGGCCGAGGAGCCCTTTTGCTTTTCGCTGAAGTACTCCTCAGCCTCGCGGACCTCGGTGCGCTGCAGGTGGCGGACTTCGGTGGCAAACTTGTCCAGCGACGAGGCGATCACCGCCAGCGTGGCCACGTACCAGGCATGCCGGTCACGCTGGATCACCTGCGACGACACCGCCGCGGCCTTCAGTCCCAGGCGCGCGCAGATTTTTTCCTCCAGCGCGGGATCCAGGTGAGCGCAGTTGCCTACGGCGCCGGACAGCTTGCCGACGCGCATGTCTTCGGCGGCGCGCTCCAGGCGCTCGCGGTTGCGCGTTACCTCGGAGTACCAGTTGGCCAGCTTGAGCCCGAAAGTGATGGGCTCTGCGTGGACGCCGTGGGTGCGCCCGATCATGGGCGTCGAGCGGAACTCGAAGGCGCGGCGCTTCAGCACTTCTTGAAGCTGGTCGAGATCTTTCAGCAGCCGGGCCGACGCCGCTCGAACCTGCAGCGCTTGCGCCGTGTCCACCACATCGTTGGAGGTCAGGCCGAAGTGCAGCCAGCGCGAATGCGGCCCGATGTTTTCGGCCACCGCGGTGGTGAAGGCGATGACGTCGTGCTTCACTTCGGATTCAATGGCCAGGATGCGGGCCACGTTGAAGGCGGCCTTGTCGCGGATGGCCTTGGCCGCTTCCCGCGGCACCAGTCCGGCGTCCGCCAGGCTTTCCGTGGCCGCCAGTTCCACCGCCAGCCACATGCGGAACTTGTTCTCGTCCGTCCAGATGTGCCCCATTTCGGGGCGAGTGTAGCGGGAGATCAATGCGGGGCTCCGGCCTCGCGCGCCTCCGCGAGGTACAAATTCATTCTAGTCTGCCCTCAGGTGATAGCGCGATTCTTGAAGCGGGGGAGTCGCCCGCAAGCCAGTGTTTTCCCGAAGCGGGAGACTTGCCTAAAAAGGGAAACCTTTTTCACACAGTCCGCTTTTACCCTTCTGCAGTGATGCCTTCTCAATTACTCTATGGAAGCCCTTTAGCACAATTTCAGAGGATTCCCCGAGCTTGGCCTTTGCCTTGCTCCCTGAACCTGCGCATGAGCCTGCACATGAACGTCCTCTACCGGCGTTCTACCGCCCTGCTGGCGACTGTTTGCCTGGCGGCTTCGCTTGCCGTCCAGGCGGCCGACTCTCCGCCCGCCGGGGTCCAGATGCGGGCTCGCGTGCTGCCCTTGCTGCGGCTGGAAGCGGGCTCGCCGGAAGTTACCGGACCCTCCAGCGGAGCCAGCGCATTCAGTGTGGCCACCGACAGCATCCGTGTGGAAGTCACCCTGACCGGCGAAAGCACGGAGCCGGTGACCTTGCGCGTTCCCCTGACCCTGCACGCCAACGTGCGAACTTTTTTGCTGCGCGCCCAGGTGGCCGGCACAACCGAAGCAGAAATTTCTTTGGAGGGAGCGACGGGCGCCATCACTTCCCGTCCGTTCGCGCTGCGAGATGGTCCGGTGTTCGCCATGGCCTCCTCGGCGAAGTTTCCCGACGCCCCGTATTCCGGCAGTTTGCTGCTCACCCTTCCGTCGGCTCCCGCAGGCGAGACTCGCGCGGTTGCGGTGCTCGTAACCATGGAAGCCCCGGCGCGCTGAAGCCGGAGATTGCCTCACCGTTTTCACACCCGGAGAGTGAAGTTCCGCCTGGATGATTCAGGAAGCAGGAAAGTTCTGTGGCAGTTTGGCGGCGGGGCTTTACAGATCAGGGCTTCTGCGCTGTCTCCACCAGCGCGTGCAGTGCGGTGACCGAAACCCCCAGGGTCGAGCCCGAGAATCCGTCGAGGTAGGCGGTATTCACTCCAATCACTTCGCCGCGGGCGTTGAACACCGGGCCGCCCGAGCCGCCGTGGGCAGTGACCGCGTCGTAGATCAGCTTTTCGTCCACCACGTCGCCCAAGTGGCCGAAGGTGGCCGAGGGCCGGATGAGCGACAGCGAAGCCAGCTCGCTGGCCACGGCCATGTCGTCGGTGCGTTGGGCCAGGCGCCGGTACACCGGGCGCGGCGACTTGGCTACCATGGCGGCGATGCCCAGCGGATAACCCACCACCACCACCGGATCTCCGGGTACGCCCGGAGTCTTGGCCAGGCGCAGCGGCGCCAGGACAGCTTCCACGCGCGCGGGATCGTAGCGCAGCACCGCCAGGTCATCTTCCGCAGAAACCGATGCCAGCGAAAGCTCCACTCCCTTCTTCTGTCCGGGAAAGAAGGCCAGCAGCTTTTCCAGCCGTGGACGCGCGCCGCGCCGCAGCAGGCGCGCGGCTTCATCGTCGTCGAACCAGGGTTCAGCCACGTGGCGATTGGTGGCCATCAGGCCGTCGGCGACCACGAAGCCGGTTCCCGAAAAGCGCGTGCGCGCCGGGCGCCGCTTGCCCACCACTTCCTCCGGCCCGCTGTAGCTGTAGATTCCGTAGATGTAGCCGATGGAATTGCGGTGCTGGTTGAGCACCGTGACCGGCATGGACTGTTCCTGACGCAGCGTGTTCAGTTCCGCTTGCAGGCGGTTCACCTGCGCGGCCAGAGGATCCGGGGAATTGCTGGGAGCAGGAAGACTGGGGAACAGCGTCGCGGTCAGGGCAATCAGCAGCAGGGCGCTCCCCAGTAACCAGGCACTTCGTCTGGCCGGCTTGCGGTCGCTCTGGACCTCGCCTGACACTGCTACCCTCATATCGCCCCAGTTGGGGCCTTTTTTCAAGCATTCATTGCGTTCCCACAGCTAACTACTCAGATACTGCGGGCCTGTCCAGGTTCCTCCGGATGCGCCATTTCCGACCCCTTCACCGGGGACGTGGAGGATACGGCGCATTCGCTGACCTATAGTTAGTGCAAGGCGGCTGCCAAACCGCAAGGCGGCGGAAGTGACTCTAAGTCCTTGCCAGACGGGCCCCCACCCATGGTCGACAACCCGCTCCTGCCAATTTTTGACACTCCTTGTCTCAGACTTAGGACGGCTGGTTGAGATAGTTGCTTCCTCTGGCAAGCGATGAAGGGAGTGCTAGGGATTACTCTTTAGTTAAGGCATCGCGGCAGCTGTGCGCCTGGACAGCGTGTCCGTGTGGAAAACTCGTGCCCGGTTTCGGTTGACTCCACCAATTACAGGGGTGTAAAGTGCGTGCTCTCTCGCCATTCCAATTCCCAATTAACCGCAGAGAACAAAAAAGGAGCCCCTATGACACGTAAATTCGCTTTGGTTCTGGCATTCGCTTTGGTGGCCAGCCTGTGTGCAGTGGCCGGCGATGCCTCGACCGCTAACGTTCCCAAGCTGATTCGCTTCGGACATTACGAGATCAAGCCCGGCAAGTCGGCCGCTTTCGACGACGTGGTCCGCCAGGTGCGCCAGGCTGCCACCGCGGGCAACGCCAACTACAACTGGATTGCTGCCCGGCCCATCACCGGCAACACCAACGAAACCGTGTTTCTCAACTTCGCCGACAGCTACGCCCAAATCGAGCAGTCGATGGGGAGCTTCAACAAGGCTGCCGAGGCCACCTTCAAGAGCGCCGAATTCACCCGCGGCGTGGCCGACTCGCAGGCCAGCGTGAACGGCATCGTCGCCAGCCTGCGCGAAGACCTCTCCTACCGGCCCGACAAGCTGGACATCGCCCATGCCCGCACCTGGGAAGTTTCCTTCGTGCGGCTGAAGCCGGGCACGGAAATGGACTTTGCCGACATGGAAAAGGAGTCCATCGAACTGCACAAGCGCAACAACATTGACGAGCACTGGGTGGCCTACCAGGTGCAGTACGGCACGCAGGCCCCGGCGTTCATCTTCATCACCTCGCTGCGCACGCTCGCCGACCTGGATGTGGACCTGAAGGAAGTCCACAAGACCACGTTCACGCCCACCATCCGCCGCCGCTTCGCAGAAATCGCGAAGGACTCTGTGATCTTCGAGAGGAGCACTTTGCTCAACGTGCGGCCGGAGATCAGCCGCCCGGCCGAGTCGCTGGTCGCCGCCAACCCCGAATTCTGGACGGTGAAGGAAGCGGAAACTACTGCCGTCGCCTCCAAGGGCAAGAAGGCCAAGACCACTTCCGGCGTTCAGCCCGCGGCCATGAAGTCGGAAGAAAAACCAAAGAACTAGCTTTCAGCCGTCGAGTCGTTCGTCGTCAGCCGTCAGCGAAAGCTGGCGGCTGATTTTTTTGCGTGGCAAGGGCCGGGAGCAATTAGAAGCTCAGATCACAACCAAGCCCAGGCTGATCTGAAGCGCCCGATCTACTCGCTCCATGGTTTCCGGTGCAACCACGCCCAAGCGCCTGACCAGGCGCCGCTTGTCAACAGTGCGGATCTGATTGAGGAGGACTGCAGAATCCACCCTCAAGCCGCCTTCTCCCGCGGTAAGAGGGGCCTGATGTGGGTACAACGCCTCATCAAACTGAGATGTAATCGCGGCTACGATGGTAAGTGGGCTGTACCGGTTGCCCACATCGTTCTGGATGACGAGCGCCGGCCGGGTCTTCTTGATTTCAGCGCCAACCGTAGGAGCAAAGCTGACCAGGTACACCTCTCCGCGGCGAGGAGGGCTCACTGCGGCTTCCTGGTCCAGGCTTCCTCGTCCACAAGAAACCACGCGGCGGCGAGTTCGCGGTCTCGCTTCGCGCCCCTGCGGTAACCTGCACGGAGCCGCCTTCGCAGTTCCTCTCGCCCCACCGCTTGGATGTAGCTGCGAACCGCTTGGTCGATGAGCCGGCTTCGATTACCGCGTTGGGCAAATCGATCCATCAGTTCGACGGTCTCCCCGGGCAGCGTAATGTTCAGACGGCGTTGCATGGTTCCACTATACACATCAATAGTGTGTAATATCCGGGAATTGCGCCATGTCCGGGGGGCGGCTCGGATCGGACCGATTCGAGGTCTGCCCCTGCGGTGGAGTTGCGACGATGATTCCAAAACACAAGGGCCGCCAGGTTTTCACCTGACGGCCAAATGCCAAGTGCCAACTGCTAATTGCTGTACAGCAGCACGCCCTCGGTTTCCTGCGAGTTCACCGGGCGCCAGAACAGGCGATCGCCGTCGAGATACACCTCGATGAACGCGGGCCGGGTATTGAACGCCCCCTGGATGAGCGCCTCCGAGAGCGGATCCTCAATGTACTTCTGTAGCGCGCGCCGCAGCGGGCGGGCGCCGTAGCTGCGGTCGTTCTGGGTCTTTTCCAGGATCCACTTCTTGGCCTGCTCGGTCACGGTGATGGTGATGTGCCGCTGCGCCAGATTCTGGTTGAGTTGGCCCACCAGCAGCTCCAGGATCTGGATCAGGTCTTCCTCGGTGAGCGCGTTGAAGATGATCACTTCGTCCAGACGGTTGAGGAACTCGGGATTAAACGTGCGCTTCACTTCGCTGCGCACCATGTCCTCCACTTTGCTGGAGATCATGTCCTCGCGTTCCGACTGGAAGCCCAGCCCGGTGCGTTTCTGCAGGTGGCGGGCGCCAATGTTCGACGTCATGACCAGGATGATGTTCTTGAAGTCCACGGTGTTGCCCAAACCGTCGGTGAGCTGGCCGTCCTCAAACACCTGCAGCAGGATGTTGAACACGTCGGGGTGCGCCTTTTCGATTTCGTCCAGCAGCACCACGGAGTAAGGCGCGCGCTTCACCCGCTCGGTAAGCTGCCCGCCCTCCTCGTAGCCCACGTAGCCCGGAGGCGAGCCGATCAGCTTGGACACCGAATGCTTCTCCATGAATTCCGACATATCGAAGCGGATGAGCGATTTCTCGCTGCCGAACAGGAACTGCGCCAGGGTGCGCGCCACTTCCGTCTTACCCACGCCCGTGAATCCCAGGAACAGGAACGATCCCACCGGGCGATTGGGGTTCTTGAGCCCGGCGCGCGACCGCCGGATGGCCCGCGACAGCGCCGAAATCGCCTTCTCCTGCGAAATCACGCGCTTGTGCAGCTCTTCCTCGATGCGCAACAGCTTCTGCGATTCTTCTTCCTTCACCGCATTGACCGGGACGCCCGTCCAGCGCGACACCACGTCTTCAATGTCCTCGCGCGACACCACGCCCGTGGCCGATTCGTCCAGGTGATACTTCTCGCGCAGGCCGCGCAGGTTGTCGCGCTCCTTGCGCTCTTCGTCGGAGTAAAAGCGCGCCTTCTCGAACTCGTGGTTGGCAATGGCGCTTTCCATGCGGTGCACGATGAACTTGATACGCTTCTGCACGTCGGTGATCTCGTCGGGCAGCGAGGTTTGGCGCAGCTTCACCCGCGCGCCCGCTTCGTCAATCAGGTCAATGGCCTTGTCGGGCAGGTGGCGGTCGGGGATGTAGCGGTTGGAGTGCGACACCGCGAACAGGATGGAGTCCGGCGTGTAAGTGACGGCGTGAAATTTTTCGTAGCGGTCCTTGATGCCTTCCAGAATCTGGATGGTCTCGGTCTCGTTGGGCGGAGGCACCTTCACCGACTGGAAGCGGCGCTCCAGCGACCGGTCCTTCTCGATGGACTTGCGGTACTCGCCGGGGGTGGTGGCGCCGATGCACTGGATCTCGCCCCGCGATAGCGCCGGCTTGAGAATGTTGGCGGCGTCCAGCGAGCCTTCGGCCGATCCCGCGCCCACCAGGGTGTGCAATTCGTCAATGAAGATGATGGCGTTCTGGTTCTCCATCAGTTCCTTCATGATGGTCTTGAGCCGCTCCTCAAACTGGCCGCGGTACTTGGTGCCCGCCACGATCAGCGACAGGTCGAGCGCCAGGATGCGCTTGTCGGCCAGGAACGACGGCACTTCGCCGTCGGCGATGCGCTGCGCCAGGCCTTCCACGATGGCGGTCTTGCCTACGCCCGGCTCGCCGATCAGTACGGGATTGTTCTTGGTGCGCCGGCACAGGATCTGCACCACCCGCTCCAGCTCCGGCTCGCGGCCGACCAGCGGATCGAGAGTGTTCTCCACCGCCGCCTGGGTGAGGTCGCGCGAAAACTCCGAGAGCAGCGACGATTCCTTCTGCCGCTGCGGCGCCGCTTTCTCCTGCGTGCTGCGCGCCAGCTCCTCGCGGATGCTGGTGAGCCGCAGCCCGCGCTCGTGCAGGATTTCCGCCGCGAAGCACTTCTCTTCCCGCAGCAGGCCGAGCAATAGATGTTCCGTCCCAATGTGTTTGTGCGAGAGCCGCTCCGCTTCCTCGGCGGCGTAGGCCAGGACGCGCTTGCATTCGTTGGACAGCGGCAAATCCACGGAGGTCGAGACCTTCTCGCGGATGGTGGTGTGTCCCTCGATCTGCTTGCGGATGGACTCCACCGACGCGTGCGCGCGCAGGAAACGGTTGGTGAGCGCCTTGTCTTCGCGGAGCAGGCCCAGCAGCAGGTGTTCGCTCTCAATGTAGGGCGAACCAAACTGGCTGGCCTCATACCTCGCGAAGAAGATTACGCGCCTCGCCTTTTCCGTGTAGCGTTCGAACATAACTGTTAGCTCTTTGCCCTTGGCTGTTAGCTTCTAGCCCCTGGCATTTCCTGTTTCTGCTTCCTGCCTCTTCTTCACTTTTGTCTTTTTACTTTTGCCTCTGCCTTCATCCCACCGCTGCCGGCGACAACTCCTCGACCCTTCCTTGATGAAGCCGCAGCACCCGGCCGGCACGCCGGGCAAACGCAGGATTGTGGGTGACGAGGATGGAGGTAAGCTGATGCTCGTGATGGAGCCGCGAAATCAAATCAAAAATCCTGTCGGCGGTCGCACTGTCTAAGTCTCCCGTGGGCTCGTCCGCCATCAAAAGCTGCGGACGCGTTACCAGCGCTCTGGCCAAGGCTACCCGTTGCTGCTCGCCTCCGGAAAGCTCACCCGGCCGGTGGTGCCCGCGGTCCTCCAACCCGACCTCGCGCAACCACCCGGCGGCTTCCACTTCCGCTTCCCGGCGACCCACGCCCCTGAGCCACAGAGGCATGGCGACGTTTTCCAGCGCCGTAAACTCCGGCAGCAAATAATGAAACTGCCAGACGAAACCGATCTCGCGATTGCGAAATTCGGCGGCCGCTTCTTCCGACAGCGAGCCCAGCGCCAATTGCGCGCAGTATACGTCACCTTCGGAAGGCCTATCAAGCGCTCCGAGGATGTGTAACAGGGTACTCTTGCCGGCGCCCGACTCGCCCACAATGGCCAGCATTTCTCCCTTCCGCACCCGGAAGGACAAGTTGTCAAAGATCACGAGTTCCGACTGCCCGCTGCGGAACACCTTCCTGAGCCCTTCCACCCGCAGCAACTCAGTCTGTTCCATTGGATGCACCCGGCGTCTCCTGCGTCACAGACTCCTGCGGCGCAGATTCAGCATAAACGACGATGCAATCCCCAGGCCACTGGCCTGCCCGATTAGACCCCTACTGGCTGTGCATTTCCTAACACTCTTTCCGGCGCCCTAGTTACCAAAGTGTTTCCTCTCCGTTACCGGGGTGCCCAGAAGCGTTCTCCACTTTTTGGAATAGGGAGGAGAGGAAAAAAGCTAACCCCGAAGGGCAGGAAGGTATGACGAAGGGTTTCTTCCATGCCTTCGTGATTCCTTGGTGCCCTTCGTGGTGCGCTCTTGAGAAGGGCAGTTCAATCGTCAATCGTCAATGAAGAAATCGTCAATCCGTCCTCATCCACGGCGGCCGCTTGCGCGCCACCTGGGCGTACACCGGGCAGGAGCGCGCATGCGCACCCGGCAGGTATCCGGTGGAGATCAGGAACTCCCCGGTAATCTCTCCGCCCGTGAACACGAAGGTCTGCCGAAACAACTGCACCCATTCCTGCTTGGACAGCGGATGGTGCGCGTCCAGCCAGGAGGCGAACGATCCGTGGCTCTGGCGCAGCTTCAGGATGCGGCGCGCGTTCTCCACCGCCGCGTTCACCTTCAGCCGGTTGCGGATGATGCCCGCATCGCGCAGCAGCCGGGCTTGTTCACGCGCTCCGAAGCGCGCCACGCGCAGCAAGCGGAAGTCCGCGTACGCGGCGCGGAAGTTTTCCCGCTTCTTCAGGATGGTCAGCCAGGAAAGGCCCGCCTGGTTGATCTCCAGTACCAGGCGCTCGAACAACTCGTCATCGCCACGCAGCGGGAAGCCGTATTCGCGATCGTGGTAGGGCCCGTGGAAAGGATGGCCGGGCGCGACGTCGCAGTAGGTGGACATTCGCAGGTATCAGGTGTCAAGGCGTCAGGTGTCGGGCGCCAGGCATCAGCCTACTTGATCCGCTGGAACTCCAGGACTTCGGTGGTCACCTTGTCGCCGCGCTTCATGCGCAGGCTCACGACCAGGAGATCGGGGGAGCGGAGCTCGTACGTCAGCCAATCGAACGTCGCCTTGTTCTTTTCCAGGGCGGTGAGCGGCCCGCCGATGGACTTTTCCTTCTCCTCCCATCCAATCAGCCCTTTGTTGAAGTGCTTGAGGCGCAGGAAGAGACCTTCCGGCGTTTGCTCAATGACGATGAACTCGTAGAACTGCACCTTGCCGTCTTTGACGAAGCGGTACATGCACTGCATGTTGTCGCCCAGGGGCGCCGACCAGCATTCGTCCATTTCCCCGCCCCAGTTCGTGGTCTTCCAGCAGCCGGCCATGAAGGCGAGATCCTGCAATGTGCCCGGCACGGGCTTTTTCTCCGCGGCCGCCGGGGCATCCTGCGCCACTGCGGCCACCATCAGCACAAGCACCAGCAGGAAACCAGCCATTCGCTGCGCCATAAGGTCCTCCGTGAAAGCTTCCGGAGGATTATCAACTTCCCGGCGATGCATCTCAATTGGGAAAGGTTCATTCGTCCCTGAAGACGTGCGTCTCGTCCCTGGTTTTTACTGCGGGACTTCAGCGGGTTTGACGGGTGGTTGCTCCGGGTCTAAGCTTCGCCCTGCATTTAGGCTCCGGGGGGATTTGGATGAGGAGGTAACGCCATGTTCTGCCCCGCTTGCAGCGCCGAAAATTCTTCCACCGCCGGGTTTTGCAGCCGCTGTGGCCAACCCCTAACCACGGAGGCCGGTGCCACCGGGCCCGCGGTCACCGGTTTTGCTCCGCCGCCCTACACTGGCCCGCAGGAGAACAGCGGCAAGGCCATTGCCAGCCTGATCCTCGGAGTTCTTGCCCTGCCGCTCAACATTTTCCTGCTCCCGGGAATCTGCGCCGTGGTTCTCGGTCGCCTCGCCCAATCACAGATCAAGCACAGCGCGGGCCGCCTGAAGGGAGGAGGCATGGCTGCCGCCGGGGTGGTGATGGGCTACCTGAGCTTAGTGATGATGCCGGTGTTTGTGATCATTGCCATCGCCGTCCCTAGCTTGTTCCGCTCCCGCATCGCAGCCAATGAGTCTTCCGCCGTGGGAATCATTCGAACCATCAACACCGCGCAGGTCACGTACGCTTCCATGTATCCCGCGGTCGGCTACACCTGCTCGCTGACGGACTTGGACGGCACAGGCCCGGCATATTCGAAGAAATCCGCTGGGCTGATCGACAGCGTCCTTGCCGGCGGTCAGAAAAGCGGCTACCGCTTCATTCTCAGCAACTGTTCCGGCAGTCCAGTGGACGCGTACCAAGTGACCGCGGAACCGATCGAGCGCGGCCAGACGGGGATTCGAGTGTTTTGCTCCGACCAAACGGGCGTGATTCGCTCCTCGGCGACGGACAGTGTCGCAGATTGCTTGAGCATAGGGGATCCCCTGTAGTGATTCGGCGCTCCTACTCGTAGCGCAGCGCCTCTGCCGGCAGAATCCGCGCCGCTGCCCACGATGGATAAACGGTCGCCACTAGAGAAATTGCCAGAGCCACCAGCGCCACCACCACGCCGTCGAGGGCCCGGGGCGCGAAGGGAACGTAATCAATGGCGTAGATTTCCGGCGAGAGCGAGATCCACTGGTAGTGTCCTCCGGCCCAGGAGAGCGCGTAGCCCAGCACCAGCCCCAGCGCCGTACCCACCACGCCGATCAGCACTCCTTGCAGCAGGAAGATGCGGCGCACCTGCGTGCGCCGGGCGCCCATGGACATAAGGATGGCGATGTCGCGCGTCTTTTCCATCACCATCATGATCAGCGAGATCAGGATGTTCAGCGCCGCCACCAGCACGATCAGTCCGATGGTGATGAAGGTGACCACGCGCTCCAGGCGCAGGGCGCGAAACAAGGCGCGGTTCTGCTCCATCCAGTTGGTGGAGCCGAATCCGCGGCCCGCCGCCTGTTGCAGCGCGCTTGCGATCTCCCCGGCGCGGTCGATGTCGTCCACCTTGAACTCGATCACGGTGACCACGTCGCCCAGCGCGAACAAGCGCTGCGCATCCTCCAGGCGCGTGAACGCCCACGCGGTGTCGTAGTCGTAGAAGCCGGAGTCGAAAATGCCGGTCACGTGGAAGCGGACGTACTTCGGAACGATGCCGAAGGGCGTCAGCTCGCCCTGCGGACTGGTCACCAGCACCACCGAGCCCACGGTCGCGCCCAGTTCCTGCGCTAATCCCTTACCGAGAAGAATCGGCGCCATTTCCGGACGCCGATCCCAGGGCGGTGTGTCGCTTTTCGGGGACGCGGAGCCGCTCGGCGGCGACACAGTTTCGTCGCGCGAGGCAGGCCTCTCCCGCAACGAATCCCCCGAGCCCAGCTTCACCGCACTCAGCAGGTCGCTGACCTTGCTCTCGTACTGCGGCAGCACACCCTTCAGGACCACGCCCTTGGCCCGCGCCCCGCGCGACACCAGCACCTGTTCGTAAATCGCCGGCGACGCGGCCACCACGTGCGGCTGGGTGCGCAGGCGTTCGAGTTCGGCGCGCCACTGCGGAATGCCGCCGCCTTCCACACGCAACAGACTGACGTGCGCCGACGCTCCCAGCAGCCGCTGCTGCAGGTCCTGGCGAAAGCCGTTGTTAATGGACAGCGCGATGATCAGCGCCGCCACTCCCGCCGCCACTCCCGCCACCGAAATCCCGGTGATCACGCTGATGACCGCCTGGCGGCGCTTGGCGCGCAGGTAGCGTCCGGCGATGAAGAGTTCGATTCTCATGGCAGCTCTTAGCTCTTGGCTCTTAGCCCTTAGACTTTACGTTTCCCCCTTTTCCATTCTTCCTTTTGCCTTTTTCCTTTTACCTTTTGCCTTCCTAGAACCGCGGCGCCAACGCCGGCACTCTCCTCTTATACTCCCGATACTCTTCCCCGAAGCGTTTCTCCAGTTCGCGCTCCTCAAAGTAGATCATCGCCCAACCGCTGAGCACAGCAAACCCGGTCAGTCCGTACAGGGCAATCCATCCCATGCCCACGGTCCATCCCAGCAGCATGCAGAGGTGGCCCAGGTACAGCGGATGGCGGATGCGCGCGTGCATTCCCGTGGCAATCAGTTTCTGTTGGTGGCCGGCGGGCGCGAGTTCCGGCTGCCCCATCAACTGGCGATTGCTGATGTGTCCGTGCGTTCTGCGATACATGGAAATGGCCCCGACCACCAGCGCCACCGCTGGCGCCCACGACCACGGCGTCGTATACAGCCGCACGCCGTACCACGGCCAGGTGATCGCCATGGCGGCCGCCGTCATCAGTAACCAGAACGGCACCAGAACCAGGTAGGGTGAGCGCTTCCAGGTCCTCCAATAGCCGGCAAAGGGATGGATGGCCAGCCAGAAAGCGGGAATGGTTGCGTACCAGCAGCCGAGGACCCAGCCCACGAAAAAGAGGACCGTCACTTGATCAAAGCTTTCGCCGCTCCCATGTTCTCGAAGCGGTCGTACACCCGCACCACCACCACGTGTTCGCCGCCGCCCGGCGGCAGCGGGACGGTGAAGTCGTAGCTTTCGCTGGTGGAGTCGGCAATTTTCCCCGCGGGCTCGACGCGCCGCCACTCTCCCGCGTCCAGCGAGTACTCGGCGCGCTGGATGGGAGAGTAGGAATCGCTGGCGCGGAAGAGAACGCGAGCATTCGCACTCTGGGCTGCGGCGGTAAGGCCCTCGACGCGCGGAGGCGTAGCGTCGACCTCGAAGTGGGCGCTTTCCCTTTCGCCGGAAAGCGCTTCTTCCGCCGGATTGGCAGGCGCGTCCGACGCCACCACCTTCACCGTGTAGCCGCCGTCGGGCAGCAGGCCGGCCTCCCAGGAGTAGGACCTCTCCTCCACTTTCTCCTTGAGCAGCTTCCAGGCCTTTTCGCCGTCGCCGCGGTAATAGACCGAATAGGTGAGCTCGTCATCGTTTTCGTCGCGGACCACCCAGCGCGCTCCGATCCAGCCGCGGTCGCGCACCGCCGACGGAGTGGGTTCCATGCGCGGCGCAGGCGGGTTCGGCGAGGTCTGCCCCACGGGAATGTTTACCGACTCCTGCTGCTGCCGGGCCGACTGGGGGAAGCGCGCGCCCACCTGCACCGCAACCTCGCTCACCTGCGGCCCGACGTTCTTGGGACGATAGCTCACCACCACGTTCTCCACGCGCCCCGGCCGCGGGCCGCTGCCCAGCACCACCCTCCATTGCAGGAAGCGCGCCGGCGGCGCTTCGATGGCGCTGCCCTTGGCGGGATCAACTTTTTTCCACGCACTCCAGTTGCGGTCGGGGTTGTCCACGTTGCCGCTTCGCGTGAAGAGCTCGAAGTCGCCGGTGCCCCGGGCTTCCAATCGTCCCCAGCGGGAAAAGATTCTGGCGTCGAACACGTCGCTCTCAAAGCGCGCCTCGGGGGCAGCTTTCGCTCCGGCTCCCAGCCGGAAAACTTTTCCCAGGTTGCCGGTGGCCGCGAACAGCCCGCCGTCCGGCGCCGGCGCCAGCGCGGTAACCTGGTTGGCGCTGGCCTTCAGCAGATCGGCGTAATCGCCGTCGGCTTCAATGGCGAAGATGCGCCCCTGGTTGCCGGTGCCCGCTAGCAGCCGGCCGTCGGCCGCGAAGGCGAGCGCGTAAACCAAATGTTCGCGCGAAGTCCACAAGGTGCGGGGCGAGCCGTCGGCGGCAATGCGGTAGACCTCCGAACCTCCCGGAACCGGCGACGGCCCGGAAGATACCGAGGGCGGCGTAGAAGGCGCGCTGGCCAGAGTGACGGCCGCGCCGCCGGGCGGCCCAGCCTGGGCCGGCGCTGACGCGGAACTGGGAATCGCGGGCGCCGGCGAAGCCGGGGTTGTGCCGGTGCGTTTTTCGCCCAGCCCGGCAGCGTAGAGATTTCCTTTCGCGTCCGCGGCCAGCGCGGTGATCTCGCGTTTGGCGGCACTGTAAACGACGAAGGCTTCGCCCGCGGGCGAAACTCGGTAGATGAGCCCGCTGCCGTCGGAGCCCGCGATCAGGTTGCCGCCCCGGTCCAGGGCCAGCGAACGGATGTGCGCTTCGTCGCTCTTGAAGAACACTGTGCCCTTGCCGCCGGCGTCCACGCGAAAGATTTCTCCCCGATCGCCGGTAGCCACGTAGAGCTGGCCGGCGCCATCGGGCAGCAGGTCCCAGATGTATTTGGTCTTGGGATCGAAGAACACGCTGGAGGAGTAGTCCGGATCCACTGGAGCTTCGGGCTGCGCTTCGGCGGCAGCCGCCGGCGCTTTCGCATCCGAAGCCTTTTTCTCGGCCGGGCTCCCCGGCGGCGCCGGTTTCTTTTCCGCGGGCGGCGCACTGGCGCCCGCTTTCGCGCGCTCGATCTTGTACACCTTGCCGTCGGGCGAGGTGGCAGCGTAGAGCGCGCCGTTCTGGTCCACGGCCAGCGCCTGTACCTGGAGCTCCTGCGGACGGAAGACCACCGTTACCTTGCCGTCCGCGGCGATGCGGTAAACGCGCGCCGGCGATCCTGCCGCCGCAAACACGTTGCCCTGAGCGTCCACGGCCAGGTCCCAGAGGTAGCTGGAGGGGGTGGTGGCCAGCGCCTGGAAGGCGGGCGCCGGCGTCAGGCTGCCGTCGCTGCCGATGGCCACGCCGTGCGCCGTGCCCTTGGAAAACTCTTCCAGCTTGGACTGCTGCCACAGGCGCGTGCCTTCGCCGAACAGGTGCAATCCCGTCAGCGGAAGAAGCAGAACAACGAGCAGGAAACCTGGGATTGTTCTTCTCATCTCACGATCCAGTTAGTAGTTACTGGGTACTCAGTACTCGGTACTCGCAACTCGGTACTCACTTCACTACCACGCTCAGCACCTGCGCGCCGTTCACCGCGTAGTCCAGTGCGATGGAGGATTCGTCCACCGACGACTCGCTCATCACCACCATGTCGCGGGTGCCGCGCAGGCCGTCCATCACGTTGATCACCGAGAGCGGAAGCGTGGGCATCACTTTGTCTTCCACCTGCGCCTGGGGTTGGGCCTGGAGCACGGAAACGTACAGCCGGTGATTCACGCGCTCCTTGTTGAGGGAGGCGATGGTGGAGGCCAGGTCCAGCGGCCGCCCCTGTGGAATGGGGGCGCGCATACGGTCCAGGGTATCGCCGTCGCTCACCAGGATGCGCAGCGGGCCGCGCGGCGCCGAAACCGGTATGCGCACCGGGATTTGCCGCAGAATGCGCTCCCCGCGATAGGGACGCAGCACCGCTTCGATGACGATGGAGTCGCCCGGCCGGGCCTCGACCACGTCGGTGCGCGCGCTTTCCAAGCGGGCCCAGCGGCGCTCCGGCAGCACATCGAACTCCAAGTCCAGGCCCTGGATGCGCGCCCCGGACCAGGGATTGTTGTAAATCCGCACAAAGCGCTGCCCCAGGGTGATGGCGATGGCAAACGCCGTGGGCTGGCCGTCGCCGGAAGCGAAGATGTCCTGCATGCTGACGGCGGGGTGGCCCTCCACCCGCAGGGCGCCGTTCATGCGGAAGCTCACGTCTTCGCCGTACTCGTTGATGCCGCGCAGCGCGTTGTACACCGTGGCCATCACCGCGGCCGGAGTGATGCGCGCGTGGTTCAGTACTTCAAATCGGTAGGACTTGGTCTGGCCGCCGTTTTTCAGGCTGAGCGTCACCGGCACCATCTCCGCGGTTTTGCCCAGATGGCCCAGCACTCCGGCGAGCCGGTCCTGCACCAGCGCCCCCACGGTTTCCGTGGCCTGCATGATTTTGAAGGAAGCCATGCCCGACGCTACCGTAGCCAGCACCCGCGACTTGGTGATGGGCAGGTCCACGCGCCCGAAGTGCAGCAGCGGATGCCCGCAGGCCAGGAGTCGTTCCGCGTCCACCAGGGTCACGGTGCAGCCCGCGGCTACGTTCAGGTCGCCGCGGATGAGTATCATGCTCACTCCCGACCCAGGCTCCAGCGGCTCCGGCTGCTTTTGCTCTTCCACCGATCCCGCGCCCATCACCGGCACCACGCCGGCTTCGGCAAACTGCGGAGCAAAGCGCTGAATTGTTTCCTCGCGGAAACCCGCAAACACCAGCGGCGTTTCGATGGGCTGCAGGTACTGGCGATAGACTTCGGCTTCCTGCTGGCCCAGGCCTGGCCCGCCGACTTCCGCGGGCGCGATCGCCTGCGTCCGGGCGACGTGCGTGGAGGGTGCGGGAGTCATGTCCTGCGCGGAAATCTCCAGCATGTCGGCGATGGGGGTGATGCCGGCGATGGGCTCCTTGTTGAAAATTCCGATCTTGTAAGCCAGAGCCCCTACCAGCTTGTCGTCGATGTAAACCGGGCTGCCGCTCATTCCCGCCACTACGCCGGTAAACTCCGGCTTCTCGCCGTGCAGGCGAACCAGGATCACGTGCTTGCGCGGGCCGATTACGTTCTTCAGCACCCCCAGGACCTCGACTTCCATCTTCTCCGGGCGCACGCCCTCAAACACCGTGTAAGCCACGCCCCGCATTCCCGGACGCAGCTCTTCGACCGCTATGGTGGGCGTCTCTGCCGCTCGGGCAGCCGCCGCCACGCCCATACACACCACCAGCGCCAACGCGCAGGAAAACAGCCTGGACTTCATGCCGCTACCGCCTTTCACCCTGTACTACTTTAGCAGCCTTGGGAGGCCGTGGCGCGCTTCCCTAGCGCTTCCCTAGCGCTGGCCTCTCGGCTGTGGTCGCGTGGACGACTGCCTGCCGTCGTGGAAAACCTGCTATCAAAACCCCCCTCCCCTGCATCTATACTTACAGGGTTCAACCTCCGGGAAGGTCAGCTTATGCGCACTCGTGCTCTCGCCGCTTACACGCTCCTCTTGTTCCTGGTATTGGGACTGGTGTTCGCTTCCGCTCGCTGGGCGCCGGTGCAAGCACAGTCCACCCAGGAATCGGGATCGAAGGCCAAACCCACTCAGGAACCGCCCCCGGCCGCGGGCGGTCCCTCGACCGACGTGGGCCCCATCGCCATTCCCAAGAAGAAGGAGGAGCCGCCTCCAGCACAGCCTCCGCGACGCCGCGCTCCCGACGACCTCCCCGATTACTCGCTGCGAGTAGACGTACCCCTGGTCAACGTGGACGTGATGGTGATGACCAAGGACGGGATGTTCGTCCCCGGGTTGAAGCAGGAGCACTTCCGCATCCTCGAGGACGGCGTGCCTCAGAAGGTGACCGCCTTCCAGCAGGGCGAAGCGCCCATTACCGCGGTGCTGGTGGTGGAGTTCGCCTCCACCAATTACAACTTTGTTTATGACGCGCTGAACGCTTCCTACCATTTCGCAAGCTCGCTCAAGCCCCAGGACTGGGTGGCGGTGGTTTCCTTCGATATGAAGACCACCATCCTGGTGGACTTTACCCAGGACAAGCGCGCCATTTATGGCGCGCTGGGCTCGCTACGCATGCCCGGCTTCAGCGAAACCAACGTCTTCGACGCGCTCTACGACACGCTCGACCGCGTGGACGGCATCGAGGGACGCAAATACATCGTCCTCGTCGCCAGCGGCCGAGACACCTTCAGCAAGCTCACCCTCGACCGCATTCTGAAGAAGGTCAAGGATACGCGCGACGTCACCATCTTCACCATCTCCACCGGCCAGGCGCTCCGCCTGTACGCCGAAAGCCGGGGGCTCATGGGCCCCATCACCAACCTCGACTACCTCCAGGCCGACAACCAGATGAAGCACTTCGCCACCATGACCGGCGGCAAATGGTTCCATCCCCGCTTCGAGGGTGAGTTCCCGGGAATCTTCCGCGAAATTGCCGCCATCACCCGCAACCAGTACACCCTCGCCTACAAACCCACCAATTCCACCCAGGACGGCTCCTACCGCAAGATCAAGGTGGAACTGGTCGCCCCCGACGGCAGCGGCCCGCTCAAGGTCAAGAACGAGAAGCAGAAGGAAGTGAAGGTGCAGATCATCGCCCGCGAAGGCTATACCGCGCGCCGCACCGTGGAGTAGCGAGTACAGAGTACAGAGTCCAGAGTTCCGCACCTTGCGCCATGCCCTTTGCGCTCTGTACTCTGAACTCTGCACTCGCAGTTCTGATATTCTCCTTGGCTTCTCCCAACCTCCCCATGGATCCCATTCTGCTCAGCGTGCTGCTGGGACTGACCGCGGCGGCGGCCAACACCTTCGGCGGCGCCATCATCGTGCAGAAGCATTGGGACCGGAGCTACCTGAAATACTTCATCGCCCTGGGCTCGGGATTCATGCTGGCCACGGCGCTGGTGGAGATGATCCCGGAAAGCCTCCAGCTCAGCGGGCGCACCAGCCTGATGTACGTGCTGGCCGGTTACCTGCTGGTGCACTTCTTCGAGCACACTCTCGCTCCTCACTTCCACTTCGGCGAAGAGACCCACGCCCACGAGTTCCAGCAGGCCCACAAGAGCTATTCGGTGCTGCTCGGATTGCTGATTCACACCTTCTTTGACGGCATCGCCATTGCTTCCGGATTCCTGGTGTCGGAGTGGTTGGGCTGGGTGATCTTCCTCGCCGTGTTCCTGCACAAGGTGCCGGAAGGATTCACGGTGGCGTCGGTGATGCTGGCCGGCGGCCGCAGCCGCGGCGTGGCCTGGGGCGCCTCCGCCATGCTGGGCGCGGCCACCCTGGCCGGCGTGCTGGTCATGGTGCTGTTCCGCAACGCCGTGGGCGCGGCCCTTCCAATTTCCGCCGGCGTCACTCTCTATGTGGCCGCATCCGACTTGATTCCGGAAGTGAACCGCGAGCCCGGCATCCGCATGGCCCTGGTGGTTTTTCTGGGCGTGGGCCTGCTGTTTCTGATGGACGCCGCATTTCGCATGCATTAGGCCGTAACTCGCAACTCGGTACTCGTAACTCGGTACTCGCCATGAAGACCGGCATCATCGGCCTGCCGCAGGTGGGCAAAACGTCGCTGTTCAAGATCCTCACCCGCGCTCATCTCGACGCGCGCGGCAACCCGCGCGAGGCCCACTTGGGCGTGGCCAAGGTGCCGGACGAGCGTCTGGACAAGCTGGCGGCGCTCTACAACCCCCTCAAGACGGTGCACGCTTCCCTGGAGTACGTGGACGTGGCCGCCATCGGCCAGGAGGCGTTGAAGGAAACCGCTTACGCTTCCAGTCTGCGCAACGTGGACGCGCTCGCCCACGTAATCCGCGCCTTCGACGATCCCTCCATCGCACACGTAGGTGAGATCAATCCGCAGCGCGACCTGCGCAACGTGGACTTCGACCTCATGGTCAACGACCTTGGCCAGATGGAGAAACGTTTGGAACGCGTGGAAAAAGACCTGAAGAAGATGCGCTCCCCCGACCTGGAGAAGGAGCACGCGCTGCTGCTGCGCGCCAAAGCCCATCTGGAAAAGGATCTGCCCCTGCGCGAAATGGAGATGACGCCCGAGGACAAGAAGCGTTTGCGCGGGTTCATGTTCCTGAGCGAGAGGCCGCTGCTCGCGGTGCTCAACCTGAGCGAGGCGGCCGACCTGGGTGCGGCCCTAGAGGGCGCCGCGGCCCGCTTCGGACTCGCAGCCGCGCGCCCGCAGGCCGCGGTCACCGCCATCTGCGGCAAGGTGGAGGCTGAACTGGCGGAGATGTCCGACGACGAAGCCGCCGACTTTCTGGCCAGCTACGGGCTCAAGGAAAGCGGCCTGGTGCGCCTGATCCGCACCACCTACGAGTTGCTCGGCCTGATTTCCTTTTTCACCGTGGGCGAAGACGAATGCCGCGCCTGGACGGTGCCCCGCGGCTCCCGCGCCGTGGACTGCGCCGGCGCCATTCACTCCGACCTTGCCCAGCACTTCATCCGCGCCGAAACCATCCGCTGGGACGCCCTCCTGGCCGCCGGCTCTGAGGCCGGCGCCCGCGCCGCCGGCACCCTCCGCCTCGAAGGCAAGGACTACATCGTCCACGACGGCGACGTGGTACACATCCGGCATAGCGGCTGAAGTGAAGTACCTAGTACCCAGCATCCTCAGCGGCCTCATCGCCTCCACCCAAACTTCAAACTAGAGCCACGGCGGCCCGCGCCTAGCTCCGGTCACTGGGTACTAGGTACTAGGTACTGGGTACTCGGTACTACTAATGACCATGGTACCTGGTTACCACTGTCCTGAGGTACATCGTAACCATGGTACCTCTGAGATGGTGGTTGGTTACTACACTCTTGCCCTCCCAGCCCTGACCTTGCTTCAATGGGTAAGGCAGTTTTCGGTACCCCCCTCCCCTCGGGCCAAGCGCCCGGATTCCACCGAAAAAGAAAGAGGCATTTGTGAAGCGCATGGCCAGGCTCATAGCGGTTGTCCTGATTCTCGGATCCGGCTGGACTCTGCTCACCGGCTCCGTCCCGCAGGTAGCCAGCGGTTCCTGGCTGCGCGGCCCGGACTTGACCGAGGCCCGCACCGGGGGTGCCGCCGTCTTGCTCGACGATGGCCGTGTCCTGCTGTTTGGCGGAAGGACCTCTTCCGGCGCCGCTACCAACGCGGTACAGGTGATGAACGCCGAGTCCGGCGCGTGGTCCGACCTGGGCGTGGTGATGCTCGACCCTCGTTCCGGACACAGCGCCACCCGCTTGCGTGACGGCCGGGTGTTGCTTGCGGGCGGCGAAAATTCCTCCGGGCCGCTGGCCTCCCTGGAGATTTTCGATCCTCAGACCGGCAGCTTCAGCTTTGCCGGCACTCTACTGAACCGCCGCAAAGATCACGGCGCCGCTCTCCTCACCAACGGCCGCGTACTGATTTTGGGCGGCTCCATGGGCCAGCTTCTTCTGAATTCCTCGGAGGTTTTCGATCCGGAATCCGCAAGTGTTTCTGCCGGTTCTCCTATGCCCTTCCCGCGCGCGGGCCATTCGGCCACCACGCTGCTCGACGGCAAGGTGCTGATCGCGGGCGGCAGAATCAGCCAGCAGGACCTGGCTTCCACTCTGCTCTACGACCCGGCCGCCGGCAGTTTTGTTCCCGGCGCTTCCCTGCTGCAACCGCGCAGCGGACATGCGGCCGTGCTGCTTCCGCATAACAACTCCGTGCTCATCTCGGGTGGAGCTTCGGCGGGCGTTGCCCTTTCCTCCGCCGAGCTTTATGTGCCCTGGATGAACCGCGTGACCGCGACCGCGGCCATGACCCTGGCGCGCAGGGGAGCCGCTTCGAGCGGCCTCGCGCAGGAGGGATTGGCCGCGGTGGCGGGCGGTTCCGGACTGGCGTCCAGCGAGTTCTACGGCTTCGCCACTGTCCAGTCCGACAAGGATGACTACAGCCCCGGCGAAACCGTGGTCCTCAGCGGCCGCGGATGGCAGCCGGGTGAAACCGTCACCCTCCGCCTTCAGGAAGCACCTGCCACCCACGGCGAGGTTCTGATGACCGCGGTGGCCGACGCTTCGGGCAACATTTTCCATGCCGGTTACGAAGTCGAACCGCACGACATTGGCGTTCGCTACTTGCTCACCGCCAGCGGATCGCGCTCGCAGGCGCAGACTTCCTTCACCGACGGCAATCTTGCGAGCAGCATCGTGTTCAGCCTTTCTCCGGCCAGCGCCGCACCCGGAGGCATGCTCAGCTTCAGCGCCGTCGCCATCTGCCAGAACGGCGCCAGCCCGTCCGACGCCTGCGCCGCCAATGGATTCGTTGCCGGCGGCAGCGTGCCCAACGGCTACCTGGTCATCATCGAGATGGGCACCAGCCCCAGCTTCGTGCCCGCCTTCACCTCGATGGCTGGAATCACCCTGGGAGGCTCCCTCAGCGACATGATTCCTGCGCCCTCCACTCCGGGGACTTACTATTTCCGGGCACGCCACCCCATGCAGTCGCTTCCGCCCAACCAATGGCTGGCGGCGACCTCGAACGCGGTGATGGTTACGGTAACCGCGCCGTCGTCGGATGCAGTCGCGCCGGAAACCTTCCTGGTCAACGCGCCCGCGAATCCCAGCAGCAGCGCGTCGGCCAGCTTCAGCTTCAACGGCACGGACAACGTGACGCCGCCCGCCGGCCTCACCTTCCAGTGCAGCCTGGACGGAGCCGCCTTCAGCGCCTGTTCCAGCCCGCAGTCTTATCTCAGTCTTGCCGATGGCGCGCACAGCTTCCAGGTGCGCGCGCGGGATGCGGCCGGCAACTTCGATCCCACGCCCGCATCCTTTTCCTGGACGATTGACACCTCTGCCCCGGTCATCACTCCCAATGTGACTGGAACCTTGGGAACGAACGGCTGGTACGTGAGCGACGTCCTGGTGAGCTGGTCGGTGAGCGACCCTGGCAGCGGAATATCGTCTTCCACCGGTTGCAGCGCCGCCACGCTCTCCAGCGACACCGTCGGTTCCACGCTGACTTGCTCGGCCACCAACGGCGCCGGGCTTTCCAGTTCGGCGTCAGTGACCATCAAGCTCGACAAAAGCGGCCCCTCGGCCCAGCTCGCAGTGATTGCTGGTAACCCGGGCTCGAACGGCTGGTATGTAAGCGACGTCACCGTGGATGCCGATGGCTCCGACGACGTCAGCGGCCCGGTCACTTGCAGCGCGGACCAAGTCATCTCCGCGGAAGGCACAACGCTGGTCAGCGGCTCCTGCACCAACGATGCCGGACTGACCACCGACGCCGCTCCGCTGAGCTTGATGATCGACAAGAGCGCTCCGACGAACGCCAGCGGTCAGGCGGATCGCACGCCCGACAGCAACGGCTGGTACAACCATGCTGTGACGATAGGCTTCACCGGCCAGGACGCCGTCTCCGGAATCGCCAGTTGCAGTTCGGCGACCTACAGCGGCCCCGACAGCGCCAGCGCGGCGGTCTCCGGAAGCTGCACTGACCTGGCCGGCAACAGCGCGAATGGCTCCTTCTCGCTGATGTATGACGCCACGGCGCCGGTGCTGAATCCCGTAGTCAGCCCCAACCCGGTGGTGCTGAACGGAAGCGTCACGGCCTCCGCCAACGCAACCGATAACCTCTCCGGAACAGCCATGCAGAGCTGCTCGCCGGTGGTGACCTCGTCGCTCGGATCACAGACCGCGAACTGCACGGCCACGGACGTGGCCGGCAACAGCGCCTCTGCCAGCGCAAGCTACAGCGTTGTGCCTCCCGGCTTCCTGCCCGCCGGCACCCTGTGCCTGGGCCAGCCCGGGCATCAGGTGCTGTCTCCGCTCAACGCTTCGGGGACTAACGTGTTCCAACGCGGCCGCACGGTGCCGGTGAAGTTCCGCGTGTGCGCCGCGAACGGAGTCTCCGTCGGCCCAACCGCCGTAGTCGCGAGCTTCAACCTGATGCAGGTGATCGGCGGCTCCGCGAGCGCTGCGGGCAATGGATCCGTGGAGTCGACCAACTCGGACACGATGTTCCGCTGGTCAGCTACCGATCAGATGTGGAGCTTCAACCTGAGCACCCGCAACCTGGCTGCGGGCGCAACCTACGTCTACCGCATCGGCCTGGTGGACGGCTCCGACATCTACTTCCAGTTCACGGTGAAGTAGGCTTCTTCGCTCCGTGTAGAAGATAAGGACCACGTCGGCTGTACGGCGCCGTGGTCCTTGCTTATTGCTGATTGCTTATTGCTTATCGCAGATCGCTCACACCGGCACCGGCACGCTCTCCACGATTTCCTGCAGGATCTGGTCGGCCTGCTCGGACTTCTTGAGCGTGGAAGCGTAGCGCGCGTTGACCACCACGCGGTGGGCGAAGACGGGAATGGCCAGCGTCTTGAAGTCGCCGGGCTGAGTGAAGTTGCGGCCTTCCAGGAAGGCCAGCGCCTGGGCGGCGCGATAGAGCATGAGCGCGCCCCGCGGCGACACCCCCAGCGTCAAGTATTCGGATTCGCGTGTGCGCCGCACCAGCTCCAGGGTATAGGTCACCAGGGCATCGTCCACGCGTACCTTGCTCACTTCTTCCTGCATGGCGAACACGTCGCTGCCGCTCATCACCGGACGCAGTAGCTCAAGCTGCGCAACCCCGCCTTCTGCGCGCAGGATCTGGCGCTCGCTTTCGGCGCCGGGATAGCCCATGTGGACCCGCATCAGGAAACGATCAAGCTGCGACTCGGGCAGCGGATAGGTGCCGTGATGCTCCACCGGGTTCTGCGTGGCAATCACCAGGAAAGGACGCGGCAAGGTGTGCGAGCGGCCGTCCACCGTCACCTGGCCTTCGTTCATGGCCTCCAGCAGCGCCGACTGCGTCTTGGGAGTAGTGCGGTTGATCTCGTCGGCCAGCAGCACGTTGGTAAACACCGGCCCCTGCTTGAATTCGAAGCGCTGCTCGGCCGCCGAGTAAATGGAAATTCCCAGGACGTCCGAGGGCAGCATGTCGCTGGTGAACTGGATGCGTTGGAAGGTGCAATCCAGCGCCCGCGCCAGGGCCTGGGCCAGCGTGGTCTTGCCCACGCCGGGAACCCCTTCAATGAGGATGTGCCCGCGCGCGAACAGGCCCACCATCGCCAGCCGTACCACGTCGTCCTTGCCGCGGATCACGGTGCGCAGCGCCTTGCCCAGCCGCGTCACCCGCTCGCTCACGGCTTCCGCTCCGGCAGTGACTTGGCGATTCATGAGCGAAAAGATTCTACAGTCGTTCGTCGTTAGTCGTCAGTCGTCAGTCGTTAGTCGTTAGTCGTCAGAACTACAATTTGTCATCCCGAGCGTAGCCCCGACCTTGGTCGGGGCGAAGTCGAGGGATCTTGGTTTGCAATCGTCAATCGTCAATCGTCAATCAGCAGTCTTCAATCCTCTGCGTCTCCGCGTTGAAGAAGCCCTAGCTCTCCAGCTTCGCGTCCATGGTGATCTTGGTATTCAGCAGCCGCGAGATAGGGCAACCAGTTTTGGCGTTGCCGGCCGCCAGATCGAATTTGGCGCGGTCGCCTCCGGGAATTTTCGCGGTCACATCGAGATGAATGCCGGTGACGGTCCAACCCGCCTCCAGTTTTTCCATGGTGAGCGTGGCTTGGGTGCGGATGCTCTCCGCGGTCATGCCGGCAGCACCCAACTGTCCGGAAAGCGCCATGGAAAAGCAGCCCGCGTGGGCCGCGGCCACCAGTTCTTCGGGATTGGTTCCCGGCTGGTCCTCGAAGCGCGTGCTGAACGAGTAGGGAGTGTTGTTCAGGGCTCCGCTGGGACCGGAAACCGTGCCCTTGCCGTCTTTCAATCCACCCTTCCACACTGCGCTGGCTGTGCGTTGCATCGCGTTCTCCTGGGACCGAAGATGATGATGTTGAAATGTTGGAAATGCCGCGTTCCGAGCGTTCCAAGATACCACGCGGAGAACCAGTGCCCAGTACTCAGTACCCAGCACTTGTCGCCGCAAGCATTTCACCACTCAGACATCGAACAACAGCACTCGCCGGCGAAACTGAGGACTGGGTACTAGGCACTGAGTACCAGGTACTGGGTACTGACTTTTCCCTTGACACCGCCATCGGCTCCGCTTAACGTTCGGACAAGCATGGCAGCCAGCGGCGCTTGCGATGGAACGCGCCCCACTGGCCTCTTGAGGTCAACTGGGTGAAGATTGAGCGAGCGCATCGCCAAGCGTCCTTCATCGTCCAGCCCGGAACAACTATCGCAGTCAGCGGAAATCCTTTCTCGCGGCCCCCGGCACGGGAGAGACACGGATATTCGGGGCCATGGCAATTTTCCGGTACATGGTCCGCAACCTCAAGAAGGTGACCTACGACACCGCGCCCAGCGCGCCTGAGTCCAAAATCCGCCATGACTATGAAACCAACCGAGAAGAAGCTCCGGCTCAGCATCATCACCATTGCCGCACTGCTGGGCTATTTCAGCATCGAACTGATCTTCCCGCAGACCACGCGCGAAATCTTCTTGTTCGGCATCGTGGGAATGATCCTCTCCCTGGGCAACCTGTACTTCGGCTTTCGCCTCAGCCGGCTGCCGGTGGAGAAGCGGGCGCGGGTGGCGCGCGTTTCCATGGTCACCGCGGCCTGGATGGCGGCCATGTTTCTGTTCAGCCCCATCGGCGGACTGCACGATCCCCGCGGCTACATGCTCTTCGGCGGCCTGGTCATCGCCTGGTACTTGGTGCGTAACCTGAAGAAGGCAGCCACCCCGGCCACGGCGGCGACTCCCGCTGCCTCCGCCGAGTCCAAACCCGCCGCTGCCGCCAAGTCATAAACTTCCACGACGGTCTCCCGACACCTTAACGGGCGGGAGGCCGTCTTCACGTGGACTCAGTCTTCTTTCCAGCTCCCCTCTTCTGGACTTCTCTCCCTCGCTCTGGCTACACTGACGGCTTCTACCATGGAAACCGGACTGCGCGGTCGAGTCGCTCTCGTAGCGGCGTCCAGCCAGGGCATTGGGCGCGCCGGCGCCGCAGCTTTTGCGGCCGAGGGCGCTCGCGTGGCCATGTGTGCGCGTACGGAAGAGGCGCTGCTGGCGGCCGCGGAAGAAATCCGCTCGCGCCACGCAGCCGAAGTCTTCGCTCAGCCCCTGGACGTCACCGACAGCGCCGGCATCCGTGCCTTCGTGGAAGCCGTAGTGCACCGCTTCGGAAGCGTGGACATCTGCGTCACCAACGCCGGCGGACCGCCCGCCAAGAACTTTCTCTCCACCACCGCTGACGAATGGCAGAAGGCGGCGGAGCAGAACTTCCTGAGCGTGGTTCACTTTGCCCGCGCCGTCATCCCTCACATGCAGCGCAAGCGTTGGGGGCGCATCGTGACCATCACTTCCGTGGCGGTCAAGCAACCCATCGCCGACCTGGTGCTTTCCAACGCCGTGCGCGCGGCGGTGGTGGGACTGGTGAAGAGCCTGGCCAACGAGTTCGGCAAGGACGGCGTCACGGTCAACAACGTCGCTCCCGGCTACACTCTGACCGGCCGCCTGAAGGAACTGGCGGGCACACGCGCGCTGGCCGCGGGAATTTCTCCGGAAGAAATCACCAAACGCTGGGAAGCCGACGTCCCGCTCCGCCGCCTGGCCCGCCCCGAGGAAGTGGCCGACGCCATCCTCTGGCTGGCTTCCGAGCGCGCTTCCTACATCACCGGCCAAACCATCCTGGTGGATGGCGGTGCCTACAAGGGCCTCTGACCGCGACAAATTCACCTCTAGGCCGAATCCCACACTTCATTTATCCTCGGCAACGCCAAAAAGGAGCCTCCCCCCATGCAACGTCGCAAGTTCCTGAAGTCGTCAACGGTTGCCCTGGCAGGCGCGGCCCTGGCCTCGCCCGAAGCGGCGCGCGCCGCGCTGCGCGCCGAGAGCCATGCCGGCAAGATGCCCTCGACGTCCTACCCGCCGCTCACCGGGCCTTTCCGTTTGCCCGCGGAGTGGTACCAGGCCACCACCCGCCGCTTCCAGCAGAAGCTGGCGGAAAAGAAGCTCGACGGCGCCGTGGTTTGGTCCACCGACAACATCCAGTACCTCACCGGCGCCTTCGCCACCACCACCGAGCGCTCCATCTGGCTGTTTGTGCCGGCGCAGGGCGAGCCTGCAATCTTCTATCCCGGGCTCGACCGCGACCTCTGGCAAACCTGGTGGGTGAAGGACGGCGAGTGGTACTTCGACTTCCACCATTACGGCCCCTACAACCAGCACGCCTGGACCGCGGGACCGAAGGCGGACCTGTTCCTGTGGATGCTCGAAGGACTGAAGAAGCGCGGCGCGGGCGCACGCCTGGGTTTTGAGGGCCGGCTATCCGACTCCCAGGCGCGCACGCTGCGGCGCATCCTGCCGCAAACCAAATCCAACTCGACCACCGTGGACGAGCTGTTGCTGGGCATGCGGCAAATCAAGACCGTCGAAGAGATCGCGCTCAGCCGCGTGGGCCTGGCGCTGCACGACCGCATGATGGACTTCGCCCGCAGCTACATCCTCGCCCACGGCACCGACGCTACCGACTTCGACGTGCAGCACGCCACTGTTGCTTTCGGCGCCGCCGAACTCGGCAAATATCTCAAGCTCGACGGCAAGCCGCACACCGGCGTGGGTGTCGACGTCAGCTTCGGATGCCGCACCGGCGTGGCTACCGCGTATCCCCATCCCAACCAGTTCTTCTACGAAAAGATCAAGCGCGGCGACCCCATCCAAATCGCCGCCGGCGTGCGCATCGGAGGCTACGGCGGTGAGGGCTACCGCGCCATGCAGATCGCAGGGCCCAGCGTGGGCGACCTGCATCACAAACTGTGGGACGTGCACACCGCTATGACCCTGGAGCAGCAGAAGCTGATGAAGGCGGGCACGCGCTGCAACGCCGTCGCCGAAGGCGTGCTCAAACTGGCCAAGGACGCCGGCCTGGAGAAGCACGTCTATCACCGCCCGGCGCACGGCGAAGGCAGCGAAGGCCACCAAGCGCCCTATCTCGCGCTCGGCAATACCGAGGTCCTGGCCGAGAACATGACCTTCTCCAACGAGCCCGGCCTTTACCACCCTGCGGGCGGCTTCGGCTACAACCACTCGAATCACGTGCGGGTGACGGCAACCGGCGGCGAGCAAATGAACCAGACGCCGCTCACCAAAGAGTGGTGCTGGATCACGATTTAGGAAAGCACGCGTAGCCCGGCCGCACGTGTAGCCCGGCCGCCCTCGGCCGGGCCCGCGATCGTAGCGTCCGCCGCGGCGGACTGTCGCGCGGGCATCTTACCCGCGCAGGCCGACGCACCTTACTTCGCCGCCGCCGCCCTCCGCTGCCGCCGGTCGGCGATGGAAGCCAGGATCTGCTGGAACCGGGGATGGCTGCGCACATTCGCCAGCAGCGGGTCACGCTGGAACCACTGGTCGCGCTCGTCGCCGTTGCGCACTGCCCGTTCCAGCCAATCCAGAGCCTTCTCCTGATCTCCCAGGATGGCGTAGAACTCCGCGGCATTGGCAGTCACAGGGGGAACCGCCGCGGCATACTTCAAGACTTCGCCGTCCATCTCCTTCAGCGCCGCCGCCCGTTTTCCTTCGAGGGCCAGCAACAGGGACCAGCCGGTGAGTCGGAGCAAGAGGTTGGCTCGGTCTTGCCGGCGCGCGCGCTCGAGCGTCCCGCGCGCCGGAGCCAGGTTTCCAGCGTCCAGATAAACGCGCGACAGGTATTGAATGCCATAGACGTTCTGCGGATCCTGCTCCAGGACCTTTTCCAATTCGCGGATGGCTCCTGCCTTATCACCCTGGATGCGCAGCAGGTCCGCGTAGTTTATGCGCGCCGGGTAAAACAGCGGATCTCGGTCCAGCAACTGCTTGGCCAACGACATGGCTTGCGCGTCGTCACCGTTAAAGTGGTGGTACATACCTAGCCAAATGGGCGCGTCCACCTCTTCGGGATTGGTCTTCAGGGCCATTTCCGCTTCAGCCGGAATCAGCTCTTTACGTCCCTGAAAGAAATAGAGTGCGGCCAGGGCAGAGTGCGCGCGCCCGCAACTGGGATCGTCCTGCAACGCGCGCCGTAGTTCCTCCTCCGCCTTGTAGAGCCACGCGGTGTCGTTGGACTCGCCGGCATCGAGCTTCAACAGGTGCGTAAAGCCGTACCAAGCGCGCGCCTCCGCGAAGTGGGGATCGATTTCCAAAGCCCGTTCCAGCATCTGCTGGCTACGTTGCAAGTCCTGTTGCCTCAGCACGAAGAGCATCGCCCGTTCGAAGTACTCGTTCGCTTCCGCCTTCTGTGACGGCCGCCCACCTGTACTCAACCTCTTGCCCGCAGGGGCCTCGGCTTTCCTGGCCTCGGGCGCGCTCACTTTGGACGGAACGTCACGCAGGAGTCCCCCCACAATTCCTGTGGCGAGGAGCAGCACTCCACCCGCTATCGCCCACCCGGGAACGCGCCGCTCCTTGCTGGCCGCAGGAGGCGGGACCACCACCTCAGCGCTCGACCCCAGCGTCTCCAGCGCGGCCCGTACTTCGCTGGCCTGCTGATAGCGCTCGCCCGGCTCCTTGGCCAGGCAGCGTTGCACCACGGCGCGCAAACCCGAAGACACGTGCGCCGGCAGTGGACGCGGCGCATCGCGCAGAATGGACGACGTGAGGTCGAAGCTGGTCTCGCCCCCAAAAGGCAGCGTGCTGCTGGCCATCTCGTAGAGCATCACGCCCAGTGCCCAGATGTCCGAGCGCGCGTCCGCCGCCTTGCCGCGCAACACCTCGGGCGGCAGATAACTCAGCGTGCCCACCACCGCTCCCGCCTCCGTCAGCGACATGCGCGTGCGCGTGGCCTGCTCCAGTTCCTGCTCGCGCAAGCGTTTGGCCAGGCCGAAGTCCAGCACCTTCACCCGGCCTTCCGGCGTGATCACCACGTTCGCGCTCTTCAGGTCGCGGTGAATCACGCCGCGCTGGTGCGCGTGCGCCAGCGCGTCCGCAATCTGCACGCCGTAGCGGGCCACGCTCTCCGTGGGCAGGCCTCCGCTCAGCAGCATGCCGGCCAGCGGCCGCCCTTCCACGCACTCCATGGCGATGTAGGCGTGACCACCGGCCTCTGCCACTTCATAAATGGTGCAGATGTTGGAATGATTCAGCGCGGACGCGCTGCGCGCTTCATTCAGCAGACGGGCCCGCGACGTGGGATCGTTCACCCAGCGCTCGCCCACCAGCTTGAGGGCCACCGTGCGTCCCAGGCTTTCGTCGTGCGCGCGATAGACCACACCCATCCCGCCGGCGCCAATCTGCTCCAGGATGCGGTAGTGGCCGAGGGTTTGACCCACCATGGGAGTTGTCCTGACGCGGAAGCTGCAATCTTAGCAGCGAACGCCTGCCCGCCTGGGAGTGATGGCGGAAGGCTGGCTGCCCTGCCGCTTATTGCTTATTACTTATTGCTTGTTCGAGCAGCGTTATCGTCGCCGCGTAGTCCAGATCGTTCTGCCCAGCCCGCACCGCGTCTTCGTAGATTCCGTCCACCCGCTCCAGAACCGGCAGTTTTAACCCGAGGTCGCGCGCGGCATCGAGCATCAGATGGATGTCCTTGTGCATCAGCCGCAGCGGAAAGTTGGGAGAGAAGTCGCGCCGCAGCACGAACGGCGCCTTGTAGTCCACCACTCCCGAGCGCACCATGGACGACTGCACCAGATGCAGAAAGGTTTCCGCGGGGATACCCTGTCGCGTGGCCAGCGTGAGCCCTTCTGCAAATCCTTGATAGGTGACGGCGATCATCAGGTTCAAGGCCAGCTTGGCCGCCTGCCCCATGCCCGTCTCCCCCATGCGGATCACTTGTTTTCCCATCGCCGTCCACAGAGGTCCCAACTTTTCGATGGTGGCTTCACTGCCGCCGGCAATGAAGATGAGCGTGCCGCCTTCGGCCGCGGCCTTGGATCCGGTGAGCGGCGCGTCCACGTAGTCGGCGCCGCGCGCCCGCACGCGCTCAGCGTTCTGGCGGGTGGCTGCGGGCGAGATCGTGCTCGAATCCACCACCACCATGCCCGCACGCAGCGCGGACTCGGCGCCGTCCTCACCGAACAGCACGCGCTCCACTGCGGCCGTGTCCGAGACGCACACCCAAACCGCCTCCGCCTGCGCCCCGGCTTGCCGGGGCGACGACGCCGCCCGCGCCCCCGCAACTTCTTTTCCCGGCGTGCGGTTCCACACGGTTACTTCGTGGCCTGCCTGGGCGAGATTCCTCGCCATCGGCCGCCCCATGATTCCCAGTCCCAGAAACGCTACGCGCATGTTTGCTCCTCGGCTCTTCGCACTTAGCAGTTGGCATCTAGCATTTGGCGGTCAGCGTTTGTAGGCCGGCCCAGGTGCGGGTTGAATCGCCGGTTGGCCAAATGCCAAGTGCCAAATGCCAATTGCCTTTGCTGACGACCAATGACTAGCGACTGCTGACTGCTGTATCATTCTCGCTTCCACCGTATGGTGCCAGTCCCATTGCGGAAGCGGGCGCGCCAGTTCACTCACATGGTGCGTAACTCCGTCCTCGTCCCGCGCACTGGAGAGACCCACAAACCGGTCCTGGCACGCAATGGCGAACTGGCCGTCACCTTCATCGGTCATTCCGCATTCTTCATCCAGTGCGGCGGCCAGAACCTGGTGGTGGATCCCAATTTCGCGCGCTGGCTGTTTCTGCTCAAGCGCCTGCGCCGCCCCGGCCTGCGCGTCGCAGACTTGCCTCCCATCGACGTGGTGCTGGTGACCCACGCCCACTTCGATCATCTGCATCGGCCGTCGCTGCGGGCCCTGGCGCGCCACACCCGCCGCCTGCGCGGCTCGCCGCCGGCCATCGTGGTGCCGCGCGACGTGCGCGACCTGGTCCGCCGGCTGGGCTACCGCGAGATCATCGAACTCGACTGGTGGCAAAGTCACGCGCGCGGTCCCCTCTCCATCACTCACGTGCCCGCGCAGCACTGGGGTGCGCGCATGCTGACCGACGTGCATCGCGGATACGGCGGCTACGTGGTGCGCAACGGAAACCATTCGTTCTATCACGCCGGCGACACCGCCTATTTCGACGGCTTCGGCGAAATTGGACGCCGCCTCAGCCCCGAGTTGGCGCTGCTGCCCATCGGCGCGTATCATCCGCCCCCCTTCCGTCGCGTCCACACCAGTCCTGCCGACGCGGTGCGCGCCTTCCGCGACCTGGGCTCGCGCTGGATGGTCCCGATGCACTACGGCAGTTTCCGCCTCACCTACGAACCGCTGGAAGAGCCGCTCGAACTCCTCGCCCACGAAGCCAACGCCACCGGCCTCAGCGACCGCGTGGTGGTGCTGGAAGAAGGCGTGACGAGATTCTTCTAGCAGTCAGCCATCAGCCGTCAGCACCCAGGTGCTCCTGCACTGTAGCCGCACGGCCGATTTGGTTATTACTTATTGCTTATTGCTGAATGCTGAGTGCTGACTGCTGACTGCTCGCTACCACGCCATCATCACTCGCACATCCCGCACGTTCGTCCCCGTGGGCCCGGTCACCACGGCATCGCCCAGCGCCTCAAACAATGGCGCGGCATCGAATCGAACGAGCGCGCGTTCCGCATCCAGCCCGCGTTCCTTCGCGCGCGCGAGCGTGGTTCCATCCGCGATCGCTCCCGCGGCTGTGCTGTTGCCGTCGATGCCGTCGGTGCCCGCGCTGAGCACGGTGATGTTCTCCCCCGCAATCTTGGTCGCGCTGTAGAGCGCGAACTGCTGGTTGCGGCCCCCGGTGCCGCTCTCCGCACCCACCTTCACCGTCACCTCGCCCGCGGATACCACGCAACCCTTCTGCGACGTTTGCCGCAGCTCCCTCACCCGCGTCAGCAGATGATCGGCAGCGCGGGCATAGTCCCAGTCGTCGCAGCGGTTGTCCACTTCGACGGTGAAGCCGGCTCGCTTGGCGCCCTCCGCGGCGGCGCGCTCCGCGGTTGCGCTCGACAGGATGGGCCACCAGCGCGATCGGCGAAAGATGGCGTCGCCGGCCTTGGGAGTTTCCTCCAGCGCGTGTTGCGCAAACAGCTCGCGCACCGAGGCGGGGAACGTTTCCAGCATGCCGTGCTCAAGTGCAATTCGGTAGCAGTCGTCCGAGGTGGTCGTGTCGGGCATGGTGGGTCCCGAGGCGAGCGCGTCCGGCGACCCGGCGGGCACATCCGAGATAAGAATGGAAACCTGCTGCGCGGCGCGGGCCGCGCGCGCCATGCGCCCGCCCTTGACCGCTGAAAGATGCTTGCGGATGGCGTTGATCTCCGCGATGGGCGCTCCGCTGTGCACCAGGACCTGATACGTAGCGATCAGATCGGCGAGCGAAATGTCGTCGTCCAGCGGCTTCTCGACCACCGCGGAAGCGCCTCCGCTGATCATGTACAGCACCAGCGCGTCTGCCTTCTGCGCTTCCAGCGCGCGCAGAATCGATGCAGCTGCCACTACCGAATCCGCGTTGGGCAGTGGATGCCCGCCGCGAAAATATCGGAAGCCCTTGATCTGCGACGGCGGATCGGTGGCGCCGGCGACGATTCCCTCCACCCGCTCGCCCACCTGGCCTGCGAGCGCCACAGTCATGTCATGCGCCGCTTTGCCCATGGAGAGCACCAGCACCCGCCGGAAGGTGTCGAGGTTGTAGAGGTCGTCGGCAATGCGCAGCACGCCGCGCGTGTACGCCACGTGGTGCTGGAAGGCGCGCGCAATGCTGCACTCGGCGAGCACCTCGCGGAAAATGACCCGCGCCGCTGCCCGCATCTCCGCCGCAACCCCTTCGGGCTCGCGCCCCTGAGAAGCTGACGCCATGTGCTGGGAATTATAGCGAGGCAGGAGCGATTGACGATTTCATCATTGACGATTGGCGATTTGGACTCTCCTGCAATCGTCAATCGTCAATCAACAATCTGCAATCCCAGCACCCTTCTCACCCACTTCTCAATCTGTTTCTGCACTTCGCTCAGCCTCCCCTCGAAGAAATGGTCCGCGCCCTCGATGAAGACCAACTGTTTCGGCTCCGCCGCATTCGCGGCCACGCGCTCAATTTCCGCGCGCGGCCCGAACTGGTCGCGCGTGCCGCTAATGAACAGCTTGGGCTTCGCGCACTCGCGCAGGAAGCCGTAGTCATACGCGCGATCCGCGGCTGCAATGGGAAGCCCCAGGGCAATCAGCGCGCTCACCCGCGCGTCCGCGCAGGCGGCGCGCAACCCCACGCCCGCGCCGAACGAAAACCCGGCAAAGACCAGCGGCTGGTGGAATTCGCCGTCCAGCCAGTCGAGCGCCGATTGCACGTCCTGCACCTCGCCGCGCCCGTCGTCATGTTTGCCTTCGCTGCGTCCGGCGCCGCGAAAGTTGAAGCGCAACACCGGAAGCCCGCAGCCGTTCAGCGCCTTCGCGGCGTGGTACACCACTTTGTTATGCATGGTGCCGCCATACACCGGATGCGGATGACACACCACCGCCGCGTGCGTCGCCGCGTCAGTGTGCGTGTTCAGCAGCGCTTCCAAGCGCCCGGCCGGGCCGGGGAGATACAGGGAACGAATTTCGTGGGCCATGGCGAGTACCGAGTGCAGAGTACTGAGTGCAGAGTACAGAGTACCGCGTCGTGAGAATCAACCAATCCTCTTCTCGCTCTAACTCGCAACTCGGTACTCGGTACTCGCAACTCGGTACTCTGTACTCTGCACTCTGCACTCTGTACTCTGTTGGCCATGGACGTCGCCGCCTTCACTCGCCGGCTCGTAGACCTCGAGTCCATCACCGGCAATGAAGCGGCTGTGGGAGAGCTGCTGGCCGGCGAGCTTTCCCAACTCGGCTTCCGGGTGGAGGAGATGCCGGTGGACGGCGATCGTTTCAATGTCTACGCCACGCCGCCCGACCAGCCCTCGCCGCCCCTGGTTTTCTCCACTCACATGGACACGGTTCCGCCGTTTTTCCCCTCGAGGGAAGATGCGGAAAACATTTACGGACGCGGAGCCTGCGACGCCAAGGGCATCATCGCGGCACAGGTGGCGGCCGCGCTTTGCCTGCGCGAGCAGACAATCGCCACTGGGCTGCTGTTCGTGGTGGGCGAAGAGCGCGATAGCCTGGGCGCGCAAGTGGCCAACCGCCGCCGCCCGGGCTCCCGATTCCTGATCAACGGCGAGCCCACGGAAAACCGGCTGGCTGTCGCTTCGAAAGGAACGCTGCGCGTGGAACTGGCGGCCACGGGCCGCATGGCGCACTCGGCGTATCCCGAGCTGGGCGAGTCCGCGATTGAAAAGCTGCTCGACGCCCTGGCGCGGGTGCGCGCGCTCTCGCTTCCTTCCGACCCGGAGGTCGGCCCCGCCACCGTCAACATCGGACTGATCGAAGGCGGCCGCGCTCCCAACGTCATTCCCGACCAGGCCCGCGCGCATCTGCTCTACCGGCTCATCGGCCCGGTGGACGATCTGCGCCGCCGCATCGTCGAAGCTGCGGGCACGCTGGTCAAAGTGGAGTTCGGTCTGGAGATTCCCTTCGTTCGACTGCGCTCCGTGGACGGACTTCCCACCATGGTCGCCGCCTTCACTACTGATATTCCTGCACTGACCCACTGGGGCGAACCGCTGCTGGTGGGCCCCGGCTCCATCCACGTGGCCCACACCGACGGTGAGTTCGTGGCCAAGAGGCAACTGCTCGACGCCGTGGAGCTCTACTGTGCCCTCGCACGCAAGCTGCTCGGTTAGGTGATTTCACCACGGAGGCACGGGGACACGGAGTTTGTTTGGTTTCGGGTTTCTGGCTTCTGGTTTCTGATTCTGGTTTCTGGTTTCGGGTTTCTGATTCGGGTTTCTGATTCTGGTTTCTGGTTCTGGTTCTGGTTCTGTTTGTTAGGTCAGCCGCCCTTGCTTATTGAAGATTGCTGACTCTTTTGCCTTTCTACTTTTGCATTTTGCCTTCCTCCGTGCCTCCGTGCCTCCGTGGTGAAGAGGCGTTGCTCGCGATACACTGAACCCTCATGTCCACCGCCACCAAGAACGCCCTGGCCGACGCCTCCTCCGCCTATCTGCGCTCCGCCATGCATCAGCCCATTCGCTGGTACGAATGGGGGCCGGAAGCCTTCGCGGCGGCGCAGCGCGAGAACAAACCCATTCTGCTCGACATCGGCGCGGTGTGGTGCCACTGGTGTCACGTGATGGATCGCGAGTCCTACGAGAACCCGGCCATCGCCGAGATCGTGAACCGCGAGTTCATCGCCGTCAAAGTGGACCGCGACGAGCGCCCCGACATTGACAGCCGCTACCAGGCCGCGGTTTCCGCCATCAGCGGGCAGGGCGGATGGCCGCTCACCGCCTTCCTCACGCCCGACGGCCGCCCGTTTTACGGCGGCACCTACTTTCCGCCCGACGACCAGTACGGACGCCCCGGCTTCCGGCGCATGCTGGAATCCATCGCCGGCGCCTATCGCGACAAGCGTGACGACGTGCTGCAATCTGCCGCCAGCGTCATGACCGCCCTCTCGCAGGCCGAGTCCTTCGCCGGGCGTTCGGCCGATTTCTCGCCGCGCCTCATTGACTCCATCGTGGACTCCGCCGTCCGCATGTTTGACCTGCGCCACGGAGGCTTCGGCAGCTCGCCCAAGTTCCCGCACCCCGCGGCCATGGATCTGGTCCTCGACCGCTACGCGCGCACAGGAGAAGGCTCGCTGCGCACCGTGATTGAAACCACGCTGGAAAAGATGGCGCGCGGCGGCGTCTACGACCAGCTCGCCGGCGGTTTCCATCGTTACTCGGTGGACGAGCGCTGGATCGTTCCGCACTTCGAGAAGATGTCGTACGACAACTCCGAGCTACTGAAGAACTACGTCCACGGTTACCAGGTGACGGGCGTGCCGTCCTTCGCGTCCGTGGCCCGCGACATCATCCGCTGGATGGACGAATGGCTGAGCGACCGCGAGCACGGCGGCTTCTACGCCTCCCAGGACGCCGACTATTCCCTCGACGACGACGGCGACTACTTCACTTGGACGCTCGCGGAAACCCGCGCCGTGCTCACAGAGGAGGAAGCCGAGGCCGCCGCCTACCACTACGACATCGGTGAGGCCGGCGAAATGCACCACAACCCGGCCAAGAACGTCCTCCACGTGCGCGCCTCGGCGGAAGAGATCGCGGTGCGCAAGGGCACGTCGGCCGATCGAGTGCAGGCGCTCCTCGACTCCGCGAAAAAGAAGATGTACAGCGCGCGTCTCGCCCGCCCCACGCCTTACGTGGACAAAACCGTATACGTGAGCTGGAACGCAATGTGCGCTTCCGCGTACCTGGAAGCCGCGCGCGTGCTCGATTTGCCGGAGGCCCGCCGCTTCGCGTTGCGTTCGCTCGACCGCATCCTCGCAGAGGCCTGGAACGCCGAGCGCGGGCTGCGCCACGTGATCGCTTACTCCGACCCCGCCGCTACCCACCGCGACGTCCCCGGCCTGCTCGACGACTACGCCTTCACCGTGCTGGCCTGCCTGGACGCCTACCAGACCACTGCCGACCTCAGCTACTTCACCTTCGCGCGCAACATCGCCGACGCCATGATCGCGCGCTTCTACGATCCTGTCTCCGGTGGCTTTTTCGACGCGGAATCGTCTGCATCTCCGGAATCGCTGGGCGCGCTCACCGCCCGCCGCAAGCCCTACCAGGACGCGCCCACGCCAGCGGGCAACTGCGTCGCCGTGGTCGCACTGATGCGTCTCTACGGATACACGCACGACGCGGCCTACCAGGAAAAGGCCGAAGACACGCTGGAAGTCTTCGCGGGGCTGGCCGCACAGTTCGGAATGTTCGCCGGAACCTACGCCATCGCCGGCGTCTGGTTCGCCAGCGCGCCCACGCAAGTGGTGGTCATCGGCAACGATGCCGCCGCCGACGCGCTCCACCGCGCCGCTCTCGCCCCTTTTGC
The DNA here is from genome assembly GCA_964437985.1 of uncultured Acidobacteriaceae bacterium. Lineage (GTDB taxonomy): Bacteria > Acidobacteriota > Terriglobia > Terriglobales > Acidobacteriaceae > CAZXVY01. The sequence continues at coordinate 180,974 of CAYTIL010000021.1, forward strand.
GCTCAACAAGGAAGTGCTGCACCTGACTGACAGCGAGCTGGCTCCGCAGAACCTGCCTCCTGCGCTGGCCGACACGCTCCCCAGCCTGCCTGGGGTAAAAGAAGGGAAAACTGTGGCGGTGATCTGCTCCGGCTTCGTTTGCCACCCGCCGGTCACGGATCCGGACGAACTCAGCCGTGCTTTGCGCGACGCCCTGAAGCTGTAGCGCTCACACCCAACCTTCGTGTAACCGGAGCCTGCGCTGAGCGAAGTCAAGGGGTGTCCTTAGCGGTGTGCTTTTCGCTTCTATGAGGCTCTCCGGTACAATGCTGGATTCCCGGAGAGCTTGATGGAACAAAACGAATTCTTCCCGCCCCCCGACCACTTCCGCGACGCGGCCTCCATCCGTTCGATGGAGGAATACCAGCACCTCTACGACCAGGCCGCGCACGATCCGGAGAAATTCTGGGGCGAGCGTGCCCGCGACCTGCACTGGTTCACGCCCTGGACCAAGGTTCTTGACTGGTCAAATCCGCCGTTCTCCAAGTGGTTCGTGGGCGGCCGCACTAACGTTGCCTACAACTGCCTCGACCGCCATCTCTCCACCTGGCGGCGCAATAAGGCAGCCATCATTTGGGAAGGGGAGAATTTCGAGCAGCGCATCCTCACCTACCAGGAGCTGCACCGCAGAGTCTCCAAGTTCGCGAATGCGCTCAAGAAGCTCGGCCTCAAGGCCGGCGCCCGGGCCATCATATATATGCCGATGATTCCGGAGGCGGCCATTGCCATGCTGGCGTGCGCGCGCCTGGGCGTGACCCACTCCGTGGTTTTCGGCGGATTTTCCGCCGAGGCCCTCAAGGCGCGCATCCAGGACCTGGAAGCCGAAGTGGTCATCACCACCGACGCCGGCCTGCGTCGCGGCAAGGAAATCCTGCTCAAGCAGAGTGTGGACGAAGCGCTGGCCGGTGGCGTTTGTCCCAGCGTGAAGCACGTGGTCATCTCCAAGCGTCTTAACATTCCCGTGCCCATCGAGTCGGGCCGCGACCTGTGGTGGGACGACCTCACCTTCGGCATCTCCGAGGAGTGCCCCGCCGAGCAACTCGACAGCGAGCATCCGCTCTACGTGCTCTACACTTCCGGCACTACCGGCAAACCCAAGGGAGTGGTCCACACTACCGGCGGCTACCTCACGCAGGTGCTGGCCACCCTGAAGTGGGTTTTCGACTTGAAGGACGACGACACCTTCTGGTGCACCGCCGACATTGGATGGGTCACCGGGCATTCTTACGTGGTCTACGGTCCGCTGGCCGCCGGCGCCACCTTGCTGATGTACGAGGGCGCGCCCGACACGCCCAAGCCCGACCGCTGGTGGCGCATCATCGAAAAATACCGTGTCAGCGTGCTCTACACTTCGCCCACCGCCATCCGCAGCTTCGTGCGCCAGGGCGAAGACTGGCCCAACGCGCGCGACCTCTCCTCGCTCCGCCTGCTGGGCTCCGTGGGCGAGCCCATCAATCCCGCCGCCTGGAAGTGGTATCACCGCGTGATAGGCAAGGAGCGCTGCCCCATCGTGGACACCTGGTGGCAAACCGAAACCGGCTCCATCCTCATCTCTCCAATCCCCGGCGCCACGCCCGCGAAACCCGGCTCGGCCACGCGCCCGCTGCCCGGCGTTTCGCTCGATGTAGTGGACGACGCCGGCAAGTCTGTTCCGGAAGGCAAGGGGTATCTCGTCCTCACTCAGCCCTGGCCCGCCATGCTGCGCACGCTTTACAAGGACCCGGAGCGCTTCAAGGAGAACTACTGGTCGCGCTATCCCGGCCGCTACTTCACCGGGGACGCCGCCAGCCGCGATGCCGACGGATATATCTGGCTGTTGGGCCGCGTGGACGACGTGATTAACGTCGCCGGCCACCGCCTGAGCACCATGGAGGTTGAGTCGTCGCTGGTGCGGCACGCCAGCGTGGCCGAGGCGGCCGTGGTCGGGGCTCCGCACGAACTCAAGGGACAGGCCATCCACGCGTTCGTCACCATGAAACAGGGTGCGGCCGAGAACGACGCTGTTTCCGACGATCTGCGCGAGTGGGTGGCGCACGAAATCGGCTCCTTCGCCCGTCCCGAGCGTATCCACTTCGTGGCCGCGCTCCCCAAGACGCGGTCCGGCAAGATCATGCGCCGCCTGCTGCGCGAAATCGTCACCACCAAGTCGGTGGCCGGCGATACCTCCACCCTCGAAGACTATGGCGTTATCCTCAAGCTCAGCCAGGAAGGGAAAGAGGAAGAGGAGATTTTGGGAGAGAAGAAAGGTTGATTGGTGATGGATGATTGAATCATTGAGTCAATGAATCATGGAAGGCTCGCGACGCAGTCCAATGATTCAATGACTCAATGCTTCAATGATTCAATGGCCGGAGGCCCCATGGCTCGCGTCACTCAGCTTCTCATTCATGCCGAAAACAAACCGGGCGTGCTGGCGCGCATTTGCAGCGAGCTCGCCGCTGTGGCCGTGAACATCAGCGCGGTGATGGCTGCACCGGACGAGGCCGGCGCCATCCGCATCGTCGCCGTTCCTCTGCCCACGGCCAAAAAGGTCCTCGACAACCTGAAGCTTTCCTATCGCGAAGAGGACGCCGTCGCCGTGCGCCTCACCGACCGTCCCGGCGCCCTGGGCAAAGTCACGCGCAAGCTTGCGGATAAGGGCATCAACATCACGTATTGCTACGGCTCCATCGTCAAGGGCGACCACCGCGCGCTCATTATTATGGGCGTGTCCGACGTGGATAAGGCGGCGGACCTCGTGTAAGGCGCCGCGTGTTAGGCCGTCATCCTGAGCCCGCCGCAGGCGGGCGAAGGACCTTACGCGCCGCCCCGACCCTCCCCTGCCGCGCAAAGGATCGCCTCTCACGGGAGCTTTGCCGCACCCCCAGCGTCTCCGGACGGCTGCGTCACAAGTCGCGAAGCGACGGCATCTCGATAGCCCAGCACGTCAGTGCAGGGTCCGCGGGCCGAAACGGAGAGAGTCCCGAAGGGACGGCACTCACCTTCCATCATTGATTCAATGATTCACTCGCTCACTGATTCAATTCCGTACGCTTCCGCCAGTAGCTCCACCACGTGCTTCACTTCCATCTTCAATCCGCGGCGGGCCACGCCGGCACGCAGTTGCAGCATGCAGCCCGGGTTGGCGGTGGCGATGACGTCGGCGCTGATGGTGGCCACGTCCTCCATCTTGGCGTCGAGGATCTGCATGGCCAACTGGTTTTGCGCCACGTTGTAAATGCCGGCGCTGCCGCAGCAGTGGTCGGAGTGCGGCATCTCCTCCAGCTCGACGCCGATGGCGGCCATGAGCTCGCGCGGCGCCGAGCGCACTCGCTGGCCGTGCGCCAGGTGGCACGGGTCCTGATAGGTGACGCGGCGCGCCAGCTTGCGCGGCGGTTCTTGCAGGCCGAGGTCGGCGAGAAATTCGGTAACGTCCTTCACCCGGCCGGCGAACTGCCGCGCCCGCTCCACGTAATCAGGATCGGCTTCCAGCAGGTCGTCGTACTCTTTCATCGTGGCCCCGCAGCCGGCAGCGTTGGTGACAATGGCGTCGAAGCCGTTGAGGAACACCTCGATGTTGGTACGCGCCAGCTCGCGCGCCTCCTCGCGGAAGCCGGCGTGCGCGTGCAGCGCTCCGCAGCACACTTGTGCTGCAGGCACGAAGACTTCGACGCCGTTCTGCTGAAGAACGCGCACCGTGGCGCGGTTCAGCTCGGCGAAGGCCACACTGGCCACGCAACCCGCCAGAAACGCCACGTGCGCGCGCCGCTTGCCCACGGCGGGAAACTCGGTCCCGAATTCGCGGAAGAAGGGCTTCTCGCTGATGCGCGGTGCCAGCGCCGCCACCTCCGCCAGCCCCAGAAGCTTCAGTACGCCGCTGGCTCGTACCAGCGTCTCTAGTCCCGAACGCTGGTAGAAGCGCATCAGCCTGCTCGCGCGCTCCAGCATTCCGTAGTCGCGCAGCAGTCGCCGGAAGAAGAAGCGGCGCAGCACCCGCGTCAGGAGCGGCCGCTTGTAGTTCTGCTCGATTTCGGCGCGTGCGCGCTCCACGATGCGCCCGTACTCCACGCCCGAAGGACACGCCGTCTCGCACGCCCGGCAGTCGAGGCAGCGGTCAATGTGAGTGACGAAGGAGTCGCCGATGGCCAGCCGTCCCGCGTCCACTTGCAGCACCTGGTAGATGCGCCCGCGCGGCGAGTCCTGCTCCAGGCCGAGCACGCGATACGTGGGGCAGTGGTTCAGGCACAGCCCGCAGTGGATGCACACCGAGTACAGCTCCCAAGTCGGCCGGTCCGGCGACGTGAAGTGCGACTCGGCGTTCGAGATTGGCGATGGATTCATGGATTCATTGACGATTGCAGGTTGATGATTGCCGATTGGAAGGCGCCAACTCCCTTTCTGCCTCCTACTTCCTACTTCCTACCTCCTACCTCCTGCCTCCTGTCCTTCTCCGCGTCTCTGCGTTGAAGGGTATCTACACCACAAACCTCCCCCGATTCAGCACATTCGCCGGATCCATTGCGCGTTTCACCGCACGCATCGAGTCCGGGTCGGTGGGCGTCGAGCCCCAGAGATTGAAGTGGACCTGGCATTCGCGCGGACAGCGCGCCACCACCGCGGAGGCGTCGCGGGGCAGCGCGCCCCGCAGATCGGAAACCGCGCTCGCGTACTGCATCGCGGACGGAGGATCCACCAGCAGAGGGATGAACGCCATCACCAGCGACCCGATGCCCACGCGCCCCACAGCGGCGCACAGGAAGTTGTTGTCGAGCGCGGCGTGCTCGGCGGCGGCCAGCCCGTCGCGCACCGCGGCGATGGGCACCGCGAGATCCACCATCATGGCGTTGCGGTGCCGCTGAAGAACGTTGCCGCCAAACCCTGAAACGCAGCGCCAGAATCGTGCCTCCTCCGCGCCGTCCAGCTCGCGAGCGGTGTCCGCGCCCAGTTCGCTGCGATAGCGTGCCAGCACGCGGTCGCTGCCCGCGGCCCGCAGCGCCACCTGCCACGCGGCGGTGCCGCCGGAATGTTGCGGCTCAACTTCATCCACGTCCCGCACCACGGGCGGAGTTTCTGTGAGGTACTCGCCGGCGCGTGGCGACATCAGCTCCAGGCACAGCGGCCGCAGCGGGGAACGCTGCATGCGGTCGCGGAAACGCACCGCGTCTTCGAGGCTCCCAAATTCTAAGAGGAAGCTGCGCGTCTGCCGCGACCGCGGAAAGACTTTGAAGTTGGCTTCCACAATCACTCCCAGCGTGCCATGGCTGCCGATCAGCAGTTTCATCAGGTCGTAGCCGGCGACGTTTTTCACCACGCGCCCGCCGCCCTTGGCCAGTTTGCCGTCGCCGGTGACGAAGCTCACCCCGATGCAAAACTCGCGCACTCCGCCGAAGGCGTGCTTCAGCGGCCCGTGCGCTGCCGTGGCCAGCACTCCGCCGAGAGTTGCCGATTCCGGCCGCGCGGGATCGAGCGGCAACCATTGCGCGTGCTCCGCCAGGCGCTCTCCGATTTCGGCGATGGTGATTCCGGCCTGGGCGCCGAACGTCAGGTCGCCGGGATCGTAGTAGCGGACGCTGCGCAGGCGCGTGCTGCGCAGCAGGACGTCCACGCGCGCAGGCGCATAGCCGGTGGCCTGCTGGGTGAAGCCGCCGCTGGGGACAACCACCAGGTCGCGCGCCGTCGCCAGGCGCAGAATGGCCGCGACTTCTTCCGCCGACGCCGGCTCGACCACCGCGCCGGGCGTCGCTCCATCCACTTCCAACGCCGCCAGCGCCGCCGGATCCTCGGTGACGTGCTGCTCGCCGCAGATGGCGGCCATTTCCCGGGCCACGGAAACGACGGCGCGGGCGGCGCTCATGCGCCCGCCCCGGGACGCGGCCCCTCACCCAGTCCCGCGCGCGGATGCTCCGACGCCAGCGTCTCCCGGCAGCTCCGGGTGGTGGGCAGAACTTTTTGCGGATTCAGAATGGAGCGGGGATTAAAGGCGTTGCGCAGGCGGGTCATGACTTCCAGGTCGCTGGCGGTGAAGATCAGCGGCATCAGATCGTTCTTCTCCATGCCCACGCCGTGCTCCCCGGTGATGGAGCCGCCCACGCTGACGCAGTACTCTAGGATCTCTTTTCCGGCGGCAAGCGTGCGCCGGGTCTGGTCGGCGTCGCGCGTATCGAACAGGATCAGCGGATGCAGGTTGCCGTCGCCGGCATGAAAAATGTTGCCGATGGTGAGCTGGTACTTCTGCGCCACGCTTTCGATGTACCGCAGGGTCTCCGGCACGCGCGTGCGCGGGATCACGCCGTCCTGCACGTAGTACGACGGCGAGACCCGCCCGATGGCGCCGAAGGCGTTCTTGCGTCCCGACCACAGCAACTGGCGTTCGCGCTCGTCGCGGGCGCGGCGCACTTCGCGGGCCTTCTGTCGCAGGCACACGGCCTGCACTGCTTCCGCCTGTTCCTCCACTTCCTCGCGCAGGCCTTCAATCTCAATCAGCAACACGGCGCCGGAATCCATGGGATAGCCGGCGTGCGTGGCTTCTTCCACCGTGCGCAGCGTCCATCCGTCGAGCAACTCCAGCGCGGATGGCGTGATGCCTTCCGAGGTGATGGCCACCACGGTATGCGCGGCGTCGTCCACGGTGTGGAAGATGGCGAGCATGGTCACCACCGACTCCGCCAGCCGCGTAAGCTTGACCGTAATTTTCGTGGCGATGCCCAGCGTGCCCTCCGAGCCCACGAAGAATCCGGTGAGGTCGTATCCGCAGGCGTCCAGCGCCTTGCCTCCGAACTCCACCACCCGCCCGTCGGGCAAAACGACTTCGAGGCCGGTGACGTGGTTCACGGTGACGCCGTAGGCCAGGGTGTGTGGCCCGCCGGAGTTCTCCGCCACGTTGCCGCCGATGGTGCACGCCTTCTGGCTGGAAGGATCGGGCGCAAAGTAGTAGCCGTCGCGCTCAACGGCTGTGGTCAAGTCGTAATTGACCACGCCCGGCTGCACTACGGCACGCTGGTTGGGGAGATCAATTTCCAGGATGCGGTTCATGCGCGCGAAGCCAAGGATGATTCCGCCCTCGCGCGCAATCGAGCCGCCGCTCAATCCCGTGCCCGCGCCCCGCGGGACTACGGGCACGCCCGAGTCGGAGGCCAGCTTCATGATGGCGGAGACGTGGTCGGTGGTGCGGGGAAAAACCACCGCGCGCGGCGTTGAGTGCGCTTGCCCTGCGTCGTACTCGTAGAGCATGAGGTCTTCGGGGCAGTCGAGCACGGCGTCAGCGCCAGCGATCTTGCGAAGCCGCTTTACCACCGCGGAGAAGCTCATGGGAAGGAAATCTGCGGCGATTGTAGCTCAGAAGCAGGTGGCAGGTATCAGGTGCAGGTGGCAGGGAGCAGCAGGCGTAGCTATTTGGCGCAGGACGCAGATGACCCGGCGCACGAACAGGGGAATGGTGCATAAGGATGGTCGGGCTTGGCTTTTCCTGCCACCTGCGACCTGACACCTGACACCTGTCTTACGACGCCGCCTGCTTCCTTCCGCCCGCCGCCTGATCCACGGCGCGCAACAACAGGTCGCGCAGCGACACCAACCCGTAGAGCTTGCCCTCTTCCACTACCGGCAAGTGGCGGAAGCCGTGCTCGCGCATGATAAACATGCAGTTCTCGAAGGTCTCGTTAGGAGAGACGGTGCGCGGCCGCGGGGTCATGACTTCAGAAACCTCGGTGGAGCCGGGACCGCGGTTTCCGGCCACCACACGCTTCATCAGGTCGCGCTCGGAGAAGACGCCCACCAGTTCGCCATCGCGCAACACCGCCACCGCGCCGATGTTCTTGTCCACCATCAAGTGGACGGCCTGCATCACGCTGTCGCCGGCGTTCACGCTGTACACCGTGCGGTCCTTCACCAGGTCGCGGATCGTACCCATAGGCGGCTCCTTGCGCTTTCGAGGCGCCCATCATACTAGAGCCCGGCCCTCTTGCCTTTTTCCTTCTGACTGGACGGTTATTCCTCGTCCAGGTCGAACAGGTCGAGAATCTTCGAGGCGGCGTTGATGATCATCACCCGCCGGCTGAAGACCACGCGCTCCAGATTGCGAGGCAGGCGGGGCAGCTCGTTCTCGCACACCGCGGGCAGCGGCTGCACCCGCTTCTGCAATCCCGGAGGCAGGGTGCCGTTCTTTTCCAGTTGGCGCTGCAGTCCCGGCGGCAGCTTCTCCCGCTTGGCCAGGCCCGGCGGCAGGCCGGAGGCATTGTCCTGGAAGCAGTTGCGGATCATGCGGCGGTCACGCGCGCTGAAGCTCTGCGCGTCGGGATCGTCGTCGTCATAGGTCTTCACCGCTCCGCTCTTGGAATCGGCCGGCTTGGATTCACCCGGCTTCTCCGACGCCGCGCTCGATGCCGCTTCCGATGACGATGCCGAAGCCGCCGTGGAGGGCGCGCTGGTCACGAACGTCAGCACCGCCTCGGACTCTACCTTGGCTTCCTGCTTGCCCGTGGCTGCGGCCACAGCCGTACCCGCCCCGGCGCCCACAGCGGCTCCAATGGCCGCGCCCTTGCCGCCTCCCGCAATGGCGCCGATGATCGCTCCCGCAGCCGCGCCACCACCGATCTTGGTCACGTTGCTCTTGGTGTGCGACTTGCCTTCAATCTTGATGATTTCCGTGGTCAGCTTGGATTGTCTGGTTCCGGATTTCACCGACGTCAGTTCCAGCTCCAGGATGCCGGGGCGGCTGAGGCGCCCGGAGTCCCGGGCCGATACCACTCTCCCGCTCACGTCGGCGCCTTTGGGGTAGAGCGTAGTACCGTTGACTACGATGGGCTCAGTGAGGGTGCCTTGGAATTCGTCGCCGGGCTCCGCCTTGCCGCTGTCCAGGTTGTCGAGAATGCTCACGCTCAGTTCCTGGCCCGGAGGCACCACGGGGGAGGTGATCTTGGCGGCCTTCTTTTTCTTCGTGGAACTCTGCCAGGCCAGCGCCGGTGGCGTCGCCAGCGCGCACGCCAGCAACCAAGTCAGCAAGACTGCGAGATTGCGTTTCATGATCTCTATCTCCTTCAAGGGTTGGAAGAGGACCGGGTTTGTGGGAAAGCTGCTCGCTGTTTCGGGAAGGTCTCATCCTACCTCCGCCCACGGCGGCCTGACAACCTGAGATGACGGCTCGCTGAAGCGAGTTGCCGCCGCCCGCCCTCCACAGGTCATTGCACCTTGGTGCCGCGCCGGGCCTGTGTGGAAGCGGGCGACCTCGCCCGCGTATCTGCATTCGGCTGTTTGCGCCTTGCGCCGTTCAGCCGGAAGCCTGGCGGTCGTCGCGGCCCTGCGCAGTTTCCTCCTCGACCCCAGCCGCCTTGCCGTCCTTCTCGATGAACACAAAGTACGAGCACGCCCACAGGCGCGTAGGGATGGACCCCCGCGGGCGCGCCGTGAGGATGACGTTGTAGTCGTCGGTGACCTCCAGTTCCTCCAGCACCGACTTGCCTTCCTGCGGCTCCACCAGCGCCAGGTAGCGCAGGAACTCGTGCAGATGGGCGGCGCCCGGATAACCGGGCGCCGCGAAGGAGAGGTCGGTATCTTCCTGGTCGAAGTGCCAGGCCAGCGACGCGGCCAGGGCCACGCCGTTTTCATAGCTTTCGGCGGAAACCGTCGCGGGCGCCGGATTATCGAACACGATGCGCAGCTTGCGTTCGTCCTCGCGCGTGAACTCGCGCACCTTCAGCGACTGCGTCTTGGCGGTGGCCTTCCAGTGGACGTGGCGCGCGCTGTCGCCCGGCTCGTACTCGCGGATGCGGTACAGCCCGTAGCCCCGGCCGCGCACGAACGCCTCGAACTCGCCCGTGATCATGGGCAGCACTTCGAAGAACTCGTCCGTGGGGTCCACCGAGGGATAGACGATTACTTCGCGCTGCAGCGGGACCAGGCGCGTCTTGATGAGAAAAGAAAACGGAAAGCGGGTCGAGACCCCGAAGCCGTCCTGCTGATAGCGCCCGCGGCGGCGGAAATGCAGCTCGAGGTCCGCGGTTTCGGCGGACCGGGCGGGAAGATAGGGGAAGTACACCGGCCCGCTCAGGATTCCCGACTGCAAGGGCTGGTCTTCGACGCGGCTCACGTCCCAGTCCTGCAGGCGGAACCACTGCTTTTCCGGGGCACGCTGGAAGGGAAACCCGAAAGCCGAGCGCTGCCACTCCCAGTGCTTTTTTTTCTTCTTCTTTTGCCGGGGCGGCACCACGCTGACGGAAAACGATGGCGAGGAGCGGCGCGTGTTGCTCAGGGTAATGCGTCCTCTTACCGGACTCCCGGCAAAAATGTGCGCCGGCAGGGAGACATCCAGCTCCACACCGCGCAGCACTCCCGCCGAGGCCACGCCCGAGGCCACCACTGCGGCCAGCATCGCCGCCAGCACGATGAACAGCAGGTTGTTGCCGGTGTTGAGCGCGGCCACGCCGATCACCAGCGCCACCACCAGGTACACAATGCCTTCCCGCGTGAGGTCGTAGTCAAACACCTGGCGCATGCGCTCCAGGGCCACGCGCCGCGCCAGGTAGGGCACGGTGGTCAGGGCCACGACGCCGGCGATCAGCAGCGCCGCCGATGCGGCAATGGCCACTCCCAGCACGTTGCCCTGCTCGCGGAACACGGTGGAGTACACCGCCGCCAGAAAGGCCACCGTGAGCCCGGCGACCGCGATGAAGAAGCGGATCCAGGCCTCGCGGTCGAGGCCCCGCAACACGGATTTCATGGCATCCAGCATGGATTTGGTAATTTCGTAATTTGGTAGTTTGGAAATTTGAGGCGCGCGTGCGACCCAATTTCAAAATTACGAAATTACCCGATTACCAAATTCATTCCGATTCAGTGTCTCGCCCCGAAATCTTCCCCATCCACCGCTCCGCCCGTTCCTTGGCTTGATGGGCCAGGGCCGAAAGACGGGGATAGCGGGCGCGCAGCCTGGCCAGCAGGTTGTGCGCCCAGATGTACTCGCTGGAAAGAATGAACAGTCCAATCAGAAGGAAGAGGATGCCCTGCAGGATGGGGAGAAACAATCCCACGATGCCCAGCAGGATGAACACCCATCCCACCATCAGCACCAGCACGCGCTTCAGAGGTGTGCGCACGGTTTCCTTGGATGCCTGCCCGGGTTCCGGCGCCATGGTCCTCCTGTAGATACGCTACGCCACCCGCGAAGTTCCCGCCAGAAACCCACTCACCGCGCGGTTGAACTCCTCGGGGCACTCCTCGTAGGGAAGGTGGCCGGCGCCTTCGATCATCGCCAGTTCCGACCGGCGGAAGCAGGCGCGCAGCGGCGCGATGGATTCCGGCAGCACAATGGGATCGCGCGTGCCCCACAGAAACAGTGTCGGAAGGTGCGCAATGTGCGGCAGCAAGCCGGCCATTTCGTGGAGGTCGCGCCGCAGGGTGCGCAGGATGTCCAGCGCGTACTCGAAGCTGCCCGGCACCAGCATGGGGCGAATGTAGCCCTCGGCTGTGCCCGGCGGAATGCGCTTGCGGTCACCGTACTGGCGCGCCAGAACGTACCCGCCGAACCGCGGCGCCAGCCGCCGCATCGGGGACGGCAGGAACCAGCGCAAAGGCGGACTGCCCAGCACTCGCGAAAAAAATCTCCCGTGCTTCGACCACGGATTGGCGGGCGCGGCCAGGATCAGGCGCTCCACGCGCGAGCGGCCCTGCTCGGCTGCCAGCGCCGCCATCATCATGGCCAGGGCGCCGCCGTGGGAGGTGCCCAGCACGTCCGCCGACTGCAGGCCGAGTTCGTCCATTACGCGCAGCATGCGCCGCGCCTGCGCGCGCAGCCCGTAATCCAGGCCCTGCGGCCGGTCGGATTCGCCCATACACAGCAGGTCCACCTCATAGAGCGTGGCGTTCCGGGCCAGCGATTCTTCGTTGAGCCGCCAGGAGAACGAATAACCCAGCAGCCCGTGCAACAGCAGCAGCGGCGGCCCTGACCCGGCGCGCACGTAGCGCATCCGGTGGCCGTCCACGGTGACCCAGCGTTCCAGCCGCTCCATAGGTTTGAACCCGTTTCTTTCTCGCCGCCGCTCAGGCAACCCCACCGTGCTGCCCAGCGTCCTATCAAGGGATCGCTTCTGTCGCTTCTGGTTGGGGAAGTTGGCTTCGCGCCGGCTTCCCCTGTTTTCTTTCTCCCTGGAAAGCTAACTCAGGTCGGCCGCAAAAAGCGATGGAAGTGGCCTTGGTGGGTACCACGTGCCGGACCACCGCGGACTTCTGCGGGGCGCCGGTTCCCACTAGACCCCGGCCACCACCCGCGGCCCATCCAGGACCTCGCGAACCTTGGCGGTCAGGATGGCGGTGGTAAACGGTTTTTGCAGGAATGCGGCCTCCGGGCCCAGTTCCGTGAAAACACGGTCCGGCGAGTAGCCCGAGACATAAAGAACCTTCATCGCCGGCCGCTGGGAAGAGAGCAGCCGGGCTGCGTCCACCCCGCTCTGGTCGGGCATGATCATGTCGGTCACCAGCAAATGAATCTCTCCCGCATGCTCCCGGCAAAGCCGTTCGGCCTCCGTACCCGCCCAGGCGGGAAGCACGGTGTAGCCGCTGGCGGACAGCACCCGGCAGGTGAACTTGCGCAAGGCTTCGTCATCTTCCAGCACCAGGATGGTTTCCGAACCCCGCGCCGCTGTGCCCGCATCCCGCGCGGAGAGCTCTGGCTTGGCCGCCTCCTCCTCCGCCCGCGGCAGGTAGAGGTGGAATCCGGTTCCCTTCCCAGGCTGGCTGGAGACACTGATATACCCGCCGCTCTGCTTTACGATGCCGTACACCGTGGAAAGCCCCAGTCCCGTGCCCCGCCCCATTTCCTTGGTCGTAAAGAAGGGCTCGAAGATGTGGGAGATGGTGCCCGGGTCCATGCCCACTCCGGTATCGCGCATGGACAGCAGGGCGTGCTTTCCCACGCGGGCGCCCTCGTGCTCGCGCACGAAAGCCTCATCGAGTTCCACGATGGCAGTTTCCAGCACCAGCTTGCCTCCGCGCGGCATGGCGTCGCGGGCGTTCACTGCCAGGTTCATTACCACTTGCTCGATCTGGCTCGGATCGGCCTTCACCATGACAGGCCTGGGAGCCGGCCGGGTGATCAGTTCCACATCTTCTCCAATCAACCGGCGCAGCATCTTGTCCATGCGCGCCACCACATCGTTCAGGTCGAACAGCCGGGGCTGCAGCATCTGCTTGCGGCTGAATGCCAGCAGTTGACTGGTGAGCGAAGCGGCGCGGTCGGCTGCCTGCTCAATCTGGCGGACCTCCTCGCTCAGTACGGGGTCGCCACGCAGTTTCTCGGCCAGCAACTGGCCATAGCCGCGGATCACGGTCAGCAGGTTGTTGAAGTCGTGGGCGATGCCGCCCGCCAGCGTGCCCACCGCTTCCATCTTCTGCGACTGGCGCAACTGCGCTTCCAGGTTCTTCTGCTCGGTGATGTCGAGCATCAGGCCCTGGAGAGCCGGCCGCGGCGACGGGTAGCCCGGCGCCAGCACCGCCGTGTCTCGCATCCAAACCGTCCGGCCGTCTCGAGTGAGCATGCGATACTCCGCTTCAAAGACCCCTCTTTCTGCGGCCACCTCCTCGGCAGCGGTCGCGAGGGCCCGGTCCTCGGGATGAATCTGCCTGGACCATAGCTTCGGGTCCGCCATCCACTCCTCGGGCGAGAATCCCAACAGGCTCTGGATCTGCGGGCTCACGTAGTGCCACCGGCCCTCCAGGCCCACCTCCGCGATGTAGGTGATGGCCACCAATTGCTCCACCAGTCCGCGAAACTTGGCCTCTGTGGCCACCAGTTTTCGTTCCGCGCTGACCCGCTCGCTCACGTCCTGCAACAGCACCAAACGCGCCTGCTTCCCGGCGAACTCGATGGCCTTGCCCCGCACCTCCACGTCGATCAGCAGCCCGTCCTTGCGCCGGTGCCTCCACGGCCCTATGGCCCAGGTCTCGGGCGGGCTCTTCAGCGCATCCAGGAGCTTGGGCACATCTTCCGCAGGCCGAACGTCAGTGATTTTCATTTTCAGGAATTCCGCCCGCGAGTACCCGTATTGCTCGATCGCGGTCTGGTTGACCTCCAGGAATTCCAGGGTATCCGGATCGAACACCCACATGGGCAGCGGGCTCTGGGAGAACAGCACTCGGAACCGTCCCTCCGCGCGCCGGAGCGCTTCCAGGGCCTGCTGCTGCCGGTAGTGGGTGACCAGCAGCCGCGCGCTGTAAACGCCAAACGAGGCCAGCACCGCCGACGCGGCCAGCGCCAACTGGATCTGCGCGATTTCGCTTGCCATCAGCAGCACCAACAGGGGAAGCAGCAGCGGCAGCAGCTGCGCACCTACCCGGCTCTGAAAGCCGCGCGGCGGCTCGACAGCTTCTGCCTTATCGGCGACCTGGTCGGGCCTCCAGGTTGCTGCCAAAGCTGCCGCCACCGCGAAGCACAGGCTGAATACCAGGTCCCACCAGGTCCCGGCGGTTATGTTCCACTCGCGTTCCCCGTAGCTGTACAGCGCGGCGCTCAAGGAGTAGAGGGCAAACGCCACACCCATCCGCCCAAAGAGTGTGCGCACCAGGGAGGAGTGCGTGACCAGGGCACGCAGCAGGAAAGCCACTGAAAGCAGGAGGCTGCGCGCGTTAAACACGTAGTGCTGGATCAGGGCCAGCCGCTCTTTCTCCGCTTGCCAATGCTCCGGGACGTAGAAGAAGAAAAGATAAAACGCCAGGGATACGATGCCCACCTGCAGGAAGTCCAGGCCATGCTCCCAATCCAGTTTTTCCCCGCCTGGCCGGCGCTGTAGGAAGAGCGCCATGGCCGGCGGAACCACCGCGAAGAAAAACAACACATCGGAGGGGGCCGGGCTTTCAGGCCGGATGCCCAGGATGTCTTCCGAATACGTGAAGTAAGCGTGGCCTGCAGACCAAAAGAAGAAGCCGATGGCCACCAGGACCCAAAAGCTCCGGGCAAAATTACCGTGGCGTCGCGCCGCCATGCAGCAAGCAGCGACCGCCCAACCGCTCGCGGCCAGCATCGCCAAGTTGGAAAACAGAGACCCCGCCGGGCTGGTTCCCAGCAGAGCAATGCCCAGGGCGTGTGCTACGACCAGGAAAAACGACACCGCGAGGGCGCGCTTGTAGGGCATAAACCGCTCCGGGAGAGTGAGCGCAGTTTAGAAGTTCGGCAAAGCCGGGTCAATGCTTGTCCGGTGCTGCCCGCTGGGCCCTTCCTCTGGTTGGGGAATGCGCGCTTTCAGTCTTCCCTAGGATTTTCCTCATATACGCTTGTTCACAGCCATATTCCAAAAACCGTAGCCATCGCCAATACTAAAATCGGTATCCTGTTAAGGTGTTCATGTACAATGTGTTAGGCAGATGAGACAGTTCTCCAAATTGGAATACAGCGTGCAACCAGGGAGCTCGTCCGGGTGTGTAGAGGGCTCGGACCAGCGCATGAAGCGAGAACTGCAGGTTCGGCTCACCGCCGCAGTGCTGGGCGTTTTGACTATGGCGTCGGTGGTCTTTGCCTGGCTCAACTACCAGCAGGAGCAGCGCTTCCCGGTTCCCGAGGACGGCGTTTGGTGGGTTGAGAATGGAGACCGGATCCGCGCCGAGCGCGTCCAGCCTGGCGGCCCGGGTGAGCGCGCAGGCATCCGCTCCGGCGACATCCTCACTTCCCTAAACGGCCAGGAACTTCGCCGCATCGGCACGGTTCACCGCACGGTCTACCAATCCGGGGTCTGGTCCAAGGTCACCTACACCTTGCTGCGGCAGGACGTGGCGCTGGAGATCGGCGTCATTCTCACCCCGGCGGACAAATCGCTGAACCTCGGCCTCCGCCTGATCGCTCTGGTTTACCTGGGCATCGGTCTGTACATCCTGCTGCGCCGCTGGACCGCGCCCAAGTCCACGCACTTTTACGTTTTCTGCCTGGTCTCATTCGTCTTCTACTCCTTCAAGTACACCGGCAAGCTGAGCGCCGTTGATCAGAGCTGGTCGGACTTCGACCAGATCGTCTATTGGGCCAATATCGTCGCCGGACTGCTGCAGCCCGCACTCTTTTTGCATTTCGCGCTCACCTTCCCGGAAAATCGGCCGTTCGTCCAGCGTCACCGCTGGGCGCTGCCCGCCGTCTACGCGCCCGCCCTGGCCCTGCTCGGCGTCCAGATCTGGGCCATCACCCAACTCGCCGGGAACGAACTGCTGCGCTGGAACCTGGACCGCCTGCACTTGCTCTACCTGATGGCCGGCTTTGCCGGGGCCGCGGCCGTGCTCTGGCACACCTACCGCGAGGCTCGCACTCCCATCCTGCGCCAGCAGATGAAGTGGGTCACGCGCGGCGCCATCCTGGCCATTACCCCGTTTTCTTTGTTTTATGTGCTCCCCTATCTGGCCGGAACCCTGCCCACCACGCTGATGAAGGTGTCGGCATTTTCACTGGTGTTTCTGCCGCTCACCTTCGGTTACGCCATTGTGCGCTACCGCCTGATGGACGTGGACCTGATCTTCAAGCGCGGCATGGCCTACACCCTGGCGACGGCCTCCATCGTGGCCCTGTTCTTCGGAGGCGTCGGACTGGTGGCCGAGCTGGTGCACACCCAGATCCCGGGCGCCGGCGCTGCCGGGCTGATTGCCGCCATCGTGGTTACCGCGCTGCTGTTTGACCCGGTGCGCCGCCGCATTCAGGAACGTCTGGACCGCGTCTATTACAAGCGGCGCTACGACTACCGCCGCACCCTGATCGAGTTTGGCCGCGAGCTGAACTCGGAAACCGATCTGGGCAAGATGCTGGCCGCCGTGGTCGATCGCCTTTCCCACACCCTGCTGGTGGAACGCGTGGCCGTGTTCGTAGCCGGCGCCGCGGGCGGCAACGGCGACGGTTTCGCACTGGCCCGGGCGCACGGCTTCACTCCTCCCCAGGAGCTCGACCTCAGCTTCCTCGCGGCCCGCCGGCCGGAGTGGGAGGAAGGCCATCTTTTCTTCGAAAACACGCGCCAGCTGGTGCGCGAGACGCCCACCGCGCAGGACACCATCGCCCAACTCGACCTGAACTACTACCTGCCCTGCATGGTGCAGAACCGCATGCTGGCGGTGATTGGCCTGGGCAAGACTGCCGACGGCGACTTCCTGGACAGCGAAGACGTCGAGCTGCTGGAAACTCTGTCCGGTTACGTGGGCATCGCCCTGCAGAACGCGCGCCTCTACCAGTCGCTGGAGCAGAAGGCGGCGCAGTACGAGCGCCTCAAGGAATTCAACGAGAACATCGTCGAGTCCATCAGCGTAGGCGTGGTGGCCGTGGACCTGGAAGACCGCGTTGAATCCTGGAACTCGCAGATGGAAGTCATGTTCGCCACCCAGCGCGCCGATGCCCTCGGCCGCCCGCTCGGCCAGCTCTTCCCCGCGCCCTTCGTGGAGGAGTTCTACCGCGGCCGCCACAACCCCGGCATTCGCAACCTGTACAAGTTCCGCATGCAGTCGCCGTCGGGCGAAACCCGGGTCACCAACATTGCCATTGCCCCTCTGGTCACGCGGCGTTTCGACATCATCGGCCGCATCCTGATCGTGGACGACATCACCGAGCGCGTGGGCCTGGAATCGCAACTGGCGCAGTCGGAAAAAATGTCCTCCATCGGAGTCCTGGCTGCCGGCGTCGCCCACGAAGTCAATACCCCGCTGGCGGTCATCTCTTCCTACGCCCAGATGCTGGCCA
Organism: uncultured Acidobacteriaceae bacterium; assembly: GCA_964437985.1. GTDB lineage: Bacteria > Acidobacteriota > Terriglobia > Terriglobales > Acidobacteriaceae > CAZXVY01. The sequence goes on from CAYTIL010000021.1 coordinate 198,675, forward strand.
AGCAGCTGCAGGGCGACGAGCAAAAGTCCGGCCTGCTGGAGAAGATCACGCGCCAGACTTTCCGCGCCTCTGAAATTGTCAACAACCTGCTCAACTTCTCCCGCATCAGCGCGGCCGAGTTCACCGAAGTGGACGTGAACCAGGTCATCCACGACACCCTCGCCCTGTTGGAGCACCAGTTCAAGACGGCGCAGGTTGAGGTACAGGCCTCGCTCACCCCCGGCCTCGCACCCGTCCACGGCAACCACAGCAAGCTGCAGCAGGTGTTTCTGAACCTGTTTCTCAACGCCAAGGACGCCATGCCCGGCGGCGGCATCCTCACCGTTCAGACCAGCAACGGCGAGGGCGTGCACGTCCTGGTCTCCGACACCGGCAAAGGCATCGCCCCCGAGCACGTGGCCCGCATCTACGACCCCTTCTTCACCACCAAGGGCGGAGCCACCGACGGTCCCCGGGGCACCGGCCTGGGGCTCTCCGTCACCTATGGCATCATCCAGGAGCACGCGGGCAAAATCCGGGTGGAAAGCCGGCCCGGCGCCGGCACCAGCTTCTACCTCGACTTCCCTTTGCTACGAAAGGCAGTGAATGTCTGACCTGGCCCTGGTCTTCGGCAAAACCCGCAATCGCGAGCAGGCCTCGCAAGGCGTTGTCCTGGTGATTGACGACGAGTCCGCCATCCGCGAGTCGCTGGAAACGCTGCTCGACGTGGAAGGCTTCGAAGTCGAAACCGCCGAGAACGGCGAACAGGGCCTCGCTCGCCTGGGCGCCCGGCCCTTCGACCTCGTGCTCCTCGACCTCGCCTTGCCCGACCGCAATGGCCTGGAAGTGCTGCGCGAGATCCGCGACCGCGACCCGCTCATTCCCGTCATCATGATTACCGCCTACGGCACGGTGGAAAATGCCGTCAACGCCATGCAGGCGGGCGCCACCAACTTCATCCAGAAGCCCTGGGACAACGAGAAGCTGCTGGCCGACATCCGCGGCGCTGTGGCCCGCAAACGCGACCAGGAGGAGATCGTCCAGCTCAAGCGCGCCCTTAAGGAGCGCTACAACTTCGAGAACATCGTGGGCAAGAGCGACGCCATGCTGCGCATCTTCGACCTGGTGGCGCAGGTGGCGTCCAGCCGTTCCACCGTGCTCGTCCAGGGCGAGAGCGGCACCGGCAAGGAACTCATCGCCAAGGCCATCCACCTGAACTCGCCGCGCAAGGACCGGCCCTTCGTCCCCGTCAACACCGGCTCCATGCCCGCCGACCTGCTGGAATCCACCCTCTTCGGCCACGTCAAGGGGGCCTTCACCAGCGCCATCTCCTCCAAGAAGGGCCTGTTCGAAGTGGCCGACCGCGGCACCCTGTTCCTGGACGAAATCGCCACCATGGGGAGCGACACCCAGTCCAAAATCCTGCGCGTACTGCAGGACCGCAAGTTCATGCACCTGGGCGGCGTGCAGGAGATCCAGGTGGACGTGCGCATCATCGCCGCCACCAACGTGGACCTGAAGAAGATGGTCGGCGAAGGCAGGTTCCGCGAGGACCTTTTCTACCGCCTCAACGTCATCACCATCGATTTGCCGTCCCTGCGCATGCGCCGCGAGGATATCCCCAGCCTGGTGGAGCACTTCCTCAGGAAGTACTGCGAGGAAAACGACAAGCCTCTGCGCCAGCTGACTCCCGAAGCCCTGCGCCCGCTGCTCGATTACCCCTGGCCGGGTAACGTCCGCGAGCTGGAAAACGTGATCGAGCGCGCGGTGGTGCTCTCCTCCGGGCCGGTCGTCGGCATGGACCTGTTGCCCGATCACGTGGTGGGACGCCGCAGCGCCGCGGAAATCTTCGAGTCCCGCCCTGATGCCTCGCTGTTCGACATCATGGAAGAGTGCGAGCGCCGCGTCATCGTCGAAATGCTGGAGAAGACCACCTGGAACCAGACCGAGGCCGCCGAGGCCTTCCACATCCCGCTTTCCACCCTCAATCAGAAAATCAAGCGCCTTAGCATCGAGATCCGCAAGAAAACGCGCGAGTCGGCTTAGCTCAGTGCGAATCTTCGTAGCTCTCTAGTGGAAGTCGCGAAGCGACGGCAGTTCGACAGCCCGGCACGTGAGTGCCGGGTAGTCAGCGAACATTCGAATCGAGTCCCGTTAGGGACGACACTAGGACGCTCATGCGAAGGAACAAACGCTTGCGTTTGACAGCCAGGAAAGACACGAAGCTCCTCGACGGAGGAAATCTTGAGAAAGAAGCCGCAGCGTTTTTTGCGGTGGTTCCGACAGAAGAGCGGAATGAAACCCTGGCTCTACAGGCCGCGAGCCTGCGCACGCTCACGCGCGACCCTTGACCGGTGCACTGTTTGTTTATCCAGGAGCCGCGCACCTACGGGTCCTTGCTCCCACGCCTTCTCCGACTCATCCGTGTCCATCCTGCGGTAAGCGATTCCCCGCTGGGGCGTGCCTCTGCTATAGTTCACCGTTTCCATGGAACTCGTCTCCCCAGCCGACTTCGCCAAAGACAAGATCCTGGCCATCCAGGAGTACTCCCTGCTGGCCGGACGCTCGCTGGCCAACGTGTTTCGCCAGCCCCGTTACATGTCTGACTGGATGATGCAGGCCGATCTCATCGGGGTGGGTTCGCTATCCATCGTGGTGCTGACCGGATTCTTTACCGGCGCGGTGCTGGCGCTGCAGACCTCCAAGACCCTCGAGCAGTTCGGCTCGCTCTCGCTCACCGGAAAGGTGGTGTCGCTCACCATGGTGCGGGAACTGGGACCGGTGCTTACCGGACTGATGGTCGCGGGACGCAATGCTTCCGGCATGGCCAGCGAGCTGGGTTCCATGGTGGTCACCGAGCAGATCGACGCCATGCGCGCCCTGGGTACCGATCCCATCAAGAAGCTGGTAACGCCGCGGGTGGTGGCCAGCGTGATCATGCTCTTTTTCCTCACCATCATTTCTGATCTGGTGGGCATCACCGGCGGATTCATGGTCGCGGCCCTGGTGTTGAATCTGGACGCCCAGCAGTTCTGGACCAGCGCCTACCAGAGCCTGTTGCTCGAAGACGTATTCATGGGCCTGGTCAAGCCTTTGTTCTTCGGATTCGTCATCGCCACCGTGGGCTGCTACTACGGCCTCAACGCTCGCGGCGGCACCCAGGGCGTGGGACGCGCCACCACCCAGGCGGTGGTCGCGGCTTCGGTGCTCATCCTGGTGGTCAACTTCTTCCTCACCCGCTTCCTCATCACCTGGGTGGAATAGGCCATCCTGTGCCCGCCTCGTCGTCCACGGTCGCAGCCCCGCAGCCTGACCCAGGCGGCCCGCAGGAGCCGGTGATTGTCTTTGAAGACGTGGCCATCGCCTTCGAGAGCAACGTCGTTCTCGACGGCGTTTCCTTTGAGCTGGAGCGCGGCCAGACCAAAGTGCTGTTCGGCGTAGCCGGCTCCGGCAAGACCACCATCCTCAAGCTGGCCCTGGGACTGATGCAGCCCGACCGCGGACGCATCCGCGTCCTGGGGCGGGAAGTCACCAGCATGCGGGAAGAGGAGTTGTTTGACCTGCGGCGCAGCCTGGGAATGGTCTTTCAGGAGAGCGCGCTCTTCGATTCGCAGACGGTGGAAGAAAATGTGGCCTACCGCCTGCTGGAAGAAGGAGGGATCCCCGAAGACGAAGTCCGCGCGCGTGTGGTCGAAGCCTTGCGCTTCGTGGAACTCGAGCACACCCTGCCCTTGTTCCCTTCGCAGCTATCCGGAGGCATGCGGCGCCGCGTGGCCATCGCGCGCGCCATCGTCACTCAGCCGACGGTCCTGCTTTACGACTCGCCCACCGCCGGCCTCGATCCCATTACCTCCACCACCATCATCGAGCTGATCGTGAAGCAGCGCGACGTGCAGCAAAGCAGCGCCCTCCTGGTCACCCATCGCCTGCAGGACGGGTTCACGCTGGCCTCGCACTATTACGACGTGCAGGCCGCCGAGATGCGCCCCCTGAAAGGCAGCGCGCGCTCCAGCGTGAACACCAGCTTCCTCATCCTGAAGGACGGCAAGGCCATCTTCGACGGCACCGCGCGGCAGCTCGTGGCCTGCCGCGACGAGTACATCCGCGAATACATCGCCTGAAACGGCCCCGAAGAGGGCCGAGGGAAATTAGCCGGGGGCGAGCACAGCGCCGCCCCCGGTCATGTTCGACAGCAGGCCGGGCGCCCTGGAGGGGCGCCGGCCAGCCCCGCGCTCGGGGATGCCTCGGAGCCGGAACAGTTTCTTAGTCGGCCGCGGCCGCTTCTTGCGCCTTCATCGCCGCCATCCAGGTGGCGATGCGTTTTTCGATTACCGCCACACGCTCGCGGCAGCCCTTGTCCTGCTTCACCAGTTCCTCAATCTTGCCCAGGAAGTCCGGATCCAGCTTGGCCCGAATTTCCTTCAGCATAGGCTTGAACTTGGCGTACACAAACAGGCCTTCGCCGCAGGTATCCACGAACACCGCGGGATGCAGCGTTCCGTTCAGCACCATCGAGGCCGCGATCTGCCAGTACGAAAGCACCTGGCGGAAGTGGGCGTTCTGCGGCGTGCCCATGGCCATGTATAACTTGCCGACTTCGTCGGCGGTCTTGGGGTTGAATTCGAAATTGACGAAGTTGCGCGCCTTGCGCATCTCCGCCTCGCGCCGCAGATCATAGAGCTGCAGTCCGATCTGGGCATCGCTGGCGTTGGGTTTACTGGCCATGGAAGAGACCTCCTAAGGGATGGATACAGCCCTAGAATTTTAGCAGGTCTGTTGCGGGCTGGCGACGGCGTTGGACTGAAAATCGGGTGCCTTCACTGTTCACACCGCTAATGAAAGGAGCCTTTCATTAGGAATCGCGTCATTGAAGATTTCGAAAAAACTATATGATGGCAGACAAGCAGCTTTAGTTTCAGTAGGTTCCGGCAACCAGACAAGCTTCTTTTCTAAGCTACCGGGGCCTCTACTGCCACCGCCACTGGCCTTGTGTAGTCGCACTTCGCCGGTGCAGCGGCGGGTTCGGCAGCGTCTTTGGTTTTCCCCTTGCGTTTGCGCTTGCGGGGCTCGTCCTCATCGGACCGCCGGTTATTGGGGCAGGCGATCACTGCGCCCGACTTCAGATTCTTCTCCACCAGGTACGGGCTGCTGCACTGCGGGCATTTCTCCGCCAGCGGCTTCCAGTTGGAGGTGAACTCGCAGTTCGGATAGTTGCCGCAGCCATAGAAGAGGTTGCCGCGCTGGCGGGCCTTCTTCTCCACAATTTCGCCGTCTTTGCACAGCGGGCACTTCACTCCGATGAAGTTCTGCTTGATGTACTTGCACTCGGGATAGCCGCTGCACGAAGTAAAGGCGCCGTAGCGCCCGTGGCGGATCACCAGGTGGCGGCTGCACTTGGGGCAGAGTTCGTCGGTCAGGATGTCGGGCACGCGCTTGGCCTGGTCCAGCCGCCGCGCGCTGCGGCATTTGGGATAGGAGGTGCAGGCCATGAACTGCCCAAAGCGTCCGCGGCGCAACACCATGGGCTGCCCGCATTCTTCGCACAGTTCTTCTTCCGTGTCCGCATCGACGGAAAGTTCCTTGTCGGGTTTTTCCCGCGTGAAGTCGCAGCTCCCCTTTTTCTTCCGGTCGTAGGTACTGCAGGCCAGGAACCAGCCGTGACGACCCCAGCGCTCGACCATGGGCGACCCGCAGCGCTCGCACTTCTCGCTGGTCGGCTTCTTCATGGTCTTGATGTTTTCCATGTGCTTCTCAGCCAGGCGAATGTCCTTGGCCAGCTTTTTGTAGAAGTCCTCCATGGCCACGGTCCATTTCTCGCGGCCTTCCTCGATGTCGTCCAGCTCCTCTTCCAGCCGGGCGGTGTAGTTGGGATCGAAAATATCGCCGAAGTTCTTCACCAGCAGCTCGGCCACCACCTCGCCGGTTTCCGTGGGCACGAAACGGCGCTCATGCTTGATCACGTATCCGCGGTCCTGAATGCTGCTGATAATCTGGGCGTAGGTCGAAGGACGGCCCACCCCGCGTTCTTCCAGTTCCTTCACCAGCGAGGCCTCGTTGTAGCGCGGCGGCGGCTCGGTGAAGTGCTGTTCCGGCTTCAGCTTTTCCAGTTCCAGCCGCTGCCCCGCCTCGAGCGGCGGAAGGCTGTGCTCCAGTTCTTCGTCCTCTTCGTCTTTCACTTCCTTCGCGGCTTCGTAGACGGCAAGGAAGCCGGGGGCCTTCAGGACTGACCCGGTCACACGGAAGTTGAAGACGTCTGCATCCTTCTTGGCATCGATGTCCACCGTCGTCCGGTCATAGACCGCGGGTGTCATCTGCGAGGCCACGAAGCGCTGCCAGATCAGGTTGTAGACCCGGTACTCGTTGTTCTGCAGGTAGCGCCGCACGCGCTCCGGAGTCATCTCCACCGACGTCGGCCGGATGGCTTCGTGCGCGTCCTGGGTGGCGCCGCCTTTCTTGGAGCGATAGAAGTTCGGCTCCGCGGGAAGGTTCTGCTTGCCGAATTCGCGGGCAATGTAGTCGCGTGCTTCCTCAATCGCTTCCTTGGACACGCGCACCGAATCGGTACGCATGTACGTGATCAGGCCCACCGAGCCTTCCTCGCCCAGTTCGACGCCCATGTAGAGCTTCTGCGCGATGCCCATGGCCGCCTTCACCGGGAGACCCAGCTTGCGAGACGCGTCCTGCTGGAATTTGCTGGTGGTAAAGGGCGCCAGCGGACGGCGCTGCTGCTCACGTTTTTCGACGTCGGCCACGCTCCACGCCGCTTTTTCCAGCGGGCCCACAATGGACTGCGCCTGCGCTTCCTCGGTGATCTGCATTTTCTCGAAGCGTTGGCCGTTTTTTCCCGTAAAGCGCGCTTCGAAGACCGGTGGCGTCGGACCCTGCAGGCGGGCGTCGATGGTCCAGTACTCCTGCTTCTTGAACGCGCGGATCTCGAGCTCCCGCTCCGCAATGAACCGCAGGGCCACGGTTTGCACCCGGCCGGCGGATAGCCCACGCTTCACCTTGTCCCATAGCAAGGGAGAAATCTTGTAGCCCACCAACCGGTCGAGTACGCGCCGCGCCTGCTGCGCGTCCACCAGGTTCCAGTCGAGACCCCGCGGATGCTCGAACGCCTCCTTCACCGCGCGCTGCGTGATTTCGTTAAACGTCACCCGGTAAACCGGAATCTTGGGCGCCGGGCCCGTGCGCGTCACCCCGAACTCTTCCGCCAGGTGCGCGGCGATGGCTTCGCCTTCGCGATCCGGGTCGGGCGCCAGATACACCGCCGCCGCCTTCTGCGCCTTCTTCTTCAGCATGCTGACCACTTTTTCTTTTCCGGGGATGATCACCAGCTCGGTGGCGAAGTCGTTGTCTACGTCTACCCCCAGGCCGCTTTTGGGCAGGTCTTTCACGTGGCCCAGCGAGGCTTCCACCTCGTAGTTCTTCCCCAGATACTTGTTGATGGTCTTGGCCTTGGCCGGCGATTCGACGATGACCAGAGATTTAGCCAATTTCTTTCCTCGGATGCGAAGCTACCACGAAACTTGGCTGGCCGTTAGTAATCAGCAGCACACCCACTAGAATGTCCTCACAAAATTCTTTCCAGGAAGCTGGCGAATCTTGCCGCTGAGTTCCAGCTCAAACAGCGCGGAAAAAATCTCCGATGCCGATACTTCCGGCTCCAGCTTCACGACCAGGTCATCAATATGGGTGGATTCGTCGGGCTTCAGCAGGGCAAAGATCTTCTTTTCGTGCGGAGCCAGGGTGTCGTCACCAAATAGCGATGCAGTGACCTGCCCTCCGGATTCAGACGCCACCTTCGGATCGAGTTGATCGCGCACCGTTGCAGGCAGCGCTTCCCACACGTCTTCCCACGTGGCCACCAGGTGCGCGCCCTGCTTGATGAGCGTGTTCGGCCCCCAGGAATTGCGGTTGGTCACGTTGCCGGGGACGGCGTAGACCTCGCGGTTTTGCTCCAAAGCGCAGCGCGCCGTGATGCGTGTGCCGCTGTACTCGCCCGCCTCCACCACCAGCACCCCCACCGCCAGCCCGCTGATGATGCGGTTGCGGATGGGAAAATTCTGCGGCGCGGGAAACGTGGCCATGGGAAACTCGCTGAGCACGGCGCCGCCCACCGCCAGAATGCTGTCGGCCAGCTTGGTGTTCTCGCGGGGATAAACCGTGTCCACGCCCGTGCCGAACACGGCCACCGTCTTGCCGCGAGCGGCCACCGCTCCGCGGTGCGCGGCGGCGTCCACTCCGCGCGCCAGTCCGCTGAAGATGGCCAGCCCGCGCGCTGACAGATCGGCCGCCAGCCGCTCCGCCATCCCGGTTCCGTAGGGCGTGGGATGGCGCGTGCCCACAATCGCGATTCCCGGCTGCGACAGTGCCGCGGCGTCGCCTCGCACGTACAGCACCACCGGCGGATCGTAGATTTGCCGCAGCAGCGCCGGATACGCAGCATCATCCAGAGGAAGGATCTGGGCGCGGGCCGCTGCCGCGCGCACCATTTCTTCCTGCGCCAGCTCCAGCGATTTTCCCGTGGCCAGCGCCTGCGCCGAAACCGCCTGCAGGCCGCAAGCTTCCAGCTCGGTCAGCGATGCGCGAAACACCTGCTTGATGCCGCCCAGGTGCTCCACCAGGCGGCGCACGCGCGTCGCGCCCAGCCCGGGTGTGAGCGCCAGCGCCAGCCAGCGGCGCAGCCGCTCGTTGCCGGAGCTTGCTTCGGGATTTTCAGACTTCTCGAACTTCATGAAGACTGCGCGGACTTTACACGGGACGGAAAATTCCTGTCAATAGCAACCCCCGGCAGGTCTGCTACAATTCACCCGCTGTTATGGCACGCCTGCGCGTTTCCGCGATTTCCTTCCTCAACACCGCGCCGCTCATGTGGGACTTCGAGCACGGCGCCGCGAGCTCGGACTTCCACCTGGACTTTACTATGCCCTCGGCCTGCGCGGAAGCGCTGCGCACAGGGGCGGCTGACATCGGCATCATTCCCGTCATCGCTCTTCCCGCCATTCCCGGCCTGGTGGTTCTTCCGGACATTTCCATCGCCAGCAAGCGCAGCGTGCGCTCCATCCTGCTGGTGAGCAAGGTGCCGGTGGAGGACATCCAGACCGTGGCCGCCGACACCGCTTCGCGCACGTCCGTGGCCCTGGCCCGTGTGCTGTTCTGCAAATGGTTCGGAGGACCTCGGCGCTTCACTCCCATGGAACCTGATCTCGACGCCATGCTCGCCAGCTGCGACGCCGCGCTGCTCATTGGCGATCCGGCACTCACCGTGGACCGCGGGCGCTACCTCACCTACGACCTCGCCGAAGAGTGGCATCGCAACACCGGCAAGCCCATGGTGTTCGCCTTCTGGGCGGTGCGCGCCCAAGCAGCCCGCCCGGAGCTGACGCGCATTTTCCGCGATTCCCGCGACCACGGCCTCCAGCCGGAAAACCTGCGCGCCATCGCGCGCCAATGGGCGCCGCGCGTCGGCATCTCCGAGCAGAGCGTGATCTCCTACCTCACCCAGAACATCGACTACTCCTTGGACGCCGAAAACCTCGAAGGCCTCGACCTTTTCTATCGTTACGCCGCCGACTGCGGCGTCATCGCCGCGCCCCGGCCGCTGGAATTCCTGGGACAGGGCACCCTCGCACCGCACCCGTAGCGCCGGACCCGTAGCGCCCCGACGTGTCGGGGCTGTCGCGTGGGCGTCCCGCCCACGCCGAGAATCTCGTCGAACCTTCCGAAGCTTCCGAATCCTTCGTTCTACCGCGCCGCTGCTGGTGCAACCTGCAGTTCGCGCTAAAATAGTTACAGTCCTATGGCCCTCACCCACGCCCAGGCTCTCGACCTCTTCCGCTCCGACGACCTCATCGGCATCGGCATGGAGGCCGACTCCGTCCGCCGCCGCCTGCATCCTGAGGGCGTGGTCACTTACGTCATCGATCGCAACATTAATTACACCAACCTGTGCACCGAATACTGCACGTTCTGCGCCTTCTATCGGCCGGTGAAGGGGCCCAAGTCGAAGGAAGGCTACGTGCTCGAGCACGAAACCATCTACGACAAGGTCCGCGAAACCGTGGAGCTGGGCGGCACCGGCGTCCTGATGCAGGGAGGCCTGCATCCCGGCCTGCCGCTCGAGTGGTATGAAGACCTGATGCGCGGCATCAAGCAGCGATTCCCGCGCGTGCATCTGCACTGCTTCTCGGCCTCGGAGATCATCCACTTCGCCGAACTGAGCGGCCTTTCCATCCGCGACACCATCTGCCGCCTGCGCGACTCCGGGCTCGACTCTATTCCCGGCGGCGGCGCAGAAATTCTGGACGACGAAGTGCGCTACAAGATCGCGCGCCTCAAGTGCCTCACCCAAGACTGGCTCAACGTCCACCGCACCGCGCATCAGCTCGGCATGCGCACCACCGCCACCATGATGTTCGGTTGCGGCGAAACCGTGGAGCACCGCGTCAACCACTTCCAGCATGTCTTCGATCTGCAGGAAGAAACCGGAGGCTTCACCGCCTTCATCCCCTGGTCGTTTCAGCCGCAAAACACCGCGCTCGGCGGCCGCCACTGGGACGAAGCCACTTCGGTGGAGTACTTGAAGGTGCTGGCCATCGCGCGCCTGTTTCTCAGCAACATCAAGAACGTGCAGTCCAGTTGGGTCACCCAAGGGCTCAAGGTTTGCCAGCTCGGACTCCGGTTCGGTGGCAACGACGTGGGCTCGGTGATGCTGGAGGAAAACGTGGTGCGCGCCGCCGGCGTCACCAACTGTACGACGGAAGAGGAACTGCGCCATATCATCCGCGACGCCGGCTTCCGCCCCGCTCAAAGGGACACGCTGTACCGGCAATATTTCTTGAACTAAATAGACCCTGGAAACTAGCACGCCTGGCGCGCAGCCTGCGGGGAATTAGCGGCGGCACTCAGATATCGCAGTCCAGGTGACTTGCACATGATCGCTAGACTGCTGCGGCTCGTCGGGATTCCAGCCCCATTGCCGCTCCTGTCAGCTCGCATAGTTGCGGACGAGCATCACAGGTACCATGTCTTTTTTGCTGAGCATCATTCGCAACTCCAAAAACTCGAGTTCGTACGACTTGTACTTCACTATTACGCGAAGATGCTCTACAACTTATCGCCCTCCGATCCGGCAATGTTTGAATCAGCCCAGGTGCTGCAAACAACCATGAGATCCGTCGTGAAGGCTGGCCTTTCGGATGGTTCCGATGTTCTGGCTCTTGCTGGAATCCAAGACGTTGCGGCTCTGGTGACGTACATTCCGACCGAAGACCCGCGGGAACTGACGGCTATGCTCTACTTTACGACAGTCACTCGAAGGCACATCAAGACTTGGTTCCCAAGAAATGCTTATGCGCAACACCTAGTGTTTTCTGTTTTCGTTCTCCTTCAAGCAGCGTTGAAGCATACGGATGCGGAGTGCATTGCTGTCATGGCCCGGTCGCTAAGAATAATGAATGAGCGGTATGAATCGGGTGTGAGTTTCTCGAAGCTTTCGAATCTGGCCAGCATACCAAACGGCGCGTATCTGGCGGCGATCTTGGAGTAGGCCGGTGGGTGACGCCAGCTTTCGTCCGGCGCAGAGGTACACGCTGTACCGGCAATACTTCCTGAACTAGTTCGCGTATCTCCCACTGAGTGTCCAGTTCCGAATGATCAAAGCTACATCGCACATCGATGTGACCTGCCCCCCGTTCTTAGTCCACGGATAATGAGACTTTCTCCGGGTTTTGGGTTGCGAGCATAACACTGCTCGAAGGTTGCTGGCCGCGGTCGAGGCTGGGGGAAAGTGGGTCCCGCGAAGCGGGATCCAAGCGG